>JADKGD010000043.1 GCA_016717145.1 Saprospiraceae bacterium | reverse complement strand
AGGCTTTACTAAGGAATATAACAGGTTCAGAAAATATTTCCATTGGGCATAACAGCCTAAGTAAAAACGACCTTGGATATTCCAATTTGGCTATAGGCCAAAACGCACAATCTAACAGTCAAACAGCATATTCTAATCTTTCAATTGGAAATGAAACATTAAATAAAAATATAACAGGAAATTTTAATACAGTCATCGGAGAATCCGGCTTATCCAAAAATCAATCGGGAAGTTGGAATTGCGGATTTGGATATGAAACTTTGAAGGCAAATACGACAGGTCATGATAATAGTGCTTATGGATACTTAAGTATGAGCAAAAATACTACAGGATATTTCAATTTGGTTTTGTGAGGAGGCCTTATACAGCAATACAGAAGGTCATGCAAATACATCAGCGGGATTTGTAGCTTTAAATCACAATACTGTAGGTTCGTATAATGTGGCATTTGGGCAAGGTGCCTTGAATTTTAATGAAATCGGATTCTTTAATGCTGCTGTAGGGGATCGTGCCTTACAGAATAATACGACGGGTAACGAAAATACAGCTGTAGGTACACAGGCAATGGTGAGCAATATCAGTGGAAGTTATAATACGGCCATCGGAAGTAGGGCAGATGTCATAAACAATGGTGGATTCGTTGTAAATGCCACAGCCATCGGCTACGCAGCAGTGGTAGGCAGTTCAAACAGAATCAGACTTGGCAACGCCAATGTAGTCGGTGTGGGATGGACCGGCCCACAACACAACATCTGACAAAAGATTTAAAATCAATGTAAAAGCAATATACCCGGCCTTGCCTTCATCAAAAAGCTGAATCCAGTCTCTTTAATTTTGATTACGCCGCCTATTCCGGTTTTGTAGGAGAAACCAATCTCGAGCCGACCCAATTGGAAAACAAGAAGTCTCAGACTGAAATGGGCTTGCTCGCGCAGGAAGTCGAAAAGCATGCAGAGACCTGGGGGTCAGTTATGCCAATCTGGTTCAAAACCGGAAAATGACAAAGATGATACAAACCAAATTATGCTCAGTTTATAGTGCCGCTGATTAAGGCGGTACAGGAACAACAAGTAATGATTGATAAAAAGCAGCATCAGATGATGTCTCTGGAGCACGCCATGGAAGCGCTGGAAAGAAAATACGAGAAGAAATTTGACGAAATGGAAGCACTGATCATGCAACTAAAAAAAGACATCGATAAATGAAAACATTTTTATACACATGTTTTATATTTCTATGGTCAAGTAATCTGATTGGCCAATTAAATTATTACCCATATGAACAGTCAGTAAAGCACGTCAATGAAATAAATGACGGCTTCGTGTTGGGCAGTGGTATCAATACGAATAATTATATTTGGACAGAACCTACCACAGAAGCGACAAATTTAAATACAGGGTCAGGTTTTAAATATAGGTTTTAATTTCAAATTCAGAGGTGTCTTATATGACAGATTTGGTGTGGTCAAAAGTGGTTATATGTTCCTTGGTCAGTCTTCCAGAGGAACAGAAGCCGTAAATAGACATTTTTAATAGTGTTTATTATGACGTAAATGACACCTCAAAAGCTACCATTTCTTCGCTTAATGCCAATATAGTCGGAATGAATGCTGGTGCTTCACTTATGCACAAACTGATTGGTCAAGCCCCAAACAGAACTTTGGTCGTTCAGTGGAAAAATTACAGATTATATGGTATCGGATACCCCAATACCACAGCCATCAATTTTCAGATCAGGATGAATGAATCTGACAACAGCATTGAAATAAAATATGGGAACATGGCCTTCACCAATTATAATTGGTTTGATGAGGTCAAAATTGGCTTATGGGGTTTTAATGCAGCTGACGTCAGCAATAGAATCCTGAATGTGTCAAATGATATGAACAACACCAGCCCGGGCCCACAATTTAATGATATTATCCCTTTGTCTACTACAGTTATACCACCTGTTTCAGGGCTAACTATGAAATGGACGGTACCTGTTTTGTTTCCTCCCACCGAAATTGTTCAATCGAAAATTAAGACTACCAGACTGGGTTTTAGATGGATGGTTCCACCGGATATTCTGAATGGAAACTATGAATATGCCATCACCACAAATCAGAATTTCCCGGCAACCGGGACCATAACTGACTCCTTATTTTGCGATCTGTACAATTTAAATCCCGGCCAGTATTATTACTTCCACATCCGGAGTAGACTAAATAATATGGTACACTCAGCCTGGAATACCATAAAAGTAAAACAGCATGTCTCCTTTATCCCTTCCATATCATGAAAACTTTGATAGCTATATTGCAAATCAGGATTTGTCTTGTTTTTTTATATTTAATAGTTCAAAATATACAGACACATGGGTTGTCAAAGAAATTTTTATCGGGTCTCAACCGAATAGCATAGCCACAGAGATTTCTTATCCTGATGACGACGATTTCTTATTTTTACCGCCTTTCAGAACAGAACCAAACAAAAATTATTTTATATCTTTTGACCATAATGATGCGGCGTTTACATTATATAGGGGGCGCGAATTAAATGTAGATTCACTCCAGTTTTTTGATCAGGTAAATAATCAAGGTGGCTTCCATCAATACCACAGATTTTTTCATGCCAGTTCATATGACACCATATATTTTGCCATAAATTCTACCTCAAATAATAGGATTGACGATATTGAAATAGGTGAATATGTGTGCGACCCGCCATATAATTTCACACATGCGATGGCCGGAGATTCTGTCACTATACAATGGGAATCTGACTTTTCAGACTCACTCGAAATAGTATTTAATGCAGCCGAACCCATCTATCCTTATGAAAATATCCAAATAATACATCAAAATTCAGCCGTCTTTCACAATCTTCTTGGCGGGCAAAATTATTATTTAAGCGTGAGAGGAATATGTGCTACCAAATCACCATGGAAAACATATATATTTTCATTACCTCCCGGCAATGATGCATGCATAAATGCTATAAATCTTATTCCTTATGAATTCCCCGATTTTCAAACTTCCAGAAACCGGATCTACTATTGGTGCAACCAATTCCGGTACAACAAGCTGCATGGGAAATCCGGACGACGATGTCTGGTTTAAATTTACCGCTACGCACAGAAGCCATGCCATAAATGTATATCTTTCTTCGTGTGATCACGAAGAAATTTTGACTGATACCAATTGTATGCCATTCGTTTTAGAGATATTTAAATATTCATGTAATGGCGATGTTATTCATTGTATCGTTGTGGGTCAGAAACCACAAATTTAGTCTGTCAAAATTTTATACTGATTTTGAAGTTGACAGCACATACTTCATCAGAGTTTATTCAAAAAATAATAATCGTATTCAGTTTGATGTTGGTATTTCTGCATATCCCATAGCTCCAAATGACAATTGCAATACAGCAGCGCTGATAGAAAATATTATGCCAATCTGCAATGTGCCATATGAAGGAAATCTTGCTGCAGCAAGTCCTTCCAATCTCAATTCCGGGAGCTGTAACGGTAGTCCCTTTTGCGACCTTTGGTATAAATTTGTGGTTACGGATAAAGTTCATAGTGGATGCACTTTTTTAGCGGTAATATAGATGGAAATCTGCAGGTTTTTGAAGGCAATTGCAATAATCTGAGGAAGTGATATGTGTACATAATTCAAATTCCGGAAATGAGATCATAGCTTTACAGGGTCTTAACCCGGGCGACACCTTAAGATTCAGAATTTTTGACAACAGCGGATCAGGGCCTTTTTCACCCACTGAAGTATGTGTAAAGAAACCAAGTGAAAATGACCAGTGCGTCAATGCTACAGAAATAATTCAAACAAACGGAATAAGCTTCTCTGATTACGTAATCGATAATAGTATTGCTGCTACAGGAAATGACAACTGCGGACTTTATTATTCAGACGACGATCTCTGGTATAGATTTATGGCACAGGACACCTTTGCGCTCATCCTGGTGAATACAATTCATCCGGGGCCCATTGTCCAACCCATTATCGAATATTATGGATCTTCATGTACGGGCAATAGCCTTGGTTGTACGGATAAAAGGGAATACTTTGCCAATAATCTTATAATTGGTCAATCCTATTATTTCAAAATTTACAGTAAAGCTCAAAACAGCGGGAAAGGAAAATTTGCCATTTCAGTCACGACTCCTCAGGTCAACTACGCTTGTAGTCAATCATTATTGCTCTCAGCCGGCACTACTGATCAATGTACAACACCACTTACCTCAACAAATATATCAAGCGGTATCGATAATGCATCCTGGTTCAAATTTGTAGCACTGGATTCTTTTCATGTCATCAAAGTGACAAATGGGACTAGTAATAAATATATTTCCATTTTTTCGCACTGCGACAGCTTGCCTGTAGCTTTTACATCAAATGCAACTGAATCTTTTCTTGAATATGCACACTTCAATACCGATTCTACGTATTACATACAAGTATCCGGAGTGCACAATAGTGAGATAATATATGATCAGTTTAATTTCGATATTTGCGTACTATCCAGGGCGCAAAATGACTTTACAACTGGCGCGACCTTAATTCTTCCTGGCAATGCTTGTGAAAATGCAATGACCGGTAGCACAGAAGGGGCTACCGCCTCTTTAATTAGTGGTCCATGTTTACAGAATTCAATAGATGTCTGGTATAAATTTACTCCTATGCATGCATTTCATAAGGTGACCATCACGCCGCTTTCCAATAGTTCTTTTGTACATTTCAGCGTCTACAAGTTTCCTGATCTGCAAACTCCGATAGAATGTGTAACCGGCCTTGCTCAAACGGCCACAGTCATAAATTTGAATGGACTGAGTTTGAGTGATATCTATTATATAAGGGTCGAAGCCAATAATATTTATGATGCACTCCTTAGCAGGGGCACGTTTAATATTTGTATTTCCAGCCCGCCCGCAAATGATGATTGTTCAAACTATGAAGAAATAGAAACAAACAAACTGCACCGCTGCTTCTATAAAACATCAGGCACAACAATCAATGCCACTTTACAAAATGCAGAGCCGGGCACCACAAAGCCGAATGTGTGGTATAAAATAATTGATCCACAAATAGGCATGCTGATCACGGTAACACCTACGACAGCTGGTTTTGATCCTAAAATAAGATTGTTTGAAAAAGTACCTGAAAGTCAGGCAGCGTTTAATATACTTTGCGTAAAAAAATACATTGCAATCTATTTATGGGGAGAGTGATGCAACCCATCTTGACTTTCAGCCTGAAGTGCTTTCTATGTATGGAATAGATCCGTTCAAGGAATATATGCTTGAAATTTCTTCCAGTGATTCTTCAGATATTCAGGGGAATTTTGATCTTTGTATTTTACCGGGAAAATTCGATCACCAACTTACACTCCATCGAAAACTTCGAATTATGAAAAGATGATTCCCGGTTCCTACAATGTCGAATATAGTCAGGAAGCAGCAGCAGGCTCATTACATAATCCGGTGGCTAAAATAAAAATAAAGCTTAGTGGTAAATTTTCCCCCATTAACATTTCCAAAATTAAGATTTCACTGGCAGGAACTACAAATTTAAATGACATATATTCAGTTGGCATATACGCTAGCCCTATGCTGGATCAATTTTTCGATTTTTCTTTTTATAGGCCGATAGACTACCCGGTGTCTTTTAATGCACCACCTGTAGAATCCAAACAATTTGGCGAAAGCATTAAAAATCCGTTGAGTGAACTCACTTTTTACGGCAATCAGGAATGTAATAGTTATTCAACTTGCCCATCTAATACAACCACTCCAAGCAGAAAGCAACAGATATTTTTTTTGTTGTCGTTGCTTTAAAATGTGATGCGCAGCCCGGGAATGTCATCAAAGTAAAATGCACAAACATTACCATAGATGGCAAGGACTATGTACCTGCTGTAAAATCTCATTTGCCCATAGTTATCACCCCGGCCGAAGGATATCATACAATCAAAAATGGCGATTGGGGCGTAGGGACTACCTGGCTATGTGGCACTCCTCCGCCAAATATGGTGGAGATGGATCCGATTCACATCTGGCATGAACTATATACGTATGATACCGTTCAAACTGCCGATATAAACATGTACAAAAAAAGTAGTCTTATCTTGCACCCCAATAGTGTGTTGACTTTAGGTGGAAGCTCAGATGGTCTTTCAACTGGTCATTCAAACAAAGTGTTCTCAGGATATGAAGGAAGATTGATTCTGGATCATGCGACTTTAAATGTAAATGGTTCATTTTACTCCGGTAATTATAACTCCAGTCAGAATTTTGATGGCATCAATAAAGATACGGTATATAAACTAACTTTTAACAATCAAATATTTGATTTTACCACTAAATTTAACATGATAGATGTTAAAAAAATAGTGGTCGATAATGGGCAGGTAGTGAGTGGTAATCTCGCTGTTTCCAGACAAAATATTTCGAAAAATATATTCACCTTCACTAGGGAAACTAAAAGTTTTAATGATTCAGATGCTCAGAAAAATGAAAAGCCTTATTCAGAATTAAAACTTACAATAAGCCAATCCCTGACAAAAATTAAAAATGCCAGGGAATTATTCATCAAAAATACCCATTCCAAATGGTTTAAACCGGGAATATACATTAAAACCATATGCCATATACAGTGATGAAGTCATCTTGAAATCGAAATCCGGAGCCAACTTTCCTAAAGATGCCGGGCCGACTATTTTATTGATATAAAACAGGGACAGATCTGAAATTACCTCCATCTTACTAAAAGTGGATAACAATGCAATACAGGCTACTATTTTTGATAACCAAAAGGTGTATAAATTGAAAAATGGAGCAAGACAAAGAAGTGTACATTGTGCAGGAAGAAAATGTTCCAAAAATCAAGCGGTTTGATTGCGGAATACTGGAAGCTCCAAATCCGGGTGCTCATGCAAAAACAGATAAATTGGTTCAAGGAACACAAAATAGAAATAATGCTGTTGTAAAAACTCTTAGATTATTTATTGAGGTAGACTGCGATGATATTTTTTAAGTAAAGGAACTTTAATCAATACCATGGATTTTATGTCTGATCTCTATAGTGAAGTCTTTTTGTTGTATGAAAGAGAAGGCATCCATTTTGAAATTTCAGAGATTTTGATTTGGGACGAAGTGAGCCCTTATACAGGGGCTACAAAAGAGGAAATGCTGGCACAATTTAATAATACGAAGATAGAATTTAATGGGGACTTAGCTCAGCTCATATCAAATAGAACTTCCGGGGGATTGGCTTATATTGATGTATTATGCCATCCGGAACAGAAATATCACACTTCTTTTGCCAGTATTTATAGTACATTTTCAAATGTCCCGATTTTTAGTTGGAGTGTGTACATTTGTACGCACGAAATAGGCCATAATTTAGGTTCCAGTATACCCACGACTGTGCTTGGAATGGAAATAATACAGCAATAGATAATTGTTATCCAAATAGTAGTTGCCCAACTTCGAATACACCTTTTAATGGAGGAACCATTATGTCGTATTGTCATTTGACTTCTTATGGTATTAATTTCAATTTGGGATTTGGCCCTCAGCCTGGCAATTTGATGCGACAGAAGGTCGAAATAGCCGATTGTATTGAATCAAATAACACCGCTTGTACCGCTGCAAAAATAAAATTATCTTTAAATTTGGATTCAAAACCTGCTGAGACCTATTGGACTTTGAGAAATGACAAAGGAGAAGTTTTGTACAAATCCTTTGAGTATAAAGTGCCAAATTCAAAAGTATCAAAATATCTTTGTCTGGAGGATGGTACCTATTATTTTACATGTTATGATGATATAAAAAAGAATCCATGGGAGCTTATTGCACTACAAAGTACGATTAATATTGATGGTAATGATGGTACTTCACAAGGTTCAAGTCTAGATGGATTCAATTTACATACCCCAAAGCTCTTTACCGATCATGTACAGTTAAACATAAAAGATCCTGCTGACTTTCTATACAACGTTTTTTCAAATGATAAAATAAGTTTGAATGGAAAAGTCACCTTTGGAGGTGGAGATGATACCATTTCAGCTTCTTCTGTTAGAGGTTTTAGGGCCCATTTTGGTAATATCCCTGCCTATTTAGTTGCCGATACCATTGTCATAAACGGAGGGATGGATACTGAAAACCGGGCAACATTTAACAGTAACAATGAACAAATCGTAGCAAAAACCTTTGTCATCAATACAAATACAGAATATAGAGGAGGAACGACACTATTTGGTAACTTAATAAATAATGGTTTGTATACACAACAGCAGACCAGAACCCTGGCTTTTTGCGGCGATGTGCATTATCTGGATTATTTTATGAATACCAAAAATAGCCAGAGCATTTCAGGAAGTGGTTTGTTTAGAAATTTTGACAAGCCTGTTCCGGCATCACAGGATGGAAATTATATCAGCCGCTTGCATGTTGCAAATTCTTTCAGCGGACTCCATTTAAATATGCCGCTCGGAGTCAGCGAAGTATTGAGATTGAGAAGTAATATAAACAATGGCAATAATATTTTTACCCTTGGCGATGCCACAAAAAGTGGATTGCTGATCACAATGCCCAATGACCCCTGGAGTTATTACGGAACATCTTATCCATTTGATACCATATCGTCACTTCAAACTTATGATGGTGGGTACATAAATGGGAAAATGCGCAGATGGTTTAACGGAAATACGAACAAGATATTTAATGGAATATTTCCTGTATCTTCAGGAAATAGCAATCATCCGGTACTTCTTCGATTTGATAATACAAATATAGGTCATGTAGTACTTCGTTATAGAGATTCCATTCCGTCTGTTGCAGGGATGCCAATTGGATTGGAGCAAAACACCCAAATCAACAATATTTCACCAGATGGTTACTGGGAATCTTCGGCAGTCAATGTTTCAGGTAAATTTTCAATAGCCGTAAATGCACACAATTTTACAGAAGATGGGGTGAATTTGATTCAGGATCTGGAAAAAGTAAGATTGGTCAGAACCAACAACGCTGGAAATTGGAATACATCTGAATCTGAAACTTCAACCGGGCCTGGAAATTTAAATTTTATTAAATCTGACTCATTATTCAACTTCGGCACATTTGGTGTTGGGAATGGAAATTGCAAATATGTGATCAATGAAAACGATTCAAATCTCGGATCATTAAGATATGCTATTGATTCATGTTCTTCGAGTGGAGACATCATATACTTTTCCCGATCGCTGGATACGATCCATTTGAATATTGACACGATTGTGATCAATAAAAATCTAACGTTGGACTTTAATCATCAGCATGCACTGGTAGTGGATGGATCCAATACCAATATTGTCTTTATGATAACATCAGGGGCGATAGTTCATATTAAAAACATCCGGATAAAGGCTGGTAACGGCATGAATGGATCAGCGATTTTAAATAACGGAGCCCTTACTTTAGAAAACACAGGAATATTTAAAACCACCGGTTCAAATGAATTATTAAATCAGGGAACCTTAGAAATTATTGGTCCAAATTTTATTAAAATTCATTGATGTATAATTCCAGCAAACTAATTTGCCATATTAATTCTTAAAAATTATCGATATTTACGTTTAGTTTTTAACTATTACTATAATGAGTAATATCAAATTAATATGCACAAAATCATTACCATCACTTTTGGCCCTTGTATTGATAAAAGCACATCGGTTTCTTTTTTGACGCCAGAAGTAAAAATGAGGTGTCCGCACCTTTAGTAGAGCCCTGAAAGAGGAGGTATAAATGTTGCAAGAGCCATTAAAAAACTTGGAGGCTTAGCTACGGCCATTTATCCATATGGTGGTTATACCGGGAAGTTTTTTAACCAATTGATGGAAAATGAAGATATTGATTGTGGCAATTGAAAGTGAAAATGAAACAAGAGAAAATATAACTATTTTGGATGTGTCAACTAATAAACAATATCGATTTGGTATGCCACTTTCTCCCTTAACCAAAACCGAATGGAAAAAGATTTCACAAGAAATCGAGGACATAAAGGAAGTTGATTATATTGTTGCAAGCGGTAGTTTGCCGAAACATGTACCGTTAAATATTTATGCACAAATAGCTGATATTGCCACAAGAAAAAAAGCAAAATTTATTGTTGACACCACGGGTGTGCCATTGCAACATGCCATCGAAGCAGGGGTTTATCTAATAAAACCCAATTTGGGGGAATTCAGCGCACTTGTCGGAAAAAGGAATTGTTACCAAATGAAATAGTCGATGAAGCACGCGCTGTTGTTACTAAAAATAAATGTGAAGTAGTAGTTGTATCAATGGGCTCTGAAGGCGCAATGCTGGTTACTTCCGATTTTGCCCAACATATAAAACCACCTGAAGTCATTCGAAAAGTACCGTAGGAGCAGGAGATAGCATGGTAGCTGGAATGGTTTATCATTTATCTTTGGCAAAAGCTGCTTGAATCGGTTCAGTACGGAGTTGCCTGCGGAACAGCTGCTACACTGAATCCAGGAACCCAATTGTGCAGAAAAGAAGATGCAGATATGCTTTTGACCCGACTGAAATTGACAGAATTATAAAATACCGAGATGAAGCTTATTTTTTTGAGCTCAAACCAAGTCCAGATAGTTGTTGCTACATTAACCCCTGCAAAAGCAATAAACTGCTTTTGACCTGTCCGGATACAACAAGGAATAAAAAACCGGCTGAAACAAATAGCCTGAACCAAACAGTCGACATAACTACTTCTTTATTTCCGGACGTATTTATGCTGTAATATGGAATAACCAGGGCAAGTACCAGAATACCAAGTACCTTAATCCAGATCTCTGCCGGCGCTTCAAAGCCAAACATACCAAGTAGGGTAGCAGGTATAAAAATAAGCTGCAATCCTGTGATCATAACATAAATACCCTGAACAGTGAGTGATAAATAATTTAATTTTTGCATGATATAAATAATTAGATGATTTAAATACGTTTACTTTTCTAAATTTTTAAGCATATAATTCGCTATATACTGTTCATTCTGATCCTTACTTTCTGAAAAATCCTTTATAATGTTTTTTTGTTCGGTTTCAGTTTTGTTTTGACTTAATTTTTTTTTGGCTTCGATACTATTTACCGTTATTCGGAATGCAACAATACCATTTATCATGGCCGACTTATATACTTCCGGCAAGCCATCCCATTGGGATTTATACGCTTCATCATATGTATGTATGGTATTTTCGAGGATTGAAATAATCGCTTGAGATTCTTTGATGATCTTGCATTTTCCGTAAAGGTGTACCGAGAGATAATTCCATGTTGGTACGTTTAGTAACTTTTCGTAGTGCTTGGGAGAAATGTAGGCATGTGGTTCACTAAAGATGACCAAAATATCAAGATTTTCTATATCATGCCATTGCGGATTTGCCTTGGCAAAATGTGAAGTCAATATAATTGTGTCATTAATTTCAGACACTAAAAAAGGTAAGTGGGTTGCCACTGGTCTACCATCTTTTGCAGTTATGATGGTTGCAAAACTAAATTTTTTTATAAATTCAATTATGCTTGCTTTATCGGTCATTCTATAGTTAGATGGAATGTACATTGTTAATGGTATAAATGAAAAATTGAACAAATATAACCATCCTTTTTATTATTATAAAATATTTATTTTTAGCGCCAATGAAACCATTTAATGAATTATTATGCCTCTTCGAAACTTATTTTTCTATCTTGGAAAAAAGTAATTTGCTTTTAATTTATTTTATTGATTTTAATAGATTCGATACGTAATCAAAAGTATGGTTATATTTGTTTTAAAATCATTTTTTATTTCATGAAATCCCCATAAGCGGTATGCTACAATCCTGAATGATTAAATGGGTTGCTTTTCAAAAGAATTTTAGTCCTTTTCCCAAATCCGCAAATCAAACAAATTCAACAACTTAGCAAAATTAAACAGATGAATATATTCACCCCATTCCACTTTCAATCTGCGAATATTACCGCAAAAAATCGGATTGTCCTTGCTCCGATGACAAATAGCCAAAGTAATGATGATGGTACCTTGGGCAATGATGAATACCGTTGGCTGGTGCGACGAGCTAAAGAAGGGTTTGGCATTATTATCACCTGTGCTGCAAACATATCTGAAGAAGGAAAAGGCTGGGAAGGTGAATTAGGGATATTTGATGACAAACACATCCCCGGACTAAAAAGACTGGCAGATGGCATTCATATGTATAATAGTATTGGAATAGTGCAGATATTTCACGGTGGTGCACGAAGCCCGGAATCTGTGACAGGAAAACAACCCTGGAGTTCGACGGAGCATGATATGATGATAGGGAATAAAAGTATTGCTGTCAGAACAGGGAGTACGGAAGATATCAGCGCAGCCATTCAGGCATTTACTGATGCAGCAGTCAGGGCACAAAAAGCTGGATTTGATGGTGTTGAATTACATGGAGCGCACGGATATCTTTTGCATCAGTTTATCAGCTCTGCCACAAATCAGCGAACAGATGAATGGGGAGGGACATTTGAAAACAGGACAAGACTGATCAGAACTATTTTGAAAAAAATAAAAGTGGCAGTACCCAAAGAATTTATTGTGGGTGTTCGATTGTCGCCTGAAGATAAATACACATTTCAGGGTATAGATTTTGATGAGAGCTTGAAATTAGCCCAGATTCTCGCTGCAGAAGGAGCGGATTATATTCATGTATCTCCATGGGATGCTAAGAAAAGACCTGAAAAATATAAAGAAAAGGATAAAGCACTGATTACGTATTTCCGGGAAGCAGTGCAGCCTGAAATACCCATCATGGTAGCCGGGGAGATATGGTCTTCAGCAGATGCAGAAACAGTGTTAAATTTGGGCACCGATTTTATTGCGCTCGGAAGGGCAGCAATCGGCATACCTTACTGGCCAACGCTTGCGAGAGAGCCTGATTTTGAACCGCAACATCCACCTTATAGTATTCAACATCTGAAAGATGCGGATCTAAGTGATCGGTTTATTCAGTATATGAAACGATGGAAAGGTTTTGTGGAAGAATAGATTACTTACTTGAAAAAATATTTATCCAATTTTATTGACGTTATAAGATCAACACATTTGACATTTACATCTTAAAAAGCTATTCTAAATATTACATGTGGAAAGGTTGCTTAGATAGGGAAGGGGATAAAAAAAATGAGACCGGTCTAATTCCCCTTGAACCGGTCTCGAGTAACAATTTGCTTAAGTATTCCTTAAATAAATCTGAACTTTGATATAGAGTGCCATAACTGTGCCAAAAATGATAAAAAAGGTACAGATTTGAAATTATATATTATATTATAATTAAAAATAAAATGTAAAATGTTTATTATTAATTAATTAAACAAAATAATTTAAATATATATATAATAAATATATAATAATTTATGCGTTCGTTTATATTTGGAAGTATGGTGCGGCTTAATTCAACTGATTCAGTGTGTCTATGATAGATTTGCAGGCCACAAATATAATTTCACTTCCTACTGATGAAACTAGGTTTTCTTCATCCGGTTGTATACTATCTTCAACCAGTGCAAGTAAGTCTTCCTGTGGGTAATCTTTAAAAAAAATATCTATTATCTTAGTAAAGTTTTTTGCAGTAGGGCTATTAAATACATCCCAGTTATCTTCTTCCCACTTTTCCAGCGTTTTACCATTTAAAACAGGTATTTTTTGAAGCCCTTCTTTAGAACTGAAGTAGATTGTACAACTTAAATATTCCAAAAGCGCCATTTCTTCTTTTGTTAGTAAAGAATAATTTTCCTGTGCTAAAAATCCGCTGAGGTCATTTCTTTCACTGATCATGATAGCATAGTCATTCATAAAAAGTTCTTCCGCTTCATACTTATCGATAAGACCATTAATTATATTTTCACTGATAAAAATCATATATTATGAATTTATGCATTTTCTGATCACAAAAGTATAATTTTAAGATTACTTTTGAACTTATATTACATACTTATTAATTTATCACGATAATGGGTCAGACAATTATCATCGGATCAGGTTCATATATTCCCAATGATGTGATCACAAACAAAGATTTTTCAATTCATGACTTTTATGATGAAGAAGAGAGACGGATTGATACACCTTCAGAAGTGATTACTGCCAAATTTCAGCAGATTACTGGTATTGAAGAAAGGAGATATGCCCATCATGACCAGACATCTTCAGATTTAGCTTATATTGCTGCAGGACTTGCAATCGAAGATGCAGGCATTGATCCTGAGACTCTTGATCAGATTATTTTTGCACATAATTATGGGGATATAAATAAGCATAACATTCAAATGGATGCAGTTCCTTCTTTAGGATCTCGTTTAAAACAGAAATTAGGCATACTTAACCCTTCCTGTGTAGCATACGATATTTTGTTTGGATGTCCTGGATGGCTTCAGGGAGTCATACATGCCGATGCTTTTTTTAAAGCAGGTGTTGCAAAAAGAATACTCGTAGTTGGAAGTGAGACTTTGTCAAGGGTAATTGATCCTTTTGACAGAGATAGTATGATATTCAGCGATGGGGCAGGAGCTACTGTCCTGGAATATGATAACTTTAATACAGTTTCTGGAATACTGTCATCCAGTGCTCAGTCACATTGTGTGGCCGAAGCCGGATATATTTCATTTGGGAAATCAAATTTCCCTGGCTCAGATCCCAAAATAAAGTTTATAAAAATGAAAGGGCGAAAGGTTTATGAATACGCATTAAAGTTTGTTCCAATAGCAATGAAACATTGTTTGGATAATGCAAATCTTGATATTAAAGATATAAAAAAAGTATTCATTCATCAGGCAAATGAAAAAATGGACGAAGCCATCATTAAAGCCTTGTTTAAATTATACGAATTAACAGATATACCTAAAGATATCATGCCAATGAGTATTCATAAGTTGGGTAATAGTTCTGTAGCCACTATTCCTACACTATTTGACATGGTCATAAAAAATAAAATGGCAAATCACAAACTCACCAAGGGTGATATTATATTATTTGCCTCAGTGGGTGCCGGAATGAATATTAATGCAGTATGTTACAGAATATAAAACAAAACAGGTCAATGATTATTTACGATCACTCATCGTGGTTTGTTACAAGTATTTTGTCTATCCTTGGCCCATCCATATCAATCACTTCAAGTGTAAGATTTTCTATATCAACAGTGTCACCTTCTTTGGGAATTGATTTTTTCAAACCAATAATCAGTCCACCGACAGTGTGATATTCTTCGCCTACATCAATTTCATCTAATTTGAATTTACGCATAAATTCAGTCAATGAAAACTGACCATCAACTAACCAGGTATTTTCTGTCCGGTCAATTATTGAATATTCCGATTGATGTTCTTGAGACAAATCGCCGACCAATGCATCTACAACATCATCCATGGTCACGTATCCTTTTATAGAGCCGTATTCGTCGGTAATTAATGCATAATGCATTTTTTCTTCTTTAAACAAATCCAATAACTTAAATGCAGGTGTATTTTCACTTAGATACAAAGGTTGTTTTATAAAGTTTTTAATTTGGAATTCTGCATCGAAACAGCCTTCAAAAAGATCTTTTAACATGACGATTCCAATCGTATTGTCAAGATTGTAATGCTCGGTAACCGGATATGCAGAATGTGGTTCCTGACCTATTTTTTGCCTTATTGCATAAATATCATCTGTTACATCAAAATATGTAATGTCCCGTCTGTGCGTCATCAATGAATTAATTTTTCTGTCTCCCAATTCAAAAACACGATCTACAATTTCGTTTTCGATATCTTGTATCTCTCCACTTACTGTACTTTCCTTAATAATAGATTTAATCTCTTCTTCTGAAACGTAGCTTTCAGGAATCCTATTTAAGCCAAACATTTTTAAGATGGTGTCATTTGTAAAAGTGAGCAACCATACAAATGGCGAGGTCATTCTTGAAAGTATTTTCATTGGTCTGGCAAGCATTATCGCAATTGGCTCTGGAAATGTCATTCCTATTTTTTTTGGTAGAAGTTCACCAAAAACTATCGATAAATAAGTAATTGAAACTACAATTATGCCGACGGCTATATTATGTGTATACGGCCTTAAAATTTCAAATTGGGCAAAGTAATTTTCAATATCGACCGTCAGTTTTTCTCCGCTGAAGACACCCAACAAAATACCTATTAAAGTTATCCCGATCTGAACAGTTGAAAAAAATCTTGTTGGATTTTCAGAGAGATCTAAAGCCACGATGGCACCAAGATTACCTTTCTTTTTTTCTGATTCCAATTTGAATTTTCTGGAAGAAACTAAAGACATTTCAGCCATGGCAAAAATCCCATTCAATAAAATCAGACCGATTATGATAAGAATTTCCATGATGTAATAATTTGTTTAAATGATAAATAAGAAGTACGATATCAACTGCTATTATCCGCCGGATTTTTTACTCTGTTTGTAGCCCAATTCCAATAATAGCTTTAAAACTTTTTCCCTGTGATTCCCTTGAAGTATGATTTCATTGTCCTTAACTGATCCTCCAACGCCACATTTTGTCTTTAATAACTTACCTAACGCTTCAAGTTTTTCTTCATTGCCAGTGAATCCTTTAATTAAAGTGACTTCTTTTCCGCCTCGTTGCTTTTTGTCGAGATGTATTCTAAGTTGATAAATGGCAGGATTGAAAGTATCAGGTTTTTCTTCAGACATCTCTGGAGCGTTTTCCGGATTACCCATCTTTACAAAGTCATCCCAGTTTAATTTTATTTCTTTTTTATCCATAGCCAGTAATCTAAATATTAACTCTTTTCCAATTAAAATTGATCATTCTCAAAACCTGTACTCCAAGATCCTCAGCACCTATGGAAGAATTTGAAAATATCACTACAGCTGTTTTTGTTTCCCTGACAAAACCAACAAATGCATTATGCCCTGAAGTCTTTCCGGTATGTGTTATGATATGAAATTTTTTCATATCAATAGTGTGCCAGCCCATCGCCATGGAGAGATGATCATTAAAACTGGAAGATACTAACGGTATAAAATTATTATTAAAAATGGTGTCGTACTTTGTTTTTGAACAACCCAAATTTGCCTTTATAAAAAGAAGCATATCAAAAATAGTCGTCTTTATGCCTTCTGATGCTTTAAAAGATTTAAATGTCCATGGGCTTACTGCCTTTTCTGAACGATCATATCCGGGAGAGATAAGCCCTTGTTTTTTTTCCGGAAAATCTACAAAAGAATTATCCATATTGAGTGGTAAAAATAATTTATCCGCCATAACGTCAGCATACTGTTTACCAGTCACTTTCTCAATAATTAATTCCAATAAAGCAAAATTGGTATGGCTGTATTCGTAAGAAATTTTACCTGGAATGAAGTCTCTGTAAAATGATAAAAGATCTGCATTTTGATAAAACTCATATGGATTTTGAAAGTTTTTTTCTTTTTTACCGAAAAAAGATGGCCTTTTGGGCAATCCGGAAGTATGAGTTATTAAATCAATAACCTTTAAATTTTCTAATCGGGGATTTTGATATTCTTTAGGAAGAAAGTTATTAACAAGGTCAGATGTTGTCATTAGACCTTCATAAACCAAGATACTTACCAAACTTGCAGTGAATGCTTTTGTAACACTTCCAACTTCAAAAATGTCATCTTTTTGAATGTCAACTTTTTCCTTCTTTATTTTTGAGCCAAAAGAATAAATATAATTTGAATCATTATCGATTATTCCAATGATAAAGCCTGGCGTTTTTTTGAAATTAATATCGGTATCAAACCTGATGAGTTTATCAATTTCTGTACGTAAATCATCGTTTTGAGACCGAACAGAAATAGAAAATAGAAGTAAAAAAAACAAACAGATTGAATATTTCAAGTCAATTATTTAGATGCAAAATTAGATTTTTTTGCATAAAATTTGTTAAATTATTTGAATTTGTTTTGGGCGGATGTAAATCTTCTATCTGTCAATGAAATTAAAAATGCTTCCAGATCTTTTTTTTCTTCATCTGTAAATAGAATGGGGTACCTTAAAGTAGAATCAATATTGATAGGTTTCTCCACAAAAGCATACGGATCGCTGTAATATTCAATGACTTCACTCAACGTTCTAAAGCTACCATCGTGCATATACGGCGCAGTTACAGATACATTGCGCAACCCCGGCACCTTAAATTTGCCAAGATCATCAT
Organism: Saprospiraceae bacterium; assembly: GCA_016717145.1. Lineage (GTDB taxonomy): Bacteria > Bacteroidota > Bacteroidia > Chitinophagales > Saprospiraceae > OLB9. Next base: position 39,703 of record JADKGD010000043.1, on the reverse strand, counting down.
CTCTTTTTGTAATCTCATATCTGCCTTTATCTATATAACTTTTTCCATCATAAAGTCCAATATTCCGAAAATCATCACCTGTAAAATCCGGACCAAAATGACAGTCAAAACATTTAGCACGATCACTCAGAAATATAGTACGACCTCTGATGGCTGATACTGACATGGTATTTGGCTCGTCATTCATCCATGCATCAAATTCAGAGTCTGATGTTTCAAGGCTTACTTCAAACGCAGCAATTGCCTTTGCCAAATTTTCAGCACTGGGTTTTTCTTTATAAATATTCTTAAACCATCTATGGTAGTCTTTATGTTCAGTCAGCTTTTTAATGATTATGTCCAGTGTATGATTCATCTCTAACGGATCTTCAATAGGAAAATGGACCTGATCGGTCAGACTTTTGGCTCGCCCATCATAAAATAATACACTCCTGCCTGCAGTGTTCATGATCGACGGTGCATTACGTTTTCCTATAGTACCATTTATTCCGGGACTCAAAGCTTTGTCATCTGCAAATGCAAAATTAACTTTATGACAAGAAGCACAGCTGATCGTACTGTCTAAAGAAAGAATAGGGTCAAAAAATAGTCTTTCGCCCAATTCAGCCTCCGTAACCGGCTCAATTGTGTATAAAACCCAAGATAAACTAAATGAAAATACCACAAAAAGAATAAAATACCTGATCATTGTTTGTGAAATATATAAAGTGTAAATATAGTTAATGCGGGAAAATTAAAATATGATTCTATTAAGTTTAACATTGTTTTAAACATATTGCGAAAACTAACAACTAAACAAATTTGTTTCTGACTAGATGATATCAGCATGAGATAATATATGACAAAATAGTTGTGATGGACATGAAAGCCGTTTAAATAAGCCAATGCTTTTAGGTGAACCACAACAATGCCGCCCAGCGATTCTGATGCGGATTCTGTTAAAAGAATGTTTTAATCTAAAGATGTTTTAAAATGGAAATTATATTTTGTAATTTCGCCACTTCTAAAAAACAATAAAAATGCCTGACAGTAGTATTGAGAAAATTAATTGTTTAATTATAGGATCAGGACCAGCAGGTTATACAGCTGCTATATACGCCTCAAGGGCTAATTTGAAGCCAGTTTTATACACAGGAAAAGAACCGGGCGGTCAGCTGACCATTACCAATGATGTTGAAAATTATCCGGGCTATCCTCAAGGTGTAATGGGTCCTCAGATGATGGAAGATTTTAAAAATCAGGCCATTAGATTTGGAACTGACATTAGATATGAAATGATTACAAAGGTTGATTTTTCTTCTACGCCTCATAAAATATGGTCTGAAACCGGCCATGAGATTCATGCAAATACAGTCATCATTGCAACGGGAGCTAGTGCCAAATGGTTGGGACTTGAATCAGAGCAAAAACTGATGAACAAAGGCGTTTCTGCATGCGCAGTTTGTGATGGTTTCTTTTTTAGAGGTCAGGAAGTTGCTATAGTGGGGGCTGGTGATACCGCTGCAGAAGAAGCCACATATCTTGCAAAATTATGTAAAAAGGTACATTTACTGGTAAGAAGAGATGAAATGAGAGCTTCAAAAATAATGCAGGAACGAGTGTTTAAAACTGAAAATCTTCAGGTGTATTGGAATACTGAAACAATTGAAATTTTGGGTGAAGAAGGTGTCGAAGGAGCAAAAATTAAAAATGTATTGACAGGAGAAATTTCTGTACTTCCCGTTACCGGTTTTTTTGTTGCCATTGGTCATAAGCCAAATACTGAACTTTTTGAAGGCCAGATAACCCTCGAAGAAAATAAATACATTAAAGCTGTACCAGGTAGAAGTTTCACAAATGTCGAAGGTGTATTTGTGTGTGGTGATGCACAGGATCACATTTATAGACAGGCTGTGACCGCGGCTGGAACCGGATGTATGGCAGCTTTGGATGCTGAAAGATATCTTTCCGAAAGAAACATTGTTTAATATTCTAATTAATTCTAAATAAACTTAATTATATGGCTAGTGGTAAATTCAGGTCTGGAGTTCTCTTTGGTGATGAAGTCACAGAGTTGCTCAATTATGCTAATGAAAATGACTTTGCCATACCGGCAGTTAATGTTATTGGCACAAACACAATAAACGCAGCTTTGGAGACTGCCAGAGAAGTTAATTCTCCTATAATCATTCAGTTTAGTAATGGTGGCGCAGGATTTTACGCTGGTAAAGGCTTAAAGAATGACGATCAGAAGGCAGCGATTTTGGGTGGAATATCAGGTGCTATGCATGTACATAATGTAGCTGAGGCATACGGCATTCCTGTGATTGTGCATACTGATCATTGTGCAAAAAGTCTGTTGCCCTGGGTTGATGGATTACTTGATGCCAGCGAAAAACATTTTGCTAAGTTTGGTCATCCATTATATAGTAGTCACATGTTGGATCTTTCAGAAGAACCAATTCATGAGAATATTGAGATTTCCGGCAAATATTTGGAAAGAATGGATAAAATGGGTATTACATTGGAAATTGAACTTGGAGTTACAGGTGGGGAAGAAGATGGTGTAGATAATTCAGATGTAGATAGCAGCAGGTTATATACGCAGCCTGAAGAAGTTGCATACTCATACGAGTCATTATTAAAAATCAGCAATAAATTTACAATTGCTGCTGCATTCGGTAACGTACATGGTGTGTATAAACCTGGTAATGTAAGTTTAAAACCAATCATATTAAAAAATTCTCAGGATTACATTCAAAAGAAATTCAATACGGGAGCTAATCCGGTAAACTTTGTTTTTCATGGAGGATCAGGAAGTTCAAGAGAAGAAATCAGAGAAGCTATAAGATATGGAGCTGTCAAGATGAATATTGATACAGATATGCAATGGGCTTTCTGGGAAGGAATCAGAGATTATTATACAAGTAAAAAAGATTATTTACAGGGGCAAATTGGAAATCCGGAAGGAGCAGACAGGCCAAATAAGAAGTACTACGATCCAAGAGCTTGGTTGAGAAGTGGCGAGTTGACGTTTATTAAACGCATGAAACTGGCATTTGAAGACCTCGATTGTTTGAATAGAAATGCTTAACATAAAAAATCCGAAAAAACGATTTGCTTTTTCGGATTTTTTTTTGCTGAATATTAACTTATTAAGTATTTCCAAAAACCTTCAATAACAATGGACTTGTACGTTGGGCTACATCCGTTCTGATTCCTTTTTCTTTTACAGCAATTAGTCCAAACAATCCATCTAATGCCTTGTTATTTACATGATCATCAAGTGCTGGATTCATTTTTTTTACAAATGGTAACGAATTGTACGCATCTACTACAGTCTTCCAATATGATCTGGCATTTACTTCATCTAGACTGGATTGTATGACTGGCATAAATTCATTGTACAAAGCATCTCTTGACGTACTTTCTAAGTATAAAGTAGCGGCATTTTCTGAGCCTGTGAGAATTTTTGCTGCATCCTGAAAATTCATTTGTTTAATAGCTTGTAGAAAAATTGGGGTGGCCTTTTTTGCAGCAATTTCGGCCGCTTGGTTCATTTGATGTATAAGTTTAGTTTCAACGTCCCCGAAACCTGGTATTTTTTTTACCTTATCAATAACTTTCTGAGCATCATTTGGCACCAATATCTTATATGGACTTGAAAAATAACCTTTCTCTGCTGATAATTGCCCTACGGCTGCTTCAATTCCATTATTTAATGCTTCTTTGAGTCCTCCTGAAATGTCACCATCATTTTTTGACATAGAAGATACCGACGCCTTAGCCTTATTTAAAATGTCCTTGAATTGGGAATGCCCGATGCTTAAATGTAACGAAAACATAAGAACAAGAATAGATACTTTCATTTTTTTTTATTTCAGTTTATATGTAAAAAAGACTTTTTATTTGGACCTCTGATCTTACTTTCAAGACTGGAAATCTATATTATTAACATCAGAACGATGTCCACTGGTATTAAGTTTGAAAAAGTCAGTTAAATTTTTTATAAAATCTATATATTGCGGTAAGAGGTGCGTTATCCCAGGTTTTATTTTTTTTAGTATATATTTAAAAATGATTTATATAATAAATTATTGTAAGTATGTATTTTCATAAAAAAAAATTAATTTTACCCCCGGAAAAATAATTTCATTCCCCTTTTTAACATTAAATTAAATTATATGCTACGCGCTACAATATTATTTATTTTTAGTTTGTGTCAATATTTCGTGGTCGGTCAGTTTCAAATGTTGTTAAACGAATCATCTCCAGAGGTAAAGTTTAGAGAGGAGCAAACCAATATTGATTATAAAGTAATTTTGACATCTGTTAAAAATTTGGACGTACGAAACGCAGTAGTTATTGAATTGCCCTTATTCAATAATAAAAAACAATTCAGGATTGTAAAAAATAAGGTCATGAGCGATGATTTGAATAAATTGTATCCAGACCTTATGACCTTTGATTTAATGGATGAAAATAATATTCCGGTTGGATCATTAACTACTGCAGGATTTGGTATCTATGCCTTTATTTATTCATTTGGAATGCTGGTAATTATTAAACCCCTGGATTATTCAGGAGGTAATATGCATACTATTAGTTATGGACAAGAACCTGAAGCGGATCAGTTGAAAGCCGCTTGTGGCGTAAACGGACAATTTGAAAAGTTATCTTTTAATCATAATAAAAAACCTTTTTTTGGAGGTAATAGAAACGATTTTGAACTGGGTGAAAAACTTCTTGGCTACGATTTGGCAATTGTTTGTACAGGGGAATTTTATGTCGCAAATGGTAATAATAATGCAGCTGTAACAGCCGTGATTACTAAAACAGTTAATGATATTACAGCTATATATAAAAAAGACATGTCAATAACCCTGAATGTCTCTGCAGCAAGGATCAGATTGTATTCAGATCCTGACACTGATCCTTTTATTCCGGACGATACTGGTGGGGGAGCCGGAAGAACAGAACAGGCAGGTATGGCAGTAAATATGAATTTTCCAAATGTATCATCATATGATATCGGACATGTTTTTCATACCCATAAAAATGGGGATGGCTGGAGTAACGGCGGAGTGGCTGGGTTAGAGACTGTTTGTGATGATTTTATTTTAGATGGTGCCATATTCAAAGGCAGAGGTTGGAGTGGAAGTTTTAGCAATGGCAATTATGGCTGGATACAATTGGCCTCACACGAATTTGGACATCAATTTGGTGCAACACATACTTTTAACGGCACAGGAGGATCATGTACTGATGCCATAAGCGAAAACACAGCAGTTGAGATAGGAAGTGGTACAACCATCATGTCATATGATAATTCATGTGATGCAATACAGAATATTCCTTCTGCGGAGCAGTTTGATAATTATTTCCATGGGGCAACATTGCAACAGATGGCTATTTATATTTATTTTGATGAAGGGGGTACTTGTGCAACAATACAAAACTCAAATAATGCCATACCACAAGTATTAGCCAATCCATGTAATGCGCAGTTAAATTTGCCAAAAGGAACTCCATTTTATCTAAATGGTGTGGCAACAGATGCTAATGATCAGGGTTTAAGTTATACCTGGGAGCAAATTGATGAAGATGGTGAAGGTGTTACAACCACTCAGGGATTGATTGGAAGCAGTGCCGGAAATAGTACAATTGCTCCTTTGTTCAGGAGTTTTCCACCTTCTGACAAGACAGAAAGGTATTTTCCAAGTTTGCCTCTTGTCACCTCCAATACCCCTGATTTATTTGAAGTTTTACCTAATGTTGCCAGGCAAATGAAATTTTTACTTACGGTAAGAGATAACAATGTAAATGGTAGCGCCGTGGGCTCAGAACAAGTAACATTAAATGTAAATAATTCCGGTCCATTTCGTGTGTCCAGACCAATAGGGGGAGAAACATTGCTGGCAGGTCAAAACGAATTGATAACCTGGAATACAAACGGAAGTAATGGTTTATGTAGTAAAGTTAGAATCAAAATATCCATAGATGGTGGACTTTCTTATCCTATTGTGATAGCTGAAAATGTTTCTTATGCTTTGGGTAGTTATACCTATGCTATGCCTCCTGGTTTTGTGAAAACCCAAACTGCAAGGGTTATGATCGAATGTATGGATTATGATTGTTTTAAATTTTTTAATATTTCTACAAGCAATTTTAGTGTTAATTCTTCTTGTGTTGCACCTGCAACGGAAATCATGCCGGATGGCAGTGTAATATTTGATCAGGGTGATCCGGGTTTGATGCTGAATCTCAAAAGCAATATTGGGTCTCTGATCACCTTGCCTATCACAGGGTCTATTAATCAAACAGAAACAATACGTACCACAAGTAAGGCAACTGTTGTATGTGGAACAAATACCTGCAGCCTTTTTTCGGGGGGAGGAGATGACTTCTTTTTTGATCAGTATATTTTTAGGGTTTCGGTTTCGGGCGTCTATACATTTACACCTACCTCAAATTTCAGCCATGCAATTGCATTATACCAAGGGTCATTTAACCCAAACAGCCAATGTAGCAATCTTCTAGGTTCCAGCCGCTGTTTTAATTTGCCAAATACCATATCAGGCTTAATTACTCCGATAAGCGTAAACCTCTCACCTGGCATTGATTATACATTAACGTCTTCCAATTATTTTTTTAATACACAAACGGGAAATTATACAATAAATGTGACAGTACCGTCTGGCGGTGGCTTATACAATGGTATAGTTTACCCGCTGGATATGCTTATACTTATATCGCTGTAAATACTACCACAAATCAAGTGACCGGTGTAAATGCCACATCTGATTTTACTACTTTAGATGCAGGTAAATATTGTGTTTATGGCGTTGGCTACTCAATGTCTGTAAATATTAATACATGGATTTCCAAAACACTTTCCCAGATCCTTATTGATGGAGATTGTTTTTTTGTCAGTGACAATTGCAAAATGGTTGAAATTAAGTCATCATGTACAATAAGTGGATTAGTTGCTGGAAGTCAGGGACCTTGCCAGGCCTCTAGTAATTATTATACACAAAATCTAACCGTAACGTATGATAAAGCACCTTCCACTGGAAAATTGCAAATCAATGGACAGGACTTTGATATTTTGACAAGTCCTCAGACAATAACTTTAGTCAACCTTAATTCAGATGGCCTACCTGTAGATATTAATGCCTTTTTTACAGCTTCCCCTAATTGTAAACTGACGAAACTTTCGTTGTTTACGGCCCCAGGGTTGTTGTCCTGTAATTGTTGAATTGGGTCCTGATCAGAATAAGTGTTTGGGAGAAACGGCCGTATTGGATGGGGGAAATACCGGAATCACATTCAAATGGTATAAAGACGGGCAAGAAATTTCCGGTCAAACCCAACAAACACTGACAGTCATTTCATCGGGAATGTACGAAGTAGAAGTGACACATATCTCAGGCTGTAAGAAAAAAGACAAACTAATCATGACTTTTAATGCCAAACCCTCTATATTACTTCCACCTACCGCTCAATTTTGTGAAGGAGAAACATATGTCCTGCAACCAACCAATAACAGGAAGCCAGTCTATTAAGTGGTTCAGAAACAGTGTGGAAATTAATGGGGCTACAACAAATATGTTGACAATATCGCTTGATGGAATGTATAAAGCAATTGTAACAAATTCTTCCGGTTGCTTTAACGAGGATGAAATTAACGTCACTACCCAAAAAGCGCCTGTTGTGGAATTAGGTAGTAATATCGACAAGTGTGACGGTGAAAATGTGACATTAAATGCTGGAACAGATGGCGTAAAATATACTTGGTTCAGAGACGACATTATTATTAATGGCGCGACCCAAAATACCTATAAACCACTACAGAGCGGAATATATCGGGTGCTTGTAGAAAATGCGGCTACCTGCACTAAGGAAGACCAGGTTGTAGTCAAATTTTTTGCCGCTCCTGAAATCCTTCCTTTGCCTGCAATGGAGACGCCTTGTATAGGTAGTGCTTTTTCAATTAATGCGATGGCAACCGGATATCAGACGCTACAATGGTACTTGAATAATTCGATAATTGTCGGTGCTACCGAACTTACTTTACCTATTTTGTCTTCAGGGAATTACAAGATTATTGCGACAAATAATATTGGTTGTAAAACAGAACAAAGTACAATCGTGGATTTTAAATCATTACCCGTCATTAATTTAGGACCCGATGAAATTGCATGCGCCGGACAGTCTGTAGAATTGAATGCGGGCACTCAAGGTATAGAATATAAGTGGCAAAAAAATTCAACATTGTTATCCAATACATCGAGTAAACTTCAAGTAACTGAGTCAGCGTTATATAAAGTAACGGTTACCAGTTCATTTGGTTGCAGTGCTACAGCTCAAAAAAATGTGACTTTTATAGCTGGACCTTCTGTTGAATTAAATGGAGATAAAAGTATTTGTGAAGGAGAAATCTGGCCCATAATCGTTACAACCAATGCTTCAAATGCAAATTTTATCTGGTCCAGGAATGGTGTAATTCTCCAAAGTGAAATATCATCAACCTTAAATGTTATGCTCGAAGGTAGTTACACTGTCATTGTTAATGGTGGTGTTCCCCCTTGTAATGTGACTAAAACTGTGAACATCATGGTAAACGATAAGCCAAAAGTTGATCTAGGCATCGACCGGGTACTTTGTGAAGGTGACACTTATCCCGTTTTGGATGGAGGGGCAGGTAATGCGTCATATGAATGGAAAGTGGATAATATTAATTTAAGTACTTCCCGGACAGTGACCGCAGACAAATCGGGATTATATTCTGTAAAGGTTAAAATTCATTTGGTTGCGAGAGTTTAAAAAGTGTAAATATTAATATAAAACCTTTACCAACTTTGACCCTCGATAACAAATATGATTTATGTCAGGGTAAATCAATAAATGTTGTTGCCGAATCAAATGGAACGTCGTTTGAATGGAAAAAAGGAAATGTAATTATACCCAATCAAAATAGTAAATCCTTAAACATTGTTGATGCAGGTACATATACAATAATTGCATTAAAAGAGACATGTCAAAGGGAATTTACGTTTACTGTGACATCACGGCCAAGCCCGACATTTGATTTAGGGTCAAATGAGACACTTTGCCCCAATAAGACAAAAACACTTTCTCCGGGAGTATTTACCTCTTATCTTTGGTCAAATGGAGCTACAACAGCAACATTAATTGTAAATGCAGGTATGCCTGTCATGCTTACTAATACTACATATGTGGTAACAATAACTAATGAGTTTGGATGTACTAATAAAGATAGTGTGACCATTACTTTGACCCCAAAAGTCAAGGCAACACTTATGGCTGATAAACCTGGCATCTGTAACGGGGAGCCGGTGACGTTGACGGCTGGAGGAGGCTTAATATACATTTGGACTGATCCCTCGAATACGCTTTCGACGACTACGGGTAATATTACCATAGCAAGTCCTACCATAACGACAACATATGACGTTGAGGTTGTAGATGGTTTGTGCCCTGATAATAAGGAATCAAAGTCCATTAAAATTGAAGTTTTCGAAGCGTCAGATGTGTCTGCCGGGAAAGATAGTTGTGTCATTTTGGGCAGGACTATAAAATTAAATGCCAAAGGTGGTGTAAAGTATGATTGGGATAACAAAGACCTGATCGTTGGAGCTTCAAATATATCAAATCCAGTTGTGAAACCTGTAGAAGAAACTGTTTTTACAGTGACGATTACAGACAAAAATGGATGTGAATACGTAGATGATATCAAAATCTGCATCAATGAAGATCCACTTAGCCTTTTTAAAGCTGTGAGCATAATTACACCAAACGGAGATGGAAGTAATGATGAACTTTATTTTGCAGGGCTTGAATCATTTCCGAAAAATTCATTAAAAATATTTAATAGGTGGGGAGGACTTATATTTGAAGCCAAAGGGTATCAATCATATGGCACATTGTTTAATGGTATGAGAAATGGCAATAGGTTGCCTGCGGATACATATTATTATGTACTGATTTTTGAAGATCAGGTGGTTAAAAGTTCATTGACGATATTATGGGATTGAGACACTTAAAAAAAACAAAAAAAATGCAAAAACATTTATTATTTATTTACGCGCTAATGGTAATAGTTACTAATGTTTCAGCGCAACAAATTGCAAATAGTAGCCACATTGCTGAAACAAGAGCGGCCTGGAATCCGGCATATACTGCACCAGGTAATAATATGATATTTGATGGTTTTTTCAGATCTCAGTGGCTTGGTTTTAGTGGGGCGCCTGTTTCCGGTTACGTATCCTTTCAGTACCCATTGCTTAATTACAATATGAGTGGCGGAGCATTGTTAATGTTTGACCAGACAGGTCCGGTTAGCAAACTTGGTGTTCAATTAAACTATGCGTACAAACTGCAGGAGTTTCTTGGAAGATATGGTCAGCTGTCACTTGGTATTTCCGGTAGCTTTCAGCAATATGCTTTTAATGGAAGTAATCAGGTATTTAATGATCCCAATGACGTACTAATTCAATCCAACAGAGTAAGCGAATTATTTCCATCGGTAGGAGGTGGTTTTTTTTATACCAGCAGTACAAGAGAATATAAAGACAATACCTTTTTTATTGGTGCAGCTATGAATCAGATCTATACCACAAAAGTCCTGGTAAACGGTTTTGATCAGATCAGACAGAAACATATACATTTTAATGCAGGAGGAAGATTTTATAATTACGACACTTATATAGAACCTATGATTACTGCCAATATGGTAAATCCGGACATCATTGATGTGTTATATAGTTTGAAGTTTGAAAAAGAAAATACATTTTGGTGTGGTTTGGGCTATGCAAGCTCAAGTATGATGGCTTTCCAGGGTGGTATAATTTTGGATAAATTTGGAAACAGGTATGCCCAATTAAGAATAGGGGGATTGGCCTCTTATGGTGTTGGATCTTCATTGAGCAAAACAGGTCCCGGGTTTGAGTTGTATGTGGGTTATAGTTATGATATTAAATAACTTGGAAACATCCATCATAAAAGAGCTGATTTCAATTGTTCAGGCAGAGTTGAAGGATGCTGAAGGTGGTCATGATTGGTTTCATATCGAAAGGGTATTGAAGACCTCAGAAATGATCGCAAAAATAGAAAAGGCAAACATTTTTGTGGTTCAATTGGCCGCACTTTTACACGATATAGCAGATGCTAAATTTCACGGAGGAGATGAAACAATTGGTCCCTTAAAAGCAAGGGAAATTCTCAAAAAATTACATATTGATACACAGGTAATTGACAATGTGGTTCAAATTATTGAAAATATTTCCTTTAAAGGTGGCAATAAGCACTCAGAATATGTTTCATTGGAACTTGACGTAGTTAGAGATGCTGATAGACTGGATGCCATGGGTGCCATAGGCATAGCCAGAGCTTTTAATTATGGCGGTTTTAAGAATAGAAAACTATATGACCCGGAAATCATGCCTAAATTACAAATGGATAAAGAAGAATATAAAAAAAATGATGGACCAACTATCAATCACTTTTATGAAAAATTATTGTTATTAAAAGATTTAATGACAACTAAATCAGGAAAAGAAATGGCTTTGGAACGGCATCAGTTTTTATTGTCATATTTACGCCAATTTAATAAGGAAGTCTCCATTTAACTTATGGCTTATACCATTTGTTTGCTAAGAAATGGGTTTTTATATTTCAGATTTAATATTGAAAGGCTTTTAAAGGAACGTTATAAGTATTTTTCGTTTTAGAATTCAATTTATTTAACATGTTTTAGTCCAACTTACTAAAAGAATATGACTTATGGTTATAATAAAATAGTAATATGTAATAATTTGTTTATTTTTGCAAAGTTTTAATATTTATTTATGATTTTTTTCGTTATTAATACGTCATTATGTCAATATTAATCATCTATTTGATAGATTAAATCCATTTTTCAAACGTCCAAAAAAAAATGTCAATGTATACAACAGCTGTAATGGAAAATAAAAATGAAAATAAAGGGAAAGTAATATCCTTTATTGTTCATGCATTATTACTATTAATTGCCTTTTATTATTGCTGGCCTAAAATTGACCCTTTGGATATTAATGATGAAAAACCGCCTTATGCTGTAAAGGTAGATTTTACCTTTGAAGAAAGTTCAATGAGTAAAGTTGCACATGACGATGCCGGTGCTCAGCGACCAAAAGCAGAAGCTGCACCACAAGAAGAAGCTACAAAACCTGCAGAAACAACTCAGCCACAAGAAATAGAGGCCACCAAACCACAAGTACTTGATGTTCCAAAGCCTGATATAAAAATGCCGACTCCTGTAGTTACACCAACGCTTCCGGATCCAATTTATACGCCAACACCTGTTGAAGAGGCTCCTGTCAAAGTTGTGGAAAAACCTCGGGTTGAATCACCAAAGCCACCTGTAACAGTGCCGAAAACAGTGCCGGCTAAAACAGGATCTACAAGTCCTTCTACATCCAATGGAAGTACTGCAGGCACATCAAATACAAAACCATCCACAGTAGACGGGAAACAAGGTGGTACCGGCAAAGGAGAAGAAGGTACCGGTGCGGGAAAGACCAAAGGTAATGATGGAGATGAAGGTCTGGGGAATTCAAGTGATGGGACTGGTGAATATGATGGCACCGGTGATGGATCGATATTTGGAAGAAAGGTGGTTTACAGGGATGTTACCGCAGTTTTGGCCGCTGTAAATACGTCAGGAACTGCAGCAGTAAAAATTTGTGTAAATAGGGCAGGGGTTGTCACATTTTCAGAAATAATCCCTGAAGAAACAACAATAAGAGATAGAGCTACTTTAAAGAAATTTTAAAAGCTGCAAGAGGGTACAAGGTCCAGCCAGATTTAAAAGCACCTAAAGAACAATGCGGGAAATTGACATTTAAAAATGACAACACAATTAATAAAAAATTAAAAAAGTAAGCATCTAATAAATTTGGTTTAAAGTGTATTTAAGTCTTTGACTTTATCAATTGGAGAAACTTATTTACTTTTGTTTCTTGGTTTAATATGATCGGATAAATTCTTTAGTAAATTAATTTTCGGATAATACTTTACTTTCAACCCATAATACATACGCTTTATTAGCACTTGCTTTCCAATTTATTATGGCTGGAATGTCATATGGATGAAGTTCTTCCAGACGTTTTTCTACTCTTGTCATAAGACTTAATACAGTTTTCATAATTACGATATATTCATTATCAGAGGCCAGGCTACCTGACCATTCATAAATACTCGTTCCATTAATAATATTACCGCAAGCGATGAGCTTTTCGCGAACCATTATTTCAACGACTTTTTGAGCTGTATCTTTATCAGGAAAGGGACTATAAAAGATTGCTATTTCCATCACATAGCAAGAATTTCAGCCATACGTACCAAATCCTTATTTAATTGTTTAGTTTTTGATATGGCTTCTTCAAAAGGGGTGAAAGTTATTTTATCATTTATAATGCCAATTGCAACACCAGAATCACCCCTAAGTAACGTTTGTACTGCGGAGTGGCCCATTCTGCTGGCCAGAACACGATCCATTGCAGTTGGAGATCCTCCTCTCTGTAAGTGACCAATAATGGTTACCTTTATGTCATATTCCGGGTTAGCATCCTTTATTGCTTTTGCTATGGTATTTGCATCACCATTTTTATTACCTTCTGCTACAATTACAAGATTAAAAAGTTTTTGTCTTTTTGCTGATTTATGAAGGATGTCGGAGAGTTCTTCAATTGAAGTATCTGTTTCCGGAAGAAATATGGCACCCGCACCACTGCCGATTCCGGTGTGTAAAGCAATAAATCCTGCATGACGTCCCATTACTTCTACAAAAAATAGTCGGTTATGGGAATCTGCGGTATCACGAATCTTATCTACAGCTTCTATGGCTGTGTTTATCGCAGTATCGAATCCTATGGTATAATCAGTACCGAAAATGTCATTATCAATAGTCCCCGGCAAGCCTACAAAAGGGATATTATATTCTTTGCTGAAAATATTAGCCCCGGTATAAGTTCCATCACCTCCGATTGCTACAACACCATCAATATCATGTGCCATAAGAGATTCATAAGCTTGTTTTCGCCCTTCTTTTGTCCTGAATGCTTCGCTTCGGGCAGTTTTGAGTACTGTCCCTCCACGTTGCAGTATATTAGCAACATCTCCAACTTCAAGTCGTTTTATGTCTCCGTTAACCATACCATCATAACCTCTGTAAATACCATATACATGAAGGTCATGATATACTGCTGTCCTAACGACGGCTCTCACTGCCGCATTCATGCCAGGGGCATCTCCTCCCGAAGTAAAAACAGCAATTCTTCTGATACTACTCATTAATTTTATTTTTTATATGATATTCAATAAGTTTATAAATAGGTTGTTGAATGATTTCAACAGCTTTAAGGCCATATTCAGACAATACTTCATTCAGGCATACACGATGATAATGGGCTATGGAACCAACAAATTTTATGTTGAGTGATTCATATCCGGGATATAAAGCAATTCTGAGGTCTACAAACTCCCTGAATACATTTTTTAAAAGACGTTCTTTCCAAACGCCATCTATTTCTGTAAGAAATTTTGCAAATGATGCTAAATAACTATTTCCACCGGAAGACCGGTACAGCCGTTCAACCAGGATCTCTTTAGTTACCGGATAATTGGCAATAAAAATATTTTTTTCTTTGTCCGGCATTGTCCCGTAAAAAAATGATTTCAAAATTTCTTGCCCTATTTTTGTACCTCCACCTTCATCACTTAAAATATATCCCAATGTTGGAATTGACTTCAGGATATGTTTTCCGTCATATACACAGGAATTTGATCCTGTTCCAAGAATACAGGCAATACCAGCTTCATTACCAAAACAAGATCTTGCAGCTGCCAGCAGGTCTTCCTTTATTGTTAAGTCGCCTGTAAAACCAAAAGAATCCAACCAGGCTTTGATCCTATTTGAACTGACAGCATCAATAATGCCTGCACCATAAAAATATATTTTCTCAGCTGATCGAATATGCTCCAATAATTCAACCCGGTCAGTCAAATCCAATAAATCAACCTGTGTCGCAGGGTTAATGCCTTCAGTTTTGAAAAACTGAAAATTCTTACTATCTCTGACAATAACCCAATCAGCTTTGGTTGATCCGCTTTCGACTATAATAAACATTAATTTCTTGTGAATATATTGATAACGTACTTAATATGAATAATTTGTATATGTAAAAAAATGAATTATTTCAAATTGCATAAAATGAGAACTCCAAATTTGCAGTGCAAAGATAATGTAAATCGTATTATTTTTCCAATCATTCAATATAAGATACTTGTAATATTTGGTCATGAAGATTCATTTAAGTTATATTTACAGTTTATAAATCAATCCTAATTATAGTCAAATGGATATTAAAAATGTGACGATTATAGGTGCCGGGACAATGGGGAATGGAATTGCTCAGGTATTTGCTACAAATGGATTTAAAGTAATTTTATGTGATATTTCTGAAGATTCACTCAAAAAAGCAATGGCTACAATAAATATTAACCTTGAAAGAATGGAAAAAAAAGAATTGATATCTGCCCGGGAAATCATTTCTACTAAATCCAACATCATTACACAAACATCTATCCAGGATAGCGTGGAAAACGCAGATTTAATTGTAGAGGCAGCTACCGAAAGTGTCGAACTTAAACTTAATATTTTTCGCCAAATGGATGAATTTGCGCCATCTCATGCCATTCTGTCCACCAATACATCTTCGATTTCGATCACCAAAATAGCAAGTATTACAAAACGACCTGAAAAGGTGATAGGTATGCATTTCATGAATCCTGTTCCTGTAATGAAGCTCGTTGAGGTAATCAGGGGATATGCTACTTCTGATCAAACGTGTATTCAAATAATGACTATTTCCGGTTTGCTGGGTAAAATCCCTGTTGAAGTAAATGATTATCCGGGTTTTGTTGCTAATCGGATTTTAATGCCAATGATAAATGAAGCAATTTATACCTTATATGAAGGTGTGGCTACTGTTGAGAATATTGATACGGTCATGAAACTGGGCATGTCTCACCCAATGGGACCTTTGGCTTTGGCAGATTTTATTGGCTTGGATGTTTGTATGTCTATATTGAATATAATGCACCTTGGTTTTGGCAATCCAAAATATGCACCATGTCCACTATTGGTAAATATGGTCACGGCCGGTCGGGTTGGAAAAAAATCAGGTGAGGGATTTTATATTTATCAGGCAGGCTCAAAAGAAACAAACGTCTCAACAAAGTTTAGTAAATAATGACGTTAAAATGTTTAAAATCAGTGAATTTGGTACATTTGAAGGATTAAAAGTCGTAGATGTATCCAGTGTGTTAGCAGGACCATCAGCTGCTTCTTTTTTTGCAGAATTAGGAGCAAATGTGGTTAAAATAGAAAATTCTCTTACAGGAGGCGATGCTACGCGTCAATGGAAACTGGAAAGTGAAGAAAAAGACAGTCCTTATTCTGCTTATTATTTTAGCGCAAATTTTAAAAAACAAGTGGTAATGCTAGACTTAACCAGCGATGAAGGACAAAATATTTTGTCAGAGCATTTAAGTCAAGCCGATATTTTTATTTCAAATTATCAAAAATCAGTAGCGACAAAACTCGATTTATTGCCCGAAAAATTAATTAATAAATATCCTAACCTTATTATCGCACAATTAAGTGCTTATGATTTTGATGATGCCAGAGCAGGATATGATCTGGTCATGCAAGGAGAAACAGGATGGATTTCTATGAATGGATATGACAGAAACCATATGTCCAAACTACCTGTGGCTATAATTGATCTGATCGCTTCCCATCAAATGAAAGAAGCCATACTAATTGCCCTTTTGAAAAAAACAATGCTGGGATATGGAAGTATCATTCATGTATCACTTTACAAAAGCGCATTGTCAGCCCTGGCCAATCAGGCGACCAATTATCTTCTGGCCGGACATATAGCCAAACCTATAGGTACACTTCATCCAAATATTGCACCATATGGTGATATGTTTGAAACAAATGATCAAATAATGTTTATGTTGGCCGTAGGAAGTGACAGACAATTTGAAAAACTATGGAATACCCTGAATTTTTCGGAAAAAGAATACCATAACTTTGAATACAATTCCGATCGCCTTAAAAATAGAGCATTGCTTCAAAATTGTTTGCAGCAGAAATTTAGCACATTGAATATGTCGTCGGTCAGATCATTATTAAACGGTTCCGAAATCCCTTTTTGCGAAATTAAAAGTATAGACGAAGTGTTGGATCAATCCAGCGCCCAAGTTATGATTAACGTGGAAACGGTAGAAGGTAGAAGCATCAGATCCATGCGTAATGTTGCTTTTGAAATTTTATAATTTCATGAATTTGAAGGTTTAGTATAGTTTTTGCAGTATAATTAATATCATAATTTACTTTTGATCTGATTTTATTTAATATCTAATAGTCAGTTTTTTATAAATTATGATATATTTTAATATAACTAAATATTTGAGATTTGAAGACATTTAACTTTTATACAATCCTATTTTTGGGTATATTTTTTCTTTCTTTAATAAAAATTAATGCTCAGGACTTGCATTACAGTCAGTTTTATAATTCTCCACAGAATATCAATCCTGCGCTGACTGGTGTTTTTAATGGTGACCATAGATTTATGCTTTCTTTGCGAGATCAATGGCGTTTTGTGCCGGTGCCATGGTTTACACTCAGTGGCTCTTATGACAGACAATTCTATTTCAAAAATAGTGACAAACATTTTATAGGTGGAGGCATTAACTTTAATCATGACAGACAAGGAGATTCCAGATTGAATCTTACTTCAATGAATGTAGCTGGTGCTTATCATAGACTTTTAACTAAACATCATATAGTTAGTTTAGGGCTTACACTAGGGTTTGCTTCAAGGGGATTTAATAGCCAAACTTTGACCTGGGACAAACAATGGGATGGTGATGTTTTCAATAGCACCTTGCCAACCGGAGAATCATTCAGCAGTTTGGAGAGAATCAATTTTCTTGAAACCGGATTAGGACTTAATTACAGATATCAGAAACATTCACGAACATATGTTGATTTGGGTGCATCAGTACTCCATATAACAAAACCAAAAACCGCTTTTGTCGCTTCTGATGACATAACATTACCACGTAGATATTCTATTTCAGGAATCGGAAATATAAAAATTATCAATAATCTGGATATCCAGCTCCATGCTTTGCATCAGATACAGGATAAATATAATGAGACACTTTTCGGAGGTTTGGCAAAAGTATATTTAAGTCAAAAAAGAGGCAAAGAAATTCAACTTCATGTTGGATTGGGTTACAGAACGGCAAAATCATTAATTCCAACATTTGCCATTCAGTACAATTACATATATGCAAGTTTAAGTTATGATGTCGATTCCAATAATTTTAATGATTTGCTAAAATCAAGCAAAGGAGGCCCTGAAATCCACTTCAGGTATATCATCGCAAATGTGAAACCGCTCAAAGATGTGAAAGTTTGCCCAATTTATTAATAAATGACCGAATGGAAAGTACGATGAGAAATATATATATTACATGCTTTATATGTTTATTGCAGTTAGTTTTAATAGCCCAGAATAAAAGACAATTTCTGGAAGCTGCTGAAAAGGAATATGCGGATAAAAATTTTTACGGGGCAATGATATATTATAATACTGTCCTTGAATTTGACTCAAAAGATCCTGACATATTATTTAAAGCCGCCGAATCAGCAAGGCAATTTAATGCATATTCCCGGGCGGCCGAAAAATATAGGTATCTTGTTGATACGCTTAATGATGACAGACATCCTGAAGCAAGTTTTTGGTTAGGGCAGATGAATCAAAAAATGGGTAATTATGATGAAGCAACAAAATACTATGAAATGTATGCCTCTGAGTATGCTGGTCAGGATACTTTTTATACAGCCAGAGTCAAAAAGGAACTCGCTTCTTTAATATATGCAAAGTCTATTGTCTCTAAACCAAAGTCGAATGTGAAACTCGAAAAATTAGGAGAAGATATCAACACACCCTCATCCGACATAGCTGCAAATATTTATAAGGATGATTTGTATTTTTCGTCAATGCGATTTTTTGAAGCAAAACCTGAAAAATTACCAAGTCGTGAAGTTTCAAAAATATTTAAAAAATCAAATAATAAAGAAGCAGAAATATTACCCGGATATGTCAATAACAGAGATTTACTGGTTTCGAATTCTACAATAACTTCTGATGGTACCAAGATATATTATACTGTTTGCAATTATATAAACGGTAGTGATATCAATTGTGAGATTTATAGAAGCAACCTCGACCCCAATGGGAATTTATCAGACGAAACAAGACTTCCTGACCCTATCAACCTGATTGGAAGCACAACTACCCACCCTCATATTTCAATGGATAAAACAACAGGTAAAGAAGTTTTATTTTTTTCCTCAGATAGAGCGGGTGGTAGCGGTGGACTTGATATCTGGTATAGTCTGATTGATCCTAAATTTGGGTTTTCCCAACCGGTAAATATTAAAGAGATCAATACTTATAATAATGAAATAACACCTTTTTATAATATATCCACTGATTTTTTATTTTTTAGTTCTGAAGGTAGAGAAAGCCTTGGAGGTTACGATATCTATAAAGCAGGAAAAACAAATGATGCTTTCGGAAGCGTTTTGAGTCTTGGTATACCATATAACAGTAGTTATAACGATATTTATTATTTTGAAACTTCTGACGGCAATGCTGCATATTTATCGTCAAATAGAGAAGGATCGCTTTTTTTGGATGATTATTTCGAATCGTGCTGTTATGATATTTATAAAATGGATTTAATAAAAATTGTATTAGATCTTAATGCACTAACTTTTGATAAATTAACAAACAGGGTACTAAAAAAAGCAACCGTAATCCTCAAAGATAAAGATAGTGGACAGGAAATTGCCAGATTCAGAAATGACGATGGTAACGATCATAAATTTCCCATATCAGAAGATAGAAATTATTTGATTATTGCCGAAAGGGAAAATTATTATCCGGACACTTTGATTTTGTCTACTGTTGGTATGGATAAATCAGAATCTATCACTAAAAAGATGTTTTTAAGCACAGATATGATGTTGCTTGATGTATTCACATTTGCTAAAATAGGAAAATTGCCACTAATTGGTACCACGGTTACCCTGATAGGTTTGACTGATCAAAGCATAAAAGATATAGTAGAGATTAATACATTATCCAATGAGTACAACTTTATGCTGGACAGAGGTAAACAGTATAAAATTATCGCCACAAAAGATGGATTTACTGAAGCAATAGATATCGTTGATACGAGGCCTTATGACAAATCCGGTCTTTTAAGAAGAGACCTTTATCTGGACAAATTTGTTCTTCAGGATCTCCTCCCTATAAGTTTATATTTTGATAATGATCTACCTGATATTGCCAGTAGGAAAACTACGACCAATTCAAAGTATGGTAAGTTGGCTGAAGAATATATAAACAGAAAACAAACATATAAAGAAAAATTTACTAAACCATTGGCTGCTGACCAACGTGAAAATGCCGAAAACGAATATGAAATCTTTTTTGAAGGGGATATAAATGGTGGCTATGATAAATTTAAGTTATTTACCAATTCATTAAAACAAGAATTGGAAGCGGGAAATAAAGTGGAACTTATTTTGAAAGGATATGCCTCACCAAGAGCAGATTCCAAATATAACCTGGCTCTCGGACAAAGAAGGGTTAATTCAGTAAAAAATGAGATGATTTTTTATGGAAATGAAGAATTAAAAGCTTATTTTTTATCAGGACAATTGGTCATTACCGATATTTCTTTTGGTAAAGAACTTGCACCTGCTGATGTTGTGGGCAGCATAAAAGACGAACGAAACTCAATTTACAATATTAAAGCCGCCAAAGAACGACGTGTGGAAATATTAAGAGCTTCAAGAAATTTATAAACAGATAAAATATATCCTTAGGATGAAAAGTATGTTTAATAAAACAAAAATTAAGATTAGCCTGATTTGTTTAGGGTTTTTAATACTATTTTTAATACCATATGAGGTAGCTGCTACTCATATTGTTGGTGGAAATATTACTTACAAACATATATCAGGAAATGTTTATCAGGTAAAACTGGTTTTGCGAAGGGATTGTTTTTTAGGATCACCTGAAGCTCAATTTGATTCTTTGGCTTCTGTTGGTATATTTTCATATGGTGGAACGCTGCAAACAGATTTTGGAAACAACGGGCAATTAAAACTTTTGTTTATGTCTTCTGATACTTTGAACGAATATGTTGAGAGTGATTGCGGTTTTGAAGGTACTCAGGTTTGTGTCCATCAAACCACATATATGGGTCTTTTTACGTTGACTGACAAAGAAGATCTTGTAGGTGGATATATTCTGGCTTATCAAAGATGTTGCAGAAATATATCCTTAAATAATATTGTAGACCCTGATGGGACAGGAGCTACATATTGGACTACTATTTCAAAAGAATCGCTTGCATTTAAAAACAGTTCTCCGGAATTCAACCAATGGCCGGATGTTTATATCTGTGCAAATAAACCGCTTTCCTTTAATCATGCTGCTACAGACAGGAATGGAGACTCTTTAGTATATAAATTATGTGTTCCTTCTTCAGGGGCAACCAGAATCGACCCTAAACCACAACCTCCATTGCCGCCACTCAATACTAATGTAATTTGGGCTTCCCCACACTCACTAAACGATATGATGGGTGGCATACCTCTTAAAATTGACAGCAAGACAGGATTAATCACTGCAACCCCAAATTTGCAAGGACAGTTTTTGATAGGTGTTTGCGTAGAAGAATATCGAAATGGTAAATTAATTGGATTGGTACGGCGTGATTTTCAATTTAATGTACGGCCATGCAGTCAACCGCCTAAAGCTATATTTACTACATCAGAGACAAATTGTGATGGGCTTACTGTAAGTTTTTTTAATGAGAGTCTGAGTGCTGGAAATTTTGAATGGGATTTTAATTATCCAAGTACAAATCCAATATTTAAGTCCACTGAGAAAAATCCTGTGTTTACCTTCCCGTCTTCTGGTGTATATACTGTAAGACTCAGGGCGACAAGAGTATCTGATGCATGTTTTGATACCATTCTACAGAAAGTGTCCGTTTTTGAAAATAAAATTCAACCGGATTTTAAATATGCTTTGTCAGGTTGCAATAATGTCAAAGATAGTTTAAAAATATTATTAACCGATCTTTCTATATTTGACCAACCAGGTTATGCAATTAATAAATGGGAGTGGCTCATCACTCAAAATGGCGTATCAAAAACGTATTTTGGCAAAGTACCTACAATAGATGTTTCTTATACCGGAAACGTGGAAGTGAAACTATCACTTGAAGCGTCAAATGGCTGTAAATCCACTTTTTCAAAAACCATTGTAATTGCCGAAGTTATTCCCGAAGGTGATTTCAATTTTGTTTATAGTGGTTGTCCTACTTCCGGAATTGTTGAGCTGGTTTATACAAATGTATCAGGACCATTAAACCCATTTGGTGTTATTGAATCTTCAAATTGGATCATTGCCGGGCAGTCATTCTCCGGCAGTCCTTTGACAGTGACGTTGCCTCAAAATGTTGGTACCATCAAGACGACACTAGAGACCGTTTTTATCGGAGGCTGCAGCATATCTTCTGAAAAATCAATTGATTTAAATGCATTAATTCCCCAAGCTGATTATAGTTATAAGCCAATAACTTGTCCCACTGATTCCACGGTACAACTTTCATTTGGATACATAGATACATTGTCTAATAATATTTTGACTTCCAGTATTTTATGGTCAGCTGGTACGGAAACAAATAGATTGTCTTTTACCGGGAGTAATATTGATTTTATTATACCTAAGGATAGTATAGTATTTTTTGATTTGACGGTTAATTTTGCCAATGGATGCTCTGATACAATTAAGAATTCATTTTTGCCGGGTCCATTTGCAAAAATTAGTTTCCTAGCTGACCCAATTATTTTGTGTCCAAACCAGGAAAAAACATTTGTTACGAATCCAAATCCCGATTGGACATACACATGGTCACCATCTACAGGACTTGATCTGACTGATCCTTCTAATCCGAAAGTTTCGGTGAGTCAGAATACAACATATAATGTGACTGTATCAGATGGCTTGTGTAGTGTGGTATCAAGTGCAGACATCATTGCGCTTGAAGGCGGTATTGTGCTTACCGTAAGTGGAGACACAACAACGTGTGATGGCAAAGTGACCCTAAACGTTGATGGTGGTATTGGAACAGGAGTATATAATTGGGGTACAGATGTAAATGTGACAAATATTGTGGGAACAGGCGAAAGTATTGATGTGAATTTTGTGGGTAATGTTCAAACATATTACGTCGAATTTGTCGGCGAATCCTGCTCAACCATTCCTGCTTCTATTACGGTTAAAAATCAAACACCAAAAATTGATTTGATATTGCCGAATAAAATTTGCAAAAATGACACATTTAGACTGATTACTTTAAATTTAGTGCCCGCTCATATGAATACCTATTTATGGGAAAGTGATCCACATATCCTTAATGGGGCTAATACTCCCGCTCCACAAATATTCGTAGGTCCTAATGAATCGTTACCATTTTATCTTTTTTATAATGTAACAAATCAATTTGGTTGCACAATAAGAGACTCAGCTTTGTTTAATATAGGAATCAATCCAACGGTTGATTTTAATTTTAATTTGACAGAATGTGGTAAATATGAGGTGTGCTTTAATGTAATTGGAAATTTTGATGGTTTTATACGTTGGAATTTTGGAGATCTTACGACAACTGACGATAAGTCAATCGAAAAAACGCCATGCTATGTTTATCCTGGTGGAGGTACTTATTTGGTTAATTTGGAAAATCTTGTTGGTGAATGTCCCTTTAAGGACTTGAACAAATCAATCACCATCAACCCACAAATCACTTTAACACCCATTGCGGATCAATTATTATGTTTTGGTGATACACTTCGTTTAAATGCTGCTTCTAATCTGGCTAATGTAGAATATAGCTGGTTTGATGCAGATGGTAATTTACTTGTCTCTGATAAAAAATACGAAACTATTTTAATCAAAGATGATTTTTTTATTATTAAAGCAGAAGACAATTACAATTGTGTTGTATTTGATACCGTATATGCTAAAATATTTAAATTTGTATATGATATAACAATTGCTGATAGCTTGTGTATCAATGAAGAAAGTAAGATATTTTTAAATATCGCCGATCCCGATAAATATCAATTTTTATGGACGCCGGCTGAATGTATAAAATCCGGAGCTAATACCAGTACGCCCATAATAATCGGTTTACCTGGGAAATCTCTAAATGTATTATTGACACACAAAGATACGGGTTGCAAACAAACAGGAAATATTACCCCAAAAGTTACACAACCTTTTTCATTTGAAATTACCGGGGAAGACAAACTCTGTAATGCACAGCCATCAAAGATAATGCTGGAAATTTCTAATCCGGAAAGATATCTTTACCTATGGTCTCCCGCTGAATGTTTTCAATCCGGGGTAAATACATCTAATCCAACCATAAATATTAAAGCCAATAAAACCATAAGCGTTTTGGTTACAAATAAGATGTCCGGTTGTAAAGAGGAGAAATCGTTTTTAGCGACTGTAGGAGAAGAGGTGTCAATCAATGTGGATGCTCAGCCTGATTTTACAATTTATGAAGGAGATACCTTAGATTTATTTATTTCAGACATTATTTCCGAGGCATCATATAGTTGGAGCACAAGCGAAACTGGCACGACTATAACAGTTCGCCCAAATGAAACAACAAGTTTCACGGTTACCGTTACAGATGAAAATGGTTGTACAGCAATAGATGAGGTAATTGTTACGGTCCGCAAGGCCAGGTGTGATGAAACAGATGTATATTTACCAAATGCTTTCTCACCTAATGGAGATGCCAATAATCCGGTACTCTATGTCAGAAGTAATTTTATTGATGATATGGAACTCATAATATATAATAGATGGGGCCAGGAGGTTTTCAGGTCAAAAGATCAGAGTGTTGGGTGGGATGGAACATTCAAAGGACAAGAATTGTCTCCTGATGCATTTGCTTATTATTTGCGGGTTAAATGCGTAAATTCAGTAGAATATATAAAAAAAGGTAACGTAAATTTAATAAGATAAAACTTTTTATTTACCCAATATGTACCAGGCATTTAAGCCTATCCAGGTATCTGTTAGTAAATTGAGTTTAGTTGTGTGCTGCCACCATAAATGACTTTCCCATTTTCGGTTTTGGACAGGTAACCACATGACACATCTAAATCATGTTCGAAAAATAGAAAATGTTTACCGTCCAAGGCTTTTTCATGCAGCATTTGTTTTTCTTTCAACACCTCTAAAGGTTTCATATCATAAGCCATAATGTACGGAAGTGGAATATGGTGATGTGATGGTATCAGGTCTGCACAATAAATTAACGTATTTCCTGAAGGTAAATGGATATATGGTATCATCATGGCTTCAGTATGACCATTCACAAAACTCAAAGAAATATTTTTTGAAAATGAAATCCCTTCTTCAATGTCTATAAATTCCAATATGCCCATATCTAAAAGCGGAACAAAGTTCTCTTTCAAATAGGATGCTGCTTCTCTGGCATTGGCATTATATGCCCAATTGTAATGAATTTTATTTGTCCAATATTTTGCATTCGGGAAAGTTGGTTGAATGTTTCCTTTGTCGTCGTATTCCAAAGCACCACCTACATGGTCAAAATGAAAATGTGTAAGAATAACATCCGTAATGTCTTCTTTTGTCAGGCCTACGCTGGCAAAGTTATCTTCAAAGCTGATATTATCATGAGGGTAAAAATGACTTCTGAATCTTTCATCCTGCTTATTTCCAAATCCGGTATCAATCAATATTTTTCTATTTTCATCTTCAATGAGTAAACACCTCATTTGCCAGGTACACAAGTTGTTTTCATCTGCAGGATGCATTTTTTGCCACATGCGTTTTGGTACTACTCCAAACATGGCGCCACCGTCAAGTTTGAATTTTCCTGTTTCAATAATATTCAGTTTCATGTGTTTAAATTTTGAACACTCAATGACATTATACCTATAGAAACAGCGTTGCAAATGTATTCATCGTGTTTTGTTTCACCTTTTATTACACAACCAAGGCATATTACCGCATCGAGTTTATTATTGCTTAATAGTAATTTTGCGCCAGCAGGTAATTCAAAAGCACCTGGTACCTGAATACTTAGTATATCATTGTCTGAGCAACCATACTTTTTAATGTAGCTGTACATCCATCAAGTAATGCAAAGGTAATTTTATGATTCCATTCAGAGGTTACAATACCAATTTTTACATTTTTAAGCTGTGCTACTTCTGATACTTCTATAGTGGATAGATTTTTATTACTGCTTGACATGTGGGTATAATTATTTTAAAATTAAAGCACCTTCATTAAATAATCTGCATTAAGTTGTTCACAAAAAAATATTGATAAATTGAGATTATATTAAATAAAACAAGAAAGGCAGAATTTAAACGAAAATTCTGCCTTTAAAGTTTATCAAATTAAAGTTATATTATTGCAGTCTTGCTAATAATTTTTCTGCTTCTTTTGATTCAGTAGATTCCGGGTATTTATTTTTAATGATTTCCAGTTGCTCCAATGCTTCTTTTGATTTGCCTTCAGAGTAATACAACATAGCCAATTTATTAAGATAATATGGCGTTAACAATTCATTTTCGCTCCCAGCCGCCTTTTTATAATAACTATTTGCTTTTTCTTTATCCCCCAATTCTGAATGGGCATCACCTAAAGCACCTGACTTCATGATTGAAGTTACTTCGTCCGGAGCAGAATAGTCTTCAAGATATTCAACCGCTTCAGTATATTTACCTAAATTAAGATATGAAACGCCAGCATAATATTTTGCAAGATTAGCAGTTTTTGTGCCACTATAGTTATCTATGATGCCTAAAAAACCATCAAACCCACCGCCCGGATTTTCTAGAGCCAATGCAAATGAATCCTTAGAAAACTGGTCTTCGGCTTTGTACATTGCATTTACAGCTTCTTTCTCTCTTGGACCTACATATAGGTATTTATAAGCAAAATAAAGTGTAGCTAAGATACCTAATCCAATAATTAAGTATGAAATATTTTTTTGATTGTGTTCAAAAAAATTGGGTTTATTTACCTGACTACCTTTTACTTCTACTACATCAATAATCTCATTTGACTTATCAGAAGCCTTACTTTTTCTTTGTGCCATAATATATTAAATTTTAAAAATTTGCGCAAAAATAATAAATTCAATTACATAAATACCTATTTATAAAGAATTATACATTATTTTTTTATATATTTCTTTATTTGTTTGTTTTTGGACAGCATTACACCAAGTAAAAAAAAAGCGGCGGATTTATTTTAAACCCACCGCTTTACATTTTTTAAACTTATATTATCTTATCACGGTTACGTCTCCACCTCTCTTTTCAGTAGACCCATCTTTAAAGAGCATTTCCAGATAATAAACGTACACTCCGGGTACTACCGGTTTGCCTTTGAATTCACCATCCCAGAATGAACTCGGGTTTGAAGGCGACAGATTTTCTCCTGTGAATAACAAATTTCCCCATCTGTCATATATTCTGTATTTGGTGACCAAATCAACTTCATCACAGTTTATACTGAAATATTCATTGGCATCCGCCTGATTTGGTGAGAATATATTTGGTACACATTCAGGTTTCACACGTTTGATACTTATTTTGACCATGTCTGTTGCTATACAACCACTTTCATTTATAACCGTGACGGTATATTCCGTATCTTCTGTTGGTATTGCCTTCAGAGTTGGTTGGTCTTTTGATGTTGCCACTTCTACACCATTAGCCTTCCAAATGACACTTTGAGCCGTCAACTCATTATATTGTCCCTTTATTGTTAATAATGAATCTTCACCTACATTAATGACAAAATCATCAACCAACTTGACAGTAAAAACAACTGGTTCTACGATCACAATCGCTGGTAATTGATCATTTACACATCCATTAGCGTCTTTAACCTGTACCTTGTAACTTCCTGCTTTCAAATTGTCGGCAATCAACGCAGCGGCATATGTTTTTCCACCATCAAATGATATTTCATATGGAGCTTTTCCACCACTTAAATTACTCAAAGTTATAGTGGCAGTCTGACCGAAGCATAGAATGGTATCGACAACGACATCAAAGATCGGTAAATCATCAGCCTGTACCACAATAACCATATCATCATCGGAACATTTTGTCAAGGTATCACGTACGGTAAGCACATAATCACCACCTTTTGATGCTATGATGGTTTGTGTTGTTCCAACAATGTTATTCAAAAGCTTCCATTCATATACGATATTTATACCGGTAGAAGTAAGGTTTGTACCTAAAATTGCGGTTTGTTTTGAACAATCAATGTTTTGATCATTTCCAGCATCAGCGATAGGAAGCGCATTTATTTTAATGGTCACTTCTTCGGAATCATCGGGGCAAGGTGTTTGGTTTTTGAACTCATATTTAAAAATATAAGAACCAGCTGCTCTGCCCGTAAGGTTGAATTCACCTTTTGCCGCATCAAATCCCGCTGTTCCGCCGCTGACAACTGACCATGTGCCTCCAGTGTCTTCATTGTCCAGCCTGTCAAACAACTTTATCAAATCAGTGGCTCCAATGCAGAATTCAGCTCCTCGAGCTGTTCCTGCAGACTTTGGATTTGATACGGTGATATTGACTTTCCTTTCTTTAGGGCAATTTGGTTCAGGAGCATCAAGGGCATAAATTATTTCATAAACGCCAGCCTTTACACCAGTGAGGGCAATAATTCCATTAGTGATGACTAAAAGAGGATTTGATGATTTCCATGTACCGGGTACCGGAGTACTGCTTATTGCCTTCAAATCAAAGCTACCTTCATTCGTGCACATAGATCTGATAGGACCTAAAACGATTTGTTCACAATTACAATTTTCAGTTATAGAAAGCGTGACCGGATATACACTTGGTGTACATGGTGGAGTATTTCCAACAGTAAATGTGAAATTTAAAACAGTACCTTCTGTAAGCCCTTCTAACGAAACAGGTGCGGTTACTGATATTCCGTCGTCGTCTGACCAAGCACCAAAACCAGATTTTACCAAAGCCGTAAGACTAAATATTTCACCAGTTTGAGCACTATTACATAAAAGTGTATCTGGCGTTACAACAGCTATTGCCTTGTTTGAAATTTTCAGGGTAAATTCATCAAAGTCAGGGCAATTGCCTGAAGGTTTTGGTGTCAAGGTATACTTTACTTTGTAGGTACCTGCGGTTAAACCTTTTGCATCAAGTATGGTAGTATTTACTAAAGGAATATTTTCACCTACAGGACCGGATACTGTCCAAACACCAGGTGCAAAGGTTAATGGATTGACAATGGTTGATGTTAAATCAAGGATGCCACTATCGTTACAAAGATCACAATTGGGGCTTACACAAGCAATATCGCCATCAGGGCAATTACAATCTTTGACAAGAACATTTACCTGACCTTTTGCGTCGTTACAAGGGCTTGTCCCAGGAACAGAATATTCAAAGATAAATGTAACACCGGGTGTCTGCCCTGTCAAATCGATAATATTATTAACAGGAATAACCAATAAAGGTAATGCAGGACTTATTTGTTTCCATGTACCACCATTTGATGTATTACTCAGGTCTAATAATGAATTTAAATTCACTTGTGTTGTTCCATTTGCGCCTACTGTAGAACATGCGCTACCATCTTTATCTACCGTAACCAGTGGTTGATCTTTTATTTCAATCATTTTATCAAATGTAGATTGACAACCGGCAGGTAAAGTTCCCGATACTTTGAACTTAACCACATAACTATTTGCAGTAACTCCGAATGGATTAAAGAAATGACCAGCAGAAATTGTTCCATTTACAGGCGAAGTCCAGGTTCCGGTTACATTTGCAGGCAGAACCATAAATTTGGATGGTAACTGTAGATCCAATAAGGTCATAGATCCATTACATAATGTATCCGGAAGTAGCACCACATCAGGACAACTACAATTTCTGATTCGGACTTCCGCTATTTCTGTCACAGGTGGACAAGCACCGGCTGCAGTAGTGGTATATTCAAATTCTAAAGTATCAATTGCCATTCCGGAAACATCAATATTTGGAATAGTACCACCTACCGCAGTTCCTTTAATCTGCTTCCATGTTCCCGGAGATGGTTGGTTGACAGAAACAATAAGATCGTTAAGATTTAAGGTTGTCGGTCCGGACCCGATATCCATGTTACAAAGTACTTCATCTTTTAACGTAAGAGATGAAGCATTATACACCGATAAAGTCGTTTCGATAAATTTAGCACATGTTCCAGGTGAAGGCGGTTGATATGTATATCTGATGGTATATACGCCTTCATTTATACCTGTTACTTTCAAACTATCATTGGTTATAGTTGGAAATGGCAAAGGCGAAGGTGCCACAACAGACCAAACTCCTGGCAATGGGTTACCCACAAAAATACTGCTAAGTTTTACATCAATTGTACTGCTGTTACATACATCCGGAAGTGCTATTAATGCAGGTGTTGGGCATGGACAGTTATTTACCTGAACCACAATAGCATCTGATACATTTATACACGGCGCAACCGCATTGTTGGTGTTAAAAACAAATCTGTAGTATCCACTTGCCAATACAGTCGTGAAATCGACATTGCCCCAGTTTGAAGTATTGACAGTTGCATTATCAATATTTAACCAAAAACCGTTGGTTGTGTCAGCAAGAGATACAAAATCAATGGTTACAGGTCCTATGCCAGTGTTAAGCCTGCACACATCAGTACTGTCAGGTAAGTTGAGCACAGGCGTATTGTTATTTATAACAATTCCTGTTCCTGTTCCGGTACAAATACCCTGTGTCACATTGACAGTATAAGTACCGGCTTGAGTGACAGTTAGGAACTGTGAGGTTCCAACAGTTACATTACTTGAATTTTTCCATAGATAGGTGTCAAAACCTGCACCGGCATTAAGTGAATCAAGATTGTTATTACACAAAACGATATCAGCAATGGTTAACGTTAATTGTGAACTTTGGGAAATAGTTTCTGAAGCTGTTGCTGTGCAACCATTCATATCTGTTACTGTAACGTTATATGTACCCGGTGTATTTATAGCTCCGGTATTATCAGTTGACGCAGTAAATGCTGATGGACCACTCCATACATAAGAGGTTCCTCCAGATGCTGTCAATTGGGTGTTTGCACCTGCACAATATGTCGTTGACCCTGAAATAGCAGCTATTGGTAGATTATCAACTGATATGATTGTACTGGCAACACTTGTACATCCGTTGCTTTGAGTAGCTGTAACCGAGTATTGGGTGGTCATAGTCGGCATGACACTAAATGATGGACCGGCACCTGAAGGAGACCAAACAAATCCCGCACCCGGACCAGTATAACTGGCAGGATTAAGTATACTAATTGTGGTGCTTTTACCATTACATATTGTTGTGGCCGGGCTTATTTGGACTGGCGTACCTGAGGTAATCGGAATAGTAAAATTAGGGCTGACAAATGTACATCCGCCTTGTTCCTCAATAAGTAACTGGAAACAGTTACTAAGAGATAAATCGACATCTTCAAATATGGCGGTCGGGTCGTATAAGATGTATGCACCAAACTGTCCTGTACCTCCAGTTCCATATACCTGATTACCACCACAATCTAAAAGTTTAAAAGTTACAGGCGGTGCAGGACTGGTATTTGTAATATAATTCAAAATGGAAATGTCTGTCATTAACTGACCGCAAGCCGGCGTGACGTTTCCTAATTCACCGCTGGGCTGAATTGAAATCGTCAGAATAGCTTCTTTAGTAATATTACAACCATACTGATCTGTCAAAGTTGCCTGAATGGTGTACGGTGAATTTTGTGGATTTGAAAAAGGAAGGTTAATAGAAATCTGGTCTCCTAAATCAATAAAATAAAGCTCTCCTGGCACATTCCAAGAAATAACAGGATTGCCGTTTGACACAAAATTTATGGCCTGAAATACAACATCATTTGCACAAGAAGTTATTGAAGCAGGGTTAATAGCAAAATTAACAGGCAAAAGTTTATTTACATTTACTGTTGCTGGACCCCTACATCCTTTATCGTCTGTAACAGTCACAGAAATCGTGGAAGGAGAAGTAGGGTATATGGTTATTGTAGGTGTATTTTCACCTGTGCTCCACGCATATCCAACATAATTACCAGTGCCACCTGAAATAGTTGGAATCATCTCTACACCACCAATGTTTTCTGCACATATATCGAGCAATGGCAATTGAACAATCAATTCCGCATAAATTGTAACTCTGAAAGTATCCTTAGGTGCCGGACACAAAATGGTTGGGTCGATGATATAAGCTTCATATTCCTGAATGGTAGTGTTAGCAGATGTATTTGTCAAATAATCATCTATAGTACCACTGCCATTAGTAAATAAATGATCCATTGCGCCAGTTACATCAGGATTTGGAATGTGCGTTACAACTAAATCAACGCCACCAATTCCAGCTTCGTTAGTAAGATCAATATCAATAATACCTTCGTGGCATAGCTCATCATCATTACCTAAAACTTTTGGAGGTCTGCGACAATCAATCTGCCAAGCAGGGCCAATTTGTGCCTTATCCAATTTACACTCTGCAACCGGATCATTCCAACATCCGGAAACTCCGTCTGAAGTTGTCTGGAAATTAAATTGTAAACTTTTGTTTGCATTACAATCTGCTTGATTGTCAAATTCTCTAACCTTCAAATCTACGCAAAAATTAATATTTACAACGACTTGACCGATACCATAATGGGTAGAAGGTGAACAGTCATTTAGACATCCTGCACCACCATTTGTACTCCAGAACCAACCGCTGGGTAGTGGCGAGTCCTGAACTAATGGAGCAGCACATGGACAAATTTCGCAAGCAATATTGCATAATTTCAATCTTCCTGTTTGAGGGTCGGTATATGTACATAACAATGGCATTTGTTCTGTGATGAAAGGTGCACATGCGCCATCATCTTCGTCATTCCATTCAGGGTTGCCTGGGCTTACTGTAACAGCTGTTGGATCAAAGGCGTCCAAATCCCATCCAGGGCCAAAATTTGGAATCAGACCATGGAACCAGTCAACACCGGTTTGGGATGCATCATATAAGTAATTTACACAAACGGTGACTTCTTCACCCTGACAGAAATTTAAATCATCAAGTGGCCTGTCGCTACTTCGTTGTGTGATCTCAAATTCTGCCGTTGTGTTACAACCCTGATCACCTCCGATGCAAGAAACGCAACCAGCTGAAGTATATAAAGTAAGTGTAAAATTCGGATCATCGATCAGCCCTTGAGCGCTAATACCAATATAGTAAGTATCAACCCCTTGAATTACACCAACAGTGTGTTCTCCCGCGTTTGAGTCTCCATTACTACAAGGCGTTGGCATGGCAATAGTT
Organism: Saprospiraceae bacterium; assembly: GCA_016717145.1. GTDB lineage: Bacteria > Bacteroidota > Bacteroidia > Chitinophagales > Saprospiraceae > OLB9. The sequence continues at coordinate 6,069 of JADKGD010000043.1, read as the reverse complement.
CCGCCATTTACAATGGCAAGAGCATCGCAAGGTCCTTGGAAAATCGCCCATACAGGTTGCCAGCTTCCATTAGTTGTAACAAATGTAGCCAGTTGGACTGCTTCAATATCCACAGTAACCTGAAACCAGACAGTAGGATTGACGTCAAGGCCACAGCCAGCTACATCATCCTGAGGGCAAGACGACTCAAGGCAACCATCGGCAGTGAAAATAACAAAAGCGCCACAATTTGGATCAGTCATAGTTGGGCCTAACGTTTGACTGGCGCCTATTTCGTCACATTCATCAGCTTGCTGGCATCGGCTGAGCGTTACTAGATTTATTGAAAAATCGCCACATTCGCCATCAGCGGAGGCCACCTTTATCCATATTACCTGACCTGGGTCATAACACGACAATTTAATTATTGCTGGCAAAGCATCGCAAGAAACTGAAGTAGGAGAGAACAGACCTCCTGGTCCTGCTGCAGAACCTGTTAATACTTCAACAGTCGTATTTCCTGAAATCGGGTTTGATCCTGAAGGGAAAACCTGAACTTCTATACCTATTTCTGTGCCGGTAGTGTAGGTATACCAAACAGCCCCATCTTCGGTCGCCCCTGCACAAGAAACATTTGGAAAATCCAGATTCGGATTATCAGCAAATCCAACTGCACAACACGTAGTACTGGAATGACCACCGTCCAATGGAAGATCAAATGGAGGCCTTGGTGAACTAGGAATAGGGTCGTCATTTACTGGCAACACGTTTTGTTTAATATTAAAAGCAAATGTACCCCCATTAGGGTCTGAAACCAGCAGGTAATAAGTTGCTCCGCCTGTTATTGGTATTCCGGTAGTATTAGCAGCTGTCAAACATAAGTATGAAGCCAGACCAGTAGGAGGTGAGTCCGTACATGGGTCATTAACCAATATAGCATATTCGTAACCACCGGTCATTCCGGTGATGTCTACAGTTGAGGCATTAGCATCGACTGTAAATTTAAACCATACTGTTGGATTTTGATTGAAAGAACATCCCGGTGATGTGAAATTTTCCGGACAAGCATTTGTATTACAACCCTTAACCAAAATATCTTCACAAATAATACCTGCCATATTGATATTTATTGCATCAGCACACAAATCACTAAAGTCAGAGGAATAGCTATCTGCAGGACAACTACGATTATCAACTAATTGAGAAGTAGTAATCGTAAATTCACCTGCGTTTGCAGTACTTGTTGAAATTTGGAGGTCATAAGTCCCCGGTTCAAGACAGTCTAAAACCTGATCTGTTTTTGCAGGAAAACAAAGCGTACCAACAGTAACGTTTGAGGTGCAACCATCAGGAAAAACCCCTGCTGCAATTGGTCCGAGCAATGGCATTCCATTATTAAGAATTTGATCTATGTAGATATTAATACCGTAACTTCCCGGATCAACTGTAAAAGTATACCAAACAGAGTTTTGTGAGTCTGTAGCAGGACAAGTTGTAATGGTATAATCACCACCGGAACATAAATTTGTTTGAGATAATAACGTACCACCAGATCCTAAATTATAAGCTGTTAAATCAGCACATTTATTATCATTGGGAGGTCCTATGTTAAACTTAATAGAAAAGGTCGAATTTCCACCAGTATCTCCAAATGATGACAAGGCTATATAATATGTCTGACCTGGTGTTAATGGCCCTATATTTCCAAAAACAGTATTCAAGCCGGATAAACATGTTGTTGTAACAGCAGTAAGTCCTCCGCAGCCACCGGTAAACAGTCCCATAAATGGTGTTCCTGCACCTGTATATGCTGTATATGTAAAGTCCATTGTAGGTGCCTGTGGCGCAACTCCCGGAGCTACAAACGTATACCATGAAGTTTCTTGAGTCTGGAAATTACACATTCCAACCGAGGCAAGACCCGGCTCAGGACAAGCGTTAAGGTTTGTTGAAGTAAAACCAGGAATATCCACACATAGGTCATATGGTTGACCAGGTAATAAAGTTGCCATGCTGCACAAATCATTTGGTACACTTGCATTTGTGCCTTGAGTAGCAGTAACACTAAAAATACCAGCATTTATTAATGAAGTTCCGATCATAATGGAATAAGTTCCGGGTGCAAGACAATTAAACTCTACCATTCCGTCACCATTACATTCTTCATTAACTGGTGTTTGTAAGCAAGGATTTACCTGCGTATAGATACCAATAGAAGGCGAAGTCAAACCAGCCACATTTATGGTTATTTTGTCATTCGGAGCGGATAATGTAAATGTATACCATAGCGTATTTGCTACGGCTGCACCAGCACAGGTATTATCATCTGTTGCACAAGTATTATTTTGGTTTGGCAGTAAGGTAGCATTGGCCAGTGGTGTAGCTACGAAACCCGGCATACATGGATCATCATTGGCAAGGAATAAAATAGTTTTTATGTCAAACGAGACAGCAGCACCAGTAAGCGTATTTCTTACAGCGATCAAATAAGTTCCAGGTACGAAGCCAGTTGTAATGTCAATATTTCCTGTTACACAGGCTCCAACCTGAGTTGGATTAGGGCAACTATTATTAAAGATAGCTATATTTAGACCTGGGGAAAGATTTTGAAACCCAAAACCAACACCACCTGCAGGTAAAACGACCTGATACCAAACGGTTGCAAAATTATTTAGTGCACAGGCGCCTCCTGCAAATGTTTCGGGACAAGCACCTAAAGTAGTACCGGTTACAGGCTGGAATTCACAATTCTCAACTATGGTAATTACGGTAGGAGCCAGACATAAGTCATTGACTGGGATGCCAACGCTCGTTTCATTGACATTAATACTAAAGTCACCTTCAGCATTATTATTGGAACCAATGGCAATGGTAAGTACTGTTCCAGGTGCCACACAACTCACGGTAATGGTACTTCCTACAGGTAAACAAAGATCTCCCGGTGCATCAACAGTAGCATTATAAACAGTTCCTGAACAGTTTGTAAATAATCCAATATTTAAATCAGAGGCAGGCGTACCTGTGGTTAGTATATTTGGTAATATGGTAAATTCCAAATCAGTATTGGTAGTATTGCCTGCCGGAACAGTATAGCTATAAAATACAGTATGAGATGTTGTTGTACTCAAGCCGCAATAAGAAGTTGCAAAAGGAGTTGCACAAGCAGTTGTACCATTTACCTGCACATTATCAGCTAATGCAACTGCATTTGCGCACAAGTCATTTGACGGTGGTACAATTGTCTTAATATCAAAATTAAAGAGACCTCCTGGGTCGGCATTTCTAACAGCCAATAAATAAGTGTTGCCGGCAGTAAAGCCAGTTATTGCATCTATGGTCCCCGTTATACAACTACCTATTTGAACCGGAGTTGTACAATTATTTGTCAAAATTGCGATATTCAGACCAACACTTAGATTTTCAAATCCAAAGCCAATACCATTAACAGGTAAAGTTACTCTGAACCAAACAGTCGGGAAGTTATCTACACCACAAACAGCACTATTGGTTTCAGGACATGCATTGGAGGTAGTGCCACCAACAGTTTGAAAATCGCAATTGTTTGCAATGGTGATCAACTGAGCAGCCGCACATAAATCATTTGCCGGGATGCCGGCATTTGTTTCATCAACTTTAATACTAAAGTCACCCTCGGCATTGTTATTTGACCCAATGGCAATGGTTAAAGTTGTTCCTGGCGCAACGCACTCTACAACTACCACAGAAGCAGTAGGTGCACACAAATCTCCTGAAGCCAGTGATGAGGTATATACTGAACCACTACAGTTTGTAAAGAGACCAATATTTAGGTCAGTTGCTGCTGTTCCTGTTGTAGCTGTATTTGATAATATGGTAAATTCAAGATTTGTGTTTGTGGTATTACCGGCTGGTACAACATAAGTATAAAATACTGTATGCGAAGTGGTTGTACTTAATCCACAATAAGATGTAGCAAATGGAGTAGCACAAGCTGTCGTACCATTAACCTGAACATTGTCTGTTAGTGCTGTGGCATTTGCACATAAATCATTTGCAGGAGGCACGATGGTTTTAATATCAAAATTTAAAGGTGCACCCGGATCTGTATTTCTCACTGCCAGAAAATAAGTATTACCACCCGTTAATCCCGAATTTATGTCAATAGTACCTGTTACACAAGCACCAATTTGTACAGGAGCTGCACAACTATTTGTTAAAATAGCAATATTAAGTCCGGCAGATAAATTGTCAAAACCTAATCCAATAGCACTAGCAGGCAAGGTCACGGAATACCATACGGTAGGGAAATTATCTACACCACAAACAGTCGTATTAACCTCAGGGCATGCATTAAGTGTTGTACCATTTACGGTTTGAAAGTCACAGTTATTAGCAATTGTAATTGTTTGAGCTGCAGCACATAGATCGTTTGCTGGGATACCAACATTTGTTTCATCCACTCTGATACTAAAATCACCTTCAGCATTATTGTTTGATCCAATAGCAATTGTCAAAACAGTACCCGGGGCTACACATTCTACCCTCACCACGCCTGTTGTTGGGTCACAAGGATCACCGGAAGCTACCGAAGCATTATAAACAGTACCACCACAGTTAGTAAACAGACCTATATTAAGATCTGACGCGGCAGTTCCTGTGGTCGCTGTATTAGTCAGAATAGTAAAATCAAGATTTGTATTTGTCGTATTTCCTGCTGGAACGGTATAATTATAAAAAACAGTATGCGATGTTGTAGTATTTAGACCACAATAACCAGTATTAAATGGGGTAGCACAAGCTGTAGTTCCATTTATTTGTACATTATCAGAAAGAGTTGTACCACTGGCACATAAATCATTTGATGGTGGAATGATTGTTTTAATGTCAAATGTAAACGCTGCTCCGGGATCAGTATTACGAACTGCAATTAAATATGTTCCTGGTGTTAAGGAAGTTAAATTTGAAGTTGCCGTAATACAAGCCCCAAACTGAGTTAAACTTGCACAGTTATTATTGAATACGTTAATATTTGGATTTCCGGTTAAGTTTTCAAAGCCGAAACCAATTCCTCCGGCAGGAAGCACCGCTTGATACCAGATGGTAGGGGAAATTATTAAGTGCACAACCTGAACCTACAAATAGCTCTGGACAAGCGTTTAAAGTATTTCCAGCAACTGTTGTAAGGTCGCAATCAGCTGTAAAACTACTGGAGTAGGCGATGTACATAAATCATTGACCGGTACACCGGCATTTGTTTCATCAATAGTTATACTAAAATCACCTTCATTGGTATCACTTGAACCAATGGCAATCAGTAGCATAGTCCCAGGTGCTATACATGTAATGGTCACCAAGCCTGCTGCAGGGTTGCATAAGTCTCCTGAAACTGTGGTTGTGGTATATGGTGCACCTGCACAACTCGTAAACAAACCGATATTAAGATCAGTGGCAGCACTTCCTGTTGTTAAAGTATTTGGAGCCACGGTGAAAACAATATTTGTATTGGTGGTATTACCTGCTGGTACGGTGTATCTATAAAAAACTGTATGCGACGTGGTGGTATTTAAACCGCAAAATCCAGTGTTGAAGGCTGATGCACACGCTGTTGTTCCATTTATTGGAGCAGCATTGTCAATGAGTGTTGTTGCATTGGCACATGTATTTAATGGATTGGGATCAACAGTTATGGTAATATTGTCTGTCGCGGTACACCCATTAGCATCCGTCACAGTTACCTGCCAAACACCGTCATGGGTTGCAATAACAGCGGAAGGAATCGGGAAAGTACCGGGATTTGGCACACCATCAACTGTCCAATTGTATGTCACAGGTAATACAGCGGTTCCATTATTGACTGATAATTCAATTTCACTACCAGCACAAACGTCAAAATTAGTGGTAGCATTACCATTATTAACATTTTGTATGGCAATTCCGGTAGGAAGGGCATTAACATTAAGTATTATGTCTGCGATGTCAAAACAACCGGTCGCCGGATTAAATACCCTGGCAAAAATTGTTGTACTTGGTGATGGAAAAAGAGGTGTTAAAGCTCCAATTCCAGCAATTGCATTTGCCAAAGTGGAATGATAGGTAACTGTCAAACCGCCG
>JADKGD010000042.1 GCA_016717145.1 Saprospiraceae bacterium | reverse complement strand
TTTGGTGATGGAAACGCTTCATCAGAGATGAATCCTGCACATCGGTATCTACTATCCGGTAAGTATATTGTTAGTCTTAAAGCTATAAATGGTAAAAAACAGCATCAATCTACTCAGGAAGTTGTCTTGGATCCGCCGCATCATTGCCTCCTCGAGATGCAAACCAATATGGGAACTATGACTATCCAATTGTATGATGCAACACCATTACACAGAGATAATTTTATCAGACTGGTTGAAAGTGGTTTCTATGATGGCTTGCTGTTTCATAGAGTCATTAAAGGGTTTATGATACAAGGAGGAGATCCTGATTCCAAAAATATTGGTGACGGCAAAAAACTTGGATCCGGAGGTCCCGGATATACCATTCCTGCAGAATTTGTAGATACCCTCGTGCATGTTAGAGGGGCTCTGGCTGCCGCTAGAATGGGTGACGTAAATAATCCTAAAAAAGAATCATCCGGTTCTCAATTTTATATTGTAGATGGTAAATCGGTTTCTGCAAATCAATTGGAATCTATGGAATTACAAAAAGGAATAAAATACACACAGGCTACAAAAGATGTATTGATGACTATAGGTGGAACACCATTTCTTGACCAGGAATATACTGTTTTTGGTAAAGGTCGTTAAAGGACTTGAGGTAATAGACAATATCACTTCTATCAAAACAGACGGTTCAGATAGACCAACTTCGGATATAAAAATATTGTCTGTCAAAATAATTAAATAACAACATAAAACCAAAAATTTAATATGGAAGTTTTAGGTATAGATGTAGGAGGCACTGGTATCAAAGGTAACATTGTAGATACTGACACAGGAGCTCTAATAGGTGAAAAATTTAAAATCAAAACACCCACACCAGCCACACCTGAAGCAATAATTGAATGCCTTAAACAAATGGTAGAACAATTTAAATGGCATGGAAAAAAAATAGGTATAGGTTTTCCCTCTGTAATAAAAAACGGATATTCATTGACTGCCAGTAATATAGATCCTGCGTTTATAAATTATCATATTAATCATGAGTTTAGTCTGGCATTAGGATGCGACGTTAAGGTTGTCAATGATGCTGATGCTGCTGGAATTGCTGAAATAACATATGGAAAAGGTAAAGGTGTAAATGGTCTTGTAATATTTATCACCCTGGGAACAGGTATCGGGTCAGCTGTTTTTTACAATGGTCAATTATTAGGCAATACAGAACTTGGTCATTTAAAATACAAAAAGTCCATTTTTGAAAAATATGCATCAAATAGTGCCAGAGAATTAAAGCACCTTGGCTGGAAAAAATGGGCCAAAGAACTTAATGTTTACTTAAACCATCTTGATTTATTGCTCAGCCCCCAATTGATTTTGATTGGTGGAGGAGTCAGTAAATTTTTTGATCAATACACACAGTATTTAGATGTCAAAACAAAAGTAGATAATGCTGCTTTATTTAATGATGCAGGCATCGTAGGAGCCGCTATGGCTGCTGTCTGACAAATCTCATACCTTATTGCCGTATTGTCTTTCCCATTCAAGAATACCACCCAATAAGTTACGGACTTTAGTATAACCCAACTGACTAAGTGTGATTTTGGCTGAGCCACTTCTTGCCCCTGATCTACAGTGAATGACTATCTCCTGATCTTTAAATGGCTCCAATTCATTCAAAGCACCTAAAAGATTTCCTAGTGGTATTAATTTTGCTCCAAGATTAGAAGCCTCATACTCATATGGTTCCCTTACATCAATAAATAAAAATTGTTCGTTGGCATCCAGCTTATTTTTTAACTCTTCTACCGTAATATCATTCATGATTTTGCGCTTGTTTTTTGCTTAACAATTAGGTTTAGGGACAATCAGCAGGTTTGGCGGCAGCCACAGTGACATTTATCTTTTCACCCATTTTAATGTTACTTATACCATCGTATGGAGGAGACTGTGCAATGACATACAATACGGCGTCAGGTTCAGAGGCGCCTCTTTTGTTAATATCACCCATCTCCAGTTTACTTGTCTCCAATAAAAATCTAGCTTCTTCTATTTCAAGACATTTCAAGTCAGGAATGGTTACTTCACCTCCATCTCGCCTCGAAACAATACATTCAAGCTTGTCTCCTTTGGCGATCGAAACATCTGATTTTTTCTGATCTCTGGATATGATCAACTCTCCTTTGTACCAAACTTCTAGAATATGATTGGGTTCTCCCGGATCGTATGCATAATCCTTGATAACACAATCGATATCTCTGTATTTAAGTTCCGTTTTCTTTTGTTCAAATGGATTTCCGTAAAGGGCAGGGAGGTCAGAAACTTTCACCATTTCTGAGCCAAATTTAGTGACAGTTACATAAATTTTTCTATTCTCTTTAACAAGGGAACTTGGTTTAGGGCTTTGGTCCGTAATTAGCCCACCTTTTTTTCCTACAACAAATATGGAGTCATTGACTATGATCTCAAAAGAAAGATCGTCTGCCTTTTCTTTTGCTTCTGTGATGTCCATACCAATAAATTTTGGCAACTCCAACTGTTGTCCATGATTGGTATAAAACCTTAGCCATAGTTGTATCAACAAAATGATGCCCAGAAAAAGCCCGCCAATAAATAGCAATTGTTTTAAAAACACCATGCTCTTTAAATAATTTATCAGACTTGATTTTTTCTGGGTATTTATTTTAGCCATATTCTACAATATTAAAAGCCTCAAAGATATACTTTTATATCTTCACTACTTTTTTGTAATGATTTGTTTACCATTTGTCAGCCTTAACAAATAAATTCCATTCACCAAACCATCCAAAGAAACAGAGGATCTGTTTGAATTTAATTTTCCTGATAAAATATTTTTTACCTGCAACATCAAGGAATGAATAATTGGTAAATCCAATGGCTTGGCCGGTTAATACTATATTAATATCGTTTGAACTGGGGTTGGGACTGATGAAAACATCAGAAGAAATATCCAAATCATTTGAAGCATTTACAAACGCATCGTCTCTTACAATATTAAATTTGGTTATTGACACCCAGCCACCTTGACCATCTTCTATGACAAAACTAAATGAATCTGTCCCGTTACTACCTGTTATTGCTTCATATCTAACTTTAGAGTTATTCAATTCCGTTTGTGTAAATCTTGCTCCAGCCAAAATATCGCTACCATTATATGATAATTTACCTTCCTTTGGCGCTTCCACAAGCGTATACCTCAATTCATCTGCAGTATTATTGTTATCCTGAACCAATAACAAAACATCAGTGATAAATTGTTTATTCCCTGGGTGAATTTTCAGTGTTTCATTTTTTACTATGTATGGTTGATCCAGTACAACATTTGAGCAAATCTCAAGATTAAATTCAGTTAATTTACCACCTGTGCCTGAAACCTGATCCTCAACACGTAATTTCCATATACCTTTTATGGCTTCTCCATTGAGGGTTGAAAGTAATGCTTCAGGACGATAGACTTTACCAGAATTAATAGGGCATTGGAAAAATGAAGGGGACTGATCATCAAGACCAACATTAACATTAGCTGTATTTCCACATTTTTTACTCCACAATAAACTTTCTTTTCCGGAAGGTGCTACCAGAAAAACAACTAAATCTCCGGGTCTTGCATGATCCGCTTTTACTAATTGTACATTAATGTCATTGGCGGTGCCTTCATTAGTTATACTTAATGGTAACTCAACTTTTGGAGTGCCTACACCTGTTATAGAAATAGACTGAAGCCCCGATTTATATTCAGCACAACTTAGGGCTTCGGTTACAAAAGCTTTGACAACAGACCAGCTGCCATCGCCGCATTCATTTTTCCCTCTGATTCTCCAGTAATATACCTTGGCTTTATCTAGTATACTATTTGAAGTAAAAAAACTATCGACTACGTTATTATCAGAAATAAGATTTGCCGGAAGAAAATCAGGGCTGGTAGACACCTGAATATCATATGAAGTTGCATCCTGCTTTTTAACCCAATTATACTTGGGTAGGGCAGCTACGCCACTTGTACCATCAGCTGGTTCCAAAGTAATTATATTTGATATATCTCCTCCCACGATCGACAAAGTTATTTTTTTATCAATAGTATCCACTCCGGGTGCAATCGCTCGTATGACAAAATCTGCCGAACTGGTTCCCATCAAATTTTTAGTGTCTAATATCAAGGTTGTAGTTTGCCCAGCCATGACCGTACTTGAAGTAAAAGTAGGCACAACACCTACTGGCAATCCGGATAATATCGAAAAGTCAATATTGCCGGTCAATCCTCCAAACCCAAATGTTTTGAACTCGATTTCTGTATTATTTGGCTGACAAGCCTTAACAAAAGATGGTGCATCAAAATAAACAGTTGGCGTACTCGGTTCTGCTATTTTTGAAGGTAGCTTTGATGAAGTTAGGAAAATATTATCTGCAGCTTTAATGATGATTCTAAATAAATTAGACACCCTGTTTGGAATAAATACTTCCTGGCTTCCATCATTCGGAACCCCTAATGCCAAAGGAACCAGATTGACATCCCCTGTTTTAATAGCAGCACTAAAAGATCCATATATATTAACATTTGCACAGTTTACGGGGGCCTTATTGGTATTGGCTACATCCCACGTCACATTAACCTTCTGACCAACTCAAATTTACATCTAATTCCGGAAATGTGATATTAAATGGGCCAGCGAATTCATTGGAGCTGATATTATATTCTTCCCATACTACACCTCCAATTATTGGACTATTATCCCGAACGGTAAAACGAAACTTGAGGTTTCTTGACATCGTTGGAAGGACTTCCGTCTTGTCAGTGAAATTTCCAGATAAAATATTTGATGCTTTAGGAAAAAATCTCAAAGCACCTGAAGCACTTGGTTTTATTGAACGAAATAATGGACCAGATGCAGAAGCCGTTCCAATCGGAACTTCAATACCTAAATCATACTGCTCCCAACAATAGGTCATCACATCTCCATCTTCATCAGTTGCAGATGCTGCTAACTCAAAAGGAGTGGAAATAGGGATTACATAGCTTCTGGATGGCATGGTTATTTGAGGAAAATGATTGAGTGTTTGTATTTTCTCTGCACAAGTATATGCAGGACCACCTTGAAGAGAGTTACTATATATCGCATCCAAAGACCCAACATGGAAATAATCATCTGCATCATTGAAAACATTTTGGGAGCCACATGACCCCCATAAGACATAATGGTACTGCCGCTACCAGGTTCATAAGCGTCACGAGGTTGTCTTTGATCGGCAAAATCCGGACAAGAATTCCAGGTGTGATAAGCATTGAACTGATGCCCTAATTCATGAGCTAATATTTTATTTACAACATAAATTAGTGGAAAATTATTTTCACATGTAGCTCCCCTGGCTTTTCCAGATGCTCGACAAACAGCATCTGTTTCAGCTTTACCAACGGCACTTCCAACACAAATAGTCATTACGTGCCCGATATCATAGTTATTTATTGGTATCTTTGAATTTATTGCAATTGGGTTTGCATCAAGGATTAAATCAAGACTGGTGAAAGTAGGGTAAGGGTCAGTTAATGGGTCAAGAAAAATTATCTTATCATTATCGTTTATAATAACTAATTTGATGGCTAATTCTCTTTCGTAAATAATGTTCAATCGATTGATAATTATATTCATATCCTCGAGACATTTCGCTACAGTTCCTCTTCTGGCTCCCCATTCCCCGGAACAAGCTAGAGCCAATCTAAAAGTTCTTAACTCAACTTCTCCAGTATTTCTTAATCCAGATTTAAAAGATGAAACCTTAGGTGTATTTTGTTCTGTGACACCACAGACCCCGCTAAACCCTTCAATGATGTGATCCTTAACATTGTAGACTATATAATCATCAGAATTAAGTGTTGAATAGGGATCTATGTATTTTTCACCATCCAATGCAAATATTGCCCCGTGAAAGCCACTTTGAGAAACTGAAAATCGGATATGCCTTGACTTATCAACAGTTGAATAAGCTTTATAAGATTTGATGTCAGGATATCTGGCTGAAATTTCACTTTCCATAACAGGAGATTCATACACTTTAAATTGTTCAATCCTGCCATCAGCCATTGGTATGTCAACAACCAGCTCTTTGGATTTTCTGTCTGCTGCTGTCTCCAAAGGTGCGTTGAGCAGATATGTTTTTAATCCTTTAATGTCTAAAAAAAATGTTTGATATTTTTCAGGGACAATCGTCCGTTCTTCTCCTGATCTGGCTACTATTTTTGATTCTTCTGTTTTTTTCCAGAATGACTGTGCATCAAGGACACAAGGAAGTACAATGGTCAATAAAATAAAAAGGTTCTTTATCATCTGATATTAATATTTTAAATTAGGGCTTAAAGTTAAAAAGAAATGTTGTAATGTGTATAGTTTAATCAATTACTGTGCCTTACACGACCAAAATTTTAACCAAACAACCATTCAAAAAGTTTCAATACATACCCATTTCCTTGTAATATATTAAATGCCAGCCCGAAGACAATTTTCCAAATCTTCGCTCCATACTATATTTGCCCGAATTATCTGAAATGCGTTCTATTATAATACTACCACTCAAGTCAAGCATTTCGCGGGAAAAAGTTCCGTTCATGTCATCATATTGTTTATGTAAAACCCAATTTTCTTTTTGCCATCTGAAATCCGGGTCTGCTTTATCCAAACTATCTATGAGCCTTCTTGCACCTTCAAGAGGGAAAATAATATGTTCCATTTGGTATACACTATCGGTACTGAAAGCATCATAAAATTGTTTGAATTCAGCTGTTTCATACATAGGGATTTTAGTATCTGCTGCTATATCTTCTCTTGCTTTCTGCTTACAGTTATTAAATCCAATTAGTATCATCACACAAAAAATGTATAAAGGTAGTTTTCTAATCTTCAAGTTGTGTGGCATATACAAGAATTATCTGTTCAATTTGATTGCAAATTAAAGAATATTTTTTGTTAAAATCATCTTTATTAACTTGTCCGCTAAAAATGAAACCTTCTTCGCTATACTTAAACGCATCTACTTTAATGTGTTTTTTAAAATCCAGTGCTTTTTTCCCATATGCTTTATACATTGCCTCTTTGGCGCCCCAGATGGCGTGTAAGGATTCGATGTGATATTGATTATGCACGGAGTTGAACTCAAGATCAGTGACAAATTTATGAGCAATTCGTTCAATTTTTGCCACTACAATCTGAATATCTATGCCCACTATTTTTGGTGATGCTATGATGGCTGTAAATTGCCCCGAGTGACTGATGGATATATGATAATCAGAATTCTGAAGATAAGGTTTGCCATATGTGTCCTTAAGGCAAGCACCTCTGATATGTCTTTCTGAAAGGAGATGTAACAAATATCTCGAAGATAACCATTCTGTTCTTTTACGACTACGCAATGTGTTTAATTCTTCCAATTCTTCAGGATACAATTGTAATCTGTCAAGGAAATAATCATCTTCTTCTTCAGTTTTCCATATGCCTGTGACGCCTTGCGGTTCGATATTTAATTTTAAAAATAAAGGCATAAGACTGATTTTCAAATTGAGACGCTGAAACTGAAATGACCTTAAATTTGTTTAAGGGTGTAAAAGTAAAAATAAACTGTGAGACTATCCCTTCAAATAGAAAAAACAGTTCAATATAAAGGTCATATTGCATCGGTCTATTGTCTGACAGAAAACAAAAACACGCCTTATTTCTACTCTGCCGGAGGAGATGGATGGATCGTTCAGTGGCGCAAAGATGGAAGTGAGCAAGATGGATTATTAATTGCCAATACAGAAACTAAAATCTTTAGCTTGCTTTATGATGATGAAAGCCACTTACTTTTAGCAGGCGACATTGACGGCCATTTGCATTGGATTGACATGGCTTCCCATAAAATAGTCAATAGAGTAGCACACCACAAAGGAAGTGTTTTTGGCATCTGCAAAGCCGGTCAAGCTATCTTTACTGTAAGCGGTGATGGATACTTGTGCAAATGGGACATTAGTAGTAGACAACCACTTGAATCTATATACATTTCACATCAGGGCTTACGCTCAATTGCATTTAATGAAACATCCGATATACTGTACATAGGATCAAGTGATAATGCTATTTATGTGATTCAAAAATCCAGTTTATCCATTATAAATATTATAAAAAATGCGCATGAAAATTCTGTGTTTTGTTTTGCATTTATAGATGATCTTTTTCTTGTTTCCGGCGGAAGAGATGCACATATGGTAGTAAGGTTTCTTAACACTCTTGAGGTAGCACACAACATTGGTGCACATTGGTTTACCATTAATAGCATCATTTTTATTCGTGAACATAAGCTGATAGCGACTGCCTCAAGGGATAAAACAATAAGAATATGGGATGCAGATAACTTTGAACTACTTCAATCAATTGATGTCCAAAAAGGTGGTCATATTAATTCTGTGAATAAATTAATGTGGATACCTCAGTTTGACACTTTAATTTCGGCAAGTGATGACCGAACTTTGATACTCTGGAAGATCAATAAAGTCTAGAATATGGTCCCATGCCTTTCTTTTAAACAAAAAAATTATTGTCATTTACGACAAGCTTATATAAAGCATTGATCTTAATTCTTAGAAATTAAACTTCTGCAATTATATTATCTGCAAAATATAAGACTGAATTAATTTAATTTTTAATTGCATAACAAAATTTAAATTATCATTATTAATTGCTGCCTTCTTTTCATTGTCTTAGCAATGTCAAAGACTGAAAAATAAATTCTGTTAGTATTATTTATGATTCAGAAAATTATTATACATTGTGACAATTTTTACAATTTATTAACAACAAACTATTCCTAAAGCCACATTTATGGGGAATAAAATATACACTCCTTTACTTACTTTACTTTTTATTATATTTGCTTTAGTCGGTTATAGTCAATCAACTGTAAAAGGAGAGATTATCGACAGCAATACCGGAGATCCTCTTATCGGAGCTAATGTAATCGTAAAAAATGAAGTCGGCGTAGGCACTGTTACAGATTTTGATGGAAGTTTTGAATTAAAAGTCTCGGGATTTCCGGTAGTCTTAAACATATCTTATATTGGATATACTTCTACTGATTATACGGTAACTTCAGCAGGTGAGAAGGTACAAATAAAAATGGAAGAGGAATCAGTGACCATAGATCTGGGTGTAGAAATCAAAGGTCAAAGGGTTTCAGAAAAGCAGAAAGCGGCACCTCTTACGATTGAATCACTGGATGCCATTGCCATAAAACAAACGGCATCAACAGATTTTTATAATGGATTAGGTTCGTTGAAAGGTGTAGACTTAACCACGGCAAGTTTGGGATTTACAGTAATTAATACCAGGGGATTTAATAGTACAAGTCCTGTGAGATCTTTACAAACTATTGACGGCGTAGATAATCAATCTCCGGGTCTTAACTTCTCTCTAGGCAACTTTCTGGGCGCATCAGAATTGGATATTCAGAAAGTTGACCTCGTAGTGGGTGCAAGTTCTGCATTTTATGGACCAAATGCTTTTAATGGTGTGATAGCTATGGAGACTAAAAATCCATTTTTTAATAAAGGTCTGTCTGCAAGTATTAAAGTTGGTGAAAGAAATTTAGTTGAGACTGCTTTTAGATTTGCCGATGTGATTAAAAATAAAGCAGGTCATTCATCGGTGGCATATAAGCTCAATTTCTCTTATTTAAAAGCATACGACTGGGTGGCAAATAACTATGATCCTGTGACGGATTCTACCAACAATGTTATTTTCCCGTTATCCAAAGACAATCCTGGTGGATTTAATGCTGTAAACATCTATGGTGATGAATATAGTATTACAAACAATGGTACTGATTTCAATTCATCTTCAGGTTTAAATATCTTTCATAGACGAGGTTATGAAGAAAAAGATATTGTCGATTATAACACCAGAAATATAAAAGCTGGTGTAGCCATTCATATCCGAACAAAACCTTCAAAAGATTTTGAATCACCAGAACTGATTATAGCTTCCAATTTTGGGTATGGTACTACCGTATATCAAGGAGATAATAGATTTAGCTTACGAGGCATACAGTTTTTCCAACATAAACTTGAGTATAAAAAAAGAGATAAGTTTTTCATCAGAGCTTATGCTACACATGAAGACGCCGGTGACTCATACGACCCATACTTTACGGCACAAAAAATGATAGAAGCCAGCGGGCCAAATGACTCTTGGCAAAGAGCTTATGAAGATTATTGGATTCAAAATAAAGTATTTCAAGAGCTTACATCTATGGGCATGTCTAAGGACAATATGCAACAATGGCAAAGAGATAACAAAGAAAAACTTGACAAATTTCACAAAGAAGCTCAAGATTACGCATCTTCCCAAAACAGGATTTTCAACTTAAAAGATTTTTATGCTCCAGGTACGCCAAGATATGACTCCTTGTTCAACGATATAACTTCCAGAAAAAACAACAGTGTCGAAAATGGCACCCGATTTTTTGATAGATCAGCATTATTTCACATTCATGGGGAATACAAATTTAATACTACATTCTTTAAAGAGCTTACACTCGGCGCCAATGGAAGAATGTACAGACCCAACACTGAAGGTACAATATTCAGAGACGAAACCATTCGTATAACCAATAAAGAATTTGGTGTATATGGTGGTGCAAGTAAGCAATTTGGCGATTTTACACTTTCAGTAGCATCTAGATTAGATAAAAATCAAAATTTCGACTTCCTCTTTTCACCTGCAGGTTCTGTAGTTTGGAAGTCATCAGATAACAACTACTTTAGAGCGTCTTTTTCTTCAGCAATAAGAAATCCTACTTTATCTGACCAATATTTGGATCTGGATATAGGACCGGCAAGATTGCTTGGAAACCTAACAGGTTTTGACAGCTTGATTCTTTTAGATAATTTTCAGGATTGGAGAAAAAATCCAAATGAAACCATTTTAAAAGATAAATTTATAGCTCCAATCAAACCAGAAAAAGTAAGAACATTTGAAGTAGGATATAGAACTACTTTATTTGAAAAATTATTTGTGGATGCAAGTTATTATTACAACATAGATAATGATTTTATTGGTTTTCAAATAGGTGTAAAGGTACGGAGAGTTAGGGTAGAAATTATTCCTGACTTATTGTATGATACTATTCGACAAATCACAAATATTCAAGCATACCGCATTGCGGCCAATTCAGATCAGATAGTAAATTCTCAGGGCTTTGCAATTGGACTTAATTATTATTTTAGTAAGTATTATTCGTTCAATGGGAACTATAGTTATAATAATCTGGTAACTAATGTGAATGATGACATCATACCTGCTTTCAATACTCCAAAAAATAAATATAACCTAGGGTTTTCAGGAAGAGATATTCCTCTAGGCCCTGGAAAAAACACTCTTGGATTCAATGTAAATTATAAATGGATAGAAGGCTTTATTTTTGAAGGATCGCCACAATTTACTGGTTTAGTACCCACATACACTTTGGTGGATGCTCAACTCAACTATACTTTACCTAAACAAAATCTAACAGTAAAATTGGGAGCTTCCAATATATTAAATAACCTTCAATTTCAAACTTATGGAGGCCCTAGAATAGGAAGAATGGCTTATTTAACCATAACATACGATTTTAAATTTAAAAATTAATTTATTAACACTAAATCTTTTTCACATGCAAATTTTTACTAAATTATGTTGTTTTTTAATGCTGATTTCTTTTTGGAATCAAGGAGCATCACAAGAAGGTAGATATACTAAAGAAGTATTTTCTAAAGTTAACGTATCTGCACAAATCGCCGTTCAAAGTAATTTTACTGTTATGCCCTGGGTTGGTGGTCTATTAGGAGGAATGCCAGGTGGTGGATCTACCAGACAACCATTGCGTGCACAGTTTTACACACCTGATGGTGATACGAAAACTGATCGTCCATTGATTATTTATTTACATACAGGAAACTTTATTCCTTTCGCATTTAATGGCTCGTGCGGTGGTACCGTACGTGACTCTTCGAATGTAGAAATAGCGACAAGACTAGCTAAAATGGGCTATGTAGTTGCTATTGTTGAATACAGACAAGGTTGGCTCCCTACTATTGATGATGGTAATGGATTGTTAAAAAGATACACTCTTATACAAGCAGCATATAGAGGTGTTCAAGACATCAACACTTATATACGATACTTTAGAAAAAGTGTAGCTGTATTAAGCAATCCACATGGGATTGATCCTGACAAAATCACTGTTTGGGGACAAGGTACAGGCGGATATTTATCACTTGCTACCGGCTTTCTCAATCAATACAGTGAAATCACAAATACGCCTGGTGGAAAGTGGATTTTTCCCCCAAATGTTCCTATGATCATCGAAGGTCAGAATGGAACTATAACTGGTGAAGGTCCTACCACTTTTTCAAGTGCAATGTACCTTCCTTCAGCAATTCCTCAGCTTGGGTTTAAAATTGGCGATACTTTGTCAGTAGAAAATCATGCAGGTTATTCGTCAGAATATGCACTTACTGTAAATACGGGTGGTGCACTGGGAGAGTCCAGCTGGATCACAAAAGGTGAGACACCTTTGATTTCTTTTCATGTAAAATCTGACGCCTTTGCTCCATGCAAAACTGGTATATTGAGAGTACCAACTCTAAGAGGGCCAGAGCCTGTGGTGGAAGTTTCAGGTTCATGCGACGTGGCTACTATTGTTGATAGAATAGGTAATAACGATGTATTCAAAACCATCCCTGCTGGAAAGATCCATTCAATGCAAAAAATGTAAGTGGAGCTTTAGGATTTTATGAATTTAACAATACTCCTGCTGATTCAGGTTCTCCTTGGGAATGGACATTTGCTTCTACACCTAAACCAGGTCAACAACCTACTGATTGTAATACGGATGCAGCTTCTGCAAGAAAATACATAGATACGATCGTAGGGTATTTTGCACCAAGAGCATGTGTGGCTTTGAGACTTAATTGTTGGCCTTCAAACACTAAAGACCTCGTTGATGCCAATGTAAATCTTAAAATGGTGCCAAATCCTGCTACTGTAGATATGAACATCACAGTTTCTGACGAAACACCAATCAGATCCATTACTTTATTTGATATCAGTGGCAGAGCCATCAGAACTGCCAATAATGTTAATGCATCATTTTACAATCTCCGCAGAGAATCTCTCCAGAATGGATTGTATCTGATAAAATTAAATTTTGACAAAGGTACACTTACAAAAAAGATCATTTTTGAATAAACAAAAGTGTGTTTTTAATGTTCGTTGACTTGTAATGTCAATATTTACAAAGCCGGTCAGAAAAAAATCTGACCGGCTTTCTTTTTGTATGATTAATAAATCGAGACTTAATTATCCGATATGTCTGTTAGGTTGCACAATGTGTCGAATATCCTGTAATATTAACATGAATCTATATTATATACTTAATTTTACAATTATAAAACCTTTGCTTAATGTTTAGTAAATTAATAACCCTATTAATAATTTCCTTTCCACTTTTTGTAACTTCACAAAAAGTATGGACAAAAACCAATGAATCAGAAATTCACCTTAGAAATTCCGACATAAGGGAGATCATACCTCAAAAATATCAATCCTTCACCCTGGATATTCTACAATTGCAAAATGCCCTTAAAAAGGCACCCATGGAATTTTCTCTAAACAGAAATGAAGCTTCACTCGAAATGCCTATGCCTGACGGAAGCCTAAAAACATTTCTGATATGGGAATCACCAGTGATGGAAGATGAACTGGCAGCAAAATACCCATCGATAAAATCATACAAAGGATATCAAAAAGACGATCGAACTGTCACTACACGTTTTGGCTTGGGACCCAACGGTTTTTATGCTGCGATAAAAGCAGAAGAAGGAATGATTTATGTCGACCCTTATTCGATAGGAAATCGTCAACATTTTATAACATACTATACATCTGATCATGAAGATTTAAGTTTAAGGGATAGAGTGATGTGTGGTACAAAGGAAGATGCGCTACATTATGAGAAAAGTAATGATACAAGTTCACGTAATACTAGATTGGGTGATAAAATAGAATTAAGAAAATACAGGCTGGCTCTGGGTTGTACCGGAGAATGGGGTGAAGTGCGTGGCACTAAAGAAAATGCACTGTCAGATATGGTCATTTTTGTAGATAGGGCTAATGTTGTTTTTGAAAGTGAACTTGCTGTCAGGTTAGTGTTAATAGGCCAAAATGATAAATTAATATATTTGGATGGTACATTAGACCCTTACGAAAATTCAAATCAGGGTCAATCTTTAGTAGGTAAAAATACTGCTGCAATAAATGGTAGAGTAGGTAGTACCGCTTATGATATCGGTCATCTGTTTTCCATTTGTTTTGACGTAGGTGGTGTAGCTCAAGGCTATATCTGTACGGCTGCACGGGGTGCTGGTGTAACCTGTCACAATGAATCCGCGGTCAACAGAAGCATCGTCCTCACCTTCAATCATGAAGTGGGACATCAGATGACGGCAGCCCATACATTTAACAATTGTCCGGGAAATGAAGATCAGCTGTCAGCTTCGGGTTATGAACCGGGAGGAGGATCTACCATTATGGCCTACCCTACTGCATGCGGGTCAAGTAGTCTCGGTGTATCACGAGATGATTATTACCACGTTGCTACACTTGATCAAATCCTCAGTTATACAAATTCGGAGTCTTCTGATGCCTATGCATGTGCCGAAAAAATAGAGATAAATAATTTTGTCCCGATAATATCAATGCCCTATAAAAATGGGTTTTATATTCCTAAAGGAACACCTTTTTTTCTAAAAGCTTCCGCAGAAGATGCAAATGGGGATATTTTGAAATATAACTGGGACCAATTTGATAAACAAAATTCTAGCCCTTTAGGGTTTCCTATAGGGAATGCGCCAATATTCAGATCTATTAAACCTACTACAAACCCTTCGAGGTATTTCCCTAATATATCGCGAATTTTTGGTGGACAGTTTAAAGACAATACAGAATTGTTGCCCACATATGGCAGAGAATTGAATTTCAGGTTTGTGGTAAGAGACAATAACCCACTTGGAAGTGCTGCTGTATGGGAACAATTAAAATTTAATGTAGCTGACAATGCGGGTCCTTTCAAACTCACTTACCCTGCACAGGATACCAAGTTTAAAATAGGAAAGGAAATTAAGATAACCTGGGATGTGGCAAATACAGATATTGCGCCTGTAAATTGTAAATATGTAGATATCTATATTTCTTACAATAATAGCCTTGATTTCGATTCTGAAAATATGATGCTTCTTGCTCAGGCTACACTAAACGATGGTAATGAAACAATCATAATACCCAATAAAACATCTAATAAGGTGCGATTCGTTATCAAAGCAAGTGAAAATATATTTTTGACTACTTCTTTGTTCAACTCCTTTATTCAAACACCTGAAGTACCGGCATTTTTTATGGATGTAACAGAATCAACAAAATATTCCTGTCTTCCTGATCCTGTGAGTTATAGTTTTACATCGGCTGGCTTTGCAGGTATAACCGACAAAATAAAATGGGAGATTGCCTCAGGTCTGCCTGAAGGAGCCATTGCAATGTTCGAAAAAAGTGAAATCGCTGCAGGTGAAAATAATAATTTAATTATTGATCTGAATGGTGTAAATGGCACAGGAGAATATAAGGTAATCGTGAGATCCTTTGTGGAAGGATTAGATACCATAGAACGTACAGTACAACTTTTTTTAACAGGAACAGATCTGAACAACATTAGCCTTTTGTCGCCATCGAATGGCTCCGATGGCTTGTCCCATACTCAGAAATATGAATGGACAACAAAAAGCGACGCTACTTCATATATACTTGAATTAGCAACATCTCCGGATTTCAAACCTGAACACATCGTATTCAGTAAAGTACAAACCGGTATTGTTTTTGTTTCAAATAATATTCTCAACAAAGCCACCATATATTACTGGCGCGTAAGATCTTCCAACAATTGTAAATCCGGAGAATGGTCTGAGATATATGCTTTCACAACTGAAGCACTCAGCTGTGTGGCTATCAAATCCGGAGATATTTCAATCAACATTTCATCAGCAGGACAATCTAAGATAGAAGCTCCGGTAAATGTGAGCGGTGACGGTATAATAAGTGATCTCAATTTAAGAAATATCAAAGGAGAACATCAATGGGTTGGAGACCTTATGGCTTACCTGGTGGCACCATCCGGTAAAGAAGTATTACTATGGAGCAGAAAATGCGGGTCTGTCAAATCATTTAATATCGGCGTAGATGATCAGTCAAATGATTTTTTTCAATGCCCGATAAATACGGGAAGAATCTATAAACCCGAGTCACCGTTGTCAGCTTTTAATGGTGAGTCTATGAAAGGGAAGTGGATACTAAGGCTGGAAGACAAGGCGTCGGGAAATGGTGGTAAATTACAAAATTTTGACATTGAAATATGTGCCAATATTGTATTGAATCCGCCCGTCTTAACAAGAAATGTTGGACTAAATATTCACCCGAAAGATCAAAAAATCATAGACAGGGTTTTATTGCTTTCGGAGGATGCCAATAATACACCAACGGAGCTTACCTACACGCTCGTACAAGGTGTAACCAATGGTTTATTGACACTAAACGGTGTTCCTGTAAGTGCCGGAAGTATTTTTACGCAGGATGATATCGATAAATTTGAGTTAAAATACATACATACCGCTGATAATGAAAGTGAAGATTCTTTCAAATTTACTGTGTCAGATGGTCAGGGTGGATGGGTTAGTATTACCAATTTTGTTATCAATGTGGATGCATCAACACCAAGCTTTACAAAAGAAGAATCTCTTCAAAGTAAAATTCTGATTTATCCAAATCCTGCTCATGACGTTATTAATATTCAATCACTTGATGCAACAACAACATTGAACAAATGTACCTTGTTTGATATTAGTGGTAGGGTGATACAAAGCACCAACATCGTCTCAAACCTTACAAGTATAAATATTGAGGACCTTCAGTCCGGTGTTTATCTTATAAAATTGTCAGACGGCAAAGCATCTTTTTATCATAAAATCGTGAAAAAATAGACGTTATAATATGGCCATATGAAATCACCTGATCAGCATCGGGGCATTTTATACATGCTTATTGCGTCATTTTGTTTCGCATTTACCGGTGCTTGTGCCCGTTATTTACGTGATGATATTAATCCGATTGAATTGGTTCTTTTCAGAAATCTGATAGGAATTGGTTTTATTTTTTTTCTTTGTGGAAAAGACCGGCCATTCAATCGGGTGGTAAACTTACATTGTTAATATTCCGAGGTATTATAGGTACTTTAGCATTGTACTCCTTTTTTTATGGTATTTCCAGGATTGGTCTGGCAATTTCGATCACTTATCAACAGTCATATCCTGTTTTTCTGGCACTTTTCAGTGCGATGTACCTGGGAGATAAACTTAAGTTACGCGAATGGTCAGCGATTATTATAGGTTTTATTGGGATTTGTCTGATATTTCTTCCATCTATAGATACATCTTCTTTATCAACTAAACACCATGTAATAGGACTTGCAAATGCTATTATGACAGGTATGGCTTATCTTAGCATCAGAGGGTTAAGCACTTATTATGACAACAGGACGATTATTTTATCTTTTATGCTTTCAGGTATCATTTTGCCCATTATTTCGCTTTCTATTGGTCAATATGGGACATTTGAAAGTTTTGATTTTATAGTTGATACTTTTGTTTGGCCCAGAGCTGATCAATACGTTATTATTTTTATGCTTGGTCTTGCGGCTTTAATCGGACAAGTTTATCTAACCAAAGCATTTTCCCACCAAAAGACTGGTGTTATTGCAGCAATTGGATATAGTAATATAATTTTTTCTATCGTTTTTGGAACCATACTTGGCGATGTTTTCCCTGATGCTTTAAGCTTATTTGGTATTGGGTTGATTATTATTTGTGGCGTCATGATATCCTGGCAAAAAAAAATACCTGCCACTTAGTTTGAAAAAAGGAAAGTCTATTTTTTCTCTTTTTTACTTTTTATTCTCTACATTTTCCAATTTTTTGAAATATCCCCTTAATAAAAAATTATGCTTCATCGCTTCCAGGTTTTGATTTAATTTTACACTTGCTTCATTAATATGCTGCATTACAGAATCAAGTTTTGTAGCCGTAAAGTCAATTTTTCTTACCAGATTGCGATCATTGGACAAGTAGTTTATAGCCCCTTTACCATCTTTCATATTCAAAACGGTACTGTTGGCATTTTGAATGGTTGCATTTGCATTTTGTATAACCATTTCAAGATCACGAGATGATTTTTCAATATTTTCGACTATTCGCTTTATTTGCTTAACCATTGAGGTGTCTTTGGCCATACCAACAAAAGTATTTTTATTATCCAGGGAAGTAATCAGATTGCTCACGTTCTTCATGGCGGTGTTGGATTCCATACTTGTTTTTTTAAGAAAATGAAGCGTTTGTGTTACGTCTTCTGTTATGGTAGAATCTCGTAAAAGTGCACCGATAACACCTTTTCCTTCCGAAATTTCTTTAGCTATTTTTAGCAATTCAGCAGTGAGTACAGCTGCATTTTCGTTGGTAATGCTTAAGGTATTTAGCATTTCGTCTGTCCTTAGTCGACTCATAGATTTTAATGTATCCCCTACAAGTAAACTTACTTTCCCTCCATCACCAGGCAAGATGTTGACAATCATTGCTCCTACCAAACCATCAGAAGTGATGACAACTTTAGCATCCGTTTTGATATGATTTGTAATGTCCTTATCAACATTGAGTTTCACTACAATCATAGTGTCCGATACCATTCTGATGTCCTTGACTGTTCCAACATTTATGCCAGAAAACCGTACATTGTTTCCATTCTTTAAGCCATTAATGTTATTGAATACAGCATAAATTTCAACATTATTACCAAACATACTTTTTTTCTCGCCTATAAACCAAATCATGGCCAAAAACAAAACAATACCAGAAATGACAAATATGCCGAGTTTTAGTTTTTGATAAATTGACTTTTCC
Source organism: Saprospiraceae bacterium (assembly GCA_016717145.1). Taxonomy (GTDB): domain Bacteria; phylum Bacteroidota; class Bacteroidia; order Chitinophagales; family Saprospiraceae; genus OLB9. Next base: position 56,518 of record JADKGD010000042.1, on the reverse strand, counting down.
ATATTGTTATGCTTTAAAAAATGCTTTAACCTTTGGATCTTCTGATGCTGTCAGTTCATCAAAAGTTCCTTCAGCGTAATTAATACCATCAACTAACAGAATCATCCTGTTGGAAATAAATCTGGCACAGTCAACATCATGAGTGATAATAATAGACGATGTTTTATATGTTTCCTGTATTGATTTCATCAGTAAAACTATTTCCTTTGATGTAATGGGATCGAGACCTGTTGTAGGTTCATCATAAAGAATTATTTTGGGTTTCAATATCAGTGTACGTGCCAATGCAATTCTTCTTTTCATGCCTCCCGACAATTCTTCCGGCATAAGGTCGATGGCACGTTCCAAACCCACACTTTTTAATGCTTCTAAAACCAGTGGCGACGCATCATCAATAATGCCAAATTTTTTAGTGTGCCTACGTAGCGGGAATTCGAGATTTTCACGAACTGTCATTGAATCGTATAAAGCGCTACCCTGAAATAAAAAGCCCACTTCGGTACGTAATTCATCCAATTGGTCAGCATTGATTTTATCCATATCCATACCCATTATATTAATGGTACCTTTATCATGACTTTCAAGACCAATCAGACATTTTATCATAACTGATTTGCCCGATCCTGACTTACCCATAATGACTAGTGTTTCGCCCTCATATAAGTCCATGTTGAACCCTTCAAGTACATGATTTTTCCCGTAGCGTTTGAAAAGCTGCCGAATGCTTATCACTACATTTTTATTATTGGTGCTCGTCTTCATATGCTATAAAAAATATCAGAAACCAACACTGCAATAAAGTCCAGTATAAATAAAACAATTGATGCTTCTACGACCGCGGAATTTGCTGAAACTCCGACACCAGCTGTCCCATGTCGGGTGGTATATCCTTTATAACAGCCTACCAGGCCAATAGCAAAACCAAAAAAAAATGTTTTAATCGTGGACGGGACAAAGTCACTAAATTCCAACGCTGTAAATACCTGATCAAAATACAAGGTATATGAGACATCTCCCTTTATATTTTCGACCAGAAAAGATCCAAATAAAGCAATAGCATCACCTATGATTACTAGGATTGGTATCATCAAAGTTGTGGCCAGAATTCGCGTCACAACAAGATATTTAAAAGGATTTGTGCCGGAAACTTCCATAGCATCAATTTGTTCTGTTACCTTCATAGATCCAAGTTCAGCACCAATACCCGAGCCTATCTTTCCAGCACAAATTAATGCCGTAATTATGGGCCCTATTTCTCTGATGATGGAGATACCAACCATACCAGGTAGCCAGGAAACTGCACCCAACTCCAATAATTTTGGTCTTGACTGTAAAGTAAATACCAAGCCGATGATAAAACCTGTGATACCAACCAGAAACAATGACCTGTTGCCTATGAAATAACATTGTCTTAAAAACTCCTTAAATTCAAAAGGGCGCTTAATTAAATTTGAAAAAAAACGTCCTGCAAAGTAGAACAACTCTCCCACCTCAACCAAAAACAACTTTATGGCTTCACCAAATTGATACATCATACAGTTTTAAAGTCATAAATATCACACGTACATCAATCTGTAAATGTATAGTCAAGGTGAATTTCTTCATATGATTTTGTTTGTTACTTCATATGATTTATGTCATCTTTGATTATAAATACTTACTTTAATATTTGATTATCCAAAAAAGATTATGTATACTTTTAGATGGTGTCATGCCTCATAAACACATATTTTTATTTTTAATTTATAATGAAAACAGATATAAATTGCTTATTTCCATTTTATTGTCTTATCTTTGTGGCTTAATCATCCTCCCTTAGGTTCTAATTTCAGTCCACAACGGAGAACCGATACTAAAATATATATATGTCTTTTGAAAAATTAGGTCTAATAGAGCCCATTTTGCGTGCTCTTGACACTGAAGGTTATACAATGCCTACACCCATTCAGGAAAAATCCATTCCCATCATTCTTAAAGGTCAGGATCTCTTAGGTTGCGCTCAAACCGGTACCGGTAAAACAGCCGCTTTTGCTATTCCTATTATACAACAATTGCATCTTCATCCCGGGGATGACAGATCAATCAGAAAAATAAAAGCACTCATCGTAACGCCAACCAGAGAATTGGCCATCCAGATTGGAGATAGCTTCGCTGCTTACGGCAGACACACAAAATTGAGGTATACTGTCGTATTCGGCGGTGTTCCTCAAAGTGCTCAGGTAAATGCACTTCGAAATGGTGTTGATGTGCTTATAGCTACACCGGGAAGATTGCTGGATTTGATATCACAAGGTTACATCAGATTGAATGATGTCAGTATTTTTGTTTTGGACGAAGCAGACAGAATGCTAGATATGGGCTTTGTACATGATGTCAAAAAACTGATTAAAATGATACCGGTAAAGCGCCAGTCATTATTTTTCTCAGCAACTATGCCTGATTCTATCATGGCTCTGGCTTCGACTATCCTGACCAATCCGGAAAAAGTAGAAGTCACACCTATATCATCAACCGCAGAAACCATTCAGCAAGCTATCTATTTTGTTGATCAGGCTCGCAAGTATGAGCTTTTGGTTCACTTACTAAAAGATCCTGGCATCATTACCGCCTTAGTGTTTACCAGAACCAAACATGGGGCTGATAAGGTTGTAAAGATGTTAACCAGATTTAATGTCAAAGCAGAAGCCATACATGGCAATAAGTCACAGAACGCCAGACAAAAAGCTTTAAGTAATTTTAAAGATCACATCACGCGTGTATTGGTAGCTACAGATATTGCAGCAAGAGGAATAGATATAGACGAGTTGTCATATGTCATTAATTTTGAAATACCAAACATACCGGAGACTTATGTACACCGTATCGGTCGTACTGGCCGGGCTGGTGCCAATGGTAAAGCCATATCATTCTGCGATGTAGAAGAAAGACCATTCCTGAGAGACATTCAGAAATTAATTTCTATTCAAATACCTGTGGAAGATAATCATCCTTTTCCTGCTGAAAATACTGTAGCAGAAAACCCTGCTAAGCCAAAAGCTCAAATACAGCGTGGGAATGGCAATCACAACAGACCACGACCGGCAACGACAGACAGCACAGGCAGACCTGCCACCAGTGCACCTATCACCGCCACTTCCAAACCACAGAAAAAGTGGTCATGGAGAGGTACAACCAGATAATTGATTTTTTATAAAAAAGTACTTGGAGTAAAGTGATTGACAAACCTACCAAATAAGAACAATTTGGAGTTAATCGTGTTTGATTTACTTTTTACAAAATGTATACTTTATGCGTGTATTTTTTACGGTTATTTTTGTTTTTGTAATGTTGACTTTTTGTTTTGGACAGACTGGTGTCATCAAGGGCAGTGTCAAAGACAAACTATCCAACGAACCAATCATTGGTGCTTCAGTTTTCCTTATTGGTACCGAACGCGGCACAGCTACTGATCTGGATGGCAATTATATAATTGATGCTGTCAAACCAGGTTTCTATAATATTCAGGTAAGCTACATCGGTTATGAAAGTCAATCCAATTATGAGATAGAAATACAGGGAATCAGACCTACGATATTAAATTTTGAACTGGTAGAAAATAGTAAACAACTGGATGAAGTTGTCATCAAATCCGCTTCCTTTAAAAAGACGGCAGAAAGTCCGCTTTCCCTGCGGACCATAGGCGTGTCAGAGATCAAACGAAGTCCGGGTGGCAACAGAGATATTTCTAGGGTCATACAATCACTTCCAGGCGTCACATCTACTGCTTCATTCAGAAATGACCTCATCATACGCGGCGGGGCACCTAATGAGAACAGATTTTACATCGATGATGTGGAAATTCCTGTCATTAATCACTTTTCTACCCAAGGATCTTCAGGAGGACCGGCCGGCATCATCAATGTAGATTTTGTTCGTGAAGTAGATTTTTTCAGTGGAGCATTCCCGGCTAATCGTGGCAACACCCTTAGCTCCGTATTCAATTTTAAATATAAAGATGGCCGTGATGATCGAATCGGTTTTACAGCCACTGCAGGTGCATCAGACATAGGCTTTACACTTGATGGTCCTATAGGTAAAAAAAGTACCTTTCTTGTTTCGGCTCGAAGGTCCTATTTACAGTTTTTGTTCAAAGCCATAGGTCTGCCCTTTTTACCCACGTACAATGACTTTAACGTCAAGTATAAATATAAAATCAACGCTAAAAATGAAATCTATTTCATAGGTCTTGGTGCCATTGATGATTTTACGATCAATAAAGAAGCCAATGATACGGAAGCCAAACAAAATCTGATTGATCGTCTACCCGTCAATACACAGTGGAATTATACCAACGGTCTTGTATACAAAAGATATGGCGCACATGGCTTTACAACCTTTGTACTCAGCAGAAATATGTTGAATAATGAAGCCACTAAATTTCTAAATAATGATGAGTCAAAACCACAAAACTTAGTGCTCAATTATAAATCTCAGGAAATAGAAAATAAGTTGCGCATTGAGACTTCTCAAAAACATGGCGAATGGCAATATATGTTAGGTATTGGATATGAATATGTTAAATACAACAACATTACTCAAAATAAAATATTTACCACGTCAGGCCCTGAAAATATAGACTATTCCAATGCCATTTCATTAAGTAAATATGGTTTTTTTGGTAATATAAGTCGAAAATTTGTAAATGAAAAACTCAATATGTCGCTTGGTGTCAGATTTGATGGGAACAACTACTCGAAAGAGATGGACAATCCTCTTGATCAATTTTCTCCACGATTTTCATTATCATACCGACTGACAGAAAAATGGTCATACAATTTTAATGTGGGCAGATATTATCAGTTGCCTTCATATACAGTCATGGGATATACCCAGAATAATGTATTGGTCAATAAACAAAATGAAGTCACTTATATTGGAGCCAATCATCTCGTCACTGGTGTAGAGTATAACCTCAGCCCATCAAGTAGAATAACACTCGAAGGATACTATAAGACTTATCAGAACTATCCATTGCTTTTAAGAGAACGTATTTCTCTGGCAAACCTTGGTGGTGATTTTGGGGTTATCGGAAACGAACCTGTAACGTCTACCTCGAATGGTAGAACTTATGGTATGGAATTGCTTTTTCAGCAAAGATTGACAAAGGGGTTTTATGGTATATTGGCATACACATTTGGCAAGTCAGAATTTAATAATATTTCGGGTGTATATGCTCCAAGTAGTTGGGATGCGAGACATATCATAAATCTGACAATGGGGAAACAACTTGGTCGTAGTTGGGATCTGGGTATTCGTTACAGATACCAATATGGCTTACCATTTACTCCATTTAGCGATAATTCTAATTTGGTTGTCAATTGGGATAGAAATTTTGCTGGGATACCTGACTATACAAAAATAAATACTTTGCGTAGGGGTCCTGTCAACGGGCTAGATATAAGAATTGATAAAAAGTGGTTTTTTAAGGGCTGGGATCTGAATTTGTTTTTAGACTTACAAAACGTAACTGCGAGCGCAATTGCTCAGGAAATTTTATTACTTGATCGACCACTTGATGAAAATAATAAACCAATCGGTGGTCCAATCATAAGCAATCCCGATGCACCGATCGATCAACAGCGGTATAAATTAAAACCTTCTATCGACAATAATGGTAATGTATTACCAACTTTAGGTATTGTGATTAGTTTGTAAATAACGCGTTTTGGCATAAATATTAAACTTTGTAATTGCATCTTTGGTTATACGTAACAAGTGTCGATTTATTATGAAGTATATATTTTTTTTACTGGTATGTATCACTACGGATCTCCCCGCATCAGAAGATGTGCATCTAAAATTTTCACAAGGAAATAAAGCCCTTTTTAGTAAAGACTATGCTAAGGCTTTGGAATCTTATGCGTCCATAGATCAGGGTAAATTTGCCGGTAAAGCACTGTTTAAAAATATGGCATTGACTTACGCTAACATGAACCAAAATGCTTTAGCTATTCTGTATTATGAAAAAGCACTTAAATATGCTCCAAATGATCAACAGTTAAGATCTGATTTAACCATTGTTCGCAAACGAATTTCTGAGATGGATGACGCGCCGCAGTCATTTATATTGATTTCAGGCTGGAACTACTTCACCGGTGTCCTTAATTCAAACTTTTGGGCAATATTAAGCCTTCTTTGTTTGTCAGGAATAGGTATTATTTTTATCTTGAATATGCCTCAAAAAAGATGGACAAAACCAACATTTTATTATATAACCTTGCTTTTTTGTTTATTTTTAATTACTGGTTTTGCTTCATTTAGCAGATGCAGACAGATGTACCATAATAATGGGATAATTATTACATCAACCAAAGTAAGTCTTAAGACAGGTCCCGATATGTTAAGTCCTGACATAACAACATTGCCTGCGGGTACCAAGGTTTTTTCTGAGGATGCTATTGAAAATTGGGTAAATGTAAAAACTGAAAATGGAGATAGTGGATGGATAATGTCATCTGATGGACAAAAAATATAACTAACTTATACATCAGTGAGGCTTGAAACTAGCTTCCTACCCTTTTACTTTCATTTTCAATACCTGTACTTCTTTTTCTTGACTTGACATTTGAATTTCCAAAGTCGTAACTAATACTTATCGTAGCTCGTCTACTATCCCAGTTGCCTCTGCCTTCGCTTCGCAAGCCATTAAAAACGGAATATCCACTCCACCCAGTCTGATAGGTTATGTCTCCTACACTTAACCTGACATTCATTTTATCTTGCAAAAATTTGCGTTGTAAACCCAGATTGAGACTATAGCTGTCATCATAAAGAAAAACACCGCCCCATACACCAGGTCCTGAATACCAGCCAGATATTTCACCTTTAAATTTATTGGGTAATGTAAAAGTATGTTGCTGGTAGATATTATATGATCCTGCCTGAACATCTACGACAGCACCATTTCCATAATCTGCCTGATTATTAACATATGAGACACCCAAATTCATATAGGCATTCCACCATTTTGTGACATCAAAAGGAGCTGAAACATTAAAACTATATAGTTTTTGAGTAGCAAGATTGTCCCAACTTATAAATCTCGCTCGAGGATCGATATCGTCAGGACCAATAAGACGGGTAATTTGATTGCTTGTAAGGCTATATGCCAGTTTGAAAGAATACCGATATTTTAAAGTATACCCAATTTCTAAGTTATTAACTATTTCAGGTTGTAAAAATTTATTACCCCGACTATATGACAACTCACTTATTTGCTCTCGAAAGGGATTCAGGATGTTATAATCCGGTCGATTGATACGACGTCCATAATTTATTGAATATAGATGTTCAGGTGATTGCTGATAAGTAAGCCCTGCAGATGGAAAATAACTATAATAATCAAAAACCACCGGCTCCTCCTCGAGTTCAGGCAGAAAGGCAGTAAGGTCACCCTTGGCATCTGTTTTTTCTACCCTTAAGCCTGCTGTCATGTTCCATTTCGCACTAAGACTCCTGGCATAATTCACATAGCCGGCATACACCATTTCTTCATATTTGAATTGGTTGGATCGCTTATTGTTAATAATAGCCTCATCGTTGATAATATTATAAAACAAAAAAGTATTGTCCGTAATAACGTTACTTATTTTTGATCCAAATCCAAGGCTACCTCCGAGTAATTCAGTTTCATAATCCAGTTTGGCAGTGGCAATATCGATGTTTACAGGTGTTGTATAACTATTGATATTTTTACTGATTACTTCTGTTTGGGCTGGGTTATAATACAAATTAGGTTGACTGTTATTTGCTATATTGCGATACTTACCAAAATCAAGATCAATATTAAGCCTGTTTTTTCCTGATTCATATGCATAATTTATATTATATGTTGTTTGTTTTCTGGTGGAAGTTGATGTGTTTAAAGCAATCAGAACACTATCAATAATGCCAGGTCTACTTTGAGCAGAAATGTAATTAAAGTTATCATTTTTCCCTTCACTTTTATTTTCCTGAGCAGAGACCAGAAAACCAATAGTACTTTTTTTAGACAAATAAAAATCCGTTCCCAATCTTCCGTTAATGGTATGATAATCGCTTGTTGAAAGATTGGTTGCATCAAGAAGCAAACCATTCTGATAGTTTAGAAATACCATTTTATTCCATTGTATACCTTTATTATACCCTAAGCTCCCAAAGGTATTAAACGACTTGTTTCTATAATTTCCATTGGCCGTAAGATTACCCTGACCATATCGTCCATGTCCATAACTACCACTTATAGATCCATTTCCACCCAGGTTTTTATCCTTTTTCAGGCGAATATCAATAATGCCCGCATTGCCTTGAGCTTCGTATTTTGATCCCGGATTGGTTATGATATCAATTTTGTCGATTTGTTCAGAGGTCATATTTTGAAGGTAGATGGTCAGATCATCTCCTCGTAAAGGGATACGCTTGCCGTCGACATAAATAAGGACACCCGATCTGCCCAAAACAGAAATATTGTTATTATTATCCACCAAAACACCGGGTGCTTTGCGCAATAGATTTAAACCATTATCACCCGCGGAATTGATGGTTCCCTGAACATTAAATATAGTCCTGTCAGACTTTACTTCTATTATTGCCCTGGCAGCAGTAACGACAACTTCTTCAATAAGTTTGGCGTTTTCTTTTAGAACTATAGGAGGATGATTTGACGTTGTTTCTTTTAATGCTATGGCATCACTACGATAGTCAATCATTCCCAACAAATTGGATTCGATAAAATAATTTCCTTTTTCCAATCTCTCAAAAACATAGCCTCCGGATTCATCTGTGATATCAGCTTTTACCATAACACTATCCTTCGCTGATTTAAGAATGACTGTGGCAAATCCTATTCCTTCTCCATTTTCATTTATCACGGATCCTAATATAGATGATTGTTGCCCAATTATAGACATTGAAGCAATCATTAATATAAATACCGGCATTAAATATCTTGACATAAATTGTTTTTTATTGTGTCCATGTTTAAAGACACAAAAGTCTGTCTATTGTTGCATACTGGAAATAAAAATAGATAAACAGACCTATAAGTCGACGAACCACTAAAAAAGCCATTAACCATATTGTATTGTGTGTATAACTATATAGTATGAAGTAATAACTATGCTTGAAAAATGCCTTATTCTAATTACCTGATCACAAGTCGCTCAATGAAAGTTCCACGATGAGTGGTTACGGAAAGAAAATAAACACCAGTTTCAAGACTTTCAGAATCCAGAGTCCTTTCGGTAAGTAAATCTTTAAAGTTGTACTTTCTGATCTCCTGACCCATCATATTATTAACAGAAACCGAAGTAATAGGAGTTGAAGTGATTAAATTGAAAATACCGCTGTTTATCACTTTCTTAAGCGTTCTGGCAGTATTTTTGTCTATTGAATCAATCAAACAGCCGACCTAAATCTTTTTTTTTGTGCCTAAATACTTCAGTGAAAGGCTAAATAAAAATTTCCTGAATCAATCAAAAACAACAATGACAACACCTTCGGTAGCAGACTTATAGTTTTTTACACCCCGAACGCTACCATTTAATCTGATAGTAATGGTCTCGGAGCAAGGCGTACCATTATAAATATCTGCGCCTTTCAGAAAAGGAATTATGCTAAATGCTGCATGTGGATTTCCGGAACTTATTTTATCCCCATTATCATATAGAAACATAGCTATAGTACTGTTTTGTGGCGAACAAAGTGCTGGTGTAACAAGATCAATTTTCTGAATAAACAAAGAGTCCCTACCGTTGATCACTGCCTGATTTGATGAAAATACGGCAACAACTGCTTGCCCATCGTCCTTGGGTAAGTTGGAAAGAAGAATACCAGCAAGAGAGGCTACGGGTGGAAAAGTACGTAGATATAAAAATTTATTGTCCCTTATGATCGGCTCTCTGTAATAGTGTAATGTTCTAAAATCCGGATCGGAGGATGTTATTTCAAATTCATGGTGCATCTCAGGATTTAATTTTAATGGACCAAAATATCCATCCGGGTCGGGTAAAAAAATCGCCACAGGATCTCCCACTCTATTTCCTGTTAGTCCATCTACTATAAATACTTTTACTGAAACATTTGATACCGCCTTGTTTTCTCCTAGGGTAACCACTCTACCGCTTATCTTTGGCTCAGCTTGTCTGGTAATAACGGGATTGGCAATCTCTCCCAATAAAAAGTTAAAGATTTTTTCAAAACTTTTTTCTGAAGTAGCAACCTGATAATGATCCAAATCATCAAATACAGTATTTACTGCACCTACAATATCTGACCCATTTACCACTTTGTCAGCCTTGGAATATACATTAAACGTAGGAATTTCTCCAATCGGTCCAGCCGGTTTTGTTTGAGTATTAGACGCCAGGTGGACATATTTTTGGACTTTTTGAGCCCTTGCAGCAACGCTGCAATATGAATAACCCAACCCGCCGCCTGCTGAATGACCTATCAGATAAATTTTATTTTTTCCTGTTGTTGCCAGTATTTTATCAATGTAGCTGTCAAGCGCCGAAATCGCTTGCGCATTCCCGCCTCCAAGGCTATTCCAGTCAAAAACGTACAGTAAGGCATTATCATATGCATTACTTCCAAATAACATACTATGTTTGGCATAAGTGTCACCTGAAGCAAGTGCTCCATGAATCATGACTATTGGTAAAAATTCTGGCTTCTGGACCAAAACAGGTGCAATATCATTTTCAGAGCTACAACCAAATATCATAAGCAGGAATACAAATCCAATGCTTAAGAGAAATTTCAGTTTATGTTTCATCTTTGCTACATTTTTGAAGATGCAAGATAAGATAAGTTAGGAATCTTTTTATCAAAGTTTTAAGACAACACAAGTTAGTTTGCAACGGTAACTCTGGTATGATACAACCTATTTTTTGTTTGTATGGCTAAAACATACACACCTGGAATACAATTTTTCAACATAACTTTAGAGTCATTTACCTGACTTAACTCAGTGGATAGTGATACCACGTTGCCCAATAAATCAAAGGCTGATACAGATAATACTTTAAAACCGGCAGAGATATAAAATGCCCCATTTGTCGGATTCGGGTATACTTTAATCATGGGTTGCGAATCATGATCCAGGGAAGATAAACCAAAAGATATACATTCAGTTCTGACGGTACAATGATCACCTTTGATCTCTGCATAAAAACTTCCACTGAATGATGGCGTATACGCTGCAACTAATGATGTATTTACTAATAAGCCTGTATTGCAATCATACCATTTAAAGGAATTGCCTCCAGGATTGATGCGAATGGCATTATCTTCCAGCCAAATGTTCTTCAATGGACAAGGCAAAGAATCTACTATAGTATTAACCACTTTATTGGTAATAATCGGTGGGTTCTGATCAAAATAGATGGATGCTTTGTTTGTAATAACTGTTCCGGGAACGATATCTTTTTTGGATGATAAAGAAAAAGAAACATAGCCTTGACTCGCCCTAAAGTTTGTTGTACTATCCGGCAAAAAGATATTGCCAAAAATAAAATTAAGGGTATCACCTATCATAAAAGTTTCCACTTGATGGCTGGAAGCTTTTATAAATAAAGAATGTTTATCGACACCATTATCAAGAACGTCGACAATCCTGACATAGTATGCAGTATCATTTCCATTATTTTGAAACCTAATGGTGTAATCTAATTTTTCTGATTTTAATGTATAATTTTCATCGCCTATTCTGTCAGGCCAGCTCCTTTTATCATTTGGATCGTAACTGCACCGTATGATGCTAACGTAGTAAAATGTTGATAATGTATCACCTGATGATGAAATCAGATATGCTGTAAAACGTAATGAATCGGCATTTGACATTTGGTTCGGAATATTTACAAATGCTTTTGAATATACTGATTTGCCAGGTCTTAAGTTTTCAAAATTCCAATTTAATACATTGAGAGAGTTGAAATCGGGTTCAGGAACTCCAGAATTTATTTGCAATGAAGGATCAATATGCAATGAGATATAACCATCAAATTTATAATTTGAAGTATTCGAAGCTGCAACAAATATGGGAACTTCAGTATTGCATCGCAGAAAATTAGAGCCTACGATCACATTACCGAAATAGTTTAGTACTGATGGCGCAAAACCCAAAGAATCATTTTGGTTTAAGTCAGATACGATGATTGTTTTTTCAATCACATCATTTTCCCAATCCCCGTAATTCATTTGATATCGAATTATATATGTCCCATTTTCTAAATGTAAAAACACCTTTCCAAAACCATTTGTAAAAAATGTAGTATCCGACCCTACAATAGTTATGGCGCAATTTTTTAAAGCAAAATCGTCATCATTATCGTAAAGTCCATTTTTGTAAACATCTTCATAAACAAAAAGCGCTAAAGTATTTGTTTGATCCGTGCTGTCGTCAATTACCCAATCCGGTCCGATTTGTGCATAATCTCTTGTGCATTCTAAAACAGGATCTTCCCAACAACCAGTTGCACCATCTGTAGTTGTTTGGAAATTAAACCTTAAATTTTTATTGTTTTCAAATTCATTTTGAGTGGCAAAAGTTTTAACTTGTAATTCTGTACAAAAATATATATTGGAAACTACCTGACCTATGCCGAAATGAGTTGATGGCGAACAATCATTATCACAAAGGGGCCCTCCATTAGTATTCCAAAACCACCCTGATGGCAACTTCGATCCTTGTTGAAGAGGGCCATTACATGGGCAAGATTGACATTGTGTATTGCAGAGTGTTAATTTTCCAGTCAAAGGGTCTTGATATGTACACAAAAAAGGCAATGCCTCAATAGTTAAAGCAGAACAATTCAGGTCATTTTCATCAAACCACTCAGCACTTTTAGTTGAAAATTCAATATGCTCTGGTTTAAACTTATTCATATCCCATCCTGGCCCAAAATCAGGAATCAAACCATGTAACCAATCTACACCTGTCGATGATGAATCATATAAAAAATCCACACAAACTACAACAGCTTCTCCCTGATAAAAAGAAGGGTCATTAAGACTTTTATTGCTGGATCTTTCTTTAATTGTCCACTCCGCTGTAGAAGCGCATCCGGGAGTTCCCAGGCAAGAAATACAATCACCGGATGACCAAAATTTTAAACTAAATTCAGGATTGTCCAGAACTCCACTACCACTTACAGCAATATAATAAGTTTTTACATTTTCCATGACTTTGATGGTATGTATAAAGTCATTTTTATCACTATTACTACATGGAAAATTATTAGAAAGACCATAACCATTCACTAGCTGTAGCGCTCCGCAATTACCGCTATAAATAGCCCAAACAGGTTTCCAATTACCTATTGTGGCTAAACTAGTGTGTAAAAAAATGGCATTGTCATCTACCTCTATTTTATACCATACTGTAGGCAAAGTATCTGCTCCACATGCATTGACAACTGTCTCTGATGTTGCATTCTGCAGGGTGCCATCCATTTTAATTGCTTCATAAACCGTACAATTAAGGTCTGTAATAGTTGGTCCAAAAACAGTATCAATATTTTCGCAACTATCAAAAAAATAATTTTGAGAAAATAAAGTATTGCTCATTAAACAAAGTGCCGAAGTAATAAATAAATAATTAAAATTTTTAATGAAGATCTGATTTTTCATAACCATAAAAAGTATTTTATAAATAATAACTTAACACCTATTCCTTGATATAATCTGTTTAATGATAAAACGTGACAAAAAAAAAGTATTTATAATTCTAAAATCATATTAAGTAGTTAATTTGAATGTAGTAAATCTCAAAATATAAACCTAATAACTCAAGAATTGCGCATTTATCAAAAAAAAAGGTGCATTTTAATTTTTGCCATACATTTTGTATTTATTGCATGAAGCATTATATACAAAATAAAGAAATAAATCTTAATAGCGAAAACTAAAATACACCAATAAAATAAAAACGAAAAACCAGTTAAATCAAGACTTCTCTAAACATTAACCAAAACATTTATAACTAATATGTTTCCCAATTTAAAACAAAGATAAGTTTTTATAAAACTAAACAGTGATATAATAACAATAAAAAATAATTAACATAAAAAATGGCCACATCCTAAAAGAACATGGCCATTTAATTTTATTCTATATATTTAATCATGAATCAGAAATCAAAGATCCTCCGTTTTTTAAGCAGACTAAACCAACCTTCTTTGCGATCCATAAGTTGCTCTTTCTCCCGCCGCAATGCGTGGGCAAAAACTTCATTTTCGGCATTGATCATTTCAGTGACCCTAAATCCTGCAGTTTTGTTTTCAAATGTGATGCGACTATCTGTAGCTAATTTTGATAATGTTGTTGTTTTAAGATTAGCCAGATGATATTCTGTTTCGACAGAATCAATACGCTGATCGTAAGGCGTCCGCTCACTAATGAGTTTTACAAGAATGGGCGAACATTCTATTATTAAAAACAAAATAGTTATAAATAGCCCTGCAATTTTAATAGCTTCTTCCTTGGCAGACAATCTGTGCAACGCTTTGAGTCTGGATGCAAAACCGGTCAATGAGGCCCTGTTCAGGCTTTCCATATCTGCTTTCCTTGATGATTCAATTGTTTCAAGTTTTGTCAGTTGTTCATCAAGTTTTGGATTTATTTCTGCATACACTGCCTGATATTCCTGTTCAGCCCTCGATGCAGCCGTGGATTTCATTTTGTAAATGGCACCCATATTGCGTATCTTGCTACCTCCGGTACCATCTGCTTCACCAATGGCATCCGTCAGCAAACTTGTCCGCATCTGATCCGATTTGTTGAGTTTGCCCCTTAACAAATCAATTTCATCATTGACAACTTTGATATCAGCCTCATATCTTTTTTTGAGGAGATCATCCTGTTCTTTGTATGTTTCTTGTTGCATCATACCGATCTCCGCATTTATTTCGGATTCAAAAAGTTTTAATTCCAGCGGTGTCGCTATGACAATACCTATAAAAACAGCCAATACTATCCTAGGAGCAGCCATAGCAAATTCCCTCAGTAGATTGGATTTCTTACGCATACCCGATACAATAAACCGGTCAAGATTAAAAATCATCATGCCCCAGATTATGGCAAATACTACAGAAGCCATGACCGAATCAAAAACGGTGTATAGCGCATAACCTGCAGATAAAGCAGATAAGACGCCTGTAAAAAATATCGTTGCTCCGATGCCCTGATACTTATTGTAATCTGTAGGACAACGCTTTAATACTGAAGAAACAGCACCAGAACTAAAAATAAAAAAAGAAGCGAATCTGTTCATTGTAACAAATTTATAAAATTTTCAAATCAATAAGTGTCCATTCAAAGATAGACTATCTCTCACCCCTGATCCACATTTTATAGACCAAAGCAGTGAAATAAAGGACAAATATATATTATAATTTTTTATAATATGTTATTTATTGATAAAAAAATCAAAAAAAATTTCTGTTCCGAAGTAATTCTATTTTTATAACTTGATGGATCGGTGTCTTATGACCAAAGGAAAAAAGTTCAATAGGGATCGACATCAATATTAACACGTACTGATTTACAAGTAGCAATCTGTTTAAGTTTATCTCTTTCCTGAAGGATTATCTTTTTTATTTTGCTAACGATTTTTGGATCTTTCTCCATCTTGATGGTTATAGTTTGAATATACATGCCGCGAATTCTGGCAATCGAAGGAATGGCTGGCCCAATAAGTCTGGAACCTATTTTTGACCTTACCTGGTCAGCAAAAACGCCTGCTGCGTGTGCACAAGTCCCTGCATTTTTATGCAGCAACTCAATTTGTATCATTCTGAAATATGGAGGATATACAAATGTTTTACGCTCGGATGACTCACGCTCAAAAAACCTGTCATACAAATGATGCATTGTCTCGATAATGACGGGATGTGTAGGATTGTATGTCTGTATAATCACCTGGCCTTGTTTTGTTCTTCTTCCCGCTCGACCCGATACCTGGGTAAGTAATTGAAATGCCCTTTCATTAGCCCTGAGATCAGGATACCTCAAGATAGCATCGGCATTTAAGACACCTACCAGCGCAATATTACCAAAGTCCAGTCCTTTACTAATCATCTGTGTACCTACGAGTATATCAATACGTTGTTCTTCAAAATCATGAATAATGTTTTCAAAAGCCAATTTTGTTTTGGCAGTATCCATATCAAGTCTGGCAACGAGTGCTGTAGGAAAACATTCTTTAATTTCTTCTTCTATTTTTTCTGTGCCAAATCCTTGCTCAAACAGATCATGATTTCCACAGGCCGGACATTGAACAGGTATTTTGCTTCTGGTTCCGCAATAGTGGCACCGAAGTTCATTGAAGGCTTTATGTACTGTCATATGTACATCACAATTAATACAATCTGCCTTCCACCCACACACATGGCAGTTGATGGTAGGTGCATAGCCCCGACGGTTCTGAAATAATAATATTTGTTCCTTATTGATTAGTGCTTCTTCAATAGATGTAATAAGTTCAGGGCTGAATACGCCTTTAAATCTTTTATCTTTTGATGCTTCATTTAAATCCACTATTCTTATTTTGGGCAGTACAGACTCACCATGTCTGTCAAACATCCTGACCAGACCATACTTTTCATTTATAGTGTTTGCAAAAGATTCAAGACTTGGCGTCGCACTCCCCAATATGATATTACAATGGGTTGTATTAGCCATATAAATAGCAGCATCACGAGCATTGTATCTGGGATTAGGATCATTTTGTTTGAAAGAAGCATCATGTTCTTCGTCAACAATAATAAGACCAAGATGTACAAAAGGCAGAAAAAGTCCTGATCTGGCAGCAATGACTATTTTGGCGCCTAAAAGGACAGCATTCCACATTTCTACCCTTTCCTGATTGTTCATTCGACTATGATAGACCAATACGTCATTTCCAAATATTATTTTCAAACGTTCCACCATATGAGTCGTCAGTGCAATTTCAGGGAGCAGATATAATGTTTGTTTATCAACTGCCAGCGTATCTTTTATTAATTCAGCATACACCCTCGTTTTGCCACTTCCTGTTATACCATGCAGGAGTACAGGTTTGTGTTGTTCAAAATAGTTTTTTATTTCAATCAGTGCATCAATCTGTTGATCACTAAGTGATTGTAATGACTCTTTGTCAGTATCGTCAAGACCTATTTCCTTAACCCTGCTTTGTTTTTGTTTAGTAATGGTAAATATATTCTTTTTTGTCAAAGCTTGTACAACACTACTGTCAACCCCTGCAAGCTGGCATATATCTGCAACAGGTGCAGTATAGTTTTTATTGCGGGACAATTGAATAAAAGCGAGTAGTGTTTTGGTCTGTTTTTCACTTTTAATGACCATATCAAATGCCTCATTGATTAAGTTCGGTTCAGACTTATAAGGTTCATTAAGTGTCATAAAATTGACCATTTTGGGCTTGAACTTTTCAATGAGTTCTTCTTTTATTGAAATGACATTTTTATCCAGCAGACTTCTGAGTACCGGAAAGATGGTCTTCTTATTAAGAATGCTCTGTATTTGTAATATGGTCAGTTCGTTTTGGATTGACACCGCTTCAGCTATCATATATTCATCATCAGACAAAGATTGGGTCTGATCCTGAAAATCACCATTGAAGACTACTTTTGTTTCACTTTCTAACTTAAGTCCAGCTGGCATTGCAACATTCATGACCTCTCCTATCGTACAGCAATAATAATCTGCCATCCACCTCCAAAGTGTTAATTGGTCATCTGTAACCAGTGGCACCTTATCAAGTATGGCTATTATCGGTTTGGGTTTGTATTCCAATACCAAATCCTCATGCACTTCAGCAATAATAGCCGAATATAATTTATTTTTCAGCGAGACTTCCACCCTTAATCCTACCATGATTTCATATTTCAGTGCTTCAGGTACAACATAAGTATACAGTTTTGGCAGTGCCAGAGGAAAAATTACGGTTACAAATGAATTGGTCAAGAAAGTGGGTATTTTTTCAACAAAAGTAATAAAACAAAGGTGAATCTCATTGTATAAAACCAAAATCCAACAACAATCATCGCTTTTAGTCGTTTCGTAAAAAATCAAGAGTTGAAGCATATTTAAATTACGTCATAAGTTGTATCTTTGTAAAATCAAAAATCTAAGCATAATTATACATGAATAATATAACCTCTTTAGAGCTAAATTTTCAATCTGCAATTGATAAAGATGAAAAAATAGAAGCCAGAGACTGGATGCCTGATGCATATCGAAAGACCTTAATCCGTCAGATTTCTCAGCATGCACATTCAGAAATAGTAGGTATGCTTCCAGAAGGAAATTGGATCACACGTGCACCTAGTCTCCGCCGCAAACTTGCTCTTCTTGCTAAAGTACAGGATGAGGCAGGTCATGGCCTTTATCTTTATTCAGCCGCCGAAACATTAGGCATTTCCAGAGATGAACTATTGGATCAATTGCATTCCGGAAAGGCGAAATATTCAAGCATTTTTAACTATCCTACATTAACATGGGCGGATATAGGTGCAGTTGGCTGGCTGGTTGACGGCGCTGCCATTATGAACCAGGTACCACTTTGCAGATGTTCCTATGGTCCTTATGCAAGAGCTATGGTAAGAGTTTGTAAAGAAGAGTCATTTCATCAGCGACAAGGTTATGAAATATTACTTACGCTTTGCAACGGTACACCAGAACAAAAAGAAATGGCACAGGATGCCTTAAACAGATGGTGGTGGCCATCATTGATGATGTTTGGTCCCAGTGATGGTGATTCTCCTCATTCAGCCCAATCAATGACATGGAAAATAAAACGTTTTTCAAACGATGAGCTTAGACAACGATTTGTAGATATGACCATTCCTCAGGCTGAGATATTAGGGATTACAGTTCCTGACCCGTTATTAAAATGGAATGACAAAACTGGTCATTATGATTTCGGGACCATTAACTGGGATGATTTTTGGAACGTTGTGAATGGAAATGGTCCCTGTAATAAAGAGCGACTTGCTGCCAGGGTTAAAGCTCATGAAAATGGTTCTTGGGTAAGGGAAGCAGCTACTGCATATGCTGAAAAACATAAAAACCAGGTAAAAGTAAGTGTGGCTTAATAAATTGTATAAGCTAACCCATATGTTTTTATGAATAGACTTTTTAGAGTTTTTTGTGTAATGATTTTGACAACCCTTTTTGGTTGGAGTCAAGTCATAGACAAAATTGATATTAAGCTCAGGAAAGGTGATAAATCAAAAACTCAGGCTGTTGTAATTGTGCTGAAAGAACAGGCTGATGTAAGCAATGCGGCTACAATAATGGGTAAAGAATCCAAGACGACCCATGTGTTTAATAAGCTTGTCGAAACGGCATCAAAAAGTCAAAAGGAAGTTATGTCTTTTCTGGAAGCCAAAAAAATCACATACAGAAGTTTTTATATTGTCAATATGATTTCCACCAATGTAGATTTTTCACTTATTGAACAAATTGCCACATTGTCAAGTGTAAAAGAAGTTATTGAAGACGGATCTTTTAAAATGGAAGATGTAGTCCATGACAGGACTGTTGATGCCAGCCGGACTATAGAATGGAATTTATCCCAGATTAATGCCCCATCAGTCTGGAGTTTGGGATATACTGGTCAAAATGTAGTAGTCGGAGGACAGGACACGGGATATAAATGGGATCATGATGCATTAAAAGGAAAATATCGTGGCTGGAATGGTACCATAGCAAGTCATGACTACAATTGGCACGATGCTATTAATGGTAATAATTCACATAACATGGGTTCCAACCCATGCGGATATAATTTATCAGAACCATGTGACGATCATAATCATGGAACCCATACCATGGGCACTATGGTAGGTGATGATGGGGCCACCAATCAAATTGGTGTTGCGCCAAATGCCAAGTGGATCGGCTGTAGAAATATGGAAAGAGGATGGGGAACATTAACGACATATACAGAATGTTTTGAATGGTTTTTAGCACCCTATCCATATGGTAGTTTACCTGTAAATGGCGATCATACTAAAATGCCACATGTGATCAATAATTCCTGGGGTTGCCCAACCGGAGAAGGCTGCAATACCTCAAATTTTTCTGTAATGAAGTCTGCATTAAACAATCTTAGAAATGCCGGTTGTGTTATTGTGGTATCTGCCGGAAATGCCGGACCTGACTGCAGTACGGTAGGTGACCCGGCTGCTATTTTTAGTGGGAGTTTTAGTGTTGGATCAACTACGAACACAGATGCCATTTCAAATTTTAGTAGTAGAGGTCCGGTGACTGTCGACACTTCAGACAGGCTAAAACCAAATATTTCAGCTCCTGGCTCGGGTGTCAGATCATCCATCAAAGATGGTAGTTATGCTACATATTCCGGCACTAGCATGGCTGGTCCCCATGTGGTTGGTCAGGTCGCGCTTCTTCTTTCTGCCAATCCACAACTAGCTGGTGCAGTAGATGTTATTGAAACAATTATAGAAGAAACAGCTGTACATTTGACCAGTACACAGACCTGCGGCTCAGTATCAGGAACAACAATCCCGAACAATACTTTTGGTTATGGAAGGATAAATGCACTTGCTGCAGTAAACATGGTATTGCCTGGAAATTACCCGCCTTACGTCATTCAGCCACAAAGTCTGGTTATTGATAATGCTGCTAATGGGATAATCCTTGCTAGTCCAAATCTAAATAAATTTCGGATTACAGTAAATGATACTGGAATACTAAACGCCGCTGCTGTAAATATTGTAAATTCCGGATCAGCTACCATATCAAATGGCAGTTTAAACCTGTTGACAAATTTATCAAAAATTGTGCTTAAATCAGCCGATGGATCATATTGGAATCTGAATATCTCCAACAGTGGTTCCCTATCCACATCATTAGAGACCATATTGCCAACGATACATACAAAAATTCAAAATGGTGACATTTATATAACTGATGGCTTCAAAGGCTTACTATTACGAAGCCCTGACAATACCTGTTTTCTAACGAATATTAGCGACCTTGGAACCATTCTTATTATGCGAGCCATATGTCCAAATTAATTTTAACCAAAATAAATAATATATGAATGACTGGCCATTATTTGAAGTTTTTATAAGGTCAAAAAACGGTTTAAATCACAAACATGTCGGAAGTATACATGCCTCTGATGCCCATATGGCTATTCAAAATGCCCGGGATGTTTATACGCGAAGAAATGAAGGTGTAAGCATTTGGGTAGTAGAAGCCAAGTATATCACTGCTTCAAATCCCCAGGATAGTGAAGCATTGTTTGACCCTGCTGAAGATAAAATTTACAGACATCCTACCTTTTATAATCTGCCTGCAGAACTTAAACATATGTGAAAGAATGGAAATACAAGTTAAAGAATTTATATTATCATTGGCTGATAACAGTATGATATTGGGCCAAAGATTAGGCGAATGGTGTGGACATGGACCAGTGCTTGAGCAAGATATAGCCTTGACTAATATTGCCCTGGACTTAATAGGTGAAGCAAGAAATTATTATCAATATCTTGCGGAAACTGAAGGTAAACAAGAAGATGACTATCCGATGCTAAGAGATGTGCGTGCATTCAGGAACGTACTTTTGGTCGAACAGCCTAACGGACATTGGGGTGATACAATGATGAGACAATGTATGTTTGATTGTTATCATTATTATATGTTAAAAGACTTAACCACTTCAGGTGACTCAAGGCTATCTGCTATAGCAAAAAAGAGTTTAAAAGAGGTGACTTATCATCTTACTTTTTCAAGCGAATGGATCGTAAGACTGGGAGATGGAAGCCAAGAAAGTCACCTGAAAATCCAACAATCACTTGAAAACTTTATGCCATATTTTGAAGAAATGTTTATGCCTGCCTATTTTGAAACGTATTGTTCAGAACATAAAATATGTCCCGATCTCAACCAAATAAAAAAACAGGCTTATCATAAATTTATGGAGATTATAGACGAAGCAACACTAAAAGTTCCGACATCTTACTTCAATAAATCAGGTGGCAAAATCGGTTTGCATAGTGAACATCTTGGTTTTGTACTGGCTGAATTACAATATCTACAACGATCTTATCCGGGCGCAACCTGGTAATTTGAGATATCTATCGCTTCCTATGACATTCGATTGAATTGTAAAATATCACTTAAGATTAACCACAATTCTTACAGCGGCCATTGATGACCATATGGGCATTGTGCATCTTAAATCCATTGGGCAATATGATTTTAGGAACAAAAACGTTGTCCATACAAAAAGTATTTTCACAATTCTCACAATGGAAATGGACATGTTCATCATGGTGATGATACTCATCACATTCAGCTTCACACATGGCATACTTTTGAGTTTGAGTACCATCCATAGCTCTATGAATGATGCCTTTGTCTTCAAAATTTTTTAAAGTCCGGTACAGGGTAATTCTATCTGCATCCTTTAGTTTTGCTTCAATATCATTACTTGATAATGCCCTGCCTGCTTCATTAAATATATCAATGACCTCAGACCTGAACTGGGTAATTCTAAGTTTATGCTTTTTTAATATGTTATCTGAAAGAGACATCATTTAATTGATTGACCATTTTCCCACCCATCTGAAGGACTGACAAAACTAAGCTGACCTGCTTTATTTTCCGCCATAAGAATCATACCCTGGGACTCAACGCCTTTCATTTTGCGCGGAGCCAGATTAGCTAGTAGACTAACTTTCATACCTAAAACATCCTCAGGGCTATAATGTTCAGCAATACCGGAGACGACAGTCCGTTTCTCAAAGCCAAGATCTAGCGTCAATTTTAATAATTTATCTGCCTTTTCTATTTTTTCAGCCGCTATAATTGTAGCAGTCCTTATATCCATTTTAGAAAAATCCTCATAAGTTATTTCTGCTTTTATAGAAGGAGCTATTGCTGCTGTTTCCATGTCAGATGCTGTTTCATGTATAGTAGAAGATTCCAGTTTTTCAATTTGCAAATTAATGGATGCGTCATCAATACGCGTAAATAGATGCGTCGGTTCACCTATCTTATGTTTATTTTTTAATAAACACTTGCCTTCACTCAGATCATCAAGCATCTTGTTTAATTCTCCTTTTTCTCCAATTGGTTTCTGATTTAGCAGTATTCTTATTTTATCAGACGTAAAAGGCATAAATGGACGACAAATGATGCCTATTGCTGCCACATATTGAAGACAAAGATTCATGACTACTTTCACAGTCCCAGGATCTTCTTTAATCATCTTCCAGGGCTCATTAAATTGTAAAATTTGATTTCCCTTTGTTGAAATCTCCATCAATATCTTCAATCCTGACCTGAAATCAAATCCACGAAGATGTTCACACATTTCTTGTATATCATCAAATAAACGAAGTAATTCAGAATCATGATACGTGGAATCATACATTCCTTCCGGCCCCGCAAAATCCTGTGATTCATCAAATGCGGGTACTTTACCATCATAAAATTTTTGAGTCAATACAACTACTCTATTTACAAAATTTGCAAGATTATTGACTAATTCGTTATTAACAGCATCCTGAAATCCTTTCCATGTAAATTCGCTATCTTTTTGTTCGGGCATATTTTTTATCATAACATATCTTAGTTCGTCTTGTTTGTCCGGCACTTCATCCAGATATTCGTGTACCCAAACCGCCCAGTTGCGAGATGTGGATATTTTTTTTCCCTCCAGATTCAGAAACTGATTTGCCGGGACATTAACAGGAAGAATGTAATCTCCGTGGGCATGAAGGATTGCAGGAAAAATCAGACAATGAAATACAATGTTATCTTTACCAATAAAATGGATTAATGCCGTTTCGTTATCCTGCCAGTATTTTTTCCAATTTTTATTATGGTCAATGGCCCATTGTTTGGTTGCTGAAATATAACCAATTGGAGCATCCATCCAAACATATAACTTTTTTCCTTCATGACCTTTGATATCATGAGGAACATCTACGCCCCAATCCAAATCTCTGGTCATGGCCCTAGGCTGAAGTCCTCCGTCCAGCCATGATTTGCATTGACCAAGGACGTGATTTTTCCAATCACCAGGATCATGAAGCTGCTGTCCGTCCAGTTTACCGGTTTCCACCCATTCTCTAAGCCAATATTCATATTTATCCAATGGCAAATACCAATGAACGGTTTTACGTAAAACTGGTTTGCTGCCGGATAATTTTGACACTGGATTAATTAACTCAGTCGGGCTAAGAGAGGATCCGCATTTCTCACATTGATCTCCATATGCCTCTGGATTAGCACATTTAGGACAGGTACCCATAATATATCTGTCTGCTAAAAACTGAGATGCCTCTTGGTCAAAGTATTGTTCAGATTCTTTTTCTTCAAATTCTCCTTTGTAATAAAGTTTTCTGAAAAATTCCTGCGAGGTCTCATGGTGCAGTTGAGCAGAAGTCCTGTGATACATATCAAATGAAACGCCTATCCGTTTGAACGTATCATTAAATAATGAATGATACTTATCTACAATATCTTGTGGCTTTAGTCCTTCAGTAATTGCCTTGATAGTGATGGCAGCACCATGTTCATCCGAACCACAAATAAACAAAATATCTTTACCCATCAGTCTCTGAAAACGCACGTAAGCATCTGCAGAGAGATAAGCACCAGCCAGGTGACCAATATGTAGTGGACCATTCGCATATGGCAACGCCGCAGTGACAAGATAGCGTTTAAAATATCTCATAATATCGAATATATTCAGCGGCGAAGATAGTTATTTTTACAATCGATAAGGAATTAACGACTAATATTTCATTTGTCACTCCCATATATCTTTTAGAATCTGTTCAAACTCACTTATCATCATGGCAGTGGCACCCCATAACTGTTGTCCATAAATGTCATAATAAGGTGTATTTTTCAATACAAAATCTCTAACTGAGATGTCGGCAAAGCTTTTGTATTTCGATTTAAGAAACCTGTTTACAGGGACTTCGATGATACTCTTTACCTCAGATTCCTGTTGGATAAATTTTGGATATTCAGTAGTAAAACCAACATATGGGTGAACCAAAAAATTACTCACATAAACATAAAGTGGTGTCAAACTACCTAATATACCGACGCTGTCAGGTGGCACACCAAGTTCTTCATAAGTCTCTCTCAATGCACAATCTTCATAAGTATTGTCACTCGGATCCAATTTTCCGCCTGGAAAACCAAGTTGCCCGCCATGCTTATCTTCAGGATGCTGAGAAGCCCTTTCAATTAAGCTGATATACCATTCTTTTTCTTTTGGAAAAATCAACAGCAATACACAAGCTATTTTGTGATTTGGGCTTATAATTCTATATTTTTCACTTCCTTCAGGAGCCATGAGATTCTGAGAGTCTGCTCCAGGTAATTCCTGAGCAAGCCTATGCTCCAATAGCTGTATAAATTTCACGTCCATGTTGGTGGCAAATATGATGTCAATGGTCTACACACCATGATAAAATCTACTTTGTTCCGTTGGACTTAATAATATAGTTCTCAAGAGCTTTTGTCATGGAAGGTGCCTCAGGTGTTGGCGCCTTTATATTTACAAATAATCCTTTTTCTTCAGCAACTCTGCAAGTTGCATTACCAAAAACGGCTATTCTCGTATTATTTTGTTCAAAATCAGGAAAATTTTCAAACAACGATTCTATACCTTGTGGACTAAAAAAGGCTAAAATATCATAATACACATCGCTAAGGTCAGACAGATCCGCAGACACCGTGGTGTACATCACTACTTCAGTATGATTAATACCCAACTTCTCCAGGTAGCTTACGATTTCAGTTGAACCTAAATTCGAACAGGGTAGTAGAAATTTCTCACTTTTATATTTGTTAAAATAATGTGCAAGATCTTCAGCAATTCTTTTACCAACAAACACTTTTCGTTTTCTGTAAAGTATAAATTTTTGAAGGTAATTGGCAATCGCTTCTGTCAAACAGAAATATCTGGTATCCTGAGATATTCTAACCCTTGTTTCCTCACAAAGTCTGAAAAAATTATCAACAGCCCCTTTACTATTTAGAATGACACAAGGAAATTCTCCAAGATTAATCCTGTTCTTGCGAAACTCTTTTTCTGAAACGGGAGCCACCTGAATAAATGGCCGCCAATCAATCTTAAGATTCCACTTCAATTCCATCTCGTAGTATGGAGATTTGTCTTCTGGCTTGGGTTGAGAAATTAATAGTGATTTTACTGGATTATGTTTTTCAATATAACGAGGTTCAATCTGAGACGCTGTGCTTTTAGTTGCCATTTACACCATTAAAGTTTACTAAAAAATTAGTTATAAAGCCCCCATTTAATCACTGTCTTTGCCAAAATTAAAACAGGCGCTATCTCCATGGCGCAAAGGTAAATAAAAATTTGGAATATTCTATCTGAAATTAGGTTGGAAACAATAAAAATACCTCTGATTGTCCGCAATAGTATCATAAATCCTAAATAAAACAGCGAAATAACAATTATTATTTCATTAAAATTACTAGGCCCAAATGCTATAATAAAATTTATGGGTATCAAATAAATGCCTGTAAATACATTAAATACCAAGACTGCAAAACTATAAAGTTGAGTATATTTTGATAAAACAAAGACATTTCCCAATAAAAACAAACTGAAATGTTTTATAAGATAAATAAAAAAACAATGCCTAAAATGATATAAAAACTTATAATGTTTGATCGTCCACCAAAATATTTTGAAACAAGAAAAATAAAGACAGCCAGATTAACACAAAAAATGACGAATAGAAATATCAAATAGGGTGAAAACTTGGTACTTTCTTCTCTGTATAAAAGTTTAAACATATTTTCATTTACAATAGATTTTGATATTATGCCTAGTGCCTTACTCTTAATGTTTATTACAATTGCCAGTAGTGCACAGGAAAGCATCAGGAATCCGAGCAGAACCCCGTTTGAATTCTGCTTTCTTTTGTCTTGCTCATTAAAATTGTCCTTTAGCATATTTCCTGAGATTCTCCTTATTGGGACATGATCAACTTCAAAAGGATTAACATTTTTTGAAGGATTTGTGATAGCTATTTTACTAGTGTCTGGAATTGAGGCCTCTCCAATACTTTTTATGCCCATCGATGATGGAGATACATCAATTTTAGCTACAGCAGTGTCATTTTTTGGAAGACTATGCAATCTTTGTTTAATTTCAAATGGGTTATTTCGCTGTTGTGAAAAACAACACCAACATAAGGTAATCCAAAACCCAAATGCTAAAATAAATCTTATATATTTTTTTGATAAAGACATTGATGGCCCAAAAATATGAATTTCCATCGGATTAGACAATATTGCTTTTAACTTCTTATCTTTGGGCTGGATAATAGCAATGAATGCCTAATATACTTATTCGAAGATTAATCGTTTTGGGTGGACTGTCTATCATAGGCATCCTTTTTATTCAATCATACTGGTTGGTCAAAACTTGGGATATAAAAGATAAAGAATTTGACCAAACTGTCAATATTGTGTTGCGCAATGTAGCGCAAAGAATGTCAAAATTCAGTAATACGGTCTTACCAAAGTCTGGTCTTATCCAAAGAAAATCATCAAATTATTATGCTGTAAATATCAACAGCACCATTGACGCCGGCATACTTGAACAATATCTCCGTCAGGAAATGGCAAAACAATCTTTGTCAACTGATTTTGAGTATGCAGTATATGATTGTGTAAGCGGAGAACTAGTTTATGGCAACTATTGCAGCACTGAAAATCTAAGTGTAAATGAGCTAAAAAAGAATGTAAAACTTCCAAAATTAAATGATCTTGTATATTATTTTGTAGTAAGATTTCCATCCAGAGAAAATTTTCTGCTGGCCAATAAAAACATGGCATTAATCCTTACAACTTTGTCAATCCTTGCCATAGTTTTTTTTCTATATAGTATGTGGGTAATTTTAGAACAAAAAAGGCTCTCCGAATTGCAAAAAGATTTCATAAATAACATGACACATGAATTTAAAACACCGATATCATCTATAAAAATAGCTTCAGATTTTCTTGCCAATGATAACAGCCTTAAAAATGACCCAAGATTAAGCCGGTACGCACAAATTATACGTGAACAAAACCAAAGACTCAACGACCAGGTAGAAAAAGTACTTAACATCGCCCGCCTGGAAAAAGACAGTATTGAACTAAGAAAAGAAATATTTGATATAAATAAATCGTTAACAGATATAATCAGCAATGAATCTTTGAAATTGAAGATGGGAAATATTACATTTACACCATATAATGAACCAATTTTGATTAATGCTGATAAGCTTCATTTTGTAAATGTTGTAGCTAATATGATTGACAATGCCATAAAATACAGTCCGGTCAATCCGGCTGTCGATATTAAAGTCGTTAATCATACTGATGCCATACAGTTAAATATTAAAGACAATGGCATTGGCATTGATAGGGAGAATCAAAAAAAGCTATTTGACAAGTTTTTCAGAGTATCTACAGGTAATATTCATAATGTGAAAGGGTTTGGACTCGGCTTGTATTATGTAAAAAATATTTGTTCAGCACATGGATGGCATATTCATATTAATTCTGTTTTGAATGAAGGGTCCACATTTACTATCACTATTCCAAAAATATCTTTAAAATGAGCGAAAAGTCAAAAATATTGTATGTCGAAGATGACGAAACCTTGAGCTTCGTGACAAAAGACAATCTGGAGTTACATGGTTACAAGGTCGACCATTGTTTGGATGGTGAGAGTGGTATTGAGTGTTTTTTTAACGGGACTTATGACCTTTGTATTCTGGATGTAATGCTACCTAAGATGGATGGCTTTGCGCTGGCAGAAAAAATAAGGGCCACTGACCCCAATGTGCCTATTCTATTTCTCACAGCCAAGTCATTAAAAGAGGACAGAATCCATGGTTTACGTATTGGTGCTGATGATTATATTACCAAACCATTCAGCATAGAAGAACTGATTCTTAAAATTGAAGTTTTCTTGCGTCGTAAATATGTTTCTGTATCTACAAATGATCAATATAAAATTGGACAATATAATTTTGATTACAGGAACTTAATTTTATCATTTGAAGGAACAGAAAGAAGTTTGACTCAAAAAGAAGCTGACTTGCTCAAAATGCTGCTTGATCACAAAAATAATGTAGTCAAAAGAAGTCTGATTTTGCAAAAACTTTGGGGCGAAGATGATTATTTTTTGGGAAGGAGTATGGATGTTTTCATCAGCAGGTTAAGAAAATATTTATCTGAGGATCCAAAAATAAAATTGGATAATATACACGGTGTAGGATTTAAATTAATAGTTGAATAGTCAATGTTAATTCTAAAGTTGCACAATTAAAGTAATAAAACATTTACTACACAACAAAAATCGTTGTGTAGTGTATATTACTATATTTTTCTGAATACTTTTTTCAACAATTATATTAAATTTTTTATTTTTGTCGTTAAAGGTACATTTAGAAGAACAAACACATTGCAATTATTTATAATATGAAAAATATTTTTAGATTATATACATTACTGATTTTTGTCACCTTTACCTATTCCGGCTTAAAAGCCCAAACTAATTACGGAAATGAATGGATTGACCCGGCAAAGACATACTTAAAATTAAAAGTAGCAAAAAACGGCATCTATAAGGTTACTTATGAAGAGCTAATAACGGCTGGATTTGATGCTACAAATAAAAAAGGTGCTGATCTTAAATTGATCAATTTTGGCAAAGAAACAGCTATTTACGTCAGTGACAATGACTTTGGGCCAGGAGATTATTTTGAATTTTACGGTGAAAAAAATACCATTGGACTTGATTCTTTATTGTTTACAAACTGGCGGCAAGACCTTTTTAATCCCGAATATTCATTGGTAACTGATACCAATGCATACTTCCTGACACTTTCACCTGAATCAAATAATCAAAGATATTTTGTCCAGACTCCTGACTTCAATACAAATACATTAAGTCCGTTTCCATTCTACCTGCACGAAGAGAAAATAATCTTCAAAGACGTTTTTTTTAAAAATATTGATGGCGCAGTACGATATTCAAATTTTGAAGCCAGTGAGGGTTTCGGAAGCGGGCTTTCAGCTACTTCGACTACTGAAATAATAACTTCTGAATATGAATCGTCCGGCCCCTTGCCTATACTTACATTCCGCACCGGTTCAAATAACAATCAATCGAAAATCGACATCAGTTTTAATGGCATCCTCAAAGACAGCTACACATCAGGCCCGACAAAAACGAATCAATTTTTTTATTCGCTCAATAAGTCAGAAATAAAAAATACAAATATCCTCAATATTAAAAATACATATAGCACGCTCGATTTTCATAGATTATCTTATGTTTCGTTGATTTATCCCCGAAAATTTGAATTTTCAGGTCAGTCTGTTGCAGAAATCAAAATGCCGGTATCAGCCTCTACCAGATATCTTGAATTTTCTTCATTCAAAACAGGGAATAAACCTGTTTATCTATACGATATACAAAAAAAGATTAGATATGCTACTGCTGTTGTTAATGGCAAGGTAAAGGCAATCATTAATGGCAGTGCCTCAGAGACCAAATATATCCTCGTCAGTGAAGATGGTGGGGTGCAAAAAGTAAATGGGATTTCCATATTCAAGCCCAAATCTCTTGACAATAAAGGACAACAATTTATTATCATATCAAATAAAGCATTGCGTGGAAATGATGTTGATTATGTACAGGAATATGCAGATTACAGAAGCAGTGAAGCTGGCGGGGATTTTCAAACAGAGATCATTGATATTCAAGACATATATGACAATTTTGGTTACGGTATAGACAGGCACTTCATAAGTATTAAAAATTTGGCCGGTTATATGCACAAAAAATGGACTAAAACAGCATTTGTTCTTATTCTGGGAAAAGCCATTGAATATCCCTATTTGCGGAGCACTGAAGACATTTTAACCAATGATAAAAAAGTATTTTTTGTACCGACTTTCGGTTATTCAGGTTCAGACAATATGCTTTTTTCTGAAGCCAACTTCCCCGACCCATATTTTGCTATCGGAAGAATCGCAGTCACCACACCTGATGATATCAAAAACTACCTTGACAAAATCAAAGCTTATGATGAGGCACCCAGGGCAGCTCAAACAATTGAAGATAAATATTGGATGAAAAGAGTATTGCATCTGAGTGGTGGTGGAACCGTAACGGAGCAATCTTCCATTAAATCATCTTTGTTAAATATGGAAAATATCATCGAACAATCTACGATGGGCGCTGAAGTAAATACCTATTACAAAACAAGTACTGACGTTCTTCAATCTGCCACTTCTAGTCAGATAAAAAATCTGATTAATACGGGCTTAAATATTATTACGTTTTTTGGTCATTCCGCTGTAGGAACGTTTGATTTTTCTCTTGAAGATCCTAAAGACTACAAAAACACCGGAAAATATCCGTTGATTAATTCCCTGGGATGTTACTCAGGCAATATCCATACTTTGCAGTCAGGTATCAGCGAATCTTTTGTCCTGGAAAAAGAAAAAGGAGCTATAGCTTTTTTAGCTTCTTCCGGAACTGCCTTTATAAATGATCTTTCGAATTTTGGTGCAGAGTTTTATGATAATTTAGGAAATGTAGGGTATGGAAAAACGATAGGTGAAACCAATATGCTTATAGCAAAAAAATATAGAAATTTAAGCTTTTCAAATCTTGCCTTTTATCAACAAATGACCTATCACGGAGACCCTGCAATAAAGCTTTATACATCTGAAGGACCAGACTATATTTTTGATTTTAATACCATTAAAACAAGCCCTAAGCTAATTAGCTCCAATACAAAAGATGCAATCCTTAATTTTGATATCGTCAATCTGGGCAAGGCCTCATCAGATAGCCTTGAGGTAAAATTTGTACATCAATTACCCTCAGGCGCCATTTACGATACAATTTTTATAAAAATAGATGCCCCTTTCGTCAGAAAGTCATATACTGTTCGATTGGCTAATGCAGGAATTGATGGTATTGGTAAAAATACAATTTTTGCCTCAATAGATCCATTAAACAAAATTGTTGAGCTGCCCGCCTCTGCAGGTGAAACCAATAATGACCTCTCAGATAACACACAAAACGGATTTTCTTATTTTGTGCTAGACAATACTGCGTTTCCAATATATCCCGATGAATATAGTATTGTAAATAATAAAAATCTGGTACTGCAGGCGTCAACGAACAATGCTTTTCTATCAACTTCAACCTATTTGTTTGAGATTGATACTACAGTTTTATTTAACAGCCCTTTTAAGAAAAGGGAAAATATTGCATCTGGTGGTGGACTTATTTCATGGAAACCTGATCTGAATTATACACCAAATACTGTATATTATTGGCGTGTCACTCCTGATAGTATTAATCCTGAGATTGGATTTATCTGGCAAAAATCCTCATTCATTTATATGCCGGAAAGTCAGGAAGGGTGGAATCACAGTCATTATTTTCAGTTTACTGATGATAATAAATACAGGGCTATCAATATCAACGAAAAAAGATTGTTCACCTTCCCATTAAAAGACAGGACAATAGAGTTAATAAATGCTATTTATATACCTGGTGAGATTGGTTACAAAGTTGATTTGTCTAACCCTGCTGCGTCCATCCGTCCTTGGACCTTTAATGAGGGAGGTTGTATTACAATCGCAGTTATTGACCCAACAACAGGTGGACATCTGGGAAAAGCTGGAGGTCATGGTGGACAATATGGAAGTATCAACACTACGGCAAGAGGTTCAGACTTTTGTTATGCGTTTAAAACACAAACATCTGAGGACCGTAAAAAAATTATTGACTTCCTTAAAAATGAGATACAAGACGGCTACTATGTTACTTTTTTTAGCGTGTTGAATTCAGCCGTTGATAATATAAAAGGTGAAGATTGGGCTTCAGATGCTGGTATTTTTGGAGAAAGTATCATTTCTGTTCTGGAAAAAGAAGGTGCCCAAAAAATAAACCAACTAACTACCTTAGGCACGGTACCATATACATTTATGTATAGAAAAGGAAATTTTGCACTTTCTGAGAAAATCGGTCTGAGTATTACAGATAAGATTGAAAATAAGATGGTTGTTGAATTTCAAAACATTGAAGGCAAATTTAAATCTGTAAATATTGGTCCTGCTGCGAGCTGGGATTTGGTAAAGTATTCATTTGAGAATATCGAATCATCTGATACCATTTCGTGTAATGTAATAGGCGTGGACAAAGATTTGAAAGAAAAAATAATTTTACAGAACATTAAATTAAACAACATTGACATAAACAGCATTGATGCAAATGAATTTCCGTATATAAATATTGAATTTAATATTAAAGATGCTGTAAACAGGACAGTACCTAAACTTGACTATATTCGAGTTTTTTATAAAGGTATACCTGATATTGCACTTGATCCAAAATCTTATTTTATTTTTAATAAAGATTCTCTCGAACAGGGCGAACAATTTAATATTGGTTTTGGCATCAAAAACCTGGGCACTACCAAAACCGATAGCATCGATATAAAATATTCGATTATTAATATAGCGGACAACAAGGAACTTGTTTATTCAAAAGTTTATAGATCTGTTGATGGCCTGGATACCCTGCATGCATCTTTTGACAAAAACACATTGGATTTATTAGGCGAATATCTATTGATTGTCGAAGCAAATCCAACCAAAAGATTTAAAGAAAAATATTATTTAAATAACATAGGTAAAAAATCTTTCAAAGTCAAAGGTGACATAAATAACCCATTGCTGGATGTATATTTTGATGGCATACATATCATGGATGGCGATATCGTGTCTACAAAACCGGAGATAAAAATTACGCTCCTAGACGATAACGTTTATTTGCCAATAACAGATCCGGAATCTATTTGATCTTAAATTGGATACAGGTAGAAATTCCATCGTAACCATTCCAATGAATAGTCCTCAAATTAAATTTATACCTTCCGGAGGTTCAGAAAAATATGCACAACTATTGTACCATCCCGAACTAAAAACAGGAGATTATAAGTTATTTATTCAAGCGTCAGATGCTGCAGGTAATAAATCAGGGACAAATGCCCGCATCATCAATTTCAGGGTAGTGGAGGAGGAATCTATAACAAATGTACTAAATTATCCAAACCCCTTTTCTACTTCAACTCAGTTTGTATTTACACTGACCGGAACCGAAGCACCTGATGTTATGTCCATAAGTATCATGACTATGTCTGGCAAGGTAGTAAGAGAAATCACAAAAGAAGAAATTGGCCCTCTGCGTATTGGTATAAACAGAACTGAATTCAAATGGGATGGAACCGATGAATACGGAAGCAAACTGGGTAATGGTGTTTATTTATATAAAGTAAATTTAAGAAATGCTAAAGGTGACATATATAAAACCCAATCAACCAATAAAACAGATGTGTTTTTTAAAGAAGGTATTGGGAAGATGGTTATTTTAAGGTGATTTCGTCACCTCACCTTCAAATATTTTGGTAAGCGCTTTGAGCGTTTTTTCTTTAATTCGAGCTTCTCCAATGAGTTGATGGATGATGTGAAAATTATTTGTTGTGTCGATGTCCGGTAATAATGTATTCATACTTTCAGCATTGATATCTTCTATTTTAAAAAGCTTTACGCCTTGTTGCGTCAGATAAATATAGATTGGATTTCTGGCGTCCAGAAACACTTTCACACCCTTTGTCAAAAGGAAATTAATATTGCCATATGCCTGTTGTCTTATACTATTAAATACGGCAAAACCGGAATGCTGAATCATCGAATTGAAATCAGGTAAAGACATATAATCATATAAAGGTGTAAACCTCGTTTTTAAATACTCAGATGATTTATTTAATACAAAAGATTTATACGCTTCATTTCCGCTATAGCTCAGTGGGACAATAACATTCCTGTCATCATCAAGAAAGCTTATGTACTTAAAAACATCCACATGATTATTAGTCATCGCTCCAGAATTTCCAACAATCACATCAAATGAAGCAGGCTTTGTTTTAGATGGATCATTATTTAATAAGACCCCATAATTCCAGTCTATCTTTTTAGCTTTAAAATTGTTATGACTACTACCTGCAACTAAATCAAATTCTATCGGTGCAATCACAGGAGAAAAATAGTCTATTCTTTTAAGGTAACCGGACCTAAATATCCGAGCATGTAAAAAACTTTTTTTTATATAATTGTGCAGAATATATCCAAATTGACCGTAGCTATGTTGACGTTTAATAAAACAAAGTGTTTCAGGTTTAAATAGATCGTGATACGCTCCTCTAATGATGTTGTAATAATCAACGCCCCAGCCGATCCACCAAATTTTGACTTTACCGTTTACATTAAAAACAATGCTGCGTTTTTCCTTTTCATATAAATTATGAAATATTAATAAGTCGAACGAATTAAGCTGTTTAGCGAATTCTTTAGTTTCAGCATATTTAAGAGGCACTAATGTTATGTTTGCCATCTTAATGTAAACCAATTCTTTTCTATCTGACAAACAAAAATAGGTGTTTTCAATAGCCAATTTATTATCTGCAAATGAAAGATATGCAGTGTCAATAAACTTTTCATCCGAAACAATGTGAGCTATTTTTTTCAACACTTATAATATTTGATAATCATTTAGCATATCTTTTATCTCAGAAATAGAATTAAACATAAGTACATCAATAATTGACAGTTTAGGGACAAATTCGTTTTTGTACTGTCTATATTCAGTTATGTTGGATTTAAGAAATTTCAGCTCGACGTCCCCATTTTTAAAAGTATCATTATGATATAAATCAAAACCGCTCAAAGGGTTTATATACACTGTGGCATTTAGTTTATGACAAATCTCCAAAATTCTTCTTTCTCCTGTATAGACCGAAGGAATGGAAAAAAATGAAGCATTTAATGCCACCGTTTCCATTCCCAAATATGAACAAATTCTTTTGATTGCAGACATATTAAATTGGGCAACATTTGTTATGTCATCCCTCAATATTAGCTTTAATAATTCATGTGTAGCCGTAAAATAAGGGCTTTTTTTATAACTATAAGCAATTTTTTTTAGCAGGTGTTGTTTCCATTTGCCTTGTTCATTATTAATTATCGTCTGATTAATAGGGCAATTTTGAGAAGCATTTTCAATAGGTACATTAATATAAATGACTTGATTGTTGACTAAAATTCTGTTTCTGTTGATCCAGCCTTTTTTAATATAGTTGACATCATCATAAAAAACAAAGGTATCAACACTATTTATCAGTTGAAAATACCCGATATATGGGAAAAAATAAGGCTGCATGATGGCTGTTTTCACACGATTTCCTTTTTAATAATTTCGCATATCAATTTTATATTTTCGAATGAAAGTTCTTTATATATGGGTAAACATAAAATGCGTTTTGCGACAGACTCAGCAACAGGCATAATCTGAGATGAAATAAAAGGTAAGGTGTTCAAAGATGGATAAAAGTATCTTCTTGGAAAATATCAGCTTTGTTCATCCTGTCTATAAGCCGTAAAACCATTGCCTGATTGTCAAAAACAATTGGATAATAACTATAATTCCAATCTGTGTCGGTCGGATTGAAATCTTTTATTTGATAAAAATTTAAGCTGTTCATCATATTGTTCATGAATTTTTTTTCTGGCATCTATGATTGTATCCATATATGGACGAACAGCAAGTCCCATAGCTGCCTGCAATTCGCTCATCTTTCCATTGCTCCCCAATCCTGTGTATGCATAATGTCCGTCATGGCCAAAATTATGCATATCATAAAGTAATGTCTGTAAATTTTCATTTTTGCAAAAATAGCTCCGCCTTCTCCTGTATGAAATATCTTTGTGCCATGAAAACTACATATGCTGATATCTCCAAAATTAAATATACTTTCTCCTTTGTACCTTACACCAAAACAATGGGCCGCATCATAAATCAACACTATATTATGCCTGGCTGCCATCAATTTTAATGCATCGACATCACATGGATTACCAAAGACATGTGTGGCCAATATTGCTACTGTATTTGAAGTTATTTTTTCTTCAATTAATGCAACATCAATAGTAAGATAATCACTTTCAATATCGACAAAAACAGCATGGCATTTTTGCCAGATTATAGAGGATGATGTCGCAATATAACTAAATGGCGTAGTAATAATGTCACCCGTTTTGCCGATGGCATTGATGGCAATTTGTAAGGCAATAGTTGCATTAGTGATTGCAATAATATTGTTGGTATGTAAATAATGTTTGAGTTTATTTTCCAGCTCTATTACCAGTTCGCCTCTGTTTGTAATCCATCCGGATTCCCAAATGCGATGCAAATAGGCATTATATTCTTCTATTGGTGGGAAAAATGTTTTAGTAACCGGTATCATACATTTTTTTTATATTTTTTATCTCTTCAACAGGATTCAATTTAAATAAGTATGCCAAAGAAAAATAGACCATCAAAGATAAACAGCCACAACAAAGTAATACTAAAAAATTACTCAAACCAATAATGATTAACTTTGATTTTAAAAAGATACAAAAGGCAAAGGTGATGCCACTTAATAGCATTACAGGAAGTAAGTCTAAAAACTGATCAATCAATGCATAATCGATTAGTCTCTTTGATAGTATACTATTTAAAAACAAAAATATAATGGAATTTACTACCTGGCTCCAAAGTAATGCTTCCAGACCAAAAGGTAAGACGACAAAGATGCTGATAACGATGATAGCTTTTTTGACTACATCCAGAGCAAAAAACAATTTGGTTTTCCCAAGCACTTTTAAGATATTAAGATTATAATAATGAACAGGATAAAGAATAGCAACCAATGCTAATATCCGAAAATATGGTGCAATCTCAATCCATTTGTCCGTCAATAGGCACAAAATAAGGTTATCCATTAAAATAGCGGAAACCACCATAATTGGCGTTAATAGAAAAAAAGTAGTTATTAAAATTTTTTTATAATACAGTTTCAGTTTTACAATATCCTCTGAAAAATTAGCTAAGAAAGGGTAAACAACGCTATTGACAGGATTAACAATCATTTGAATGGGTAATTGACTGTAAGTTGTTGCTTTATTGTAGAAAGCCAATTGTGATAATAAAAAATATTTGCCTATGATAACCTGATAAACTTGCTGAAATATCGAATCAAGGATACCGGATAACATCAAAAAAGATCCAAATTTTAAATGCCCTTTTAATGACTTTATATCTATTATACATCTGACAGGCAAGTCAACCATAATCCACAATAATATACCATATACACTGGACTGTATAAAAAGCATATAAATCAACGACAATATCCCATAATCATGCAATGCAAGATAGATGGCAATCGCCCCGGCAAGTACATTTGAAATGATATTAAGTGTCGCAATTAATTTGAAATTCAAATCCCTGATCAGCTTCATTTCATGTAGTGAATAAAAAGCTTTGACAATCAGAATTAGTGATGTGATCTTAATAAAATGAAACGGAACGATACTATTAAAAAAAATTGAAATCTGTTCACTCGCAAAATATATCAAAAAGTACAAAGCTATGCTTATAATCATTTGAAATGTAAACACTGTAGAATAATCCCTGATAGTGAGGGTTTTAGTGCGTATCAATGATGACACCAATCCGCTTTCAATAATAATTTGGCAGAATGCATTTATCATGATCAGGATGGCATATGCACCGAAAAGCTCAGGGGTCAGCAATCTGGCCAGTATTAACGAAATGACCACCTGAATAAATTGGACCAAGCCTGAACTGAAAACATTCCAGACTAAAGCAACTATTGCTTTGGAGCCAATATTCATCAAAATCCTTTCTTTAATACTTCCCGAAACATAACGACATATATTTTAAAAAAACGAAACGATGTAAAGGTCCTGAATCCTTTTAGACATAGTGAAAAAAATTGATTACCATCCGAAAACATTAGATTGTAAAGTGCAAATTCGTTATATTTTTTGGCGATAAGATATTTTTTTGTGTGCGACGGAAGATACTTATCAACTAAATTACCATAATGAAAAAAAAAGTGCTCGATGGGCTCAATATTTTGAATTAATTTATGATTAAAATAATCACCATCAGATTTCGAAGCCAATCTTGAGCCCATTTTATCATGAATTCTATATACGTATTCATAAGTATTCAATTGAATGAATTCATGCTTTGCAAATAACCTCAAAATCAAATGAGTATCCTGCCAATGAGGAAAAGCAACATAAAAATTGTCGGCTACCAGAAAGTTTGATGGAATGGATAGGGACCAAATACCACACATATTAAACTTGGCATATCTGACCGGATTTATATGTTTTTTTATATTGAAATTTGTTGATTTCGTCATATTCCCACCCAATAATTTATAGAATCCTGTTCTAAGGATAACGTCTGAAAAATTGTTTTTTTCATAAAAGTGATAAAACCCTTCTAAATAACCTGGCAGGATATAATCATCGTCATCCAAAAAGCATATATATTTGCCTGTTGATTTTTTAATACCATAATTTCTTGCACTGCTTCTTTCAGCCTTCTCCACAAAATAGAAGTTATGTGCTTACTATGCTTCATTTATCAAATTTTATAAAAATCTTTACTTTAAAACAAAATTATGATCAATTGTATGATTTGCAGGATCATGCAAAGATTCAATGGTTTATTACTGAATCTCAAAGTACAAGTGCTGCCTTTATTAAAAGTCATACAAATAACCTTAAATCCTGTAGCCTATTGATAGTTATTACACTTCCAAGCCATTCATTGTTTTTTTCATCATACAAATTCCAGGCAAAGTCCTGGTTGGTCATTCATAATTATAATACACATTTTAATAAAGAGATTTCATACAAATTTAGAGACTCATTTTGGGATACAATAAAACAATACATCAAAATTTTAAAATATCGTTTGGAATACAAACATGAACAAATTATTTCCAGTTACAAAAACTATGATAATATTGTTTTCCCATCAGCATTTGTACTAAACAATCCTCAAAATAAAGATCATTTACAATATTTTCCCAAACCCATTTTATTTGATTTTGCCATCCACGAAAAAGAAATATTCCGTAAAAAAAATGATCGCATAAAAATAGTTATACCCGGAACTCCTTCACAAAATACGAAGGACATTCAAACGTTATGGGAAGCGTTTAAATATATTATACCAACATTAAAAAAACCTGTCGAACTAATATTTTTAGGCCAACTTAAAAGTAGAAAAAACATAACATACATTTCACGATTTAAGAAATTTGAAAATGAATTTTTTTGCATACGATATTTTTTATCATTTCTACCACAAATTGAATTTGATGCACACATGATGCATGCCGACTTTTTGATTCTTCCATTAAAAAGAAGTATGCTTCATGGAATTTTTATAGAATATTTTGGACAAACCACTGTATCCGGCAGTATCAGTGATATGATAAAATATGGCATTCCTTCACTTCTGCCGGATTTTTATCCCCTGGAAAAAAACATTGAGCCATTAGTAAAAAGATATTCAAATGAAACATCATTATCGGTGGGAATAATTTATACGATTGAGGCTGATCTGAATTTGATTAAAAATAATGCCATGCTGGGTTTAGTGGAATATAGCACAACAAAAATGTCACAAAAATTATTAACCCAAAATAATTTTTAATGACAGTTCACTCTTTTATAGAAAAAATAAGTTTTATAAACACTATATCTTCCGATCCAAAAACACGGCTATATCTTATCAAAAATGTCATCCTTCTTTATCTCTATTCGAAATTTAAGACATTTTTTGGCCAAATAAATGTACAGAAAAAAACGATATACCATGTATTGATTGAAAATAAAATTATCCCTATCAGTCTAAGAATCATAGACTTACCTACTTTTTTTGAAATATTTAAAGATAAAATATATTACCTGCCTAAAGCCTGGGTACCTCAAAATGCAACCATTATAGATCTTGGTGCACATGTCGGCTGCACTGCTTTGTTTTTTTTAAACCAATTCCAAATCGATAATTACATAGCCCTTGAACCATCAATTGACAATTATACATTGCTGGTAGAAAACACATCATCATCAAAAATCGTCTCTTTAAATTTTGCCATATTTAGTAAAAACCAGACGGTAAAAATTAATACTTCCAGTGCATCCAGTCAGAATCATCATTTGGATGATCACATTGGCAAAGAAGTACCTTCCGTAAATATGGAGACCCTGATCGAAACCTACCAAATTGAGAAAATTGATGTATTAAAAATTGATATTGAAGGGGCTGAATCAACTATTCTGAATGGAAGTCCCGCATGGTTATTAAAAGTAAATGTTATACTGATTGAACTACACGGTGATTATAATATCGAAAGCTTTAAAAGAGATTTGTTGCCATTTGGTTTTACTATAATAAACGGTCATAATGTTTTGGGCATAAAAATGATTTGCGCACATCGAATGCAATGATTACTTTTGAGAACAATTATCATTCGTTTTGACTCCGAAAGAAAAGTATATTCTGTATTACCATTCAAAAAATGATATGCCAATATTTTTTGATCCCTCTTGGCTTGATGCTGTGACAGGTGCAAAGTGGGATGTTTTACTTTCTGAAAATAACAATGGAGAAATAATGGGAGTCATGCCGTATTGTGTTAAAACAAAATTTGGTTTCGATGCTGTGTATACACCATTATTAACACAAAGT
Organism: Saprospiraceae bacterium; assembly: GCA_016717145.1. Taxonomy (GTDB): domain Bacteria; phylum Bacteroidota; class Bacteroidia; order Chitinophagales; family Saprospiraceae; genus OLB9. Next base: position 14,763 of record JADKGD010000042.1, on the reverse strand, counting down.
TCAGGAATTTGGATCGATCCATGCAAGATATCAGGAGACAAAGCTGCGACCATACATTCAAATAAACGACAGATTATTCAAGATATAGTAAATCAAATAAAACCGACAAGTTATTTCAGGCTTAATTTCCATCATACGTTTGATATGTGGCTTCCGTTTTACCATAAAAATTACAGACAAACGACTTTATATACCTATATTCTTAAGGAGATCAAAAATCATGAAGCGATTTTGAATGGATTTAAAAGCACCTTAAAAAATAAAATAAAAAAAGCTGAGCAAAACTATAAAATCTATGAATCAGATGATATTGGCGCGCTTTACAGTCTTTATGTATCAAATTTTAAAAAGCAGGGTCTAAAACTACCTTTTGATTTGTCTTATCTTAATGCCATCTATTCTTCCAAAATAAGAAGTAAGAAACTGTTTTTGGTTAAAGACAAAGAGGGGCAAACTGTTGCCGCCCAATTGCTGGTATGGGACCAAATATCCGCCTATAACTTATTGCTGTCCATTGACGAAAACCATAAAAACATGGGTGTAGGTCCATTGGTGTTATGGCATTCTATTAGATTTGCTTCAAAACATGTTGACACTTTTGATTTTGAAGGTTCGATGTTACTTGGCGTTCAACCTTTTTTTGAAAGCTTCGGAGGCAATCCAGTTCCCTACTACCAAATATACAAAATCAATAATCCGATAATGAGGATGTGGTTTGCTTTAACGGGTAAAATATAAGTATGGAATATATTTTACTCCAAACAAATCAAAGATTAAACAAAAATCCAAGACTACTTTATGTGATTGATTTTATCCATAATCACCCTACATGGCCAAAAAATATAAGGATAACAAATAGTTCTGACATTAAGGAAATCAAACTCAAGATTGACTATCTATCAAAAGTTGAAAACAATACACACTACTTCGTTCAGGCTAATGATTTATTATTTAATGATGTACACATTAAGACAAATAGTTTTGTAGCCGGTAATTACACATTCCAAAACTTCAATCTGTATAGTATTGCTAAAACAAGAAACGATGGTTTATTTATTGATAAACAGATATTTGGCTTCGATATTTTTGAAACAATTTTTTTTCATATCAGTCGGTATGAAGAGTATTATTTGATGCAATCTGATATGGACTCAAGAGGTATGCTTCAAGAAAAAAAACAGTTTTTGGTAAGAGAAAATTTGGAACAAATTCCTGTAGTTGACCATTTAATTTATTGTTTTGCCCTTAGCCTGGGCTTAGAGCCCAAAAAAGCCAGGACCCAAAAAACAATCAGTCATGACATTGATCATTTACACAAATACCATTCTTTTTTGCATTTTTTAAGACTACAGGCAGGCATTTTAAAACGTGGTCATTTTTCAAAATTTTTTACACAACTAACGCAATATATTCAAAAAATAAATCCATATGACTCTTTCGATGTATTATTGTCCAAAAAAAATGTTGGAGAAAAATATATCTTTTATCATATGGGAGGGCATTCAAAATATGATGTTAAGGTAGATACTAAAGATACACTTTTGTGGGAAAGTTTGGCTCTTGCAAAAGAACGGGGTTATCAAATAGGCTTACATCCGGGATATGAAAGCATAATTCAGGAAAGTCTATTGTCTGAAGAAAAAAAAAGATTGGAAAGTTTAGTAGGTGGGGAAGTAATGTTGGGTAGAAATCATTATTTGAAGTTTGTTTTTCCTCAGGCCTTGGAAGCCCTTGCAAATGTTGGTATCACAAATGACCATAGCATTGGATATAACAGAAGAATAGGATTCAGATGTGGTACTGGTTTTCCTTATAAGCTATTTAATGTAGCAAAAAATACTATTACAAATATTACTGAGCACCCTTTGATCATAATGGATCAATGTCTTATTGAATTGTCACTGTTGTTAAAAAAAGATATGAAAGACATCCATGCATCATTTTTACATGAAAATGAATTTTTTACCCTTATCTCATATAATTTTCACAATAGTATATTTGATTTTGCAGAAATGAGGGGTCTTGATATCAAAACAATTTATGTAAACCTGATTGAACATTGAAAATATTATTGGTATATAAAGTTAATATTGAAGATCCTGATACGTCGGGAGTCGTTCAAAAAATGTATGATCAAAATTCTGCCATACAGAGATCAGGACATAATGTTGAGTTGGCTTACATTCAGGGTAACAAAATAATTATCGGAGAATCTGTTTGTAGCATTGAAAACACCAAATGGAATTATCTTATTAAGAATATTCATTTTTTTCAGGTTTTAGGTGAATATACTCAGTCGCGCAGATTTGATATTATTTATATCAGATACCCCTTTTCAAGTCCATATTTTATACATTGGTTAGCTCATATCAGTAAGATTCACCCTCAATGTAAAATAGTCATAGAAGTTCCGACATTTCCTTATCACAAAGAGTTTGAGGGTTTCGGAAAAATCAGGCTAATATTGGACTTGTGGTATCGTCGTTTTTTAAAAAAATACGTGGATCGTATCGTTTTAATAGGCCAACACGATGAATTATGGGGAATTAAAACCATTAAAATAACCAATGGGATAAATGTTAGTAGAAAAGAAAAATTTGATTCTGAACGTAAAGAAGGTGAGGTAAGATTAGTTGCGGTCGGCAATTGGAGAAACTGGCATGGATTGGACAGGCTAATCAGCGGGATGGGGCAATATTATTTAAAGCATCCGTCCGTAAAAATAACGCTGGATGTGATAGGAGGGGCCGGCATAAAAGAACATTCTCCTTTAAAACACAGAGAATATTGCAGTTATGGTTTGCCGTTCATTTTGAGTTCTTATGATAAAGATTTTCAACATGATTTGGATTTTGTCCAGTATCATCCATCAGATGATTCGCCAATATCCTGTAATTTGCTGTTGGATTTTTATGATCAAACCTTACATAATCATTCAAGTATACGAAATTATGCCATTCAAAATTTATCCTGGGCAATAAGAATGGATGAAGTAATAAAGGAAGTACTTTTTATCAAACAAGATAAATAAATACTTTAAAAAATCAAAGATAAAATGGTTGACTGGAGTGTATAGTTTATTATATTATTCAGGCTGGAAGCCTTGGAAACTGGTATCGTAGCGGGACGCTACGACAAGCACAACATTTGTTCGCCGTAGCTTCCAAGCTACGATGCAGTATCTCAGTTATCTTGCCTGAGAATTTACAACAATGATTAAAAATCAGGCTGGAAGCCTTGTGATATAGTATAGTGGGACGCTACGACAAACACAAGGAATGTTGTCTAAGTATGGATATCCCCAATTTCAGGCCCAATATCTAAAAGCTCTATCGAGACCAATTCATCCATTCCTGCATAACTTTTGGCAGAACTGTAAATGTATTCTTCTGGATGCAACGTAATTCCTGCACGAACAGGGTTGTTGTGAATATATTGTAGTCTTTGTGATATCCACAAAGGGGATTCTAATTCTACAGGATGATTATCTTGCTGCCAGACTTGAAATTCATCATTTCTTTTATTGTTTGCTGCATGGTATTTCATAACTACCTCCATCCAATCCTTCCTGCTTTCAGTATTTTTCTGAACTTCCTGTAATATCTTCTTTGCAGTATAACTTTTAAAGTCACGAATAAGGTTTGATAGCAAATATGTCTCTTCTGCTCTACAGATTAAATGTAAATGATTACTCATAACAACCCAAGCATGAACAACTAATCCTTTATTGGCAATACAGAAATTTAGACTATCAACAATTATATCCCTGTATCTTTTGTAGGCAAAAATATCAATCCACCCAACAGTTGTTAAAGTCAGAAAATGGAGTGCATTTTGGTTTTTTATTTGGTAACCGTGTGCCATAATTAGATTATTTCATTATTCAGGCTGGAAGCCTTGAATATGGTATCGTAGCGGGACGCTACGACAAGCACAACATTTGTTCGCCGTAGCTTCCAAGCTACGATGCAGTATCTCAGTTATCTTGCCTGAGAATTTACAACAATGAGAATAACTCAGTTGCCTACAACTCTTTTTTTACTATGTCAAATATCTGCTGTGCTATGAGTTTATCATCAAATTCCCTGCAAACTTTTTCTCTTCCGGCTTCTCCCATAGCTTTTTTTTGTTCATAATTGAGTGTCAGGAAGTTACGAATAGCCTGAACAATAGACTGAGCATCTCTGACATTGACCAAATAACCATTTAACCCGACTTTTGACTCTCTTTCAATTGACTTCCACTTTGAGATTTGGTAGGTTTCCATTTAGATATCAATGTGCGATAATCCAACGTATATACAGTCTCAACAGTTATCTTATCAGAGATAGGTAATGGATCTTGAGTCCCCAAATGCACATTACTTGTGGTCAATAACCAAGACCGAGATGTTGACCTTTCAGCAAGCGCTTGCGATATAAAATAATTGCGATACAGGCCACTATTATGCATACGTGGATAATGATAGTGGATAAAAAGAAATAAATTATCTATTGGCAACTCACACTACTTAATCGATTTAATCATTTTAGCTCTCATCAGTGAATGGCTGGTATATCGCCCTATTGTATCGAGATAAACTTTGATGATATTGCGTTCATCATACTCTTTTACCATCTTGCGACGGCCCAGTTTCCCCATCAAACCTCGATCCGAATGATCCATCTCCATAAATTGAGAAATTGCCTCGCACAAAGATGATACGTCTTTGGGAAGGCAAACAAACCCTGTCGTCCCATGCTCGACGACATCTCGGCATCCTACATTATCGGTCGTAATAATAGGTGTTTCCATTGCTGCCGACTCCATCAATATTCTAGATACGCCTTCCCTATAAAAAGAAGGAAATACGAGACAATCTGCCTTTTGCAGATGCGGTCGAACATCAACGGTATCACCGAGATAGTTAATTATTTTTCTTTTGTGCCATTCGAGCACTTCTTGGTACGGAATAGAATTTGGGTTTGATTCATCTATAAATCCTAAAACGTTGAATACTACATTTGGATACTTTTTCTTAATAATTTTCGCCGCTTCCGCAAAAATTTCGATCCCTTTTTCTTTTAGCAATCGACCGGCAAAAAGAAAGGTTGTAACCCCATTTGTTTCTTTATCTGCATACGGTTTGAACCAGTGTATGTTCACACCTTCGCTTTTTATGACTCGACCCTTTTCCTTTTTAACAATACCTTTATATGTAAAAATATCTAGATCATTGGTATTGAGAAACCATGTCTCCTCAGATAACTTGCAAGCTATTTTGTACATAAATAAAGTCACCCAACGAACGACCATATTCTTAAACTCAAACAAATGACCTAAACCGGTAGTAATAATAATAGAAGGTATGCCACATATCTTGGCTGCAAAACTTCCATATATATTGGGTTTGATAGTATAGTGAAAGATTAAATCAGGTTGGATTTCTTTATATAATTGATACAAACGATAGATCAATCCCAATTCACTAAAAGGGTTGGTTCCATAATTCTGAATTTTAACATCACGATACTCTACACCGAGTGCAATCAGCTTAGATGTAAATTCGTCCTTGGGGGCGATGACGACAACTTTATAGCCCTGGCGCATCAATTTTTGGATCAATCCCAATCTGAAATTATACATGCTCCATGATGTATTTCCTACTAATGCTATGGTTTGTTTATGTTGGATTTGTTAAATTTTATGGTTAATTTGTTTACTATATTCCTTTTATTTCAAAATCTTATTCACAACACTTTTAATCTCCTGTTCATCTGACATAGGGTAAATCAGTAAAGCATTTTCTTCATCTATGACGATATAATCTTTTAGCCCTTTAATAACAATGGTTTTATCATTATTGGACACTACAATGACATTTGAAGATGCCGTCAGATGGATGTTTTCACCAATTGTCACCTTATCGTCTTTGTCTGACAAATACACGTGAAGACTATTCCAAGTACCTAAATCACTCCATCCAATATCTGCCGGTATAGTATACACATTATCTGCGCGCTCCATAATAGCATAATCAATAGATATATTTTCGGTATTGCCATAAACGCTATCGATATATCTTTTTTCATCGGGTGTATTATAAAATGAGACATCTTCTGACAATATAGACAAGATGCTTGGGGCATTCTTTTTGTAGGATTTTATAATAGAAGCAACACTCCATACAAACATACCCGCATTCCAAAGATATTCTCCGGAATCAATATAATGTCCGGCAGTCTTTTCATCCGGCTTCTCTTTAAATGATTTAACCTTGTATACTTGTCCTTTATTTTCGATACTTTCAGAAGCATTGTAATTGATATAGCCATACCCTGTATCGGGTCTTGTCGGTTGAATACCCAGGGTCACTAAAGCATCATGATGTGCTGCAAAATCAAAAGCTTTATTTAATATATCTACATAAGCCTCTTCCTTTAATATGACATGATCAGAAGGTAAAACAGCAAATATCGCTTTGGGGTCAATAGAATGGATTCGAAGTGCAGTGTATGCCACACAAGGTGCCGTATTATTCATTTTTGGCTCGCAAAGGATATTGTTTTCAGGTAATTCCGGCAAGTGCTCCATAACCAGTCGTTTGTATCTTTCATTGGTAACAATCAGAATATGATCAGCAGGAACTATTCTAAGACATCTCTCAAAAGTCATTCGTATCAATGATTTTCCAACTCCCAATATATCCAGAAACTGTTTCGGTTTTTCTGTCGTACTTGACGGCCAAAAACGACTCCCAACTCCACCTGCCATAATAGCAATATACTTATTCATATGTTTGTTACGATTTCGCTTATAAATTGGTGTCCCTAAAATAAAAATTTCTATTAATTATCTTACAGCAATCAAAAAATCCGACTTTTTTGTTAGTCTCCCTATTGGTTCGATAAATTGTCCGAGTTTGTATTCTTTTAATAGTTTTATAACAATTTCCGCGATGTCTTCATCAACAGCTACCAGTAAGCCACCACTTGTCTGTGGATCTGCCAATATATTCATTGTGGTGTTATTATCAAGATAATCTGAAACTGTAATGTGATGACCATAAGCCTTCAGGTTTCTGACTGTTCCTCCAGGTATGGCATTTTGTTCAATCAGACTCATTAGCGTTTCGGAAATCAGTGGGACTTTATCAAAGTAAACTTCTGCACTGACATTACTTCCTTCACACATTTCTGTCAGGTGCCCCAGCAAGCCAAATCCTGTTACATCAGTCATTGCCATTACTCCTGTAATTCTTCCAAGTGCTTCGCCAATGACATTTAGCTGCATCATTTGATTTGCGGCCAGTTCTTTTTGGTCTTCACTGATGAGGCCTTTTTTTTCTGCTGTGGTTAGTATGCCTACACCAATAGGTTTGGTGAGGAACAATATATTACCTTCCTTAGCTTTATTATTTTGTTTTATATTGGCAATATCTACCAGACCATTTACGGCCAGACCAAATATTGGTTCCGGAGAATCAATACTGTGTCCGCCAGCCAAAACAATTCCAGCCTCGGCGCATATGCTACGGCTTCCTTCTATAACCAATCTTGCTACTTCAGGTCCTAATGTATTGATCGGCCAACCCAAAATAGCAATAGCCAGTATGGGTTTACCTCCCATTGCGTACACATCACTAATAGCATTGGCAGAGGCAATACGTCCAAAATTATATGGATCATCTACAATGGGCATAAAAAAGTCCGTTGTGGAGATTAAGGCCATGCCATTTTCGAGATCATAAACCGCAGCATCATCCTTACTATGATTACCCACAATAAGTCTCTTGTTATCGGGCATTACCGTATTGCTTTTTAGAATCTCATCCAATACATTTGGTGCTATTTTACATCCGCATCCTGCACCGTGAGAGTATTGGGTAAGTTTTATTTCCTGCATTTTGGTTTATTGGTTTTAATCTGCTTAAAATACTTGAATAGTATCACTTAGTTTTCTTTAATCGATATCTTTCCAGCTAGTAACTTCAACATCTTTCATCTTAAAGGAATCATCTCCGCCATAAATTACTTTTAGTTTCAAACTGTTGTCCATATTAAAGAGTTTGTACATTTGGTCTGTGAAACCAGGTTTAAAAGTTTTGCCTCCTTTGACTTCAATCAATGAGGTCTTTTTGTTAAACCGCTCAATGATATCAATTTCCAAACCATTGCTATCTCTAAAATAATATAGTTCAGCTTTCAAACCTTCATGGGTTCTTCTCTTCAATCTATCTACAACAATCATATTTTCGAATAATGATCCTTGTTTAATGGATGAAAAATAACTATCAGTATCATTTATTTCAAGCAAATGGGCCAATAGTCCTGTATCAATAAAATACAATTTTGGCATCTTTGTTTGTCTTTTCCCAAAATTATTATGATAAACAGGCAATTGATATATAATAAAACTCATTTCGAGAATAGACAACCAATTTTTTACTGTGTTGACACTTATGTTCAGGTCATTACTAAAATTAGAATAATTGACTAATTGACCAACATGATGTGCACAAAGGCGAATAAATTTTTTAAAAACTGAAATATTTCCCGAATTAATCCATTCCGCTACATCCCGTTCAATATATGTAGGGTCTGCTGACTCTATTCTAATTAGCTGTAAATCAGTAACATATAAGTGTATTTCTAATGCTATGTGCATATGATTTAAATCAAATATGTAAATAGTTTTGCACTTCGAACTAAACTTTGTCTTATGCAGACAGCAGTCACTTTTTTTCATTGCAAAAAAAAGTAACCAAAAAATGCTAGTTCAAAAAAAGGCAATTGCGGAGCACCGTTCATTCTCGAATCAAAATGCTTTTTCTATTGCCATAAGTAGATCATTTCCAGCCCTTTGTGCTAGTATGGCAATAGACGCACTTACCACCCACCCGCGGGGAACCCTGCGTCAAAGGTTGCAGCCTTTGGTGCTTCTTCATTTCGTTCTTATCACTATCGTTTGTTTTTTGAACAATATCTTTCAAAAAAATTCAGTCCAATTTTTAAAGTTGACTTTTTCAGCAGGCCCTATATTGCAAGATAATTTTGATAGAATAAATGTGATGGTATTTTGGCAATTAGTTTTCCGGGGTAAAAACCGTTTATAACGGTTTGTATTATATCTCCTGACCAAAGTTCAGTACCAATCAATTCGTTAAAATCAAATGGATATAAAGTGAGCATACCTTCCCGCCCTGCGAGAGATTGGCTTATATTTTTATGTAGTAAAAAATTTTGTGAGCCTGAAAGAATAAACCTTGCTGGAGATCTGTTATTATCAACATTTGATTGCATATAAGAAAAAAGTTCCGGAAACTTTTGTGCTTCATCAAAGATAACTTTGTTGTTATATCTTTCAAGAAAACCTCTCGGATCCTGTTCGGCTATTGCCAACACATCCGGGTCTTCTAAAGAAACATATGTGTAGTCACTAAAAGTACTTTTTAGCAAGGTTGACTTTCCTGCCTGTCTGGGTCCTATCAAACTTATGATCGGATAATAGACAGACAATTCGCGAAGTGATTTTGATAAAGTTCTTTTATATAATATATTGTTAATCAATTATTTGTATTTAATACTGCAAATATACATACTCCAAATTGCAAATATACATACTTCAAATTGCAAATATACATACTTCAAACTGCAAATTTGCATGAAATTTAACTTAAACCAGTGTTGACAAAAGACTTAAAAAATAAATAAGCATTATACTGTCATAAATTCAACTCCAATATTTTATTAGAATTGTTGCTTTCATGTACATCAGCACATGGAACTTTGATTAACAGTTGATCCAGATTTTCTCTCCGGTGTAATCCTTTGAGGTACCATTTATCATAGTACTTCAGCAAGATTCTAAATGCTTCTTTAGGGTTATTATCTTGTATAAAATTAATGGTATTTTGAGCTTCTAGATGCCCGAGTCGTTTTTGTATTCTCGTTATTGCATCAATCATTCTTGACTTAGGCAGGTTGCCGTATTCTAAAACTAAATAATTCAGTCGGGCCTCAAAAGGAAGGTCCAGAAAAAATATTCTGGAATTGGTCATTGTCCTCCACAATGCAGGTGGTAAATTAACATGTCCGATACGTTGGCTTTCGTCTTCCAACCAAATAGAACCTTGTCCACCGTCCGCCGATTTTCGAAACAATTCAGTGGCCAATAAATTTTCAAACATTTCCTGACTTGGTTGGTCGGGCATACCGATGTTACCAAAAGCTGAACCTTTATGTTTTGCCAATCCTTCGAGATCGATGATTTTAAACCCCTGATTCTCTAAGAATGTAAGAAGTTTTGTTTTACCAGAACCAGTATAACCTCCCAATACATTAAATGGATATGGGATGTCAAATTGAGTCAACACCCAATTTCGAAACTTCTTATAGCCCCCAATCAACAAATAAACCTTAAAACCATATAGATCCAGCAACCAGGCTATGGCTCCACTACGCATCCCACCACGCCAACAGTGCACCAAAATTGTCTTATCTCCCGAATCGTTATGGCTTGAGATTAAACTTTCTACTTCTTCGACTATACTTCTCATTCGTGGGCCAAAATAATCCAGTCCTATCTTTATCGCTTCTTCCCGACTTTTTTGTTTATAGGCAGTTCCTACAATAACGCGTTCAGCATCTGTAAATAAGGGTAGATTAATGGCATTTGGTATATGGGCATGGTTGTATTCAGATGGTGATCTGACGTCAAAAACAAGGTAAGAACCCGCCATTACAAAAAATACACTTCTACTTTAACTATTTCCAATTAATTGGCTCAATTCTTAAAATTCTATTTAACAATCAAAATGAATATCAAATTCTACCTTCCAAAATCGTCTTGAAGTCTTACTATATCATCTTCGTCTGATGGATTATTTTTTGTCCGTGTGCTTCCGGATCTCTGCTATAATTCCGCATTCATCAAGACCTATCAGTCAATGTCTTTCTCCCTTTTCCGAGTGAGTGTTTTACCGGGTTCCATGATCCATAGATCCCCTTCTCGTCAATGCAATGTGACTTTTTTTATATGCCTTGCTTCACCTTCAATTAGTTTCCCACAGCTCCCGTCTTCGGTGGTGATATTGCGAGGATAATTTTTGTTGGTTGCTACGCATAAAATTTTGGGGACTCAACGGTAATCCTGTACCTAATATTTCATTTTCGATTTCAGGATAAAATTTATGCATAAATTTTTGGGTATCTGCATTATCTATCACAAAAAAGCCACCCCACGGACGATCAAAATCGACTGCTTTAATGCCAATACCCAACTCAGCCAATAATTGCTTTATTTTTTTCAAAAGGTGTCATTTGTTCATTTTGGTTTTATTATTTTATGGGCAATGCCATTACATGCCATTGTACAAAGCGATTTACCATCCTATAATTCAGGAATTATCCTTATTTTACAGTCGTTTTCAGCCTTTTTTTGGATCTTACTTATGCTGCAAACCCTACAGTGGTATTAAAATTTTCTTTAAAAAGGCCTTTTTGGCAATGTTGGAAACCATTTGTATACCAAATCGCTTTGCGGAAAAATGATAGCCAATGCTGTAAGGAAAATAATTTTAAAATCTGTACTAAAAGAGATGTTTTTTTGATACCACTCTTCTAAGGCTCCCTTGTATGGCGCTATAACGTTTTTATAAAAAACATGTGGATCTATTTCTGTCGATGTTTCGAATAGGCCTTCTTCGTCTCGGAATACTAATGAACCAATCCCTGTAATTCCTGGTTTTGAATTATAAATTATTGCTCTTATGTGTGGTGAATAAGCATCAAAGGTCTGATCAACAAGTGGCCTGGGTCCAACAATACTCAAATCTCCTTTGATAACATTTATTATCTGTGGTAATTCATTTATTTTTGTCTTTCTTAAAAAGTGCCCCATTGGGAGCACCCTTGGATCTTTTCTTAATGTAATAGAGCCACTGCCCATATTTGGAGAATTTTTTTGAGCATTGCCTTAGAATTTCCAAAATACTAAAATATTGATTCTAAAACCTATTCTTTTTGAAAATAAAATATCTCGCCCTCTCCTGTAGTTTTTAATCCAATCATTATAGGCACAAAAACCGGCAATAAAATGATGAGAAGAATGCCGGCGAAAAAAATATCAAAAAAGCGCTTTAAGTACAAATACATAATTTACAATTTATTATCCAGACTTTTGCCTGTCTCTATGTGAGAAAAATCAGGAATGTATTTATTAAGTAACTGAATGATGTCACTTTTATCTAAACGATCACTGGAAAACATTTTTGAAAATTCATCTAATATCTTATCAATTTGTCCCAAAGTAATATTTTCTTTATTTTTAATTACTCCCAATGAATGATAAGACCTCACCTCTATAACATCATCATCTGTATAAAACTCTTCATATTATTTTTCACCATTTTTTTCACTTTAAAAAAATATCACGAGGATAATTTTATCACTATCTTTCCTTTCTTCTGAAATACTACGCTTCATTTTCTGATTTGCAGTTTTGAGGTTGGAGGCCTATGTGATCTAAATATTGAACGGCAATATCTGAAAAAGTCACATCATATCTCATCCAATTTTGGAAAGTAGATATCACTGTTGTTGCCAAAAATACAGGCCAACATGCATAGATGTCCAAACTCCCCAGGAATACAAAATATCTCTCTTAACATCATTTCTGGAGCAAGAAAGTGGTTGCTTTTTTGAGACACGCTCAACAAATCCTTGAAGCAGACTACCATTGGAAAAAGCCACATTAGCAAATCTTGCAGTACCAATCTTCATTTCTTTGGAAAATGCTTTCAACACCAATTCCATCAATTTTTTGCTAGCTCCCATGACATTTACTGGTTGGCTGCTTTATCTGTAGATACACAAAAAAATGTTTCGGTTTTCTGATGGTACAAAGCTCCAATAATTTGTAGGTATTGAAAACATTATTTTGGATCATAGCTTCTATGGCGTATCTGTCTTTTTCGCTTCGAACATGCTTATGAGCTGCAAAACAGGCAACCACATCAAAGTGCTCGTTTAAAAAAAACTTTTGAATACTTCCACTTCAAAAGTCAAATGGATATGTGATATAATCAGCTGGCATTAAATCATTGTAACCGCTTCTTAGTCAGGCGGGTCAACTCTGTTAACCCATTCTCACTGTAATCCACTACTACAATCCTAGATGGCTTAAATACAAGCACTGCTTTATGAATGATGACCCTATGGTTGCCAGCACCGCCAATGACCAGGATAGAAGGGCCTTCTATTTCTTTTTTAAAGTAACGGCATTGGCTGCGATATCTTGCAAAAAAAAACTTTCGATTCTGTGCGTAATATGGTGCTTATAAATTCTTTTGATTAAAAAAACATATTATTAGTTATTTTTTACCATCTCTGCTATCCCATCTGCAAAAGAAAATGGAGGTGTAAATCCCAGGATTTGATTAGTTTTAGTATTATCAATTATGAAGTCACCAAACAACCTATGATATATTTCTGGCCTTAATAATTTGATGGCGTTTTGTAAATACTTGGCAGAACAATGTTTTTGTGAGTAGGTTTGATTTTTCAATTATCATATCAACTAGCTCTGTAGTAGAATGATATTGTGCATCTCCTGCCAAAAATATTCCACCTCTTTTTTGGTTTAAAATAGTTGTAATCAATGCCACTAAATTACCTACATATACCATACTCCTTTGATTATTTATACCTCCAAAAGGAACAAGAGGATACTTCCTAATCATTGATATTAAGTTTTGAAGATTGCCCTTTACATTTGAACCATATACCAATGGAGGTCGAATAATAGAAACCAAAAAATGATCATCAACCAAGGTTAATAAATCTTGTTCCGCTCTCCACTTACTCTCGCCGTATGGATCCGTAGGTTGACACTTACTCTCTTCAGCAAAATAATCAATACCCTTGTTGTCCCCATATACTTTTACCGTACTCACAAACACAAAGTGGCTTACTCCTTGAGACTTGGCATTAATAGCAAAATCCAGTGTAAGCTTATGATTGACCGTAAAATATGATTTGGGGTCTGTGACTTCCATACGATGAGCCATACCAGCTAAGTGAATAATTGTTTTAATACCACTAAAATCCACTTGAGATGGAGCCGTATTTTGTAAAGAAACTGTCTTCACTTCTGACTCAGTTTGGAAATATGATAAGGCATACTTACCTACAAATCCACTCGAACCTGAAAGTAAGATCATACTATGATGTATAGATTTTAAATGTTTGATCCAAAATTGAATTAATAGAATAATCTCTTTCTGCTATTACTCTACCTTTTAAACCCATTTCTATTCTTAAGTCTTTATTTTCTATGAGTCTTTTTAGAGCACAAATGAGGTCCACCACACTACCTTTTTTATTAATATGCCATTTGTTTCTGATTGTACAATTTCCCTACAACCTGGAACATCAGTTGTTATTATTGGTCTGCCAATCGCACAGGCTTCTATTAATACTTTTGGAAGACCTTCTCTATAAGATGGTAATACCACAATATGTGTATTTCTGATTAGTGGGACAATATCATCTTGATGACCTATCCAAGTAACATTTCCTTCTAAATTCCATTTTTCTAATTGTTCCTTAGGTATTGAACTTGAATTTTCTAAATCAATTTTACCTGCCAATATAAAATTCACCTTTTCTCCATATTCAAATTTCAACTTTTCAGCAGCATCAACAAATTCATAAATACCTTGTATCTCTTAGCATTCTGGAAGCCAAAAGGATATTTATTTTTTCATTTTGCAATTCCAAAGAA
>JADKGD010000041.1 GCA_016717145.1 Saprospiraceae bacterium | reverse complement strand
CTGTTTCTGCATCTGCTGAAGACCATATCTCCCCGGCTACCATGATGGGTATTTCAGGCTGTCTGCTTCCGGAAATACGTAATCAGTGCTTATCCTTTTCTTTATATTTTTCAGGTCTTTTCTTAGCATCCCATGGAGATACATGAATATAATCCGCTCCTTCTGCAGCGGGAATCTGGGCATTTCAAGCTCATCAAAATCTACTGAAATGCCTTATTTATCTTCCAGGCAGACAATCGAACACCCACAATAAATTCTTTGGGTACTGCCACTTTTATTTTTTTCAAATGGTTCTGTTCAGTCTTGTCCTGTTTTCAAATGTCCTCCCCATTCATCTGTTCGAGGATTTGTGTCAGAGCTGATAGAAACTGATGCAAAAGATATCCGTAGGCTCCATGTAATTCAACACCATCAAATCCAGCTTTTTGTGCCCTGGCTGCTGCATCGGTAAATGCCTGAATGGCTGCGCTGATATCTTCCGTACTCCTGTTCTGACAGCGGCATACTTTTATTCCCTATCATCATATCGTGCTCCGTCGAACTCCAGGGTTGTTTTCCTGTCACAGATTCCGGGCTTCGGGCACCACCGTGAAATATCTGCACTATTCCAATACTATTATACATATGAATGCCATCTGCCAGTCTTTTAGTCCGGGGATGTGTTTGTCATCAAATATCCCTAATTCACCTTCCCAGCCTTCTTCTTAGTTATGTTTGCAGCACAGGTGATATTTAATGCCAAACCCCTACTTTTTAGCTCGCTGCGCACCAGCCAACGGTATTCATCATTGCCCAAGGTACCATCATCATTATTGGCTATTGTCATCGGAGCAAGGACAATCCGATTTTTGCGGTAATATTCGCAGATTGAAAGTGGGAATGGGGTGAATATATTCATCTGTTTAATTTTGCTAAGTTGTTGAATTTGTTTGATTTGTTGATTTGTATAAAGGACTAAAATTCTTTGAAAAGCAATCCATTTAATCATTCAGGATTGTACCCGCCTGCACACACGAGTCGGGCAGGTGCATACCGCTTATGGGTGGGGATTTCATGAAATAAAAAATGATTGTAAAACAAATATAACTATACTTTTGATTATACATCAAAACCATTAGAATCAGTGTGTAATAACATATTTAACTTCTTTCAGGAAAAGTAAGAAGATGAGTAAAACATACTTTTTAAAATTTGTCTAGATGGAATATTTCCTCTAATTAACCAAAGAATCTCAAGAAGTTATTTCAATGCTCGAAGATACAAAATAAATACCGAGCTCTTTCTAATCAAGATTCACCCGTTCACTAGATGGATATTTGACAGTAAAGGCAATCCTTTGTTCCACTTCTTTGTTTTGGGCAATTGACAACATCCATTTAGCAATTTTTTTGTCAGGATCCATGGTAGCAGATTTGGCTTCTATACCTGATATTACTATTTCCTTATTTGTGGTAATAGGAATACTTTCTTCGATTACAATCTTAATGTTTTGTGGTTTGTTATTTCTAATTACTATGGCATACACTCTGTTTTCAGTTATACTGTTTGAAAAAAATGATTTTTTCGAAAAATCTTTGACTTTGGTTCTGGTTACTATAATCCCATTATCCCTGCCTAATGATATATCGAGTGTATCATTTGCCAGCTTGGTATTCAGCAATGATGTACCTAAATATTTGCCTTCAAAATATAAGTTTATCTCTCCGTCCAAAAGATTGTAATCCTGCCAATTTGCTAATCTGGCCAGAGAAAAGCAGAAGTATCTATTTTTGGTGCACAATAGTATTCATACAATGTAGGTATCCCTTTTTCGATTACTTCAAAATTGATAAATTCAGTACTGTTCAGGATGGTAACCTTCTCGATCATGTCATATGAAAATGTAGTGGCTTGGTACGTAATTTTTGATGGCTCCACATATAAGTCTTTCATGATTTGATCATCCGGGATCTTTTGATTGATTTCCCTTGACACCTAACCCAGTAACTACAATTTCTTCCAAGAGACGACCTTCTTCCATTGGTATATTCATTACATCACTCGACATTGGTGCTTCATAACTATTATAACCTGCATAAGATACAATTATAGTTTTTCCTCCAGATGGAACCGGCAGATAGAATTTGCCTTCAATATCAGTTATTGTTCCGATGGAAGAGTTTTCTTTGATAAGAATATTTGCACCAATTAATGACTCTCCATTACTATCCGTGATATGGCCCGATATATGTTTTATGTTAGGGTTGTATGCTTTGTCAGGAATGTTTGTCATCAATCTTCGGAAATTCAAAATCCACGGTTGTGCCTTTGTATAAGCTTCATTACCGGATGGACTTCCATTAGACACAGACAGTTTGATATCTTGCCAATCTTCACCAGTGTTTTGAATTACGGCGGCTTTAAGATTTGCTCTGATGGGTTTGGATACATCTTCTACTCTGAAATCGTACAAAGGTTTCCATGATGCATGGTTAGTAAAATAGCTCACTGCCAAATTTAAATTCCGGTCACTTGCAGACGCAACTTCGATCCAAAGTTCTATAAATTCAGTTATTGTAGGCGTTTGTGCCTTTAATATCTCAGGTCTGATATCTTTCATTCGTATTTGGAGAGTCATGTGTTCTTCCAAAATATCAATTTCGGCAGTATAAACTTCTGTTAAGGTTGTCTTATTCAAATCGATTATTTTTATCAGTTCACTGGTGGCTATGGCATATTCTTTTATAAATGATGGTTGGTTTTTTTTGAGTAATGATTCTGTTTCTTTCAGTACCACTAGTCTTTTTTCATTTACTTTTTGTTTCTTTTCCAGACTTTGCAATTTGTTGTATAAAGTAAATTTAACCACTGAGTCCAATTTGCTTTTTATTGTCTTTAAAAATGGTTTAAGAGTCAAAATACTGGATGAACGATCAACCTCAACCCTTAGAGTTTTCAATTCTATATTTCTTGGTATTTTCTCAACTATAATTTTTGTTTTACCTTTATTTACATTAAGTGTCGCTTCACGTTTTACAAATGCACCATTTAAATATAAAGTTGATTCGGTAACCTTGGTTGTGGTAATTTTGTCCTGTGCTGATGTGTATATAAAGCTGACGCTAAGGATCGAAGTTACTAAAAAAAACTTAAATAAATTACAATACTTTTTCATTTCATAGAATTTAAAAAACTTGAAAATTTCTATGGACAACAAAATAACTTTTGACATCCTTCTTTAGATTCTGCTATAATACAACTTTTTATCAGGTATAACTTAATTTAAACAAAGATATTGCTTTTAAAAGAATTACCAAATACAACCAATATAGGGGCGATGATAACAATTTGTATTAATAAGGAATGGGAAATTAAGCCACTATTAACCCTCAAGCAAATCATTGATAAGAACTAAAGAAACCTACACAATAATGAATTCAAAAATCCACGAGAATTCGGGATAATTTGTTTAATACAAATAAAAATGTATCCATTTAAATATTTATTCCAATTTTTATTACTTTTGCAATAATTTAATTTATGTATAAAATTAAAACTTATTTAATCTATCAATAATTTTAACATTTAAAATATTTTATTTGCCGTGCAAAAATTAAATTATCTATCACTTACTGTTCAGGGTATTTATGTTATGATCACCGGATTGCAGCTTATTTTTATACCTGCTACCCTACTTAGTATGTTTGGTTTTGAAGCGCCGGCAGAGATCTGGATTAAGGTACTTGGTATTCTGGTGCTTGCGCTGGTTATTCCTTATTACAGCATTAATACATCCGGAAACAAAGAAGTAGTTATGTCGACTGTTTGGTTCAGGCTATTTGTTTCAGCCGGTTTTTTATTCCTTGTTGCATCCGGACAGGTCAAAAGCAGTTTATTGCTTTTTGCAGGGGTTGATGTAGCAACAGCTATCTGGACTTGGTTTGAGCTCAAAAAAAAATAAGCTTTATCTGTATTTTATAATTCTGTCAATTCCAGTCGGGTCAAAAGCATATCTGCATCTTCTTTTCTGCATAATTGGGTTCCTGGATTCATTGTAGCAGCTGTTCCACAAGCTACTCCATACTGAACCGATTCAATCAGTGTTTTTCCGAGAGATAAATGATAAACAATACCCGCTACCATGCTATCTCCTGCTCCTACGGTACTTTTTCGTATCACTTCAGGTGGTTTGATATGTTGGACAAAATCGGAAGTAACCAGCATTGCGCCTTCGGGCCCCATGGATACAACTACTACTTCACATTTATTTTTAGTAACAACATCGCGTGCTACATCGACTATTTCATTTGGTAACAATTCCTTTTTTCCGACAAGTGCACTTAATTCCCCCAAATTAGGTTTTATCAGATAAACCCCTGCTTCAATGGCATGTTGCAATGGCACACCCGTGGTGTCAACAATAAATTTTGCTTTTTTTCTTGTGGCAATATCAGCTATTTGTGCATAAATATTTAACGGTACATGTTTCGGCAAACTACCGCTTGCAACAATATAATCAACTTCCTTTATGTCCTCGATTTCTTGTAAAATCTTTTTCAACACGGTTTTGGTTAAGGGAGAAAGTGGCAAACCAAATCGATATTGTTTATTGGTT
This sequence comes from Saprospiraceae bacterium, assembly GCA_016717145.1. Classification (GTDB taxonomy): domain Bacteria; phylum Bacteroidota; class Bacteroidia; order Chitinophagales; family Saprospiraceae; genus OLB9. The sequence goes on along the minus strand of JADKGD010000041.1, from coordinate 44,622 downwards.
GACACATCCAAAATAGTTATATTTTCTCTTGTTTCATTTTCACATTCTATGGCAATACAATCAATATCTTCCTTTTCCATCAATTGGTTAAAACTTCCCGGTATAACCACCATACGGATAAATGGCGGTAGCTAAGCCTCCAAGTTTTTTAATGGCTCTTGCAACATTTATCCCTCCTCCACCGGGCTCCTCCTGAGGTACGGCGCACCTCATTTTTACTTCTGGCGTCAAAAAAGAAACCGATGTGCTTTTATCAATACAAGGGCCAAAAGTGATGGTAATGATTTTGTGCATATTAATTTGATATTACTCATTACACTATTAATAATTGTTTAAAACTAAACGTAAATATCGATAATTTTTATGCTGTTCAAAATATTATATTAAAAAATTATTTCAGACACTTTCCCATCTTTAATACTTTCAAATTTTCTACTTCCCATACCGATAATCAACCACAATGTCACCTGAATATAATTTACCTTCTCTGACACTAAAATTCACATCAGTAGGTACAAGTACCAACATATTTGATGATTGGCCGGGAATAGAAAATGAAATTTTACCACTAGCTTTTCTGTGTATGATCTTTCCTGTGTTCAGGTCATAAAGATGATACTTACTTTTTCCGAGATCAATGACCACATTCTTTTTTGTATCATAGGGGTTAAAATACAAATAGGTTTCATAACTTTTTTGACTGGTAAAAAAGTCAGCCATTGTGCAGTTGATCTGCAGAATTTCAGGCACATTGGTATTTTTTATGATACCACCAAAAAAACCAACATGACCACTACCATAGACGGAAAACATAGTTTGTTGTGGCATATTGGGATACCATAATGGCCCATCTCCCTGCGCAAATGGCGTAATACCTTTAAATTCCGGATATATCGATTCTTTGATGACTCCCTCATACGCTATGACATCTTTGGTAACCGCTTTATATTGTGGTATTGCCTGCAGTGAATCCGGCATCTCATACGGGTAGCAAAATCTGGCAGCATTGGAAGCGTTGAGTGCCCACTTACCTACAGCGTTGCTGTAACGCTGATCATACCGCACCATGGCAGACAAAGGCAACATCAGATCAAAAGTATTCATCAGGAAACCGTAACCTCCATTATGCACCGTACTGCCTGCCAAACCACTCACATCATAACCACCCCAGTTATCTGCCAGCACACCCCAGCCCTCCCGACCCACAGCACTACCATCAAATGTCCAGTCTAAAAATCTATTGAGGTTATAATCTGTGCCTTGTTCTGCATTGAGTCGGGCAGCAACCTGAGCTGCGATGGGCATCATAGCCTCGTAAAACCGATTCTCCTTTTGATTATACAATACATTTATGGCGTTTTTGGCAGCTTTGAGATATTTTGGGTTTTTGAACTTTACCCATGCTGAATACAACACAAAAGCATATCCGCCTGCGACATCTTCCTGAGTGGGTATATGGTTTTTAAAGCCTTTCATTTGCTTAAAATCAAAGTAGGAATAGCTGTAATTGTTTCCCATCACGGAATCAGACTTATAAAATTGCTCTGCTATCTTCAGCAGTATGTCATCAAATTCCTTTTCGTCATTATACTTATCAGCGACACAATAAAACAATACGTTATTGTGCACCTCATACCAGAAGTCATTACCATAACCACCACCAATGTGTGCACCTTTATTTGTAAAATTCTGTATGACGTTCCAGCCATTGTCTTTGTTGAAATAATTGCGAAGCATCCGTGACATAATTGCGCCCACCCTGCTTGCTTTTATCTATTCCAACCATTGTTGCACCTAAAACGGCTCCCAAGGCTCCAAGGGCTTCATGATTTTCGCCATTATTGACCGATGCTCCCATTCTGATATCGCCCAGTGCGGTATATATGCCAAAGGTGGTATCCGGAAAATTTCTTTTCTGACCATCCAGCCAGATAAGGGGAAGAAATGGTCCTTTCTGATTAAAATCAAAAACGTATGCATCAAAGTTGAGCGCTGTTTGTTTCCAGTCGCGGTATTTGTATGGTTTGGGGTGGAAAGGCATTTTGTCCACCCTTGGTATCGCACGCTGAGTGATCTGAACTCCTGAAGGCATAAACTTTGAAGAAGCGCAGGAAGATAGTAAAGAGATGATGGCGAATAAAAAAATGTATCGTGACATAATAAAAGAAGTAAATGATTAAGAATTATTTCTGGCTGATATAGTGGCTAATTCAGCGATTTCCAGACTGCTCAGTCCGGATTCCAGACTTGCCATTAATGTGTGAGAGGAATCTGATATTTTATTAAGTACATCCAATAATGAAGATTTGACACAATCGGTATACACTTCCTGCTTGGAACGTCTTAAGCTAAATCTTCCGGTGATCATTTCGTCTGCCTCATATAATACACCTGCGGAACGAACAAAGTGTGTATCTTTTAAAGTGTCGATATCTGATAAGCCCCAGCCCGCTGGTCTGGATTCATCGGTCGCACTTTCGATAAGTTCAGCATGAAGACATTCAAAATGAGGATTTGAAAACAGTTTTCCTTTTGATTGTTCATTAACCAGTACTTTGACTTCTGCTGAAAGCGGAATCCAGCCATGAAGTTGTATATCAGCTATGTCATATGACAGTTTTATATCCGTAGTTTCGAAAAAACCCGGACGGGCAAAAGAATGGTAATGTGTAGCTATTAATCCACTTTCATAGAGTACATTTGCCATGATCTGATCTTCCTGTAATGCATTACGATTGTGTTTTAACCCATTGACAGTCAAGTGTTTTGAAGGTGATAAAAAATGAACCAGGTCAATAAAGTGCACAGCGTGTTCAATAAGTATCCCTCCTGACCGATCGTGATGCCAAAACCAATGTTCAGGTGGCAATTGTTCATCCTGAGCATAATTTTCTACATCCACTCTTCTCAATTTTCCAAATACTCCTGCTTGAGTTAATGACCTGATGGTCTGTAATAGGGGATTAAAACGCATGATAAAATCTATGGCAGCAACTACCCCAGTCTGATTTCTTGTTTTAATAATGTCTTCGGCGTTTGATTTGCTTATGGCCAAAGGCTTCTCTATCAATACATGTTTTCCGGCTCGCATACAAGCATTGGCTATTACCTGATGGGTAGAAGGTTCAGTCACTATAGCTATCAGATCGATATTTTCTGAAAGAATCATTTCCTTCCAGTCAGCAAAAAAATTGACATGTTCGATTCCTGTCATTGCTGCAGCATTTATATCAGCAATCGCGGTAACCTGTACATTGTCAAGTTGATTCCATGCGTTGAATAGAAATTTTCCGAATCCCCCGAATCCTATAATTCCAATATTGAAAACTTTCATTCATCTATGATTTTTAAGTCAGTAACACTTCACTTTGATTCTAAACAGAAGTAGTTGAAATTTCAGGTGCATCTTCCATTTCTTTTTCGCTCAATATCGACCTGGCCATAAACCAACCCAAGGCGTGTAATACCGCAATAACTAAGAGTGCATATCGTAAGGCAGCATACTCACTAACGTATCTGGCCAAAACTATAAATAAGCCGCATCCAAATACAATCCTAATTCATGGTTAAAAATATAAGAAAACTCATTTCTTTTTTCTTTTTCTGCTACATAGTCTATTACCTTAAGCTGTATCGGAAAATATGCAATGTCCAGCAATGGTCGGGCAAAAAGCAAACACATCATAAACAAAATCACGCCAAACGCTGAATACAATGCCGCATTAAATAAGGCACCTGCCACAAAAAGCAAACAACCTATACCGTAAATTAATAACCTGTGCTTTGGACCCGTAACCCTTCCGAGTACATACAATAAAATAGCAGAGACAGCGGCAGCAATGCCCTGAATCAGCCCCAATGAACCTTCTTTACCTACCAAACTTAATATCAACATAGTAGGTGCAGTCACTATATAGCCCTGTGCCAAACCTTTTAATGAAGCCAATCCCAGCATCTTATTCCATATTCTGTCAAATTTAATGAAAAGAAAAGGTGCACGTTTAGGATTTTGAAATTCTCCTCTGTGTACCAATACCGATGCAAACATAGACATAACAAATACGATGGATGTAAGGATATAATAAGCCGTATTAACATGACCGCCAAACCAACCGTTTTTATCTGTAGCACCTATAAAAGCTCCTGCGGCCAGAGGGACTACGATGCCCGTCATGGTATAAAAAAAGGTCTCTATGCCGTAATAATAATTTCTTGTGCCGTCTTTTGTAGTATTGAGAGCCAGAAAATCGCGATTGGACCAGAAAAAGCCATAAGACAAGCCCATAATGAGACCTGCAAGAAATACGCCCGTGGTGTCCAATTGCTGAAGTGTCATCATGGCAAACATAGATATACCACTCAGCAACATCCCGAATGAGTAAAGCCAGGCGATTTTTATCCTGTTGAGTAAAAAGCCATTGATCATAAAAGTCAACGGAATACCGGTATAAACAGCCAGCTGAAAAATAACTACCAGACTGATGTCTGATGAATTTCGCATGATATATGCTCCTATGAATAATTCAATTATTGGACCTACCAGACCATAGATCAGATTTGTCAGCAACAATACCCGCATTCCTTTGGGATGTGAGCTAAAAAAACTGATCTCCTTTATTAATTTACTGATCATCATGCTTGGTTTAATAAGGTAGATAAAATTTGTGAAATGGAAAAAGTAGCCCCACAAATCACTTCATCTGAAGCGCCATAATACATATGGACTGTATCACCAACGATAATATGTCCATTGGTGAATACTACATTTCCAAAAAATCCGGTTAGTTCATATTCTGCTTCCGGTTGCAAAATTGGCTCGATTGATCTTGCGAGCACTATAGAAGGATCTTTAAGATCAAATAATACGGCTCCCAAACAATACCGATGGTTAAAATCTGCACCGTGATAAATCTCGAGCCATCCATCTTTGGTTTTTATTGGAGCAGCACCGGCGCCAATCCGGGCGCAGTCCCACATACCCGGACGGGTTTTCAGCACACATTTATGCTGACCCCAATGTATCATATCCGGTGAAGAAGCCTGCCATATAAAATTCCCACCCAGATCAATACCTGAAGGCCTGTGCAGACAATAATATTTATCATCAATTTTTTCCTCAAATAGGGCACAATCTTTATTATGTGGTGGAATGATCATGCCTGCTCTCTCAAAATGTACCCAGTCTTCAGTTGTAATCAAACCTACTCCTACGCCAAACGCTGACACTTCTGTAAAAGTTAGTGCATACTTCCCTTCTATAAAAATGACCCTGCAGTCTTCTATACCGTAAGTTTCCAATTCCCCTTTCCCAAATATCTCAGTGGGAAAATCCTTTGGTTCATAAAAACGTATGCCATCATCACTGCATACAAGCCTTAGATGTGACATAGTGGACAGGTACATTTTGCCCTTATAAGTTACCATGCGCGCATCTGACATATCTAAATCAGGGTCAGTCACTTCGTATTTTAATATTTCAACGCTGCCATTTTTATTCAGGATAGGAAAAGATACAAATCCTTCTTCCTGATGTGGTCTTTCTGCCACGCGCAATAGCAACCATGTTTTATTTTGAAAAGTGAACGCGCCCGGATTGAGGACACATTCTACTTTCATACCTTCAATACTTGGTCTGATATCACTGGTTAGAATGAGCGGATTTTCTGCAAATCTGGTACACAACATAGTTGATAATTTTATTAAAACTGAATCAAAATTAGCTTCAAGAGAATGAAACCTGCGCTAATCTAGCACAGACACATTGAATTGATACATAAAAATTCCTAAGTGAGGAAGAATGTAACCTCTTGGGTTACATTCTCCTTACTAAGAAACATTAACAACTTTTTAGCTATTTTAAAAATAATCAGATTTTACTGAATTTAACTGAACCTATATTTTGTCCATCTACTATAAAATTCACAAAGTATAAACCTGAAGGAAGTTTATTGGTATCAAAAGTAATTTTTCCGGACTGAATGTCTCCTTTAGAAGGCACAAATCCATCATATTGTCTTCCTACATTATCCAGAATTCTTATCCTGACATCATTTTTGGCATTAAAAGAATGGTCTATCACAAGCTGGTTGGAAACTGGATTCGGTGTTAGCCTTACATCTCCGTATTTAGCAATTGCAAAATCTTTAATGCCCGTAGTACCTGAACTGAAGAGTTTGGCAATTTCAGCAGCAGATAGTGCTTTGTTATATATCTTTACATTGTCCAAAGCTCCTGGAAAATATTGACCACCATCCACATTGTTACTTCCAAAACAAAGTGGCCTGTTAGTACTATTGAGCTTGGTCGGTACTGGCTTCATATTGACTAAATCGCCATTTACATAGATGAGATCTTTTTCACCATCGTGCACCATAGTCACGTACCACCAGAATCCTTTGACCATTTCATTTCCGTCACCACTATCCATATCATAAGGCCTACCATCAGGAAACTGTACATTATAGCCATGGGTGGTCCATACGATTTTAAGGTGTTGAGGTAATGATATTTTCCAACGCTCACTCCAGTGGCCGAAATCAATCACATAGGCTTCTCCATCGGCAGTATTCACATTGTCCACCCGGATCCAGAAACTTACTGTGGTATAGTCTGAAATCAATTGTACCGCATTGGCTACAAATACAGAATCCTTGTCTCCATCAAATTTAATATTTTGTTTTCCTGCACCCAAAGGATGCGTTGCTGTTTCAAACACAGGATTTCCACCGATGACTCCATGATTGTTATATGGAGTGGCATCATTTGCATTTCCGTCAAAAGGATAGTGCGCAACCAATCCGGCTTCTCCAGTGTCCAATGGTTTGGTGGTGCTCAATGTCAATTCTGCAATCTCGGAATTATTTCCTGCAAGGTCATAAGCATATACTTCAAAGGTATATGCCGTTTCTGTATCCAGACCTCCGATAAATACGGAAGTCGCAGTCTCAGCCAACGAATCAAAAAATAAGCCATCTAATGAAACCACATAACCGGATAATTTTCTGTCGTCAGTGGATTCATCCCATGCCAGTAATACAGAATTTGATCCTGCATTTCCTCTTAAATTTCCTGGTTTGGTTGGTGGTGTGGTATCCGGGGTTTCATCTTGTCCTGATGTAACTTTTAAAGTTGTAATCAAGGATTCATTTCCGGCTGCATCAACAGCAGATACTCCGAAGACAAATTCCGTCAATGGGGCAAGACCAGCTATATAGTCAGAAGTAGATTGTACGGTTGCTACGGAAATGCCGTCCTGATACACATTGTAGGCTGATACACCGACGTTGTCAACAGCAGGGAGCCACGAAAGCAATACATTAGTAAATTCTACTTCAGCAGACAGACTTAGAGGTGCACACGGCGCTTCGGTATCTGTGTTTGCTGGTGCCAGGCTCTGAACTGCATACAATGCAGCGATTTCAACATCACTGAGGGCCACATTGTATATTTGAACTTCATCGAGAGCACCGTCGAAGAAGTAGTTGTTGTCAATGGGGTCAAAACCTATACCCAAGGGGTAAACAGTTTCATCAAGTGCACCTGGAGCATTTTTCTCATTGACTTTTGCACCGTTGAGATAGATAATATCTTTTGAACCGTCATGCACCATGGCAAGATGGGTCCAAACACCTATAGTCAATTGGCTACCTGCATCCAGATCACTACAGCAAGCGCCGTTTGAATGGGTCGTGAATACGGGTCTGCCATGGTCGGGCAAGGAAATTTTCCAGCGTTCCTTCCATCCCCCATTGGAAAGGATATAATCTTCTCCGCTGGCAACGAAAGATTTTGGATTTATCCAGAAACTAATAGTATTAAATGAAGAATTCTGTTGAGGCGAATTGGCAGCAACCAGTGATTGATTTATACCATTGAAAGAATAAGCCTGGTTTGATTTGCCAAAACGATCTTTTGTGAGCTGAGCTCCCTGGACACTTGCATGATTGCTAAAAGCTGTTGCGTCATTGGCATTTCCATTTGCTCTGTAATCTGCTACTAAATTACCTGCAACCACAACTGCCGTTTTCTGTGCGTCATACAATGCTGCAATTTCAGCAGCAGAAAGTGCGCGGCTGTAAATCTGCACATCATCCATACTTCCATCAAAAAAATAGTTGTTGTCAATCGGGTCATAACCGATACCAAGCGGATATTTAGTTTTATCCAGTGTACCCGTGGCATTTTTTTCATTGACTTTAACTCCGTTGAAATATATGATATCTTTTGCACCATCATGGACCATGGTAACATATGTCCATGAGCCAATAGTCAGGGGCGTTCCGGAATCAAGATCACTACAGCAGGCGCCGTTAGAATGGGTCGTGAAAACGGGTTTACCATGGTCGGGTATGGAAATTTTCCAACGCTCTTGCCAACCACCATTAGACATTATATATCTTTCTCCAGAGGCAGGAAAAGAATTAGGGTTTACCCAAAAACCAATAGTAATAAAATCAGACTGCAGAGCCACAGAATTATCAGCGGTAGCATAACCACTTAAAGCATTAGATGCCCAACCATGGCGGTTTGCAACGGAATTGGCTGAGTCACCCAACGTCGCATCATTGCCAAATTGTGTGTCATCTTTACCGTTACCATTCAGATTGTATTGGGCGACTAAATCAGATACCGTGCCCGGAAAAGTAGATCCTGTAGTAAATAAAGCTGCAATATCTACAGCACTTAATGCAACGTTATAAATCTCAATATCATCAATAGCTCCATCAAAAAAATAGTTGTTGTCAATTGGGTCAAATCCTATGCCTAGCGGTTCGGCCGTCGGGTCAAGCTCACCTGCTGCGCTTTTTTCTTTAACTTTAACACCGTTGAAATATATGATATCATTAACACCATCATGAACCATCACCACATGTGTCCACTTGCCAATCGTCAATGGTGTTCCGGCATCCAGGTCACTACAGCAGGCGCCGTTAGAATGGGTCGTAAATACAGGTCTACCATGGTCGGGCATGGAAATTTTCCAACGCTCTTGCCAACCACCATTAGACATTATATATCTTTCTCCAGAGGCAGGAAAAGAATTAGGTTTTACCCAAAATTCGATTGTTATATAATCAGAATTGAGGTGCGTTCCACCTGAAGCGGTTACAGTACTTGAATCACAAAGCAAAGCACTATTGCCATAGCCGAACCGATCGGTTGTAATTTTTGCAGTATTGACATTGGCATGATTTTTAAAATCAGTATCGTCAAGACCGCTGCCATTAAAAGAATATGACGCCACTTTACCCTCTCCCACCGAAGGGGCAATACTTTGAATGTTGTACAATGCTGAAATTTGAGCATCATTCAAGGCAACATCGTACAATTCAACATCATCCAGTGCACCATTAAATGAATAGTTGTTGTTAATTGGATCAAAGCCAATACCTAGTTCATATGTAGTTTCATCCAGGTCCCCTGCGGCATTTTTCTCGTTGACTTTCGCGCCGTTGAAATATATGATATCTTTCGCGCCATCATGAACCATCACGACGTGTGTCCAGGAGCCAATGGTCAGCGGTATGCCGGAGTCCAGATCACTGCAGCAAGCCCCATTGGAATGGGTCGTAAATACAGGTTTACCATGGTCGGGCAATGAAATTTTCCAACGTTCCTGATATCCACCATGTGAAAGTAGATAGACTTCACCCACTACAGGAAATTCTGTAGGGTTAACCCAAAAACTAACAGTCACTTTCGGTGAATTAATTTGGGCCGTATTCTTAGCGCTCAGACTTGCCTGAATACCATCAAAATTAAATGCGCTGTTAGCCCAGCCAAACCGATCAGAAGTAAGGTTTGCCCCATTTACAGAAGCATGGTTCTTAAAGGCAGAGCCATCTTTGGCATTACCTGAAAAAGTGTAGGACGCCACCGGAGATTGTGCCTGTAATCCGAAGATTACGCCAAAAATCAGTAGCAAAAAATGTACAAAACGTTTCATATACTGTGATTTAATGATGAATAAAAATTATGATTTAATAAATTGAATACTTTGAATAATGGCTCCGAGTTGATTGCTGATTCGCATAAAATATACTCCTGCTGCCAATTTACTGACATCCAGTTGATGAATGGTTATGTTTTTTATATCCATAGAATAAACTTGATGACCGGTTACATCAGATATTGAAATACTTGATGCATCAATTTGACTATTTGTCATATCAATATATAGTGTATGCTGCACCGGATTTGGATAAATTGTTATTGTTCTTGTTCTGCTGATGTTGCTATTTTGAGTCTTTGAAACTATACTTTGCTGGTACAAAAGATTTACATTAACAGGATTTATAGCATAGTCATAGATTTTGATTTCGTCCAATATACCTTTATAATTATAGGCGGCGTCGGAAGGAATCATTTGCCCCATGAGCAAAGGTAAAGTCGTGGTTCGGATCTTACCTGTCAAAGGTTTGAATGCATTTAAATGGCCATTGACATAAATTAATGCAGTTTCGCCATCATAAGTCGCCACTACATGATAAATACTATCATTCGTAACTATTATATCACTATCTGTATCCACTATTTTTGTTAACGTATTTATAGTCCATCTTAGATTTCCAGTAGGCGTTATGGACAATTTCCATCGATTTTGCCAACTACCATGAGAGACAAGAAATTTTTCTTTATCAGAACCTAAATTTGGTTTACACCAAAGACTTAATGTGATTCCATCCTGGAAATTGAGCTTGGAAGTGTTCAATACTTCAATATTTTGGGATCCTCCGTTAAAATAATAACTACTCAAAGGTTTACCGAAAAAATCAGCAGTTAGAATAGCACCTTTCGCTGTGCCATTATGGTCATTTCCACTTTTATCTTTAGCATTACCCTCAAATGGATACCAGGCTATCAATTGTCCACCGTCATTAAATTCCTTAACAAGTAAAGAAACCTGAGCTTTAGTACTCAATCCTTTACCATCATCTACCGTTACCTTGATGGTGTATATACCTTCAGCATTGGGAGCAGTCCACTGTACATTATTTCCTGTACCACTAATTGAACCCTGGTCTGATGACCATACGTAAGTCAGTGAATCTCCATTTTCGTCCATAGCATCACACAAGATGGAAATAGTGCCTGTTGGACCCGTATATCTTGAAGCGGCCAAAAGTCTGTCAATAATCGGAGCCTTATTAATCACATCGACCACTTCTATTTTGATAGTCAAACTATCTGTATTTCCTTCTGAGTCTTTTACTACCACTTTGATATCCACATTTCCTATGGTTTGGCTTGCGTTCCATATCACTTCATTTTTTTGGCCAATTATCTCGCCTAAGGTTGAAGACCAATTAAACGTCAGCGAATCGGAGTCAAGATCTTCAACAGTACAAAAAACTGATGTTGTTTTTCCTTTTTCAATCAGGTAGGATTGGGCTTCCAGAGCTTTTATCCTTGGGCTAAAAGTAAAGGGCACTTTCTTTTGGTTAAAATCTACAACCACATTATCTACCAGCATTTTATTTTTAATATAGGAAATTTTGCCACCTGCAGGAGTTACTACAATAAGCACTGCTTCTTTGGCAGGAATGATGATGCTGACCAGACCTGTTTTACCAAATGAAATCATTTTTTCAGATAGTGCTTCATAAATATCATGCTGATCATTTCCCACATCCAACAAAACTGCTTTTTGTGTATCGAATGGATTATAATACAAATATGAAGGATAAGAAGCGTCGGAATAAAAGTCCGTTGCATTCAGATTTAACTGCAGGATTTTATCAATATTTGTTGTACGGACGATGGCACCAAGATATCCCACGGAAGAACTGCCATATATTGCCAGATTGGTAGACGCCCATCCTCCGCCAAGGGCATCACCGGTGGCATAAGGGGAAAGATTCTGAAATTTTTGTTTCATGGCTTCGTGTGCTATGATTGCTTTAGGATCATTAGTCTGTGACCACAATGACCCATCCTGCTGTGCTGGAGGCAAAAATCCCGGATAAAATAATCTGGAAGCATTGCTCAGATTGAGCATCCACTTTCCAATAGCTTTTGAAAATCTTTTATCATAGCGCACCATCGGAACCAAAGCAGCTGACTGTTGCATGCCATTCATCAGAAAGGCATAATCATTGCCGCCATCATTGGCTTCGCCTACTAAACCAGACACGTCCATGCTACCCCATTTACCTACAATAGTGCCCCAACCTCTGAGCGGACCACGATTAAAACACCAATTGACAACTTTTTCTGTATTATAATTGGTTCCAATCTCTGCATTCATTTTAGCGGCCATATAGGCTCCGTATGGAAGTTGTAGCTCGTATGACGGATTGGCATTCAGGGTATTGAGAAACTCCATTGACCATTCTGCGGCTTTCCGATAATCTTGGTTTTTAGTTTTTTTATATGCGTGATACAACAACCAGGCAAATGTGCCCGCTGATTCCGGTTCTTTTACGCCATTGGCGTTGCCTTCCATAGTCTTAAAATTCCATGCTCTATAATTCATATTAGCCTTTGTCCATGGCGTCGCCTTTCCACCCATTTTTTGGGTAGCTTCAAGAAATTTATCAGCAATTGACCTAAATTGAAAGTTGGCTTCAGGGTTGAAATCAGGGAACTTATCATACAATTGATAAAAATACACATTGGGCATCACATCATACCACCAGTCACCGCCACTTCCGGCTGAACTATTGTTTAGATAAATGTTTTCACCATTGGCCTTATTGTAAAAATCCTGTGCCATGAGCAGTCTGTCCAATCCATACACACTTCTGATATTCTGCCCGACAAGTGCGGCTCCTACCAATGAAGGCAACACATTGATTCCTTCAGAGTTCTGTGTGGAATTAGTACCCACATAGGTATGCAGTTTGATCTGCTTTTGACCAGGATAATTTATCCCATTGGTGGTATATGAGACCAAAGGCAGATACTGTCCGGTTTTATTTTTGTCATAAATGAAAGAATCATATTTAATGGCTACATTTTTCCAATCCCGCATCAGATAAGGTGTTGGCAAATCAGGCATAGCATCAATTCGGGGTATAGAAATCTGCCCTGCCTGCGCTGCCATTAATTTTGTTAATAACAGTAAGAAAAAAAGTAATATGTATTTATACATTTTAGACATTAATATCCTGTGTTTTGGATTAGTGAAGGATTCAGATCTATCTCAGTTTGCGGTATAGGAAACACTTCATGTTTTCCTTTCTGAAATCCCTGTAAAATATCTGCCGCATTTCCCCATCTTACCAGATCAAAAAATCGATGCAATTCAAAACCAAGTTCTACCTGACGTTCTCGTCTTATTGCTTGTCTGACAGTATTTTGATCTGTTGCTACCACTATTGGCAATACTGCCGGGTTAGTTGATTGCGCTCTGGCTCTGGCTCTAACTATTTCAAGTGGCACCAATGCTTCCTGTGCCCTACCCAACTCAGTCAAAGCTTCGGCTTCCCAAAGCAATACTTCTGCGTATCTGATGGCAGGATAATTAATATCTCCATCAGCTTTCTGAGTCAATTCAGCATCTGCCTGCAAAAATTTTCTAGGCGAAAAGGTTGTACTGGAAAACGAATTTTTATAGATGAGGCCAAAATAAGGGTCATTGTTCATCGCAACTGTAAACTTCAATCTGGGATCACCTGTTTCAAAAGTTTGCACATAGGCTGGTGTTACTTCTGCAAATCCATAGCCTAAAAATTTTCTGGATGCCCACCACTGATTTAAAAAATTGCCTACTCCAAGTTCCAGATTGGTATGTTGTACCTCCCAGACAGATTCGCTGTTATTTTGAGTAAATTTCATAAAAATTTCTCTGTAGTCTTTAACAAGTGCATATTTACTTAGCCCTTTGATCTCTGAAACATATTCCAGCACTTTGGTATAATCTTTCATATACAAACTAGTTTTAGCTGCCAACGCCAATGCCGCCCCCTTAGTAGCACGTCCCAGATTTGCAGCTGTATTTGTAACAAGAAGCAATTCGGAAGCTTTTTTGCAGTCCACGATAATCTGATTATAAATATCTGCCCGAGGGCTTTTGGCAATTTTTAGCTGATTTGGCGGAGCTACCTTGAGATAAACAGGCACATCACCAAAAACTTGAGTAAGTAAAAAGTAATAATATGACCTCAAAAAAAGTGCTTCGCCCTTTATTCTATTTTTTGTTGCTTCATTCATATTGACTTTATCGATATTGTCCAATACCAGATTGCTCTGAGTTATTCCTTTGTATTGAAGTTTCCAAAAGTCATTAAATTCTTCGGTTCTAGGGGTATATGTAAAGGCTTCCAATTCTACAATACCAGGTCTTGACCCATCACCGCCCGGAATTGCAGCATCACCAGTGATTTCAGCAAAAGCCCAGTAATAGTTATTATTTGCATTATTGAAAAGCAATGGGTTATATGCCGCATTAATGGCCTGCACAACATCATCTTCTGTTTGAAAAAATGAACCGGCATCCAAAATTCCAATCGGTTCTTTGTCCAGAATACCTTCGCAAGATACCAAGTGAAGGAAGGATAATAAGAGAATTATTTTACTTAAGGATTTCATACAATTATTATTTTAGAATTATATCTTTCAGATGTAACCAAGCCTAAACCTTGATCTTTAAAAATCAACTTTTATACCTGCAATGTATGTTCTGGGCGCGGGAACTGTGCCCCAGTCAATTCCAACAGCCAAATCTGATGATAAACCAAGTCCACGGGTATCGTTGGCATTTGCCTGAATCTCAGGGTCCAAACCTGGGTATTTTGTAAATGTGAAAGCATTTTGAACCGTAAAATAAATACGACATGCACTTATCTGTGATACTTTCAATATATTTTTTAGGTTATATCCTATTGAAATATTCCTGATCCTCATGTATGACCCATCATATAAAAATCTTGTTGAAGGCCTTCTATTTCCATTCCTGTCGTCAAGGCTCACCTTAGGTATATTTGTATTGGTATTTTCAGGAGTCCACCTATTCAGAATTTCTGCATAAGAATTAAAACCTCTTGACTGAGTTTCATAAGCAAAGTTTCCATATAAAAAATAAACATCATTGCCTTGAACGCCCTGAAGCATCACTGATAAATCCAGATCTTTCCAGTTAAACCCAAACTGCATGCCGTATGTAAAATCAGGAAATGGATTGCCTGCATGCGATCTGTCTTTGTCATCTATGACATTATCATTATTAAAATCTTTAAATTTTACATCACCTGGTCTTGTATCTTTGGACTGGAATGGACTGGCTGCAATTTCTTCCTGGTTTTGAAATAAACCTTGCATCTCCCATAAAAAAAATGACCCAATTGGTCTTCCAGGTTCTGTTTTGGTAATCGGCCCATCTGAAAGTCCAAAGCCTCCCAAGATTGGTTCACTACCCGCAATGGATAATACCTGATTCTTAATGACAGAGATATTAGGTGTGATGAAATAGTTAAAATCCTTTCCACCTGATCTGTATGATAATGCTAATTCCATGCCCTTGTTTTCGATGGAAGCTGCATTAACATAAGGTGCTCTGGTCGAACCACCAGACTGAGGTATTGGCACCCTTACCAAAACATCTTTTGATACTTTACTAAAAAAATCAGCAGTGAAGGTTAATTTGTCATTCCAAAGACCGAGGTCAAAACCAAGATTAGTTTGAGTGCTTGATTCCCACCTTATGTCACTATTTCCAGTTTCCAAAATAGATGCACCCGTAACTATTTTATCACCAAAAGTATATACACGATTGCCAACGCTCACTAAAGAACTGTAAGGATAAACACCTATTTCCTGATTACCCAATTTGCCCCAACTTGCCCTAAGCTTTAGTTCGGAAACAACAGGACTTCCCTTAAGAAAGGTTTCATTTGAAACCACCCATCCTGCAGACACGGAAGGAAATATACCCCACCTGTTATCTTTTCCGAATCTGGATGAGCCATCTCTTCTCAAGGCACCACTTATCAAAAATCTATTATCATAATTATAGGACCCTAATCCAAAATAAGATACCAGTCCCCATTCAGTAGCTATTCCTGATACGCCTAGATTTTTTATGTCTTCCGCAATTGATGAATTTAAGTATCTGAAAAGTGGATCGGTTCGTTTGAAATTATTGGCGGAAGCTCCAAGGTAATCTGTATGATTGGATATAGCTTCAGTGCCTGCTAATACAGACATTTTATGTTTACCAAACTTATGTTCATAATTTGCTGTTGTGTTCCAGATTAATGATTGATTTATAACCCTGCCTTCGTTGAGTGAAGTGGGATTATAAATGGCGGCTGATAAAAATTGTTTAAATAACTTTTCCTTCTCAAAACTAAAATCACCGCCCAAAGTGGTTCTGATTTTAAGACCTTTAATCAAATTTACTTCTGCAAAAACATTCCCAAAAACCCTGCTTCTGTCTATGTGCCAGTCAGTCTGATCTATTAAAACCAGAGGATTGGCATTTCCATCACCATACAATAAAGGATCTCCAAGCAAGGACGTTACATTTACATTAGAGCCGTCTTTATTTATTCCTGAAAAAACAGGCGCAGCTATCAATGCAAAACGCACCGCGCTTAATTCATTACCCGGTCCAAAACCATCACCCGAAGATCCGATCACTTTTCTGGTAGTGTGGCCAAAAGAAAGATTATTTCCAACTTTTATCCAATTATTGCCGGTTTCTCCGTTAATTCTGGCCTGATATTTTTTAAAACTCTGTCCTCTGAAAATACCATCCTGTTCCTGATAATCTGCTGAAATATAAAGATTACTATTATCCGTTCCTGTCATTGCGGAGAGTGAATATTTTCTGATTGGAGCATTTGAAAAAACGCGTTCCAGCCAGTTTACATCAGGTAATGTGTCCAGTATTGCAGGATCATATGTTGCTATCTGATTAGCTGGATTTCTAAGTTTATTTGCATTGGTAATAGCCTCATTTCTTATGGTCAGGTATTCACTCGAATTTAGCAAATCGGGCAATTTAATTGGTGTTTGTACGCCACTAGAAACATTTAATGAAAATACAGTCTTACCTGATTTTCCTCTCTTTGTGGTTACGAGAACGACGCCATTTGATGCCCTTGATCCATATATTGCAGCTGCTGCACCGTCCTTGAGGACTTCAATAGACTGGATGTCATTTACAGAAAACATATTAATATTGCCTGAAGTCGGCACACCATCGACTATAAATAAAGGATTATTATTACCTAAGGTACCTGCACCTCTTATCCTTACTGCCATATCATCACCGGGTGCTCCCGTGACCTGTGTTACTGAAATGCCGGGGGCCTGCCCTTGTAAAGCTTGTTCTATGCCTGACACAACCAGTTTTTCTACATCTCTTGATTTGATCGATGAAATGGAAGTAGAGACATCAGACCGGGTTTCTTTTCTGTAACCAGTTACAATAATATCTTCGAGTATCTTGGAATCCGCTTCCATCACAATATCTATAACCAGTTTGTTTCCAACTATCACTTCCTGTGTTGCATAACCAAGATAATTAAATATTAAAATTGATTCTGCGGAACTAACTTTTATATCATATGTACCATCAATATCAGTTATGGTACCATTCGTGGTATTTTTTTCCAATATTTCAACACCGATCATAGGAGTGCCATCCAGTTCGGTTACAATACCTTTGACAATTAGTCCTTGAGAAAAAACTGGAAGTGATATTATAAATAATGCAAATATACAAAATAGGCTAATAATATTACGTAATTTACATATTTTTAGTATATATTTTGTTTTCATTACTATTTCTTGAAATTTTATGCTAATAGGACAAATTTAGATCTTATATTATTATAAAAATGATACTTTTATGATTTTATTCAATACTTTTATGAATTGTTGCTGAAATTCTAAATTAGATACTTTCTTTCACTAACTGTATTTAAGGATACGAATCACCTTTTTACCAAATAGTAAAAATTAATATAAAATGAATGTGTTTAGAGAAAATACCCCATTAAAAGAAAATGATATTTGTGTGGTTCTGGACTCTACAAATAATGGATTTGACTACCCCATTCACAATCATCAGGAAATAGAGATAAATCTTATCATGGGTATGTCCGGCAAACGAGTAGTAGGCGATTCAACAGAAAATTATGAAGAAAATGATCTGGTCATTTTAGGCCCTTACCTTTATCATAAGTGGTATGGTGATAATGATCTTATAAAAAACGGCAAGCCCTATAGAGTAATAACCATCCAGTTTGATGGTAAACAATTTTCGAACAGCATGATGTTGAAAGATAGCTTTTATGCTATTCGAAATTTATTGAAAGAATCTGTACGTGGCATTCAATTTTATGGCAAAACATTTGAAATCGCACGAAACATTATGGTTGAAATGACTGAAAACAAAGGTTTCGAAAATACCATATCTTTCCTAAAACTGCTTGATGTCCTATCGAAAAATTCTGAAAAAAGGTTTTTATCATTTTTGGAATTTGACACTGTAAGTCCTAAGGCCAATGAAAACAGAATTCAAATTGCTTATGCATATATCATGCAGCATTATGCAGATCCGGAATTTAAAATGAAAAGTGTGGCTGATCAGGTTCAAATGAGTGAAAATGTATTCAGTCATTTTTTTCAAAAACAATCTTTCAGAAGTTTCAGCGACTTTCTGATCGATATGCGTCTGGGAAAAGCATGTAAGTTGATTCTTGAATCCGATAAAACTATCAGCGAAATTGGATATGCGTCCGGTTTTAACAACCTTGCAAATTTCAATCGTCTCTTTAAAAAATACCGGGGATTCACCCCAAATGGCTTTAGAAAAAAATATTTACAGAATGGTGAATTCACCTGGGACAAACAAGTCACTCCATGGCAATTTGTGCCCTCAGATGAACAAAATAATAAAATCATAAAACCTATGATTTATTCAACCAGGATTCTGCATTTATAATTTTTCTGAGTGCAAATATTGAAAGTGATTTATTGGTAAAGACTATAAGTATTTATACTTTAATAAGTTGGAAAACAAATGTGAGCCAGATTAATTCAAATTGTCTTTATTTTTTACTATAACTATCGATAAATTGATTTAAAACCAGTTTGTTTTGTGATAACAATGTATCGCAACTTATCATTTTAAGGACGGTAATTTTAGTATCTCGACAAATATAAGTTTTTAATATAATCATTTTTTGACCGCTTACTAAGGAACGATAATTTTCCATGGTATAAATAATTTCCATTTCATCATCAAAAGTATAAAATACCCCTTCTGCTTTATTGTCCTTTAGTGTTTCATATAGACTATAGTTTGTTTTTAGTTCGGAGACATTAATAACGCGGCACATCTCCTCAGAAACCTTATTTTCTTTTTCAATAAGTCCTTTTATATCAAAATCTTTTTGAATATTGGAAATTTTCTTTTCAGACTCATACTTCCATTCTAAGGATTTGGGTATAGTTAATATTTTATCAATCTCCAAATGCGACTGTTGTCCAATTGTATGAGTCGAAAAATACATCAACATTAAAAATAGCAGACTGTGATTTTGGCTTTTCATTGGGTACTAAAAACTCATCAAAGTATAAGTGTACTATCATAAGACACACTTTCAAGCATCTACCCCCAAAAAAAATAAAAAAAAAAGGGTGCAATTTTTTTATTACACCCTTTGTCATATTAGTTGAAATATGATTATTCTACTTTAAATACTTCATCGGCAACTACTTTATTTATATCAATGGTGACTGTTTCCAATACCATAGGTGCCGGCATGGCACCTGTAATTGTTGAGGTAAATGGTATCATGATACCACTTACATCCTTATAATCTTTATAATCAGTGGTTATGTTTGATGATTGTCCTTTCATCTCTTTTGATTGCATGCTTCTAACCAGTAAATTTGATTTAATATCATAAAATTCAGTTGTAATCTCTTGTTTAGGATTTGTGACTACAACTTTATAACAGTTTACGCCATCTATATTTTCTATGCTTTTAACCTCAAGTTTATAGCCGGGTAAATTGTAATACAATTGATCAAACATTATTGCCTGTTCCTTAAGTGTTTCCAATTCAGGACCATCTGTTACCGTTTTTTTCTGACCCATTTGACTTTGAATTCCTTTAACTCCATCAAATTTTTGTTCATTTACAGTCATACCCATCATTACTATTTTTAGCGCAAATTTATTTGGATTAGCGGCATGATAGGTTTCAAAAGTGGCATCCTGACCCATCATAGACGTTTTCATGGACACATATTTTGTTTTTACCGCCTTCAATTTTTCGGCGCCGCCTATAGCGTTTATGTAGTCAGCAATAATTCCGGCTGCAGTCACATCAGGTGATAGTTCTATTTTTTTCTCCTCCAATTTTTTACCAAAAGGGTCATAAAAATCAATAACTCCGTCTGAATCAAATTTTTTCAGCTTGTCAGCTACATTATCTTTATTTCCTACCACAATAATGTTACAATTCTCAGGTCTGATATACTTCATGGACATTTGACTGATATCCGCTACATTTACAGCCTCAAGGTTTTTCAGATAATTGTTGTAATAGTCTTTCGGTAGATTATACCTGAATGTATTCAAGGCAAAATTTGCAATGGTTTGGGGCGACTCGAGTGAACGGGCAAAATTTCCAGCCAGACTATTTTTTGATAATTGTAAGTCCTCGACGCTCACAGGTTCCTTGATGATTCGTTCCAATTCGTAAATGAATTCAGTAACTGAACTATCCGTAACCTCATTTCGTACACTAGCAAATGCATTAAAATTGCCAACAAGTCTATCATTTGAAATATTTGACCTCGCTCCATATGTATATGCTTTCTTTTCCCTGAGATTTTGCATCAAGCGACCGCTAAAAATGCCGCCTCCAAGAATTGAATTCATTACATTTGCTTTTATGGCATCGACACTTCCCGGTTTCATATCTACCGGATATGAGATATTTATAACAGACTGAACAGCGCCAGCCTTATCACCAAAAGCAACATTTTTTCCTTTTGGGCCAAGTGGCATAACATACGTGTGTGATGGGACATCTCCTTTCTCCCATTTATTAAAATATTTTTCAGCCTGCATTTTAGCCAACTCCGGAGTAATATCACCTACAATTACCAGGTAGGCGTTATTAGGCTTAAAATAAGTCTTGTAATATTCTTTACATGATTCAATCGTAATATTTTTGATTGTCTCTTCTGTCTGAACTTCGCCATATGGGTGATTTTTGCCATAGTTAACTATGCTTTTAATATTACCCGCGATGGCTTCAGGATTGGTTTTAGCCGTAGACAAATTAGATGCTGTGCGCTTTCTCAGCTTCTCAAATTCCTCTTTTGGAAAAACTGGATTGTACAGTACGTCTGCCATCACATCAAGTAATTTGTCACTGTGTTTTTTTAATGATGTAGCGAAAATTCCTGTTGATGAGGTATTCAGACTTGCACCAATGTAATCAATTGTTTCATCAATCTGAGATTTGTTTCGAGTAGAAGTTCCCTTACTTAGGAGGTCTCCGGCAAAACTTGTGTAGCCGGCTTTGTCACCTTCTATCAATGCCTCATTATTTAGTGACAATTGGTAGGACACTCTTGGAAGTTTATGGTTCTCTACAACAATAACTTTTAAGCCATTTGCTAAATCAAATGTTGTATAATTGCCCAAGGCGATGTCGCGGGCAGCAGCAGGCCCCGGAGCCATTTTGCGCCATGTCTTGTCGACTGTTGGTGATGCCGAGCCCATCATATCACTTGATTTTTTAGCGCAATGGCTGAATAATAAAATAGAGCTTAATAAGATGATTAATTGCTTCATTATCTTTTATTTATCTTTAATTTTAACTTTGATTCTTGAAATAATTTAATAAGATTTAAGGATTTACAGGTTTAGGCAGATAATGCATCACCACCCTATTGTTCTTGTTATAGTATTTATTAGCTACACGTTTGATATCATCTTTTGTTACGGAAAGAAACCTCTGCAATTCCGTATTGATAAGGTTTGCGTCGCCATAATACATTTTGTAATTTGCCAAACTTTCTGCTATACCTGCAACCCTGGAATTGGAAGTAACAAAATCGTTTTCAACCTGATTCTTTAATTTTTGAAATTCATCATCAGATATTGTTTCTGTTTTTATTTTATCAATTTCATTAGAAATGGCCATTTCAGCAGCAAGTGGATCTGTACCCATACTACAAATGCCATATGCGATAGAAACACCCGGATTTTCAAGATCCAATGGAAAATTGCCTACCGCAACAGCTTTTTGTTGCTCGTCTACTAAAGCTTTTTGAAGTCTTGATGATTCTCCCTGTGATAATAATGTACCTAACATGGATACGGCATAATAGTCAGGCGTACCTGCAGCAGGAATTCTGTAAGCCATAATTACACCTGGCAACTGAATGTTGTCATAGAATGTATCCCGCACTTCTCCTCCTAAAGCAGGTTCGATAGCAGATGGCCTATAAACAGGTTTTGCACTTTTAGGGATGGAACCAAAATATTTGGTCACCAAAACTTTTGCATTCTCGTAATCAATATCTCCTGCTATAGAGACTATTGCATTGTTTGGTACATAAAAGTCCTTGTAAAAGTTTTTGTAATCAGCTTCGACCGCAGCATCCAAATGAGCCATTGATCCGATCACAGGCCATTTATAAGGATGTACTTTGTAAGCCCGTTGCATGATTTGTTCGAGGAATGATCCATATGGTTGATTGTCGATACGTTGTCTGCGTTCTTCCTTTACAACCTGGCGTTGAGTTTCTATTCCTACTGTTTCAACTTTTGCATGTAGCATTCGTTCAGATTCCAGCCAAAGTCCCAATTCTAGTTGGTTGGACGGCAATATTTCAAAATAATAGGTCCGGTCCATAGAAGTATTTGCGTTGAGCGTTCCTCCTGCTTTTTCAATATATTTATCATATTCACCTCGACCTATATTTTCAGAACCTTCAAAAAGCAGGTGTTCGAAGAAATGTGCAAAACCTGTTCTGTCCGGGTTTTCATTTTTTGATCCCACATGATACATTACTGAAACCGCAACAATTGGGGTTGATTTATCCTGATGCAGGATAACCTGTAATCCGTTTTCAAGTTTAAATTCCTGAAAATCTATTTTATTCAACTGAGCCTGACTTAACATACAAGCACTTGACAAAATAATTGTACATAAAAATTTGTTCATTAATTTTAATTTTAAGGCTTTAAAAAAATATTTAGTCAAAAATGACCAAATAAAAACTAACTGTGGAATGATATTATACCAAACCCTATTTATTATAGATTAAAATATTTTGCAGATAGAATTTGTCCCAACAATTATATTTTAACAACCCGAATTGTACTAGCTTTTTGACCTTTTACCAATCTGACCATATAAACTCCTGAACTAAAAGAGGTAAAATCCAGTTGCAAGTTGTTTTTGACAGTATTCAAAACGCTTCCTTTTGCATCATAAATGGAAATATAATCAGGATTTGAATTTGTCTTTACAGTAACGATGTTATTGACGGGATTTGGAAAAACTTCTGCAGTAGGATCCAATTCAGTGTCAAATGAACTGCTTAACGAAACAAAGTCAGTAATATATCTTGGCAACAATTGATATCCTTCCGTAAAAGGAGTGGCATTGTCAAATTGGCCAAGCAAGCCTGTTACATTAAATTTTGAGCCGCCAGGAATAGGTAAAGCAAAGGCATCGATATCATTATCAATTCTGACATTAAAAACCGTACTTCCATTGCTCATCTCCATATTAAAACCAGCGCCTGCACTCACCCATTTGGCCGGGTCTACAAAAGTTAAATTTTCTATGGTAACCAGACTTGACTCATCGACTTCAGTAAAATTTGTAATAACTTTAGGTACTACTAAAGTATTTCCTGCCGTAAGTTTTTTCACTCCGGTCAGTACCACTTGTGCAAAACCATTAAACTGGGTTACTTGTCCCTTAACTTCTACTTCATCACCTTCTTTGACGGTATAATCAAAGTTGACCGAATTGTTAAATGCGCCGATACCATTGTTTTGATTGTCAATAATGGTAAACTGTAAACCAGCAGGCCTTAGATTCACGCCGTAAACAATACCTTTCAAAGTGCAATTGATGTTTAGAGAATCAAGTGCACCATCAGATTTTGTTGTCGTAACAGCAGCAATTGTTCTGTTTGGAAATTGATCAATAACTACAGGAGCTTTTACGGTCACAGTTCCTTTCATTCCTGACGAAGCATGAGGATCACACTGGTAATTGTTTAAACCTTCCTTTGTAAATGTGAAATCATATTCCCACAAACTGGATGAAGGATCCCCGTTGCCAAAACTTTCTTTATTGTCAGGAAATTTTGTCTGCGTACCATTAATGTTGTGACCACCGCCTTTATTTACCCATCTGATTGTTTGACCTACCTCTATAGTAATATCTTTAGGTGTGAACTGAAAAGATGCTACTTCTATAGTAAAATCAGGTGTTTTTGTGCATTCAGTTATTGAATTGACTGCACCGGGTGTTCCAAATACTTGTTTGCCATTGATTTGAAAGCCAAGATCTTTAGTGGATACTTTCCAGTTCGAACCTTTAGTAGGGTCTGCTATAAGTTGGCATACACAGTTCTATTGATTTACCACCACCATCAGTGCCCTCGGCAAAAGTAGGCCAAGGTGCAACCTTCGCATAAGTTACACTAAAAATAGGGTTATTCAGACTGTCAACTATTGAAATGGCTTCACCGCTGTTGCTAAGTGCTCCTGTCTTCCATTGTAATGTATTGATACCATATACTCTGAAAAAAGCTGTATCATTTACCGTAAGAAGCATATACTTTCCAGCATCAAGTGTCATGTTGGGAAAGGTAAAATCTATTCCTGCCGAAAATTTATATTTTGTTAGGTTTAAGGTCGTGGTTCCTGCATTATACAATTCTATGTATTCGAGTGAATCAGCGTTAGACTCAGGCGGGTTGTAAGAAATCTCTGAAATCACTAATTGACTCAATCCGGTAGTTGTGCAAAGTGCCAGAAAAATTAACGAAGTAAAAATATTTTTCATAAAACTTTAATTTTGGTTATTAAAACATAAAAGTAATCATTTCCTATTATTTGGGCAATAATGTGGATAAAATTAAAAATATCATATATTAAATTTAACATTCTCTTAATATACAATTTTTACCTTTGCAGGGATTTTACATTTAAACCAATCATTTTAACCCGCTAATATCGATATATGTTTTAAAGGATGTGATTTGAGGTTTGACGATCATTTCTTTAGCCATAATGATTTTGGCACTAATCAAAATTCAATTTTATGAAAACAAGATTTTTACACATTCTGTTATTCCTTTTAGTAGGATTTGGCGCACAAGCGCAAGTGACCACAAGTAGTATGACCGGTAAAATATCTGACCAGACCGGGGTGGCATTAATTGGTGCAACTGTAATGGCAATACATGCACCTTCAGGCACACAATATGGTACCGTAACAAATGAAATAGGGCAATTTCATTTAGACAATCTTCGTGTAGGAGGACCTTACACAATTACCATAAGTTACGTAGGCTTTTCAGAGTATTCAGAAACAGATATATTTTTAAATTTGGGTCAAACATTTATATTTAATACTAAATTAAGCGAAGAAAGTATAGCATTAAATGAAATTGTTGTTTTAGGTACAAAAGATAATATTTTAAACAGCAAAAGAACCGGAGCAAGTACTAATATTTCGAAAAGACAATTGGAAAGCATGCCTACTTTGTCAAGAAGTATAAATGATTTTACACGATTGACACCGCAAGCAAATGGAAATTCGTTTGGAGGTGCTAATAACAGATTTAACAATATTACGATTGATGGTGCAGTGAACAATGACGTTTTCGGATTGAGTGGTTCGGGTACTCCAGGCGGGCAAGCAAATACACAAGCTATTTCTCTTGACGCGATACAAGAACTCCAAGTAGTTTTAGCACCTTATGATGTAAGTTATGGTAATTTTACAGGTGGTGGTATCAATGCCGTGACAAGATCAGGAACGAATACTACTGAAGGATCGGTTTATTATTTTACTAGAAATCAAAATACTGTTGGGAAAAGTCCACTTACAGATCTTAAAGCTAATAAATTTAACAACTCACAATACGGTTTTAGATTAGGTGGCGCTTTAGTAAAAAATAAACTTTTTTATTTTGTGAATGCTGAAATAGGAAGCATTTCTGCACCTTTAACTTTCAATGCAGGAGAAACTGGATCAGCTATTTCATTAGCTACTGCTGAATTGATAGCAAAAACTGCTCAAGAAAAATGGAATTACGATGTGGGATCTTACAACTTATCTAATGCTGAAACTAAAAATAGTAAATTCTTGGTAAAATTTGACTATAATATCAATAATAACCACCAATTATCTTTAAGGAACAACTATATCGACGCTTCTGATGACAATATCAGTAGATCAGGAACATTTTTCCGTTTTGGTAACAATGCTTACAAGTTCAACAATACACAAAACATTACTGTGGCCGAACTTAGAAGTAAAATTTCAAACACTATTTCTAACAACCTTATTGTAGGATATTCAAGAATACGTGACAATAGAGAGACTGAAGGTTCATTATTCCCACAAATCACTATTGCAAATATTGATGGTAAATCTACAAACTCTGTAGAATTTGGATCTCAAAGGTCTTCCACAGCAAACGAACTTGACCAAGACATATTTGAAATAACTGACAATGTAAAAATAAGTAGAGGTAAACATACTTTTACCCTAGGTACACATAATGAGTTTTTTACTTTTAGAAATTTATTTATAAACAACTACAATGGTAGATGGGACTTTAATAATGTTCAGGATTTTATAGATAATAAGCCTGGCAGGGCAAGAGCGACTTTCTCTCTAGTTGATGGAGTTGACAAACCTTCCGCTAAATTTAGTGCCATGCAACTTGGGTTTTATGTCCAAGACGAATTTGCAATCACTAGTAAATTTAAACTTACAGCAGGTATAAGATTGGATGTTCCCATCATTGGTGACGAACCATTATTTAACATGACAGTTGATACCACGGCGGCTTTTGGAGACTTGACTACTACCAATACCCCAAGTGGTCAGCTACTTTGGTCACCTAGATTGGGTTTCAATTATGATGCAACAGGTGATAGAAGTGTACAATTAAGGGGAGGCGCAGGTATCTTTACAGGTCGAGTTCCTTTCGTATGGCTATCGAATCAATTTTCTAACAGTGGAAAACTTTTTGGAACAGTTGATGTAAGAGATAATTCAAGTACACCTACCAACGAAGTCAATAAAGGTAATGGTTTTGAACCACTTATTGCTAACCAGAAAAATGTTGGAAATGCTGGAACTACTACTGAAATTAATCTCGTATCTAAGGATTTTAAATTGCCACAAGTAGCAAGATTTAATTTAGCTGCTGATGTCAAATTGCCTTATGGGGTGGTTGCTACATTTGAAGGTATATATTCAAAAACACTTAATAATGTGGTATATTCAGATATCAATTTGAAAAAATCTACTGCTGCAATAGATACAACCTTTAGTAAAGGTGCAGATAAAAGAGCACTTTATAACTCATCAAGCGCCAACAAAGTAAATAAAGCATTTACAAATGTAATATTATTAGATAATACAAATGAAGGTTATAATTATTCTTTAACAGCACAATCGACCAAGCAATTCGCAAAAGGATTGAATGTAATGGCAGCTTATACCTATGGCCAGGCAAGATCTGTAAATGACGGAGCAAGTAGTACAGCTTTGTCAAATTGGGAATTTGTCCAAACATCTACAGATGCCAATAATCCAGATTTAGCTATTTCTAACTTTCAATTAACGCATAGAGTGATTGCTTCTGTAGGTTATGTAATCAAGTATGGTGCTAACAAAAACTTTTCTACAGGGATAAATATTTTTTATGCAGGTAGATCAGGATCTCCTTTCTCCTTTGTATATACAGGCGCGGATTTAAATGGAGATGGTGCATTTTCTAATGACTTAATTTATATACCAAGATCAATAAACGAAATAAATCTTTTACCTCTAACTTCAGGCGGCGTTACAACATCGGCAGCTGACCAATGGAAAAATTTAGATGCATTTATAGAAAACAACTCATATTTGAAGGAAAGAAGAGGACAATACACAGAAAGGAATGGCGCAGTTACTCCTTGGGAAAATCAATTAGACCTTAGAATTACTCAAGACCTTGGAACCAATATTGGTAAAAACAAGCATGGTTTACAATTGACTTTTGATATTTTCAATTTCACAAATCTATTAAATAAAGAGTGGGGAAGACAGTATTTTGTAAATAACCAAGCGCTTATCTTTACTTGATATAGATAGTGCAAAAAAAGGATTTACATATAGAAATACCAACCCAGATGGATGGGATGTTGCTGATTTCGCATCAAGATGGCAAATGCAACTTGGCCTCAGATATACCTTCAATTAATTTTAATAATATTCTCTGAAAACATTTAATAGAGTCGGTTCGTTTACAACGGACTGACTCTATTTTTTTTAACAAAACAGCTATCATGTATCATATCTATTTGGTCATCTTTTTTGTGACAGGTCCAGGAAGTAGTCATTTGCTTTACAGTCAGCAGGATAGTGCTCTGGAAAAAAAAGTGATGATGGTGCATAATAATAAGATTCGTTTTTTAGAAAATAACAATACTGACTCGCTGGCTCTATTGTTGCACGATGACCTTTATTACATTCACTCCAACGGATGGAAAGAAAGCAAAAAAGAACTTGTAGACAATGTACATTCCGGTAAGATAAAATATGAATCTATACAGGTCAAAGAATATCAAATAAGGATAGTAGACAAGACGGCTATAGTGACTGGAAAAGGGACATTTATCGTATCAATGGAAGGTAATTCGATGACAATTAACCTTTATTATACTGAAGTGTATGTCATTACTGAACAAGGCATCTTCTTACTGAGCAGACACGCTTGTAAAATATAGCAGACGATTTGACCGAGGAGTGCGAAGCAACCCTTGAGCAAATTGTCAAAGGTTTCAGTCGATGTTTTTCATTCGTTTTGTTCGTCGTTAGTCGATACGATTTAACTAGGAGTAGTGTCGTTTTAAATTCAATTTGGCATCGCTACCCTTGGCAATTTGACCGAGGAGGCGTAGCAACCCTTGGACAAATTGTTATAGGTTCACATGAAGTTTTACTCATCCCCAGCCCCTTCTCTTAAAAAGAAGGGGTGACACAATAATATACGATTTGACTAAGGAGTGAGTGTCGTTTTAAATTCAATTTGGCATCGCTACCCCTTGGCAATTTGACCGGGTCGTAGCAACCCTTGAGCAGTGTACTGCCGAGCCCCTAACTTTTTTTTTTGTCTTGTCCTGAAATAGGTTGACACAAAAAAATCAAATATGATTAGGTCAAAATTAATAACAAAAGTGAAAAATCTATTATCATTGAGGAATATTTAAACAGTATTATTTCAAGCGGGAAGTGGCAAAAAGTGTAGCCAAGTACTGTTATGGAATGGACAAAGGAGAGAAGCAATGAAAAAAAGACAGGGAAAAGTCTATCTATGAAGATCCTATAAATGAAATAAGGAGGTTTAGAAAGGCTTTAGGGAGGCAGAATAGAACGAGAATTTACGAAGAAATAAAATAGCAGAAAGGACTGGAAAATTTAAAAAAACTGGAAGCATGACAAGTAAATAATAGAAATAAACGGGTAAAAAATATGCGGAAATAAATATACTACCCGAGTTATTATCAAGCAAATAAAAGATTCATCAAAGATGAATGAGCCAAGATCTTATAATCCGGGAAGTATGAATTTACGTCAAGTTCATAAACGAGTGGAGCTGAAAATGTGACACATACAAGATTTTGGAAAAAATTGGTTTCAAATTGGACGTGATGCGTTTTTCAGCCTGTTAGCAATTTCTGATACGGAATCGTAGGCATTCACCGATTACGACACTTTCGAAACATGTATAAGCGTTATCCCAATATTATACTTGCTGTTATACCGACTAGTTCTAATCAAATATGGGTTTCAGATATTACCTATGTAGAGATTGAAAAGAGCGATTATGCCTATTTAAGCCTAATCACTGACATGTATTCAAGGAAAATAGTTGGATTTTGTTTGAATAAAAATCTAAGCGCTGAAGGTCCATTACAGTCATTAAAAATGGCAATCAACTCTTCGAACAAAACTGATCTGCATATGCTCATTCATCATTCTGACAGGAGGTCCAATATTGCTGTAATGACTATATAAATCTACTCAAACAAAATGGATGAAAATAAGATGACAAAAATGGAGACCCACTTGAGAATGCAATAGCGGAAAGGGGTAAACGAAGAAAATGTGCGAATTAACGATTGGATAGCTATAAAATATTGGCGAATAAAAAACGAAGCTATTTTCATTACAATTATTACAGAAAACACTTTGTATAGAAGATGACTCCATCAGCTCTCAAAAAGGGAAATTAAAAGGCACTGGAAGACATATTTTAAAGAAGTTGACAGCAAATGAAGCTTAGGTTTTCAGGGAGTTTAGGTTCAATAAAATATCTTTTAATTAATAAAACAAATGGATTCAAGTTAAAAAGATGGGAGAAAGCAAAAGGCAACCAAAGGCTACCTCTTTTGACATTTTCCGTCATGATCCTAGCAGGTTGCACCTCTGCAGAGCCTGATCCGCCTTCCCCCGCGAATAAAAACAAAAATAGTGGTCATAGGATTATCAAAAAATGTAAATTTACAGCAGGATTATCATTAAAAAAAAACTTTTTCGGACGATACAATTTGTTCATTGTTCAAATCATTCAAATCATTCAAATCATTCGTCGTTCAAATCATTCAGATCATTTCAATCAATACCCTACCGCCTGACCGGCAAAAAAACCTCAGCCATCATACAGCGCACACTTCCTCCCCCAAACTTTTCAATATTGGGAATAGGAATGGGTAGTAGATTGGTCAATGCCGATAATCTCAATACTTGATCACTGGTCAGTGCATCGTAAGCAGACTGCGATAATACAAGATATCTGTTGCCACCACTTCCCATAACCTCCAACATATTACCGGCAAAGGATTCCATTTGAGCATAAGAAATTTCAATAACTTCTTTGCCCGTTTTCTCAAAAAGACTAAGTAGCTTTTTACGACTGTCCTCGTCAGGTATACTTTCCATACATATGACAACAAAGTCCTCACCCAATGCCATCATCACATTTGTGTGATAAATCTCCAATCCAAACCGATCTACAGACCTGAAAACGCAACTCTCCATACCCATCAACACATTAAATTTATCTAAAAGAGTAGCATCTGTTCTTTGGCTCAAACAGGCATATACAATACCATTGGGTCGGTCAAAAATCATACTTCCCGTACCTTCAAGAAATAATTCATCTTCAGTTTCATAAAATTCAAAAGAATATCGGTTTTTGACCACAAATCGGTTTTCGATTTGTTCAATAATGTCCTCTCTTCGCTCAATCCTTCGATTGGGGGCATACATCGGATAAGTTATGAGCGTTCCATTTTCATGAAAACTTATCCAATTATTTGGGAATACTGCATCAGGCTTTATTGGCATTTCAGTATCTTCAATAACAAAAACACTGACACCTTTTGATCTTAGAATATCCACCATATTGTCAAATTCCTCACGGGCAACGTTTTTTAGAAATTGAGCATCAAAAATTTCATCTTTTGATTGAAAAGCATTATTGGCAGCTGTTTGGTCATTAAACCCAAAATTGGCCGGTCTGATCATCATGATATGGTTGGTTAATTGATGCATGTATGTTAAATTTTATGAAAAAAACAGTTATATAAGAATCACTAATTATCTGATTTTGTTTACAGGATATGATATTTGTCTTTAGGTTTTGTTTGAAAGTTTGTACATATTGTTTGCTAAAACCACGATATCTGTTACAAACGTATAATCTTTGGCGTACTGAACATTCATCATTTTAAAATGATCTTGATTATATAGCATAACTTTAGAAGCCAATGGATATTTTATGACTCCTGATTTTAATACCGGTAAAAAACCATAATCAAAAATTTCTCCACCATACCCTACCCAAGTTTTCCGTCCTATAAAAACATAATACATATTACAATATATATATAAATTTGCATTATTTATAAAAAATAATACCGGACTTAATAAAAACAAAATTAAGGTAGCCAATACATCAAATATTCTTTTAAATTTCCTGAAAGATTCATTAGATAAATTGTATGAATTATCAATGCTGTAAAAAATGCCCTGACTGTTTTTAGAGTTGCTGCCTATAATATTCAACGAATTATCTCCCCCAATCTTAAAAGATACTTTAGCATCCATAGTTGACATAGAATGTATGATTTCTTTCATAGTCATATCTACATTACTATATATTACCTCGTCAATTTTCAAATCTCTTACCACACTTGGCAATGCTGAGATGGTATTGGTATAATAAATCTCATCATCGTTAAGGTGTGGAGAAATAACATAAATATTTTCATATTTTACATTGGCTTTTTTTATGGTTTCTATCAATTTTTCGGCTGAATTTTTCAAAGCCACAATGGCAATATTGGATGGTTTGCCTGATATCTTGGTTTTTGTATTACTACTAAACCAAATCTGAAAAAATGAAGTTAAAGAAGTTACCAACAAAGCAACTATGCTGCCCATTAAGATGATTGCCCTGCTTGTTCTTAAATTTTCGGGAAATAAAGCATAACAAACCAATATTAACATCGTTCCGGTCAGGATACCGGTCAAAGTTTTTATAAAGGATTTATCAGGTCCGTAATGTCCTGTAAGCCAAAGCGAGAACATCCAGACAAATATATAAAATCCCAAAACAGTATCAATATTAGTGCCGGTATAATATGTCGGATCTCCAAAATAGTATCCTGCCCAAAACCATTTAACCTGAAAAAGCACTATAAAAAGCAAGACTACATCAAGTATCGGATAAAACCAATATTGCAACATCCTGGCCATACCGCTCATTAATGCCCTTAAGATTATAGCTACCTTTATCAAAATAGAAAATGCGCCGGCGTTTTCCTTACTGTAATGTTTGTTTACGTATATATGCATGGCACCATAAAAAGTTCGTACGTAATTTAAGCTGCTTTTTTTTGTGCTCTCACCTTTGTAATGAATAATACTTGTTTCGGGATAGTAATAAATTTTATGCCCTGCTTTTATGATTCTATAAGACAGATCGATGTCTTCGCCGTACATAAAAAAGGCTTCATCCAGCAATCCTATTTCTCCAAATATGGAATGTCTGATAAACATAAATGCACCACAGAGTACTTCTACCTCATTTACCTCCATTTCAGGCAGATATCCCAGATTGTATCCGGAAAATAGTCTTGAGGAAGGAAAAAGTTCTGACAAGTAACTAAGTTTGCAAAAAGAGTTCCAAATGTCAGGGACTTTTCGTTTTGATTCAGGCAAAAATTTTCCTGCTCCATCTATCATTCTTACCCCAATTGCTCCTGCCTGTGGATTCATTTCCATAAAGGTAAAACACTTATATAAAGTATCTTCTTCCAATACGGTATCAGGATTTAATAATAGCGTGTATTTACTGCTCAATAATTTTATAGCCTGATTATTAGCAGCAGAAAAACCAACATTTTTTTCATTAACAATTAAATGAACATCCGGAAAATCTTTTTGAATCAAGGAGACTGATCCATCAACAGAAGCATTATCAACGATCCAAACTTCGAGTTTTATGCCTTGAATCTTTGAATTTTGAATGGATTGTAAACATTGGGTTAAAAAGTGTCTGACATTATAATTGACAATGACTATGCCTATATCATGTACATACATTGCTTAGGATTGAACATTATAAGGCACGCGTGAAGTAATTGACCGACCTAAAGTCAATTCATCTGCATATTCTAAATCACCTCCGAATGCAACACCTCTGGCAATAATAGAAACCTTTACATTATAGTCTGTCAATAATTTTGAAATATAGTATATGGTCGTTTCGCCTTCTATAGTTGGGCTTATTGCCATAATGACCTCAAGAATATTTTCATCCTGAATTCTTTTTATCAAAAGGTCAATACTAATATCTGAAGGACCTATACCTTCCAGCGGAGAAATCACACCACCTAGCACATGATACTTTCCACTAAACTGATTGGTATCTTCTATAGCCATGACATCTCTTGCAGATTCGACAATACAAAGCACTTGTTTCATGCGATGTGGTGCAAGGCAAATCTCACACACTTCGTAGTCAGAAAGATTACAACATATTTTACATTTACATATATCATTTTCCAGGCGAGCCAGGGCCTTTGCTATTTTTGTAGATTTATGAGTGTTGTCTTGTACCAAATGTAAAGCAAGTCTTAAGGCAGACTTTTTCCCTACTCCAGGTAAGGTGGAAAGTGCATATACTGCCTCTTCTAGTATTTTGGATGAAAAATTCATTTTGCAAAATTAATATATTATAAATCATTTGCATACTTTCTGACTTTATTATTTATTTTATGACAATAAGTCTTAGCAAAATGGTAAATATTTTTGTCTTTTTAAACAACATCAAACTCTTTGCAATTAAAAATCTATAATTTGCGTATCTTTGTGCCCTCAATAAATTTTTGAATGATTGGTTTTTTAAAAAACATCATCTCCGGAAATAAAAACGATACAAATGACATGGGTTTTCTGGATCACCTGGAAGAACTCAGATGGCATGTAATCAGGGCTTCAATAAGTGTAGGGGTTTTTACGATAATAGCCCTTGTTTTTCAAAACGAAGTATTTGAATACATCATTTATGCGCCCAAAAAGCCTGATTTTATAACCTATAGAATGTTTTGTTATATTTCAGAAGCTACTTGTTTCCATCCACCTGACTTACAGCTTATTACAAGAGAATTGGGCGAACAGTTTTTTATGGGAATAACCGTTTCAATCTACATAGGAGTGATTATATCTTTTCCCTATATTTTTTACGAATTCTGGAAATTTATCAAACCGGGCTTGTATGAAAAGGAAAAACAAATGGCTGGAAAATTGGTAGGTGTAACATCATTTCTTTTTATACTTGGCGTTGCTTTTGGTTATTACATTATTGCTCCCTTTGCCATAACATATTTAGGAAGTTATTCCGTGGGCACTGAAGCAATCAACAGCCCTACTCTGTCGTCATATGTAAGTTATCTGACCATGTTCACCCTACCCACAGGATTGGCTTTTGAATTGCCTATTATCGTATTTTTTTTAGCGAAGGCTGGTATCATCGGACCGGAAGTTATGAAAAAGTACAGACGGGAAGCACTGCTGATTATCTTTATTGTTGCCGCTATCATTACGCCACCTGATGCATTAACACAAATATTGGTCGGAATACCTATGTATATCCTATATGAAATATCTATTAACGTTGCCTACAGGGTAATTCGTGAAAAAAATCTTGAAAAAACTTTATGACAAATATGCAAAGAGTGTCTTCAAATTTGACTTTAGTTTTAAAATTATTCCTTCCAACGTTATGGATAGTTTTTTTTTCAACCTTTACAATAGCCTTATTCATTACAGACGAAGAGGACCTTCCTTTTTTGACTTCGCCTTATTTTAAATATCCGTTTTTAGTGATATTTTTAATATTTTTAACTTTGCTGTATATAACATTTTTAAAACTTAAGAGAATAGAAATGGGTCCTGAATGTTATTACGTTTCAAATTACCTCAGGACTTTCAGGCTTATCTATGACGATATTGAAAACATAAATTCAATTAACCTTGGTAGGTTTAGGTGGGTCACATTCTATTTAAAAGCTAAAGGAAGTTTTGGCAAAAAGATTACATTTTTAATCAACAAACAGCTTTTTGAGATTTTTTTGGCTGAACATAAAGAAGTCAATCAAAAATTTCCGATATTATCAAATATTACCGGACTGCAATCTGAGTAGTTCCTGATTCCAATCATCAATGGTATCAATATCATTTAATATTGGCATAAGTTTGTACGTAAGTTTCTGATGCTCCATTTTACGTATTGTTTCTTCAAAAACGCCTTCCGAACTCCATAAAATGTCTTCGAATAATAATTTATTAAAGGTAGTCATTCCAAGCAGGTAATATCCTCCATCCATACTGGGCCCGATGACTGTATCGTAATTTTCCAGCAAATCAAATGCACTATGAATCAACTCTGTTGTCAATTCGGCGCAATCGCTACCTATAATAATGACTTTCTTTTTGACAAAAAACTGACCAAAGGTAAAAACTTCTTCAAAGGCATTTGTCATTCTTTTTCCCAGATCCTGACCTTGTTGCAGTTTCTTTTTATACCTGTCATTCGACCATACGTCATTAGAATCGACGTAACGATCATAATACAAATATCGCTCAGCGTCTACCCTTGATGTCACATCCAATGTGATATTAATTAAGCGCAAATATATGTCAAGTGCTTTTTGATCACCCACTGAATAAGCAAGTCTTGTTTTTACCTTACCTAATTCAGGGTTTTTAATAAAAATGATTAATTGATTCAATTTAATCCTTTGAATTTTCTTCTTTTTCTTCCTTAATCCTTACCTTATCTCCCGGTTTAAGACTTTTACTAACCTCATTATAAGGTCCCGATATGATTTTATCTCCGACTTTAATGCCGGATTTTATCGCAATAAATTCATCATCCTGAATACCTGTCTCTACCTTGATCATTTTTACTGTATCAGCATCCATGACAAAAATCACTTCATCAAACTCCTTTTCTTCAGTTTTATCATTTTCCGGACTTGTTTCATCTTTTTTGACTTTTGAATGCTTCTTTTTCTTTTCAAAATCCTTCTCCCGAACAGTGACACATTGGATGGGAACGGCAGTAACATCTTTGACTTCTTCTGTAAATATGTCAACAGAAGCAGACATACCAGGTCTCAATGGATACTTCATACCAGAGGTTTTAATATCGTGGTATGAATCTTCCAAAACTTTTATTTTTACCACAAAATTGGTAACCTGATCGGTATTTAATGCGCTAGCCTGTGATCCTGACGAAATATTTGAAGCTGAATTGGCAATCTGAGTCACCTTACCCTTAAATTTTTTTCCCAAATATGCATCTACATCAATATCTACATCATCACCTACAACAACCTTTAAAACATCGTTTTCGCTGACATCAACCTGGACCTCCATGGCATTTAAATTTGAAATGCGCATCATTTCAGTTCCGGTCATTTGAATGGTACCCACTACCCGCTCTCCTTTTTCTACAGACAATTTGGATACGATTCCGCTTGTTGGTGATTTAATGGTTGTTTTGTTAAGACTGGTTTTTAATTCTTTAAGGCTGGCTTGAGCGCCTCTTATACTAAAGTCAGATGCCTGAGCGTTTTGTTGGGCTGATTTGATACTGGCATCTGAAGATCTTAAATTAGCTTCCAATTGTCTTAGTGTAGATAATGATTGATCAAGCTCAGCCTGTGAGATGACACCATCTTTTTTTAATTGTTCGTTACGCTTGTTGATCGTTTTGGCATTTTCTACCTGTGCCAGGATTTGTTCCCTTTGAGCTTTATTAGATTCAATCTGTGACTTACTTACAGCAAGCTGTGACTTTGAGCCATTTAGGCTTGCTTCTCCGCGTTCGACCGCTGATAAATATGCATCAGGATTAATTTTTGCCAATACCTGGCCAACCACTACGGAATCTCCTTCCTGAATATAAAGTTCGACGATCTCTCCTGAAACATCTGAACTAATTTTAACTTCTGTTTCAGGAAATATTTTGCCACTGGCTGATACCGTTTCTTTAATGGTTCTACTTTCAGCTACTGCCACCGTGATGGCCTTACCTTTAGGCGTTGATTTGGCTTTAAAAACGGCAAAGATGGCAATCAAAACTAAGACTAAGATCAAAGAAATTAATAACCAGTTACGTTTTTTTGGAACTTTATTCATTTTATTTAAATTTCAGATTTTCGTTTAAATTGTTCAATAGAAATTATGTATAAAGATTAAAATCGAATGGGTTTGCCCAAATAAAAATCAAGCACCTTAGTTCTGAAAAAATAATCATACTTTGCAATCAACAAATTAACGGATGTAGTCTCCATTTGTGATTTTAGACGGGTGAGCTCAAAAGCGTTTAAGTTCCCAATATCAAATCTTTTTAAAGCATTGTTATACAGATTTGTTTGGGCGTTTAACGTTTTGGTTGATGCCTGATATCTTGACTTGGCAGCACGCGCATCGGATAGTGCCTGACCAATAGTTATTTTAAGTGTTTCTTTTGATTGAATATAATTTAAGTTTGCCCTGGCGGCATTAAGTTTTGATTTTTGTACGGCTGCACTGGTTAAATTATTATTGTAAATGGGAATACTTGCTGACAACCCAAAGCCATAGGACAAATTATCTGTTACCTGATCAACATATGGTTTTTTGACATAATTCGGAAATTGTTGCTGAAATCCTATTACTTGTTCAATGCCATTAAAAATTATAGTTTGAGGTATAAGCTCATCTCTAAATCCGTCCACCGTTAGCCCCTGATTGGAATAATTACTACGTGCGCTTCCAAAGGCTACTATAGATGGATATAAATCAGCTTTG
Source organism: Saprospiraceae bacterium (assembly GCA_016717145.1). GTDB lineage: Bacteria > Bacteroidota > Bacteroidia > Chitinophagales > Saprospiraceae > OLB9. The sequence continues at coordinate 6,022 of JADKGD010000041.1, read as the reverse complement.
GCCAGTTTCTCTCGAGTTCTGCGCTTTTTAGACGCAATTCATTTGCTGCAATTCCAGCCTGATTGACAATGGCTGCTGCATATAAGTCATTGAATGAGGTAAAATCAGGATCAGTTCCAAAAGGTAAGTCCTTTGGTGCCACTATGTCCATATTATAATCAGGATCCAATCTCAAGAGTTGCTTTAAATTTAACAAATTTATTGTATGGCTATTTTTAGCTTCAACGATACTTTGTTCGTTAGCAGCAATCTGTGCTTCAATATCCAAAACATCATTTTCCGGGCGATTGCCTACAGAAATTTGTTTATTGAGCTGAGACAATTGTTCTAATGTCAGCTTAAGTTGTCTTTCAGCATTAACTAAATTTTCTTTTGCAAATAAAATATTCAGATAAAGTGTAGAGACATTAAGTGTAATATCTCTTTTAGTCTGTTCCAAATCTTTTAATGACGCTTTAACATTAACAATAGACTGATCAATGCTATTGTTGATTTTACTTCCATTAAAAAGGACTACATTTGAATTTAGTCCAAAGCCGTTGTTAAAAAAAGTTTCAGTGATAAATTGATTGTTGGTCGGATCGATGGTTCTACCAAAGTTCCAACCCACATTGGTACTTGCCGACAAACTGGGATATCTGCTTTGTCTGGATGTACTAACATCTACATCTGCATTGTCAAGGGTGAGTAAACTTCCTTCTACCTGCAGACTTTTTTCAATAGCGTGGTTTACACATTTTTCAAGCCCCCATATTTCCTGTGCTTTTAAGGTACATCCGAAAGCTGCAATAAAAACTAAAAGAAAGATTAAACATTTCCGAAAAAGATAGCTCATATGTTAAATATATTAGATGTTTATATTTTACCACAATATTACAACTTATGTGTCTGAAATAAAGTATAAATTATATAAATTGACATATTGTATAGATGAACGCTTGCAATATGCAGTTAATGAATCCCTAAATTAAAAAACTTTGGGATGTGAAAGAAAGTAAAGACTATTTTTTTTAAATTTAGGCTGATAAGCCGAAATACAGCATTTTAGAGGTATCATTTATATTTAATTTCTGCAGATTAAACTTATATTTAAATAAATAATATATATTTAATTTATTTTATATTTGATATTATTGTTCTTTTAAAATAAAAAAAATTACTTTTGGCATAGGTATGCATTTAAATAAATATTTCACTTAAATGAATACTTTGTATAATTTGTTTATTTTATTGACATTCAATATAATAAGTAAGATACTGGAATTTATTTTTGTTATTAAACCTGAGTTCATGAGAAACATTTTAATCCCCCTATGTTTAATTTTTGTAGTATTGGTTTCTTCAACCACTTCTTTAAAAGCAATTATGTATACCGTAACTACTGTAACTGATTTCCCTGTTAGTGGGGGAGTTACAACAGCCACGGGTGTTATTATTGGAGGTGCAGGTGCTGGCCAGGTATCATTAAGATCAGCGATTATTGCCTCCAATGCCAATGTGGGAGCAGATATTATTCTTTTCAATGTATCCACAAATGGTACACCCTTTACGTTAGCCATAGCAGGGGCAAATGAAAATGGCGCATTAACAGGTGATTTGGATATTCTGGACGCATTAACAATAACAGGTAATGGCCCCGCCAATACGATCATACAGGCAGGTACTAACAATACAAATGGTATTGATAAAGTTTTCTCTATAAATCCACTTTTTACTACGCCATTTGCTACTACCATTAGCGGCATTACTATCAGATTTGGAAAAAACCCTAGTCTGTTCTCTGGAGATGGCTTTGGCGGCGGCCTTGATTGGGAAGGAAGCGGAACAGGTACTTTATTAATAGATAACTGTATTATTACCGATAACAAACCGCCGATGGTGGAGGCGGATTGACAGTAACCAATACTGGCGGAGGAACGGGCTCAGTTACCATTACCAATTCAACTATTTCCAATAATACGCCGGCAAGGATTGGTGCAGCTTCACCTCTTGGAGGCGGTATTTTTGTTGGCACTGCTACTGCAATTTTCATGACTAACTGCACAGTTAGTGGTAATTCAGTAGCAGGTTCCGCAGGGCTTGGAGAAGGTGGAGGCATATTTATTTTTGGTCCGGGTGGGGCAGCGGGGCAGTCATCACTTACAAATTGTGTGATTTCAAGTAATACCAGCCCCTTTGATGGCGGCGGTATTCGAACTGCACAACCCTTAACAATCTCAGGCACTACTTTCTCAGGAAATAACGCCGACGAAATGGAGGAGGATTATGGACCAGTGGCACAGGTACAACTACTGTATCTAAATGTACTTTTACAAATAATAATGCAAGCACACGAGGGGGAGCAATTTTTCAAGATATAAACGTTGGTGCTATCATAAATGTTAGTTTCAGTCGCTTTGCCGGTAATACGTCTCCATTACAAAATGGTGTTGCTATAGGTGCAGGCACAGGTACCCTTCAAAATAATTGGTGGGGATGCAACCTGGGACCTTCAAATGCTGCCTGTAACCAGGCTGCAGCTTTTGGAACAGGTTCAATAAATTTTACGCCATGGCTTGTTCTAAATCAAACGGCGTCTCTTTCACCTATTTGTTCAGGGGCTACTTCAACATTAACAGAGCTTTTTGCTTAATTCCAGTGGAGGAGCAGTAGCTGCATCAAATCTTGATGTGCTCATTGGTCAGCCCATTACTTTTAATGCTCCTGTAAACGGTACACTATCCGCTCCACAAACCACTATTCAGGCTTCAGGCACAGCAACAGCAACTTTTACTGGTACTACAGGGGGAAGTGGAAGTGCCAATGCAGTATTTGTTCCGTTGGTAGAGAATTTTACCGTTACAACCAGCCCTCTTATTACGGTAAATGCTATTGTATTGAGTACCACCCAGTTGGATGTACTCTGTAATGGCGCTCCCACAGGTTCCATTGACCTGACAGTGACAGGTGGCACTGGAGCTTATACTTATTCCTGGACGGGGGGTGCTACCACACAAGACCGCTCAGGCCTTGCAGCCGGCACCTACACCGTAACGGTGACAGACGCCAATGCCTGTACAAAAACAAGTTCTGCAACCATCACCCAGCCAACAGCTATTGTATTGAGTACCACCCAGGTGAATGTACTTTGTAACGGCGCTTCCACAGCTTCCATTGACCTGACAGTGACAGGTGGCACTGGAGCTTATACTTATTCCTGGACAGGTGGGGCTACGACACAAGACCGCTCAGGCCTGGCAGCCGGCACCTACACCGTAACGGTGACTGACGCCAATGCCTGTACAAAAACAAGTTCTGCAACGATTACGCAGCCAACAGGCCATGTGTTGACAGAAACCCACATGAATGTTGCCTGTAATGGCCAAACCAACGGCTCGATTGACTTGACGGTCACGGGCGGTGTTTCTCCTTATACTTATTCATGGACGGGAGGCGCTACCACACAAGACCGCTCGGGCCTTGCTGCCGGCATCTACACCGTGACAGTAACAGACCCGAACGCTTGTACCAAAACCCTATCCGTCACTATTGCACTGACCTCAACGACTGCCCTGACTTCCACCCAGGTAAATGTACTCTGTAACGGCGCTGCATCAGGTTCTATTGACCTGAGCGTTAGTGGCGGCACCAGTCCTTATACTTATAACTGGGCGGCGCTAGTAAGCGAAGACCGCAGTGGTTTATCGCAAGGCACATACACCGTAACAGTTACAGACAATTTGGGTTGTTCACGACCTTGTCGGCAACGATTACAGAGCCAACTGTTCTCGCTTTGAGCGAAACGCATACAAATGTAAGTTGCAATGCTGCAGCAATGGTTCAATAGATTTGAGCGTTAGTGGCGGCACAAGCCCTTATACCTATAACTGGGGTGGCGGCATAGTGAGCGAAGACCGCAGTGGTTTAGCCAAGGCACTTACACCGTAACGGTTACAGACAATTTGGGTTGTAGCACGACCTTATCGGCAACGATTACAGAGCCAACTGTTCTCGCTTTGAGCGAAACACATACAAATGTAAGTTGCAATGCTGGTTCAAATGGTTCAATAGATTTGACAGTTACAGGCGGCACAAGTCCTTATACTTATTGTGGGCGGCGGCATAGTAACCGAAGACCGCTCTGGCCTTGCCCAAGGCACATACACCGTAACAGTTACAGACAATTTGGGTTGTTCAACGACCTTGTCGGCAACGATTACAGAGCCACAGCGTTTATTTGAGCAAACCCATGTGAATGTAAGTTGCAATGCTGGTTCAAATGGTTCCATAGATTTGAGCGTTAGTGGCGGCACAAGTCCTTATACCTATAATTGGGGCGGCGGCATAGTAAGCGAAGACCGCAGTGGTTTAGCCCAAGGCACCTACACCGTAACAGTTACAGACAATTTGGGTTGTTCAACAACCTTATCGGCAACGATTAGTGAGCCAACCGTATTGAGTTTATCCTCGACCCAAGTAAATGTAAGTTGCAATGCTGGTTCAAATGGTTCCATAGATTTGACCGTATCGGGCGGCACAGGTCCTTATACTTATTACTGGGGCGGCGCTAGCAGCAAAGACCGCAGTGGTTTATTGCCGGCACTTACACCGTAACGGTTACAGATCCATTTGGGTTGTTCAACGACCATATCGGCAACGATTACAGAGCCAACTTATTGAGTTTATCCTCGACCCAAGTAAATGTAAGTTGCAATGCTGGTTCTAATGGTTCAATAGATTTGACAGTTGCAGGCGGCACAAGTCCTTATACTTATAACTGGGGCGGCGGCATAGTAAGCGAAGACCGCAGTGGTTTAGCCCAAGGCACCTACACCGTAACGGTTACAGACAATTTGGGTTGTTCAACGACCTTGTCGGCAACGATTACAGAGCCAACTTTTCTTGATTTGAGCAACACCAAGGTAATGTAAGTTGCAATGCTGGTTCAAATGGTTCAATAGATTTGAGCGTTAGTGGCGGCACAAGCCCTTATACCTATAACTGGGGCGGCGGCATAGTGAGCGAAGACCGCAGTGGTTTATCGCAAGGCACCTACACCGTAACAGTTACAGACAATTTGGGTTGTTCAACGACCTTGTCGGCAACGATTACAGAGCCAACTTTATTGAGTTTATCCTCGACCCAAGTAAATGTAAGTTGCAATGCTGGTTCTAATGGTTCAATAGATTTGACAGTTGCAGGCGGCACCAGTCCTTATACTTATTACTGGGCGGCGGCGGCGACGACTCAAGACCGCAGGGTTTGTCCTAAGGCACCTACACGGTAACGGTAACTGACGCCAATGCCTGTACAAAAACAAGTTCGACGACGATTACGGAACCTTCCTTGCTGACACTGAGTACCACTCAGGTGAATGTACTCTGTAACGGCGCTGCCACAGGATCTATTGACCTGACTGTAACAGGAGGCACTGGAGCTTATACTTACTCGTGGACGGGAGGCGCTACCACCCAAGACCGCTCGGGCCTTGCTCCCGGCACTTACACTGTGACGGTTACCGATGCCAATGCTTGCACAAAAACAAGTTCAGCGACCATTACTGAGGCCACAGCGATTGTATTGAGTACCACACAGGTAAATGTACTCTGTAACGGTGCTGCCACAGGTTCCATTGACCTGACAGTATCAGGCGGCACTTTCTCCTTATACTTATTCGTGGACGGGAGGCGCTACCACACAAGACCGCTCGGGCCTTTTTGCCGGCACCTACACCGTGACGGTTACCGATGCGAACAGTTGCACGAAAACAAGTTCCACAACGATAACACAACCCACAGCGATTGTATTGAGTACCATACCGGTGAATGTACTCTGTAACGGCGCTGCAACAGCTTCCATTGACCTGACTGTGGTCGGTGGCATTCCGGGATACACTTATACCTGGTCAAATGGTGCTATCACTCAGGACATAAGCGGTCTGTAGCCGGCACCTACACGGTAACGGTAACTGACGCCAGTGCCTGTACAAAAACAAGTTCGACGACGATTACGGAACCTTCCTTGCCGGACACTGGAGTACCAC
>JADKGD010000040.1 GCA_016717145.1 Saprospiraceae bacterium | reverse complement strand
CGAAGCTACTTTCATATACAGCTCGGATTATAAAAGGAAGGCGAAAAGTATCTTTATGTAGACTACACATTTAAATTTGTTTATATTCAGTGCTTTTAAATAAATTTTTATAACTCAAAATAAATATAAAAAGTAAAAAAATCAGAATGAATGAAATCTTAAATATTTTCAGCCATAATTGTATCAAGATATGCTACTTTTCTGCTACATTGCGGTGAAATGTTTATTCATGAAAAAGCAATTGCGCAGCATGGAAAAGCCTGACAAAACAGTAGATAAGGTGCATGTCATCTTTTCGACAATGATATTATGCTTTTTATTATTTCCATCATGTTCTATTTTAGAAAAAGCATCTTCACATGGTTTTGAACGTGGAAATTACACCATGAAGCAAGCAGGAATAAGTAATAAGTCAGTTTACATAGAATCATCTGAAAATGAAATACGTGTCTATGAAAGAAACAAAGATGGTGTACAACTGAATTCTTGTCTTTTTATTCCACAGGGAATTCAGGATAGTGTCTGTCATATTCCTGCTACATTCAGCAAACAAAGTCTGGATATTGACATTACATCTGTGCTTTTTAAGGTCAGGCCTCCCGGAGCAGAATTCCACTGCAGCTTACAGCAGATTTTAATGCCGCCCTTTACACGGGTTGGAGGTATGATACTTACAGTGTCAGAAGTAAAAGTACTCCTTTGGGCCAATGCGATTATCGGATGATCAATCGTGGATTCGATATAGGGTGCTTTGCAGGTCTTGGTACTACACCTGTTAATCCCTTTTTTACTTCTTACAAAGTTGATCGGGAGTATTCTGCTATGATTCTGCAATATGGAATAGCAGCTTTCCTGGAGTCAAATGTGGCTAGTTTTGGTCTTTCATTTGGTGCTGATCATATGGTAGGACCTGACCGCCGCCATTGGATATATCAAAACAGACCCTGGTTAGGATTTATAATCGGTATTGCATTAAACTGATACCTTACGGGTGTACTTGTGAAGTCTCACGAAATACCTCCGAAGTATATTGAAGCACTCGTGAAGTCTTTTGGTACTATTCGTTTAACCCAGATTCCGCATTGGACTTTGTAATGAGAGAATATCCGGCAAAATAGTTGTGATGCAATTTGGGAATTTTACCCGGAAATGTAGCCTTAGCTATTGAGGACGGAAAAATGAGTACAGAAACAAATATAAAGTCAGATATTCTCGGAATAAATTTCTAATGCTGATTCTGGGTTAAATTAATTCAGTTAAATCTATCGTTGATAAAACCCACAATCAAGGCGTTGGGTGACTATCCTTATTTCCTATGAAACAGTATCAAAACTTTGTTTTCCCAAATGTAAAAAAGCATTTCACCAAAAATAAATCAGGTCCTTGCACAACATTTTTTCAAGAAATTACCAGTATCAAAACTGGAAATAAATAAACGAACTGCTACTCTCCTGCTCCAAATCAAAAATATCAATAGTACTGCCCAGATAGTACAAAAAGTTTCCACAAGAGTTTAGGGAATAACATCCAGTACTTTTTTGTCCCGCATGACTCAGTACTGCCGCCATAAAAATACAATGGCTGACACTTTAATGATGGCCAGTGTTGATAACATCGCTTACTATCTCCGAAAAGACCAAACATAGATGTCAACAAATCCCACGCCTGCGAAAACGTAGAAGCTCTAAAAAAAACCCATGTTACATTTATGAGAAAAAAAGTAAACAACGCTATTGAAAAATTACGAAATGTTTTGGCTTTGAAAACTTCAGGAACAGCTCCCAAAACACCTACATCTCCGGAAGAGTAACCTCAATAGGCAGTGAGCTTTGTCTTTGCGGAAATCTGCAATCGCCTTCTCCACCCATAAATAAAATCCATGCAAGCCACCCCAGACTACAAATGTCCAACTGGCACCATGCCACAGTCCTCCCAGCAGCATCGTCAGCATCAGATTGATGTATGTCCTGAAAGTTCCATTTCTGTTACCTCCCAAAGGTATATATAAATAGTCGCGAAGCCATGCAGATAATGTGATATGCCATCTTCGCAAAAATCCGAAAATCCAATGGCCGCATAGGATAAAAAGTTTTTGCGGCAACACAAAACCAAGGCAGGCTGCTGCACCAGGCGCAGGTCGAATATCCGGCAAAGCCAAAAAATATCTGTCCGGAAAAAGCAAGAACACCCATCCAGGCATCCAATGCAGGAAGACTACCGCTGGCACCAAAAATAGCATTTGCCGTGCCTGATAACATACTGTCTGCAAGTACGACTTTCATAAATAAACCGAGTGTCATCAGAAACAAACCTTCCAACAATTGTTGTCCGGAAGCCTTCCTTTCTGTCTCGAATTGCGGAACCAATTGCGGAGGACGAACGATAGGCCCTGCAACAAGGTGAGGAAAAAAAGTAACGAACAATGAAAAATCAAGCATAGACTTTACAGGTTTACTTTTTTGTTTGTACATATCTATAGTGTAACAAAGCGTAGTAAAAGTGTAAAAGGATATTCCGGCAGGTAAGATGATATTGGGCTCTGCAGGGGGGAAAAATCCCAGCCTATAAAATTTACCATGGTCGCAAAATTTTCAAGAATAAAATTTCCATATTTAAAAGCACAACATCCCAAGGTTGCCGATGAGACTTAGTACCAATAAACTCACCTTTTATATAAATTCTGCTCTGTATATAAAGCTCTTCCCACAAAAAAATCAACCACTGTGGATAGCCAAAGTAAAAGGATAAAAGGTGGATTCCAGGCAGCATAAAAGATGTAGCTTGCGAGCAGTAAATTTATCTTCTTTACCTTCCAGGAAAATGGCAAGGAATGCAGTCCAAGCATGATAATAAAAAACAATAAATGTATATGAATTAAAACCATAATCTGAAACTATTGAAGATGATAGAAATGAATTATATTATTTTGAAGTTTTAAACCATTGGATGTCTTCCATAATTTTGGTCAGAGCAATGGTGTATTTAACTGCATCAGGTCTACTAAGATGCGACCATTCAGGACAAATAAAGTTTTTTGGTATCAGGGCAGTCCAAATAATGAATGCCGGGACTTCCTGTCACTTCCAGTAATTTATCAAAATATTCTGACCTGGGATGGCTGATGGGCTCATGCAGTCCATATCCTCCGCTGCTTGGCGTACGCACAAAAACAACCTTTCCGCCTCTTTCATTTATCTTTTTGACTGAATTTTTTACCCTGCTGAATATTTTGTCAAGTGTATCACAAGTGACTCCATGTTTGTCAGAAAGAGCACCCCATTTTGACCAAAGATTTGTTACTTGCCTCTGCATATTGGTATCCGTAGCAAATTCATGAGTCATGATCTCCTGTCTCTGAAAATCTACGTAAGAAAATTTTTTGGGAAAAATACCTCCGCCTCTTACACCTTTTCTGTCAGGTATTCTTAAATCATCTAAAAATGCTTCCAATGAAAACTTCTCTTTGTCAATAAATAAAAAAACAGACTCCAGTGCCATTCCAATTTTTGCAATTTACTTTTTCAGATGGCGTAGCATCTTCAAATATTTAATTCTTTGCTCATTGCTTCGTCTTCCTGTTTCTTGAAAAACAAACCTTCAGTAACATCCACTACCAGCTTTCCTTTAAACTTTTCGTCCTCACCCAGATTTTCCAAAGCCAATAATGGACAGGATCCGTGCATCGCCAACTGAACGACCTTTTCACCTGTTTTTTGTTCCCAGGTAGGAATGTCAAGGTCAAATTTTATACGCGATGATCCTATAAATACAGTCGATTCATCCGGCGAGCTATAGACCAGAGATCTGTTTTTGGCCCATAATGCTTCGTCATCATCATAACCTGGTATATGTCCCTGGCTGCGCAGAAAGTATTCCCAGCTTATAACGGATATACCCACCAGGGCTATCATAAGGATCGCAGATTTAGTCAATAATTTTGTTGGCATAATGGTGGACGTTTTGGTGTTGTATGTTAAAACTATATCCAGGAATCATTGCTAAAATCCTTTTAAAATTTAGAATATTATAGCGCCTTGATATTAAACCCAAAAAAGTCATTAGAAAATCTATTCCAACCCAAAATGCCTGCAAAATCAAGTCTTTACACTTCACTTGGTTTGTCAGCATAGCATACACTATGCTTAATTTGGTGTATTCTTTTTTAGATAATATTATTCGCTATGTTTTGTTAAATAAATAAATGAATGAATCGTTGCATCTACAATAATTTCAGATTATTCGTAGTATCTTTATCAATGGCGCTTTTGAATGCCAAAGCATGTCAATAAAAAAGTCAATACCAACTTTGTAGGTGCAGTTATGTATATCTTGTATTGGTATTGTGTTTTGTTGCCTCCTGGGTTAAAAATTGTTTAGTTCTATTTTGTTCACCTCTGGTGACTTGCATATTGAAACAATATGATATTTATCAGTATAAAAAATTAAGCTTTCATCTACATTTGCTTTCTGTAAATCATATAAAACGATTTTTTATGCCATTCAATACGAAGTTAAACAAAGACGCTTTATTATACCATCAGTTTCCCAAACCAGGAAAAATATCGGTAGTTCCCACCAAAAAACACTCTACACAACGCGATCTGGCATTGGCTTATTCACCAGGAGTGGCGGCACCATGTTTGGAAATCGAAAAAAATCCGCATGATGCTTATAAATATACGTCCAAGGGAAATCTGGTTGCAGTAATATCAAATGGTACGGCTGTTTTGGGACTGGAGATATTGGCGCTTTAGCCAGTAAACCGGTAATGGAAGGCAAAGGATTATTATTCAAAATTTTTGCCGATATTGATGTATTTGATATAGAGATTGACGAAAAAGACCCAGAGAAGTTTATTCAGATTGTCAAAGGAATTGCACCCACATTTGGAGGTATCAATCTGGAAGACATCAAAGCACCCGAAGCATTTGAAATAGAAAGACGTTTAAAGGAAGAATTGGATATACCATTGATGCATGATGACCAACACGGTACGGCTATCATTTCTGCAGCCGGCTTGTTGAATGCTTGTGAAATTGTGGGAAAAAACTTTAGTGAGTTTAGAATCGTAATCAATGGAGCAGGCGCTGCTGCAATTTCGTGTTCGCGTTTGTATAAAAAATTGGGTATCCACCCAAATCAAATGATCATGTTGGACAGTAAAGGTGTGATCCGAAAGGATCGTACTGATTTATCTGATGAAAAGTTGAATTTGCTACCAGTATTGATGTGTATGATTTGGATGATGCCATAGTCGGTGCTGATATGTTCCTGGGTTTGTCAAAAGGTGATATTTTGACCCCGGAAATGTTATTAAAATGGCACCAAATCCTATTATCTTTGCATTGGCTAATCCTACTCCGGAGATAGATTACCATTTAGCGATGAGTACCCGCAGTGATATACTCATGGCTACCGGCCGGTCAGATTTTCCCAATCAGGTCAATAATGTGCTTGGATTCCCTTACATTTTCAGGGGTGCTCTGGACGTAAGAGCCACCACCATCAATGAAGAAATGAAAATGGCAGCTGTGTATGCATTGGCTGATTTGGCCAAGCAAGCCGTGCCTGAACAAGTCAATATTACATACGGCGAAAAACATATCGCTTTTGGAAGAGATTACATCATTCCCAAACCGTTTGACAGCCGTTTATTAGAGGTAGTCGCATTGGCTGTAGCCAAAGCCGCAATAGAATCCGGAGTGGCCAAAGAACCTATCCAGGATTGGGAAAGGTACCGGGAACAACTGGCAGAAAGATTGGGAGGCGGTAGTAAATGGATGAAAAAAATAACCAATCAAGCGAAAGAAAATCCAAAACGGGTCGTATTCGCTGAAGCTGATCATTTAGATGTCTTAAAAGCTGCACAGATAGCATATGAAGAAGGCATTTGCAAACCCATATTGTTGGGTAGGAAAGATATTATACATGAACTGATGAATGAAATCAGTTTTGAAATAATAGCAGGAGACGTGATGGTTTTGGACCCAAAAAGTGACGAACGAAAACAAAAGAGAGAAGAATATGCCAACGATTATTGGATTAAACGTCAGCGCAAAGGGGTCAAGTTGTCCGATGCTATGACATTGATGCTGGAATGCAATTATTTTGGAGCTATGATGGTCGTTGCAGGAGAAGCAGATGCTTTAATTTCGGGTTATAACAGAAGTTACGCCAGTGTCATTAAACCCATGATGGAGATCATCGGAAAACAGGCAGATGTCAAACGTATTTCGGCAACCAATCTGATGTTGACACCCAAGGGGCCACTTTTCTTATCGGATACTGCGGTAAATGTAGATCCCAATGCTGAAGAATTGGCTTCTATTACCAAAATGACTGCTGACACTATGTCGATGTTTGAATTAAACCGGCAATTGCCTTACTGTCCTATTCAAATTTTGGTACTTCAGATCACGTATTGTCAACCAAAGTAACCGAAGCAGTTAAGATATTACAAGACAACTATCCTGAAATAGACGTAGATGGGGAGATTCAGGCCGACTTTGCTTTGAATCAGGAGATGATGAAAGAACATTTTCCATTTTCAAAACTGGCAGGAAAAAAAGTCAATGCACTAATATTTCCTGAACTATCGTCAGCTAATATTGCATATAAAATCATGAAGGAACTCAATGATATAGAGTCAGTAGGACCCATCCTGATGGGTATGGACAAACCAGTTCATATCGTACAATTGGGAGCCAGGGTAGATGAAATGGTCAATATGACCACCATTGCCGTAGTAGATGCACAGGAACGTGACAAGAAAAATAAGTTATGAAATGAGTCCGGAATTGCGATCCGGTTGGTCGCTATTCATCCTTAAATATTTTTTCTTATTACAATTTTAACCGGATTCATAAGCGTCAGCAGCATTAAGATTACGCATATTTGACTTTTTCAGCAGACCATAGTAAGGCCTTAATCTTACTTAAGTTTACCTTTGTAACCATATTTAATGTCAGCTTGACCATGCTTTTTCCACAGCATCGTACCTTGTATCTGCTTTTCAATCACTTTTCCATCTATCTTGATGGTTCCTTCTGTTTCACTGGAAATTGTTCCTGAAAAAGACGTCTCTCCATTTTTTATTGTTGATGTATAAGCGGCAGCTTTAAATCCATATTGATGACAGGCTTCAGAATCCATCATTCCATTTTTAAAGACCAAAACATCCGGGTCTTGCTTGTCTATATGATTTACATCCCAGGTAAGTATCTGATAAGATTTCCCGTCCAGAGATTCATCAGTTTTACTTGCACAAGTAAACGCAAACAGTAGTATAACAATACTGGTGAAATTCATTTTTGACATTTGATTAAATTTTAGTTGTAAAATAAAAAGTGTAATAGCATCTATTGTATATTAAATAAATTTAAAATTGAAGCTTTCACGCCGCACCCATTTCTAATGATCAGTCATATATTCTTCTCTTACTTATGATACTTAACCAATACTTCATTTTTTGAGATCCTGCCATGCTAAAACAGTCAATTGCCGGCTTGCAAGATATCTGATACAATATTTAAAACGCTAACTGTCACACAATCTGTTGATATATTTTTACCACTTATGATCTGAACTATATTAATTTTGTTTGTTGCTAATATTATACTTTACAAAACCAAAAAAGAGATATTAAAAATAATTAAAACATTGCAAACTGTAATAAAGACAAATATAATGCTTATATTAAATAAATAAAACAAATTTCATATTTATTATTTCAATTATTCTAAATTAAATAACTTTGGTAAATATCATGTATAAAAAACAAACTATGGTAAATTGTAGGCATACAGCGTAAAGAAAAAAAGACTGATAATTCAATTTTTTTTTTTGGAAAGTCAGAATCGTACCTACTTAACGAGGGAAATATTCAGCCTAATTATGTTGTGGTCTATAAATTTTTTTTAAGGACTTGAAATTACCATTTGAAGAAACTACTTTACTTGATTGAGGGGCACAAAAATTTCTTTTTTTAATATCACCTCTGCAGAGATTAAATTTCATTGCATCTTTGGTTACATGGATATTTCTGGCCTGATATGTTTACCATTGATAACAACTACAGCATCACATGGTGTAAGCATTTAAAATATAAGTGCCCAAACATAAAATATTAAACTTATGAGCTAGAAAAAAATCTATCCCGAACATCACTTAAATACGTCTTCCCGTACGCCCTTATTTATGGTGTAGGAAGAGTAAGTTATTTCAACTTTTCCCTTTTTATCTTTTGTTTTGTCAAAATTTTCTTTAGCCATGCCATTGTCATAGTCAAAAGTAATACCTTTTGGCAATTTATATCCCTTGGTATTAAAGCTGAATGTTATCTTTTTTGGCAGTCCAAAGTCTGCATATTCACCATATTGCATAGATATTTCATATGTGCCATTTTCTTTTGTGGTAGTTTTTGATTTTAGTACGAGCAAATTTTTTGTATCGATATATAGTGTAGATAATACCACATCTTCCGTATCTTCTTCGGGTAGTATTTTGACAATTTTGACAGGAATGCCATCGATCATATCACTGCCTGCATCGAGTACCTGGTAATTTTCCATACTCAGGACATTATTCATATTCACATTGATGGTACCCTTGGGTATGAAGGACACGCCACTCTCGTTCTTAATTTTCAGCTTGTTCGGCTTTTTATAATAAATTTTCACATTGGCTATAGGCACTTTTATAAATAATACATTAGTTTTCAATTTACCTGAAGCTTCATAATCCATAACTTTTTCATATTTTGATTTGATTTTTCTCACTAATTCGGTGACATCCCCTTGAGCTTTTACCAAATGAATACAACAAAATAATATGGCGGTTACTAAAAGTTTCATTGATCTGATTTTATGTGTTTTATTTTTTAAAATGTGAAGATGGTACACATTATCCATTTATTGATTTATAGGTACTATAAGAGATGGTACATAATTAAGTCAAAATATCCTTTTTCCTGAACTGCCATATGGCAATGCCTAAAAATAATAGGATATAACCTACAAGGATTGCAATACTTTTATAAATAGCACTAACATTTTCTATAGAACCTTTGATTACTGTTCCTCCATTCTCGCCTACTATTTGATAAGTCTCAGGATAAAAAAAGCCTTTCCAACCCAGCATATGTGTGGTAAATAACCAAGGGGTGACGTTGTCTTCAAATAATGGCACCGTCAATTGTTGAATAATGGTACAAACAATCACTACGGCAGTGGCGGTAACAATAGGTCCGATAGAATTATCACTGAACACAGAAAACATGATGGCCAGGGCAGCTATGACGGACAAACCCAATGTCGCAAAAAGCAAAGCTAAAACATATCGCCACATAATGTCTGACTCTTCCAGTACGATGACATCAAATTGGCGGCCAATAAATAGGTCACTGGTTCCAAAAAGTACATTACTCAAAAACAATCCAAGTAGCGCAATCCAAAACAACATCAATACTACGTATAATACACTTGCGACGTACTTGGCTAAAATAATTTGTGTCCGGCTAACGGGTTTTCCAACCATAAATCTCAGCGTGCCCATACCTGCTTCTCCGCTGATTTGATCTCCGGCGATGAGCGCTACAAGCAAAGGAATATGAATCAAAAGCATGTTTAAAATAAAAAAACAAACAAAGTAGCCATTCAACATCTCGAACTTCGGAATCTCAAACGTATCTTCCTGAGCCGACAAAAGCAAGCCGACAAACTCATTCCCATTTGCTTTCAAAGCGAGTTGGATCAAAAATATCAATACTGTCAGAGCCCCAAAGGCAATATATGTCCTGGGTCTTTTTGATATTTTAAATAATTCAATTTTTAAAAGTGTAAAAAACATGATCTGAATTTTAAGGTCGCCCTAAATGGGTTTTATACTTTCGTTTGTGGTTCAGCGACATCTGTCGTTTGTTCTAAAAAATAATCTTCAAGACTATGTTTGGGCCTCAAGCTGCAAACGTCTATTTTATGGTGAACAAGCATGACATTAAAATCACTGACCTGTTGTTTTGGCATCTCAAAAATGATAGTATTCCCTATTATTTTTTTAAAAAATCGTTGCCATTCTGTTTTCATAATCTTGGCTAAATCTTCTTCTTTTTGGCTTGTTATCAGTTCTATCTGAGCCATATCCGGCCTGAGCAAAGTATGTATATCTCCTTCTATTACCTTTTTGCCTTTATTGATTATCAATAAATCAGTGGCTATCATTTCCATTTCTGATAGAAGATGTGAGTAAACCATCAAGGTTTTACCCATATCATTTTTTAGATGTAAAATCAGGTTCCTAATATCAGCAATGCCTTGAGGATCCAATCCATTGACCGGTTCATCAAGAATTATCAACTCAGGATTGTGTACTAAAGCGGTGGCAATACCCAAACGTTGTTTCATACCCTGAGAAAAATTTGCATCGGACTATTTTCCCAGTTTGCCAGACCAACCCTATCCAGCAAGTCCATAATTGATTTTCTATGTACGCTTACTCTGCTTAGTTTAGCAAATAAGGCGACATTTTCATATGCCGTAAGGTACTTATACAGATCAGGTCTTTCGATTACCGCTCCTATATTTCTCAATATGTCATTTGGGTGTTTTCTGAGATCTTGTCCAAAAATTGTTATATCACCGGCTGATGGTTTGATCAAAGTCATCAACATCCTTATAGTAGTGGATTTACCAGCTCCATTTTGTCCCAAAAAGCCATAGATACTACCTTGAGGTACTGAAAAGGAGAGATTATCCACCGCATTGACCTCTTTAAATGACTTTGAAAGGTTATTTACCTTTATTATATCTGACATTAATTAAAATATAGTGTTAGCCATAGAAATACAATTTAGATAAAAAAGTTGAATCAATATCAATAAATTATTATTCTATTTAATATTTACTAACTGTATTTTCAATCTTTAAATTTGACATTTAAATTTAAGGCACAGATTATAATAGTGATATAAACTGTTCATATAATTGGGATAGAACAGTGATTACACTATATTTGTGAAAATTTACATCTGGAATTCAAGTACTTTTTATGAGGTCAATACCTACTTTATATCGTACCATCCTTTTATATGCTTTGATGTTTCAGGCTTGTACACCGACAGATGATCGAGCAGAAATCACATGGAAAAATATAGAAAAAGGACTACAGGAAGCTTTAATTACAGTCAAAAAAGGAGATACCATTAAGCTATCCAGCGGTCATTTCTGGTTTACCAGAAGCCTGATGATGGATGATAAATCTGATGTAGTGATTATGGGTCAGGGCATAGATAAAACCATACTTTCATTTCGAGGCCAACAGGAAGGTGCTGAAGGTATCAAAATATCCAATTGTAAAAATATACAACTTATAGGTTTTACCGTCGAAGATGCCAAAGGAGATAACATCAAAGTGACCGACACTGATGGCATTTTATTTTCAAAAGTCAAAGTGTATTGGACTGGCGGAGCCAAAGCATCCAATGGTGCCTATGGTCTGTATCCTGTTCTTTGCAAACGTGTGGTCATTGAAGACTGCGTCGCAGCACGGGCCTCTGATGCAGGGATTTATGTTGGACAATCTGATTCTGTTATTATCCGTCGGAATACTGTCTTTGAAAATGTAGCCGGCATTGAAAGTGAAAACAGCAATTTTGTAGATATTTATGACAATCACACCTATGATAATACAGGCGGCATTTTAGTGTTTGATTTACCTGGACTGACGCAGTACGGACACCATACAAGGGTACATAACAACAAAGTAATCAGTAATAATCACACCAACTTTGCACCTAAAGGTAATATCGTGGGTATGGTGCCTCCGGGCACCGGAATCATGTTGCTGGCTACAAGAGACGCAGAGAGATTTTTGACAATCAAATCACCAACAACAGAACTTGTCCTACAGCAATAATCAGTTATGATCTTGTAACCGAAATGTCGCAGGATAAAAAAGAAAATGAGCAGCGTTCAGGTCAGGCAGTCAATCATCAATATAAACTGGATAGTCTGTATGATCCCTAACCTGACCGGATTTATGTACATGGCAACAAATATCAAAACAAACACTGGTTTCCAACGATGCAATGTGATTTTGGTAAATTGTTTCTCACTAAATTTTTTATGCATACACCCGATATCGTTATTGATGGGTTTTCTGATGTAAAACAAGCAAATGGTTTTGCCCTATGTATAGACCAGGCCAACGTGTCCTTTGCCAATCTAAACATACCTGAAAACCTGGATAATATATTGACAGATATTTCGCGCTACAACTGCCAAACAGGCAACGTAGCCTCATTGCCTTTTCAATTTCCAGGTAAGCTTTTACAATAATCATAAGTAATGATAGTAACAAAATATATTATTTATAATGTACTGATTATCTTTATGATAATAACTATTTGTTTGATAATTCCGATGGCTTGCAAACAAACGGTATCTACACCTGTAGTAACTGAAACTCCATTTAATTCTGCATCCGGAAATAGTTTGAAAGCCTTGGGGAAATTGTCCGAGTACAATAAATTTAGTTTACCGTTAAAAGACATGAAAGCAGTAGAAGACGTTTTTCCTTATGACCTTAATGCATCCCTTTTTACAGACTATGCCTATAAAAAAAGATTTATTTTTTTGCCTGATGGGCAGGCAATGAATTATCATGAAGATAAGGCTTTTGACTTTCCTGAAGGCAGTATGATATTTAAATTTTTTTATTACCCTGTTGATTTCAGAAAGTCAGATGTAAATCTTCAAATGATAGAGACCCGGGTGCTTATCAAAGAACAAGACGAATGGACAGCTCTTACCTACATCTGGAACAAAGAACAGACTGATGCCATACTTGCTATTTCCGGTAATATTAAACATGTTTCATGGACCGATATATATGGAAAACCACAACAAGTAAATTACAGTATTCCAAATCTTATCCAATGTAAAAGTTGTCACGAATTCCAAGGCAAGATGATGCCAATCGGACCAGCCGCAAGACATTTAAATAAAACATATTCGTTTGGTACAGAACAGATTAATCAACTGGACTACTTAACGTCAACAGGCAAACTCAATGGTTTAAAACCTCGCACGATGGTCCTAAAATAGCTGATTATGCTGATACTTCTGCTGGCCTTGATGTAAGGGCAAGGGCTTATCTGGATATAAACTGTGCCCATTGTCACAGGCCCGAAGGATCTGCCAAAAACAGCGCACTCAATCTATTGGCTTCCGAAAAAACCCTGTTGCCTTTGGCTTGTTAAAAAACACCCATAGCGGCTGGAAATGGTTCAGGCGGTTATAAATACGATATTGTACCCGGCAAACCCGAGGAGTCAATTCTGCTCTATCGAATGAATTCTCTTGAACCGGGCGTTGCAATGCCGGAATTAGGGCGTAAAATGACGCATGTAGAAGGTGTTAAACTGATTGAGGACTGGATTGAGCAGATGAACTAAAAAATGCTGTTTCGTTTTGCATCAGTTGTTAAAAAACAATATTTATCAAAACTTCGTTACATTTGTTTTATATTCAATTATTAATATTTTATTTATGTCTTTGAAACAGTTTAATCTTATCTATATACTCTTTTTTATTACGATTATTTCAGTATCCGCGCAATATGGAGTAAGGTTGGCTTATAACAATAATACCTATTCAAACTGGGAAAATGCTGTAAATTTAAGAAGCAATACAAATAAAAAATTACTATCTACCGGTTATCAAATTGGTGTTGACTATTGGTTCAAACTAAAGAAGCGAAGGATAGAATTTATGCCCGAAATTTTCTATTCCCAAAGTAAAACCAACTATGATGGAACAGGCACATTGGAAGTAATAAAAGCAAACGCCATAGGTTTTAATTTTCATACACAAATATATGCTTTAGATTTGGAGGGTGATTGTGACTGTCCTACTTTCTCTAAAGAAGGTGCCAGTATCAATAAAGGTTTGTTTTTTTCATTTTACACCAGGCTTGATGCAACATACTACAACGGCTACTTTTGCGCCCACTTCTTCATTTGCTGTAAACCCAATAAAACATACCGTTTTCCGTGTTGGTGTTGGTGTCGGCATTGATTTTGGTATGAGTGATTTTTTAACTATTACGCCTATAGTATCTTATTATTTTAACTCATCTATGGCATGGGATGAATATTTACAATCAAAAGCCAACCTCAGCCAATTGCAATTTACCCTCAGGCTAGGTTTTCGGCCTGATTATGGAAGAAAACGCTTCAGATAAAAGAGCGCAAATCTCAATGATGTTTAGGGCACTATCAATAAAATTAGAATGCGTGTTTCATTTGGTTTAAATAAACAAAAGTATACAACTGATGAAGGAACCCATCAATCTTAGTGATGAGTTTAAGGGTCCTTGATCAGGTTGAGTACACTATTGACCATTTGTTTATTACAGGTCGGGCAGGAACAGGAAAATCTACGCTGCTTCAGGTCTTCAGAAACACCACTAAAAAACGTGTCGTAGTGCTTGCACCAACCGGAATTGCTGCACTTAATGTCCGGGGCAGACCATTCATTCATTTTTTGGATTTCCGCCAAGATTAATAAATAAATCAGAGATTGAACTTCGTAAAAATAACCGTATGTATAAAAACATTGACGTCATTATTATAGATGAAGTGTCAATGGTTAGGGCTGATATTATAGATAATATTGATACTTTTTTAAGAATTAATCGAGGTACCAACCAAAGTTTTGGTGGCGTGCAGATGATATTTTTTGGTGATTTATTCCAGTTACCTCCCATAGTGTCCACGCCATTTGAAAAAGAATATTTTTCTACTCAATACGAAACAGCATACTTTTTTTCCGCACATGTTTGTAAAAAATGATCTGCAAAAACAATTTGTCAACGGTACCATAGGTATAATTTCTGAACTGAATTATGACCGGATTATGGTCCGCATTCAGGACGACGGTTCGGAAAAAACAATAGAAGTAGACCGGCAGGAATGGGAAATATTAAAGTATGAATTAGATAAAGAAAAACCCGGGCATATTTCTACCAAAGTTGTAGGTACCTTCAAACAATATCCTTTAAAACTTGCCTGGGCAATAACAATCCATAAAAGCCAGGGTAAGACTTTTGATAGAGTCATCATAGATCTTGGCGGAGGTGCCTTTGAAAGTGGGCAAACTTACGTAGCCCTGAGCAGATGTCGTACACTGGAAGGCATCATACTCAAACAGCCACTGCGTTCCAGGGATATTATTGTTGATGAAAGGATTGCGGCTTATTATGAGCAAGTGAGGTATTTGAGTTAAAAAATGATTACACTTCTAGTTAAGCACATTAATTTGTTATTTAAGTGCCAAAACGCTTATCTTATTCCGGACCTATTGATAATAATGTGCACTGAACTAATTTAAATTAACATAAGTTTATATTAGATTTTTATATCCCACATATGTTGCCAGACAAAAATAGAGCTGATTGAACTATAAAAACCTGTATTTTTTAGTGTATAATATAACATCATCTATTCGAAATATAAGGCAATTAACTTATTATCAGGTAAAAACATAAAATAATTTAATAATATATGTTTATTAGTATATACATATATACTTATTTCTCAATACTATATATATTTAAAGCAAAAAATATATAAATATTTAAAAAATAATCTACTTTACATATACTATATATAATTAATATGTATTATATTTGCATTGTGTAAGTTTTGGTTATTAAATTGTAAAATTCGTAGTTGCTCGTGAAAAGTCACGAGCACTTTTTTTTTGTAGGAAAGCCATTTTAATTTTTAAAATGATGCCCAATAAAAATTCAGGTACATATAGTCATATTAAACTATGTAAAAATATTTGGCACGGTATTTGAAATATTAATAATATATGAGTTTTGGTTATTAAATTGAGTAATGCCCGTGTTTTCGTCTTACACGGGCTTTTTTTATTTTTACACTAAGGTAAACTGCTTTATAAAAAAACTCCAAACCTCTGCAAACATATCGTTCCGGCTTCATGCCATTAACGAATCAGACTACCATACATCACAAAATACATTATCAAAAATCTGTCATACATTTGCTATCAAGCTATGTTATGATTTATGTTTTATTGCACATTTAGATAGTACATATTGATTATACTTAAAAATCAGTTTAAAAAAAACCGACAAAAATTCTACCCGAATTTAGGTATAAATCACATTACACTTATAAAAATGTATTTTGGTATGGTTATTGGATAGGGTAATCTGAACTTTATTGTGTCTATCTTTTATAAATAAAATATTAAGTTATGTTTACCAAATTCCATTTAAAGGCATTACTAATCGTAATGTTATTCAGCAATAGGTAATCTTTGATATGGAGTTAACTATCAGGTTAAATTTAATGAGTAGACAAACCATTTGACTGTTACCCTACTATTAAAGAAGGCAGCCAAAATCTATGGGATCGTGTGCAATTTAATGCTCAATATACAATGGTAGTACCGGCAGGCAGCACTGTCGAAATGGCTAAAAAGCTATATGCCTCTTCAAAACAATCAGAATTATTCTGAGATACACTATTAACTCGACAGTGGCAAACCCGTCATTAGGGCCGTAAGCCGATCAGTTTAATGATTATGTAAGCATCATACCACCTCTATCTCCTGCGGCTTTACATAACGATCTAAAAAGGAGATGCCAACACTTTTAGTTTAAGCCTATACTTCCGATTACTCAACATTGTGGAGCCAATATCAAGCTTTCTTTTGAAAATGGCCTTGATCCTGATTCGCAGGCAAGAGGTATGATGGGAGGGATTTCAGCAACGGATCTCCACTGTCGGTGGCATTCAACAGAAATATCGAGGAAATGAAGCCCTTGAAACACCTGAATTGAATATCATAAAAGGAATTACGAGTAAAACAATTAAAAACACCCTTGAGCTTAATGTAGATTTGAAAGACGATCCAAAATATGGTCCATTCTCATATGAATGGAATGGTCCCAATGGTTATAAATCTTACAATAAAGATGTAAAGTTAAAAAAAGTTACTCAAGATAATTTTCGAACTTTTTCCTTGACATTACAGACTCAAGAGGATGTAAACAAACAAAAATATTGAAACCCAAATCACAAAATTACAAATTGGTAGTATTGAAGGAACAAAATCTGTTGATCAGTCAAATTCAAGATATCTGTTGAAAACTCGGGGCTATCTTCCAATCCAGCGATCAAAAGTTTTAATATCAGTATCACTGGTGGAAATGGCGCATCGGTCATTGCAGATTTAATGGATTAAACGGCAGAGCAACCTAAAACATTTACAAAACCACCATTCAGAATAACGTGCTGAAGGTGTAGTAAGCCTCTTCAAAATGTATTACCAGGCTTTGTACACACTTACTGTGTCTATAGATGGTGACATCAGTACGCACAACTTGATTGTAGTAAAATAATATTATCAATTACTTTGAAATGGCCAATAACTAACTTCTAACTTTTATATTCGAACATTATAAGAGAGTCATCCGAAATGGCTCTCTTTATTATATTTCAAGATTTGTCTCTTCAGCTATCAAAGTTTGATATGCTCCATTTTTTCCTATATTTGATACAACTTCATGTATCAGATCAATGTCAGAAGTGGCACTATCGACTGATTATATGTACCCGGCTTCTCTTTATGCCTGATATTAATAAAAATTGATGGTAACAAAATATTTTACGGATAATAAATTACTTACGTTTGAAAGGGCCGCAAGATATTGCATATAGTTGCTATTTTAACATGTGGCATTTTAGTCAATTCCAGTGACTCTAAAACAGAATTGGCATATCTATTTATCTTTTTGTGTAATATGGCCTACATTGCCCACTAAGAACCTAATAATACCAAGTGAACGAAAAAGTTATGGTATTGCCCTTTCTCTTTGGCATTCGGAATACTATTGCTAGCCCCAATCTCAATCCCATCTGTTCTGTTTGAGATATTTACTCTGGGTCTAAGTGATGCTTTAGGTGGCATTATCGGACTAAAATATGGTTTTCCAAAATTGACTTTTTATACGAACAAAAGTCATGTTTTGATTTAGTGTTTTATATGACAACTTGTGCCATTGCGTTTTATTTTATTGATTCCATCCGGTCATACTGATCATTGCTGCCTTGCCTTCACTGGAGCGAGTTGTTTTCATATCGTGGAAGTGATAATCTTACAATCCCTTGGTCGCTGCATTTTGGTATGAGATAATGGTACAAAAACACCAAATGCAACAGAATGGCTTTGGCTTGTTATAATTATATTTGTGTTAGCGCTAGTATATCATGGCTAAATGGCTTAACGCACCGGGACAGGCTGCGCTTATAGTTAGCTATAGCAATCATATTTCCCATGGCCCTGTATTTCTGTTGCCAATGGCAATATTTTTTATTGTAGAAGTCTTACCTCCAAGCTGTTACCTAAATACAAAGATGCATCAGGCAGAGATGCGTTCCAGGTTCTGGCTAATGGGTTGACTGCTGTAATTTGTTTTTATTATTTGCGTTTTCCAAAGATATTATATTTCTGATCACTTATCTGGTCTCTATCAATATAAGTTTGAGCGACACGATAAGCAGCGATATTGGAACTTATTTTGGCAAAAACGTACGATATTATCACTTGGAAACCGGTGAAGAGCGGATTGTCAGGTGGTATTTCCAATAATTGGTACAGTATCGGGTGTATTGGCAGCTATTTTGTTTGGGTTGACAAGTAAGTTTATTTAACCTGGATTTGACCCAAACTATTCCAGTCATTTTGGTGGCATCACAGGTATGTTTATTGATAGTGTATTAGGTAGTTTAATCCGTGTAAAATATTTAACTAATGGACAATTGACTGAAGATTATGATTTAGATTCGAAACCAGTAAAAGGATTGACATGGGTTAAAAATGATAGTGTGAATTTTTTAAGTAACGTAATTGGTTGTACTTTTACTGATAATATATCTTAGATTTTATTCCATAAGGTATCCACTCATAGACAAAGCTCTCTGTCTATACTTAGCCAATATTTTACCACTACTCCTATTAAAGTAGCCAGAATTTGACTTCAAAATTTTTATCAATAAATGGGTTATTAGCTGACTTGGATTTAACCAGGTTAGCATTGTACGTGTAAGTATCTCCAATATCAAAAACACATAAGTTCGCAATGTGCCCTCTGCTATTTGAGGGACAAATATTGCTAAATTTTCGGGTCTGATGGTCAATTTGCGCCGGATGGTGGGTAGTTCAATCAAATTTTTAATCCTGACACACAAGCAATCAGGCAAGTTTCTAAGCTTCCTTGAAGCACCTGGAGTGGCATATGTAAATTCCAGATTTTTGATTCTCTTCATCCGAAAGGAGCGTGATTTGATACAATAGCATCTAAACTACCATCACTTAAACCGGCGATAAGCGCTTCTTTATCAGTTTTTGAACGCAATACCGGACTTACTTTAAGATTAGTATCAAAACCACCCATATCTTCATCGGTAAACAGTAAATTCATGTAAGCCACTGTTGCAAATAAAGATTTCTGGTCTTTTTGGCAGATTTTATGTCCTCAACTGACGTTGCTGCGGTCGAAATACAATGTAAAATGAGATTACCCTTCATTATAGGCGTTTAAACAAATATCCCTTTGCACCACATGGGACTTCAGCGATTTCAGGCACCCTTTTATACCAAGAGAAGTACCTATCCTACCTTCATGCATTTCTCCAATCTCTGACTTAGATAATGGCTATTTGATGATGTAATACAGCTACCATTAATCTGCCCGAATATTGTAAAGTTTGGATAATAAGCTGTATCCTTTACAGATTCAAGTCCATCTGAAAATGCCACAGCTCCGGCACTTGCTATCCATATATTCGCCTATATCCTGGCTTTATATTCCGCTTAAGCGCCAATAGGAAATATTTTAACACCATTTAAAATCGGGGTGGTCAATAAGAAATTTTATGTCAGCTTTTGATTGAGTAATTGGTTTGTTATTCGAAATACTGCCAGGGCTGTATAACCTCCTGCCATGGCAGCCTGGGTTAGGTTTGCAGGCTTTCTCTATGCTCATAACCTGGTTCGCCACCACCTGTTCCAATGTCACACAATCCAATACAAATAAATACATTTTTTACCTTCAATGATCTTTACATTTGATGCATCAATATTTTGGCTATTGATAAAATTTTTCCATTATTAATCAAAATATCGAAGATCTTAAGATGGTAATCAGAACCTTCATGAATAACACGGTAGTAACATTTTTAATGAGTATAATATCCATATAACTCCTTAATTTTTATAAACCTCAAATAATAATGATTCAATGGCAAGAAAACAGTGCCTATCAAACCATTTCCAAAGCATAACCTCTTTATCTTTTCGTTTATTGCGCCTAAATATTGGCCTTTCGGCAATGCAGACGATATCACTTTTAATTTTTTTATTACCCGGATTTATTTCTTCCAGTTCTACTGGCAAACATATTGAGATCAGACCTTTCTGTCATAATTAAAAGCAAGTACATTTGCCAACAATGTCGTCATCAAGCATAACATCATAAAATCCTGCTGTTTTTATCTGATCATTCAAGTTCGTAAGGTCCACTGGATTTCCATTTGGAATTTGACCGGGTATAAACTCTTTGACACTCGATTTTATATACAAAATCGCCTGAATGCCGTTTATTGGTCTGTTTCAATAACTACATTATTGGAAATTCTTATAAGCAAGGCTTTTTTGTTTGGTTGTAGAAATAGCCATTTTATATATCATGGGCACAAAAATCTCAGCATTAAAAACCAGATCATTTGATTCAGCATCAAGAGGAGCTGCGCAGAAAAAGATCTGTTCATCCTCCACTTTGTAAACTACTCAAATATGCGCTTCCATCCCTATATACCAATAATTTTTCTTCAAAATTTGACTTAATATTAGAATCAATATATGAAAGGAAGTGACATAAAGTTTCAAATTATTTTTTTGTTAAGAATACATCTGAAAAATAAATGGCTCGGTATTAATGGAAGATACTTCCTTTTAGATTTATTTATATTTGTTAAGGTATGCGCCCCGACTGAACTAAATAATGCATTATACTGTATTTATATGTCAAAGGTTTTTTGCCCGGAAAATGACTGTTTTTCCTCCATTTTACGTATTGGGATAACTCAGAAGCCAGTCCTGAAGAAATCCAATTTAGATCATTTAATCTGATAAGGTCAAATTTCCAAATCGTTGGTATTAAAGTTGGTTAAGATTTTGATTGGATAAATGGTAATTTGGGTACACCTTAAATAAAGCATCCATGTACTTATTTGGCCCATTCTCATTAATAATAAACAAATGCTTTATGGTATCCCGTACAGAAAATGTTATGTAAAAATCGTCACAAACTGTACAGGATAGTCAGTAATGGAGATAACTGCTTGCTGCCAACTCTGATTTACTAAATATTCACCACTACAGTGTCAGTGATGGCGCCATTGGCTGAAATATCTCTTATGCCAATTGGTTTTTCCTGATTATCCTTTTTAAAAATGATAACTTAACTTCTTGTTCGGCATCCTGACCACTATAATTTTTCACCTTACTACCAGCTCGTTGTTTTGATTCAATACAGGTATCGGTCCATCAAACCAAACACTATCAACCGAAACATTTTTGCTGTGTAGTTTGTATAGGCTAGATTTAATTTCAATGCTGTCGCGGTATTGATCTAATATTCGTAATGCTTTTCTGAAAGTCAGACAGGACAGGGCAATTTTATTGGAAGTAACCGTTTCTGGAGTAGTTGCTCTTGGCGATTGATCGTATTATCGAATGTTTGAACGGAAGGTGTAATTATGATCTCTTCTATATAACCAAGGCATCTTCCTTACTTAATAAACGGGGGTAGCCCGCCTTCAAAATCATGCGTCAATACCTGAAATTCTATCCTCGTCACTATATGCCTCAATGATGCAGCTTTGTCTCTATCCTTAGCGTAATCCAGCAATGGAATATCCTTATTTCTTGCAGTCATACCGTGTTGAATTATCTATAAAGACACACGTTGTTCACACCTGTTTTGACGGCGTCACCTGTCGGAATAAAGGCTGCAAAAGCAAATACAAGACAGGCAACTGCAAGGCATCTGGACAATAAGACCAGCAAATTCCCAAGTCGGTTGCGGCTGGATGTTTCTTCCTTGCCTAAGGAACTTCAAGATGAAAATAAAAATACACCTTTGAACTCCTGAAATAAGAGGGATGATCACCGGAATGGCTAAAGCCGTGAGTGCCTACAAAAAGAAGGGAATAAAACCGATAGAATTAGCTATTGGGGATGCAAAAATATAACTACTAATCTTAAAAAGACTATAATTGTTTATAAATTTAATTGAATTCACAAAATAAGTGACAGATAATTGATTTGTTGTTATGATTAAAACATCCTGTATGTGGTCATTGTTTACACCCATATAACAGCCCCCAAAAATATCATCAATGCTGATCCCAAACCCAACAAGTTTTGATGGGTACAACACACCTTTCTGAGAAAGTATTGAGTCTTTGAAACTTCTAGCGCTCAAGGATAAAACTTTAACAAATCGCATATCAACAAATACCATCCA
>JADKGD010000039.1 GCA_016717145.1 Saprospiraceae bacterium | reverse complement strand
GTTGCTACCAGAAATTCTTTACCATTAAACTTCCATGGTATTATTTTTTTTGAAACATATTTTTCTCCACTGGAATTCACAATGTCTACTGTTTGGTACTCTCCTGAATTTAAATTAAGCACATAAATAAAATCTCCCCAAGAAGAGATATAACATAAATTTTTTGTGAAAAAAAGATTTTGAATATTAAGATCATGTGGTAATTTGTACTCTTCTTACAATGTCAAAATGATCATTTAACTTTAATATATTATTGGGTAGAAAGGAGTATATATCCTGATCAAAAAAATACAAATCAAGCAATCGGTTATAGCTGGTAGCATTATGTATCCTTGGTTTAATAAGGCCTTTTTTATTAACTACACTTCCTTTTTCGTCGACTTCATAGACGCCTTTCCGTTCAGAAAAGTACACTTTTTTGTTGTGCCATGACATCCTAACATCTGTAAGGTCTTGCATCGAAAATACATCTGTACTATTTTTTATATTCGTTTTTGATACACCATTGTAATAACTAAGCCACATATTTTGATGACCATCAATGTGTATTTTATTTATAGCATTATCAATGATAAGCATATTTTTTGCGCCTTTTCTGTAATTAGTGAATTTTTCACCATCGTATTTATTTAAGCCATCGGCAGTAGTAATCCATATAAATCCATCTTTATCCTCGGTGATATCGCTAACATTATTGGACGACAAACCATTTTTTTCATTGATATTGCGAAAGAAGATATGAGGAAATGGCTGTGCTAAAACAACCTGATTACAAAACAATATGATGACTATCAATGTAAGCAATAGATCAATTGATTGCCTTAAAAACATCATAATATTTGTATCAGGCTTTAGTTACATTTTTGAGAAATATATTTGGCGAAATAGAAATAAGTTAACAATACTCAATAGATATTAAAATGCATCCTTTGCGAAAAAAGTAGCATTCTTTTGGTTTCTTACTCGCGGATACACCTGATGCTCATTCCTATCCCATTATTCCATTCATTTACGACAAACATAGCATCAGAAGCAGTCAATAGACCATAAGTTGAATTGGGAGGAATACCAGAAGTTTTGGTTCTTAGATAGCCACTATTTTTTGACTGGCAAACGTTCCACTCGGGCCTCTTCTTCCTGATCCTACTGCACTGAAGCCAGTCTGATTACTCGCACCTAAATTAGGAGAAACCCAGAACGAAAACCCAACTTCCTTCAATTTTCCTCCGGCAATATTTTTGCCCGCCTAGGTTGTCTCGAAGTACCTCAAGATCAGATTTAGTCGGCACAAGCCAACCGTCCGGGCAAACATTTTTGCCGCCATTACTTAAACTATCCAAGGCATAAAAATTATATAATGCACCATAGGGAACAGCATTTGAAAGCTCATCATCATTATACCAACAATACGAAGGTTGTAAATTTACAGCTGCAGTATTCCATTGAGTGGCGTTTGAAGATAGTGGTATAGATGTGCCGTCACTATATTTTGTAACCTTCAGATTCCTGTCAAGCCAAACCTGATTTCCAATTTTGATGGCATAGTATACATTGCCGTCACCATCCACAATTTTATCTCCCACGGTCAATGAAAGCCACCGACTACCAGACCATCCTTCAAAATCGCTACCTGTCCACCTTATGGTGCCTGCTTCAGGTATACCTACTGTATCCTTTCCAATTTGTATTGATCCATTTGTGATAATTTTTTGACCGCTCGCAAAAAAAACACAAACAAAAAAACAAATAGAGAGATATAAACCTTTGGAATACCAAATCTTCCTCAAATTATACAATCGTGTAATCATATTCGCTTAATTTTCAAGTTCAGCAATATCGAAATAGACTTCAAATACTTCCTTACGGTTTCCATACCCATGTAATAGATGTCTGGTAGGTTTCATGATAATATTATCATTATCATCCGTATTTTTATAAGAAGCCGATGCTTCTATTATTGTTCCTTTTTTTAATACAATAGCATTTTTATAATAATATTTTCGATTCCAATGAGGATCCCAGTTACTAATGTCAAGCAAAGAAGTGCTTTCATTAGTTTCAGGATCTATCGCCTTTATTGACCATGAGGTACAAACAGCCTGACTTAATGGAAGTATTGAGCTAAGTGAGGTGGTGTTTTCTAACAAAAACGAAGCTTTATAATATCTCTCCTGGTTGGGTTTTATTTCAAATGGCTTGTTTAATAATTCAGGATAAATTAGTTTTCTGGAAACAACCTGATGTCTCGGTTTTTTAGTTGTTTTTAATAAAAGTACCGATGAGTCCGGCATTTCTTTCGCATAATTTGTGTAGGTAATTTTTAAAAGTATTTTACATTTTAGGTATTAGGTCTGTAAATACCCTTCTTCCAAACTACTATTGGCTGTGCTCGGTACCCAGTCGAACCAGTAATTTTCACATGCGTCAAAAAGCTACACCAAAGTTGTTTGAATAACCGTACTTAGGATCTTTATTGTCCAATTCTTTCGATTTATTAGTTGTATCAATAAACACAGCACATCTTCTCACAATTTTACTGTTGCCGGGAATAAACTGAAATTTGTTGATATAATATTCTGTATTGTTATTAAGCTCTATCACAAATACCTGATCATAAAAGTCCTTCTCATAATGCGGGAAAAAACTCTGTTTCATCGGAATTACTACATCAAATGAATCATTAAGAGAATGATTTTTAGTAAGGGTAGTATGTTCTCCTTCTTCCAGACAATTATCAATCCAGTCTTTAATCAGGCTGATTTCTTCAGAATTCATTTTGGATTGGTGTAAAAAATTGTTGCTGTTTTCATTATTCCACGGTGGCATTAACTTATTTCGCACAGCAAAATATATCATGTTGGCATAACTTGATGCCCTCTCGTATGTACTCAAATCCATAGCGCCATGACCATTTTCATGATGACAATGTACACAATACTTATTCAGGATAGGCAATATTACCCCATAATAGGTAGTTTGCTGTGAAAAGACATGACATGAATAAAAAGCGCACATTAAAACAAAAATGACTTTCATTATTAATTTTCAAAGGTTATATAACAGCCTACCGCTTTGTGCCATGGTTTTTTAACAATAATTCCATTCAAGGATGCCTCAATGGCATCACTCAAATCATTAAATTGTGCATTGTGATTTTTTTTACCTGGCTTATTATACAAATCGTTAATCCGACCTTGATATAGAACGACTCCATTTTTATCCATGACAATAGCTTCAGGAGTAACTGATAAGCCTAAAGATTTGGCTTTGCTTTGATCTTCGTCCAGCATACCTTTCCACTTTAGCAAATTGTATTTTTCTTTAAATTGATGCATGGTCTTATAGTTGCTAATTCTAAATGGGAATAATAGCACCAATTGTACATTTTCACTGAATCTTTCCGCAATAACATTCAGATCCAGTGCGATATTTTTACAAATTGGACACTCTTCTGAAATAGCCACAAATACTGTTATTTCATTTGATTGAGCCATTAAATCATTTGACATTGCCAAACAAAATATCGAAATCACACAAAATATTATTGCTTTTCTCATTTGATAATCACTTGTCCATTTACTAATTTTATCACGGCTTGTTTATCTATGACGATTGTCGGTGGAACCTCATTATGATCTCCATTTGAAATAAAGTTAATGGTGGCACCTCCCGGCGAGTTATTAATCGCCTCATAAAACGTATTATAAGGGTTGTTTATACTTCCATTTTCAGTTCCATTAAAATTTTTATTGACATACACATTTTTTTTCACAATAAATTGACCCATCATGCCTTTATCTTCATGCGGTAAAATGTGGCAATGATACATATAAGGAACCCCTTCACCAAAATCATCAAATTTTGCAATAAATCTCACGATTTCATTTGGAGCGACTGCGACAACATCCTTTCTTCCTCTTTCATTTAGAGGCGGTAAGACACCATTTCTACTAAGGATGTAAAATTGTATATCATGAATATGAAATGGATGATAGGCATTTGATTTGCTATGAATTTCCCAAATTTCAATATCTCCTAGTTGCACATAATCATTAATAATATTAAAATTAAAATATGGATTTATATCACTATTCGGACCGATTGATGGACCATTTGTTCCGGGTGTCAGAAATTTGATTCGTACATTATTCGCATTTAATTCACTTAACGGGCTAACATTAGCTCCAGTTGAAGGAATAGTAAGTACTGGATTTACAGTGCTGGCACTTACCGTTAATTTAATAATATCAAAATTCGTTCCATTGAGTGGATTGGGATTATAATTAGATGGACCATTACCAGAATGATTTCCGGGATTAGTCGCACCCCAAAATCCTACTGGTAATTCTGAAGCAAATGATTTTAGAAACAACTCTGTTCCTTCAGAATAGGTACTAAAATTTACTAAAATTTCAGCCCTCTCACCAGGTGCTAATCTAACCCTAGTAAGCGGTACTGGAGCAGCAAGTAAACCACCATCAGATCCAATCTGGTAAAATGTAGCATTATTCGATAAGCCAACATTAAACACCCTTTGATGCGCTCCATTTAAAAGACGGAATCTCACAACTTGCCTTGGAACATTTTGTTGGGCATTTATGACGCCATTCATCATAAAAACAGCATCATTGTTAATTGGATTTACTGGATCCATCGGCCCTATTACGTAGTTGATTGAGTTACCTGTAAATGCTTTGGTTTGCATGATCAATGGTATATCATCTACGCCATAAGTTCTGGGTAAATTAATCGCCGCTTCTTCACCATCTTTTACAATAATTAGTCCCGCCAGACCTAAGGTAACTTGTTTCTGTGTGAGGTGATGCAAATGGGGATGATACCAATATGTAGATGCTTTATCCTTTACTGTAAATGTAGGATTATAAGTTTCATTTGAGCCAAAAGAAGACCATGGACCACCATCATCTTCTCCTGATACATGCAGGCCATGCCAATGTACCGTAGTTTCTTCGCCGAGACTATTAAATACATTAATGGTGGGATAAACAGCGGATTGGTCTGGCTGCACAATCGTATTGCAAACGATATAAAAAATAAAATAAGCCGTATTTTCATCACCTTTATTTTTATTGCAGATTGATTAATACCATCACGTAACCTGTGCTTTTATCCATTTTGCCCATGGCTTTACCGATAATTGCTCCCTGACTTTGTTAAGTTTTTCACCTTTTTTGCATAACCTTTCTTGTTTGAAGAAGTTAGAAAGTCTCCTGGCAAAATTTCACCTTCTTCATCCGTTGCCAGTACAAATACTCTGCCTACAAGTGCAACAGGATATTCGCCGTCAGCTTCTGAACCGGCCTGCCCCATCAGCATACCGGTTTTAATGCCATTTGCACCGCTAATAACGCCTACCACTTTCATGTCATTTTCACATTGTGTTATGGTAAGTTTACCTTCATTTTGTGGATCGATGGAAACCAGCATACCATCTTCTACAACGTTGATTTCTTCATGTACGATATCAAAATTTTCTGACAAATCTGAACCTCCATTTATTTGCAGTTCCTGAGTGATAATTCTTCCATCTCCATCGATGTAATCTGCATTTAGACTGATGGTACTGATACCAGAGGAGTTATACAATTGTAGTGACGAAGAACCAGGAAAAAATGACATCGTTCTTATAAAATTATTAGAACTGCCCCATCCAAAACTAATCTTATCTTGGCCTGCTGTGTATATTTGCATTTCCCCCGATTGAATGCCAAATCCAAATTCATTATTATTTCCTCCACTGTATAAACTGATCTTTTTACCTGTAACATTGGGAAAACTCAAAGGCGATGTGATGTTTGTGGTTGTATTAATACCTATCCTACCGCCCAAGGGATTTAAATAAATATCTTGTGCGGTAGGTGAATTTGCAATATTTGAAGCGCCCACACTTTGCATAGTTTGTCCGTCAAATTTTAGAAAACGATAAGCGGTTGAAGGAAAAGGAAGTTTTCCGTATAGTGAAAGGACACTATTGTTATATGTCAGATTTTCAATAACAGTGTTATTATAAAACGACCCATTTCCTGTTACATCAAATTTGATACCCGATGCTGGAAATGCACCGATACCAACATTGCCTGTATTGCTATTTTTTACATCATTGCCGGATATTGTCCAACCACCATTGGGAGGTAGCCAGTTCATAGTTCCATTGCCAAGATTGGTCAACACATCACCATTCATTCCGTTATTTCCATTTGGCTTAATTGAACCAGTAATATTTATATGTCCCGTTACATCTAATTTTTCAGCAGGGGAGGCATTTCCAATACCTACATTGCCTTGATCCACTATTAGAGCATGACCATTGGTGGATGAAAAATGGGCTGCTGTTCCTCCTACACCTGTACTCCACCCTTTTATTGCGACTTCATTGTTTGTTGTGTTTGCGGCTTCAAGCCTTGCTGAAGGTGTAAAAAGTCCAATGCCAACTTTACAATTACCCCCGTTTGGATTGATCAGAGAATTGGGTCCGCCACCTTTTAACCAACCATAAGTCTCTGATTTGATTTCACCATAATAATTAATCGGCTTCCACCTGTGACGTGCACCGTCATAGATTAATGTAATCGCTCCCCCAGTGTTAAAAGTCAATTGAGCATGTTGATTAACGTTTCCATTACTATTGGCTTCGTAAAGTTCAATCATATTTATACTATCTGCTGATGAAGGTATTGCAGTCAGACCAGCCAAATGTTTTACCTGACTATTATTCATGTGCATAAAGATGGTTACTATCTGACCATCAGTACCGCCTATTAAACCCAGGAGATATGGTGGCAAACTAACACTGCATGATATATCTTTAAGGATGTGAAAAACTGACCTTTTTTTGGTTGTATTGTCTATTAAAACATTATTATTGTTGATAGGTGGAATAATAGATGAGCAAGGTCCTAAAATAGTATCACTTACCAAAGATAGATTTCCATTGACCTGCAAACTTGTCATAGGAGCCATAGTTTTGATCCCGACATTACCCACATTTGCATTAAAAATATCATCGCCGCTCAAACTCCAGTTTCCACTTCCAAAATTGTCCAGACTATTGTAGTGACTGGTAATGATTTCCCATTTGTTGATGGTATTATCATACTTTAAGCTTACACTTCCACCTGGGTACACTGCAAACGTGCCACCAGTTCCTGTAAGGATTCTTTTTTCAGGGTCGGCTGTTGCATAGTCATTGTAAATCTCCAGAGAATGTCCTGTCCGATTGTATAAGGTGACGATACGATCCTGTTCAGCAGCCATAATACCACTGATCTGAAAGTTGGCAGTGGGGCCGGTGAGCTTGTAATGGTTGTATTTATTGGTGTTGACATCAAGATCTACAGTATTACCATCGGCAAGCGTAAGTGTAGCACTTTTGAGAATCAGGTCACCCGAAACGTCAAGCTTTGCTTTGGGATCGGTATTGCCTATACCTACATTTTGGGCCTTTATGATCTGCACCCAAAAGAGCCACTAAAACAAAAAATGAATTTAACGATTTGCATAGGGAGATTTTTATGGTCAATAAATGAATTGTTCCAAAGGTAAAATGAAATCAAATCA
The DNA here is from genome assembly GCA_016717145.1 of Saprospiraceae bacterium. GTDB lineage: Bacteria > Bacteroidota > Bacteroidia > Chitinophagales > Saprospiraceae > OLB9. The sequence continues at coordinate 22,516 of JADKGD010000039.1, read as the reverse complement.
TATACATCGCTATTTATTAGATGGAGGGTAGTGATTAGTAAGTGGTAGGTAAGAAAGATAAAATATAATGTTCACATCATCAGCAGATTCAACTGTTGTTGTAAAAGACAGATCCGTAAAATCCTGAGGGTCAAAAAAAATTACTTCAATATTGTCACATCGCCGGATTCAAGTTCAGTAGTCGCATCTGTATGTTGAATCTCTGCAACCCAAACATATACTCCGGGCTGCATGTCTCTACCAGTAAAAGTGCCATCCCATAAGTAAACTCTATTCCTTATGCAGCCGTATATTGCCCGCCAATCGCTTCAGGTGAAGTTTCTGCATTCTCGATATGAAAAGCGGCATTATTAAGAGAAATACCTTCAAAATATGGAAGCTTCAGATTTGCCAGCATATTTTTCCAGATCCTTAATGCTCTTATGACATAAGTTTGATTTAATGTCTGTATCGTAAGAAATTAACCCTGCTGGTGGGTCGATAATATTATTTCGTTCAATGGTTGTCATACGGGTCATAAGAATACTTTTTTTATTAACTTTATGTCGAGGATGGCCTTAGGATTCGGATTTATTGCTACATTTTGTTGACTATATAAATGAAGGGTAAAAAGATTAAAAGTGAAATCAGAAGTGACTTGATAATAAATAAATTTAACAAAGATTTTAAAAAATATATTTGAATTTTCAATTTTTTATTACCAATACGATATCTAGACTTTTTATGTTTCCTAAATTAATTATAAACAAAGATCAGATATTGATATTACCGTTTTTATTTATTAGAAAGTTTAGCATAGGCTTTGTTTATAATTTTGAATAATTTTAAAATAAATTCTACAAATTATAACTAATTATTGCCTATGCTAAACGTCAAAATATTTAAATTTTTGTAAAGAATTTTTTAAATATAATCCCTCTTTTATCAAATAATAATACTATGTAAATGCCATTATTGAAGGTTGACACATCTAAATTCTTTTGATCAGGATAATAACCAATAAATTTGCCCATTGAATTATAAACATTGATATATTCAATATCAATATCTGAGATAATATTTATATAATTATTGGTAGGATTTGGATAAATGGAAATTTTAAATGAATTCATATCTTCATTAGTAGAATTAGTAATGACAATTATCCCATCACAATTTTCGTCAATCATATTATCAGGAACCTCTTGTGCACCAGGATTTATATCTGCATTATTATCGTTGCAATCAGCAGGGAAATTAAATCCATCAAGGTCCAGATCATTTTCTCTGGTATCTGGATTACAATCATCGTCGATACCATTGTATGGGATTTCAGGTTTACCAGGATTTATATCTGCATTATTATCGTTGCAATCACCAGGGATATCAAATCCATCAAGGTCCACATCATTTTCTCTGGTATCTGGATTACAATCATCGTCGATACCATTGTAAGGGATTTCAGGTTTACCAGGATTTATATCTGCATTATTATCGTCGCAATCAGCAGGGATATCAAATCCATCTATGTCCAGATCATTGTCTCGAGTATTTGCATTACAATCATCGTCGATACCGTTGTAAGGGATTTCAGGTTTACCTGGATTTATGTTGGGATTAGTATCATCACAATCAGCAGGGATATCAAATCCATCTATGTCCAGATCATTGTCTCGAGTATTTGCATTACAATCATCATCGACACCGTTGTAAGGGATTTCAGGTTTACCTGGATTTATGTTGGCATTATTATCGTCGCAATCAGCAGGGATATCAAATCCATCCATGTCCAGATCATTGTCTCGAGTATTTGCATTACAATCATCGACACCGTTGTAAGGTTTCAGGTTTACCTGGATTTATGTTGGCATTATTATCGTCGCAATCAGCAGGAATATCAAATCCATCCATGTCCAGATCATTGTCTACAGTGCCAGGATTACAATCATTATCAATACCGTCATAAGGAATTTCACTCAACACCTGATTTACATCCGGATTGTTATCATTACAATCATCAGAAGCTAAGTATCCATCCGCATCATTATCTGTGGTATCCCAAAGTGAAATACAACCCAATTTAAAATCTCCGGCTTCATTTGCTAAAAGTTACGCTTTCAAGATTTGTAATAAAATCCGAATATCAAATACACCTACAAGTTGGCCATTTTCATAAACCTGCATCTGATTATAAAAAAAATTCATAGAAAATTGCAAATAAATTTCATCACTGGTATAATCATTATTGGAATAAATGTAAAAATCATTATCGTTGCCAAAAAACTTTATGAAAAATCCATCTATGGCAAATATTTTCACTTCGACTAAAATTTGAGTGCCTGAGGTTGTCGTACTTCTTTCAATCTGTATAAAATCACCACTTACAAAATTCAGAAAAGCCTGGTTTACATCATCACTGGTGCAGGCCATGTACGCATCACCATTGTAGGCTACATCTGCAGTAGCATTTGACAAATCAGACCAATTGCCATTTTGAGCACTTATAGGTCCTTGGTTGTAGTTTTCAAAATCTTCCATGAAGATTAGTTGAGCACTGATGTTAAATAGACTAATAGTGAAGAAAAAAGTAATAAGTAAATGTGTTTTCATCTTTTTAAATTTATAAGTGATTATTGTTAATTTGATTTCCAATCGAGTGTGTAAATATCTGATTTGACCTGATTTTCATACATGGCCTGTAAGCCATATCGAAGTTTGTCATGCCGAATTTTGTTAGGTTCACTAAACTCAATAGCTGAAGAAGGAAGATTTTTATACTGCTCTAAGCCGCTGCCAGTATCTTTATACACAATATAAAATATTGGTTTTTTAATGATATTATCCCATTTAAAGGCATTAGCATCTTTATCAGTAAGCCAAAATAATTTTAGTTCTTCAGATGTATTATTGGTATAAGCTTTAATGGTGAGCGGAAAACTTGGCTGAGATTTCAAATTTACTTTATCAATAGATACAATGCTGTATTCATACATTTCACCATGGACCAATCCTACGTCTTCAAACTTAGTATTTTCCTTAGCTATTTTTTTCTTCAGTATTTTAGTCGTATCAGAAAGTAATTTTCTGCTAATCTCATAAGAAACCACATCATTGCTTGTACTATGGCTCCATTCTATAAGAGCAGATCCATCACCCAAATTGTAATGCACAATCTGAGGAGGAATAGGGGGAATTAAGTCTGGTTTTATTAGTTTAATCGGTGCTGACCTTTTGCTGTGGTTATAGCTGATGTCCACAGCACATACTGCATAAAATACTACGTCAGTCAATGTTGTCAACGACAATGTATCATAAAATTCGTTGGTAGCAAGAAACCCTTGCTGAAGACACACAAAATCGTGGTTGACCTGATTTGTTCGATATACTCTGTATCCAACCAATTCATCTAAAGTATCCATATCCCATTTTAGTTTTACTATCCCATTTTTATCCATAGTGCCATTAAAATTTTCAGGTATTTTTGGTGGTTCTGTATCCGGGATGAAGTATCGGACGGGGTTGGAAAAAGCTATATTTCCTGAGGTATCAACTGCTGCTATTTCATAGTAAGTCGATTTAGTAATCGCTTTAAAGTTATCAATGTAGGTGTAAGTTTTATTATTTAGGATCATTAAAGTATCCTTGATATTATTTATTTGACTTCCTCTTTTTACTATAAAATGTTTTAGATCTGAATCAGCTTTTCCAAGTACAAATTTCCAGTCTAATTGAATGCTCTTCCCTTTATTGTCTGTCTCATTTAATACAATCTCTGATGGTGGGGTAAGATCTTTGCCATATCCCATAACCACTTCACTATATCCTGCTGATTCACCAAAAGGATCTAAAGCTTCTATTCTATAATATTGTTTTACATAATTCACTACACTATCGGTATAATAAATTGTAGTATTTCTATCAACCGACATTGTCAGATACGGTTTTTTATTTAATCTTAAAAAGTTACTGCCATCATTAGATTTTTCAATATTAAAACCAGCCCATCTGTAAAGATCTTTATTGTGAGGCCACGAGAGTTCTACAGCTTTTTCTCTTGAGGTAGCTGTAAGATATTTAGGATTGCTATCTGCATCCCATTCACCATGAGTCGAAAAAGTTAAAGTCGTATCTATTTCAAATAATGGATGATTGAAAGCGCTATAAATGCGAAAGAATACTTTTTCTTCTTCCTTTATTTTTGTAAGTTTTTCCCATTTACTTACCTGATATGGACGTTTGCCTGTTACCTTCAATCGTTCTATCCAAACACCTGATTCTATATGTGCAGGTAGCGCATTTGCATTATCTGGAGCCCATCTTAATACTATGCTATCCGGATATGTCTTAGCAATAAGTCCATATTTGATTTTAATTTTTGGGACTTCTTCAGTCTGACCTTTAGCAGTATAAAATAAAGTTATTGCTATTATTGACGTTAAAAATATTCTTGTTATCATCTTTTTAAATTGTTCTTCTTATTAATGATTCCAGGGTTAAATCCATTTACCACATTTCCCTGAATATTATTATTAAAATCATTCATCATGTCGGTCAAAATAGAAAATGTAAATATTGGATTATGATTAGGCATATTATCCATAAAGTTTTTCATGGTAATAATATGAGCAGGGATAATCTTTGAGGTACTGCCCAAACTTTTTAAGACTTTTTGAATTCTTTTAATTGAAAACATAGTCGTAGCAGTATTAAATTTATATGACTTGTTAAACATATTACTGTCATAGGAAACATTAGCTGGAATATTTGCTAAAGGTGGTAACACCTGACCAATAGGATTGTCGATGCCCCATCTTGTAGCATCCAACATTTTTTCGGTAATGTAATTATTAATAAAAGTGGACATTTCATTTTCGGATAAATTATCACCATTTTTACCTAAGTTGAGAAATTTAGTCATAACCTCCTTGTCAGTGAAGTAAGTTCTAAGAAATTGATCCACCAATTCCTGCGATTTATTATCGAATGCAAATCCAAGAATGCCTTGCTCTAATTTTTTGTCAAACATAAATTTCCTGTTTCCACCTTCAAAAACATCAACTATGTAGTGATTTTGCAAATCATGAAAATCAAATTTTTCATATCCTTTGAAATTAAATGTGGATTCAATATATTTAAATTTCTCTAATTTATAACCTCCTTTATTCATGGAAGAATAAAATGATTTCTCCGTAGTAATCGTGTCTACTGTAATCTCCATTGCAGCCATCTTGTCTTGATAAGTGTTGTATTCCCCTGTTGTAAAATACCATCTGAAAATTTCCATTTCTGATGCTGATCCAGTCAGTTTAGATTCTAGTGGTACTTTCCTTTCATTGATGTTTACATTGTATGAAGCCATTTCAATTGTGCCGGAAAAATTCTTTCTCACTACAGTTTGAGCCTTCATATCAGAGTTAGGCTTATTATTACTGTTACGTTTTTTTACGATGGCTTGGACGATTATAAAGCTATTAGCTGGTAAAGGATTACTTAGGTCAACACTAAAAGTTGAATTGCCATTCTGTGCCAGAACTTTATAATAATCCTTCTTAAAAGAAGAGCCTTCAGCTGATTTATTTATCGATGATATTTTAATGTTGAAATCATAATTCTTCGCAAAATCTTTAGGTATGCAAAGTTTTGATTCATCGAAAAAATCCTTGTTTGTGACCACGGTAATTTTATGTCCATTATTGCTTAGATCAATATGGTTTTTCTTTATTACACTTTGTGCTCTCAATGTATTTTTATTTGAATTAAAGACTGGAGTAAAGTATGAACTAAGCCCACTTTCTGATTTTCTCAAGTCACTTTCTTTTACTTTATTAGAATGACTCAAAGGATTATTCTGAGATCTGTGGAATGGTGATACTTCATCGATCCAGGCGTTTTCAATATATTTTATACCACAGTCTGTCGTAAATTTTATATGTCTTTCATCTGTAAAAGTATTTTGACTTTTATCCTTTGCTAAGTACCATTGATCTCTGTTAAGGTTATTTACACCTTTTAAATCTGTGTCATTATTTTTATACCCAGACCTTCCTCCTGCCTGGTTTTTAGAATTTGTACCTAAGTTGAAAATTCTTACCTGTGCTTTTACATCAAAGTAATAATCGGCTTCTTTATGAAAGGAAATTTCTTCATTGGGTACAATATTAAAATTATCATTAGTAATTTTAAAATCAGCCATAGTCAATGGTTCAGTATAAGGCACGCCATTTTGAGTAATTTCAAAGCCTGAAAGGTTTACAGTAATGTCTTTTGGTAATATGTGATAATATCTGTATTCTCTGTAAGTGTATCCTTTATTATCAGGATCTTCCACAGGTATTATAATTAAAAATGTTTTATCAATTTCATAATTGAAGGTGGCAGATGGTTGAACAAATATGGGCTGTAATTCAGAAACATTTATTCTTTTTTTAAAATCATTTTCGTCAAATTGGGCCTTAGGATTAACCTCTGCTATCAATGGTAGAGATTCATCACTTAATTCTGTACACTCATCACCCCAGTAAAATTTTACCGCAAAACTACCTTCAATGATACCTCCAAGTACACTAAAATATCCACCAATAGCACCTGTAATAAAACTTGGATTAGGAGCTCCAAATTGAACCATAGCACCTACTCCAGCCTCTACTATACTTATCTTTCCACTAAAGAAAAATAAATCTACTTCAATACCCACATCAATCTTTGCACCAAGGTATGCTTGCCCTTTTGCATAAAAACCATTCGCTCCCATATCTACTACACTGCCATCTGATTGCTTGCACTTAGCATTTTTTAATTGAATGAATGCTAAATCAAATCCAGCCATAAAAGTGGTATTCATATAGAATATGAGAAAATTGATATTCATAGAGTGAGTAAAGTTGGCTCCAAATGCCAAGCCTCCTGCTATATTTTGTTTTTCAGTGTATAAATTTCTATTTGAACTAGCATAACCATTTTCTCCACTTGTATTACCTCCTCTGTTTATGATACTCATAATAAAATTAGGTATCGGGGGAATAGGATCAATAGCAGATACACCTTTTACAAATTGATCATTTTCATATACTTCTCCAACACCTACACCACACTGGAAGTAGCCCATAAATCTTAAACCAAGAATTTTTATTTCAATAGGATTGCCGCCACCAATATTATTTCCCCACTCATCCCCTCCTGTAGTCCAAGGCCTACCCACATGTACAAACCAGCCTGTAGGTCCACTATAAAATTGATATGTGCAGAAGCAAATAATAAGTCTGGATGCTCATGATTTGGAACACCTAAAATTAATCCAACATGAAAAAAGGAATGATTTTTTCTTTGAAGTTCATTTTCATTACTATTTTACCTTTGCCCATACAATCAGTATTTCGTTTAGCAAGAGGCTGACTCATATCTGTAATGAATCTCCCAGTAAGATCAAACATCAGTTCATGTAAGCCACCGGACTGCATATTTATAGTAGCTGTTACACTTCCATCCGCATCTAATATTGCTCTTGTTTGCAATCCAAAAAGTATTCCTGCTTTAATGGAGAAGAGTCCTTTTGCAGGAATATATTTTAGGCCTGACAGCGAAACTCCTGGCTGTGGGTTTTTAAAATCGTGCACATAACTTGGGCTACCTTTTATATCAGAATTAGCTAAAGCATTTACATTAGCAATACCCATGTTATAAAATACGCCACCCATAAATCCATAGATTGCCATAGCAGGAGGGATAGAAATACCTGCATTGCCAAAGTCCGCCATTGCATCTATAAAGAAATAATTATAACCTGCATTTCCATCTTTCTGGTAACCAAATTGAGCTTTAGCTCCAACCTCAACTAAACCATCTACCTTCATAAAAAGACTTCCAAAAAATCCATACGAACCTGCATTGTCATTGTAATAACCTAATTCCCCTTGTACTCCTATAGGTCCAATCTTAGCTTCAGCACCAAGAGATATTTTATTGATGTCTGCATCAAATCCATCCCAGTCGGGTCTTCCGTTCTTCATTCCGAATTTTCCGAATATTACAAACTCAACTTCAGCTTTAGGAACAAAATCAACATCTGCAACCAATTTTAGCAATGCATTAAATTTAATTCCTATTTTACCTTCACCTAACCTTGAAGCATCCAATGATACTCCTCTGCCTTGACCAGGGTCAAGGTCAATCACAAATCCTGCAATGGAATGCTGTGGTGAGGAAAGTCCAAAAAAGGTAGCATTTGTTTCTCCCGGAGAAAAGTAAGGCGCGGCGGTTTGAAATGTAAGCTTTCTGAAGTGTACTTCCGCAAGTTTTACATCCGGGAAATCATCAATTTTTGTTCTTAACGTTAACTGACCATATAATTCTGCTTTGGCCCCAAACGTGCCATTGTTTTTCTTGAATATTTGTATACTTGAACCTGGAGTAAGACTGACACTTGCCCAGAATAGGTCGAATTCAATAGTTCCCTTTGGTTCAAGGATAAAATGAAAATCCAATCCACCTTGGGCAGGTTTACTCAAAGTACACGTATAGTCCAATTGATTGGTGTTAGAATTTTCTTTGGATACCGGCAAAACAACCTTACCCTTTAGGCTGCTTTGTTTAAAACTATTTTTCCAAATATCGATTTTAAACTGATCTATGGAATAATACCATCCATCTAAAGAACCATCATCAATAGCGAGTATATTATTTACTGAAACATTTCCAGATAAACCACCGTCAAAGATTAATTTTTCAGCTTTAACTACAATAGGTTTTCCATCAACATTTGAAAATGCACCCGGCAAAGTTAGTCCTATTGATGGAATATAGAAGCCTCTCCACGTAGGTTGGTTAGTGTCAATTTGATCAGTATCATCAGAATTTTTATAAGGACTTGGTATACCTGGTGGGTTTCTCTTATCAGAATGATCATAGTACATAGAAGTGTTATTGTCATCCGGTCCAAATTTTACGTCCTCAAAACCACTTATATAAAAAGATGTAAACTTTACATCTCCCATCCAGTCATTCCAGCCTTCTTCAGTATCACTGGTAAGGGTGACACTTGCTGCACCTTTTGTTTTGGCATCTACTAATGATCCCTGAGGAAAAGTATATTCTGCACCTATATGAAGATTTTTAAATCCTTTTTTATCAAAAGTAACTGATGTAGATGTTAAAGGATCTCCCCCTAAAAGTTTAAATCCTATAAACGGAACTTCAAAATCCTGTGATAAATAAAGTTTTACATTACCACAGAAATCATTGTTGTCAATACAAATTCCCTGACCTATTAACCCTACTTTACTATTACCATCTATAATATCTAAGACTGCTGCTGCATCAAAATATGCTTGTTCGTGGGTAAAAACCATATTTACAATGGCAACTTTCATCACCTTTTCATCAAGACCTATTGGAAGCGAGTAAGCAATTGTGTTCGCTTTATTTTTAATTTCAGAAATCAATTGTTTACCATTGTCATACAAATAATTAGAAAGTGATTGAGTTTGAGAAGGCCCCATTTGCAATTGCCCGGGATTTATACCATCCATAGTCGGTAATAAAGATGCGGCATCATCTCTGATTTTTGCTTTGATTGTACCTGAAGTATGTATAAAATTATTACCGTCTTTTTTGATGTCTATATTAGTAAATGCAACATTTACTTTTACAAAACTTGAATTTAGAATAGGAAGATTGATATACCCATCACCGGAGAATAAACCTCCCTGATGAGAAATATTTTTCACTTCCATCTCAAAGTGACTCGTCTGAATTATACTTCCAGTTTGTATTTGAATAGGATTTACATTTGCAAGATTATTCGGTAGGATTGCTTTGCACTCACAGACGGGATCGAAGTTGAAATTACCATTAAAAAATTTCATTTCACCAAGTGCTATTTCGAAAGTACATACCATACTTAGTCCGCCATTCACTATTGGATAATCACCATTCAATACTTTTGCTTTTACAGCCCAGGCATAATTGCCTATGTCAAGTTTTATAGGGTTATTGAAATTTAAATTATATGTATTTATGGGTATGTCTCCTATTTTAATAATATTAGATGAATTGGTTGCAATTCCCATATCAATTAAATCCTGAGGATTATCATTTTCATTTAACTTTACTATATAAAGATCATATCGAAATTGAAGGCCTGGCACACTAGTATTAATAGGAGACCAGATAAAGTTTATATTTTGGATTTCATTTTTAATAATTTTACTGTTATCTCCACAACTTGGATTTATTAACTGGGGTGGGTTTAAATAGGAAATATTAAAACTTTTGCACCCAAGGTTGGGAGTATTTAATTGTTTATCATCATTCATATCAAATGCATCGATACATAAAGTATAAACGCCATCGGGCAAAACTCCATCCGATAATATGTTTTGCAACGTGTAATCTCCATAGTCTACATCAATATTATTTTCACTAAAAAAATCCAATAGTTGGTTATTTCCCGTCAATTGGACGGTCGCATTTGGGTTGAGAATGATAGGACTATTAGGTATATAATCATCAGAAGTCATGGCCGAGAAACCTGTATTGCTGGTAAGTTTGGCTTTGAGATATATGCTTTGCGCATTGTTTGTGGTATTAGTTAGTGTAATCACTACTTTATCTTTAAATCCTATGTAGTCACTTAAGTAAGGTGAGTAAGGAGGTAAAACCTGAACGTTAATATTCACAGTAGATGCTTGAGAAAAAACAAAATTGCTGAACAACAATATGACACCTAACAAAAAATGTCTGGTAATTAAAGTTGCTTTCGTTTTTATAACTGAATGATTGATTAATAAAGATTTCATCTTATTTATGTTTAAAAAGTAACTGACGTATTGGTAACGAAATATTGTTGAGACAAGCTTTTGTTTTCAACTTCAGACTTTGTGTAATTATAACTTAGATTTAGATTTAGTTTTTCAGTAAGCTTGTAAGTAGCATTTACATTCATACCATGAGCAATTTTTTTGTCTGTATTGATTACTCCTGATAAATTAATAAAGCCACCTAAACCTAATGTCAGTTTTTCTTTATTCAGCAGAGGTTTGGAGACGTTGGAAAATACACCATAAGATTGGATATCGTATAATTTATCCGGTAATTGTACAAAGTGTGTTTTACTATTATTGTAATTTAATCCAATGCTATAAGCCAGGCCTTTACTGATCGTTGAATTGTAGAAAATATTGCTATAAAAAGAATTGAAATCAGAATTGTTAAAAGGATTATTTTCATATGTCTCAGTTGTCTTTTGTGCGTTTATATTGACGCCAACAGATGCGGATTTGTCTCCATTATTACTTATATAGTATTGAGTATTTAAATTTATATTGTTGTTCACATTCCTGACGGATATACTATCTTCAATAAAAGATGGAGAAGATTTGACTATAAGGCCAAAGTTTGAAAAACTTAAGTTTATCAATAGTTTTTCACTTGGGTTGATACTGATATTTGCGGAATAAATTCGATTACTGTTTTGTAATGCTTGTTTATTCGAAAGATTATTTTTCTGTAATCCGATAGAGAAGTTTCCTGTCAATTTATTGTTCCAAAATCTAAATGCAGGCTCAATAGCGATTTGTCTAAGGTCACTGTTTTCAAATCTGAATCCAAGAGATTTATATTCAGGTTGTATTTGTTTAAAGCGCAATGCTACATCTACAGTAGAGAAATTTAACATTAAAGCATTGTCAAAAGCGAATGCTAATTGAGTTGAAGCATTAGGGTTTTTTTCTATTATTTTAGTCCAAGCCGGCAAATCTTCGTCATTAGAAGCTCTTATTAAGGTGTCGAGATTCCCTGCATATTTATTCCTGGTATAAATACTCATACCGCCATAAGATAAAACAGAAATGTGCCTTCCCAATCTTAAGAATATTTCTGAACCGATAGCTTTGTTGTACCTGGGTTTTAGATTATATTTAGGATTAAAATACTCAAGTGATGTCTCATCATCTTTTCCTGAAAAATAGGTAATAAGAAGTCTGGTATTTCTAGTTTTTATACCTGTTTTTATGGCATATCCTTTTGTACCGAATCTTGGAGTTGCCTTGTCATAACCGGTAGATGTACTATCAATAAATATTTTTCTTGTTACGGTTCCTGTTATAAGCCCAAGGTAATACCACTTAGGATTAATCTCTATACCTATACCAAAAGTATTCAATCCACTAAATGCAAACCGAGAGAAATTAACGGTATTGTTACCCAAAAAAACTTTCAACCATTTGTAAGAGGGGGCAGCACCAAATCTTATAAACGGATAAGTAAGATTTGATTTATTGTTGGCATAAGTAAAGTTAAAAGGCATCGTAAAACCAAAACTTTTTACAACAGGGGAAACTGAAAAACCATAAGCATAAGGGGCCATTAAATTTATACTATCCGACGTTGAATAATATGATCCGAAAAGAGACATAGCTCCCGATAGTTCAAATTTATTTTCAGATTTTAGTTTAGAAATATCCTGAGCGAAAACATTAAATATAGATAAATTTAATAGGAAAAAAGTAAGGTAAACATTTAATCCTATTACTTTGTCTACATGTTGAATGTATAAAATATTTTGTGTGTAAGAATAAGATGTAAAATTAAAAGGAAACCGAAATACCCTACTGCCCTTAATAAAAGGACAGTACTTTGTGCAAAAATGATAATTCCGTAACTCAACATTATTCATACCTCAATTTCTATTTATGAAAAATTGCCATACCTGCATTTTCAAAAGCAGTTGGTAGAAATAACAAATCATCAGTGATATATAGCTTCTGTTTGTCAAAGTCGAGAGTATTACCGGTATTCAGGATAAGTTCTAAACTTTTTAAAATTCAGGTCACCAGAAACGTCAAGCTTTGCTTTGGGATCGGTATTGCCTATACCTACATTTTGGGCCTTTATAATCTGCACACCCAAAAGAGCCACTAAAACAAAAATGAATTTAACGATTTGCATAGGGAGATTTTTATGGTCAATAAATGAATTGTTCCAAAGGTAAAATGAAATCAAATCATATACATCGCTATTTATTAGATGGAGGGTAGTGATTAGTAAGTGGTAGGTAAGAAAGATAAAATATAATGTTCACATCATCAGCAGATTCAACTGTTGTTGTAAAAGACAGATCCGTAAAATCCTGAGCGTCAAAAAAAATTACTTCATAATTGTAACATCGCCGGATACAAGTTCAGTAGTCGCATCTCTATATTGAATCTCTGCAACCCAAACAAATACTCCGGGCTGTATGTCTTTACCAGCAAAAGTGCCATCCCATCACTGTTAGCATGTAATTCCTTCAGCAGAACAAATAGGATCTTTGACTGTTGAAGTTGTAGCTTTCCCTTCCTGAAATTAAACACTGTTTCCTGAATATATGCCATCTTCATTTAAGTGGCGCCCGAATCAGTACCATTATACTATATTCAGACCCTTCCTATGCCCCATTGTATTATTTCCCTCACTTAATAATATCCTGCAAATTAGCCAGCGTAATACCCGATGGCAAGTCAGCCGGATATCTGGCAAACTTGTACAATTGATCTATTTCCAATTCTTTTTCAGAATAGCGAAATTCAGAAGCTACGCTTGTACTGACAGCTCCTCCCACAATGGCGTTGATCGGAAAAGATAATAAAAAAAGAGAACCCATGGCTGAGGGACAATAAATTGTTTATTGCTGCCCATGAACCATAACTTTCTTTATCATTTTTTGCGTAATACAATTGGTATGACAAAACATCTTTAAGTGCATATGGCTGAATATCATTAGGCGTTTTGAGTGTCCTGATTATGATCTTTTTTTTGTCTGCAAATATCAGTTCGCCTTTTATATATAGTACTTGCTGTACACCCTGTACTTTAAGTTCCATATATGCTCCGTATGGGCTCTGATGATAGGTGTCATATCCTTTGACCAAAGGAATTTTTCTGCCACATGAAAATAAGCCAAAAGCAAAAATTAAAATAATAAGGTTGAATAAATTAGAGTGATTCATAGGATTTGTTTTTTTGTGTCCATCTTGACTTCCAAAACTGATCTTCCATCTTAGCTTCATATTTTTTATAATTTGCTGTTTCACTGTTGAGCCACCCTACAGGATCATGCATCAACTTATACAGGTTGAGTAAGTCTTTGTCTTTCAGCCAGGACTCACGCATCCACTCTATATAATATCCTTCAGCATTCAGAAATACCTGATAGTTTTCATCTTCTTCACATTCAGGCATGGTGTAACCCATCAAAAACTCATCTCCTGGCATCGATACAATATATGATTCTGACTGATCGATAAGCTTTTGCAAATGGACTGATTTATTTTGTCCATTTTTTAATAAAAAATGAGGTTTTATATCTACTGTATGCTTTTCTTTTTTCAGTTGTACCAGCTCTGTATGGTCAATGCGCCACAAGCCCTTATTCATTACAAGTTTAATGTTTATTTTACCTGATTCAGGTGAAACATATTTAAGTGGCAATAACTCGTGATTCCTTGCAATTGGGCCTGTTTCAAACATTTCGCCCTCAAATTTCCAGGTGTTGTTTGCTTGTAAAGAATATATCTCTATTGCACCTAATGCATCGTAAAACATGGTTTTCATTTTATCACTGGATTCAGAAGAAGACGCTAACTTTGCAAAGATATCTCCTACCTCATTACCCATATACCCTATAGCACTATAAAGTGCATAAGTAGTCATCATTGTCTGTCTGAATGTAATTTTTAAACCACGCTCAATATGTGGATCAGCAGCAAATTCTAAAAATATTTCCTCCTTGGTCACCAAAGCATTTTCATCAGCAAGACTGTATCGTTCCTCTCCGTCAAGTGACAAAAGCTCTCCAGTAACATCACCTTCTGCACCTTTTGCATTTATAAGCCTTCCACCATTACTGGTAGCATAATATGTATCATCAGGTGTGATGTACACCTGCTCGGATTTCTTTTTTGAAATAACCGTAAGATTGGCTCTTTTAACAACATGGGTCTCCAAAGCCTCATTCATCATCTTTAGATTCAATTCTTCTCCACAACGAGCCACATAGTTTAAGTCATCATAGTCCTGATAAGCCAACGAAGGGGCAATGGCATTGGAAAAAGATTCTGCATCTGCTAATCGTTGGTAATCTCCATTCTGTAAATAAAAGGTTGGGCATGATCCAAAACATGCTTTTGGCATAGAGATACAAGCTATGCCTAGGATTACATCCAAAGCAGTCATGATACTCATCGCTTGCACACGTGCACTTTTGTCTGCTACAAGTTTAGTATTTGTCTCAAATAATAATACACTGTCAACATGAATATTTAACTGTTTGGCAATAACATCATTTCTTTTAAAATCATAATATTTTCCATAGCCTAATATTTGACTACTTATACTGTCATATGTCCATTTATCATCCAAAATACACACACCACCATTCTTCAAATGTGCTTTCAGAAATGGTTTTTCATTATATTTTGATGCTTGATGTATCAGGTCGTTATGATTGGCATATAATTCTCTAAAATGATATTTTTTTGCTACAACGCAGGCAAAAATGGTCATCAAACTTAACACTGCAAGTATCAGAATTCGTATTTTCATAATCAAGTAAATTTATTATTCTTTATATATGTATTCCAGGTCTTGCCTCTTTGCACCTTTTTTTGTAAAAATATGATAAATATCCATATTTGCACCTATAAAAACCAGCGTAGGAGAAAAGGCCCCCTTAGTAAACTCTGTTTCATTGCCAAAGCGGGTTGTAAAGCCCACATAAAACGGTTTGTAATGTCCAAACAAATTCATTTTAAAAGAAACCTCACCATAACTTCTGTATCCTGAATTGCTAAAGGAAGAAACAGGATCTATTCCTGTATTCGGCCCCAAACCATATATTTCTATCTTATCAGGATCTAACCATACTTTTCTATAAACAAGATCAAAAGCCATATATTCTGCCTTCACATGACCCCCTAGCTGCACAAAATATCTTTTTCCAAAATAATTTAATTCATATTGGTTATTGACATATGTATTTCTGTTCAAGTATGAAATGGTACTGTTTCTGGTATAGCCATAAGACATTCCTCCGTAAAAATCAAAATGCCTGCCTACATCAATACTTGGTTTACTAATGGATGGATAAATAAGCTCAAGTTTTTTATAGTTGCTCAAATAATATCCCAAAGCTAGTGTATGATATTGATGTTGTACAAAAGCAGATTTAAGATCATAAAATATGCCAACATTTTTTATAGGGCTATAGTTAATACTGGCATGTAATCCCTTGGATTCATCAAATTTAAAATAATCTGCATTGGCTCTTATCTGGCCTTTTTGATCTACGGTCCCGAGTCCTTCCTGACCATTTGTGTATGCCTTTTGGATTTTACAAGATGTACTGCTACATAACATCAAATACATTATCCCAACTACAAAGGCTGAATATCTCATTAGTTAAACTTTTCACGATGGACTTGATTATCTAATAAATGGATCTGAGAATTTTATATCAGCTACCACTTTTTCATCTGTCATCGTAGATAAAAATGGTACTTTAAATCTTGGTGTCCCTCCTGGGGTCTTTGCAATGCCTTTATCAGGATAAACCATATACAAACCATTGTTACCTTCTATTTTCCCCGGACGTCCGGCCAGGGTACCATGACATGAACCACATTTGGTGATATAGATAACTTTACCTTCATTTTCTTTGGAAGTAAATCCGGGCAAATATACGTTTACTACATCTGTATTACTGGTACTAGAAAAATGTTTACTCAAGCCGGCATCAAATTTAGTATTATAATTGGTGATAGAATTGGTAAACTCAGCTATGGCATCAAGAATTTGCTGTCCTGAAACAGTCTCCAAATTATATGTTTTTTTGATAAGCGGTTTGTAATATTCCAATTCATTTACGCGGCTTTGAACTTCGACATATGCATATTCATTTCATTGGGATTGGCCAGTGTTTTTTTCTTTGCTCCTGAATGGTTTTTGCAGAGTTATCCAAAAAAAAGGAACTCCGTTAAATACATCGCCACCGTAGTACAATCTGAAATTGATTACTGAACCCAAAGCCAACGAATTTCTGGTTGTAAATTTACCTTCAGCACCAGCTGAAAATGCCACATTATCGGAAAATGCCATCGCCTGTTTGTGACACGATGCACATGACACTGATCTGTCAGACGACAAATTTTTGTCATAAAAAAGCACGCGACCAAAGGTAGCTTTATTATAATCAATAGTTGTGTTAACAAACGTATTGATATAACCAGGGTATCTAATATTATAGTCAAATGGTTTGGAAGGCAAGTTGAGGTACCTCTTTATGATTTCAAGTTCATCAGGTTTGTAATAACTATCTGTAATTTCCAAACGATCACTACAAGCAGATAAAAAAACCTAAAATAATGACGAGAGAAAACAAGTGGATTATTTTCAATTTTATTTCATTTAAAAAGTGCAAAAATTAAAATTATTCCAAAGAGAATTGATATCTTAAACTATAACGTCTTATAAACACAAATGTGACTTAATCGCAGTTATATTAACATTTAGCATAATAGTCTGTCCAAATGGAAATCATATGTTAAGACTGAAAACACACTGATCAAAGTTAAATAATACTTAAACATTTAATAGTTATAACCATCACCATTGGTTAAGGATTTTATATTTTTACTTTTATTGTCAAACTCAAGAAAAAGCCTTGATTGATCTACTCTACAATCACCTTAACAACACTAAATCTCCCTGATATGTCCAAATCGTACCATCTGCCAATGTTAATTCGACAAAACTACATAAACACCAGTATTTGCTTGTTTTCCTCTGAAATTGCCGTCCCATCCTGTTGATGCGTCACCAGGCGTTAAAGCAATGCCATTATACATTTTCAGCCCATCGATCGAAAAATGCGGATATAGTTTACCTTCTCAATTCCTCTTATCTGAGGAATGTAAAACAGTGGATTATTGCCTCCGCTACCAGGTGCAAAAATATTTGGTATGGCGCTTTCGATATCATTTTTTACTTTAACCAGGACGGTTGTCGTTTCGCCACATTGGCCATCAATCGAATATGTCAAAGTATATAATGTATTGACAAATGGTCTCACCAAAAGTGAAGTACAATCGAGACAAAGGACGCTATCCCTGCTTTCCCACTTTAAGGTAGCCCGACCGGAAAGGTCTGGTACAAATTGTGGTATCAATAGCACAGAATCACCAAATAAAATGGTAAGCTCCTTGTCTATACTAATGGACAAATCGGGCCCATCGTCAAGAATGACCGATTTTTCAAGCACACATCCCAATGCATCTGTTATAACAAAATCATAGGTCCCGGAAGGTAAATTGTTAAATTCAAGTCGATTGCCCACATTTTTGTTATTTAATATAACCTGATATGGACCTGTCCCATTTAGTGAATCAAGTGTAATACGTCCATTAAAAATTGTTGGACATGAAGGTGACAATGACTGACTTGCGATATTGGTAAAAAGCTGCGGCGAATTATTGATCACAATGGTTTCTGATGAGATACATCCATTGTTTTGATTTTCTAGTCGAAAAGTGTACGTACCTGTAGCGTTTAGTTCTATCTCATACCTTTCCGGCGGTGTTTTAATATTACCACCAATTGTAGACCAACTGCCAACATAACCAACACCCTTACTTGACTTGTTTGCATCTAGTGTAACCTCTTTTGTTTCACACTGAATGTCTCCAATCTTATCAATGACAATCACAGGCGGAAGAGTGTCTATAGCAACATCGACAATCAAAGTATCCCTGCAATCCTTAATATTCGAAACAATCAGGGTAAAACTTCCTGATTCGCTGGTATTGATTATCGGTGTCATAAAAATCACCCCGGAAGGGCTGTTCCATTGGTAGGTGACATCATTTTCCATTGATGATGCTTTACGATCGCAATAGGTTGATTACACGTAATGGTATCTGAAATAACATCAAAGCCTGGCGGCCGGGTATCTAAATCTACATAAAAAGATTTTGAAAGGCTCAAACAACCATTTTTACCTACAATCTGGACAGAATATTCACCTAATGTATTGGTTGATGGCATCATCTCGGTTACTAAAGCCCCTCCAGGGAAAATCCATTTATACCTGTCTATAACACTTGTGCTCTCAATAAAAGCATGATCTGACTCGAATCGCAAGGCAGAAAAATGTATCTTTAATAATCAAAACCGGCTTTATTTTATTTTCAAAACAACGACATTTTGAATAGACACACAACCATTCTCACCTGTCAAAGTAACAGTATATTGACCTGATTTACTAACTATTGAACCCTGGCTGTACCATAAAATCCACAGGACCCGACCATTCATAATTTATAATATTTGAAAGTGGATTGATGCCAATATTAATTTTACCTTTATCACAAGTAATGGTGTCCGTAAAAAAAGTGTATAAAGGCTTGTCATCATTTTGAACAACATTAATCAAAGTATCTTCAGTACAAAAATTACTACCCATCACTTGTAAACGGTAAGGTCCCCCAAATGTAACAGCAAGTAAACTATCGGTGAGTTGATTTATAACCCCACTTTGTGGCGGTCCGTTCCAAAGAAATTGTATACCATCCCTGTCCAATATTGCACCAATATTTCCCATCGGTCGAATACAATCCAATGTATCCTGAATAATGCCGACAATTTTTGGTTTTTCTTTATCTTCTTTAACATCTATACTACCTTTTGTTATACAACCTTCAACATTTTGTATATCAAAAGAATAAATTCCAGGTTTCTTAGTAACATGAACTAGCTTGTTAAGCGCAATGACTTCCGGATTATTGACATTATCCCAGAGAACGGATTCAAATAATGATGTAGGCATAATTTCAATCTTCCCAAGTGAATCTCTGCAATTTATAACAGGATCACTTTTCTCAAACGTTGGAAAAACCTTGTCTTCCAAAACCTGTATGGTATCTCTGCTTTTACATAAGTTTAAACCTGTGATTTCAGCAATATAACTTCCAGCTTTAGTAACTTCATAGACAGGCATTTCGATGCCTTCAGGCAACCATATGGTGCTTCCCTTTGTAGCGTCAAATGTAGTACTTAGTTTGATCATTTCTTTTTTACATGTGATCACTTCTGGACTTATTATACTAAATATGGGTGATAAAGTGTCATAGGTAATTTTAAAAGGCAGTGTAGCCTTACATCCATTTGGAGCAATACCTTGCATCATATAATCACCCCCAATATATGCATAAGCACCATCTCCTGATTTGATGAAACCTGATGGGCCTTTCCACGAAAATATAGTGCCTGGAATTGTTGATCCCCCAAAAAGTTGAACGGAGTCTGCGAAACATGTAAACACCGGCGGAACTATGGTTAATACAGGCAAAGTGTCATTTGTTATTACCTCGATTGAGCCTTCAGTTACACAATTTTTAATGTTGATTAAGCTATATGTATATATACCTGGCACACTCACAAAAGGGGACTGACTCGATGAAAAGAACAAAGAAGGTCCGGTATAATTAATTGTTGCAATGTCTGAATTTATGAGCAAAATCTGCACACTATCTTTTTGACAGTCAAGTTCATCCACTGATATCTGCACTTGTGTAAATATTCGGTCATCAATAATGTCAATTGTACTTATATCTGTACATAAAGTCGTTGGATTTGTAATAGTAACTGTATAAACACCAGGCTGAATTACCCTCGGAGTACCAATATCCGAATCAAGTATACCGCTTCCATCCCAATGGTAATTATATATACCTCTTGTTGAATCAATACGAACCGTTATGGTGTCCTGACTCACACTTAATAGAATCAATTTCCAAAATAGGTTTTAGGAATATCAAAGAATTACGCTACAAATATGTTACCCGTGCCATACAGCCATTTTACCTCTGAAAGTAATAGTATAAGTGGCCCTCTCTGGAGACTTTAGGTTCAAGATCGAAACTTGTAAATAAATTTGGCCCTGACCAAATGGCTGATTCCGGGGGTCTTGAAGATGTCAAGCGTATGATAACTGTATCTACTGTACATGAAATAGAATCTACGCTTAACGCAACAATGGGAATAAGTGTATCTTTTTCAATATTAATGAAAGTTGAAGCTGTACAACCGTTGAGACCTGACGTCACAGTAACCATATATTGTCCGGATGACGTTATCGAAGGACTTGGTTGACTTGACAGCAAACCCGGGCCCATCCATAAATAGTTTATAGTATCAACATTTACCTGAATGATTGAGTTCATACGAAGCTTTGTACAAGTTATAGTATCCTTTGATGATGGTATAATAGGTGATAGGGTATCTGCAGGTATGATCTAAATCGAAAGATTTTCACATCCATTCTTAATATTGGACGTAATTAATGATATTTTTCCTGCGTCAAACACAAATGGATTTTGGACATTGACATATTCCGGTCTTACGTCCGACCATTGATAAACATATCTATAAAGTTGAGTCAGGAAAAACCATCACCTGAACGGAATCTAATGCGCACGTAAGTGTGTCCAGAACAATAACAGGGTCAACAAAAGACTTATCTTCGAATACTATTATAGTATCAAATGCACTACAATTGTTATCAGCCAATACTGAAACTTCGTATCTGCCGGCTTTCCAAACTCTGATACCATTAAAATCAATAATAAAAGGGTTTCCATCAGCCGAAGACCAAATTGGAGGGAACTGTAGTGGTCTTGTCACTCCCAGCATAATCGTCACTGTATCATTGAGGCAAGTAATGGTGTCTGATACCAGTGTTATGACGGGATTAGTGACATCAAGAAATATTTCTTTACAAATTGTATCCTTACAAGTATAATTGGCATTAATTGCAGTTAAACCTAAACAAAATGTGCCTGCATTGGAAAGATCAACCAAAGAAGCTGTAGTGTCTGTGTCTATAATGCTATTAGGGCTAAACCAATTGTACAGGATATTTGAATTAGGCGTGCCAATATTAAAACCTTGAGCGTATTTGTATTGGCCAGGACAACTGACTGAATCCTATCTGCAATGATTTGAGGTTCAATGTCAATCACTCTTAGGTCCAATTCGACCATTGAATCACAGACTCCGTTTTCTATAACCACGAGGAATGTATCCTGAATATTGAAACTTTGACCTCCTAAAGTGTAGGTATCCCCTTTACAAATATATTTTGTTATGGAAACTGTGTCAGGCCGGTCGAATATGTGGACAATCATACAACTATCAGAAACTGAAGCACAAGCGCCCAACTGAAAAAAGTATTTATTAAGAGATGAGCCTATATAATTACTTCCGGCGACTGGTAATAAAGATAGCTGAGATTTTGATATCTGGATGCCACAAATTGTATAAGATCCCGGAGGATAAGCAGACAGATCATTTGTTGTCGTATATTCAAAAACTACACTATCTTTAAAATGATATTTTTATATTCGTATATTGTATCATTTTGGGCGAAAATAGAATAGCTTATTTATTTGTACCGACAGTCCTGGCTCAACTCCTGTACAAAATGATGCATCAGGGTTTGTAATTATACCTG
>JADKGD010000038.1 GCA_016717145.1 Saprospiraceae bacterium | reverse complement strand
AAGCAAGTGTATTGACCGGGCTAAATTATTTAACTTTCAAAACAGAGTTGACAATAACAACGACAACTTTACCGGATATGACTTTGCAAAACCAAATTTCAGTTTTTCAAAAGTGGAATATTCAAAGGAAAGACAATAGGGTTTTCAGCCTTGCCGGTAGGTATATGCATGAAGACCGCTGGGAGGAGATATACGTTGGAATAAAAGTTTTAGGGGTGGTGATAGTATATATGGGGAAAGTATTTTTCACTAAACGATGGGAAGTGTTGGGTAATTATCAACTACCGGTCAAAGAAAAATTGATGCTTTCTTTTTCGTATAATAACCACGACCAGGACAGCCGATATGGAAAGACCTCATACATTGCACAACAAAATATTGCCTTTTCGCAATTAACTTGGGACAAAATAATAGGTAGAAAATGATTTGCTTGTGGGTACATCATTACGTTATACTTTTTATGACGATAATACGCCTGCCACATCCACTGCCGACACGCTAAATCAACAAAACCAACCACAAAAAACTTGGTTACCAGGAGTATTCGTGCAAGACGAAATTACATTAGCAAAACAGCACAAATTATTGCTTGGGTTCAGGTACGATTACAATTCATTTCATGGCAACATCTTTACCAAGAATTGCATATAAAGTGACAGTAAATCCAAAAACATTATTCGTCTTAATGCCGGTACAGGTTTTAGAGTAGTAAATTTATATACCGAAGATCATGCAGCACTTACAGGAGCAAGAATTGTGGAAATAAAAATGAACTAAATCCTGAGCAATCTTACAATGTAAATATCAATTATATCAAAAAATATTTGCAAAAACGGAACATTTATTGGGCTTGACGCTGGTATTTTACACCTATTTCAACAACAGAATAGTGGGAGATTACGATACCGACCCCAACAAAATAATTTATGACAATTTAAATGGCCATGCCGAAAGCAAAGGAGTAAGTTTAAATATTGATGTAGCTTTTAATAACGGTCTAAAATTAATACCGGCGGAACATTAATGGCAAATACTTTAACTAAAAATGGATCAACCAAACAACAAATTTTAACTGAAAAATTCACGGGAATATGGGCCATATCCTACAAAATCAAACAAACAGATTTATCAATTGATTACACAGGCAATATTTACAGTCCCATGCGACTACCATTGTTAGGCGAGAGTGATCCAAGAGCCTAACTTCCCC
This sequence comes from Saprospiraceae bacterium, assembly GCA_016717145.1. Lineage (GTDB taxonomy): Bacteria > Bacteroidota > Bacteroidia > Chitinophagales > Saprospiraceae > OLB9. The sequence goes on along the minus strand of JADKGD010000038.1, from coordinate 18,301 downwards.
TTGGTGGAGTATTCAAAATATTCAATTGACATATAGTGGTTTAAAGGATTTTGGAAATTTATGGTGGTGTAAAAATTTATTGAATTGGACACCCAATAAAGGCAATCCGTTTATCATTGCCAGAACCAACGACCCTTTTGATAAAGAAGTACAGTTTGGAAGTAACGGACAAGTTTTAGCCACTACAAATAATCCATTTGGTTTAACCTTTGATCCCAATTATGTTTATGGACCTAATCAAGGGGCAAGAACATTTTTGGGTATAAGATACTATTTGAAATAATGAAAAAATATTCACTTATTTTTATTGTTTGGGCTTTTTTTATTGCAAGGATACACTTCATTTGCCCAACTTAAAACTTATCAATTTGAACAAATAGATAGTTTGCAAAAGGTCGCAAAGAGAAACGTAGTTGTTTTTATTCATACAGACTGGTGTAAGTATTGCCAAACGATGCAAAACACCACCTTTAAGAACGACGACAGCATTAAAATGCTCAATGAAAAATATTACTTAGTAGACCTAAACGCAGAAGAAAGGCAAAATATCATTTTTAACGGATTTACTTTCAGATACAAACCCACAGGTACAAATACAGGCATACACGAATTAGCTGAACAATTAGGTATGTTTGATAAAAAAATATCCTATCCATCGCTTTGTTTTTTAAACGCTGACAATGAAATAATATTTCAATATCCTGAATACATTACATCTAATGTCTTAATAAAAATCTTGAAGCAACTAAATCCGTAACAATACATTCATTGTCAAAATAGATTTTTCTTTCATAAGTATTTAATACCCGGATATTTTGATTTGGGAGATATAACAGATATACAATTCAACTTCCAAATGAATACATCCGCCTTCAAAAACCGGTGTAATACAGTTTGGATTTTCGACATATTTTTAATGTCATTTCGATAAGATTAGTTATTAGAAGTTATGGCACAAGTTGCATTTATCAGGCCAGTATCGGACTGAAATTTGCATCAGCATGGGCAAATAAGGGCATGATTGCTTTTAAATATATCAACAAAATTTACCTTAAAAATTAAATACTATATATTTGTTAGGTAAATAAGTAAGTTGGCTGAATGCTATGAGACTTTTACTCTTCATAATATTTTTCTTTTTTTCATGCTCAAGTTTTGGGCAAGACAGTTTACAATTAGATACAACTTTTTTACAGTACAGGATACAATGATTTCAGATTCAAGTTCATCTGTGTCAAAAGATATTGTAGTAAAAAAGAAGAAGCAAAAAAGAGAAAAAAAATTATAATAAAAGAAGGACCAGTAACTATTAATGAAAAGAACATTAAGAAATTTCTAGTGCTAACAAATGATAGTCGAAAATAATCTAAATTTGTAAAGTGAAATTTAACGTTAGTCAGAATGTCCATTCATTTTCATAAAGCGTCTATTTATTAATTCAGAATACAAATGAACAATCAACAAATCATAGACTGGTTATTGGAAGGAGATGTCTCTATTCAATACCAAGTTTGGCGTGATTTGTTAGACGCTGACAAAAAAAATCTTCAAGCCCGAATAACAAATGAAGGATGGGGTATGAAAATTTTATCAAAGCGAAATTCAGACCGTCATTGGGGAGATAAATTCTATCAACCTAAATGGATTTCTACTCATTATACGTTACTTGACCTTCGTAATTTAAATCTCCCATCGAACAATGAAACTGTACAAGAGACAATAGAACTGATCTTAAAAAATAACATGGCATATGACGGAGGTATTCGATTAGGGCCATCTACAGCGAAGAACAGTGACGTTTGTGTAAATGGAATGTTTTTGAATTACGCTTCCTATTTCAAAATACCTGAAAAAAAGCTGCATTGCATTATTGACTGTATTCTTAATGAGATTATGCCGGATGGAGGATTTAATTGCAGGACAACACGAAGTGGAGCTAAACACAGCTCCTTGCATTCCACTCTTTCAGTTCTGGAAGGATTTACCGAATTTCAGAAAACAGGATTCACGTATAGAAAAAAAGAAATTTCAGATGCTATTAAAACTGGAGTTGAATTTATCTTGATGCACCGATTATTTTTATCAGACCACACAGGGCAAATAATTGATAAGAACTTCTTAAAGTTAACCTATCCATGCAGATGGAAATATGACATTCTTAGAGCTATGGATTATTTTCAATATGCAGGAATTAAATGGGACAATAGAATGACTGAAGCATTGGCCCATTTGAATAAAAAACAAAATAAGGAGGGAACATGGAATGTGCACGCAGCACATTCAGGACAAGTACACGTCATCATGGAGAAAGCCGGGGAAACCAAGTAAATGGAACACTCTAAGAATGTTACGTATAAAAAAATATTTTAAAATTGATTAACCACAGCTAACAACTAATCGTTCGTCGTGTCCAGCGGACCTTGCTGGCGCAAGTTTGCAACTTGTGCCTATTCAGTAACTTGGTAAGGATTTTGTTAGAAGTTATTTATTATCACGTAAATAAAACAAGGATGAGTACTAAATACAAGTTTTTAGATGGTGAGGGATTGTATTTTGTAAGTTTTGCTACCATATCTTGGATAGATGTATTTACCAGACCTATTTACATCAATATTTTCTGTGAAAGCATCAAATACTGCCAACAAAATAAAGGTTTAAATTTACATGCTTGGTGTTTGATGAGTAATCACGTTCATTTAGTGTTTTCCCGATCAGGGATACATAATCATTCAGATATATTAAGAGATCTTAAAAAATTCACATCTAAAAACCTACTTGAGGCCATTGCAAACAATCCTGCTGAAAGCAGAAAAGAATGGATGATGGACATGTTTAGTAGTGCCGGACAAAAGAAAAGTAATAATAAAAATTATCAATTTTGGCAGCAAGATAATCATCCTATCGAGCTTTTAGTCCATTAGTAACATTTCAGAAAATCGATTATGTACATAGTAATCCAGTTGTAGCGGGTATAGTTAGTGTATCTGAGCATTATTTACTTAGTAGTGCCAGGGATTATTCAGGCATAAAAGGAATTATTGATATAGAGATATTAGAAAAACCCGGGAGTCTTGAAGGGTATGTGTTTAGTTATTAGTGGTTATGGGGGGCACAAGTTGCATTTATCAGTCCAGTATCGGACTGAAACTTGTCAGCAAGGTGCACAAGTTGCAAACTTGCGCCAGCATGGGCCAGTATCGGAGTTGAAGGAAATTAACAGCCTACAATAGCTGGTTTAACAAATCGGTGGCGAACTTTAAATATATGGAATACAGAAGATTAAAATAAGATTGATTATTTTTTATAACTTCGCCATTATCTCATTAATTAAAAAAAGCATGTCAATTCAAACTTGTTTTATTACAAAAAGAGTTATCAGATGATGATTTATTGATTTTTGCTTCTATCAGACCACAATTGGCTGCTTTAATCAAAATGACTTCCGACTATCACCGACAAACATTATATCAGCCATGAAGCCCTGAATAGCTACAGGACAAAATATCTGGAGGATCTTATAGGCAAAGAAACCAAAGAATTAAATAAGCTCGACAAAGATGTTATCGAAGCTATGAATGCCAACCTATTATTGTCTCAAAACATTGAAACAGCTATAGAAGGCACTTTTACTTTAGGCCAGCGGATTGCAGACAAAATAGCATCATTTGGAGGAAGCTGGACCTTTATCATCTTCTTCTTTTCGTTTATCCTCATTTGGATAGTCATAAATATCTGGGTGCTGTTATGGCAACCATTTGACCCTTATCCATTTATATTATTAAATTTGATCCTATCTTGTCTGGCAGCCATTCAGGCACCGATTATCATGATGAGTCAGAACAGACAAGAAGAGAAAGACAGGGCAAGAAGTGAACACGATTATAAAATTAATTTAAAAGCGGAACTGGAGATTCGTTTGTTGCATGAAAAAATCGATCATCTCATCGTTCATCAAAATAAACGATTATTGGACATTCAGCAATTGCAGCTTGATTATTTGGATGAGCTGGCAATCAAATTGTCCAATAAGTGATTGGTGCCAAATTCTTTTATCTTTGTCTTTTAATTAGATATTCTTCATTTGATACTAAAATCACTTAAACTAACCCATTTTCGCAATTACGAATCAGGACAACTGAATTTCCACAATAAAGTCAATGCTTTTGTTGGGATGAATGGAATGGGCAAAACCAATATTCTCGATGCGATCTATTATCTCTGTCTGGGTAAAAGTTATTTCTCAAATGGTGACAGGTTTATCATTATGGAGGATAAGGACTTTTTTAGACTTGAAGCTGTATTTGATACTGAAACTGATACTGAAATTGTGGTTATAAAATCTCAATCAAATGTCAGAAAGGAAATAGAAGTATCGGGCAAAAAACTGAGTAAAATAGGCGAACATGTAGGACGTTTTTTGTGTGTCATCATAGCACCTGCGGATATACAGATGATGTTGGAGGGCAGTGAAGAACGACGCAATTTTTTAAATAATACCATTGTTCAGACGGATAGACAATACCTTGAAGACTTGATTTTATACGGCAATTTGCTTAAGCAACGGAACGCACTTTTAAAGTCTTTTGCCGATCTGCGGTATTTTGATGCTTTACTTCTGGAATCTGTAAGCAATGGTATGTATGCACCGGCACAGCGAATATATGAACGACGTGCGGCGCAAATAGGACAAATGAAACAGATTTTTGAAGATACTTATGCAGACATTTCGGGTAGACGGGAAAATTGTGCAATAACATACCAAAGCCAATTAAAAGATTACGATCTGGAAATATTGATGAAGACCAATGAGCACAAGGATAGGATGCTAACCAGAACAACAAGTGGTGTACATAAAGACGATCTGATTTTTTAGTATGAATGGCGAGCCTCTCAAAATTTTGCATCTCAGGGTCAGCTGAAATCCTTTGTTTTATCTTTAAAATTGACACAATATAAATTGCTTGAAATCAACTCCGGTAAAAAACCAATACTTTTACTGGATGATATTTTTGATAAATTGGATCAGCATCGCGTAAAACATTTGTTGGCGCTTTTAAAGGATAATAACTTTGGACAGGTTTTTATTACTGATACAAATGAAGATCGAATAAAAATCATATTGGACGAACTAAAACAGAATATAGTATCTTTACGATCGAAAATGGTTTCACGCATATACAATAAATTAAAAAAAAATAATATAAATTTTATGTCAAGGCATAATGACAAGAGTATCAAAGAAGTGCTGAGCGAGTATATAGCCAAAGATAACAAGGTATCTAAAGGGTACCACACAGCACAAATACAAGACATCTGGAAAAAGGAGATGGGGCCAATCATTTCAGGATATACACAGAAGATATATTTTAAAGATGGCGTATTGAAAGTTTATCTTACTTCTGCTCCACTAAAAAAAGAATTACTTATGGGAAAAGACAAAATCATCAACATCATAAATGAAGCAGCTAAAGAAACTTTAATTACTCAGGTAGAGATTTATTAGAGACTATTTTGGATAGCTGTTTTTGGATACTTCCGGCAATTGCTTTTTACCCCAAAAATGCAACATAATGAGAATCAACACATTGATGCCACCGACAATAAGAAATCCAATATAGTTACTGCTGAACATGTCGCCCAGAAAAAAGCGCTAAACTTATAGCAAAAACATATAGGTTAAAATATAATGCCTACAAATATTAGGATGTACACCAATGAGGATAGTATAATTGATGTTTTTGAAACTATTATATTGGCGAGGTCATCGATTTGTTTTTAGTATACGCAACCGTCTGATCTACTATATCATCTACCTGATCCAGCACAATAAACTTGAGCGATGTGTACAACGAACTGGTAAATCCATCCTTACCGTCGACGCCGTTTTTTCATTAATTCGACGCTCTATTTCTTCTACCAATTTTAGAAGAATCAATTTTAGAAGAGAAGTTAATTTACTGAAATTCATGTTGCTTGTTCATTACAATTAGTAGTTCAATTATTGTTATAACAAAAAAGCCACCAGCTAAAATAGCTAGCGGCTTTATCAAAGTACCAAAAACTATTATTTTACCGCAATATGGCGAATGAGCCTGTTTTTTTAATATTTTTAAGTGTACCGCATACATCAACTTCGGCTTCAATCGTATAATAATATAAACCCTGTGGCAGCGCATTTCCTCCGACATTCCACGTGAGGTTTTTGCCTGAGTGCACCATTCTGCCACCACGCTCAAATACATTAAATGATTTGATAGTACCTGATCTCAAATCTGTACTTTGAATATAAATCACATCATTATTGCCGCTCAGCTCGGAATTCACTATATTGGGTAATAAAAAATGCCGGTGCTCTGTCTGTGGTCCCAATATTAAACGATTCATTGATGGTATTGCATCCGTTGGATATATTTACTGTCATACTTCCTGCATCAGTCACCTGATTGTTTACACCTATAGCACCATTGCTCCAAGGAAATTTCGACATCATTTTCTTCATAATTTTTGAGGTCTATCTTAAGGGCTGCATAACCTTTAAAACAAGAAATATCCTCTTTAAGTATTTGGTATGCAACGGTCTTTTTTTTCTTCTAAGGAGATATCTATCTTTTGTTCGCAACCGATTTTATCTTTAATTTTTAAGATGTAATCATCTGGTTTTAAACCATTGACAAAGCCTGATTGTAATGCGTACAACTGTTCGTTTATATAGTATGTAAATTCACCTTGTGTTTTCATATCTATAAATATCTTTCCATCATTTTTGTCAGGACATGAGCCGGTGATATCCAGGATATAATTAAATTTCTGACCAAATTGCAGGTCATATGTGGTCGAATCAACACAACCCAGAGCATTCACGACTGTTCTGTAAACTATTGCATCTCTTGGAAAAAGTTTTGTCCAGTAAGTCCAGTTTATTTCCGAGCATACTATGTATTTTTTAAACAAGTTAGTAGATACAGGGCCTTTTATATCGAATGGTTCAGAGATATTGGTACATCCATTGGAAATTTCTAAAGTATAATTTCCACCGGAAGTGATTTTGTTTTCAACACCTGAAATACCATTGCTCCATTTGATAGTCACCTGAGATTCAGTATAATTTTTTAAGTTTGACTTTTAATACAGTGAAACCATCGATACATGAAATATCGTTAGCTACCAGTTCGTATTCAACTGCTTGTCTGTCAATGATTTGAATGCTTTCAGAAGCTTTACATCCGTACTGGTCGACTATTTCAATAAGGTAATTGCCAGCACCAAAATTTTTGAAAGATGCTCCTGTTAATTCAGTCTCTGCTCCATTTATGTAATACTTATAAGTGTCACTGGACAATAGTTCGAGACCTATATTTGCATCATTTTTATTCGGACAACTATATGTAGCATTTAAGGAAAAAACTATTTCATTGGTAAACTTAACGATATGTCTTGTTGTATCAATACATCCGGATGGATTCATTTTGGCCAGCACAATAGTCGTATCCTTTTGGTATACATTGCCTTCCAATTCATATTTTTTTCCAAAACAAATGTTATGATTTTCTGTCGTATTTTTTGCAAAACAATTAAATCCAAGGAGTAAATCCACAAACAGGCTATCATTGCAGCTTCTTATATTTGCTGTCAGGCTGTCTATTATGGCCTTTGCGCCTTCGGGTATCCACGATTCATTAAAGGCGACTATGTAACTACCATATGGTACTGAAAAGTTACTGATGCCGGCTTGATCAAATAGGGTATAGCCACCTACCGTCAGGTCGACATTTTGGAGTAAAGTGTCCCCGCCATCAATCACATTATTTGCATTAACATCAGAAAACGATCTGATCCTTATATTCCCTATTGCCTGATTTAGCGTTAATGACAATGGTTCTGAGGTATTTTTACATCCATTCGAACCCGTCAGTTCCAGCGTATAACTTGCACTCTCATTGAGAATAATGTAAGGGGTATTTCCACCTTGGTTGGAAGGTATTGTCACCCCATTTTTTAGCCAATTATATGAGCTTACACCAGATATGCCAGGAAAACAAAGTGAATCAGGAGCACAGCGTTCAAAACATCCTGATGGCACCAGTGAAACATCGGGTCCGGCAATGATTTCGAGGACGTTACTAAGCCCTTGACAGCCATTGATATCTTTTGCTTTTACAAAATATTTGCCGGCTAAATTTGTCGTAATGCTTGGTGTTTTTTTACCGGTATTCCAGGTGTACTTTACATCAGGCATTGGATTGACGACTTCAAAAGTATGGTTTTGTCCTTCACAAAGCAAGCCATTGCTGTTTGTTTTAATTTGAATGCCCGACGGCAGGCCATTTACTTTTACTTCGACAGGGCCTATGATGTTTGTACAACCAGTTGTATTGTTTTTTAATTCGACACTAAAATTATAGCTGCCCACAACCAATTGGCTGCCATTGGCTTCGGTAAAGTTTAAACTGCTATTTGTGCTGTTATTTTGCCATTTGTAAGAAAGGTCAGAAGAAAGCGGTACTGAAATATTAAAATCACTTCCTGACAAAAGGATACCTTATTTCCAAAATACAGAGTAGAGGTTTCATCAAAGACAACTTCCGATGTGATTGATGATTTTGGAGCAGGAAGCACATGGACTATCAACGCATCAGGCTTGTAATTACAACCGTTAACATCAGTTACGGTAACTTCATAAATGCCTGAAATTTTTGTGTCAGTTTTTAATGTAGACGCTTCATTTGTCCAATGCCATTTTACACCTCCCAATGGAGCATATAATTGTGTCGCCTCCACCTTCACAAAATTCATTTCCCAATGAACTTTGTATATTGCCAACCAGTGAATTCGTTTTAATATCTAAGGCTTTGGTCCAGGTGGTTTTGCAACCGAATATTGATTCAAGATCAGCTGTAACAGTATATAAACCGGCATTGATAAAATTGTGGTGTGCCACAATAGCCTGTTGTATATTGATGGAACCGGATGACACATCATCATGATTCCACTTGACAGAAAGGATCGTTTTTAGAGAATCAATGGTAAATAAAGTTGTTTCTTTTCACACAAAGCTTCCAATGCAAGGATGTTGCCTTTGCTGCGGATGTAGCGTAATTGTTTTGATTAATTCATCCGTACAACTTCCGTTTGAAATGGTTAGTTTTATGGTATATGTGCCTTCTGAAGCAAAAATATGTACAGGGTCAGGTACTGTTGCAGAATTGTCCGCACCACTGCCCGGATCTCCAAAATCCCAGGACCAGCTTGTAATATCATTGCCCGGAATAAAAGTTGAACGGTCAAGGTTGTAGAAGCGCAAAACTAATGGTATCAGGTGCAGGCGGATTGATTGGGTCACAAACATCATAAACACCGATGCCATCAGAAGAATTGTTGCATCCAAAAGCATCTACAACGGAGACAAAATATAAACCAATATCAGTAGGTATATATGTATTTGTTGTAACACCAATGTCTATGTAATTTTTACTCCAGTTGTATGTGTAACCGTCTTCTGCATCCAAGGCGAACAGTTTAGGATAGGCAGGGCTTGGATCGGTCAGACAAACGTCTGTATTGTCCGGTGTGGACAGACTGATATTGGGTTTTGGCAATTCAGACATGGTAAAACTGGTGACACCTTTACATCCTTTTTACGTCTGTTACCTCACAAGTGTAGGTATCCGGATATAAAATGGTTTGTCCAAAAACAGAAACATTGAGACCTATTGATGACTTCCATTTATAGGATTGGTAATTTGTATTGGTTTCAACTTTAGCGGTCTGGCTCTTCACATAGGAAAGTCGGATGTATAACGACCGGTTCAGGTAAGGCGTATACGGTTACACTTTTTGAATACACGCCTGAACAACTGGTAAGTATGATAGAATGTGTCCCAACCTTGCTCAATTGCAAGGAAACTTTACCGTTTTCTCCCTTGATAATTGTGGCCGCGTCAGAAGGTGAAATCGTCCAGTCATATGTCAATGATTCGTAATATGTAGCTTCCAGCACGTATTCGTCATAAATACAGGATTCGTCTTTGCCAATAAACGTAATGGTTGATATTTTTTGTGGACTAATACCTATTGCTGGTGACAAACAATACAAGCCCGATAGGTCCAACTGTTGCAACTCAACCTTATATGGCCCATCAGTTGTCCATTGTACAAGAACACGATCTCCACTTTGTGTTTTTGTGATATTGCCATCAATTATTTTCCAGGTATAATTTACTTCAGCCAGATTACTTTCTGCTTCGTACAAATAGTCATTGCCTTTACAGATGGCTTTTTCGCCTTTTTATACCTTTTGGTAATAAAGATTTGGGTAAAACATAAGCTTCTTTTGATTGAATGGCATCACAATATGTTTGGGATGTTGTAGTAATTTTTAATTTTGAAATACCATTCGGAACCACATATTGAATGTTAGCCTTATTGGTTTCTGTGCTTAACAGGTTGCCATTTTCATCTTTTATTTCCCATTTTTCGATGATTACAGGAACATTGTTTTCATTATAAGCGGTAGCAACTGCCAGATCACCGGAACAAATCTGATCATTGTCCAATAGCAGTTTGTATTTACTTTTAAGAAATACTTTAAGTTCGTCAGATCCGCCACATTTAAGATAACAATTATTGTATGCCACATTGATAGTACCTTCGTTGCCTGAGAGCCATTCGATGATAATCGTATTTGATCCCTGTCCAGCGGTAATCGTACCACCTGTTGCAGTCCATTGATAATCAGTGGCACCATATTTTTGAATGGTATATATTTCTTTAGTATTTTTACAAACTATTGTTTGTCCGGCAATGCGGGCATCCTCTGATATTATCGGGATATTATAAATTGCTTTTTTAGGACATAAGTCAAAGTTACAACCGGATACTTCAAGTTCTACGATACCTAACGGTCCTTTGCCCCAATCGATGGTGATATACTTATCAGTACTTTGACCTCCACTTTTTATAGTGCCATCGCCCAGTACCTTCCATTTAAAAAGCCCGCAATCCGCATCAGTGGTGTAGGTAGAAGTTGTGTTTTCACAAATAGTGGATTTGCAGTCTATGACAGGCAGATAATTGTCTTTGATAACGATTTCCTTTATGATATTTCCGATGCATCCACATTCATTTGTAAGGGTAAGGGAAACCTGATAGGTACCGGGAATATCATATTCCACAGTAGGTTTGATATCGGATGACGTGATGCCATTGCCAAAATCCCAACTATAAGTGGCACCATCCAATGATGAAGGTATTAATTCGATAGATTCTCCAACGCAGAAATTCTGCCCCGGAATGGTAAAATCTACATCGATATCTTTGAGGATTTCAATACATATAGAACCTTCACTTATACACTTGGTGCTACCGCTAAAACTTACAGCCGTGATACTTCCTGAGCCACCATTTCCCCAGGTAACTGTAATTTCTGATGCCGGATAATTGATACTATAGGATGCAGCTCCGGTTACGCTGATGTCTAATGGTGGTTGTGGTGGATTTGAAATATTGGGATTGGTAAAACCATAAGTAAGGGTTGAACCTGCGCAAGCTTTGGCGCATTTTTCTCCATTGTCTGAAGAACATGATAAGGGGTCTTTTGGAAAAATTTCAATAGGCAGATTGGGATGAACGATGACTAATAATGAATCACTGTAAATCTGGCCACTATTTCCATAATAATTTGCAACCACTTTATACGTACCATAACAATTATAACAAATTGTAAAAGCTCCTGTATTATAATCCATGGTTGTAAATGCACACGTCGAATCAGGACCGGTCACATCGACACTAAACTCTACTCCTCCCTGAAAAGTTATATTGGGAAAATAGTTTTCACAACCCAAACAAACATCAGTATTGCCTATAATTCTGAAATTCTGTGCTTGTACATGACCGAGTAGGAATGCGCAAAAAATCAGCGAAAATATCATTTTAGAAAACATGGAATTGAATTTAATAGTGATCAATACCATATAGATAGCAAGAAGGGTAAATTCGCTCCCTCGGGAAGTATTATTTTTTCAAAGGTACACGCATCAAAAAACTGTGTGCGGTCATATACAGGTATTTTTCATCTTTGTCCAGGCACAATTGGCGGTTGCCTGACCAGTCATAATGGTGCCAAGATGCCGGCTATCCTGGCTATAAACCAATACGCCTCCGGGACCTGTAGCGAAGATATAACCATTTTTTCCTATCTTCATACCATCAGGCAGTCCTTTTAAAGTGGATACCAGATGGGTGACATCTGCAAACAAACTGGTCGATACAATATTTTTTTGTTCGTCAAGGGTATACTTACGCCATAAAGCTTTTTCGGGATCTGAATTTGCCACATACATAAACTTTTCATCGGCTGAGAAGGTAATGCCATTTGGTTTGCTAAGTGTGCTGTCAAGTAAGGTCACAGTACCATCATTTTTAAGTCTGAATATACCATTGAAGGACAGTTCCTTGATGCTGTCCTGATCTTGTCCGGGTAAGCCATATGGAGGATCGGTAAAAAATATATCTCCGTCTTTTGTTATAAAGAGGTCATTGGGGCTGTTAAATTTTTTGCCTTTATATTGGGTGGCCAGAAATAAAAAAGAATCTTTCGGGTTACTAAGCGGGGCAAGCATTTTGGCAACAGCTCTGTTGCCATGCTGGCAAAGAATTAAGTTTCCCGATGCATCAAGCATCAGACCATTGGCTCCTTCTGTACCACCTTTTTTGTTTATGATGGTATATCCGGATGGTTTCAGATATGTTTGTTTGCCGTGAATGGAGTCCCATGAAAATATTGTATTTTCAGGTACATCCGTAAAAATAACTTTTTGTTCGTTTTCCAGCCACAACGGACCTTCCGACCATTTGAATCCATCGGCCAAAATTTCAAAGACCGCATTGGAATCGATGATATTGAGCATTTCCTTATCATACACTTCAATCCTGGTGCCGGGTACTCCGATGGCTATTGATTTTTTTTCTTTGCACGAATAGCACAATGATAGTGTCATTGACAGACAAATGAGGTAATATTTTGAGATCATGGTTTGGTTATTTTTTATGTAATAAATTGATAAAGAGATACAGTTTCCAGAGATTAAACAAAGCTATAGATGGACTGGCTGACAACATATTTTTTTTAATATTATTTTCCATTTTTTTATACATCCATTCAAAAGATGATATCAATCCATATTCTTCAAGAAAAATATATTTTCTGATAAGCCGGGTTGGTGGGATTTTTTTTTGTTGAAAAAGTAAAGCCAGATTTGTTACTGCGTTTTCGGTTTTTTTAATAAAAATATGAGCAGTTTCAAGGCCGTCATGTATGACAGCATTGTCGATATGCCGGATTTTAATTGATTTTTTTTCCAGCGAAAAAGCATACAACAAGTCCTCGTATCCATAGCCAATGACCGATTCGTCAAATAAATTTTCTTTTAAACATCCGTTCAGACATCAGGAAGTTATTGGATTGAAAATTTAGATATGGGTCTTTATCGCGTTTTTTGCCGATAAGGCTTCACGTTTTGTACCGTAAAGCCAGTGCAATATTTTTTTAGTATTTGTTGGTTTTTTGTTGCGTATTTACGACCTCCGTATATAACCGATTCTGTTGGTAATGCAGAAACATAATTTTTTACAAAATCTTTGGATTTGATGGTTGATTCGCCATCCAGAAATAGGATATATTCAAAATATGCCGCTTTTCCAAGCCAGTTTCTTATTTTGCTTCTGCCCAAATTTTCTGACATTTCAGTATAATTGATATTTACTTTAAATGCCAGTTCCCTGTTTTTTTGTTTGTATTTTTCTTCGGATAAATCATCAAAACATAAGATTTGATAATTGATATTCAATTTGTTACACTGTTTTGCCAAGGTGTAGACCAAGGGCCGAACGTCCTGATTGTATATAGGGATTAAAATAGACAGCATCTCTGAATCATCACTTTGAATGGTAAAGTAAAAGGATTATTGAATAAAAAACGTTGATTTATGCATCAAATTTTAATTTTGTTTGTTTTTTAATGAAACGTAATATAAGACATGGCTTCAAATCAGGATATCGACCTTTTACTGAAAGACAAGATGCTTTCGGGCGATCTAAAGGAAATAGCACAAAAAGTAATGGACACCCAAAGGATAAGCAACGAAGATGCTTTGGTGCTTTTTGAAAAAGGAAGCCTTGGATTTTTGGGCACTTTGGCTAACCATGTACGGGAATCCAAACATGGAGATTCAACATACTTTAACCGAAATTTTCATATCGAACCCACCAATATATGTTTGTACACATGTAGTTTCTGTTCATACTCGCGATTGATTAAAAAGCGTGAAGAAGGCTGGGAATACACCATGGATGACATTATGGATATTGTACATAAATATGATGATCAGCCTGTCACTGAAGTTCATATTGTTGGCGGTGTTTTGCCACAATACGATGTCAAATTTTATGCAGATTTGTTCAAGACGATCAAGGCCCACAGACCTGAATTGCACATCAAAGCACTCACCCCTGTAGAGTATCATTACATTTTTAAGAAAGATAAAGTAAGCTATGAAGAAGGCATGCAAATCATGATGGAAGCGGGTCTTGACTCTATGCCTGGTGGTGGTGCAGAAATTTTTCATCCGGAGATCAGGGACGAAATAGCCGGAGGCAAGTGTAGTGGAGCACAATGGCTGCGCATCCATGAAGTATGGCACGAGCTGGGTGGTAAATCCAATGCAACGATGCTGTACGGACATATAGAAAAATATTGGCATAGAGTCGATCATATGGATCAGCTACGTCAACTTCAGGATAAGACAGGTGGCTTTCAGACCTTCATACCACTCAAATTCAGGAATCAGGACAATCAGATGTCTCATCTGTCCGAGACAACAGTCATCGAAGATTTGCGCAACTATGCCATCTCAAGGATATATCTGGATAATTTTGATCACATCAAATCCTATTGGCCTATGATCGGTCGGGACATGGCACAATTGTCTCTGGCCTTTGGTGTAGATGACATAGATGGCACGATCGATGATACCACAAAGATCTACTCCATGGCCGGTTCGGAAGAACAGGCGCCATCAATGAGTACAGAACAACTGGTCACCATGATCAGAAGGGTAGGGAGGAAGCCAGTAGAGCGCGATACGTTGTATAATGTTGTGACTGATTACAGCGATGTAGTATTTGAAGATGATAATGCTTACAAAGGGTATCTTTCGTTGCCGGTGGTGTAACGAATGAGCAGATTATAAAACGAAGTATGTCATGTAACAATTTGCCATAACTAAGGCATGCTTAAAACTAATTTTTATCAGGTTTCAAAATACAAAGAGCAGTTTTATTTCCGGATACTTTTATCTTACTGTCAATTCCAAAGCGGCCCAAACCATTATAGAAATTATTTGGACTTTAACGCGATTGATATAAAAACGTGTACCTTTATACAAAATATATGATAATAAAATTTTTAACATAATAACTTGTAGTGAAACCAACTTCAGCATTAAAAATTATTGCCCTAATTGCTTTTACAGCCGTTAATACTTTTGGCCAGCACCTCAACAAATACGGACATTTTATCTCAACAATCGCTGAAGAGACCTCATATAAAATGAATCTGGCGTCCACAGGTAGTAACATAGAAATAGAGAAACTGCGGCTTGATGGAAACAGCGTTTTTAAAATGCGTCACGGCTTTCTGACCTTATCCGGCAATTATGAAAATGCACCTTCTATCATAAGGATTTATTCAAATGAAGGAAAAAATATTTTTACCCAATCGTTTTCACAGACCATCAATTTTGTGTTGACTCCGGCTAAAAATTTCTGTGCTTTTCATGATATGAATCAGATATATCTGATCGATCTGGTGACACACAAAGTGACCACCTTTGATGGTTCTAATGTTTTTGCCGTAAATGATGCGGGAGAAGTAGCTTATTATGATGAAAAAGCATCAGCCATCATGTATAAAGATACAGTGCTGAAAATCAACAAACAAATATACAAAATTTTGTTTTTCAAAGATGTGCCTTTATTCATCACAATGACAGACATATTGCACATAAAAAAGGGTCAGCCTGAATCAATTTTTAGTGCTAAGGGAGGACTGGTTTTTGATGTTTATACATTTGATGAAAGGCTATATATAAGTGTCAAAAAAGAAATACCCGGAGCATTTATCTTCAATTCTTTCAGTACGGAAAATGTTACGGATTTTAGACCAGAGGAAGAAGTTCATTTCCCACTAAGCAGTCATTTGAATAAACAGAATAAAAAAACACATTCAGAAAAAAAAATAGGTACTACACATTTTCGTTCATCAGAGTCAATTGTTAACCCGTTACATTTTTACAGCGATACAGTATACCAGCAGGTTGGCAACAGTTATTGTGAGATTCAGGAATATACGGTTGGTGCCATGTATCCACATCCGGGTGTAGACTTATTGGACACCTTTATGCAAGATGTTTATTCCGTTAAAAATGGATTTGTAAAAGCCATTCTGACGACCAGTGGACAATATCATTGGCGCATAGCTATTTCAAATAAAAATACGTCTGAATTAACACAGGGATATTTATATGCACATCTTGAAAGGACAAGTTTTCCTTATGCTGTGGGTGATGCTGTTAATGCCGGAGATGTGGTCGGCTATCTTGCGAATTTTCCGGTTGACGGATTTGTACATTGTCATTTTGCCCGCATTGAGGACGAGGGTAGTACATGGAATGGAAGCTGGTCGACTTTTGATAACCCACTAAGTTATATGACCAATTTTTTTGATACTATAGCCCCGCAATTCGAAAAAACGATCAACAATGATGTTTTTGCATTCAGGAATGAGCAAGGGAAATATCTATCACCGGACAGTTTGTACGGCAATATAAAAGTGATCTCTAAAGTTTATGATCGTATTAATTCCAAATGGCATTGCGATGTACATAAACTTAGGTACTCTCTTTCTCCGCTAGCTGTTCCACAAGATATGCTCCTGGATTCTTTCGCCTATGCCTTTGATTTTTACAATGATTTTTATTTTAATGGTAATTATTATTGGGGCTTACTCAGGACTATATATTCGCGGGATGAAAGCTGCTTTTCAACCGCCAATTATAACGATCGCGACTTCTATCATATAGTGACCAATTCAGATGGCAATGGCACCATCGACGGAGCTGATTCATTACAGGTATTTAATACGCTCAACTTTACAAACGACTCATATATTTTCAGGGTTACAGCATCGGATCCTTCAGGAAATACAACCATCGATTCGATGATTGTGACCATAAAAAACAGTACAGTATCATTGCCTGATATTACAATGACGGGTCAAATAACTGCGTATCCTAATCCATTTTCTTTTGCAACAAATTTAAAAATAAAGAGTATATTGAATGATGCTACCCTTACAATGTATAATGCCTATGGACAGGTCATGAAACAAATAAAAAATATTTCAGGGTCAGAAGTTAATTTGAATCGTGACCATCTTTATAGCGGAATATATTTCCTTCGTTTGACGGAAGGTGATAAAACCATTGGATTGGACAAACTTATCATCACTGACTAATTATGGTCTGCTGACGGTATCATAAATTATTGAGTTACAATTTTATATATAAAAATCGAAAGAATAAGGTGCACGAGATTTTCTCGATATATTTAAAAATCCGTGCACATTAACTAATATGTTGCCCTGTGCGGGCAGCAGTTACTTTTTTTTTCATTGCTAAAAAAAGTAACCAAAAAAATCTAGTTCAAAAAAGATAACTGAATGGTCTCGTTTTTACGAGATTCGAGTGATAATAAATCACTCGAAAATGAAGGCACTGATCGAAACTTCGGTCAGCTAGGCTAAAATACCGTTCATTCTCGAGCTTCCCACCCCGCCATGCGGGTTCCTTCGCTTCTCGCATTGTCATGCTCGACCTTACCAGGATCGCTCAGTCCTGCATTTTTCTATTGCCATTTCTACTTTTTTCATAGATTTTGTAGGAATTTGGCAATAGACGCACTTTTGCTGCTTCATTCTCTATTGCTGTTTTTTGAACGAATGTCTCCAAAAAAAAATATCCAAAAATAACAGATGACTTTTTCAGCAGACCCTAATTATGGTACGTTTGACCTTGTTTTTTAAAGTCATCTTGACCTGGGTTTAGCAGCCTATTGTGCATACTTGTCGTTAATTTTTTATAATTTTAATGTTTTGTTTTCCCCATTCGGAACTTATTTTTACAAAATAAACGCCACTTGGATGATTTGAAATATCTACCTCTGAAATTCCTTTTTGTATATTTGA
>JADKGD010000037.1 GCA_016717145.1 Saprospiraceae bacterium | reverse complement strand
ACTTATTTGGATACGGTAACCGGATTTAACAAGATGCTTTTCAAATATTTTACTACTGTACTTGAAAAAAATGAAACGATATTAAAAGTTTCAAATAAATTCAGCAGTGCATTGACCAGCAAGGAAGAATATGAAAATTATCACTTGACTCTGCAATTTAAGTATGTCGAAAACACAACCCAAAGCAATCAAAACAAATGTGGTGTAATGGTGGTATTTTGTACTGTTGTATTTGGAAAAAGTGGCGTACATAATAATGTTTGGATGCAAAGGAAATGAATGTCGGATAAAAAAGATGAAAGCGGTGATGATTACTATGGTCATGAAGATAGTTTTGCATCCATAACATCAACTGCCTCTCCTGATGGCAAACTCGTATATGATGACCTTGGTGATCAAAAATATGTAGGGGACAAAACTAAAAAAAAGTATGGTTATTGTAAGGCAAAAAAAGGCCTTGAAAAACCTGTAAATGAATGGAATACACTTGAAATTATTTGTTTTGGAAACAAAAGCATCCATGTATTGAACGATAAAGTTATACTTATGACAAATGGTTTATTTGTACGTAAAGGAGAAACTGAGCTTCCAATCCGAAAAGGTAAAATTCAAATTCAAACAGACGGCGGAGAAATGTATTATAAAAACATCAGGATTAAAAGTATAACAAAAATACCTGAAACAATCGCTAAACAAATAAAAGAATAATATCTTGCTCAATTCAAATAAAAGGAAGCAAATAGAGAGACGAACTATGGTTAAAAAGTTTATATTGGACAAATTTTTCTTCATTTTTTCCTTAAAAATGAAACACTTAATTTCGGTTCTGCTATTGATGCAAATGTATACTTCCGGATTTTCTCAGAACCTCAATTATGAGATTAGGGGTGCTTATAAACATGCCATTAAAAAAGAAAAAATTTACCATGCAAAAACTATGGGTGATATAATACCTTATTACCCTTCAAAGTGGATAGCGAGTTATATCTCAATAGAGGTTTCAGCAAATTTTGACGGTAAAAAAAAGTAGTGCGGCTGTAAGTACCTCAGACATATTGAGTCAGGAGCAAACAAATATAATACAGCATGCTCATAATGGGACAGAAATTGTAATGCTTCGGAAAATACTAATGCAAAATTCAGTAACGGATGAGTTGGGGTAAGATGCGAAGAACTATTCAGTTACCGTTGTTCCTGAAACTGAAGCAGCATATGCCGAAGGAAATGAAGCAATGAATAACTATATAAAGAAACATGCGATCAGTAAAATTCCTGAAAAAAATGCCAGGTCTTTTCAATCGGTGCTCATAAGGTTTACAGTAAACGAAGAAGGTGCCATTACAAATGCTAAAATTTCAGGGACTTCCGGTGATTCCCAAATTGACAATTTATTGCTTGATGTCATTAATAAAATGCCAAAATGGAATTCAGCAGTAAATGAGGAACACATAAAAGTGGCACAAGATTTTGAATTTAGTATTGGTAACGCTGGATGCTAGATTATAAGCATATTCTATGACCACAGCGATACGTCAAACTGTAAAAAGACCTGTTTTATCACTGAATATTTTAGATATTTATGATTTTCAGTGCACGGGTATTGGTGTATTTTAGAAAAAAACATTTGCACTTAATCTGGTCTTTGCCCTGTGCGGGCGGCATTTCTTTTTTCCTGTCAAGTCGGTAGGCAAGCGGGGTTTTCACCCGCAAGCCTCTCAGGAACAAAAGCGAAGATCTCCCTTCACACGGCTCTTGATATAGTCTAAAAAAATCATTAACTATACCCTTTTGACCAATGATAGAAAGATTTGGCTTCTCTTTTCGGATCATTTGATACATGTTCAACGCTTCTTTTGTACCTGGTTGTACTTCTTTCTTATCCACTTTCTTATTCGTGTATTTAAATGATAAAAGCACTTCTCTAATCCGCGTTTTGTGAAGAGTCCATAATAATTATTCATCCAATCAGCTTGGTATTAAGCTTTGCGGCTATATATTGTATTTCTAATTCAGTGTGTTTCATCATTTATTTAAACGAAACTCTTCCATTATCTTTTCGCACTGTCTTTGCTCTGTCTCCTAAAAAATTCCAACAAGGTTTGTTTATCTTTCATAATCATTTTTGAAGGTTTAAAGCTAAAGCCAAGAAAATCAAATGTCACATGCTCGTAGTCTGCTTTTCGTCGATAATCTTTACAATAGGCTATCTTTTGTTTGCTCTCTTTGATGGTTAGTTTTACCTCTCTCCTAATCGTGTCATAATCTGTGCAATATGTATTTTAACATTGCTCACTTTGCAATGTATTACTACGTCATCTGCATATCTTACAAATCTTACCTCAGGATGGTTTTTGTCAAACCATTTTGTCTAATGTAAAAGTGTAAATATGGGTTCGCTAACAGTGGACTTGTTACCCGCCTTGTGGTGTCCTTTTCCTTCTTTGCTCCTAATATTGTCTTTTTTCCTGGATTGGCATCTCTAACCACCTTTTTACGTGCATCAATACCCATTTCTCTGGCATAACATGTGATACCGCGTTGAGCATGATTTCATGGTCGATCTCATCGAAGAGTGTACTAATATCCATGTGTATAACCCAAGCATAGCGATAGCAATTCTTTATTACTGTTCGTAATGCCTGATGTGCGTTCTTTAAGGGGGGATATCCATAGCTATCTTAGTGAAATATTCTATCTATGCGGTTTTCCATATACTCCTTTACTACCTGTTGACTGATTCTGTCTCGAAGTGTAGGAATACCCAACTTACGCACCGTACCGTCTTTCTTAGGAATTTCAACTTCTCTAACTGCATTTGGATGGTAACTTCCTGAAGCAGAGTCTGCTCCATATCGTATGGAGATTGCTGGTTAATTTCTTATCGAATGTTTTCCAACTTTCTTGATCTACTCCTGTACCTTTCCCTCCTTTGCGCAGTTTAAGTATGCTTCCGTTACCCATTCCCGTTCGATAGGTATTGTTTGATTTACTCTTATTTCCATCTCGATCTTCCTCCTTTTTGGAGTTGTTTTAATGTTAAATAATATCTACATCCTAAGCCCTTCGCTTTAACTAACTTTCATTAGCCTTTAACTCACTACTATGGCTTAGTCCGACTACCACATAACGTATTTACTACGTTGCCAAATGTGGTTCTCCCAAGTTCTGTATAGAAGCCCATTACCTGACGTTATAATACGCCTTTTCTCTTTACGCTTACTACATCTCAATTACTCGATTTGCAGTCAAGAGTGGTTTGACAAGTTACCCTAAAATCCCTTGCCGATACTTCGCAACATGGTCACTCATGTTGTTGTATCATCTTCAAAATAACATGGTGGGCTTTCACTTACCCACCTTCATGGCGCAAAAAAAGTAACCAAAAAATGCTAGTTCAAAAAAAGATAACTGAATGGTCTCGTTTTTACGAGATTCGAGTGATAAGAAATCACTCGAAAATGAAGGCACTGACCGAAACTTCGGTCAGCTAAAGTGTAATAACGTTCATTATCGAGCTTCCCACCCCGCCGAAGGCGGGTTCCATCGCTTCTCGCATTGTCATGCTCGACCTTAAAGGATCGCTCAGTCCTGCATTTTTCTATTGCCATAAGTAGATCATTTCCAGCCCTTTGTGCTAGTATGGCAATAGACGCACTTACTACCCATCCGTTTTCTATGGTTTGACCAAGTATTAATTGATATTTTTTAATACATAATTGACTTTTTAGGGTTAATAAAATTGGATTTATATGTACTGTTAACAGAGTTATCCACATTCTACAATTTATGCTGCAAATTTAAACAGATAATCTGCTGTGTATTTGCTTTTATTTTTTAATGCATGCAAAGAGTGTTTTTACTATTTATTTCTGACATTATTGATGGCAAGCATTTTGTTCTTCTTATCCTCATTGACTTTTCTCTGGTAGTATGCTGCGAATGCATTTTTCCACCAATGCTTGCTAATGCCCCCAAGATGTAGTAGCGTTTTTAATGTCTTGTTGGCAATAGGTGATACTTTGTCTTTACCTTTACTACCTTCCTGATTCCTTACCAAACGGTACTACTCCGCAATAACTTCCTAAGGCTTTGAGATTCAAATTTGTTGAAATTATTGGTTGCGCAATGAAAGCTAACATAATCTTGCCTACACCCTGGCACTGATTGAGCAATCTTATAATTGTCATAAACGCTGTGTTGCTTTTTATTAACTCTAACATTTCGGCTTCAATTTTCTCGATGGCATCATCCAAAGCTTTTACTATTGGGTTATCTATTTTGTTTAATTTCTTTAAAAGATCTTTGCTTTGAAATTTTTGTTGTCATCATTGGCTTGTGTCATCTGCGACTTTATCCTAACCAGTTGCGCTCTTTTAGTATTCAAACCTTTAATTTCTACCAGCGTCTTCTCACATAAGGTATAAGGTTTTAATTTATCTGCAAATCTGAGCCCATAATCTGCGATTCGTTTAGCATCAATTTTATCATTTTTACCCCGGCTGATCCCAGTACTGTTCTTTATTTCAAGACCCGAAACAACATACATATTTAGCTTATGTCCTGCCAAACATTCAATAAGTAGGTTGCCATAGATACCTGTATGTTCCATAATAAAATCTATTGAATGTAATGACTTATTTTCTTTGGCTATTTTTTTTGCCAATGATTGGACTTCTTTGATAAATTTGTTAAGAGCAGAAGTAGTGTTTTCTACTTCTCTTTCAAGAAGGAAGTCGTTTAGATAACGTAGTGCGAAATTGATTTTGTCTTTAGAAATGTCAGCCCCGACGGTGAACTTTAACATGATTAAAATGGTTTTAAGAATTAACAAATTTTAAAAATAAGTTGAGATAAAAGGTGAAGGACGATTACCTTGTTAATGGGTTTTACCCTAATTTTCTATCTGTCTTTTTAACCTTTTGAGCAAAGTGTGGATTAAAACGGGTTATAGGTTTTACCTAGCCTGCGGCATAATTTGCCACACTTTGACTCAACTTTTCCACAAAATTATTACTTTTCAACACCCCCTAGAACCCCCATAATAATACATAATAATAAGTGTAATGTAATTAATTTATTGGATATGCAAATCTAAAGGCCATGCGGGTTCACTGCGTCAAGGCTTGTCAGCCTTTGGTGCTTTGCACTTCACTTCGTTCTTATTCTCTATCGTTTGTTTTTTGAACAATATCTTTCAAAAAATATTCAGTCCAATTTTTAAATTTGACTTTTTCAGCAGACCCTAAGTATTTCAATATTTCAATATCTTGTTCAAATTGTCATCCACCTCAGCCATTTCATTTGTATTTATTTGCCCTAAACGTTGGACTAGCCTATCTTTTGAAATACTTTTTACTTGAAAAACCAGAATTTCAGATTTTTTTTTCAAGCCATTGGTTTTTGATGGTTCCAAAATCACATCACCAATGAAGTTCTTTATTTTAGTTGATAATGGGCAGCTAATAACCAAATCAAAATGGCTATTCATGGCGTTGCCACTGATAATGACAATTGGTCTTTGCCCACTTTGCTCTTTACCACGATTGGGATTGAGACCGGCCATCCATATTTCACCCTTTTTCATCCCAATCGTCTAAGGCAGTGACATATTCTTCCATTCCTTCTTCGGCCATAGCTAAGATATCTTTATCCCCTGATATTTGCTTAAAGGCGCGTATATACATTTGGCGTTCTATTTCTGTTAGGTATTTGTCCACAGCTCGTTCTATTATTTGATTTTTTGGCACCTTAAGTTTTTGCGCCATTTCACTAAGTTTTGATAACACGCTATCAGGAAGACTTGATGTATAATTTGCCATATACGTATAATTTATAAGTATAAAATGCAAATATAGTCATAATAATAAGTAACTATTCAGCTATTAGCAAAAGTATTTGATTTTGGCAAGAATTTTGGACCTTTCCGCCAAAATTCTCGCCAAAATCGGGTCATTCTTAGCACTTACCCGCGGATTTTATCCGTGGTTACCAACATTTCACCCCGCTGCGGTAATTGCTGAATAGTTACAACGTATTAACTCCTTCGATATAATTAGCTTTATTCAAAGTTTATTACACCAAGCCCATTGGATAAAATTGAGAGCCATCTTTATCAGCGCTAAATTTACAGGCAAGTTTTCTTAAATTATTATTTAACCCTGATTCCGCATTAGACTTTATTCGAATGGGAATATGGCAATAAAGTTGGTTTCGGACAGAATCTGTTAAAAATGATACACGAAGTATCATTTTAGGATTTTACTGAGACATACTTGTCTCAGCGTGTTGAAGTCTATTCGTGACATACTTTCACTAAAATTGAGTACGAAGACAAATTTGAAGTCAGATTTTCATGCAGTTCATTTCTAATGCGGAATTTGGGTTTAACTTATTTTCTGGACAGAGCACTAACAACCTAAAAAGTGGTTAGTGAAATAGCCCTTCATTATTGTTACTTTATCCTTGATTGTAAGACTTCTTTTTGGTTTCAATATTTAATAACTTTGTCCATTAAAGTGACTTAAAACCAATTTAGAGGACTACCAGTTTTTTTGTGATCATTTTTTGATTTATACTTACTTCCACAATATATTGTCCTGGTAATAATTGGCTGATATCTAAGGTTTTACCCAAAATTAAGGTTGACCTAAGACATATTTTATGCTGTATGTCGTAAATAGTTACATTATTTGCAGTATAGCCATCAAGTCCTTTGATCACAATAAAATCTGCTGCCGGATTAGGAAAAACAGTAACGATATCCGTTTCGGCTACCGGAGCTGTTGTGCCCGTAGAGATTTCTTTAAAATCAAAATCCCAGATGCCTCGACCATACGTTCCGAAGCGCGCTGTTTTTGTTTGTGGGATATACTCAACACTCCAATAGGTCTGATTGGGTGTGATGGATCCGGAGAGATCATACCATTGCCCTTTTGTCGCAATGTACACATAAGGCCCAGCTTCCGTTGCAGCATACAACAGCGACTCGTCTTCATTGGCTACTATTTTGAATACTGTTGTTTTGGGCAGTCCTTCACTCATTTCAACAAAATTTTTACCTCCGTCCACAGATTTATATACCGGTTTATTTGAGTATCCGTTTCCTGATAAATATACAAGATCAGGCGTAATGGCTGAAGGAAGGATACAAGAGCCATAAAGGTAATGAGATTCAGAAAGCAAGCTTTGTGTTTTATTAAATTGTTGACCACCATCAATAGATGTATAAAATACACCATTTGTGGTCGCAACATACCATTTGTTTTTATCTATCGGATTGATAGCCAATGCAGAAATCTGTCCTCCGCTTGTGGCAAAATTAAAAGGAAGTTGGGTCGCTTCAATGTCATTATTTTTATATTCCAACTGTATGATATATGAACCATTGGATGTTTTGGTGGTACTTCCTCCTGCAGCCAGAATGATATCTTTTGATGGATCAGGTCCTGATATAATCGGTGGTATCCATACGGTTTCATTGGAGGAAACAATTTCATAACCGGCAATCGGGTTGGTCTGGCTCAAAGGCGCGCTATAGAAACCAATCAAACCTCCGGGATAAACAGACCAGAGACTTTTTCCATTTTTTGTAAATGTAATGTGGCCATAGTCACCTGATACATTCTGAAAAAGTTCGGCTGTCTCTTCGCCTTCTATTAGACCTCTTTGCTGACCCTGGTCCTGAGAACCTGCAAATACCCTCGAAGGGTTTCCGGGCATAGATTTGACATCATAATACTGAGAAACATTAAGGCCGCTCAATCCAAGATTTGAATGCGTCTTGCCATAGTCTTCTGAAAAATAAATACCGCCATGATTTCCTGTTAGTATAAACGGCTTACCAGACGGGTCTTTAAATTCTTTGAAAGTCATCATGTCTGCATGCATCTTATTATTGATATCTCCATAATATTCCCACCATTCGCTTACTTTCAACCAATTTCCACCACCATTGTTAGATCTATAGGCATTCACTTCGCCATATAATATGTTTCTTGGATCTGAGGGACTCACATAAATGGAAACCTCCCATGGTCTTGTAGGTAAGGTAGATCGCAATTTCCATGATTTCCCTTCATCCTTTGATATGAATAGCTGCTGCTCATTATTGACTACAAATAAATTGGTGGTATCACCAGTAGAGGCTACCTGTAAATTTGCCCTTCCATCCTGACCAAAACCTATGCTTTGATTGCTCGTTTTTACATCAAGAATTTTGGTGACAGCATTAAATTTATACAGATTTGATTTGTCAGTATTTATTTGTTCAATGACATACACGTTATCATTTTTTGCATTAAAACCAAGGCTAACATTTCTGACGTCTGAAGTAGTAAATAATTTTAAATTTTTGAAAGATTTGCCAAAGTCAAAAGAACAGTACACCCGGATACTTGAATTATAATCCTTCCGGCCAAGAAAAAATATTTTACCGTCAGACGTAACCTCTGAGTCATACAGCTCCCACCCGTCTGCAGTAGGCACTACACCAGTCGATTTTATCCATGTGATGCCATCGTCATCTGAAAAATGAGGCATACCATTGACTGCAGATACGATTCTTTTTGTGCCATTTGTAAGATATAAAACTTTAAGAAGATTGGTTGAAAATCTCAATTTATCATTGACGAGTGTCCAGTTGTATCCCGATAAATCTCCTTTAAACATTGGCCCCGCCACCTACGGCATAAATCATTTCTTCATTGACATCATAGTCTACAACCATGATATTACCAGCGTTATTGTTACTTCCCCTTTCAATCCATTTTCCCAGTAAACGACCGCCTGCAAGCCATTCGTCATCACCCGGGTCGTCCCTTTAGGGAATGAGTGGTTGGCGCTTCCAAATGCCAATCTGCTTTACGGGCAGTAAATCTATCCACAGTGGAGTGCTGACTCTCTTCGTCACCAATAATTAGGTTTTCTTGGCAGGAAATGATTCGATTTGTTTGTGTTTATGGCATGAATAACAAATCAAGGCAATGGTTAACATGCAGAATCTGAACAAGGCTGAGGACATTGATTTTTTTTTAATAAACTAAAGTACAAACAAGTCTTATCATTATCTGAATGAAATCATAAAAACTAAGATTATAGTCGCTCAAAAGACTATTTAATACATAACGTTCTGCTCATGAAAAAAAAGTTATGCTACTCATCTTATGGCTTGCGGTAATGATGTGAGGTATATCCAAAAATTGTTGGGTCATGCCGATATATAGACTACTTTGATCTAAACAGGTGAAGAATCATAGGCTGTCAAAATACAGCGTCCATTAAATTACTTGATGGTGGGCAAAGAAGCATTCAAATTTCCCGATACAAATTTGAAAAAAACCGAAAGTTTAGTGTAGATTTGTTTCGTTAATAACAGTTTACCTGCGATACTATTGTACACAGCACAATTGACAAATAAAAAAATGAAAGGACTAATTGTATTACTCGGACTTACGGGACTTTTTAATATAGCTTCTGCTCAACATCAATTGCCAATCATTAGAGCCAATTCAAAAAATGTAAGTGTATTAGATGGTGAACATTTTAGAAAAGGATATTGGTACATTATGCCAGAGCTAAAACCCGATTTTTATCTTGTAGAAAATCCTAAGAAACCTCATAAGGTAATTTTTTTTTACAGACCTTGACACTATCTCTTTTGACGTAGATTATAATAAAAATTACGACTTCATCATATTACTCAATGGAAAAGACAGTTGTTTAACAAGAATTACTACCATTCTTCCTAAGGTAATCAACTATCATAAAAAATGCGATGATTGTAAATTAACCAACGATACCATCCCATTTGAGCTTGGACTTGATAATAAAACCTATATAAAAGCAGCAATAAACAATACCAAATCTTATACATTTCTTTTTGACCTTGGGGTAACTTCCTGCATTTTGAAAGAAAGCATGTCAAATGATTGTAAAGTCACTTGGAATGGATCTGCAGAAATGGGAAGCGTTACCGGAACTCAAAAAGTAAAATCCAGTAACGTAAATGAAATAACTATTGGGAAATTAGTTTGGGATAGCGTACCTATATTTTCGACTAAACATACAGGTTGGGGCTATAAAGGAATAATCGGCAATAGCGTTTTACAGGAAAAAATCATTGAGTTGAATTACGACACTAAAAGTATAATTTTTCATACGGCATTACCTGAAATGAGCAATGATTATTTTAAAATTGACATACAAATCAGAGATGGTGTGCCATATATTCCAGTCACTATTGACAATGGTAAAACAAAAGCTATAAATTGGTTTGTGTTTGACACCGGATATGATGACTGTTTATTAGTTGACAATGCGTTTGCTAAATCCAACCAACTTTATGGTTCAATGAAACATTTGGGAAATAAGCGTAATGAAATGAATGGAAAAACTGAAACAGTTTTAGCCCCAACACTTTTAATTGGAGAATTTGCCTTAAACAATGTTCCAATAGATTTACAAAACCCAAATGATGCAAACCCTTATGATAGAATAATAATCGGAAACGATGTGTTGAAAAGATTTAACGCAATTATTGATTATCAAACCAACATTATGTATTTGAAGCCAAATACTTTATTGAAAAATAAATATAATAGGGGAAGTGATTTTAAAAAGAAAATTGTTATTGCAGGAAGTGCAGTTTTGCTTGCTATTACAGGAATACTTCTATATAAAAAATTCAAATAAACCAACTAAGAAAAACATCAGCAGAAATTTTATAGACCTCATACTAATTACAAAATATGCAGACAGACAGACAACCAACAAAAGAAACATTAGAGAATTAACATAAAGAACCTAACAATTGGAAATGGGATGGGTTTATTACAACAAAGATGACAAAAGAATATTTCCATCAATCGATATAAATATGTGGGCTGGAATGTTAACTTTGTGCATCCAATTTCTGTATCAGCTTTAGTTGTATTGGTTGTAGCTTTTAGTTTAATATCAAGATATTTTAAAACTCATTAAATGAAAAAAGTAACATTAATATTACTGTCAATCCTATTCTCTTTTACAAGTTTTGGACAAGATATAACAGGGCAATGGAACGGTGCATTAAAAGTACAGGGAACACTATTAAGACTTGTGTTTAATATTACCAAAACCGAGAATGGAATTAGTTCAACAATGGACAGTCCAGATCAAGGGGCAAAAGGAATTCCTACAACAACTACAAGTTATGAAAACTCAATTTTGAAAATTACAATATCAAACGCAAAAATTGAATACGAAGGAACATTAGGTCAGGACAACATTATTGTGGGCACTTTCAATCAAGGTGGGCAATCTTTTCCAATGAATTTATCAAAGGAAAAAATTGAAAAAGAAAAACTTGTAAGACCGCAAGAACCAACAAAACCATATTCGTATTATTCGGAAGACATAACTTTTGAAAACAAAAAAGCAGGGATAAGTTTGGCAGGAACATTGACATTGCCTAAAAAAGAAGGTGTTTTTCCCAGCGGTAATTTTGATAAGTGGAAGCGGACCACAAAACAGAGATGAAGAATTATTGGGACACAAACCTTTTCTTGTTTTATCAGATTATTTAACCAAGAATGGAATTGCTGTCTTGCGTTATGACGATAGAGGTACAGCATTATCAAAAGGCGACTTTAAATCGTCAACAAGTGCTGATTTTGCAACTGATGTTGAAGCAGGAATTGACTATTTAAAAACAAGAAAAGAAATAAATAAAAAGAAAATCGGATTAATGGGACACAGTGAAGGTGGCATTATTGCACCAATGGTGGCCAGTAAATCAAATGATGTTTCTTTTATTGTTTTACTAGCTGGAACAGGCATTCAAGGGGACCAATTGCTTTTATTACAGCAAAAATTAATTGGCAAAGTGTCAGGTGTTAGCAATGAAGATTTACAGAAAACTGAAACGACAAATAGAAAAGCATTTGGCATTGTAAATAAATCAACTAATCTTGATAAACTGAATCTTGACTTAACCGATTTTTTAAAACAAGCTTTAAAAGACAATCCAAATGCTGAAAAGCCAGGAGGAATGAGTGATGATGATTTTGTACAATTACAAGTCCAACAAATTGTTAACCCATGGATGCTATATTTTATAAAATACAATCCGGCCTTAACTTTGGAAAATGTAAAATGCCCGGTTTTAGCAATTAATGGGGCGAAAGATTTGCAAGTTCCTCCAAAAGAAAATTTAGAAGCCATAAAAAGATCTTTGACAAAAGGAGGAAACAAAAAAACAACTATAATAGAATTGCCGAACTTAAATCACTTATTTCAAGAATGCAAAACAGGTTCACCAGATGAATATTCGAACATTGAACAAACTTTTTCGCCAACTGCTTTGACTGAAATATTAAAGTGGATACAAATGCAGGTGAAATAAAAACTTCTGCATCCCAAAGTCAACGTTTTATGCCTACTTTTTACGAGATTTAAAACTGCTCATAACTTTCCGGAATCAAACTATTGTGCTTAAATTTGGACTTAAATACAGCACATATCACAAAATGATCTTTACCAAAGAAGTTTTACCCTAATACCAAACATTGGCTTTCATCAATTTTACTTTGTATTAGCCGAAATTTTGAAATATTGAAATCGAATGAACAGAAAAATTAGTCTATTTATTATCTTTTTTATTTTATCAACACAGCTTAAAGCTCAAAATTTCCTACCTCAAGTTGTGAGCGGAAAAATTGAAAGATTGGAAAATTTTCAATCGAAATATATAACCGCAAGAAACATTGATATTTGGTTGCCGAACGGTTATTCCGATACGACAAAATATGCTGTGCTGTACATGCACGACGGTCAAATGTTGTACGACCCAGCCCAGTGCTGGAACAAGCAAGCTTGGAATGTTGATGATGTTGCCTCGGAGTTGTTAGCAAAAAACAAAACCAAAAACTTTATTGTGATTGGAATTTGGAATGGAGCACAAACAAGACACCAGGATTATTTTCCTCAAAAACCATTTGAACAACTATCGCAAACTGAAAAGGATACTGTTGTTGCACAATTACAAAGAGCTGGAAAAACAACAGGGAATTTTCAACCCCAATCTGACAAATATCTGCAATTTATCGTAAAAGAGCTAAAACCGTATATAGACAAAAAATATGCTGTAAAAACAAACAGAGAAAACACATTTATAGCAGGCAGTAGTATGGGTGGGCTTATTTCACTCTATGCTATTTGTGAATATCCAAAAATATTTGGTGGCGCAGCTTGTTTATCAACTCATTGGGTTGGAACATTTACTTTAGAAAATAACCCAGTTCCAAATTCATTAATAAAGTATCTGAAAAACAAGCTTCCAAATCACAAAAATCACAAAATTTACTTTGACTGCGGAGACCAGACATTAGATGCGATGTATCCCAACATTCAAATGAAAGTAGATAATGTAATAAAAAGTAAAGGGTATGCTAAAAAAAATTGGATTACTAAATATTTCCCGGGAGATGACCACAGTGAAAAATCGTGGAATAAAAGACTTAATATCCCAATAGAATTTTTATTAAAAAAATAACTACAGATAATATGGGAAACTGTTCACAACACTTAATTGCAATTAAGAGGATTACCCAAAGTCAATGTTTTATGGCTACTAACTTTACAACCTGAGCCATGTTCATTTATAATTATTCCTTCAAAAAAACCAATACTCAAAATGTTAAAATAGCATTAATCACCCGTATTCACTTCTCCCAATGCTTGCTCGATATCCCACAATATATCAATATAATTTTCAACACCAACAGATATTCTGATCAGTTTGTCAGTTATGCCCATATTCACTCTATACCTTTCTTCAATACCTGCGTGCGTCATTGACGCAGGATGTTCTGCAAGGCTTTCAGTGCTCCCTAGACTGACGGCTAGTTGAATGAGTTTAAGATTGTTTAGAAAAGCGAAAGCTTCTTTTTCTCCCCCTTTGATATCAAATGACAACATAGCTCCGGCCGATAAGTATTGTCTTTTGTATGTCATATAATTCGGGCTTTTCTCATTGATCAGGCCTAAATAATATACTTTTTCTACCTTTGGATGCTTAGTTAAATACTCAGCAATTTTTTTCGCATTTTTGGCCTGTTGTTCCATTCTCACTTTTAACGTTTCTAAACTTCTCATCAATAACCAACCAGTATTCGGACTTGCCATATTACCGAGAAATGTTCGTAACGTTTTGACTCTTTTCATAAGGTCTGCATTGCCCAATACTGCACCAGCTATGACATCGCTATGACCACCTATGTATTTTGTTGCTGAATACAATACTAAGTCTGCACCATGACGCAGCGGATGTTGCCAAAGTGGTCCCATATATGTATTGTCCACAGCCGTGATTACTTTTTGCTCTTGCGTTGAATGTTTTTGAGCAATCCGTGCACACATTTCAATGTCAATGATGGCATTGGTCGGATTGGCAGGCGTTTCGATAAAAATCATAGCTAGCTTGTCAGCTTTTCCTGTTTTTATTAATAGGCTATTAATTTCCGTTTCGTCCATGTCCGGTCTGAATCCTATGGTATCTATCCCAATTTTTGGCAAAAATGTATTGATAAAATGGTCTGTACCACCATAGATAGGCATGCTGTAAAGCAAAAGATCGCCTGGTTTTAAAAATTCAAGTAAAACTGTAGTTATCGCTGACATACCACTTTCAAAAACCGCACATTCTTCGGCCTTATCCCAAAGACAAAGTCTGTTTTCCAGAATTTCCAGATCCGGATTATTGAGTCGTGAATATATCAAACCCAATTCTTCGTTGTCTTTTTGAACTCTGATGCCATACGCTACTTCAAAAAAAGCTTTGCCTTCCTCTGCATTTTTAAAAACAAAGGTTGAAGTCTGGAATATGGGACATTTTATGGCTCCTTCTGACAACTCGGGCTTGTAGCCATATGACATCATTAAGGATTCAGGGCTGAAGGAATGGTTGTGTACTGGCTTCAAAATAAGTATGATTATTCTACTACAAAGATATATTTAATATTAATATGCTGAATACAAGCAAAATAATAAGTATTATATTCTATTAATTGTTAATAAATTAGATAATTATGATATTTTTGAGTTTTATTTAGCAATAATTCGGAAAAATAATCTTTATGGCTAATTTTTATGATTTCGCCATTTTGCGCGAAGTACAACAAAATGCAAAAATCACGGTCAAAGAGCTGAGTGAAAAAATTAATTTGAGTCAGACGCCAACCTTTGAAAGATTAAAAAAATTGGAAAAGGATGGAATAATCCAAGGCTACCACGCAAGATTAGATGGGAAAAAATTGGGCTTTGGTCTTACGGTCATGTGTTATGTGTCACTTAGGCATCATCAGCAAGAATTAATTGAGAAGTTTCAGTCAGAGATAGTCAGTTTTGGCGAAGTTAGAGATTGTTATCACATTGCCGGAATGTATGATTATTTACTCAAAGTGGTTGTATCTGATATGGACGCTTATCAACTATTTGTGAGTAAAAAATTAGCTTCACTTGATAATATTGGAAATGTTCAGAGTTCTTTTGTTATGTCCGAATTAAAATCCGAAGTTGGGTTTAAGTTCTGATGGCTTTTGTGTATGTTAATAATTTAGGGCAACAATTTTTGCTAGGCGCGATATAGCCGAAGCCTGGCGTCACTTTAACCAACCGTCTTTGTGTTGGCACAACGGATGGATTTTTACCTTTTGCCATTTTTAACTTATTTAAAATTATCCGTTATTCTCGTTTTGTCTTCTTTTTCCTTGTCATTCTTATGATACAATTCAATGAATGTAATTTTTTGTTCGCCCGGAAAATGAGCATATATCAATCTTAATCCTGAATTTACTCCTTTCCCTTTTAACGCTTTGCAAGCAATTTTTTTAACCTTGATGACACATGTTTCTAAACCCAAATTATCAATACGAAAACTAAACGGTGGACTTTCTCCAGGTTCGTCATTCAAATCTAATTTTACAACTTCTAAATCTTCTTTGAGCGTACGGTATTTTTTAAGGAGATTTTTTAAATCCTTTTTAAATTCCGATAATTCATCAAATTCAATATTGTTCATCATCTTCATAAACTCTAATTGAATAAGGTGGCCTTCTGTAAAAAGCCAATTCGTAATTTATATCCTCCCCATCTTTTGAAGCTTTCCATGGTTTATCACCATGTGAATAATTACTAAGCATTGCAGCCGACCAATCACTCATTTGTTCAATTACCCTATCTATAACATCTTTTTCACTTGCTCTTAGTTCTGTTAAATCAGCTTTCTCTAAGGGCAAATAACGAGTTTGAGGATAGCCGCGATATTCAGTTTTTACTCTTTGCAACTGCCCATTTTCAATCATTTGACCAATGATTGTATCTAATTTTTGCGGGACCGGACCATAAGGCAATTTGTGATATTTAGCACCAGTTAAATGTTCTTCATACAATTCATAATAATTGAAATCAACAAAATAAAGCAACTTATAAAGAACTGTTTCACCAACATTTGGCTTACCTGCACATCGTTCGAGAATATATAACAAGACATTTTTAAACTTATTGACTTGTAACGTAGGTACAGAAATACGTTCTTCTTCTTTCTTTGCTCTTTTTTCTTCTTTTACATCAACATCTTGGATTGCCGAAAAATCCTTAGACATAAAAACGTCCAATGAAAATTCCAAAATCAAAGAGAATTTTTGCAGTTCAAGAATATCAACACTTCTATTTCCTAACTCAATTTGAGCCAAAGACGGTCGGGAAATTTTGACATTTTTAGCCAAATCTTCCTGAGACAACCCTTTCATTTTACGAAGTTCGGTTATCCTCTGCCCTATTTGCTTTTGTGACAATTTTATATTCATATCAATTTATGTTTTGCCATTTAACCGAACAAAGATAAATATTGTTTCAATACCATACAAATATTTGTTTTAATACAAAACATTTATTACATTTATCAACTTTGAAAGCAAAGTAAGCCTCTATATCAAAAAGTGAAAATATCATGCTAGTGCCTTACAAATGTTGATTTTAGCTTCCTATCAATCCCCAGGAAGTTACACATGGTGTATAACATAAGGCAAAAAAACCAGGCAACACATTACTTCCAAAGCAAAAAAAGGCTTTGGTGCTATAATTCTTTTTAATCACATTTCAAATTAAAAATTAGAGAGGAAGTGTATGTTTAAGTTGTAATAATGGCACTAAATTTGCGTTATACATTAAATTGTAATATATTATTGTTACATAAATTTGTAAGCTGTCATCGATTGAAAAGAAATTCAGGAGTACTACCTCTAAAATATCTCCAAGTAAACTGTATGGCGAAGGTCAGTTGTGACCAACAGCGGAACTGCTGTCTCAGCCAAATTATAAATTTATGATATTATGAGAAATTTTAAATTTTTGATTTTTGTTGCTGGTCTATTTTCAATATTTTGGTTGTCGTCATGCAACAAAGATTCACCTATTATTGATGAGCATCTTGACATTGTTGAAAGAAGATCAACTACAGTCAGGGATTTTTCCGCTTTTGAAAATGCATTTAATGCTCAGAAGACAGCTATGCCAAGAGATTCGATGTCTATCTTAAATCCATTAAGGTTTAATCTTAATATGGAATCGGCAACATACACCAATTTTTTGGTGTTCCAGCTATAATGGTTAATGCACTAAATAGCCCTTTTGAAATTTCACCTTGGGTTAGAAATCAGATATTAATAAAGGAAAGTGTTTCAAATAGTTTTGAAATATCAACACTTATTTACGTTGCTGATAGTTTTTTTATACTGCAAAAGCATATAAACCTTTAGTAATAAATTTCACAGGGAAAGTTATTGAATACAGTTCAACGGAAATGGTTAAAACTGTTTATAATTTCGATCTTGGAGACATTACTGGTGTAGATGCCAATATTCAAGAAAAGAAAAAAATAAAATGTCCTGAATGGGGAGATTCGTGGTGGGACGATATTAAACAATTTTTTAGCGGTTTATTTGGTGGTTCTGGCGGCGGAGTTGGCTCAGGAGGTGGCTCAGGAGGTGGCATTTTCTTAGGTGGTGGTTTCATTGCTTCCGGAGGTTTTGGCGGTGGCGGATCTGGCGGTGGTGGTAGCTCTAACAATGGTCCAGATTGCGAAAATCCCAATTTATTTTGGTTACAGTACGATTTTATGGTTAAGAAGAACTATATTAATGCATTGTCACTGGTAATATCAAGTTTAAATATTGCAATGTGCCATGATCCATATACAAATTCTACTGATCCATGTATTATGACATATGATGAAATACTTTGTGCTGCAGACGCTGATAACTGTTTTGATAATAATCCAACTCAAAATGATTTGGTAGATTGTTTGGGCGGATTATTTACCAATCTGATTATTTGTGAAGCTGCTGCTGAATCCTTCTTGAATGAATATAATTTAAATATGACGGTAGAAGAATTATCAAATTTGGCTGGCAGTTTCGGGAATACCTGCGGTAATCAAATTTATTTTAACGAATATGTAGCTGAGGCAACGAAAGACGTTCTCCCTATATACAATTGGTACTTTGAAGGTGTTGATGGCGGTACTGAATATTCTATTGGTGATTTTGATTGGTCAAAACATAGCCCAGTCACAGCACAAAATTTGCCGACATTTGCTGCATATAATAATTCTTATCCACAAAATAGTAATGGTTCTTTACTTACTGGAGCAGCAAATATTTTGGATTGTTAAAAGGGCCAATTCATCAAATTTTTGTAGATTATCCGAGTATTCACAATGTTTGTGCAATGAAAGTATCAATCGCACTTAATGGTGCTGGTGTCAATATACCTCATATTTGGAGTGACAACAACTCGAATGGAATAAAAGATGCTGGTGAGAAAGATTTTACGATTCCAGATAATGATGGAAATTATTATTTTTTAAACGCTGAACTCTTGATAAGTTATTTGCTTGAAGTATTTCCCGCTCCAACAGTAACTGTAAATGGATCGGATTTGGGTAATGGTGCAACACCTGAATCAAGTTTTGGTTCGAACCAAGGTATTTATGGTATGCTTCCTGTAGATCCAATTGGTTTTGGAGCATCTGGACATTGTGATATTTGGAGAGACGATCCAATAACTCCAGCAATTATTTATGGATGCGGTGCAGGTTGTTATTGGGAATCAATTGATATTGCTTATTTTTGGAAACTAGATTAAACATGAGTAGATTTCTAATTGCATTAATTTTTATTCTCATATCTTGTTCTAAAAAGAGTACTGAGTATATATCAGTTGAATACATCGAAAATAATTATAAAGATTTTTTCATTAGTCAATGTTTTTTCTATTATCTGGACGATAAAACTTATAAGGAAAGATTTGATTGCGGTGCTTTATTATTTTTGGACAACAATAATCGAACATACTTAGATAGTTTGGTAGTTTCATTACAATATGAACTAAACGATCATATAATTAATCAATCAGAAGGTATGACAAGTATGTACTTATATGGAAAGAATAATTTAAATATACTAGAAGATAGCTTGAAACGAATTCGTAAATATCCAAATCTGCAAATTGACTATCCTCCTAATATTGTGGTGGAACCTATTAATGAATATGCGCATCATTCTGCTCCCCCTACATATTTTTGTGTAACACAAGCATGTATGAAAGTGGTCAGATCGAAAGAATTTGAAAAAATGGCTTATGAATATGCCAAGAAAAGGATTAAGGAGCATAAAGCACAAATGAAGTTGCTTAAAAACAATAAGCTTAGAACAACCAAATGACAACAAAGCATAGAACGAAAGGCAGCGCTACTAGGGTTCCAGCTTCACCTGTACTTTGGAATTGTAATTAACATATAAGTAAATGTAATAATGGAGATGTTTAAAATTGTTTTTGTTTCTTTTATAATGGGAAATCATGAAATGATTATTTTATATATCAAAGAAAAGGAAATAGTAATAGAAACACAGTTAACTGATTATAAGTATACACAGTGGGAGTATTACAATTTCAATGAAAATATTATTACAACAATTGATAGTAAAAACAATATTACAAAAGAATCAATTGACGTTTTAATGGAAAATGGAGGCCGCTGGAAGGCATTTCCCCCACTCTTATATGATTATTTAGAAGAAATAGTGCAAAAAGAATTCAAAGAAGGTAAAGTTTATATAAAAACAAAGACGCAAATGTCTACTCATGAATATGAGCTCGTTGCGTTTCCATTTAAAAGCTATCCTAAAAATTCAAAATTCTTAAATTTAACATTTGATGAAAATTTTCCTTTGGTTTCATATCGAAGAGATTTAAATCATAAAAATCGTGAAACTGGATACCAAAAAATGGAATCAATTGAAAAAATTTCAGAATTTGAATTTAGTAAAATTACATCAAGGTTTAAGTAAGGTTAAATAGAAATATTAAAAATAGAAATCAAACTGGCTATTACAAAGTATTGAACGAAAGGCAGTTATGGCACAAGTTGCAAACGTGCGCCAGCATGAGTACCCATTAATTTAGCATCATATTTACATTTATCATATGGAGATTGCAATTAGAATAAATGATTTACAGTTACTGTTCAAAATATTTTATGAATGTTTTATTCTCAACGTTTTTGAACCAACCACTTATATTAGTATTAATAAACCAATTGAAATTGCTATTAGGAATGATGATAGTTACGAATGTGAATCTCCATATTTTCTTACTTTTGATGATATTAATCACCAACAATTTACTTTAAGTGGTGAAAAAATACATTTAGATTATGATACCGTTGATGTCTTTGTAAAAGATGACATTTCAATAAATCGCATTAATATCAAAGATAAATTTGGAAAATTTTCAAATTATTTAGTAAATGTAAATGGCAATAGCTATCATTGTTTAATTTCATTATTTGATAATGCATTAAATGTTCATATTAGAAATAAAAAGTCATTACATCATAAAAAATCGCAATTAACAAATAAGATATTTTGTGTGCAAGGAATTTTTAACTGAGACTAATTATAATTCAGTAAAATCCATCACAGATGAACAAAGTAAAATGATTTTAGAAAATAATTACATTTATTACAATAAAGAATACTATCACAAGTATCAAGAAGATGAAGACAGTGATTTATATGAATTTCAGGGCCTTAATGATGTCTCATGCCATTTAAAAGCAACAAATGGTGTTGACTATATAATTTTTATTGGAATTATCATTATTTGTTAAGCTAAATTTAGATCTTTTAATTGGAAAGCCACTAGAATTTTACGGAGTACTTTATTATGATTCTGAACTTGAAATAAAGTTGCTCCAAGTTGATAAGGTAAGGACATTATAGAAATAAGTAACAACCATATGACTCGACAAAATTTACTAAAGGGCAGTCCTATCGACGACTGCCCTTAGTAAATGCCAGTCGTCGTACAAACCCTGCTCACATTGCCCTAAAAATCATTCACATACTTATGATTGTTAGAGAAATACAATATATTTTTGTGGTATTAATTTATCTTAAAAATTGTATTTTATGTTTACAGGATTGTAGTATGTCCGAAGGTCGACATGTGACGGAATTTAAAGAATATATGGTACAAAAAACTTCCTGTGCTGACGCAATTTTCAGTCCTATACTGACCTGATAAATGTAACTTGTGCCGTTATAATTTACTTTTATAATGTAAACTGTTTAACCCAAAAAAGTCATTAGAAAATCTATTCCAACCCAAAATGCCTGCAAAATCAAGTCTTTACACTTCACTTGGTTTGTCAGCATAGCATACACTATGCTTCCTCACCAACGGTCTTGATTTTATTGCCCTTTTGGCTTTCATAACAAAGTTCTAATAACTTATTTGGGTTTTAAAGGTCGATTTAAAGTATAACAAGTGTATTTGATTGATTCAAGAAATTGGTAAGGATTTTGTTTATATAGCTTGATTTCTTTAGCTTTTTTTGATCATTTACCCCGTTTGAAACTTAAATACATTAGGTTTCTATCTTAAGTTTTTCTAATAAAAACCCAATATTGAAAGAATCTTATTATTTTTGTTTGAATATCACCATTTCTTCAATCTCTCTTGATACGCACTAACAAATTGTTAAAATTAAATAAATGAAATATCCTGAAATCCGGAACTATATTAATGGCAAATGGATAAATTCTTCCACTTCAAAAAAGATGGAGGTCATTTCGCCCCTGGACGGTAACTTGCTTTCTACGGTACCCATGTCATCTGCGTCCGACTTGAATGAAGCTGTAAAAGCCGCACAGCTTGCTTTTCTGTCCTGGAGCAAAACTCCGATCAAAGAGCGCGTTCAGGTATTTTTTCGATATAAACAATTGCTTGAAAAATATCTCCCTGAACTAGCCGCGTTGTGTAGTGAAGAAAATGGTAAAACTTACGGCGAATCAGTAGCAGAAATCGAAAAATGTATTGAGTTGACAGAATTCGCCACCTCATTACCTCAACTTGTAACTGGAGAATTGCTTGAAGTCAGCAGAGGCGTGGAATGCAGAACAGAGCATGTACCATTGGGTGTGGTAGCATCTATTGTACCATTTAACTTTCCATCTATGGTTCCCAACTGGACCATACCAAATGCACTTGCCCTTGGAAATTGTATGATCATGAAGCCATCCGAAAAAGTGCCTCTAAGCTGTTGTAGATTGGCAGATATATTAAAAGAAGCAGGATTGCCTGATGGTGTTTTTAATATTGTGCATGGCGACGTAGAGATAGTAGAAGCGATATGTGATCACCCGAAAATTGAAGCTGTTTCCTTCGTAGGATCGACCAAAATAGCTAAAATAGTTTACCAGCGTGCCACACATAATTATAAAAGGTGCCTTGCCCTTGGTGGCGCAAAAAATCATCTCCTGGTTTTGCCTGATGCCATCTCAGAAATGACCGCACAAAACGTAGCAGCATCGATGTCTGGTTGTGCCGGACAGAGATGTATGGCTGCTTCAGCTATGATTGGCGTTGGCGCAATAGATCATATTGTGGATAAAATTTGTGATGAAGCACGTAAAATTGTCCCTGGTGTAAACCTGGGCGCCGTCATCAATAAAGCTTCTTTGGATCGAATAGAACATTTCATAACTGAAGCCGAAAAGGATGGTGCAAAAATCCTGGTTGATGGCCGAAACACTAAGGTGGCCGGCAAAGAAAAAGGTACTTATGTAGGACCGACAGTTATAGATTTTGTGACCTCTGATATGAGTGTAGCCAGAGAAGAAATATTCGGACCAGTTATATCCATCATACGAACCAAAACGGTGGACGAAGCTTTGGCGATCGAAAATGCAAATCCTTATGGAAATGCTGCAAGCGTATTTACCCAAAATGGTGGCATGGCAAGGTATATTATTGATAGGGCAAGCGCCGGAATGATCGGTGTAAATGTTGGTGTCCCAGTTCCCAGAGAACCATTTAGTTTTGGTGGATGGAATGAAAGTAAATTTGGTGTAGGCGACATCACCGGCAAAAGTTCTATTGAATTCTGGACCAAGCTTAAAAAGAGTACCATTAAGTGGAATGCTGACGCCGGAATAAATTGGATGAGTTAGTCTGCATTAAAACAAACAAGCCAAAATAAAATTATTTTTTTCTATAAAATTGAATCATTATGAATCCCGCCATATTATCGCAATCTCAAGAAATCCTGCAAGACAGTTTTGATTATACCCTATTTTCATGGAGTAAACAAAAAGGTATTGCTCCCTTGGTAATTGAGCGCGCTGAAGGCGTTTATTTGTATGATTATGACGGCAATAGAATTATAGATTTCAGCAGTGGATTGATGAATGTCAATATTGGCCATGGCAACCAAAGGGTGACGGATGCAGTAGTCAGACAGATGCAACAGGTAGCTTACGTATCTCCAAGTTGTGTGACCAAAGTACGGGGCGATCTGGGCAAAAAACTATCAGAAATTTGTCCCGGTGATCTGAATAAAGCATTTTTTACACTTTGTGGTGCTACATCTATAGAAAATGCCATCAAAGTAGCCAGATTATATACCGGAAGACATAAAATCCTGACCAGATATCAATCATATCATGGTTCAAGTAATGGAGCCATGACTGCCAGTGGTGATCCTAGAAAATTGCCCGTAGATAGTCAGCAGGCACCCAATTTTGTACATTTTGACTTACCAATAGCTTATCGTTGGGAATACGGAGAAGAAAGTTTTCTTAAAGAACAGGTAGCCTCTCTGGAACGCATCATTGCGTATGAAGGTCCGGGAAATATAGCCGCTATTTTATTAGAAGGTGAAAGCGGTTCATCGGGCTGTCTGAAATATCCTGTTGGCTACCTGAAAGCTGTACGCACCATTTGTGATACGTTTGGCATCATTTTAATAATGGATGAGGTGATGAGTGGTTTTGGGCGCACCGGCAAATGGTTTGGTTTTGAGCATCACAACATCATCCCGGATATGATTTGTATGGCAAAAGGTTTGACATGTGGCTATCTGCCTTTTGGATGTCTGATGATCTCAGATAAAATTGCAGCTAAATTTGATGACGTAGTTTTGGCTATTGGTCTGACTTATTCTGCGCATCCTGTAGCTTGTGCTGCTGCGCTGGAGACCCTTAAAATCTATGAAGATGATGGCTTAATTGATAATGCGGCCATTATGGGCGCTTACATGGACCAGAGAATAGAAGATCTTAAAAAAATCCATCCCTCGATTGGTGACTGGAGAAATACAGGGTTGTTGGGATGTCTTGAATTGGTAAAAAACAGAAAAACCAAAGAAGCCCTGGCGCCATTTAATGCAAAACCTGACGAAATGATAGTTATGAATAAAGTAGCCGCAAAAATCAAAGCCCTGGGACTATATACTTTTGTTCGTTGGAATTATGTTTTTATCGCTCCCCCACTGATTGTGACCAAAGCACAAATAGATGAAGGTCTTGCCATCATCAGCGAAGCATTATTCATTGCCGATGAAGCAGTTACTGAATAAACCATAAGTTAAGATATGTCCGATAATATTTTTACCACAAATGCAGATCTCTATAACGAAGACCTGGCGCCTATTCCCCACAATCAGAGGACATGGACGACATGGAATTATGCGGCGCTTTGGATTGGCATGAGCCTTTGTATACCTACCTATATGCTATCAAGTTCATTGATCGAAGGCGGTATGAATTGGTGGCAGGCCATTTTAACTATTTTTTTGGGCAATTCCATTGTATTGATACCTATGATTT
Source organism: Saprospiraceae bacterium (assembly GCA_016717145.1). GTDB lineage: Bacteria > Bacteroidota > Bacteroidia > Chitinophagales > Saprospiraceae > OLB9. Next base: position 61,110 of record JADKGD010000037.1, on the reverse strand, counting down.
TAAATGGTCATGCCGGAGCTAAATATGGCATACCTTTTCCGGTTTTTGCGAGAGCAAGTTTTGGCACCAAAGGAGCCAATATCCCGGCATTACTAAGGGCTATTGTGGCTTGTGGCTGGTTTGGTATCCAAACATGGATTGGTGGCTTTGCCATATATCAGATGGCGCGTATTTGGTTTCCGGCTTTGGAGACATTACCACAGGTTTTTCCGAATTCCTGGGGGCTGCAGACAGGTCCGGCAATTTGTTTCTTTTTGTTTTGGTTACTAAATATGTACGTGGTTTATCTTGGCGTCGAGAGTATTCGTAAACTGCTTGTTTTCAAAGCGATATTTTTGCCTTTGGCTGCTTTGACATTACTTGCCTGGGCTATTGTTGCTGCCAAAGGATTGGGTCCTATATTAGCTACTCCTTCAAAATTTAATAATACATCTGAATTTTTTGCTTTCTTTTTTCCGGCACTAACAGGAATGGTAGGTTTTTGGGCTACCCTATCACTCAATATACCCGACTTCACCCGATATGCGACGTCACAAAATGCTCAGATTAAAGGTCAAATCTATGGATTACCTTCATCAATGACACTTTTTGCTTTTGTGGGTGTTGTCGTTACATCTGCTACTACGATAGTGTTTGGTACTACGATATGGGATCCTGTCATACTTGCGGGAAAGTTTGATAGCAAATTGCTGGTTAGTATCGCCATGATCGCAGTTGCCATATCGACGCTTGCCACTAATATTGCAGCCAATATTGTTAGTCCGGCCAATGATTTTGCCAATTTGAGCCCATCCAAAATAGACTTCAAAAAAGGTGGATACATCACCGGTATTATCGGTGTGATGATCTTTCCATGGAAATTGATAGCAGATCCTTCAGGGTATATATTCACCTGGCTCGTTGGTTATTCAAGCTTGCTGGGACCAGTCGGAGGCATTCTTATTGTAGATTATTACTTTATCCGAAAGCAGACTTTGGACGTTGATGATTTATATGACAGCAATGGTATGTATAGCTTTACCGGTGGGTTTAATACAGCGGCTATTTTGGCACTGATTATAGGTATTTTACCCAATATTCCGGGATTTTTATTGACCATTGGCAGTGTGGGTACTGAAACATTTCCCACCTGGATCACCGGCTTGTATCACTATGCCTGGTTTGTTGGATTTGGTATCAGTGGATTGATATATTGGTTGTTGATGAAGAATTGATTTGTTGATATGTTGATTTGTTTGATTTGTTGATTTGTTTGAATTCATAATTTATAATTCATGAGTATCTTAATAAAAAATGGGAGAATAATAACTGCTACTGATGATTACATGGCAGATATTTATATAACAGGTGAAACCATTCAAGTCATTGGCCAAGGCCTTAATATTCCTGCCGATCGGGTCATTGACGCTTCAGGAGCCTTGGTCATGCCCGGAGGTATTGATCCTCACGTGCATTTGGATATGCCATTTATGGGTACATATTCCAGTGACAATTATGAGACCGGTACTCGTGCGGCCCTTTTTGGTGGTACGACGACGGTTATTGATTTTATTTTACAGACCCAAGGCAAAAGTTTACAATCCGCGCTTAAGGAGTGGAAAGGAAGAAGCGATAACAATGCAGTGGGTGACTATAGTTTTCATATGGCAGTCACTGATTTTAATGAAGAAACAAAAAAAGAAATCCGTCATTTTATAGAAGTTGAAGGCATTACATCTTTCAAAACATTTATGGCATACAAAGGTGCGCTAATGATTGATGATCGTCAAATGGTAGGTTTAATGCAAGAAGTAAAAAAGCTTGGCGGCTTGATAAATGTTCATGCAACCAATGGAGATATGATTGATTTTTTAATAGCAAAACACAGATCCGAAGGCAAACTGGCGCCAATTTATCATTATTTGTCACAACCGGAAGTAACGGAGGCGGAAGCCAGCAGCAGATTTGTCGATATGGCTGAATACACAGGATGTCCCGGTTATATTGTTCACCTGACTTGTGAAGGTGCTTTGAATGCCGTGAGAAATGCCACCAAAAGAAACCAAAACATCTTTGTAGAAACCTGCATTCAATATCTGATTCTGGATGCATCCTTGTACGAAGATAATTTTGAAGGTGCCAAATGGGTGATGAGTCCACCGTTAAGGGAAAAGAAAGATCAAGCCACGTTGTGGGCAGGTATCAATCAAGGACTGGTAAAGGTCGTAGCTACAGATCATTGTCCATTCAATTGGGAACAAAAGCTGATGGGCAGGGATGATTTTTCGAAGATACCCAATGGCCATCCTGCTATCGAAAATCGTATGGAACTGCTTTTTAGCGAGGGCGTAAATAAAGATAAAATCACGCTAAACAGATATGTCGAAGTAGCTAGTACCAATGCTGCAAAAATATTTGGAATGTTTCCAAAAAAAGGCACCATAGCGATCGGCAGTGATGCAGACATCATCATACTTGATCCTAATGAAACACATACGCTTTCGGTCAAAACACACCACATGAACGTAGATTACAGCGGCTATGAAGGCTGGGAAGTCCAAGGAAAAATAAAAACAGTATTATTGCGTGGCAAAGTGGTCATTGACAACAATGAATGTAAGGTGGAGAAAGGCTATGGTCAGTTTGTAAAAAGGAAAAAAGTAGCAGGAAAAATGTAATAATAGATGGTTGATGAGGTTGATGGTTGATGAGGTTGATGGTTGATGAGGTTGATGGTTGATGATTGATGAGGTTGATAATTCATAATTTAACATTCATAATTTAAAAATGTCAAGAATAATTAAATCAGGTCTTATCCAATTAAGTTTGGCTAAAACAGAAGGCGAAGGCAGCATCGAAGAGATCAAAGAGGCCATGGTGCAAAAACACATACCCTACATTGAAGAAGCTGGTAGACAAGGTGTACAAATCCTATGTTTTCAGGAAATTTTTAATACCCCATACTTCTGTCCGGGACAGGATAGTGCCTGGTATGCTTCAGCCGAGAGTGTTCCGGGTCCAACAACAGAACGGATGCAAGTGTATGCCCGAAAATACAAAATGGTCATGATTGTACCTGTATATGAAATGGAGCAAACCGGTATTTATTATAACACAGCAGCCGTCATCGATGCTGATGGAACATATCTGGGTAAATATCGAAAAAATCACATCCCACAAACCGGAGGATTCTGGGAAAAATTTTTCTTCAAACCCGGCAATCTTGGTTATCCGGTCTTTCAAACCCAATATGCAAAAATCGGAGTGTACATTTGTTACGACCGACATTTTCCGGAAGGAGCAAGATGTCTTGGACTGAATGGAGCAGAAATTGTCTACAATCCATCCGCTACAACTGTTGGACAATCTCAGTATCTATGGAAATTAGAACAGCCGGCACACGCGGTAGCCAATGCATATTTTATGGGATGTATCAATCGCGTCGGTACAGAAAAACCATGGAATCTGGGTCATTTTTACGGCACCTCATATTTCGTAAATCCTTTAGGCCAGATTATAGCGTGTGCTAGTGATGACAAGGACGAACTATTGGTCAGCTCTTTTGACCTTGACCTAATCACTGAAGTAAGAAGCAAATGGCAGTTTTATAGAGACCGACGACCTGAATCATATGATGAGATTGTTACCTTGTAAATATATTATATAATATACTTTCTAAAAATAGAAAAATCAAGAGGTATGGCTGTAAAAAATAATCGACTGACTCCATCTGTTTATGCTGAGAATTTTGCGGATATTCATCCTCCTTATGAGTCTGCAGATGCAGCTATCATAGAAGCCAACAGGTGTCTTTTTTGTTATGATGCCCCTTGCATGAAGTCGTGTCCTACTTCCATTGATGTACCAAAATTTATCAAACAAATTGCTACCGAAAATATCAAGGGTTCAGCCCATACGATTTTATCTTCCAATATCATGGGTGCTGGTTGTAGCAAGGTTTGTCCTGTAGAAAAGTTGTGTGAAGGTGCTTGTGTTTTTAATCTAATGCACGAAAAACCCATCAACATTGCAAGGCTTCAAAGATATTCTACTGAAAAAGCCATGGAAAATAAATGGTCATTATTTAAACGAAAACCCCTTACCGGGAAAAGAGTTGCCATCGTAGGTGCAGGACCAGCTGGCTTAAGTTGTGCGCATGTTTTGAGCAGAGAAGGCATCGATGTGACCATCTACGAAAAGGAAAGCAAGGGCGGTGGATTGATGACATATGGCATAGCTGCTTACAAAGTGACTCCTGAATTTTGCGAAGATGAAGTCAACTATATAACATCCATTGGTGGCATCCAAATACAATACAATCAGGCAATGGGCGAAGATTTCAGCCTGGATACTTTGTCAAACGAATTTGATGCTGTCTATCTGGCTTTTGGTGTAGGATTGGCCAGGCAATTGGAGATAGCCGGTGAACACCTCGACGGCGTAGTAGACGCGATATCTTTTATTTATCAATTGAGATCCAATGATTACGCTACCGTTGCTGTCGGTGATAAAGTGGCGGTTATTGGTATGGGTATGACAGCAATAGATGCAGCCACACAGGCAAAAAGATTAGGTGCCGGAGAAGTGACTTTGATATACCGAAGGACTCAGGATGAAATGCCATGCACAGAACACGAATTAAATATTGCCAAACTGGATGGATGTCAAATCATGTGGTTGGCAGCCCCTAAGGAAATACTAGGTAAAGATGGGAAAGTAAACAATTTGGTTTGTGATCTCATGCAATTGGGCGAACCGGACACAAGTGGCAGAAGAAGTCCGGTTGCTACAGGCGAAACTATTACACTTGAGGTCGATATGGTCATTAAAGCAGCCGGACAAATGCCTTATGAAAACCTGGTCAAAAACAACAAATTACAAGATAACAAAGGTAAAGTAGTTGTGGAACATACATCAACGACCAATCGTATTGGCGTTTTTGCAGGAGGAGATTGTGTAAATGGTGGAAAAGAAGTGGTAGATGCCGTTCAGGCTGGTAAAGATGGCGCTGCAGCCATTCTGAAGTATTTAAATTGAGCCATTTCGTAATGACGTAAAATGTATTGACTTTTTTGTTACAAAATCCTGACTAAAAAATAAAAACATCATCCATGGCAGATATATCATCTAATTTTTTAGGTATCAAATCACCCAATCCATTCTGGTTGGCAAGTGCTCCACCAACAGACAAAAAAATAAATGTAGTACGTGCTTTTGAAGCTGGTTGGGGCGGCGTGGTGTGGAAAACCTTAGGCTCCCAGGTAAAAAACGTTTCTTCAAGATATTCATCTGTAAATTACGGCGGTAAGCGTATGATGGGCTTCAATAATATTGAACTCATCAGTGACCGTCCACTCGATATCAATCTACGTGAAATATACGAAGTGGTCAAAATGTATCCTGATCGGGCTATGATTGTATCCCTAATGGCTGACAATGATCGTAAATCATGGCATGATCTCATCAAAAAATGTGAAGATGCCGGAGCGATGGGCTTCGAACTTAATTTTGGATGCCCCCACGGCATGACAGAACGGGGCATGGGCGCTGCCGTTGGACAGGATCCGGAGATTGCAAAAATGGTAGTAGAATGGGTGATGGAAAAAGCAAACATTCCAGTCATTACCAAACTCACACCCAATGTACATTCCGTAGTACCCACAGCTCAGGCAGCTGTTGCAGGAGGTAGTAATGGACTTAGCCTGATCAATACCATACAAAGTGTAACCGGCGTCGATCTTGATACTCTGGTTCCTAATCCATACGTGGCTGGCAAGAGTGTTTTTGGTGGTTATTGTGGGCCTGCAGTCAAACCGATTGCCCTAAAAATGCTGACCACCATAGCTCAGGACCCAAATACTTCAAGGGTTCCCATCTCGGGTATAGGTGGTATCAGTACCTGGAAAGATGCCGTGGAATTCATGCTTTTAGGTAGCACAAATGTGCAGGTATGTACTGCAGCTATGACGCATGGCTTCAGAATAGTGGAAGACCTTTGTGAAGGATTAAACAACTGGATGGATGAAAAAGGATACCAAAAGTTGGAAGATTTTATCGGTAAATCAGTAGATAAAATTACCCACTGGGAAGATTTAGACATCAATTATCACCATATCGCAAAAATTAATCAAGATAAGTGCATCCATTGCGGCTTGTGCTACATTGCTTGTGAAGATACTTCTCACCAATCCATCCATATCAAACAGGGGCATCCTTATAATACCTATACCATAAAAGATGAAGAATGTGTGGGCTGTAATTTATGTCAATTGGTTTGCCCTGTTGAAGATTGTATTACCATGGAAGAACATAGAGTCGCACCTGAATATGTCAATTGGAAAGAATGGCAGCGTCAAGGCTTACCATTAAATAATCATTAAGGATAGAATAATGAACAAAAAATCAGCCTCTTGCCGCAATAGCTAAAATATGCTTTCCAATAATTGACCATTTTTGTCCATATGTCTGGCGTATAAAATTTTATCCGTATACCCAATCCATATTTCTGTAGCATCGGTCAATTGATAGACATAGATATGGATACCACTTCCAATATCTTTTAATGGTTCTCCAAATTTTGCAACAATTGAATCATAAGTCATGTCAATTTTCAAATTATCCTTAAAATCGGAATATGTTAATTCCCGTTTAATTAAATTGTTTTCATTTGTACACGAATAGAAAGCTACCAGTAAAAATGTCGATAAAATAATTTTATGTATCATTATTCTGAATTTTACAATTGACTGAATATTAATTTGTTATGAAGATTTTAAACCTTGATTTTTATATATATATCCTTTATTGTTACAACACCCATGTAAATGTTAAGTTCAATTTTAATTCTGTTTAACACAAATATGGTTTGCTTATAATTTGTAAAAATATAAAGGTTAATATTAATAAAAACTTAGTTACGCTGTGTTGTACTTTTTTGATCTTAACTCCAATATTTTTTCTACATTTTCAAGTTTTAAATTTTTTGCCTTCAATAAAATTAAAAAATGATAAAGCAAATCCGCAGCTTCGTTTTTGAAAAGATCTTCGTTGTCATCTTTGGCTTCTATGACTAATTCTATGGCTTCTTCTCCTACTTTTTGAGCTATTTTATTTATCCCGGATTTAAATAGTTTGTTGGTATATGAAAGTTCATCATTATCATCAATCCGTTGCGAAATGGTTTCTTCCAATTCGTATAAAAAACCTTTATTTGTTGTTTCTTTAAAACAAGAAGAAGAACCAGTATGACATGTTGGACCAATTGGGTCAACCCTTATCAAAATCGTATCATTATCGCAATCGACAGCAATACTTTTTACCATTAAAAAATGCCCGGATGTTTCTCCTTTTGTCCACAATCGGTTTTTACTTCGGCTAAAAAAAGTCACTTTCCCTTCTTGTTTTGTTTTGAGAAAAGCTTCCTCATTCATATAACCCATCATCAGTACATGTTGATTCAGATCATTTTGTATAATGGTTGGAACCAGTCCATTTGATTTAGCAAAATCTATATGCATCTTACAGGTATGTTTTGAGTTTTTAAATATTTTTTTAATTCAGGTATTGGGATTTCACCAAAATGGAAAACACTTGCGGCTAACGCACCACTTGCTTTAGTCTGTAAAAAGACTTCTTTAAAATGTTCCTTTTCACCAGCTCCGCCTGAAGCGATAACTGGTATATTCACTGCCTGACTTATTGCATTGGTAATATTCAGGGCAAAACCTGTTTTTGTTCCATCGTTATTCATCGATGTTAACAGGATTTCTCCAGCACCCAGTGATTCCACCTTCTTTGCCCAATCCATAGTATGTAAGGATGTGGGTACTTTGCCTCCATTGACATACACGAACCAGTTGTCGTTTTCAAATTTTGTGTCTATGGCGACTACCAAACATTGACTGCCAAACATGGTAGCAATCTCCGAAATAAGTTCAGGACGTTTTACAGCAGATGAATTGATACTTACTTTATCGGCACCAGCTTTTATCAGCATGGATACATCTTCAACAGAATTGATGCCACCGCCCACAGTAAAAGGAATATTGATTTCTTTTGCAATTTTTTCAACCAATTCGGCAAACGTTTTTCTTTTTTCTAAAGTGGCTGTAATGTCCAAAAACACTAATTCATCAGCACCTTCAAATACATATTTTTTGCCAGATCGATCGGGTCGCCGGCATCCCGGATATCAATAAAGTTGATGCCTTTGACCGTTCGTCCATCTTTAATGTCTAAACAAGGTATGATACGTTTTTTTAACATATTAAACTCAATTCTTTTAACGTAATTTTTTCTCGTAAATCGCTTTACCTACAATCGCCCCTTCGCAGCCAATTTTTTTAAGTAGTTCCAGATCCTGAATAGAAGACACTCCACCACTTGAAATGAGCTTAACGTTGGTTTTGTCGATTATGTCCTGATACAATTCGTTTGAAGTGCCTGACAACATGCCATCTTTACTTATATCGGTACTGATTACATAAATAATACCTTTTTGCTCAAACGCTTGAATAAAATCAACCACATCCAAGTCAGAATTATTTACCCAGCCATGTGTTGCAATTTTCCGATGGTTACAATCAGCACCTAAAATGATTTTTTGTGCCCCATAAATACTTAACCATTCCAAAAACAATGTTGGGTTGGCTACTGCAATACTTCCGCCTGTAACTTGTGAAGCTCCATTGTCAAAAGCTATTTTGAGGTCTTCGTTGCTTTTTAAGCCGCCACCAAAGTCTATCTTTAAATTGGTTAAAGAGGCGATGTCACGCAATATTTTATGGTTTACAATTTTATTTGACCTGGCACCGTCGAGATCTACCAAATGCACATATTGAATTCCATTTGCCTCAAAAGCTTTGGCTACTTCCAGGGGGTTTTCATTGTATATCTTTTGTGTGGAATAATCTCCCTGAGATAATCTTACACATTTCCCATTGATGATGTCTATTGCTGGTATAATTCTCATAAGTCTAAAAAGTTTTTAAGTATTTTTATGCCCACGCCTGCAGATTTTTCAGGGTGAAATTGTGTCGCATAAAAATTATTTTTTTGCATGACGGCACTAAAAGGTACAATATAGTCACATATTGCTGATGTTTCAATACAGATCTCAGCATAATAACTATGTATAAAATAGACTGCATCGTCGGCATTAATGTCCTTCATTAAAGGGCCTTTTACATCGGATAAATTGTTCCATCCCATATGAGGCACAAGATCTTTAGGTGGAAATTTTTTTACCATAGCATCATAAATACCCAGACAAGTTGTATCTCCTTCTTCTGAGTGGCGACACATTAATTGTTGTCCCAAACAAATACCCAATACGGGTTGATTTAAGGATTTAATCACTTTATCCATTTGATACTTTTTTAAATAGTTCATAGCGCTACTTGCCTCACCAACCCCGGGGAATATCACTTTTTCGGATGCAATAATTTTTTCTATATCATCTGTAACCTCACATTCAAAACCTAAACCATTAAGCGCATTGTCAACGGACTTTATATTGCCGGCATTGTACTTTATTATGGCAATCATAATGTTCCTTTAGTGCTTGGAATGCTAAAATTATTTGTTTTCTGCACGGCCATTTTTATGGCTTTTGCAAAAGCTTTAAAGATAGCTTCAATCTTATGATGTTCGTTTTCCCCTTCTGCTTTAATATTCAGATTACATTTTGCATGATCGCTAAAAGATTTAAAAAAGTGCATGAACATTTCAGTTGGCACATCACCAATTTTTTCCCGCTTAAATGATGCCTCCCATACTAGCCATGGCCGGCCACCAAAATCAATCGCTACCTGAGCAAGACAATCGTCCATTGGCAATAAAAATCCATAACGTTCCATACCTTTTTTTGTTCCCAATACTTTATCAAATGCTGTGCCCAATGTAATCGCTACATCTTCTATAGTGTGGTGCTCATCAATATGCAGGTCGCCGTTTACTTTGACAAACAAATCTATATTTCCATGTTTGGAAATTTGTTCAAGCATGTGATCAAAAAAACCCAAGCCTGTAGAAATAACATTTTTACCGGAACCATCAATATTCATTTCTATTTCAATTTTTGTTTCTGATGTACTGCGTTCCACTTTTATTTTTCTGGGCTCTGCTTTTAGCATCAAATAGATTTCTGCCCAATCTGTTGTAGATAAAACAGCCTCCTCATTTTTGTCCTTATTTAAATATATCGCCTTACTTCCAAGATTTTTAGCCAACTGAACATCGGTGATTCTATCTCCAATAACATAAGAATTAGCCAAATCAAAATCGCCTTTCAAATAATGGCCAAACATGCCAATACCAGGTTTACGGCCGGGAAGATTTTCGTGATCGAATGATTTGTCGATGAGGACTTCTGAAAAAACTATTCCTTCGTTTTTGAAGGCCTGAATCATTGCGTTGTGAGAAGGCCAAAAGGTGTGCTCAGGGAAAACATCTGTACCAAGCCCATCCTGATTTGTCACCATCACCAATGAATAATCCAGTTCTTTGGCAATACGTGCAAGATTTTGGAAGACTCCGGGATAATATTCAAGTTTTTCCAGGTTATCTACCTGAAAATCAATTGGTGGTTCAATAATCAAGGTTCCATCACGATCAATAAATAATACTTTTTTCATTATATTTTATTTAATGCATTCAAAAGTTTTTGATTTTCTTCCGGCGTTCCAACCGTAATACGAATGCAGTTCTTCACCAAACTATGTCTGTTTCTGGTTATCACTTTTTGGGCCACCAATTGGTTATAGATATGCTCAGCATTTTCAGTTTCCACAAGGATAAAATTGGCATCCGAAGAATATACCTTTTTAATAACTTTCACTGATTTTAATGCTTTTTCCAAACACAGTTTTTGCTCTAAAATAATCGCTAATACTTTTTCAAAATCTGAAATATTATCCATGACTTTCAGCACTGCTTTTTGATTCAGTTCGCTTACATTATAAGGCGCTTTCACTTTGTTAAATAAGTTGATGATCTTATCATCCGCATATGCGACGCCAACTCTAACAGCTGCTAAGCCCCATGCTTTACTGAAGGTTTGAGCAACAATTAAATTGGGATACATTTTAATTTTTGAGATTAAAGATTCATTGCGGCTAAAATCAATATACGCTTCGTCCACCATTACAATACCATCAAATTGTTGCAGAATCAATTCAATATGGTTGATCGTATTTCCCGTTGGATTATTGGGAGAACAGATGAATAACAGTTTTAATTTTTCATCCAAAAAATAAGTCTTAATGCTGTTAAAATCAATTTGAAATGTATCGTCCAATGGAATTTTAATCAGCTCCACCTCATTGATGTCTGCAGAAACCTCGTACATACCGTAACTTGGCGTAAATGTCAATGCTTTATCCTTTCCTGGTTTACAAAAGATGCGAAAAGCCAAATCGATCACTTCATCGCTGCCATTTCCTATAAAAATATTTTCTGTTGCTATAGATTTAATCACACTTAGTTTCTGTTTCAAATCCTTCTGATATGGATCAGGATAACGATTAAGGGCTCCAAAAGGATTCTCATTGGCATCCAGGAATACGCCATCGCTTCCTGAAAATTCATCTCTTGCACTTGAATACGGTTTGAGCTCAAGTATATTTTTTCTGACTATATTTTTCAATTCGAACATGCTAAACATTTTTTAATCTTAGTGTAACTGCATTTTTGTTGGCAAATAATTGTTCGGCTTCGGCCATAAGTTCGATTGCCGGTCCAATAGTTTTAATCCCTTTTTTTGTCAATTTTTGGAAAGTGATTTTTTTTAAAAAACTATCCAAAGATACACCACTTGTATTGCGTGCATAACCATTTGTCGGCAAGGTATGATTGGTGCCACTGGCATAATCACCGGCACTTTCGCAACTGTAGTTCCCAATAAAAACGGAACCTGCATTTTTTACATTTGTAGCCATTTTTTTGCCTTTTCTATCGCCAAAATTAAATGTTCGGGCGCATATTCGTTACTGAATTCAATACAATCATTGATGCTATGTAAAACAATGGCTCTACTGTTTTTTAATGCTTTTTCTGCTATATTTTTTCTTGGCAAAACACTCAGTTGTTTTTCTAATTCGGACATCGTCAGCTCTATCACTCTTTCATCATCAGACAATAAAATGACTTGACTGTCTGCCCCGTGTTCAGCTTGTGAAAGCAGGTCAGCAGCTACAAAGGAAGGATGACATGTTTTATCTGCAATAATCAACACTTCACTTGGTCCGGCAGGCATATCAATAGCTACGCCTAATTGTTGAGCCATTTGTTTTGCCGCTGTCACATATTGATTTCCGGGCCCGAATATTTTATCCACTTTCGGAATGTCTTTGGTTCCGTAAGTCATAGCGGCTATGGCTTGTATACCGCCTACAGAAAAAACAGAAGTAATGCCTACCAAACTGGCTGCATATAGTATGACCGGTTCTATTTCCCCATTTTTGTTTGGTGGTGTACACAAAATAATTTCTTTACAACCTGCTAATTTTGCCGGTATGCCCAACATCAAGACCGTTGAAAATAAGGGTGCTGTTCCACCGGGAATATACATGCCTACTTTTTCTATACATCTGCTTTCTCTCCAACATTTGACGCCTTTGCTGGTTTCAATTACTTTTGAAACTTCCTTTTGAGACTTGTGAAATTTTTCAATATTCTTTTTGCCAATTGAATGGCAGCTTTTAAATTTTTGGAAATATGACTGGAAGCATTGGATATAGTATGCTGACTTACTACCACAGAATTTAAATCAACTTTATCGAATAAAGAGCCGTATTTTTTTACAGCTTCATCTCCATACTTTTTGATAGAGTCAAATACCTCAACTACTACATTATTCAGTTCCGCCTTTTCTAAAGCCGGTCTTTGTATTAGATTCGGCCAATCTTTTCTTTTAGGTCTTATTACGCTATTCATTTTATATTTTTTACCAACTTATAAAACCATTTTTTCTATCGGCACCACCAATATTCCTTGGGCGCCTATAGTTTTGAGTTGATCAATAACTTCCCAAAACTCATCTTCTTTTACAACAGAATGAATACTTACCCAACCCTCTTCCGCCAAGGGCAAAATTGTAGGTGCTTTCATCCCCGGCAAAATGGAGGTTATTTTTTCGACTGCACTAACAGGCGCATTCAACAGAATGTATTTATTTTCGGCAGCAGTTCTAACCGCTTTGATACGGAATAAAAGTTTATCAAGGATTTCCTGTTTTTCTTTTGGTAATTTTTTATTCGCAATTAATACTGCTGTACTATTTGTTACCACTTCCACTTCTTTTAATCCATTCATCAATAAAGTGCTGCCAGTACTGACGATATCAAATATGGCATTTGCCAAACCTATACCGGGTGCAATTTCCACGCTTCCACCAATCTCTTCGATTTCAACCTTGATATTTTTTTCGTCAAAATACTTCTGAAGCATTTTTGGATAACTGGTAGCGACTTTTTTATTATTGAAATATGATAAACCAGGATAGTTTTCATCTTTTGGAATGGCTAAAGAAAGTTTGCAGTTTGCAAAACCTAATTTTTCTATTATTTGTACTTCTTTCCCTTTTTCCCATACTTCATTTTCGCCTAATATTCCAATATCAGCCACACCTTGTTCTACGTATTGAGGAATATCGTCATCACGCAGAAATAACACTTCAATAGGGAAATTTTGGGCTTCGGTTTTTAGTTTACGATCGCCATTCGATATTTTGATGCCACAATTTTTTAAAAGCTCTAAAGACTTTTCGCTTAACCTACCACTTTTTTGAATGGCAATTTTTAGTTTACTCAATTCTTTTATTTTGTGTCTGAGTAAAACTTTGAGGGTATAAAATAAAAAACCCGTCTGTTTTAATCAGACGGGTTTAGAAATATATTAGATTTTACACATCTCAATTTCCTCTCGCCTGAAAGCCAGTAATAAAATGATGATGATGTAACTTACTTAAATTCATGGAAACATATTAAAACACAAATGTATAATTAATTTTCAAAACCAATAACATTTATTTTCAAATTTAGTTTTTGATCGGCGACAATTTTACGAACTTTAATAAAACAAGAAGACTTTTAGGATTTAAAATAACAATGAGCTCAATTGCGTAAACAGCTGGCATTAAAATTGATTGCTTAAATTAATTTAAAAAAAATTGACAAGAATAAAATATTATAAGATAATATTGACATACTAAAATCAGTTTTAATCCCATCTTTACAAAAAAAATAGTCAAAAAAACGTTTAGCTTTAGCATCGATGAAAACTATACTAAAATATATACCATTAAGAAACACCAATATTTTTTTTGGCATCTTTTCTATAATGAGCACCTTTTTAATGGCTCAGGACCCTTCATTTATATCGGCCAAATATCCTACAATGGGCATCGTCGGTGATCTCGAGTCATTTGCAAAACTTACTGAAGGTGAGAAAGAATTATTATTCAAGCAACCTGCTAATATTGAATTGACTATCAATTACCTTGGCAAAATAATTGACGCAAATGTAGTAACCACAGACACCATAATCAGAAATAAATTGAGCGCTGCTTGTTATAAGCTTTATGATTTTAAACCGGCAACTTATCAAGGCGTTCCAACCGATAGTAAATATTATATTGAATTAGGATATTTTCAACAGGACTTAAATAGATACATCAGCCCAAAAGAGGTGGCATCATACAAGCCCAATGATCTGATATTTGGTATTGATTTTGGCTTTAATAGTGGTTTATTTGCCGGAAATATTTCAAAATTTATGGGCCCCATTGTTGGGTTTAATCTTGCGTTTGAAGTTCAGAAAAAACAAAATATTTATGGCCTCAGTGTAGGATTGTATGATGGCAAAGATAAAGAAAAATTCAATATACCAATTACCGCATTCAGAAGCGGGACTACATCAAATGCCTTTATGGCTTATTTTGCCAAAGAGTTTGTATTAACTAAAAACATTTTGCGAACCAAACTTGCTTTCAACCTGTTACAGACGATACCCGCCAAATACCAGGACAAAACCATTTATTCGATAAATGGCTATGGGCCCTACCTGGAAGCAGAATACGGAATCAGGCTAACGAAGCCTAAGTTATCAACTTATCGAGGTAGTCTGGTCGAAAAAAAACAACATCTCACATTTTATGCTGGCTTCCATGCCAATTTTTCAAAATATGAAGATGTGAGAGGAGCCATATTTACATTGGGTATAAGATACAGAATGGGCCTAAGTTCCATACAGCATGTCAGGTTGAAATAAGTTAATACTTTAATTACTATATACATTGTATTTTAATTATCTAGCATACTGACCAATAATTTTTTTTCTACCATGCAGTTGTTTGCTATTGTTTTTTTTTATATTTGCCTTTAAAAAAATAAAATATTAAATAGAAATGAAAAACGGATTATTACTTTTAGTGCTTACTTTTTTCAGTACAAGTATATGTGCTCAAAAAGTGGATATTGATAATTTTTGGATGTACATCAGTTGTGTTGAATTTCCAGTAAACTACATTCCTGAAAAAGACAGGACTTATACTTTAAATATTGGAGGGAATTCCTCCTTTGTTGGCTCGGACATAGCAGATCAAATCAAGTTATACGGGTGGAACAAGGTCGAAAAAAACGGATCATTGGATGTAAAAATAAAAATTGATGGCTTTAGATCAGGTCAGGCTAATCCGACAAACAGAACTGTTGAAAACAAAGATAAAGACGGTAAAGTGACCAGTAGAAATACGTATTACAAAGTCTCTGCAGTCAATACCGGTATGGGAAATATGAACGTTTATGGTCCCGTGAATGAATTACCAAAACCTGATAAAAAGAAGAATAAGGAAAAGGAAGAAAAAAAGAAGGAAGAAAAAAAAGAGGAAGTTGTAAATCCGTTTTTAAAAAATGTTGATACAAAAGCAGCCAATCAGGATGTTGATGAAGTCGTTTCTGATAAGGGTCTGGCATATACGTATTCTCTAAAAAAAGATTTCACATATGAAACAGATGAATTCTCCACTTCTTCTGTTGCATTTAACGATTTTCGAAACAATGCCGCAGCACAAGCTTCAAATCATGAAAATGCATACAGACTTGAATATCCGACCTGGTGTAATACCTATGTAAACAGAGCATATGGATACCAACCATATCGTAGTTATGTAAAATTCAAAAGACTGGACTCAGAAAAACATCCTGAATATATGATGTTTGAAAATGCGATTACGGCCACAAAAACCATATTCAGCAAAATGAGATACAATAAATCAGCGGATGAAATAGCTAAAGATCTTGAACCTGTAATTGGTTATTATGAAGGTTTAACCAAAAAATATACCTCGCGTGATAAACATGAAAAAAGGCTAAGAGGTGCATCATATTACAATCTGGCCAGAATATATCAATATCTTGACAGACATGACAAAGTTCTCGAAATAGGAAAAGCAATTATTGCTACAGAATATGATGAAGACGAAGGGGAGGACTTTATCAAAGAGTCAGAAGAACTAAAAAGAAAACTTGATTTTCATCATATGACTGCCCGTCACATTGTGCCCCCATCAAAGGAACAGGAAGCAGATGAAGAAGGTGAAAAACAAGCTGTTACAGGCAAGTAAAAGGTCATACCAAAGAAAGGCAGTTATCACATTGTATGGCTGCCTTTCTTGTTTTATTCCCAGTCTCTATTCTTTAAGTTTCCCCGCAGGGATTTTTTAATTCCTGATTCCTTTTTTTCGGCGTGTCGCTTCTCCACAGAATCTCTGGTAGGTTTTGTAGGTATCCTTGGCGCTTCGTCTTTTAGCGTTTCCCTAATAAGATCACAGAAACGTTTTGTAACCAAAACTTTATTTTTGAGTTGACTTCTGGTATCCTGAGCGGTCAGAATGAGTGACGTTTCATTATCAGCCAGACGATATTTAAGTCTTTCGAGCAATTTTTGTTTTTGTACAGTCGACAACAATTTTGAGGTTTGAATATTGAATCTTAATTCTACCCTCGTTTCTGTTTTATTAACATTTTGGCCGCCAGGTCCACTGCTGCGACTGGTTGTAAACGCACATTCAGATATTAAAGCCTGGATCTCTTCTTCCATGTTTTTATCGCAAACGATCCATAGACCTTACCGTACTTTCATCTTTATTGATAAAGCGTGTTGCAAGTACTGAAAAAACCAAACTAACAATAGGAAGGTAAATTCCAAACTTGTCCTGAATTTTATCCGCCTGAGTTGTAGCAGTACCTTCATTATATATGAGTAATATGGCTACTACTGGAAGCAAGATGGCAAAAACAGTAGCTAAATAGCTAAGTTTAATTTGAAATGCCCGATTATTATATAAAAATATGGCCACTATACTCACCAATCCGCCTAGTCCGCATAAAATCATCAGAATGACATTGTCCTGTATGTTGTAGACCATATCAGACAATAAATTAGGTATGGCTACACTACTGGTTGCAAACGGAACGCCAAAGAGACTAAAAAAACATATGCCACTCAATAATAAAAAAATACTTTGCAATCTTTGAATCATAAAACTTCTTTTTATTTGTTATTCAAAATTAAGGTTAACCTGATATAGGCTCATGATATTAAATCATTTACTTTTGTGCAATGACTCATATACCTTAATAAAGCCACAAGATAATGAATTATAGTTTTTGGGAAAAATATTTTATCGAATCTCCTGTGGACATTACCATCATCGGTTCCGGTATCGTAGGCCTGAGCACGGCTATATCTATTAAAGAAAGTCGCCCTGAACTAAGTATAAAAATAATTGAGCGCGGTAGTTTACCATATGGCGCCAGTACTAAAAATGCAGGTTTTTCTTGTTTTGGTTCCGTATCTGAGCTACTTGATGATATTAAAAACATGGGAGAAGGACAATGTATGGAAGTCGTCAACATGAGGTGGAAAGGACTAAAAAAACTAAGGTCCAGAATCGGTGATGCTGCTATGGCATATACACATTGTGGAGGCACCGAGTTATTCAGACCTGAAGATGAAGACCTCAAACAATTGTGTTTGTCTCAAATTGAATACTGTAACGAACTTATGTCTCATCATATCTCCATAGACCAATGTTATAGTGTCAAATCAAACGACACTGTACTTAGTTTCGAAAAACAAAGTATTTTTAATGCCTTTGAAGGAAGTATTAATCCTGTAATGATGATGAATGAATTGATAAAAAAGGCGATAAGTTTAGGTATCCATATAATCAATGGATTGACTATCAAGGAAATAGACAAAACTAACAAACAACTTATAGGATCGGAAAATATCCGTATTGCATTCAAAAAATTGATTGTTTGCACGAATGGATTCGCATCACAACTGCTGCCTAATCTACCCGTAACAGCGGCCAGAAATCAGGTATTGATCACAAGTCCTCTTGACAATGTTAAGCTCGACTCATGTTACCACGTGGATAAAGGTTATATATATTTCAGACCATTTGAAGGTCGCATTTTAATTGGCGGTGGGAGAAATTATGATGCTGTGACAGAAGCAACCAGTGAATTTGGCAACACGAAAGTAATCCAGGAATATCTTTTGTCAATTTTAGAAAAAATACATCCCGGAGCAAGCAAAAAAGTCGATCATTGGTGGAGTGGCATACTCGGCATCGGTCATACTAAATTTCCAATATGCGAATGGGTAGATAAAGATATCCTTGTTGGTGTCAGGCTTGGTGGCATGGGTATAGCCATTGGGTCTTATCTTGGTGAGCAATTAGCTGAAATGGCGGTTAGCAAAATGTAGAAATAACTATATCTCTTTTCTGAATAATCGTACCTTTGTCACTTAAAATTTTCATAATAACGTAACAATCAATTGAACCGGTTCGTTAGTGAAGTAATTAAAACTTAAGATCATAGACATTAAATTACATATTGGACGCTTTGTCAGGTACACTTTCATGATCATTGTTGTCAATTTTCTGTCCGTTGTTTTTGTTAGCGCACAAATTACACCATCAAATTCAAGCAAACAAAATCCCAAACAATTAAGCATCCACAGTGAAGATAATCAGATCATCGATGCCACGACAGATCCACCAACCCAGTTTCTGAATGGTAATGTAAAGGTCTATCATGCCGGTGCTTTTATGTATTGTGACAATGCTGTGCTTAGAGGTTCACATCTGACCATGTATACCAATGTTGTCATCCTGCAAAATGACACGATCAAAATATTCGCTGATTCTCTCAAATATATTGGTGACTCGCTGGTAGCATATATTTATGGTGATATCATCCTTGAAAATGGTCCCGACAAAAAACTATATACTTCTTTCCTCAAATATGATGTAAAAAACAAAATAGGATACTACACAAAAAACGCTAAACTGATTGATAAGACATCAACCCTCATAAGTAAACGCGGCAGATATCTGCTCAATGAAAAAACAGCGTATTTTTATGAGCATGTAAAAGTGACGGGGCCGGATTTTGATATGGTGAGTGATTCCTTGTCCTACAATACAACAACGCAACAAACAAATTTTCTTGCAGCCACCAGAATTAATAAAGATACCAGTCAAATTTACAGCGAAAGCGGTTGGTTTGATCTGGATGATAAAAAAGGAGATTTCATAGGAAATGCCCAATATCTTGCAGGCAAAACCATAGCTAAATCAGACACAATCACTTATGATGGCGTTCTGGATCTTGTGACACTCAAAAGTGGTCTTAAAAGAAGTGAATACATTTCTGAAAAGGATACAGCCTATGCCAAAGAAATTTTTTATGATAAAAAAAGTGAAATTTTTCGCCTGACCACTGATGCGTGGTACAAAGGAAAAACAAATGAAGTCAAAGGTGAAAAAATATTTTATAATAAAATCTCTGAAAAATTTAATGTCACCGGCCGATCTCAAATCAGCGACCCGCCTACGCTGATAGAAGCGGACACGCTGGATTATGACAAAGCTATCAAGTTTGGCATAGCCAATGGTCATGTCATCTGGAGGGATACTGCGGCAAAAACGGCTATTTATGCTGACCATGTAGTGTACAGGGGAGAAGAAAACTATATGAAAGCGAGCAATGATACAGGCAGACCACTTTTTACTACTGAAATAGACAATGATACACTCTATTTAAAAGCCGATACGCTTAAGTCATTGCGTATCATTAAAGAACGAATTATTTACCCCGATAAAGACGCAGCTAGAAAAGCGCGGAGTCTTAAAAACAAATCGAAAAGCGGTGAGGCAGACATAATTGATGCCGTAGTTGATGATAACAACATTGTGCTTAATGACAGTACATCAACGGACATTTCGGCATTTAATGACAGTTTGGGGGTAAGTATACAGACAGACACCATATATACCGGCATCATGGATACCATCGACTATTTTATAGGAGATAATAATGTGCGAATGTTTAAAAAAGACATGCAGTCCGTATGCGATTCCCTTGTTTTTAACAAAAGTGATTCCTTGTTTACTTTGTATTCAAATCCATTCGTCTGGTCTGACAGCACTCAGATAGCCGGTGATACCATTGATCTGAAAATGAAAAGCAAAAAGATTGATCGCCTTATTGTCCGCTCTCAGGCTACAATTCTTAGCTCGTCAGATCTTTTATTTTTTAATCAGATACAAGGTCGATATCTCGAAGCATTTTTCACGGATAGTAAAATTTATAGAATGGATGTTGATGGAAATGCACAGATTGTTTACTACATTACAGATGAAGCAAAGGCATATGTTGGCGTTAATACGACAGAATCAAGCAATATGTCCTTTTTCCTAAAAGACAATAAAATGACTGATATCAGATGCTACAAAGAGCCTAAATCAAAGGTCATACCTATGCAAAAAGCGGATCATGAAAAATTAAAAGTCAAAGGATTCAAATGGAATGTTTTGGCGAGACCTGAGACAAAAGAAAGTTTGTAATCCTCATTATGTTTTTTCGGATTTAAGCTGTTCAAAAATAATATTTCCAAAATATTAAAAAATCCTTTGTAAAAAATCTAACTTTCGGCTTTCATTAGTCCAATAGGTTTTTAATATCTATGATATTACTTCCATTAAAGGGCAATGTCATAGCCATAAAAAATAAAAATGGACACATGAAATCCCCATAATCGGTCCGCACCTGCCCGACTCGTGTGTGCAGGCGGGTACAAACCTGAATGATTAAATACGTTGAGACGGCTTTGAGACATTCAAAAGAATTTTACAAATTTCACAACTTAAACAAATTCAACAACTTAGCAAAATTTAAACAGATGAAACATAAAATTGCTGTATGGATTTTTTTAGGATTAATTGCGGGTATTGTTACCGGTGCTTTTATAAATTTATTTCAGGATTCTTATCAGATAGCAACATATGTCAGCATTGCCAAATATGGAAGTATCATCTTTCTAAAGTTTATAAAACTTATTATTGGCCCATTGGTATTAAGTACGCTTGTGGTAGGCGTTGCAGGTATTGGTGATGCCGGAACGATAGGTCGTATGAGTATAAAGACAATAGGATGGTTTTTATTTGCCAGCATTATCTCACTTACACTCGGTCTGATTATCGTCAATGTCTTTAAGCCAGGCTTGGATTTTCAGCACACGATTCCTGAAGCAGTAATACAAAACCTGCCCAAAACAGACCAGTTTACATTAGAACATTTTTTGGACCAATTAATACCTGAAAATATATTTGTGGCCCTGTCAAGTCATAAGATGGTCCTTCAAATTGTGGTCTTTTCCGTTCTTTTTGGTCTTGCTACAGCTGCTATCGGTGATAAAGGAAAACCCATCATTGCTGCTATGGATTCTTTAGCGCACGTCATGTTAAAACTTACTACCATGATCATGTGGCTGGCACCTTTGGCAGTATTTAGTGCTGTTTCCATCGTAATTGCTGAGAAAGGTATAGGTGTCATGGTGCAATATGGAAAACTGATTTTGTTGTTTTATTTTGCGCTGGCTATTCTCTGGTCTATCCTGATTTGCTTTGGTTATTTTTTTATTAAAAATCGCGTTTGGAGCCTTATTAAACACATTGAAGAACCTATCATGCTCGCATTTGCGACCGCAAGCAGCGAATCAGCATACCCAAAACTGCTGACACAACTGGAAAGATTTGGGTTGAATGACAAAATCACGAGCTTTGTGTTACCGCTTGGATATTCCTTTAATCTTGACGGCAGTATGATGTACATGACATTTGGCTCATTATTAATAGCTCAGGCCTATGGCGTGGATTTAACACTGACACAACAGATCACCATGTTACTGGTTCTTATGGTTACCAGCAAAGGCATCGCTGCAGTGCCCAGGGCTTCACTGGTTGTCATTGCTGCAACGATTGCTGGTTTCGGTATACCGGAAGCTGGCTTAGCCATCTTGCTACCCATAGATCAGTTTCTGGATATGGGAAGGACAGCGACAAATGTCGTAGGAAACGCCGTTGCTACAGTCGCAGTAAGTAAGATGGAAGGTGAAGAAATTAAGCACCATAGATAATGATGGAGTTTGATTTTGTTCAATTAATTCAATTCGCTTCGCTTAGGTCAATATAGTTCAATACGCTTCGCTTAATTCAATTTGGCAATTCGCTTCGCTTAGTTCAATACCAACGCTACCCCCAGCCCCTGAAGGGGAGCGCATCGCGCTTAGCATAACATTCAGATCATTCAGATCATTTGTTTTAGTCTCGCTACCCCCGACCCCTGAAGGATGACTGAACGGTTGCAAAGCAAATCGAATGCTAAAAAAGCATGAGATAGTAAAGGAACCGCATCCTACTGGATTGCGGTGTCTCAGATGCTAAATGGAAAGTTAGGTAAGTGCTTAGTAAGCCTTGAGCAAATTGTCATAGACAATACATCGTTTCAGATCATTCAGATCATTCGTCATTCAAATCTTCACTACCTTTTCTTCCCTGATCAGGACACTTTTACCAACGCTACCCCCTGCTTGCTCCGAAGCAGGCAAGCCTACCCCTGAAGGGAGTGCTGGGCACTGCCCAAGTCCACAAACCTGACTATATATGTCCCGGCCGGTAGCTGTGTCATGTCCACATTATTGTGTCCATAATAGGCACGCTGACGGATTACTTGTTGACCAGTGATGTCATAGACAGTGACTTGACCATGCTCTGGTATGTACTCACCGATCGTGATGAGGAGCATGTCTTCTACAGGATTGGGGAAGAGGGTGATGTCTGGCTTTGTGGATGGTTCTGCATCTTCACTGCTACTCGTCCCGATGGTGATGGTCCTGCACACGGTATTAACGCTGTTTTCATTGCTGACGGTGAGGCATACATTGTAGGTGCCATTTTTTGTGTAGGTATGATAAGGATGTCTCATACTGACCTTCGGTGTATTGTCTCCAAAATCCCAGCTCCATGTCTCGGGTCGGAAGTATGACAGATCTGTAAATCGGATGCGTAAGTGGTCGATGGTATCAGGCTCGTAGCGGTACTTTGCTATGGGGTGATTGTCTATACCTAGGGTATCGCAGGCGGAGCCGTCGAGGGGGCCAAGGCGGAATTCCGGCATATTGGGAACAGTACGAATAAAAACTGTATTCATAAGCAGACTATGCTGACGAACATCACTGGATGTACCTTTTTCTGTAGGGCTATTTATTACGGATATCAATCGATTTTGTATTGACCCAGGGAAGACATAGATCTTGCCATCAGGTCCTAGCTTCATCAAACAAAAATTAACACTATGACCAATAGGATTGGGCTGTATCGTATCATTAGCAAAATAGTATTTGTATCCATCATACTCTGCAGCGACATATTCTGATCCGATCGGGTCAGATGCTTCCATATCATACTGCAAGATACTCACACCATTGCAAGCATAAAGGTATTTGCTATCAGATGAAAAAGCAACTCCTGCGCCTAGTATCGGTGTAGTGAGTATCCTGGTCTTAATATTATGTATGGTGCCATCACATCGGTCGAATTCAGCAAAAGTAAAGCCTGCGCCATCTTTTTCAAATGTATATAAATGATACCAGGCCATATATGCGCCATCCGGAGAGAGACATATTTGACCAATACCACCATAACTTCGGTTTACAACGAATGTTGGTTGTCGGTTGGTTAACGATATTCCATTTTTGTTGACTAAAAATATAAGGATTTCTGTTTGGGTAATATCAAATGTGACCAACCACCAATCCCTACCATTGCCATGTCTGACAGCGTAGATGCAATCCATTAGTGAATCCTTAAGTATAAGCTTTTCTTTCTCCAACACCTTTCCTGTTGCCGATTCATCGCTTTTTGTAAACTTGCTATACAATAATCGATATGGAAACAACTTTGATTTACAGTAATCAATGTTATTGTATATACAATAATATTGATCATCTAAAGGTAGTATTATCACCCGTTGCCATCCAAGTAAACCTACCGGAATGGCCATTTTATCATCTCCCAAGTTATTTACTTCCCACTCATTACAAAATTTACTTGCGATGTCATAATCATAATTGATTGTGTCTTCGATGGCAATATTTTGCCATCAATGATGATCTGACCATTGGAATATGCTATTAATTGCCCATATGGGCTGCATAAACTGGTGTTGCCCCCTCCTGTGTCCCATAGTCGCTGAGGATCGTAATACACTTTGACAGGATCATGATTAAAATCAAAATTTGTAGCCCCAAGTGTGGTATCGGCTGCTCTTTCGGGTAAGGTGACATCGTATGGTTCTTCTCCAATCAACCATACAAAGTCTTCTTTCTGACCAAAACACAAAAAATGAAAGCTAAAAAAAGTAATTGTGAATAGGTATTTCATCTGTTTAAATTTAGTTAAGTCACCTCTGGTGACTTGGTTATAAAGTAAGATGGAATTCGCTTGAAATAATCATCCCGGTTTGTGCCCGCCTGAACAAGTTAGTCGGGCAGTTACCTCAAATATGGATTCTTGTTCATTTCATGGTGATTTTTGTCATTTATTCAATAAAATGTGTACGATCCATTATTAATATTAAGCAAGTTAGGTATATTTTAGTAATTAAAAGCAGTCCCCAAATAGGTTTTCTATTCAAGGACTGCTATATTTGTTATTTGATTAATAATAATTTTCCTCTGTTGATAGATTTGTCATTATCAAACAATTCATAATAATATATACCCGATTCTTGACTTGATAGGTAAAAAGTGCGATTTAGGTCTATGCTTTGTTTTTTAACTACTTTGCCCATGGTATCATATATTACCACTGTAGTCACTTCAATATCTGAAGGCAACAAAATATTAAATCTGCCATCTGAAGGATTTGGATACACTTTGATTTCTGAAATACTATCTCCCTTGGCAAGTCTTGGCTTAGGTTTAGAACATGTAATTGTTAAATCCGGAAAATTATGCTCTCCGATCATAGATAATAATCCTCTGGCTTCATATACTGCTTGTCCTATATCAATCGGGCACATATTTGCTATCGATCTGATTTGATTCCATTCTGCTACTGATACCGCACTTAAACCGGAAATGGTTATCTTTTGCTCCGTTGTCCATACAAAGTTACGTTCTGTCAAAAAAGAAAACCTAAGAGGTAACGCTGCAATTTTTGTCTGAAAAGTGACAGCCTTAGATATGAACGATACATTTATCCCATTGAGTATAACATTGAGTTCGTCAGTCTTGGTTTTTAATGTTGCATACAGGTTATCTAAAATAGGGTTTGGAATTACCATGTCCCAATCAGGCTGAGCTGCTATTTGGTCATATATGAGGGCTATTTCCTGTGACTTAGCTTGGTATAAAAATTTTTGCTGGAAGCTAGGGGTTCTAATTTTATCTTTTTCCTTTTCCGCTTCATACCATGGTATAAGTAGAGGGTCTATTGTCAATAATGGTCCTAAGCAGTCTGACCAAAATTGCCATCCATAGTTTTCGATCCATTGGTGCAGGATCATTTGAATATTATAGGTATGTTGTGGGTTAAGGGTTGTATTATTGGCTGTCCACCATTTTATCGTTGCCAGCAATTGTTGACACGTGGGCTCAGGGTCTACTATTATAATTATAATATTGGTATCTCCTGGTGGTATGCCACTATTGCCATCTCCTGGTACAACCGGATAAGGAGGTATGCCACAGCTTGGACTAGATCCGCAAGTGGTAGATGATCCATTATTAACAAACCAAGATTCTACAATATCATTTGGAGTTATGGATGCGGGTCTACCTCCTAGTTGTAGTTGATTGTATCTAAAAATGCTGCCATTTGAAAGCCCAAGTGGATCATTCATACTGCCAGATAGTACAGAAATATTAGCAAAATTAAATGGTCCAGTCCAAATATTACCGGCATTTGTTTGTGCGCTGATAACAGCATCGGTTAATTGCAAAGAATGCATGACATTGTTGCGAAGATTTGTCATTTCGTTACTGCCTTGAAAGAGCGTTTGACCTACGGGCATAGTGTTGCAACAGTATGTATTATTGGGCGAGACTTCGATTCCAAATGCCAAAACACCTCCATTAATAAAGTTATTGTCTCGGAATAAACATGTTGATGTGCCATGTACTTGAAATGTAAAGTAATGTGGATCTCCAGTGATATCATTCGATATAAAGTCAAGGTCGTGACAATTATTGATATAATTTGGGATAGAACTGCCAATATAACCCGGAGAAAAAACAATTCTATTCATATTAATAGTAGACCTACCATCAGAGTTAACTGATTCAAACATCAATGCTGATCCTTTATTATTTATTGTTATATCATTGTCAGTAATTTGTACTGTCCTTGGTTGACAACTACTTACTTCAATAGCAATTCCATCGTTTACAGTGATATTATTATCATTAATGATTTTTATAGTAGATCCGTTTGTCTGAGCAATATCTATACCTATTCCATACCTAAGAAGATGTGTGACAATATTATCTTCTATATTGATGGTGCCCATAGTACTATTGCCTACACTAATGGATGTCCCCATATTATCAAATGTATTTCCTTGAGTTATACGGTTGAGATCAGTTACCATATTTGTCACATAGACACCATAACCACTAAAATTAAACGGAGATGTAAAGGTGTTGTTAATTACTGATATTCTGGTTCTGTTTACTTTAATCCCGTACTGCATGTCAATAAAAAAGCTATTTCTTATTGGTAGATTAACTACGTTTTCAAATTCTATTCCTGCTATCGAAAAATTGTGATAATCCAATTGTCCATTATATGCAGGCTTCATAGCACCAGTAAAACTAAAAGTAGCATTATTTATACCGGTAGTCAGGCTGTATCTAATATCTTTTACATTTGTCCCATTAGCATAAATTCCTCTGATATTATTAATAAATCTGCAATTATATAAATTTAGTCTTGCTCCGTTATCTACATAAAGGGCGTGCTGAGCATCACTGATACTACTATTTCCAGTAATAGAGGTGATAAAGCCTCCAAAATTATAAATGCCCCGCCACATTCGAGCGCAACCTTCAAAACTTGTATTGTTTCTAATAAAAAGGTTAGCTTGCTGTGTTATGCTAGTACCAGGATCACAAAACCAATGGGTAGCTGTAATAATAGTGGGTACATCTATGACCAGATTGCCACGCAGATTGAATGACAAGTTGCTGATGGTGATAGTTCCATTATTATTTGTATGTGGAATTGTCGTAAGCAAGGTAGAAAGATAAATGGGCAAATTTGGATTAATCCCATCACCTATGCTTATGTCCTGCGCAGCACATGCTGTTAAATTGCACCCAGGTACTACCATGGTACTTGAAGCGGGCCCGCATCCGGAAACTGATATAGAAAGTGTGACTGTATGTGATCCAGTATCGCCATATGCATGCAGAGGATCTTCTAATGTTGATGTTGTGCCATCTCCAAAACTCCATAAATAAGTAAATACACTACCACTAGGTCCATTAAACTGGACAACAGGACATCCACTAAAACTGAAAGTTGAAGTTGGCAAATTGAGTGTAACTATTTGTGTAATCGAATTTTGACCACATGCATCAGTTGAGGTAAGCGTAACTGAATATGATCCAGAAGCCCCATAAGTATGCGAAACATTAGTTCCGGATGTTCCGGCGGGTCCGTCACCAAATTGCCACGTATAAGTAGTATTTGCAATTGGGTTGGTCACAGAAAAATTCACATTAGGACATCCATTGAAAGTAAACGCTGGCTGTGGAGTGAAGCACGGAACTATGATATCTTCACAGAGTCTTGCACAGCAACCATTACTATCAATAATATCCAGACATACTTTTTTGGACCGGCAACAGTGTAAGTGTGAGTTGGTTCTGCAATAATACTAGTCGAACCATCACCAAAATCCCAAAAATGAGAAACGAATGTTGAAATAAGAGAACTATTTACAGCTTTTGGATTTATAACATTACCTACTTGATTAATATTGATATCTGTAAGTGCTAAAGTTGTACAACTTATATGAATGTTATTTATTGTAACAAAAGATGAGCCTGTATTATTACCAATTCTTTCTGTTCTAAACCATAACTGATTAAATCCGGGTAGTGGATTAACACTAAAGTCTAAGTTGACGGTTGACTCATTAAAATTACTTACCAATTCGGTACTTAAAATTAAATTAGGCACAATCGGTGTAGGCATATTGGTATTTGTTATTGGGTAAGGTGTTAAGTCTCTTGAGATAGCTACAATTAGATTTGAATTTGTTTCTCCGTAACCACAAATTAGCCTGCGATAAGTAAATCTAAGGCAGTACCTAACAAATGGGTCAAATGACAAATTAACGTTAGTATAAATACCTTCATTGAGTGTAGCACCAACACCAAGACAAGGCAATATATCTGGATCTGTAGGATTAGTCCAAGATCCGAAACAACTGCCAGGCATGTATTTAACGTGATGTGGCGAATTGTGTGATGAAAACCAAACAGGTGTTGCAAGGGTCTTGCCGACCCACAGTCTTTGAAAAGAACTAAGGCCAGTGCCAATTGGAACTGGATTTGATAAATTATCAGCCAAATTCAAATCATTTCTTTGAACAAATTCATTACAAGCCACATTGCAAGTCTGCCCCCACCCCACATCAGGCATCCAGACAGCAGACATCATAAACAAAGAAAAATTTCAGGCATTTAGCCTTTGATTTCGTAATTCGTAATTCGTAATTCGTAATTCGTAATTCGTAATTACATTAACATTTTTTGTGTCATTTTAATAATTTTTTGCGATAATTTTGTTTCTGTCCGGTATAGTCATCATCCAGAAAAATTAAGCTAGCATCGGTTTAGGAGTAATTGCTTTTCAGGTTGTAACATCATCATCTTGTTGTAAATAAATTTTAATTCATTCCAAAGATAAGATATAATATTTTACAAATTATCATAAATACAAAATATTCTTTATATATTTATCTTCATCAGACGATTTGTAACCAAATTTGGGTAGTGTGGTAAAACTATAAAATTGAATATTTACTTCTTTACTATAAATGTGTAAAGCACATAAATTAAGGTCTCCTAAAATAGTCAGCTTTTTTCAGGACGATACACAATTAGTTCAATTAATTCAATTCGCTTCGCTTATTACAATATAGTTCAATACGCTTCGCTTATTTCAATGGAGTACAATTTAATTCGGTTGATGCTGCGATCCGGTTGGTCGCAGTTCCTTCACTAAATTGACGGTGTCAATTTTGCTTCGCATTCTTCAGTCATGCCGAAGGCAATTTCCTAAATTCACATCATTATGTGACACGTGCAAATACACACTCTATGCAAATTGTTATACTTTTGTTTCTCAATGCAATATTATAATGGTTAGGATAAAAGTGGCCATATACGAAGACAATAATGGTTTAAGGGAAATACTCTCAAGTATCATCAGAGAATCTGAGGAATTTGAACTGGCAGGGGAATTTGGTCACTGTTTGGATGTGGTACAAAATACTAAGGCCTTCGCACCGGAAGTAGTTATCATGGACATAGATATGCCCGGGCGTACTGGAATAGAAGGGGTAAAAGAACTCAAATCCATTTATCCTGAAGTAGAAGTCATCATGAATACTGTTTTTGATGATGATGATCGAATATTTAATGCTTTGAAAGCAGGTGCGACTGGATATTTGCTTAAAAAAAACTCTTTGGCTACTTTGCTGACAGCAATAAAAGATGTAAAAAATGGTGGTGCACCTATTAGTCCTTCCATAGCTCGCAAAGTACTTCAGTTGCCATTTGCTGCTGGGACTGACTCCAATAGTACTTATAATCTTTCAGAAAGAGAGGTGGACATTCTGAAGTTACTTTCAAAGGGCTTTAGCTATAAAATGGTGGCTAGTGAATTGATCATAAGCCTGGATACAGTACGTACTTATGTAAAGCGCATCTATGATAAATTGCATGTCCATTCTGTAACTGAGGCCGTGCATAAAGTATTTATTGAAAAAAAGTTTTAGTTTTATACCTGAATTGCGAAAAATCACCTAATCAAAGTGCGTCTTGCAAAATAAGTGCTTACATATCCTAATTATTTACTGTGTTACTTTTGCCTTATTTTGCCAAAAAATAAAAAGTCAAGGGTATCAGAAATCCATTATTTTTGATCATTATGGACCTGCTCAAGGTTTTCAAAGTTCTCAGGCACTTAGTATTGCTAAAGCCCTAAATGGATTTGTCTGGATTGGCACAGAACAAGGCCTGGTAAGATATGATGGTCATCAATTCAAATCTTATCGCGCAGACCCATTAAAACCCGATGCCTTATCTTCCAATTATATCAGCCAAATGGCTGAAGATAAACATGGTAGATTGTGGCTTGCTACATTGCCTTACCTGAACATCTTTGATCCAAAAAGTAGCAAGGCTCAAAAAGTAGACTTTAAGCATTCAGACAGCCTGCAAGAAGAAGTAAAAGTCTACGCATTTAAATATATAGAAAAAAATGATGTTATGTGGATGGGCACCAATCAAGGTCTTCTTTATTCACAAGGTAAGGATGTTAAATTAAACAAAGAATATATTTCAGGATTGGAAGGGATTGATGACTTTAATGCCATTCAAATAGATGACCAAGGTATATTTTGGTTGAGCAACACGTACGGACTGCATAGATATGATCCCATATCATGTCAAGTTAAGACTTTTCACCGGCCTGGGGAAAATGCTGAACTTCATGATGATGATGGCTTTATGTCCAGTTATTTGGACGACTTGGGTCTACTTTGGCTTGGAACCTGGGGTTATGGGTTGATAAGATTTGACACCCATACCTATGAATCCACTCCTTTTACATTTGCAGACCCCAAGAAAATAAATAATGGAGTAATGGCTGTTTCTGCATCATTTATCCCCGGAGAAGAAGATCTGCTGTGGTTGGGAACCACTGATGGTATTAAGACATTCAGTAAAAAAAATGAAATTTTTTACAGTTACAGTACAGAAGATTTAATAGATATACATGGAGTGGCAGGAGCAGGATTTTGCTTCCAACCCACACCATCAGAGGGTATGTGGATAGGAAGCTATAAAGGTCTTCACCGCTATGATGCAAATAAACAGAATATTAAAGAAGTCCCTATTCGTCTGGCAAAAGGTGTCAAAGACTGGCGAATTTCTGACCTGTGTTTTGAATCTTCAGGGATAAAAGATAGTATCGTTTGGTTTACTATTCCCTACGTAGGTATATTCAGGTTCGATATTGTAAACAACAAATCTATGGAAATTCCGAATGAGTTAAAAAAATATTGTGCTCAAGGGATTGATCCATACACTATTTTTATTGATTCTCAGGAGGTATTATGGTTATCAACAATAAAATATGGTTTGATTGGTTATGACCTTAAAAAACATTCCATAATCATTCCAAAATATGAGGGAATCAATAAAGAAAAGCCGAAAGTAATAAAAATCGTAGAAGATAGAGACGGGCATATTTGGTTAGGGTCATTGAATGGATTGTATCTCTATAATAAAGCTGAAAACCTGATTGATCCTGTCAAGGAAATCAACACCTATTTTGAAAAAAATAACATTTTGCCATATGTAACTAAGTTTGCATCCGATTCTAAAGGTAAAATATGGATGGCAGCACGTTTTGCAAACAAAGAAGGTGAAACCATTTACTCTTTTAATCCTCTTAATAAAAAAATGGTGTCATACTCATCAGTGGATTATAAGCAGTTGAAAGTTCTATCCAAGATTGAAGGAATTGAAAGTTTTGGAACTAATAGAATTCTAATAACAGCGGCTAGCGGCTTTTGCACAGTAAATACAAAAAGTGATAGTGTGTCGTTTACCATGTTTGACACCTACAACGACAAACCTTTGGGTACTTACAAAAAAGTTGTGATCGATGGCAATGGGCAGGCATGGATGGGTACAGATTTTGGAATAACATGTCTTAATCCCACCAATCATTCATTAACTAATTATACTTACTACAATAGTTCTATAGGGAATTTACCACGTCCTGATATTGCTTTTTCTAAAAAATCCAATACGATATATATAGGACAGGATCAAGCCATAAATGTAATAGAATTAAACAAGATAAAAACCGCAGATGCCGGCAAGTTAATCCTTTCTAATTTGACAATTTCAAATTATACTGTCACTAGTATGCCTATATCAGGTGATATCATTCACCTTTCCCACCATCAAAACACATTAACATTAGAATTTACTAACTTGAATTATACCAATTCGCAGGAAAATAGGTACCGTTATAAGATAGGCACTGAATCTGATGTATGGATCAATATGGATGGTAACAAATTGATTTTTGATAATATCGGCTATGGAAACTATACCTTAAAGGTTGAAGCTGAAAATAGTTTTGGTCTCAAAAGCGCCAACAAATTTGTTCTATTCATCAATATTGCCCCACCTTTCTGGAGGACCTGGTGGTTTAATGGACTGATCATAGGTATTATCTCTTTTTTTATTTACAGTATATTTAAATACAGAGATATTCAAAGGCAGAAACTGGATAAACTCCGGCACACCCTGGCTAGAGATTTGCATGATGACATGGGAAGTACACTGTCGCATATCAGGATGATGAGTGAAAGAGAAGCCATGAGAAAAGAAGCCAACCAGTCATTCAAAACCATAGCCGATAAAACTGCTGAAATCATGATTAGCATGACAGAAATTATATGGAGTATCAGTCCAAAAAATGATAGTCTGAATCATATTGTCGGGAAAATACAAGAGTTTGCTATTGATACGCTGGAACCTATGGATATAATTGTCCACTTTGATATCATTGATATTCCTCACCACATTAAACTCAATCCGGAAGACCGTAGACATTTCTATCTTATATTTAAAGAAGCCATCAACAATACCGCTAAATACAGTAAAGCTGATAACGCTTATTTTTCCTTCAAAATCGAAAACAGAAAGATGATTACTACGTTTAGAGACGATGGACATGGTTTTGATCCGATGATGATCAAGCGGGGAAACGGACTTAAAAATATGGAAAACAGGGCTTTGGCTTTACATGCTGAATTAAATATAAAAACCGATGAAAATGGTACCTATATTTCCTTACATTTGTAACAATTTTTTATTTCATTCTAAAAACCTATCTATGAAATACATATTTATTTTTATCATGTTAGTTGGATGTCCACTATCGGGATATTTACAAAATATCTCCGAACCAACAAAAGAAGGTCATTCACATAAGGAAAAAATCCTTAAGTTAAATCCTGTTAGTGA
Source organism: Saprospiraceae bacterium (assembly GCA_016717145.1). Classification (GTDB taxonomy): domain Bacteria; phylum Bacteroidota; class Bacteroidia; order Chitinophagales; family Saprospiraceae; genus OLB9. Next base: position 27,435 of record JADKGD010000037.1, on the reverse strand, counting down.
CGATTTTGATCCAATTCATCAACGTGATTACTGGCAAAACAGAGATCAAATCAATACTTTCAAAAATGCTGATGAGGGTTGGTCGTCTCTTGGGCCTACTGAAATAAAATCTTCACAAGGCATCGACTTCTATGTCTCAGGTAGGGTTAGGAGTATCGACTATGTGCATGATAGCCTCATACGTATCGGCAGCGGAAGTGGTGGTATATGGGAATACAGAAAAAAAATGGGACAATCTTCACTAAAAAATATTTCAGGCGGCAAAGTATCTTCGCCTTGGTCAGGCGCAATGGACACATCGCCTTTTGATGAAAATCTAATCTTGTATGCCACAGGTGAACCGTCCTATAAAGTCGGAACTGGTATGTGGCGTACGACTGATGGAGGTGTCAATTGGCAAAATATACCCATGCCGTCACAGTCTTTTTCATATCATGAGTTGAAATTCAGCAAAGTAAGGGGAAGGGTATGGGCTACAGGAGAGGATGCGTACTACTCTAAAAATGATGGGCTTACCTGGTCCGCCACCAAACGGCTAAATATCACAGGACTGGCAGTACATCCTACCCAACCGGATACAGCGTTCATTGGTCAATTTGGAGATTGTGTGTATAGAACGTACAATGGTGGGCAAAATTGGCAAAAATTGAGTATTCAACATGGTTTGCCTTCTTATTCACGGGGTAAGATCAAATTAGCCATCAGTGAAAGTAATCCAAAAATTGTGTATGCCATGTATGTCAATACTAATAATCCAGAAGAAAGTATTTATAAAACTATAAATGGCGGTAATTCATGGACGAGATGTATCATCCTGGACGCCAATGGCAATGAAGCTGGCATTGGCAACGCCTTAGCTCCGCATTCCGGTTACATATCAGTCAGCCCCACTAATCCAGATCATGTGGCGATAGGTGCTTTTTGGTATGCGATTTGTGATGACGGCTTTACGTTTAATGGACCCACATCGGGTTCTCATGTGGATTATCATGCCGGCGAGTGGTCGACTGATGGATCTACTATTTATTTTGGGACAGATGGAGGCGTGACATATACCAGATTTGATAATATTTTAGATCTAAAATTTGAACTTACAAAGATACCAACGCTTCAGTTTGTCTCTATCGAAGGTGGCAAAAAGAATAACAATATCCTGATAGGTGGCACCCAGGACAATGGACTCATTTATAAAGTGGGCAATGATCCACAATGGTATTTTTATCTTGGTGATGGAGGTGATGTGGCACTAGATCCGATTGACGAAAATATCTATTATGCGTCACTTGGTTATTTTGGTGGATCACTTAATTTTCATAATGTCAGAAAATCACCAACTCAACTCGATGGATGGTTTAGTACAATCGCCGGTATAGGCCCCTCAACAGAATGGAACCGTTTATTACGAACATCTAAAATTGGTGATATCAATATAATAGCCACACAGGCACACAAGGAACTGTATTATTCGATATTTAAAGGAGACCTATGGTATGAATATAACCTTCCTTCATTTAATGCTTTTTCAGGTATTAAATCTATGGAATTTACGCATGAACCCATCCCAAGGTTTATCATTTCATCTGATAATGATGAGTTCGGTGCAATATTACTTGTTGATTTTTTCAAAGGCGAAATAGATCCAATATCTTATGGTCTTCCTATCCTTAGGGTCGTTGATAGGTGGGATGATTTTACTTACCCAAAAATATACATAACTCCCGATAATCCTAAAGCTGTCTTTGCGATGATGGTTGGTAGAGGTAATCACTATGACGAATATATTTTTAAAACCCATCTCGATACCCTGGAATGGAAAAACATAAGTGGAAATCTCGAAAAACTTCCCTACACTTGCATGCTTGTACATCCTCACGATGAAAATACAATCATCTTAGGTACAGATGGTTACGGGATATTTAGAACAGAGAATGGCGGAAAAGATTGGTTTGCTTGGGATGATGGCATTATCAGAGGAGCGTTGATATCAGATATGGATTATCAGGTGATCAATGATTCAGTATATGCAGTGATCTCCACCTATGGTTGCGGCATTTATAAAAGATATCTGGGTGGCAAAAAAACAACCGGCACTTATAATTTTAAAGAAAATACCATTTCAGGATTTATTTCTCAACAAGGTTGGCTGATAATGAGTGGCTTAGAACAGAATAAGGTTATCCATGCCTATGATATCAGTGGAAGGCTGATAGCCGCTCATCTTGAAAATCAAGTTCAAGGTGATGGTACTATTATCTATGATGCATCAGATTGGCCAAATGGGATTTATTTTCTGCATTGCTCAAGTAGGACATTAAACAAGACTGTCAAATTAATAAAGATGTAGGGCTGAATGAATGCGAGCATGGAGGAGGGAATGAATGCGGGAATTACCAAACTTCTGATTTTGTGTGTTTTCTTGTTTTCTTTCTCATTTCTAAATTCTAGCTTCTAACTTTGGTCACTAATTTATACTTATCTTTGTATTAAACGTAACCATATGGATACCTTGTCAGAACAAATCAAAGAAAAACCTATCCTCCACAAGAGGATATTTTGGGATGTCAATTTTGAGAATATCGATTATGACGCTAAGGCCAATTTTGTGATCGAACGAGTGTTTGAGCGGGGAGATGTACCCGATATTCGAAATTGCAGGCGGTATTACGGTGATGATAAAGTAAGAGAAGTCTTACTAAATGCAAAATTTTTGCCATTAACTAGAATATACCTTGCTAGTGCCGTTATTGACAGACCTGTAAAAGATTTCAGATGCTACACCTTGAGACAGTTGAACCCAATGCTTTTTCCATACTAGAAAAACTAATGACTATACCTGAGCTACTTGATTTTAGTCTAGTAGGTGGTACTGCTTTATCGTTAATGTATGGACATCGTATTTCAGTAGATTTAGATTTATTTACGAATCAAAAATTCGATAATAAAAATATTCAAGCTGCTTTAATTAGAGAGTTTGGTGATGACTTCGTCATGGAAGATAAGCCATCTTTTTTTGGGATATTTTGCTACATTGCTGATGTTAAAGTTGATATCGTAAGATTTCCACATCCTATCATCAGGCCGATTCTTGAGATAGAAGGCATAAGGATGTATAGTCCGGAAGAAATCATTGCCATGAAAGTCCAAGCTATCCTCGGCAGGGCGAAAAAGAAGGATTTTTGGGATGTCAACGAATTACTGGAGCATTTTACAGTCGAGGATTTTGTGGAACTTCACAAACAGAAATATAGTACCCAAAATCTAATCATTACCGTCCCGCAAGCTATCTCTTATTTTGATGATGCAGACGACAGCGAAGACCCGATCAGTCTCAAGGGCCAAACCTGGGAAAGCGTAAAAAAATCTATCCAAGCAAAGGTTCGGGCATATTTAGTATGAAATTGAATACCTTCAGTTATCAAAATTAATGCAATAACTGTCTTTTTGCAACAAAATACTACTTTAAATATCTTTCACCAGCAGTGTTGAAATTTAATAGCCATGCAAAATTATTTGCACGATACGGGCACAGCTTCAAATTCACAGCCTTGGATAGAATATCATTCATTGGGATAAATTTGAAGCATTATTAAAAAACGTCAAAACCACAAAATATCCCATGATCATGGGGCTATCTAAATTTTTATTCCTATATAAATATACACTACTAACCGACTTAAAAAAACAAAAAACAGGGTTAACCTGAAAGGTTAACCCTTTGGTACCAAACACTCAGTATGACGGTCAAAGATAATTCAAAATTTAGTCGGTCACAATTTTCAAATGTGTTGGTATTGCCTTAACCTCAGTGATAAACTTAAGCTTTTGGAATACTAAACAGGTGTTTTGGGGAAATAGGCGGGTATGAACCATCTGGGAATCATCCCGCAAAGTACTGTGGCGGGTTAAGAGAACGGTATGTTTTGAAAAGTTTTTAAATCTAATCATTAACCCCACTAATAATGTCAGCGACCTTGCGAGTATATTATTTCTGTGAAGAAATATAATGTAATTTTGCCCTAAATTAATTCCAAAATGATCAGGGTAGCCATATATGAAGATAATACAGGTCTACGGGAGATCTTGGCACAACCATACTCAGTGGAGATATAGGTAAAGTAGATGATAGCATGGACAATACTTACCATGTAGTACTTGCAACCGCACATAGCACTGAAGGTATTGGAGTAACCATAGATGGTTTTACCATTACAGGAGGAAATGCCGAGATAGCTCATAACATTTCTTTCGACGAAAATGTCATTTATACTGGTGATGGAGGAGGTATTCACACCCATTATGGACAAAATACCATTACCAACAATAATCTGCTAGATAATACGGCGGCCTATGGTGGCGGCATTTTTACTTGGTATGGAGACAACACCATTGCCAACAATCAAATCACTGATAATGTAGTTATTTCCAATGGTGGAGGTATATACACATTGGGAGGTACCAGTACAATTACTAGCAATAATATTTGTAACAATAATGCTAACAATGGCGGCGGATATTTTGCAGAGGGAAGCACAGATACCCTCATAAACAATATCATATGTACCAACACTGCTTATGATAACGGCGGCGGCATCTATGTCTGGAATAGTGGAACTGGCTCCTTTACCAATAATACTGTAAGTAACAATACTGCTACCAATAATGGTGGTGGACTATTCTCAGACCAGTGTACAAACACATTTTTAGGAAATACATTCTCCAATAATATTTCATTAATGGGAACCAATTTTTATATCTATTTGGGACAATTAATTTTTGATGGGGTGAATATTATTGATTGATGCAGTCAATGGGACTGAGATACGGAGTTTTGCTTTTGCAGCAAAATACAGCTCTCAATATTCTATCTCCCGCAGTGTTGACACTGAATGGGCAATAAATGCATACGGCCCTAATGGCCATGCAAATTTATTTGCATGCATATTTTACAGTTTCAAATTCACCCCAGTGGCATTATTTTACTTCAGAGTGTAAATAAGGGTTACATTAAATCTATCAAATTGGTCAAAATGTAGTTATAACCATCACAGCATTTATTTGAACGAAGAATAAACTGAACTATGAATGATCTGAAAGATTTTAATTGCAGTTTTTTTCATTCCGATGTCCCCTTATTCCAGTATTCATCGTTCTTAGTTACAATATCAACGTCTGTGCTATATAAGGTCTATCTTTAGGCACAACCAGCTGACCCATTTTAGGATCTACCAGTAAGTCCATGGCTTCGAGCGGTATACTACCCAATAATGGTTCAACATTTCCAGGTAAAACTATCGCTTCAGAAATGGTACGTCTATTGTGGATTCTTATTTCTATTGGCCCTGCTATATCAAATAGATGCCGATCACCATTGGCAAGTAAGCCTTCTTGTCTATCTCTTATTTTCAAGCCTGGTTGATTTTTTAATTCTTCATTAATACAAATCATTTAGGCACTAGTATCCACCATCATCTCCACCTTCATTTGGCGAATTTCATTTTCGGACATTTTTCCATCCTCCGCAGAATATACATCTTTCGGATTTAATATGTGTACTTATTGTCTGAAAATTCCCATAAGTGATCATTTTTTGTATATTTTCCGTAACACACTTTACTTGAAAATAGTTCATCCTGTTGGATTTTTGATCCTCTAAGTTTCGATTAGCTCAAAGTGCCATTATTTAGATTTCTTTCACAAGCCATTTTTCCAAATTGGCAATTGATCTTGTTGTTCTTGTCTTTGGTGTTCGGTTGCTCGAATCAATCCAATCTTTATGCTGATCGATCAAAAAAAGCGGTGGCACGCCTAAAAGTCGTACGACCGCTTATATTTAATCATTCGATTCTCAAATCTCACATCATCATGTGACAGACGAAATTTTATTCACAACTCCTTAAGCTCTATTTTTGGTGCTGTTTAAAAATAGCGCATAAAATGAAATTACTAAAACAGTATGACCCTGAATCTTATCTTCAAAAGGAGACTGAAACACTGATCCTTTGTCATGAGCCATCGCTGCACGCTGCCATCGAAGCAACGGGACGTATCATATTACTCATACCTTGTCAACACGAATAAAAAGGATAGCGCCAAATAATATTTGTACCCCTGAATGAATAATCAACTAAAAAATTAAAAAACAATATGAAACCTTTAATTTCTTTTTTAACTTTTTTATCCTTTTTTGTAGGCCTTCAAGCACAAAATACAATCACTGCGACCTATACCACCGGAGATATTCCTACCAGCTTCGATTTGTATGATGATTCCTGCAATGGTCCATCTGCGACGCTTACATTGATCTTACCTGCTGGAGATAATTATACAGTTACAAGCGTAGATGTGGCTTATAATATGACTGCATTGGGAGGTGGATGGAAAGTTGATCAACGATCTATGATAAAATTTCAAAATACTGGTACGGAAGAAACAGAAGTCGTAGGTATAGGGGATGAACCTGGCACACAATCCTATGCCAGAACCATTACTACAGCCAATGGTACTTATCCCGGTGGAACTGAATTAGTTTTCCAGATGAGAGCAAAACGTTTATTCTTTTGAAGGCACGGCAGGATGCAATACCTTGGTCAATAGAGTAGATGCTACTACTTGGATCATTACTGTACACTATAGCGATGAAGTACCAAATCCAAAGGTAGGCATCAACACACTATCACCATCTCAAACGATGGATGTAGCTGGTAAGCTCAAGCTCGGAGATGACATGACCGCTCCAATAGCTGGAACTATCCGATGGAATCAGACTACCCAAGACTTCGAAGGTTACAATGGAACAGAGTGGCTTTCCTTTACCAAAACTGCAAATAACAAGTTCATCATAGAAAACGATAGCAAAACTGCGACTGATGGAACGTACAATGACCTTTTCGGGTCTTCCGTATCCATCTCAGGTGACTATGCTATTGTGGGGACTCCATTTAAAGATGTAGGAGGAAACCCTAATCAAGGTAAAGTTTATATCTTTAAGCGAAGTGGCACGAGCTGGACAGAGCAGGCAAGCATCGTTGCAGCCGATGGAGGTACAGATGATAGTTTTGGCAGGTCTGTATCCATCTCTGGAGACTATGCTATTGTGGGGACTCCATTTAAAGATGTAGGAGGAAACCCTAATCAAGGTAAAGTCTATATCTTTAATCGAAGTGGCACGAGCTGGACAGAGCAGGCAAGCATCGTTACAGCCGATGGAGGTGCAAATGATAGTTTTGGCTGGTCTGTATCCATCTCAGGTGACTATGCCATTGTGGGGACTCCATATAAAGATGTAGGAGGAAACCCTAATCAAGGTAAAGTCTATATCTTTATTCGAAATGGCTCAAGCTGGACAGAGCAAGCAAGTATCGTTGCGTCCGATGGAACGACAGGTGATATTTTCGGGTCTTCCGTAGCCATCTCTGGTTACTATGTCATTATCGGTGCTATGTTCAAAAATGTAGGGGCAAATAACTATCAAGGAAAGGCCTACATCTTTAAGCGGAGTGGAACAACCTGGACTGAGCAGGCCGACCTCGTGGCATCCGATGGAGCGTATAATGATAATTTTAGCATTTCTGTATCCATCTCCGGTGACTATGCCATTGTAGGGGCTGGTAATAAAAATGTAGGAGGAATCACTACTCAGGGAAAGGCCTACATCTACCATCGAAGTGGTACAAACTGGACACAGCAAGCTAGCATCGTGGCGTCCGATGGAGCAGCTGATGATAAATTCGGCGAATCTGTATCCATCTCCAATAACTATGCTATTGTTGGGGCTTTTGGTAAAGATTTAGGAGTAAGCATTAATCAAGGTAAAGCTTATATATTTATTCGAAGTGGTACAAGCTGGACAGAGCAGGCAAACATCGTTGCGTCTGATGGAGAGGCCGGGAGTTCTTTTGGCCTTTCAGTATCCATCTCTGGTGACTATATCATCGTAGGGGCTAGAGGTAAAGATGTGGGAGTAAATACAGATCAAGGCAAGGTCTATTTTTTTAATAAGGAGTAGGAGAAAAATGAGATAATAACATCATATAAAAAATAATAAGTCAAAAAGTAATGAAAACCATCATATACATCTTTTTCTTCCTTATCATAAGTGTTCAAAATGCTTCTGCCATTACCATCAACTGGGATAGTGGTGGAGATGGTACTACCTGGACAGATCCATTAAACTGGGATTGTAATTGTTTGCCTGGAGTGGCAGATGCAGTGACCATTTCTTATGGTGGGGCTAATGTGGTCATACCTACAGGAAGCAATATTCATATCTACAGACTTCTCTCTTACAAAACGGTTACCATAGAAGCCGGGGCTACGTTGCGGACTGATTTTCTGATCAATCTATGGATAGATGGCAGCTTTACCAATAATGGTACGATCAATGCATACGGAGAGGGAATGTACATCATTGATGATCATCAGGTAGTCAATAATGGAACAATAAACTTAGAAGGAACGGACAATTTTATCAGCTTAGGTTTCGGTGTGACAATAAATCCTGCTACGTTTACCAATAATGGATCTATAGTATTTAATAATACCAACCTTTCTATTCTTGAAATTAAGTCAAATAGTGTTTTTACCAATACCACTTCAGGAAGTATTACCTTCAATTATGCTACTGCTTTACTCAATGTCATCTCCGGATCGTTTACCAACCAAGGCAGCATTGATACCAAAGGACGTATTCTTAATTCCGGCACACTGGCCAATGCCAATACCGGAAATATTTTTGTACATAACTATCCGGAGCATGCCATCAGTAATGACGGAACTTTACAAAATAACGGTTCTATCTTAGTGAATAATCCTATGCCGGCTGCTTTATACTGTATAAATAACACCGGTACTATATCGGGGACAGGTTCCTGCAGTTTGTCAGGATTATTTACCATCTACAATACCAATACCGGCAATATAACTTTCGAAGGTCCTGTTCAGTTGGAAGGAGATCCAAATTTTGGTGGCGTATTTAATCAGGGCGATATCACTTTTGATAATAATTCAATCACTACCATTAATTGTACTGTCAATAATCAGGCTATAGGTGTCATTACCATAGAACCCTGCAAAAGAGTCATCGTCAATGCCAACTGGCAAAACAATGGCACTTTGATTAATCATGGTACTTTCGAACTGAATTATTCCGGAATTACGACACACAATCTCTTTACCAATTATGGAATGTATGTCAGTAATTTGCCTGCGCCTGATGTTTCGCCTACCGGCAATATAGGTATTCACCTGTTTAAGGTTTATGGACAGCAATGCACGGGAACAGCTATCCCTTCTATATTTACCGGAACTGGTACAAGTATAACCAATACACCATCAGGGATTTTTACGGATATCGGATTGACGACTTCAGCCGGTAGTTTTGATTTTGGCACCCGTACTTTTATACCAGGAGTGGCATGCCATGGCTTGAGTACATTGTACATCTCTTTTCAAAAACAGGATGTAGTCCAGTAGTATTTCCATGGCAGTTTGAACTACCCATCTATGCACCTACTACGTACTATGAAGATACGGATTTCGATGGATTTGGCAATCCAGCCAGTCCGTTTTTGGTAGTATGCGCTGCCTCGCCCTTTGGTTACTCTTTATTCAGTACAGACTGTAATGACAGTAACCCTACTGTATATCCTGGAGCGCCTGAAAATTGCAGTGACAAGGATTATAATTGCGATGGTATGATCACCGGAACCAATCCTGCACCGATATGGTATAGAGACTTTGATATGGATGGATACGGCAATGCTGCTATCAGCATCACAAATTGTAATCCTTTAGTGGGTTATGTAGGCCCTAACAATGATTGCAACGATAATAATGCATTTATTCACCCTTTAGCACTCGAAGCGTGCAATAATATAGACGACGACTGTGATGGGCTCATTGATGAAGATTTTCCACCTACAACGGTCACTTTTAATGGAAGTGTAGATTCGGATTGGTTCAATACGGCAAATTGGACACCTGCCATGGTCCCCGGGTATTGTGTGGATGTCGTTATTCCTGCTGGTATGATGGTCACAGCAGGTGGTGTGGGCATGACGGCCACTTGTCGGTCTATGAGTATAGCGGCTACATCTTCTGTATCTGTAAATGATGATGTACAGTTAAATATTACGGGAGGAACTATGTTCGGTATCTCCAATGCCGGAACTTTAAACTTAAATAATGATTCCTACACCAACATCCAATACATCAATGGCAACGGTGTGGATAATAGCAACACCATAATCATGAGTGGAAATGCAATCCTGTATATCAGCGTGACGTCCCAAAGCAGCATTCGCAATCAACCTGGAGGTACTATAACCATAAACAGCAATAATGGTCTGGACATGAATGCCGCTACTGAAAATGCTATTTTCAATTCAGGTACCTGCAACAGGAATGGAGCTTTTAATGCCAATAATATCTCTGGGAGTACGATCAAAAATACCGGTACTTTTAATAATCAAGGTGACTTGTTCATCAATGCATTTGGGTTGCCGGGTTGGTTTGTGGAGAATCTTTCCGGTGGCATCATCAATAACAATGCAGGACAAACGTGGACATTTCCAATACCAGGATCTTTTTACAATGTGTAAGACATGGGTATGATCAATCAACCGGGCGCAACATTTAATAACTATGGTACCCTCCAGTTTTTGGTCACAGGATTGCTGGCTCCGGTGCTTTTATTAACTATGCTGGTAGTGCTGTAGAAGGGTGTTTGCCTGCATTAGGGTGTCCGTAATCTTATCCTTAACCTTATTCTCAACCTTAATCTTATTCTTAACCTTAATCTTATTCTTAACCTTAATCTTATTCTTATCCTTATTCTAAATTCTCACATCATCATGTGACACTCTTTTTTTCGGAGTTACCCTATAAGGACTTAATTTTGCATTATTGAGAACACTCCGAAAAAGTAATTTCGTCTGTTTATCTAGAAAAATTTCATTTCTACCGGGTTGATAATCAACTATTTCCCTATAGGGATGAAGGGTGAAAAACAGATGATTATCAAAAAGATGGTTTCGGAGTGGAATCACTATTATAATTTTATATTGCAATTTTTATATAGTAAAAAACATCTAACAATGAACATCAAATCATTTCTCTTTCTGATCATCTGTTGTTTCTGCCTACTGACTGTAAGAGCCAACAACATCGCCATCACCAATGTCTCCATCGAAGGCAAAAACACCACAGACAATTTTCAACTAGTCCAATTTGACCTCACATGGGACAATTCATGGCATATCAATGGTGGCCCACAAAAACTGGGATGCCGCATGGGTATTTGTCAAGTATCGCCTAAAGACTGAGGCTACCTGGCACCACGCCACCCTGCACTGGGCCCTGGTTATGAAAACGGCGGGCATCAAGGACCTGCTTTTTGCGTTATATCCAGTAGCAACGACCGAAGTCCAGATCCAATTGCTGGCGCCCATGGTGTATTCATCCGTTTAGGAGGTGTTTTCCAACAAGGTACTGTCACTTATCCTGCAATTAGGCTCCGCTGGGACTATGGTACTGATGGTCTCGGTGATGGCGACAATGTAGAGCTCTCTGTCATGGGTATAGAGATGGTCTATGTGCCACAGGGCAGTTTTTATGTAGGCAGTGGTGGCACAGAACGTAAGGCTTTTTACACCCATCCTACAACCACCAATCCATACTACATCACCAGTGAAGCGGCCATCACGGTAGGTACAGCAGATGGAAATTTCTATTATCCTTTTGGGTCTGGTGACCAAACAGGTCCAATTCCTGCTGCTTTCCCCAAAGGCTACGCTGCCATCTACTGCATGAAGTATGAGATCACCCAGAGCCAGTATGTCGCCTTTCTCAATAAGCTCACCTATGCTCAGCAAGTTACAAGGACAGGAGTGGCACCAAGTTTAACTGCTGGCACCAATGCTATGACTGGAGGCGCAACTTCTTTGCATCGCAATGGCATCGACATCATGACTTCTGGCGTAGCAAATATTACCCCTGCTGTATATGCCTGCAATTTGGACAATGATGCTATTTATGATGAACCTGAAGATGGTCAGAGTATAGCTTCCAACTATCTTTCTTGGGGTGATTTAGCTGCCTATCTCGATTGGTCGGCACTCCGACCTATGACGGAGCTGGAATATGAGAAGGCAGGTCGAGGTAAGCGAGCCCCGGTAGCCGATGAATATGCCTGGGGATCTACAAGCGTAACAGGTGCTACAACTATTACTAATAGTGGAGCAACAAATGAAATAGCCCAGGCAGGAGCCAATTGTACGTATGGCGGTGTACAGGATGTCACAGGTCCGATGCGATCCGGCAACTTTGCTCAAGCTGCTACCACAAGAACAGCAGCAGGAGCTTCATACTATGGCATCATGGAGCTGAGTGGCAATCTATGGGAACAATTTCAGAACGTGAATTATCCAGAAGGCCGCGCCTTTACTGGTATTAATGGCAATGGAGAACTGGACGGAATAGGCAACGCCAATGAATTATTTTGGCGTCCATCAGGTTCTTTAGGTTTAGGTACTGGCTTTCGCGGTAGTGCTTATAATGATGATGCTTTAAGCCTCCGCCTGTCTGACCGGAACATTATTAATGATTCCTTTACCAACAGTCGCTTTAATGATAATGGTGGTCGTGGGTGTAGGCAGGCACCTTAGTTGGGGTTTTTATTCATTTTTATTACCAAAAAAGATCTAAAGCAAATGGCACAATATACTAAAATCAAAATTATTGTAATTTTTGTTTTCTGCTCATTTTTAACTTTCAATAAAAGTTCAGCACAATGCGACAACACTGCTCAATGGCCTGCTGTTACCGTAAACATTATTTGTGGAAATAATACGATCGTAAGTAACATCTTTGCGGGCGAGTATAGCGTGACTTCGGGCTATCAGGATCAGTCCACCTTGGTATTTTCATCGTCTGTCGTGGGCGATTATATCACATTGCGAAAAACGAGTGATAATAGTGTCGTAGCGGCAGGTCTTTCGCCACTTACCATCTTGTATTTTGTAGCAGATGGAAATTTGAAAGTACACATCAATACCAATGTTGCATGTGGTACTGAAAACGCAGCCAGAGTATCCTCTGTATTAATGACTTGTGGGTGTAACAATAGTGTTAAGTTTCCTATAAGCAATGTATCTCTCACGCAAGGAGAAAATACCATTGCCACCAATCAATGGGCAGGTGACTACAATGTTACTCAAAGTTATATCGATGGCTCCCTATGTACTTATGCATCATCTGTGGCCACAGATTACATTACGCTGCGACATGCTATCAGTAATATCATTATTGCTACTGGTATCTCCCCACTTACAATAGAATATAGGGCTAGCTATGGCAACATAGAAATGCATATCAATAGCAATGCATCCTGCGGCACTGAAAATATAAATCGAACGACTACGGTCACTATGCTTAACATTTTCAATGGCGGAAATGACGATGGCTTTGTGTCTGCAAGTTTTGATCAGGGCGATAATCCCATACTGGCTATTTTCAAAGGCGGAAATGACGATGGTTTTGTGTCCACCAGTTTTGATCAGGGTGATAATCCCATACTGGCTATTTTCAAAGGTGGCAATGACGATGGTTTCGTGGCTGCTAACTTTGATCAGGGCGACAACCCTATCCTTGCCATTTTCAAAGGTGGCAATGATGATGGTTTTGTGTCCACAAGTTTTGATCAGGGAGATAATCCTATCCTTGCCATCTTCAAAGGTGGATATGACGATGGTTTTGTAGCCTCATCGTATGAGCAATGTGAAGGAAATAAGTTGAAATGGGTAGGCAATATCAGCATAGACTGGCATACTGCGGCCAACTGGGAATGTGGGATACTACCTACCCTTACCAGTGATGTCACCATTCCAAGTGGTGCCTTGTTGTTTCCCACGGTATCTGCCAACGATGAGATTAAAAAGTTAACCTTGGACCTAGGTTCTTCTATTATAATACTTCCGCCAGCAGTATTGAAGTTGAATGGCTTGTAATAATAGCTGCATGCAAATAAATTTGCATGCAGCTATTCAGTTTCAAATATATTTGAAACGCCATTAAAATTCTCACATCATCATGTGACAGACAAAATTACATTCACATCTCCATAAACTCTATTTTTGACGCTGTATAAAATCAGCGCATAAAATGAAATTACTAAAACAGTATGACCCTGAATCTTATCTTCAAAAGGAGACTGAAGTACTGATCCTTCGTCATGAGCCATCGCTTCATGCTGCCATCGAAGCAACGGGACGTATCATATTACCCATTCCTGGTGGTTATCAGTGTTGCCTGCCGGAAGATATTCTATATCTCAAGGCTGACAGCAACTACACCGAAATAAATTATACTGATGGTTCCAAAAAACTATTGTCAAAAACGCTGAAAGTACTGGAAGATATTCTGCCTTCTCAGCAGTTTTTCAGGATACACAAGAGTTATCTGGTCAATGCAGCTCATATCACGGACATCATCCTGTCGACCCATGAGCGAGCTGTAAAGCTAGTTGGTGGACAGATGCTACCGTTGAGTAGGGAAAAAAGGGGATGTTTTATAATCGGGGATTGAATATTTAAATTTGATTGAAGAAATTAAGAATAAAAATGTTTGATGTAAGGTTTTTTATATTAATAATTTTAATACTGTTCCATTATAATCTAATGGCTCAATGTGATAATATCGTTAAATTTCCTTCAAGTAACATGAATGTTGTTTGCGGGTTCAATCCAATTTCTCAATTTCAATGGGCAGGTGATTACAATGTTACCCAAGGATACGAAGATCAATCTTTAGTTACTTATTCATCGTCAGTACCCACTGATTACCTTACCTTACGAAAGGCAGCAGACAATTCAGTGATCGTCCATGGTATTACTCCTCTAGTCATGGTCTATAGTGCTTCATATGGAAATATAGAAATGCATATCAATACAAATAGCACTTGTAATACTGAAAACATTAATCGAACCACAGCAATCCTGATTGAATGTGGATGTAATAATGCTGTACCGTTTCCTTCCGGAATCATCTCCCTTTCACCCGGGTTAAATACGATTGCAACCAATCAGTGGGCTGGGGATTATAATGTGACAACCAATTATATCGATGGTGCTTTGTGTACCTATACTTCTAGTGTAAGTAGTGACTACATTACGCTTAGGCAAGCTAGTGACAATGCCATCATAAAAAAAGGGCAAAGCCCTTTGATTCTTTCATATGATGCATCCATGGGAGACATAGAAATGCACATCAATAAAGATATCAATTGTGTTAACGAAAATGTGAATCGGACAACTACTATAGACCAGCAATCAGTCAACATCTATACGGGAGGCAATGGCGATGGATATGGCAATCATTTTTTTGCCAAAAGAAACATAACCGATGCAAGGGCTTTTCGTGGCCATAATGGTGATGGATTCGCTATACAATTTCTTTTTAAAATAAGTACCACTGATTTGCTAGCCTTCCATGGTGGACTTAATGATGGATTTGATAATGAGCTGGTCCTTAAAAAAAGTATTTCAGACAATTTTGCCTTTCGTGGTGGTCATTATGATGGATTTGCCAATGACCTTCTTGCTAAAAGAAGCATCACTGATGAGCTGGCTTTTCATGGTGGCAATGCGGATGGATACCATACCACAAGTTTAACCAATAAAGCTGATTTCGCTTTTAGAGGTGGTAATGGAGATGGCTTTCGCTACAAATTTTTATCGGCTATAGATTATGGTGAGGAAATCGTATTTCATGGGGGAAACAGCGATGGCTTTGGCATTGTATTATTAGAAAAAAATATGATCTCTGATCCATTGGTCTATCATGGTGGCAGTTCAGATGGCTACAACCTGAGATTGCTACCAAAACTAAACATCACTGATAATATAGCTTTTATAGGAGGTCAAGCCGATGGCTACCATTATATTCTTATGGAAAGCAATAATGTGGCTTTCCGTGGCGGTAATGGAGATGGATTTCAGGGTACATTTTTGTTAGTAACAGAAATGGCATTCAGTGGTGGTGAAGGTGATGGCTTCATCGGTCAACTTTTACCAAAAGCAATCATCTCAGATGCGCTTGCTTTCCTCGGTGGAAATGGGGATGGGTATAACCTCTTGCTAATAGAGAAACAAAGTATCCTGGACCCTTTAGCAGCAAAAGGAGGCAGCGGTGATGGATTTAATCGTTTGCTACTTGAGAAGCAAAGTATCATTGACCCTCTGACTGCTATGGGAGGACGTGGTGATGGATACAATCGACAGCTACATGAGAAACAAAATATCCTTGACCCTATAGCTGCTTTAGGTGGCAATGCCGATGGGTATCATCACTTGTTTTTGAGCAGACTTTTGATTGATGATTTAGCTTGTAGAGGTGGAATAGGTCGAGGAGATCACTTCGATGTGATACAGTGCGGTAGTAAGATACTCAAGTGGACAGGAGATGGCTATGAATGGGAATTTCCTAACCACTGGGACTGTGGCTTTGTACCCGACATCAACACGACTGTCATCATTCCTACTGGATTGATATTTTACCCAATAGTAAAATACAATCATGACATAAAAAGTATCATCTTAAATCCCAATACTACCTTGGATATTATAACAGGTGGAAGTCTTAATTTAAAAATTAATTAAAATTAAAATAGTGAGAGTAAAACAATTTTTCAGCGGATGAATAAATACAACTTGAATACCCAAAAATCATTCTATCATTCTATCATTCTGTCATTAATTAATTACAATGAAACAAGTATTTTTTTCTTTATGCCTTATGGCTTCGTGCCATTACCTATCTGCGAATAATATACAGATAACCAATATCAGTCTCAATGCTGGTGATAACACCATAGAATTTGATGTGTCATGGGAAAATAGCTGGCGAAGTGACATCCTTAATAATTGGGATGCCGCTCATGTATTTTTTAAATATAAAGCCCTAAATGGATCTTGGCAGCCATTAATTTTATCTAACGTAAACAGTGTCGTACCAGTGGGATACGCTTCAACAGTATTTTCAACTTTTGGTTTTAGTACTGCAATCTTTTATAGAAGCGCCATAGGTGGTGGTACTTCCAATCTTCTAAATGTGAGGTTGGGTATCCCAGTGGAATATGCTACCGGGCAATACGACATCAAAGGCTTTGCCATAGAGATGGTGTATATACCACAGGCTGCATTTTATCGAGGCGATGGGGCTAGCACCAATTCCTTTACGCCGTCTCAGATCACATCGATCTCTACAATGCTCACGGATCCTATTGGCTCAGTAGCTGTAAACTACGCTGTGGACCCTTTTAATGGGTTTTCTTCTTTCTATTGCATGAAGTATGAGCTGAGCCAAGGTGGTTATCGCGATTTTTTAAACAGCCTTACGTATGAGCAGCAGCAAAATCATATACAGCCAGCACCCAATGCAGCAGCAGGTACGTATGCTTTGTTTAACGCCTATCGAAATCATATAAAAATAAAGACATCTGGCTCGTCTCCTAGCCTTCCGGCAGTATTTGGCTGCGATGCCGACAATGATGGCACCTATGACGAAGATGCCGATGGTGAAAACATAGCTTGTAATTTTCTCAATTGGGTAGATCAAGCTGCCTATCTGATTTGGGCCGGGATGCAACCTCTTTCAGAACTGGAGTATGAAAAAGCCGCAAGAGGTGTTCAGACTCCATCTGCAGGCGAGTATGTATGGGGCAATACCAATCTTGCCAATGCTCCTTATATATTAAGTAGCTCCGATCTTCCAAATGAAACGGTAAGCAACGGCAGCAACAAGTCCCATAGGAAATGCTTGCTACGTTACTACTCATGCTAATGGGCCTATCAGAAATGGCATCTTTGCCACTCCCACCAGTAACAAGATAAGCAGCGGCGGTAGCTTCTATGGTGTGATGGAGATGGGAGGTAGCTTGTATGAAAGAGTCGTAAAAGTTACATTCTATAGGTCTGGCGATATTGGTACTACACACGGTTTAAATAGTCAAGGATTTTTTGAAACTATATCTTCATCGCGTTGGCCTGGTTCCCAAGGATTTACTGTTGGTGTAGTAAATGGGGTAAGTAATGCCGTTGGTCTCATCTACAAAGGCGGCAGCTACAATACCATAGGTGATAGATTGCGTACGAGCGACAGAGGTGGCCTTGTTGTAATAGATACCAATACTGATAGAGCGGCGATGGGAGATGTAGGAGTGAGAGGAAGGCCTATAGGCTATTAATTCAAAGAGCTCAATGTGGGTTAATGGAAATGGACTAGAAAATACCAATGTAGTGACCATGAACAATGATGCCACCCTATACATCAGCGGCACATCCCAAAGCAGTGTGCACAACTTGTCTGGCGGCAATTTGACCATAGGGAGCAACAATAGATTGGATATGAATGAGGCCAAAGAAAATACCTTATACAACTAAGGTATTTTTATCAGAAACGGGTTTTTTAATGCAAGTAACATCACGGGCAGTGTCATAAAAAACAATGGAACATTTACCAATAATGGCGATTTATTTATCAATGCATTTAGTTTACCTGGCTGGTTTGTGGAAAACTTATAAATCGTGATGTTTCATGGAATTCTCCAAAAGAGGAATTGAGAATAGCTGACAGGTCCGGTGGAGAGGTGAGTGCTACCAGATTAGCAACACAAGGAGGAAGAGGCGTAATTGTTGTAAGTATGTATTGATTCAATTTGCTAATTATTTCAATTCGCTTCGCTTAGTTCAATATAGTTCAATACGCTACGCTTAATTCAATTTGGCAATTTGTTCAATTGCTGACGCAGTCAATTGCTGGCGTAGGCAATTGAATTTATTGCTGGCAGCTATTATACAATGGGAAATAGTTAACTGTTCAGCAATAACCCCAGAGGGGTGTTATATTGGTAACCACGGATGAAATCTGTGGTAAAAAGAAAGTAAGCCCGATTTTGGCGAGATTTTTGCCTGAAAGAAGCAAAAATCATGACAAAATATAAAGTTTTGCTAAATAGTTGAATAGCTATCTAAATAGTAATAATTGAGTACCCAAGACTTTCACTAAAATAAAAGCCATACTTACTTTGATAATAAAACTAAAAATGGAGGATGCCAATAACATCCTCCATTTATTTAAGCATTATTTTATAATGATCACTTTTCTGGCGAATGGTTGATCATTCCATAATCCTTTTATAATGTAGCTTCCTGATTGAGATGAGACAGGTCAATACTCTTGTTCTTATATTCATAAATTTTTTGGATGAACCTACCATCCATACTGCTGACTTCAAGATTTTTTATATCATCAATTATTGACGTCTCAAGCGTAATCAAACCACTTGTAGGGTTAGGATAAACTTTTATAAATTTATCGATACTTTCTTCCGAAGTAGCCGAAGGTAACATAATGTTTACTTTACCTGACTTTATTGCATATTCAACTCATTGACATCGACATCAAGAAACTTTGAAATTTTAGGTTCTACACTTGATTCAATAACTGCAGAATTATTGGCACCTAATAATTTGAATGTCAATTTATAAATGATTGTCCCATCACTTAATGTCGTGCCCGAATTAACGTCATCAGTTTCCCAGATGAAACCCAAATGACCTGATGCTAACTGCGTTTGATCAAAAATTGTGACTCCGGGGATCAATATATCCTGTGCCTTCGGAACTTCGATTAACTGTAATTTGTCTGTTGGCCATGTGAGCGAAAATTGCATCACACCACCTCTGACAAACTTATTGGCCTCATATCTATCATCACAGTACTTCCAGAAATGTCTGTTACATCCCCAAGGACAAATTCGACATCTGTGTTACTTCTGGTAGTAATTACTGTACTATTAAACGGTATGGCACTGTGATTTAGGTCGCCCCTCTTTACACCCGTATAGTCTTGATTTATCTGGCTGGATATCAATGGGTTGTAGATGATAGAACTTGGAACGCCAGCGGAAATCGGATTGACAGTGTTAGGAAAAGTAAAGGAATTGGGTACAAATTTCCATGCCTTCCTTTCATTGGGTAGTACGGTGGTAATGCCTTGCATAATCTTACGCATGGTGAGCAAATCAGCGACATCTATTAACTTATCATCATTCATATCAGCAGCGTAATGTGTAAGTGGTGCGTTAAATAATGTCACTCCTTGCATGTGTTTACGCAAAATCAATAAGTCAGCTACGTCGATACCTTTTATTAAATTTTCGTCAAATAAAGGTGCCAAATCATACGTCTGATTTGCATCAAAAAGAACCGAATAGTCTCCATTTATTTCCACAGGGATAGCTGATGATAGTTATTATGTTTAATTAAAATCTGAGGTATGTCATTACCATATACCATAGGTTTTCCATTTCGGTTTTTACCGTACCGCTTATAGTAAGTTTATTATTACCGAGCAGGCTGACCCATCAAAAAGTAGAAATTGGGATTTCATTTACATTGATGTCGTAAGCCTTTATGGTACCTTGGAGATGGAGTACGGCCGAGGTATTTAAAATCCCGTTGATTCTTACTTTTAGATTAAACAAAACTGAATTATCATTTAGATTTATCTCTGTGAATGATGAGGTGAAAAATCGTAATGATTGATCATTCAAAATGGTAAAATCAGTGGCGACAATGCCGGAATTGGGATGAAATCTTGTGCGCAATAATATCTGCTACTGTAACATTGGATGAAGCAATATCAAACTGAATACTGCCTACTTTTTATAATTTTGACAATGACAGGGACAAGAATTTCTGAGCCTTTAGGACCACAAAAGTTATCCAATGTCTATGATAAGGTTATTGGCTGGAGGCGTCAATTTTTTACAACAAACATAGATGCAAGCTGTGGCAGGGTCTCTATATTTTACATAAATATTTTGTCCATTTGAGGGTATAGTAGCATTAAAATTATTGCCTTGACCGAGATATACATTATCTACATACCATTCGATCTCCTGGAAACTATTTTGAGTACTAAGCATCGTATTGTTACCATTAGGTGTAAATATAATGCTGCTTTCGCATTTTGTCGGATTACACCAATAGATAACTAAACAACATATTCTCCAATTGCCATTTGCATCTTTATATCTTACGGAAATCGTACGTGCCTGACAATTTGTAGGATATGGCAATAATATGGCATTTGCCGAACCTAGAGAAGTACTTGCTGCATCATCAAAAAACCAGGTGACATTATTGGCTCCGGATTCTGTCAACTCAAATTTAGCCTGCCCATTTTCATTGTAATATTTAATATTAGACCGACAATTGAACGGATCGCAAACCCAAATTCGTAAGCAACAAATGATATCTTGTTCCATCAAAGTATCTTACAGAAATGTTTCTATACACACAATTAATTGGTGGAGGCAGAATGGCCGATGTTGAAGCTGTTCCCAGGGATTGACTGGTTTCGTCGACTGTCCATTCTATTTCAGAATATTCTGAAGGCAATTGAAATTGATATCCCTGATTTGCCAGATATTTCCAGGAGATACTGTTACAGTTGAATGGATTGCCACCCTTCGTTTAATACACTTGAATGCTACACATCCATTTGATTTCAGGTAAGGAATACAAATGGTAAAATCCCTATCATCCGGCAGTGAAATCTGCAGACTTGTTTTACCTTTACTATTGACCATTGTATTGCCATCGATGAGCCAATCTTCACTGGGCGCAACTGTAAAATTTTGGGTAGTGATTGTATATCTAGGATCTGAAGGACTTCCTGTAAATTGATACTTGATCATTCCTGCTGGCGGCTCAAAAACGATGGGGCATAACCTCGGTCTTACACACCAGCAATAACAATATGTATAGCATCCCACGACTACTCTCAGACATACAAAATAGTTACCATCTTTTGGATAAATATAGGATAGGCTTCGTGATGAAATAAGACTGGACTCATCTCCAAGATCATAAGTATAAGTTGCATTTGTAATCAGCGGAGCAGTAAAGCTTATTTTTCTACCATCTACCACAGGCTGCGGCAAGGAGGCAAACAATGTCGGCGGCAAAGGACCTGCGCAGCCACTATTATTCCTGCTTAGTTTTACACAATAAGTAGACATGCCACAACCATTATAAATATAAATACATACTATGATACATTTTCCATTAGGGATCGAAATTTTTGATACAGTTGAGTGTTGCTACCATTGATATAACTGACTCCTGATTCCGAAAATTGCCATTCCATATTATCGGCATTTTGCGAGCCTGTAGCATTTATGGTATAGGAGCCATCATTAGCATCATAGGAAGTGGTAAAGAATGCTTTGGGCTCAGCGTTACAAGGCTTGATGTCAAGCCATTGACAACATTCATATAGCAAAGTTGACCCCGAATATATTTTTTGGCATACGCGATATTTGCCTGTTCCAGGGAAAACAATGATAGGATTGGTTGAAGCATTATTAGTGTTATCCAGATAAGTTACATTGGTATTTTCGACTGACCAAACATTGGTAAATGCTTGAGATTTCTGCATTAACTCGCCATCACACCAACCGGAAAAAAATTCTATTGTCTGGCTTGTATTTATCCGAGGTCTGTGTTTAAAACACTGCATGCATGCATCACACAATTTTTTACGGATACACTTGATCTCCAGGTCAAAGCTCCCTGAAGTACCATGGTATCCGTCAACAACAATAATATATTCCCTTCCCTTTTCTCCGTTAAAAGTGACAAGTTCTGATTCTCCATAAGCATTTGTTCCTGATGCAAGACAGATAGTCGGATCACAACTTGTGAAAACGAATACCTCAAAATCCTCACTGACATCAATTTTCGTAATACTCACCTCTACCGGACCGTCTACATCCGGAATAAATTTATACACCTTTCATTGCCCGTACAACCTGTGCCCGGTGGAATTGGGTATGAAGGGTTGCCTCCTGTATTTGGGGATGGAGAACAATAAATAGATACATTATTATCACCAGAGGTATTGGATTGATTAACTAGCTTATCGCCACACTTTATTATCGTGCCACTTGTACAACTTAAGTCATTGCAATGCAGGCTCAATTCAAAGTTGCCAACATCGTTAGGGAAATTTCCCGCTTGCCAATGCTGACCATCAACAACTATATAATAGGTGCCGGCAGGAAGATCTTTTGCATAAATAAAATCTGTATCATATCCAGATGGGTCGATATAGCTTATGCCACGTCCTATACAGTGGATATTAGGATTATTAGTGTTAGGCGGAACATTTAATATGACAATTTCAGGATTTCCGGACCATGCCATACCACATTCGTCAAGCAAAAAAACATCTAAATCTACATTTGCAGTTTGCGACCATAAATGAATGCTGACGTCACCATTTCCATCATGGGTAAATGTATAGACCTTGTCCGGAGCCTGATAGTCGTTGCTGTTGTCATTTGCTAAACAAGTGCTGTAATTCGGCCGATAGAATTTAAAATTTTCGTCGATGGTTGAACCGCTTAATGTCTGACCACAAGTTATTGACATGGCATTGTCGCATGGTGTGAAGCCACCGCCTCCATTGCAACCGGCAAACTCAAGATTGATATAACCTGAGATGTACGTCTGACAAACATTACTCCCTGCGCCTTCATTAGAGAGGTTCAGACATTGCGGATTAAATTCCAGGGTGCAATTAACCTGAATTCCATTATAATAATAATTGCATAGCTTGTCAATATAAAAGACTTCATTAGTGCCGTAGCTATAAAAATTTGCAAAAATGCAACAGATATTGAAGCAAAACTCGCCACATGATCATAGTTTACAAAAATTTAAATTCATTATTAACTTTGATAATAGAAAACCTAAACCATGTGGATAGAGGATAAGTAAATGATTCCCCATTACTTAAAAATGCAGAACCATTAGCGTTAAAGTCTATGTCAAAATGCGATGTCGTACCGTCGCCCAATAAGTAAGAAAATTGTGCCGTCTTATTGGCGGGTACATACATTTTGAATGATGTTCTTTTTTCATCTATCAAATAATTCATATCTACAGCCGATCCATTATTATATTGAAATTTTAATGATCTCGATCCACAATTAGTGGGCGAATTGACTACGGTTGCAGGAATAACTCCCGCATTGGGGAATAAACTCCAGTTGCCACCTATTGGAATGGGTTGATTTGCACTGTATGACTCAAATCCTTCACTGGAATTGATGGAAGTTGTGGTGACTAGTTCGTCGTCGCAATTGCATTGTGCGATGAGATCTGAAACGCTCAGAAAAAAAAGCGAAAATATCAATATGATCCATAACATTAGATCATATAAAGTTTTTTTCAAATGGAATGTAAACAACTGGCTCATGATAAGAGGTTTATTAAATGAATAAATAAAATTACCCCACAAAATTCGCCTATAAGTATTTCTTGCTATATATAACTTTTGTTAGATACAGTTTATGGCTAAAGTCCATTCTAGTAAGGGATAGTTTAGATATCATTGTATTCAATTCAATAGAGTAGGATCAGTTTTATGATTTGCCATCAGATTTATTGATTTGCAACCAGTTTTTTTGATTTGCAAATAGATTTATTGATTCGCCAACAGATTTATCTGTTGGACAAATAATAAAATCATACTATTTTGGCTTTAGCCAAATATACTGTCCATATTATTGGGCTAAAGCCCAGCTTTGAGGCATTGATCTTTGTACATTGGCTAAAGCCTATGCCAAAACAACTAAAGCAATTGGAAACTAAAAACTTAAGGTCTTTATTTAAATTTAACTAAGTAGGTTTAAGTAACTTCAATTTCTATCCTTATACAAATTTATCGCTTCTGTCTTATTACTGACTTGTAGTTTGTCGTATATTTTATGGATGTGTTGTTTGACTGTACCTATGGTTATACCAAGTTGATCGGCGATTTCTTTATATAACAAACCCTTAGAAAGCAATTCAAGTAGTTCCAATTCACGATTGGTCAAAGGAAGCGCAGCTACAACAGGTGTAACTTGCAGATTTCGAAATACATCGATGATCCGTCGTGCCATGCTGGGACTCATGGGAGAGCCACCAGTATACAATTCCCGAACTGACTCAAGAATACGAGTTGAAGAAGATCCTTTGAGAATGTACCCTTTGGCACCAGCTTGTAGAGACTGGAAGATTTTATCGTCATCTTCATACACCGTAAACATACAGAATTGCATTGCCGGACAAAGTTGTATCAAATATTTTATAGCTTCCATGCCACTGGCTCTTTGTAGTCCGATATCAACGATCAGAACATCCGCAGCATTGTGTGCCAAAAATTTCATGGCATCTTCGGCATTATGATAGATTTGGGTACATACCATATCTTCTTGTTCGTTGAATGTATCCTTGAGCATAAGGGCAACTTCCTTTAGGTCTTCGAGTACAGCTATTTTTATCTTATTCATGATGATTGGGTTAGTGGACAAGTCATACTAATTAACATTCCGCCTACTTCTTTATGATAAGCAATAGATCCTTTTATTACGTGCATTCTTTTTTGGATATTATAGATACCATTACCTTTGTCTATCGCTGCTTTTGGGTCAAAACCTTTGCTGCCACGCTCAAAAATAGTAATGGTAAGTTCTTTCCCAATAGCAACATTGATCTCTATACTATCTGCTTCTGCATACTTTATACTATTGTGCAGTACTTTTTTTAAAACCAGAAATATATTTCTTCTTTTTTCCCCGGAGATAGGAATTTCCTGATCGCCATGTTCTACTATAAATTTGTAAAGCATATTATGTTCTTCCAAGTACTCTACCACGTATCTCCTCAAGTATCCGACAAGATTTTCTGTAGTATCAAATCGACTATTGAGCGCCCAAATGATTTCTGACATATTGCGTACTAAGGCATTGGAATGGTCTGAGATTTTTGCTATCTGTACTTTTTCAGTCTCATCTTTGGCTTGTATCAATGCCTTATCACTCAAATATCGTATCGTGGTGAGTCCTGCACCAAGATCGTCGTGCATTTCGGAAGCGATACGAGTACGCTCGTGTTCGATGGCTTGCTGGTTTTCTATGATGAGGGCTTGCTCTCGAAGTAGTTGATTTTGTTTTTCCAATCTTCTCTTATACTTAGATCTTATCAATAAGTAACTTGATCCAAATGCACTCAATAATACCAATAGTCTGAACCACCATGTACGCCAAAATGGTGGTAAAATTTTGATGTCGATTTCTTTAGTTTTATTGTTTAAAATACCATCAGCGTTTGTGGCACTCATTTGAAAAGTATAGTCGCCGGGTGGCAGATTTGCGTATCTTGCAAATCCATTATTCTCTCCTACATCTATTACATTTTTGTCATAATTCAAAAGTTGATACTTTAATCTAACAGCTGTTGGATCGGCATTGTCAATTCCATTAAATTTGAAAGAAAGCTTAATGGTATTGTTGCGATATGTTTTAGCTGATGAACGATACTGCGTTCATTAAACTGTATCGATCTGATCATTAATCAGAATTTCGGATACAAATATCTTGGCTTCGTCTTTAAATATTGAATGCTGTCGGGATGAAAGATGTTCAAGCCGTTTATTCCACCAAAAAACATGTTGCCTGATTATCTTTAAAGGCGCTGTTTTATTATATTCTAATTCCTGTAATCCGTCTGATAATTCGAATTTGTGCATATCCCCGGACACAGTATTGTATCGAAGGAGGCCAAGATTGGAAGATAGATATAGATCATTTTTGTTGGGTAAAATATTATATATACATTGATTCAGTAGTTTATTTTTATCAGAAATTCTCACAGGCATTTGGGTGAAGGCTACATTTGATTTGTAAAGTCCGTCAGATGTTGATATATAAAGCTGATTATTAACAACAGCAATATCATTTAAGCTTGGTTGATTGTCCATCTTTTTTTATACATAAAGTATCATTGCCTAAAAATGTAGGCAATTTCTGTGGCATTAATATCTAAAAAATATTCATTATCAGCACCTTTTGTCATACTCAGAAACTCATCACCTGTTTTCTGACCTTTGACAAATATTTTCGAAATACCGAATCCTGACGATTCCTTAAATTGAAACATAAATATGTTTCCAACATTTGTATAATCAATTAAAAATAATTCTTTGTCATTTATATTTACTGCATTGCCAAAAAAATGATTTCCAAAATTGCTTTGATAAGGAATCGACTCAAATGTATTGGCTTTTTTATTGTATTTTTGGATGGTATTGCCGCCAATGCCTAACATATCATTGTCAAGCTGGACCATTTCCATAACAAAATTGGATGCAGCATTTTTGTGTGTCAAATTATAATGGTCCAAGTCATTGCCGGATGCATCAAAATGCCCAATACCATTATCTCTGGATCCGCACCAAAGAGTGCCATCGTTTGAATGAATAATGCTGCGTACATTTAAAGCCAAATCATTATCTTTAAGTTCAAAATGATCAAATTTACGTTTT
>JADKGD010000036.1 GCA_016717145.1 Saprospiraceae bacterium | reverse complement strand
AAGTTCATTTTTTTGCTCTTCCTGTTTCTTTCTTTTCCAGATGTCTTTCTGACAGCGGCTTTACCCTGTCAGTCAATAGGCTTTAATAAATAATCCAGAGCACTGAATCTAATAGCCTGTATGGCATAATTTTGATTATAAGCAGGGTAAATATATTTATCAAGGGGGTCAGATTTTACTCTATTAAAAAACAAACCATTTTTGAATGGCATTTCTACATCCAAAAACTAAAACTGGTTTGTATTTTTGTAACACCAACAGTTTACCTTACATTATCATTTCTTTAATTTCAATGATTTCAGAACAAAACTCTTTTGATGTAATGTTGATTATGTTCTCTTGCTTTGGGTTCATCATCATGATTATTGCTTTGGTCAAAATTATTTGAATGTTCTTAAAAAGTGGATAATTCAATCTTGATTTTAGTTCCCTCTAGGTTTACCTCTACCATCAGGCTACTCCGATGATGTAAAGTTCCGCATGATTCCCTTTGTTTTTTAGCAGATCAATTTACTTTTACAAATGGATAACTTTAGATTCATGATGTTTACTTACTTTGTCCGACCTTTAAATTGGTAGATTTAAAATCTTCCAATACCATTGTCGTCTATAATACATGTATACATATTTTCATTGACTAATGTAAAACTTATGGTCACTAATCGGTCACCGGATTTATGCATTAATCCATGCCAGCGGGCATTTTCTACATAAGGCTGAATAAGCATAGCAGGAATTAATATTTCATCATCTAAGGCTTCACCATCTCGATGCTGTAATGAAAGCTTTCTTCAAACCTCATTTGTTCAAGTTCAAGGTACACCAATGACATTTTTCTTCAAATATTGTCACAAATTTCTTATCTGAGTTATCTAGCAATACCATTCTGTTAAGTTTTGGAAAACTGTGAAGAGATATTTGCTTGCTTCTCCATACTTCTGTGTAGCTATACATTCCTGAATACTATTCAGACAGTTGAATACAAAATGTGGATTCATTTGCGCCCTGAGTGCCATAAGCTGACTCTCGGCAAGCATTTTGTTTACTTCAAGCATTAATAAGCCATGCTCTTTTATTTTGGCTGCAGCTGTCGCTTCAGCCAATTTATTAGAGCTGATTGCAGCGATGGTTTGGAATGCTTTCAGATGGTCTGTGGAAAAATAATTCCTTACTGAATGTTCTTGTGAATTCATGATTCCTATCACTTTGGCCTCATACAAAATAGGGTACAGCCAATCAGAAAATCTTTTACATCATCTATCAAGTATCTTATATCCTTTGATGTGTCAGAGACTAATAAAAGGTTTTCCTGTTTGAGCCACTGAACCAACGATACCTTCGCCCATCTCAATTTCTATTGGGTTTTTTATTTCATTTTCATATGGATTTTTGACCAAATGCTGCTTTTTTGAACGAATCTATTCAGCTTTTCATCATACAGATACACTACACAATCTTCGAGTTTTAGCTTGAACATGTCCCCAACAAATTTCATCCACTGAATTATTTCCATACACTGAATTGTAAAATAATCATGATTGATTTATGTTTTTCTTTTGTTGCCATTTGTTTTCGGCAGCAGCAGTTGCCGTAAAATAATTCCAAGGATGATTATTACCAAAAAAAACCACCAGGTTTTCCAAATGGTAGCGCAATAATTATTATCGTTATCTACTTTCCCTTAATCGTCCAATCTCCATTTATATCTGTACTTTACCTTAAAAGTATAATCACCATTGGAACTTTTCGTGTAAATTGGGATTTGCCTTCTTTTACAGTACATCCAATTTTCATCAAAACCTTCAAGTTTATAAGCATAGTTTAGTGGCAGTAGTACATGGTGCAGGTAGAGAAATTCTATTGTGAACCATTTCCATTGTGTTTCAATTTAAAGTAAGGGATTAGTAGCTCTAAAATTTTGTTTTCTATTATAAATGTGAATTTCTGCAATTAAAGGCGGTATTATTAAATTGGTGCATAATTTGAAATATCTAACACCTTTCCTATATTAAGAACGGAGACCATAAGTGTTTCCCTTCAATGAGTATGGACCATTTGCATCCTGTAGTGTCCCCCATATTAATATTAAGGTTTATTTACTTTCATTGTTGCGGGGTAAAATATTCAATACCTTCAAACTTGAAAGCCATATTCTTTCTAAACTATCCTCGCACCTGCGTAAATCTTATCAGAAATTAAATCACTTTCATTTGAATAGAATCTATAACGTTACCATCTTCATTTCTTCGAATACACTATCTGTTGGTAAAGCCTCAACCATAAATTTTTAATTTACTCCATTGCAAATGGAATAAATAGTCATTTTTGTAATTAGAGGAATCGTGTAAGCCTTTGTTTCTTGATGATAGATGATCGATCCATTCTCCATTATTAAAAAATAAAATTTTATTATTTTTTTCAAAAGCCTAAACAATTTACATAGCTATATTTTCTCTTACTATATCATTAATTTCGTAATTCGTGTGATTTTATTTATTTTAATGTCAAGAGTATAAACCGCATCTCCCCGAATATACCAATTGGATGATACCATACTTATCTTCTAAAAGTAAGTGACAGATTTTGATAAAGCCTTATCATTCTCTGTTTGAGTTTATTTTTCTGAATGTGTTGGTTTTGGGGTTTAATATTTTTACACCATCGCCAAGGTGCCACACCACCATTCGTCATTTATTTTATAATATCGGAATCTATTGACTCTTGGATTTTATTCTTGAAAACTGCAATGAGTAAATTCTCCTTCATCTTTGTCAAAAGATAAAGTCCCTCATCTTTACAAATCCAAAATTATTCCCCTATTCCTTTTTTAATCCGATTGGTTGCGCATTTGAATATAAAGGGTTATTGTTTTTCGGTAACGTGAAAATATTTTGTATGTAATTTCATTTAATAATTTACTCACTCAAATTGTCCTGCCAGCCAAACATTATTTTCAGTGTCTTCTGTGATCGTTCAGAAAATGATTACAAATTTTATAAGACTCAGGAGAATCTTTTTGGCAAATATTTAGTTTACGTCTCAATCAATTACATGAAGTTTTTCTGAATGAATATTTATAGTTTCTATTTTTTGAATCAATAAATATATTTAATAATACAGGAAAAGAAGCTATTGTAGCTTTCTTAATTTTACCAGTAATAAAATCATAAGTTGCCAGATTGTTTTCAGCATTCGACAGCCCACATCAAACCATTCTATCTAATGCCATGGTGTAAATCGCAGGAGTATTAAATAATGCTTTATCTTTATACAGTTTGCTTTTGTAAATATTTTTACTTTTAAAGTCAACAAATAACGACCCATTGGGTGGGCATATCCATATTCCATCTCTGAATTTATCATAAAATACCCGAGATTGTACAACAATTCATTTTAAAAGTATTTGTAGATGGAAATATTTTACTGACATGCTGATCCATGTATTATCTTTTAAATAAACAACCCTTGATTAGCTATCAACCAAAGACGTTTGTCGTTATCAATAAAATAATTTTTCAATCTTTGGGTTAAGAATAACTTCATTTTTAACTTGATTAAATCTATTTTTTGGAACGTTTCTGTAAATTTATCAAAGAAAAAGTCCATTTGTTGTACCAACCCATAGACCACCTTTAGTATTTTCAGCTCTAGGTTACATGTTGTTAGCTGACCTGGGAATCTTATATATCTAAATTAGACCCATCATATCTTTAATCCATTATAAGTGCCAAACCACATGAAGCCTTCATAATCCTGCAATGAACAAAACACTTCGTTATTGCTAAGCCCATCTTGTTTTTGATAGTTTGTAAAAACGTATTGTCCGGAAAGATTACAATAGTGTATTGTTATTATTAAAATAAAAATTATGGTTTTATACAACAATGGTAAACTATTTGAATTCAAATAAGCTAATTAAATCGATCGATTGTATTAATGCTTTAAGGTTTGCAATTAAATTATACCTAACCTTTAATAGTTAAGAAATCATGCGTTTTATTAATCTCCGTTTGATAGTCTCATAACGTATTAATTATCTAAAATACCAAAAAGTACTTTTCCTTTACTGGATTTGTACTTGAGGCCCCAATGATTATGTCTACACAAACATTTGTTGCAAGAGAAGACCAAAAAAATTATTATAGTTAGCATTTGGATCTGAAATTCTTCTTTGGAGCTGAAATTGTGACCCTTCCAAAATGTATTCATAAACAAAACCGCAATTGCTTATTTCTGTATTATAGCTCAATGGTTGTCCAATAAAAAGATGATCATCAAAGATATCAATAACAGCTCCAAAGTCTTCTATGCCACTGGTTCCAATGCCACTTGGAATAGTGATTAATTGATTTTGAGCCCAGTTGTTATTTGCATCTTTTTTAAAAACACAACAATTCCTTCTGAGGAAGTGCGCCATTTATTGCTCCGGTTACTATATTTTGCCATATAAGGCACAGAATATCCTATTTTATAATTTTCTCCTGAAAATTGGGTAATATTTTTGTTGATAAGTAAATAATGATCCAACCAAACTGAAATAATAAGACAACCTGCATCCATTGCCATTAACATCATCACCATATGCTCCAATGACAAGTTTATTATTTTTGAAGATCCACGGCACATCCAAAATAATCATTTTGCTGGGCCATCAGGTGCTATTAGCTTTTGTGTCTGTGTCCATATATTATTATTTAATTTATAGACATAAGCACTGCCCTTTGCTACATTTGATGTAATACCCAGAAAAGCACCAACTACTAAAGTTGAACCTTCAATGTCAAAAGACTTACCGAAATTATTAGCATTTTGAGGTCTAAGGGTTCTATTTTTGTTGATATGTCCATACACTTCCTGTTCTTTCAAATACATGAACATATTTATGCCCATCTATTTGTCCCACTACAATATGATTGCCATCAATGGCTACATTATACCCAAAATAATCAAATTCACTACCGTTATTTATATAAAGTTTTGTTTGTTGTTGCCATTCCCCATTGTTCTTATAGAAAACATAGACCGCTCCCTGGTTTTGATTATTATTAATCTCAGCATGTGGAGCAGATACCACTGCATAGTCTCCATCAACAGCCACTTTAAAACCAAAATAATCATCAGTAATTCCGTCACTTGCTTGCTTCTTAGTTAGTGGAGCATTGCCTTCATCATTCACCCATAGCAAAAGGTATCCAGGTGCTGCCATCATATAAATACAAAGCTTGTCTTTCTGTATCATAGACCAATAAACCATTTGCAGGGTTTTCCATGCTTTTCGTTGGGTAGAATTCATCCTTGGCGTCAAAGTCCTTTAGTGCTGCTACTTACTTCTAATGCTGCACTTTGATGTGGTTGATTGGTATTGATTCCTATGTTTTGGCAGTTGAAACACAAAACATAATTAAAGAAATTGTTACTGTTAAAAATATTCTGTTCATTTTTTGGTGTATCCTTTTGTAAATACACTGCAAATAAAAGGCTTATGAAATCTTATCTGCAAATTCAGTATGTGAGCGGTTATTCTGCACTACTAAACGGTATTTGATCATGTATTTAACACTTCGGAATTTGATTTTTCTACTTTTAATAACTATGCTATATGATTCTTAAATTTCGTAGAATGACTTTATAATTTTCATGAAATTTTAAAAATCTTGAACCGAACTTTGGAAAAGTATTTATTTTCAACCTGAAATAAAATTTTAAAATAAGAATTAATTTGGTTCAAAGATTAACTTACATCATACACGTTCTTTTGCTAATGGATGCACCAATTCATAGTTTTATTATGGTTGTCACACCATTTCAAATTCCTTTGGATATAGCACTTCACCACTCACGTTTTAAAGTCCGTTTTCTTTAAGCTCAAGTGCCATAAATACATTGGCTGGAACATTAAGAGGTATCAAATTCTTTTGTGTCAATATTACATATATTGTTGGGGAAGTTTGTTTGATTTCGTTGATAGTTTATAATATCATAGCACCGCATTCTTAAGTCATATATTTGAGTACGATACCAAAACAAATTGCACAAGTTCTGTGAATATCAACTGGAATTTGATTATTTTTGTTTCATTTAACCGGAAATATTCAGTACATTATATTGTAATTTAAATTTTAGTCACTCCTAAAAAGTCCCTAACGGGCAATGACCATGATAAAAATAAAAGATGTTCTATTTTTGGCGGTACTCATGATATCAAGTCCGCTTTTTTCACAAAAAAATAGTGCCGAAGTAAAAGAAGGTACGATTATCAACTTGTATGATGCATTTGGTAAAGAAAATGGTTTGACCAAAGACTTTGGATTTTCATGCATTACCAAATATAAGGGTAAAACCATTTTGTTTGATGCAGGAAGTAATGCGGACATTTTTAAAATGAATACCGGGAAGCTTGGTATTGATCTTTCAAAGGTTGACATCGTGGTGGTTTCACATGGGCATTTTGACCATATCAATGGCATTGATTATTTATTGCAGATAAATCCTAAAGTGAAAATCTATTTTCCTTATGATATTTTTTTGGGGTGCACCGGTACCTTTTTGATGCCACCGGACAGGAAACACAGGTAAAAGATTCTTTACCGGTTCACATGCAGTATTTTGGAGGAGGCAGTACAAAATTTACCATAAAACAATCAGGCCGATTCTGGAACGCCGATATCGAGTACGTGAAAACATCCAAAGAAATATTGCCCGGACTGCAATTAATTGCTACAAGTTCACTGTTTATGGGTTATTTTTCCTGTTACCCCGGGAAAAATTTTGTGGACGGACAGTTTGAACATAATTCAGATGCGTGCAAAAACACCCATCTTCCCGAACTCTCCTTATCGATGAAAACGGATCGCGGACAAATTTTGATAGTCGGCTGTTCACACACAGGAGTGGAAAATATTGTAAAACAAACGCAGAGTTTTACAAAAGATAAACTGGAGATGGTATATGGAGGTTTTCACATGCTGCCTTTTGACAGGGCACAAACCATTCAGATAGTCAATACACTGCAAAATGACTTAAAAGTACATCGCGTAGCTCCGTCGCATTGTACCGGACATCTTGCTTTTAAAATCTTAAAAGACAACTCCGGCAATGACTTTGTATTTGCCGGTTTGGGAGAGACCATTTCTTATTGATGTTTATTTTACTCTAAAACAGGCGATGGTGGTGGCCATATTTATAACAATCAAAATGTCGGGAGGAACAGGTCTGATAAACCTATCCAGAGGGGTCCAGTACAGTAGAGCTTCAAGTGGTAAAATTGCTTCTGCGTTTATGCGGGTTTTCTCCAATGATGTCATCGCACGACTAAAAACAAATCGATAAAATCTTAGGCTAGAATTTGTAATATCATGTTTTAAGTTGTGTCATCAAACCATGCAGGTCAAGTAATCCCCAATGGCCGATGTATTTTCCGTTTCTCAGTTCGATGATGTCAATGACTTCCATCATTACTTTTTTATTTGTTGGATTTATACCAAAAAAATCGCCCATGTGTGTGGCATGAAATGACTTTCGTGTGGTTACTTTATCACCTTCAGCCACCATGTCGTGTATTTCTACTGTCAGGTCGGGAAAAGCAGGTTTCAGAAGATGATTGAAGAAATAAACTACTCCATCCCGATTTTTTGGTGAACCCGCAGGTGCAGTGTGGTTTACAAAATCAACCGCAAAAATTTCGTTGAATGTGTCCATGTTTCCGTTTTCAATAAACTCTTTGTATCCTCTTCGAACAAGTGTTTTGTTCAGATTTGTTGTCATTATTTTTTAATTTTAGTTACTGAATGTTTGAATTATCATGCAAAAATGCATTTAAACCCATTCAATTACATAGTACAAAACCGACTTTGAATGATCAGTTTACGATTGGTTACGAAAATCAACGGGTGTTAAACTACAATATTTTTTAAAAAAACGATTAAAGTGAGAAGGGTCTGAGAATTCAAGCTGATATGCAATTTCAGCAATGGTCATCGTAGTGTGCAGTAAATATGCTTTTGCTTCCATCAGAAGCATTTCGTCAATGTGTTCATGAGCTGTTTTGTCTGAACAGGATTTTATTGCCCGGTTTAGGTGGTCAGGTGAAACATGAAGCATATCAGCATAAGATGAAACTTTTCTCATTGTCAAATAATATTGGCCAACAGATTTCAGGAAGTGGTTGTATAATACCTGATGTGGGTTCGGTGTGGTTTGATTAGCAAGTGAAACAGTTCCGTAATTACGGTTGGCAAGTAAAATAATCTGATGTATAAAAGTTTAATCATTTCACTTGCATCTGTTTTATGCTCTTTTACTTCATCGTTGATTTTGAATATGATTTGCTCAATTTCATTGGCAGTATTATTATCAAGCAGAAAACTCTGTAAACCAGAGTAAGACAGAAAATGAAATTGTTGCTTGCGGTTATATTTCAGCATTACATAGTTACTAAACTTTTCTGTGAAAAGCATATAGGAAGCAAGGAAGTCATCGCTAAAATGATGAAGCGAAAAAATCTGGCCGGGTATACCGAATAAAATACTGTTGCGTTGGGTGTCGTATTTTTTCAAGTCCTATGTCAAATGTGGCATGTCCGTTTCTGGTAAGTGAAATTCTGAAATATTGTGTCTTTATAGGTCCGATATTTTTTTTCAGGTCAGTGGTTGAATATAACCCGAAACCTTCGTCTAAAAGCTCAGAAGTATTGTCCATGCCAAAATTGCTATTGCTATTGCCGCTTTTGTGAAGTGTGAAAAGGTCAGCATTAAGAATAATTTTCTTTAAATCAGAAGGAACACTTTTATACATTTTTACATGTGGTTTGAAAGTTAGTTTTGGCAAGAATGTACGCCACCTAAAGTTAGTCCGACTATTCTGTTCATCAATTGATAACATAAATTAAATCTTTTGCCGGGCAATCTATCTATAAGTCCTATAGATTTCATCTTAATTTTATTTCAAAAATTCTCCATCAATGATTAATAGTTTTACGCCGTTTTCGGAAATAGAACGATGTGAACTCATATTGTCTGACACTATGTAAGTCATTCCTTTGGTCATAGAAAATAATTCTTCATTTTCAAGTTCACTTTTAAATTCTCCTTCCAAACAATGAACAATATGTCCTTTTTGACACCAGTGGTCCGCTAAATAACCTGCTGAATATTCAACTATTCGGACACGAAATTTGTCAAATTGTAAAGTCTGCCAAAATGATGTCCCTGATTCTCCCGGATGATCTGTTTTTAAAATATTATCCCAGTTGATGGTCTGAAATGAAATGTTACTCATATATAGTTTTACTAGTGGCTCTAAAATTGCCAATACCGGTCAGACATAGGCGATGCAGGTTGCTGACTACCCATCGCAAAGATTTCAGTTTTAAATTTGGCAAACTCTTTTGACTAATATTTGGTTAAAACTCGTGTTTAATAATTTTTAAAGATAAATATTTCTGACTACCCAAAATTCATAAATCAAAAAAAGTGTGTATAACAAATTGGAGGTTATTAGTAGAAATAAAGAAATTTCCATCTAACTTTGGTAGCGTAAGAAAAAAGCCTATGTGCAAAATGGTGATGATATCCCCAAACAAATTGTGGTTGGAATGTAAACAGCCCTGTGTATGCAAGGCCTTTTTAGAAATTATTGGTGGTCAATTTTATTGAACCCCGCATGGAATATTTCAAGTTGAATAATACATTCTTTTCTTACATTTTTCCTAATGTTTAAAAATTTATCAATGAAACAGAAAATTGAAATGGAAGTAAAGAATCCAAATGCTGCTGGCATTGATATTGGCTCAAAGAGTCATTTCGTTGCGGTTGGATAAAATGCTAATGAAATTAAAGAATTTGGTGTGTATCACTCTGACCATCTTGCGATAGTCAATTATTTGCATGAATTTAAAATTAAGACTATTGCCATGGAAAGTACTGGGAGCTATTGGCAAGGCCTTTTGTTTTGTTAATTGAAACAACTTTAATGTTCTATTAGTGCCAGGTAGCCAGACTAAAGGATTTAGAAAAACTGATGTCAAAGACGCAAGACAACTTCAGCAATTACATAGTTTAGGTTTATTAAGCAGTTGCTTTCTTCCTGATAATTTTACATACAGAGTACGAGAGTTAAGTAGACATAGAAAATCTATGGTAAGTGATGCAGCAAAGTATTCGAATAGAATGCAAAAGTGTTTAAGAATGATGAACTTAAGGCTTGATGTTGTAATTTCAGATATAACAGGAGTTTCTGGGATGAAAATAATTAAAGCAATTCTTAGCGGAGAGCGAGATGGCAAAAATCTAGCATCATTGGCTGATTCAAGAATAAAAAATACAAAGGAAACAGTCGAAGATGCTTTAAAAGGTAATTTTCATGAAGAATTACTTTATGAGTTAAAAGATAATTTAGAATTATATGAAACTCTGCGAGAAAAAATTAATATCCTAGATGACCAAATAACGAAATTATTAAACGAAACTCCAGAGATTAAAAATACGAAAATTAATATTGACGAAGTAGAACTAAAAAAAAAAACATATAAGAGGTAAAAAGCAGACAAAAATACCAATACAAAAATTGAGTTACCTACTTTATGGCACAGATTTATCTGCAATAAATGGAGTTGGGTTAAACACAATATTGACAATAGTTTCTGAATTAGGAACATCAACAGACAAATTTCATGATAGCAAAGCATTTGTTTCATGGCTTAGGTTGGCACCAAATAATAAAATATCTGGTAGTAAAGTGCTTAGCAGCAGGACTCCCAAAGGATTAAATCCACTTACAATTGCATTAAGAGATGCAGCAAATGTTATTGGAAACCAAAAAAATGGTGAATTAACCATGTTTTTAAACGCATAGCATTCAAGAGTGGAAGATGTGCAGCAATCACAGCTACAGCTAGAAAGTTAGGAACAATAATATTTAATATGATTAAAAATAAAGAACCCTACAATCCAAAGATAAATGATGAAATTAAACACAAAATGGAAGAAAGAAAAATGAATTCAGCACGAACAATACTAGAAAAAAGGGGATTTATAATAATTGATAATCAAGGTGTTATGGTGAGTTAGATGGAATTGCACAAATACTTAAATGCCTCAGCTACCCTCATTCCTGAAGGAACGCCCCCACCGCAATACTTCCAATTGAAGCTATGCTTTCCCCTTCAGGGTCGGGGGTATGTAGAGCAGAAATTCCATACGCTAATCTCATTTCATGGATGAACTTCACATCCGTTTCAATCCTTTTTAACAAAAAAGCAATTTGTTATACACAAAAAAAATATATTTGATTTGTATACCCTTTTCATATATTCTATTTTTTCAAAATAGATTTAGAAAAGTCAAAAGATAGCATCGACAATTACATAGGACATTAATTTTTCTTTTAGATTATCAAAAATGATGAATAAATACAGTACAAATCAAAGTCCTCAATACCTTGTCAATATTCCCATATATTCTATCCACGGCCCCTACTTCATCTCTGTATTGCTTACACATCACGGGTGATTTGGGCTATGTGGCTAAGATCGTGAACAGTCCAGGTAGCCAAAAGTTGGGAAAGTGTAACCACTCCTAATTTTGGGTGAATACCTGTTTTTGTAAAATCTTTTTCGCTTAAATTTTTACTTTTCAGAAAAACTATATTTTTTTGCCGGATTTGTTTAAATTCCTCCAAAAGGTGGTTCATTGTTTTTCCTTTGCTTTCTTCAAATTGTGCAAAGCGGTCGTAAGGTGAAAAAGTTTTATCGGTGTTTTCGCTTAGAATAATATTCAATCGCGGAATCCAGTCGGTTTTTTCGCCATGAATCAAATGTCCCAGCACATCAAACGGACTGAAAGTATCGGCACCTTCGTTGCTCAGCGTCCATTCATCAGAAACGTCCTTAATTAATTGTTCAAGAACGAAGGGTGTCCTTTCAAGTATTTCTATCGATTTGTTAAGATTGAAAGTCATAGAATTAATATTTAATTATTTAATTACGTCATCTACCATGCATTTTCGGCGAAAGACAGAAGAGAGCGGCCCTGTGTAATAATTGGTTAATTCTTTCTGTGACAGCTCAACCATAGTATCTATGATGATGCTCTCTGTAACAAAACGGCTGGTCCTGTCAATACTTCTTCACAGTCGATTTCAGACTGTCAGTACGCCCTGTTTTGAACACTAACATACCCGTACCGGAACTACAATTCCCGTCCAATGTCCTCCATAATAACCTGAATATCCGGTATGAGTTTGCCAGTCGATGTGCAATACATTACCATTGGGATATGCTTTACCTGTGGCGTATCCGACTCCTCTTTCATTGGCAGTTCCATCGCTTTATTTCCCAAACGGTAGAACCTACGCCTGGCGTATCCTGCGTCCAACTACCCTCAAGCTGCATACACCACCTGACTTCTTTGTTGCACCAGCACAATCGCAGCAACAATCGGAAAGGGATATATTCCAAAGAAGAACTCATTTGCACCCCAACAATATCAGTATGAGCGACCAGAGAATTCAAGCTGTTTAACGTTACTGCATCAAACTGGCTTAATGTCACACCGGGTACACAGGGCAGATAATTGGCAAACGCATCCCGTGCAGTATTTAAATGATTCCTTATCACAGTTTGAAAAGCCATTGGCATCGGTGCCGACCTACATTGCTGGCACGATGCATGCGCCTGAGCGGCTCCCAAATGTAAACCTGCACCTATAAAGAAGACACTGTAATCCGATTGTCGCAAACAGCATTTGATCGGGCAAAAACATCCTGCAATTTCCTGACAAGGGCGTGTATTTCTGCTTCTGCCCACGTTTTGTAAGGGTCGGAATACGGTTGATCAATCGAGGTCAACTCTCGCGTATCAAATTGATAACAATCTTTCAAAACCCCTAATCCATCCAACGTATTTCTGGTGAATTTTGAATATCTGCAATTCCGTACTGGCACTCATAACCGTAGTTTCGCAAGTGGTACGAGCCCATGAAGCTCCAATCCGTTCATGCCAACAAAAAGACGCTCAACGGAGTGCGGCATAGTTTAGTGGGCTGGGCATTGGAATGGAAAGTGTACGTAACAATTAGCAATGTCGAAATTAAAAAATGAATTAAGTTTTTCATATCATCCGATTTAATTTACAAATGAAAAAATCTGAATCAACTAAAATGGGCTTATGCGTTTATACGCTAATTCATGAAACGCAATATGGCCTATTTTTTTTAAAGCCTTTGAAGAGATGGCACACAATGATTCTTATTGATAAATGGCGCCAAATACCTGTACAAAACTAAAGTAAATATACAGAATTTCTTAGGAATTTCACGATAATCATTAATATTTATATTTGTTTATGAAAGCATTATATAAATTTGTACTCGTGTAACCATTAAAATGCTAAATCAAAAATGTAATATGATTAATTTATTTAAAATACAAATCTTAAGTATTGTTGAGCTAATAACGGTAGTTTTTCTTTCATTTATTTCATCCTGAATTCTTTGTCTGATATCCATTTTTGCTCTTGTAAAAGAGAATATTAATGTTTTTATACTCCCTGCATATTTATTTGTAATAGGAATCAAGCAAGCATTGAATAATGAAAAAGAGGAGATGTCTCCTCTTACTCCTTATTTTGTCACTCTTTTCTTTTACCCTGATCAAATTTTCATAATTTATGGTCA
>JADKGD010000035.1 GCA_016717145.1 Saprospiraceae bacterium | reverse complement strand
GTTAAGAGACCACATTACTTATAACGTACCATCTTGGAATTAAACCGATTTCACAGTGTGATGGGTAATTATAGCAATTATACTTATAATCGTACCATCTTGGAATTGAAACTCCACTTAACTACATTTCAACCTTCCAAGCATCCCCTTATAATCGTACCATCTTGGAATTGAAACACAGAAGCTCTCTGATTAAATAATCCGGCATAAGTTCTTATAATCGTACCATCTTGGAATTGAAACTTATATAACCTTATTCTAAGAGTAGGTACAACTCCTTATAATCGTACCATCTTGGAATTGAAACTCAATTGTGAGTACCCCGTATTTTTCGATGTCTTCTTATAATCGTACCATCTTGGAATTGAAAAATGGATTGATGACCATCAATGAAGGTCGTGACAAAATCTTATAATCGTACCATCTTGGAATTGAAACAGTACTAATAATCGAATTAATATGAGACGCTTTTTCATAATCTTAAATATTTAGCCATAATTATCAAGATATGCTACTTTTCTGCTACATTGCGGTGAAATGTTTATTCATGAAAAAGTAATTAGCAGCATGGAAAAGCCTGACAAAACAGTAGATAAGGTGCATGTCATCTTTTCGACAATGATATTATGCTTTTTATTATTTCCATCATGTTCTATTTTAGAAAAAGCATCTTCACATGGTTTTGAACGTGGAAATTACACCATGAAGCAAGCAGGAACAAGTGATAAGTCAGTTTACATAGAATCATCTGAAAATGAAATACGTGTCTGGAAAGAAACAAAGATGGTGTATAACTGAATTTCGTCTTTTTTTATTCCACAGGGAATTCAGGATAGTGTCTGTCATATTCCTGCTACATTCAGCAAACAAAGTCTGGATATTGACATTACATCTGTGCTTTTTAAGGTCAGGCCTGCCAGGGCAGGAATTCCAATGCAGCTTACAGCAGATTTTAATGCCGCCCTTTA
This sequence comes from Saprospiraceae bacterium, assembly GCA_016717145.1. Classification (GTDB taxonomy): domain Bacteria; phylum Bacteroidota; class Bacteroidia; order Chitinophagales; family Saprospiraceae; genus OLB9. The sequence goes on along the minus strand of JADKGD010000035.1, from coordinate 63,545 downwards.
CACGGGTTGGAGGTATGATACTTACAGTGTCAGAAGTAAAAGTACTCCTTTGGGCCAATGCGATTATCGGATGATCAATCGTGGATTCGATATAGGGTGCTTTGCAGGTCTTGGTACTACACCTGTTAATCCCTTTTTTACTTCTTACAAAGTTGATCGGGAGTATTCTGCTAGATTCTGCAATATGGAATAGCAGCTTTCCTGGAGTCAAATGTGGCTAGTTTTGGTCTTCATTTGGTGCTGATCATATGGTAGTACCTGACCGCCGCCATTGGATATATCAAAACAGACCCTGGCTAGGATTTATAATCGGTATTGCATTAAACTGATACCTTACGGGTGAACCTGTGAAGTCTCACGAAATACCTCCGAAGTATATTGAAGTACTCGTGAAGTCTTTTGGTACTATTCGTTTAACCCAGATTCCGCATTGGACTTTGTAATGAGAGAATATCCGGCAAAATAGTTGTGATGCACGGAATTTTTTACCCGGAAATGTAGCCTTAGCTACATTGAGGACGGAAAAATGAGTACAGAAACAAATATAAAGTCGATATTCTCGGAATAAATTTTCAATGCTGATTCTAAGTTAAATTAATCCAGTTAAATCTATCGTTGATAAAACCCACAATCAAGGCGTTGGGTGACTATCCTTATTTCCTATGAAACAGTATCAAAACTTTGTTTTCCCAAATGTAAAAAAGCATTTCACCAAAAATAAATCAGGTCCTTGCACAACATTTTTTTTCAGAAATTACCAGTATCAAAACTGGAAATAAATAAACGAACTGCTACTCTCCTGACTCCAAATCAAAAATATCAATAGTACTGCCCAGATAGCACCAAAAAGTTGCCACGAGAGTTTAGGAATAACATCCAGTACTTTTTTGTCCCTCATGACCCAGTGTGCTGCCACCATAAAAAATACAATGGTTGACACTTTAATGATGGCCAGTGTTGATAACATCGCTTTACTATCTCCGGAAAAACCAAACATAGATGTCAACAAATCCCACGCCTGCGAAAACGTAGAAGCTCTAAAAAAAACCCATGTTACATTTATGAGAAAAAAAGTAAACAACGCTATTGAAAAATTACGAAATGTTTTGGCTTTGAAAACTTCAGGAACAGCTCCCAAAACACCTACATCTCCGGAAGGAGTAACCTCAATAGGAGTGACTTTGTCTTTGCGGAAATCTGCAATCGCCTTCTCCACCCATAAATAAAATCCATGCAAGCCACCCCAGACTACAAATGTCCAACTGGCACCATGCCACAGTCCTCCCAGCAGCATCGTCAGCATCAGATTGATGTATGTCCTGAAAGTTCCATTTCTGTTACCTCCCAAAGGTATATATAAATAGTCGCGAAGCCATGCAGATAATGTGATATGCCATCTTCGCCAAAAATCAGAAAATCCAATGGCGGCATAAGGATAAAAAAAGTTTTGCGGCAACACAAAACCAAGGCAGGCTGCTGTACCGATGGCACAGGTCGAATATCCGGCAAAGTCAAAAAATATCTGTCCGGAAAAAGCAAGAACACCCATCCAGGCATCCAATGCAGGAAGACTACCGCTGGCACCAAAAATAGCATTTGCCGTGCCTGATAACATACTGTCTGCAAGTACGACTTTCATAAATAAACCGAGTGTCATCAGAAACAAACCTTCCAGCAATTGCTGTCTGGAAGCCTTCCTTTCTGTCTCGAATTGCGGAACCAATTGAGGAGGACGAACGATAGGTCCCGCAACAAGGTGAGGAAAAAACGTAACAAACAATGAAAAATCAAGCATAGACTTTACAGGTTCACTTTTTTGTTTGTACATATCTATGGTGTAACAAAGCGTAGTAAAAGTGTAAAAGGATATTCCGGCAGGTAAGATGATATTGGGCTCTGCAGGGTGAAAATCCCAGCCTATAAAATTTACCATGGTCACAAAATTTTCAAGAATAAAATTTCCATATTTAAAAAAGCACAACATCCCAAGGTTGCCGATGAGACTTAGTACCAATAATAATCTCTTTTTATATAAATTCTGCTCTGTATATAAAGCTCTTCCCACAAAAAAATCAACCACTGTGGATAGCCAAAGTAAAAGGATAAAAGGTGGATTCCAGGCAGCATAAAAGATGTAGCTTGCGAGCAGTAAATTTATCTTCTTTACCTTCCAGGAAAATGGCAAGGAATGCAGTCCAAGCATGATAATAAAAAAAACAATAAATGTATATGAATTGAAAACCATAATCTGAAACTATTGAAGATGATAGAAATGAATTATATTATTTTGAAGTTTTAAACCATTGGATGTCTTCCATAATTTTGGTCAGAGCAATGGTGTATTTAACTGCATCAGGTCTACTAAGATGCGACCATTCAGGACAAATAAAGTTTTTGGTATCAGGGTAGTCCAAATAATGAATGCCGGGACTTCCTGTCACTTCCAGTAATTTATCAAAATATTCTGACCTGGGATGGCTGATGGGCTCATGCAGTCCATATCCTCCGCTGCTTGGCGTACGCACAAAAACAACCTTTCCGCCTCTTTCATTTATCTTTTTGACTGAATTTTTTACCTGCTGAATATTTTGTCAAGTGTATCACACGTGACTCCATGTTTGTCAGAAAGAGCACCCCATTTTGACCACAGATCGGTTACCTCTTTTTGCATATTGGTATCAGCTGCAAATTCATGCGTCATAATCTCCTGTCTCTGAAAATCTACGTAAGAAAATTTTTTGGGAAAAATACCTCCGCCTCTTACACCTTTTCTGTCAGGTATTCTTAAATCATCTAAAAATGCTTCCAATGAAAACTTCTCTTTGTCAATAAATAAAAAAACAGACTCCAGTGCCATTCCAATTTTTGCACTTACTTTTTCAGATGGCGTAGCATCTTTCAAATATTTAATTCTTTTGCTCATTTCTTCGTCTTCCTGTTTCTTGAAAAACAAACCTTCAGTAACATCCACTACCAGCTTTCCTTTAAACTTTTCGTCCTCACCCAGATTTTCCAAAGCCAATAATGGACAGGATCCGTGCATCGCCAACTGAACGACCTTTTCGCCTGTTTTTTGTTCCCAGGTAGGAATGTCAAGGTCAAATTTTATACGCGATGATCCTATAATTACAGTCGATTCATCCGGCGAGCTATAGACCAGAGATCTGTTTTTGGCCCATAATGCTTCGTCATCATCATAACCTGGTATATGTCCCTGGCTGCGCAGAAAGTATTCCCAACTTATAACGGATATACCCACCAGGGCTATCATAAGGATCGCAGATTTAGTCAATAATTTTGTTGGCATAATGGTGGACGTTTTGGTGTTGTATGTTAAAACTATATCCAGGAATCATGCTAAAATCCCTTTAAAATTTAGAATCTTATAGCGCCTTGATATTAAACCCAAAAAAAGTCATTGGAAAATCTATCTCCAAGGAAATGCCTGCAAAATCAAGTCTTTACACTTCACTTGGTTTGTCAGCATAGCATACACTATGCTGACAAAACCAAAAGTCTTGATTTTATTGGCCTTTGGCTTTCATAACAAAGTTCTAATAACTTATTTGGGTTAAAAACTTTAAAAAGTAGAAATATTTTCAATTTGGTGTATTCTTTTTAGATAATATTATTTGCTATGTTTTGTTAAATAAATAATTGAATGAATCGTTGCATCTGCCATAATTTCAGATTATTCGTAGTATCTTTATCAATGGCGCTTTTGAATGCTAAAGCATGTCAATAAAAAAAGTCAATACCAACTTTGTAGGTGCAGTTATGTATATCTTGTATTGGTATTGTGTTTTGTTGCCTCCTGGTTTAAACCCAGAATCCGCATTAGAAATTTATTCCGAAAATATCTGACTTTATATTTGTTTCTGTACTCATTTTTCCGTCCTCACTGTAGCAAATGTTGCACTTTATGGCATTTGTCGAAGCCACGATCCAGTTGTTCGTGGTTCAAGCCTAAAAAGCCATTTGGTATGGCTTTTTTAAACGGCTTTCATGTGCATCACAACTATTTTGTCAGATATTCTCTCATTACAAAGTCCAATGCGGAATCTGGGTTAAAAATGGTTTAGTTCTATTTTGTTCACCTCTGGTGACTTGCATATTGAAACAATATGATATTTATCAGTATAAAAAATTAAGCTTTCATCTACATTTGCTTTCTGTAAATCATATAAAACGATTTTTTATGCCATTCAATACGAAGTTAAACAAAGACGCTTTATTATACCATCAGTTTCCCCAAACCAGGAAAATATCGGTAGTTCCCACCAAAAACACTCTACACAACGCGATCTGGCATTGGCTTATTCACCAGGAGTGGCGGCACCATGTTTGGAAATCGAAAAAAATCCGCATGATGCTTATAAATATACGTCCAAGGGAAATCTGGTTGCAGTAATATCAAATGGTACGGCTGTTTTGGGACTGGGAGATATTGGCGCTTTAGCCAGTAAACCGGTAATGGAGGGAAAGGGATTATTATTTAAAATTTTTGCCGATATCGATGTATTCGATATTGAAATTGATGAAAAAAATCCCGAAAAGTTTATTCAGATTGTCAAAGGAATTGCACCCACATTTGGAGGCATCAATTTGGAAGACATCAAAGCACCCGAAGCATTTGAAATAGAAAGACGTTTAAAGGAAGAATTGGATATACCATTGATGCATGATGACTAACACGGTACGGCTATCATTTCTGCAGCCGGCTTGTTGAATGCTTGTGAAATTGTGGAAAAACTTTAGTGAGTTTAGAATCGTAATCAATGGAGCAGGCGCTGCTGCAATTTCGTGTTCGCGTTTGTATAAAAATTGGGTATCCACCCAAATCAAATGATCATGTTGGACAGTAAAGGTGTGATCCGAAAGGATCGTACTGATTTATCTGATGAAAAGTTGGAATTTGCTACCAGTATTGATGTGTATGATTTGGATGATGCCATAGTCGGTGCTGATATGTTCCTGGGTTTGTCAAAAGGTGATATTTTGACCCCGGAAATGTTATTAAAAATGGCACCAAATCCTATTATCTTTGCATTGGCTAATCCTACTCCGGAGATAGATTACCATTTAGCGATGAGCACCCCGCAATGATATACTAATGGCTACCGGCCGGTCGATTTTCCCAATCAGGTCAATAATGTGCTTGGATTCCCTTACATTTTCAGGGGTGCTTTGGACGTAAGAGCCACCACCATCAATGAAGAAATGAAAATGGCAGCTGTGTATGCATTGGCTGATTTGGCCAAGCAAGCCGTGCCTGAACAAGTCAATATTACATACGGCGAAAAACATATCGCTTTTGGAAGAGATTACATCATTCCCAAACCGTTTGACAGCCGTTTATTAGAGGTAGTCGCATTGGCTGTAGGAACTGATGAATGAAATCAGTTTTGAAATAATAGCAGGGGACGTGATGGTTTTGGACCCAAAAAGTGACGAACGAAAGCAAAAGAGAGAAGAATATGCCAACGATTATTGGATTAAACGTCAGCGCAAAGGGGTCAAGTTGTCCGATGCTATGACATTGATGCTGGAATGCAATTATTTTGGAGCTATGATGGTCGTTGCAGGAGAAGCAGATGCTTTAATTTCGGGTTATAACAGAAGTTACGCCAGTGTCATTAAACCCATGATGGAGATCATCGGAAAACAGGCAGATGTCAAACGCATTTCGGCAACCAATCTGATGTTGACACCCAAGGGGCCACTTTTCTTATCGGATACTGCGGTGAATGTAGATCCCAATGCTGAGGAATTGGCTTCTATTACCAAAATGACTGCTGACACTATGTCGATGTTTGGAATTAAACCGGCAATTGCCTTACTGTCCTATTCAAATTTTGGTACTTCAGATCACGTATTGTCAACCAAAGTAACCGAAGCAGTTAAGATATTACAAGACAACTATCCTGAAATAGCCGTAGATGGGGAGATTCAGGCCGACTTTGCTTTGAATCAGGAGATGATGAAAGACCATTTTCCATTTTCAAAACTTGCAGGAAAAAAAGTTAATGCATTAATATTTCCTGAACTATCGTCAGCTAATATTGCATATAAAATCATGAAGGAACTCAATGATATAGAGTCAGTAGGACCCATCCTGATGGGTATGGACAAACCAGTTCATATCGTACAATTGGGAGCCAGGGTAGATGAAATGGTCAATATGACCACCATTGCCGTAGTAGATGCACAGGAACGAGACAAGAAAAATAAGTTATGAAATGAATCCGGAATTGCGATCCGGTTGGTCGCTATTCATCCTTAAATATTTTTTCTTATTACAATTTTAACCGGATTCATAAGCGTCAGCGGCATTAAGATTACGCATATTTGACTTTTTCAGCAGGTCCAAGTTAGGCCTTAATCTTACTTAAGTTTACCTTTGTAACCATATTTAATGTCAGTTTGACCATGCTTTTTCCACAGCATCGTACCTTGTATCTGCTTTTCAATCACTTTTCCGTCTATCTTGATGGTTCCTTCTGTTTCACTGGAAATTGTTCCTGAAAAAGACGTCTCTCCATTTTTTATTGTTGATGTATAGGGTGCAGCTGTAAAACCATATTGATGACAGGCTTCAGAATCCATCATTCCATTTTTAAAGACTAAAACATCAGGATCTTGCTTTTCCGGATGATTTACATCCCAGGTAAGTAACTGATAAGATTTCCCGTCCAGAGATTCATCAGTTTTACTTGCACAAGTAAACGCAAACAGTAGTATAACAATACTGGTGAAATTAATTTTTGACATTTGATTAAATTTTAGTTGTTAAATAAAAATATTAAAAGATGCATTTCCTGCTTAAGAACAATTTCTTTCTTTCCCATTCATCAAATTGTTTATACTATTTTGTGTTACAAATATAACAGATGTAAAGAAAAAAATGATAAAGATTAAATAAAACAAACTATTGTATGTTAAATAATTATGACAAATATAATACTTATAATATATAATATAAACATATTTTATGTTAATTATTATAATTAATTCAATTTTATAAATTTTGGCAAAAGCCGAACATTTAATAATTAAAATCTGCCAAATAACCGTAATTACTTAGGAGGATAAGATATCCTCTTTAATTATCAATTCGCTCACCGGTCGCTTTGCGCTCAGCGGTCGAATTGAGTGCTTTGCGTTCAGAGGTCGAATTGATCTCTTTGCGCTCAGTGGTCGAATTGAGTGCTTTGCGCTTTGCGGGCTAATTGATTGTTAAAATATATTTCTGTTGTACGTTCAATAAACCGTTTATTTAACTATGTTTGTACTTCAGATATCTTACAGGACATGATGTATATAAGATCGATATTTTTATTCTCATAATAATTAAATGTACTATTTTCCAGCAAAGTTGTACGCCTGAAGATGAACGTGCGCATGTCTCCTGGAAAAATATAGAAAAAGGACTACAGGAAGCATTAATTACAGTCAAAAAAGGAGATACCATTAAGCTCGACAGCGGTCATTTCTGGTTTACCAGAAGCCTTATGATGGATGGTAAATCTGGTGTTGTGATTATGGGTCAAGGAATGGATAAAACCATACTTTCTTTCCGGGGCCAGCAGGAAGGTGCCGAAGGTATCAAAATATCCAATTGCATCAACATTCAACTGATAGGATTTACAGTAGAAAATGCCAAAGGTGACAATATCAAAGTAACAGACACTGACGGCATTTTATTTTCAAAAAGTCAAAGTGTATTGGACTGGCGGCGCAAGCATCCAATGGTGCCTATGGCCTTTATCCTGTGCTTTGCAAACGTGTGGTCATTGAAGACTGTGTCGCAGCACGGGCCTCTGATGCAGGGATTTATGTTGGACAATCTGATTCTGTTATTATCCGTCGGAATACTGTCTTTGAAAATGTAGCCGGCATTGAAAGTGAAAACAGCAATTTTGTAGATATTTATGACAATCACACCTATGACAAAACATGCGGCATTCTAGTGTTTGATTTACCCGGACTGACTCAGTACGGACACCATACAAGGGTACATAACAACAAAGTAATCAGTAATAATCACACCAACTTTGCACCTAAAGGTAATATCGTGGGAATGGTGCCTCCGGGCACCGGAATCATGTTGCTGGCTACAAGAGATGCAGAGATTTTTGACAATCAAATCACCAACAACAGAACTTGTCCTACAGCAATAATCAGTTATGATCTTGTAACCGAAATGTCGCAGGATAAAAAAGAAAATGAGCAGCGTTCAGGTCAGGCAGTTAATCATCAATATAAACTGGATAGTCTGTATGATCCCTACCCTGACCGGATTTATGTACATGGCAACAAATATCAAAACAAACACTGGTTTCCAACGATGCAATCTGATTTTGGTAAATTGTTTCTCACTAAATTTTTTATGCATACACCCGATATCGTTATTGATGGGTTTTCTGATGTAAAACAGGCAAATGGTTTTTGCCCTATGTATAGACCAGGCCAACGTGTCCTTTGCCAATCTAAACATACCTGAAAACCTGGATAATATATTGACAGATATTTCGCGCTACAACTGCAAAACAGGTAACGTAGACTCATTGCCTTTTCAATTTCCAGGTAAGCTTTTACAATAATCATAAGTAATGATAGTAACAAAATATATTATTTATAATGTACTGATTATCTTTATGATAATAACTATTTGTTTGATAATTCCGATGGCTTGCAAACAAACGGTATCTACACCTGTAGTAACTGAAACTCCATTTAATTCTGCATCCGGAAATGGTTTGAAAGCCTTGGGGAAATTGTCCGAGTACAATAAATTTAGTTTACCGTTAAAAGACATGAAAGCAGTAGAAGACGTTTTTCCTTATGACCTTAATGCATCCCTTTTACAGACTATGCCTATAAAAAAGATTTATTTTTTTGCCTGATGGGCAGGCAATGAATTATCATGAAGATAAGGCTTTTGACTTTCCTGAAGGCAGTATGATATTTAAATTTTTTTATTACCCTGTTGATTTCAGAAAGTCAGATGTAAATCTTCAAATGATAGAGACCCGGTGCTTATCAAAGAACAAGACGAATGGACAGCTCTTACCTACATCTGGAACAAAGAACAGACTGATGCCATACTTGCTATTTCCGGTGATATTAAACATGTTTCATGGACCGATATAAATGGAAAACCACAACAAGTAAATTACAGTATTCCAAATCTAATCCAATGTAAAAGTTGTCACGAATTCCAAGGCAAGATGATGCCAATCGGACCAGCCGCAAGACATTTAAATAAAACATATTCGTTTGGTACAGAACAGATTAATCAACTGGACTACTTAACGTCAACAGGCAAACTCAATGGTTTAAAAACCTCGCACGATGGTCCTAAAATAGCTGATTATGCTGATACTTCTGCTGGCCTTGATGTAAGGGCAAGGGCTTATCTGGATATAAACTGTGCCCATTGTCACAGGCCCGAAGGATCTGCCAAAAACAGCGCACTCAATCTATTGGCTTCCGAAAAAAACCCTGTTGCCTTTGGCTTGTTAAAAACACCCATAGCGGCTGGAAATGGTTCAGGCGGTTATAAATACGATATTGTACCCGGCAAACCCGAGGAGTCAATTCTGCTCTATCGAATGAATTCTCTTGAACCGGGCGTTGCAATGCCGGAATTAGGGCGTAAAATGACGCATGTAGAAGGTGTTAAACTGATTGAGGACTGGATTGAGCAGATGAACTAAAAAATGCTGTTTCGTTTTGCATCAGTTGTTAAAAAACAATATTTATCAAAACTTCGTTACATTTGTTTTATATTCAATTATTAATATTTTATTTATGTCTTTGAATCAGTTTAATCTTATCTGTATACTCTTTTTTATTACGATTATTTCAGTATCCGCGCAATATGGAGTAAGGTTGGCTTATAACAATAATACCTATTCAAACTGGGAAAATGCTGTAAATTTAAGAAGCAATACAAATAAAAAATTACTATCTCCCGGTTATCAAATTGGTGTTGACTATTGGTTCAAACTAAAGAAGCGGAGGATAGAATTTATGCCCGAAATTTTCTATTCCCAAAGTAAAACCAACTATGATGGAACAGGCACATTGGAAGCAATAAAAGCAAACGCCATAGGTTTTAATTTTCATACACAAATATATGCTTTAGATTTGGAGGGTGATTGTGACTGTCCTACTTTCTCTAAAGAAGGTGCCAGTATCAATAAAGGTTTGTTTTTTCATTTTACACCAGGCTTGATGCAACATACTACAACGGCTACTTTTGCGCCCACTTCTTCATTTGCTGTAAACCCAATAAAACATACCGTTTTCCGTGTTGGTGTTGGTGTCGGCATTGATTTTGGTATGAGTGATTTTTTAACTATCACCCCTATTGTATCTTATTATTTTAATTCATCTATGGCGTGGGATGAATATTTACAATCAAAAGCCAACCTCAGCCAATTGCAATTTACCCTCAGGCTAGGTTTTCGGCCTGATTATGGAAGAAAACGCTTCAGATAAAAGAGCGCAAATCTCAATGATGTTTAGGGCACTATCAATAAAATTAGAATGCGTGTTTCATTTGGTTTAAATAAACAAAAAATATACAACTGATGAAGGAACCCATCAATCTTAGTGATGAGTTTAAGGGTGTCCTTGATCAGGTTGAGTACACTATTGACCATTTGTTTATTACAGGTCGGGCAGGAACAGGAAAATCTACGCTGCTTCAGGTCTTCAGAAACACCACTAAAAAACGTGTTGTAGTGCTTGCACCAACCGGAATTGCTGCACTTAATGTCCGGGGGCAGACCATTCATTCATTTTTTGGATTTCCGCCAAGATTGCTGAATAAATCAGAGATTGAACTTCGAAAAAATAACCGTATGTATAAAAACATTGACGTCATTATTATAGATGAAGTGTCTATGGTTAGGGCTGATATTATAGATAATATTGATACTTTTTTAAGAATTAATCGAGGTATCAACCAAAGTTTTGGTGGCGTGCAGATGATATTTTTTGGTGATTTATTTCAGTTACCTCCCATAGTGTCCACGCCATTTGAAAAAGAATATTTTTCTACTCAATACGAAACAGCATACTTTTTTTCTGCACATGTTATGAAAACGATTAGTTTTAAGATGCTCGAACTGACTCATGTATATCGCCAGGAAGAAAGAAACTTCATCAATCTCCTTGACAATATACGGCTTAACAGTATGGATTATGATGACATCATTTATGTAAATGAGCGATACATGCCTATTCCTGATGATGATGATTTTTACATTACTTTATGCAGTCGGAATGACATCGCTAATAGAATAAACGATCACCAAATCAAAACCCTTACAACTCCTTCTTTTGAATATCAGGCAATGGTTATGGGTGAGTTTAATCCTCAGCTATTCCCTACAGAATATAATCTGATGCTCAAAGTAGGATCACAGGTAATGTTTGTAAAAAATGATCTGCAAAAACAATTTGTCAACGGTACCATAGGTATAATTTCTGAACTGAATTATGACCGGATTATGGTCCGCATTCAGGACGACGGTTCGGAAAAAACAATAGAAGTAGACCGGCAGGAATGGGAAATATTAAAGTATGAATTAGATAAAGAAAAACCCGGGCATATTTCTACCAAAGTTGTAGGAACCTTCAAACAATATCCTTTAAAACTTGCCTGGGCAATAACAATCCATAAAAGCCAGGGTAAGACTTTTGATAGAGTCATCATAGATCTTGGCGGAGGTGCCTTTGAAAGTGGGCAAACTTACGTAGCCCTGAGCAGATGTCGTACACTGGAAGGCATCATACTCAAACAGCCACTGCGTTCCAGGGATATTATTGTTGATGAAAGGATTGCGGCTTATTATGAGCAAGTGAGGTATTTGAGTTAAAAAATGATTACGCTTCAAGTTAAGCACATTAATTTGTTATATAAGTGTCAAAACTGTTATCTTATTCCGGACTTACTTAAAATAATGTGCTTAGAACTAGTTTGAATTAAGATAAGTTTATATTAGATTTTTATATCCCACATATGTTGCCAGACAAAAATAGAGCTGATTGAACTATAAAAACCTGTATTTTTTAGTGTATAATATAACATCATCTATTCGAAATATAAGGCAATTAACTTATTATCAGGTAAAAACATAAAATAATTTAATAATATATGTTTATTAGTATATACATATATACCTATTTATCAATACTATATATATTTAAAGCAAAAAATATATAAATATTTAAAAAATAATCTACTTTACATATACTATATATAATTAATATGTATTATATTTGCATTGTGTAAGTTTTGGTTATTAAATTGTAAAATTCGTAGTTGCTCGTGAAAAGTCACGAGCACTTTTTTTTTGTAGGAAAGCCATTTTAAAATTTAAAATGACCCAACATAAATTTTCAGGTACATATAGTCATATTAAACTATGTAAAAATATTTGGCACGGTATTTGAAATATTAATAATATATGAGTTTTGGTTATTAAATTGAGTAATGCCCGTGTTTTCGTCTTACACGGGCTTTTTTTATTTTAACCCTAAGGTAACTGTTTTATACAAAAACTTCTGAGATGCATAAACATACCTTTCCGATTTCATGCCATTAACGAATCAGACTACCATACATCACAAAATACATTATCAAAAATCTGTCATACATTTGCTATCAAGCTATGTTATGATTTATGTTTTATTGCACATTTAGATAAGTTTACTAAAGACGAATGTGATGGCGCAATGTGCCGTTTTGAAACACTACAAACACCTCATTTCTTTAAGCTTTAATTTAAATAAAATAAGTTTTCACATTAAGTAATTGTAAAAATCAATATACTTATTACTTATAAAATTTAATGGACTTCAAACTGACTAATTAAAGTATTATTTCCAAACTAATTTTCAATAATTCTCTTTACAGTTCATAGCAAATATTACATTCTACATCTTGATTATACTTAAAAATCACTTTTAAAAAATCAATAAAAAATACTACCAAAATTTAGGTATAAATCACATTACACTTATAAAAATGTATTTTGGTATGGTTATTGGATAGGGTAATCTGAACTTTATTGTGTCTATCTTTTATAAATAAAATATTAAGTTATGTTTACCAAATTCCATTTAAAGGCATTACTAATCGTAATGTTATTCAGCAATAGTGTTAATTCTCAGATAAGTGGAGTTAACTATCAGGTTAAATTTAATGAGCAGACAAATCTTTTTGACTGTTACCTTATTATTAAAGAAGGCAGTGCAAAATCTATGCGGGAACGTGTGCAATTTAATGCTCAATATACAATGGTAGTACCGGCAGGCAGCACTGTCGAAATGGCTAAAAGCTATATGCCTCTTCAAAACAATCAGAATTATTCCGGAGACACACCATTAACCTGGACAGTGGCAAACTCGTCATTAGGGCCGGACGCCGACCAGTTTAATGATTATGTAAGCATCATACCTACCCTATCTCCTGCGGCTTTCTATAACGACCTAAAAAAAGGAGATGCTGTAAAACTTTTTAGTTTAAACATTCTGCCGATTACTGATTGTGGAGATAATATCAAGCTTTTTGAAAATGGCCTTGATCCTGATTCTCAGGCAAGAGGTATGATGGGAGGTGATTTCAGTAATGGATTTACTGTAGGGGGCATACAACAGAAATATCGTGGAAATGAAGCCATTGAAACACCTGAATTGGATATTATAAAAGGCATATCAAATAAAACCATTAAAAATAACCTTGAGCTTAATGTCGACTTGAAAGACAATGTAAAATATGGTCCATTCTCATATGAATGGAATGGTCCCAATGGTTATAAATCTTATAACAAAGATGTAAAGTTAAAAAATGTTACTCAAGACAATTTCGGAACTTATACCCTTGACATTACAGACTCAAGAGGATGTAAACAAACAAAAAATATTGAAACACAAATCACAAAATTACAAATTGGTAGTATTGAAGTGACAAAATCTGTTGATCAGTCAAATTCAAGGATATCTGTTGAAAACTCGGTAAATATCTTTCCAAATCCTGCGATCACAAGTTTTAATATCAGCATCACTGGTGGAAATGGAGCATCGGTCATTGCAGATTTAATGGATGTAAACGGCGGAGCAATCACAAAAAACATTTACAAAACCACCATTCAGAATAATCGTGCTGAAGGTGTAGTAAGCCTTCAAAATGTATTACCAGGCTTATACACACTTACTGTGTCTATAGATGGTGACATCAGTACGCATAAATTGATTGTAGTAAAATAATAATATTGGCCATCACATTTTGAAATGGCCAATAACTAACTTCTAACTTTTATATTCGAACATTAAAGAGAGTCATCCGAAATGGCTCTCTTTTTTTTATTTCAAGTATTTAAGTTTCTTCAGCTATCAAAGTTTGGATATGCTCCATTTTTTCCTACATTTGATAATAATCTCATGTATCAGATCAATGTCAGAAGTAGCACTATCGACTTATTATACGTACCTGGCTTCTTTATGCCTGATATTAATAACACTGATGGTAACAAAATATTTTACGGATAATAAATTACTTGCGTTTGAAAGTGGCCGTAAGATATTGCATATAGTTGCTATTTTAACATGTGGCATCGTAGTCAATTCCAGTGACTCTAAAACAGAATTGGCATATCTATTTATCTTTTTTTCTGTAATATTGGCCTACATTGCCCACAAGAACCTAATAATACCAAGTGAACGAAAAAGTTATGGTATTGCCCTTTTCCCTTTGGCATTCGGAATACTATTGCTAGCCCCAATCTCAATCCCATCTGTTCTGTTTGCGATATTTACTTTGGGCTTAAGTGATGCTTTAGGTGGTCTTATCGGACTAAAATATGGTTTTCCAAAATTGACTTTTTTATACGAACAAAAGTCATGGCTTGGATTTAGTATTTTTTATATGACAACTTGTGCCATTGCCTTTTATTTTATTGGATTCCATCCGGTCGTACTGATCATAGCTGCCTTACCTTCACTGAGTGAGTTGTTTTCATATCGGGGAAGTGATAATCTCACAATCCCTTTGGTCGCTGCATTTTGGTATGAGATAATGGTACAAAAAACACCAAATGTAACAGAATGGCTTTGGCTTGTTATAATTATATTTATGTTATGGCTAGTATATCATAAAAAATGGCTTAATGCTACCGGTTCAGCTGCTGCGCTTATGTTAGCCATAGCAATCATATTTCCTCTCGGCCCCTTATTTCTGTTGCCAATGGCAATATTTTTTATAATAGGAAGTCTTACCTCCAAGCTGATTCCCAAACACAAAGATGCATCAGGCAGAGATGCGTTCCAGGTTTTGGCCAATGGGTTGACGGCTGTAATTTGTTTTTTATTATTTGCGTTTTCCAATGACATTATATTTCTGATCGCATATCTGGTCTCTATCAATATAAGTTTGAGTGACACCATAAGCAGCGATATTGGCACTTATTTTGGCAAAAAAACGTACGATATTATCACGTGGAAACCGGTGAAAAGCGGATTGTCAGGTGGTATTTCAATAATTGGTACAGTATCGGGTGTATTGGCAGCTATTTTGTTTGGGTTGACAAGTAAGTTTATTTTTAACCTGGATTTGACTCAAACTATTCCAGTCATTTTGGGTGGCATCACAGGTATGTTTATTGATAGTGTATTAGGTAGTTTAATTCAGGTAAAATATTTAACTAATGGACAATTGACTGAAGATTATGATTTAGATTCGAAACCAGTAAAAGGATTGACATGGGTTAAAAATGATAGTGTGAATTTTTTAAGTAACGTACTGGTTGTACTTTTACTGATAATATATCTTAGATTTTATTCATAAGGTATCCAATTATAGACAAAGCCTTCGTCTATATTTGAAATAATATTTTACCACTACCCTATTAAAGTAGCCAGAATTCTGACTTCAAAATTTTTATCAATAAATGGGTTATTAGCTGACTTGGATTTAACCAGGTTAGCATTGTATGTGTAAGTATCTCCAATATCAAAAACACATAAGTCTGCAATGTGCCCCTCTGCTATTTGAGGGATAGAAATATTAAGCAATTTTCTGGGTCCGATGGTCAATTTATGTATGATGGTGGGTAGTTCAATCAAATTTTTTAATCCTGACACACAAGCAATCAGGCAAGTTTCTAAGCCTGAAGCACCTGGAGTGGCATATGTAAATTCCAGATTTTTTGATTCTTCATCCAAAGGAGCGTGATTTGATACAATAGCATCTAAACTACCATCACTTAAACCGGCGATAAGCGCTTCTTTATCAGTTTTTGAACGCAATACCGGACTTACTTTAAGATTAGTATCAAAATCACCCATATCTTCATCGGTAAACAGTAAATTCATGTAAGCCACTGTTGCAAATAAAGATTTCTGGTCTTTTTTGGCAGATTTTATGTCCTCAATTGACGTTGCTGTCGAAATACAATGTAAAATGAGATTACCTTCATTATAGGCGTTTAACAAAATATCCCTTTGCACCACATGGACTTCAGCGATTTCAGGCACCCCTTTTATACCAAGAGAAGTACTCATCTCACCTTCATGCATTTCTCCACCCTGACTTAGATAATGGTCATTTGGATGATGTATTACAATACCATTAATCTGCCCGGAATATTGTAAAGCTCTGGATAATAAGCCGGTATCCTTTACAGATTCAAGTCCATCTGAAAATGCCACAGCTCCGGCACTTGCCATATCCATATATTCGCCTATATCCTGGCCTTTGAGGTCTTTGCTTAAAGCGCCAATAGGAAATATTTTAACACCATTTAAATCGTGGTGGTCAATAAGAAATTTTATGTCAGCTTTTGATTGAGTAATTGGTTTGTTATTCGGAAATACTGCCAGGGCCGTATAACCTCCTGCCATGGCAGCCTGGGTTAGGGTTTGCAGGCTTTCTCTATGCTCATAACCTGGTTCGCCACTACCTGTTCCAATGTCACACAATCCAATACAACAATACATTTTTTTACCTTCAATGATCTTTACATTTGATGCATCAATATTTTTGGCTATTGATAAAATTTTTCCATTATTAATCAAAATATCGAAGATCTTAAGATGGTAATCAGAACCTTCATGAATAATGGTAACATTTTTAATGAGTATATCCATATAACTCCTTAATTTTTATAAAACCTCAACAATAATGATTCAATGGCAAGAAAAGCCAGTGCTGCTATCAAAAACCATTTCCAAAGCACAATTCCTTTATCTTTTTCGTTTATTGCGCCTGAAACATTGGCTTGCAATGCAGACGATATGACTTTTATTTTTTTATTACCAGGATTTATTTCTTCGAGTTCTGCTTCGGTAAACATATTGAGATCAGACTCTTTCCGGTCATAATTGAAAGCACATTTGCCAACAGTGTCATCATCAAGCATAATATTATAAAATCCTGCAGTTTTTATCTGATCATTTAAGTCAAGGTTTATTTTATTTCCATTTGGAATTTGACCTGGTATAAACTCTTTTGCACCACTGATTTTATATACAAAATCGCCTGAATGCCGTTTATTGTCTGTTTCGATAACTACATTATTGGAAATTTTATAAGCAAGATTTTTTTGTTTCGTAGTAGAAATAGCCATTTTATATATCATGGGCACAAAAATCTCAGCATTAAAAACCAGATCATTTGATTCAGCATCAAGTGGAGCTGCACAGAAAAAGATCTGACCATCATCCACTTTGTAACTACTCAAATATGCGCTTCCATCCCTATATACCAATAATTTTTCTTCAAAATTTGACTGAATGTTTGACTGGTCATATGAAAGTGAAGTGACAGGAAGTTTCAAATTATTTTTTGTAGTTATGAATACATCTGAAAAAATAAATGGCTCGGTATTAATGGAAGACACTTCTTTTTTAGATTTATTTATATTTGTTAAGGTATGCGCCCTGACTGAACTCAATAATGCATTATAAGTATTTATATCAGCGTTTTTGCCCGGGAAAATGAGTGTTTTTCCTCCATTTCTTACGTATTGGGATAACTCAGAAGCCAGCCCTGAAGAAATGGACTTTAAATCATTTAATATGATAAGGTCAAAATTTCCAAATTGTTGGTATTGAAGTTGGTTAAGATTTTGATTGGATAAATGAAAATTAGGTACACCTTTAAATAAAGCATCCATGTACTTATTTGGCCCATTCTCATTAATGAACAATGCTTTTATGGAATCCTGCACAGAAAATGTTATGTAAAAATCGTCGTCAAACTGTACAGGATAGTCAGTAACGGAGATAACTGCCTGCTGCCAACCTGATTTACTAACATTCACCACCACAGTGTCAGTGATGGCGCCATTGGCTGGAATATCTCTTATGCCAATTGGTTTTTCCTGACCGTCCTTTTTAAATGATAACTTAACTTGTTCGGCATCCTGACCACTATAATTTTTCACCCTTACTACCAGCTTGTTGTTTTGATTCAATACAGGTATCGGTCCATCAAACCATACACTATCAACCGAAACATTTTTTGGTTGTGTAGTTTGTATAGGTAATAGATTGACTTCAATAGTTGTGTCGCGGTATTGATCAATATTCGTAATGCTTTTCTGAAAGTCAGACAGGATATAAGCAATTTTATTGGAAGTAACCGTTTCGAGTAGTTGTTTCTGGCGATTGATCACATTATCTAATGTTTGAACTGAAGGTGTAATTATGATCTCTTCTATATAACTTAAAGCATCTTCTTTACTTAATAAACGCTGGTGTCTGCCTTCAAAATCATGTGTCAATACCTGAAATTTATCCTCATCACTATATGCTTCAATGATGGCTTTTGCCCTATCCTTAGCGTAATCCAGCAATGGAATATCCTGCCTCTTTGCAGTCATACTGTAAGAATTATCTATAAAGACAGACACGTTGTTCACACCCGTTTTGACGGCGTCACCTGTCGGAATAAAGGGTTGCGCAAAAGCAAATACAAGACAGGCAACTGCAAGGCATCTGGACAATAAGACCAACAAATTTTTAAGTTTGTTGCGGTTGGATGTTTCTTCCTTTATTTCCTTAAGGAATTTCACATTAGTAAAATAAACCCTTTTGAACCTCCTGAAATAAAAGAGATGTATGATCACCGGAATGGCCAAAGCCGTGAGTGCCCATAAAAAAGAAGGGAATAAAAACTGCATAGAATTAGCTATTGTGGATGCAAAAATATAACTACTAATCTTAAAAAGACTATAATTGTTTATAAATTTAATTGAATTCACAAAAAGGCGGACAGATAATTGATTTGTTGTTAAGATTAAATATCCTATGTGGTCAATGTTTATGACTCATATAACAAACCCTCAAAAATATCATCAATACTGATCTCCAGACCCGGCAAAGTTTTAATAGGTACAATATCATCTTCTGAGAAAGTATTGAGTCTTTGGAACTTGCCATTTTCAAGGATAAAAACTTCTACAAATCGCATATCCACAAATACGATCCAATATTCGCCTACTCCCGCTTCTTCATACAGATCAAACTTGATCTGAGTGTCTTTTTTGACTTGCTTCCCAGCTATGATTTCTATTACAAAATCCGGTGCACCGAAGACCGCTTTTTCTTCTATGATCTTAGGATTGCAGATCACACATATGTCGGGTTGGACGACTGTGGTGGATTTGTTTCGTTTTTTATTTTCAATAGGTAGAACAATATCTATTGGTGCGCTAAATAGCTGGCATGGATGCCCTTCTAATTTTTGACGCAATCTATAATAAATATTCCCACTTAAAATTTGATGACTAGTCCTTGGTGCAGGACTCATCCTGAATATTTTACCACGGATGATTTCAACCATTTCTTCAAATTCCAGCTTCAGGTAGTCGGCATAGGTATATACTTTGTCGTAGTCATAAGTCGGTTCATTGACTTCGTCTTGTAATGTGTCATGAGGTGATTTGTAATCTTTCATATAAATCGCGGTTTTATATTATATGGCAAATATAAGGGTTACTTATAAGATGGCTGGATATAAAAATCATAAAATGCTCACAGCCCCTCAAAAATATCATCAATGCTGATCTCCAGTCCCGGCAATGTTTTGATGGGTACAATGTCATCTTCTGAGAAAGTATTGAGTCTTTGAAACTTGCCATTTTCAAGGATAAAAACTTCTACAAATCGAATATCCACAAATACCATCCAATATTCGCCTACACCGGCTTCTTCATACAGATCAAATTTGATCTGAGTATCTTTTTTCACATTTTTTCCGGCTATAATTTCTATAACAAAATCCGGTGTACCGAAGACAGCTTTTTCTTCTATGATCTTGGGATTGCAGATCACACATATATCGGGTTGGACGACGGTCGTTGATTTCTTCCGTTTCTTATTTTCAATAGGAAGAACAATATCTATGGGCGCATTAAATACCTGACATTGTTTACCTTTTAAGGCAACATAGAGATTACCAATAATATTTCTTGTTATTGCTTGGTGATTTGTCTTTGGTGCCGGACTCATCCTGAATATTTTACCACGGATAATTTCAACCATTTCTTCAAATTCCAGCTTCAGGTAGTCAGCATAGGTATATACTTTATCGTAGTCATAAATCGGTTCGTTGACTTCGTCTTGTGTGTTGTCATGATGTGATTTGTAATGCTTCATAATATGGATTGTATGGTACGTTCATGCAAATATAAGGGTTTCTTATGAGATGGCTGACAATGAAAATCTATCAAATTATCACAAGCCCTCAAAAATATCATCAATGCTGATCTCCAGTCCCGGCAAAGTTTTAATGGGCACAATGTCATCTTCTGAGAAAGTATTGAGTCGTTGGAATTTACCATGTTCAAGGATAAAAACTTCTACAAATCGCATATCGACAAATACGATCCAATACTCGCCTACTCCCGCTTCTTCATACAGATCAAATTTGATCTGGGTATCTTTTTTGACTTGTTTCCCACCTATAATTTCTATAACAAAATCAGGTGTACCAAAAACAGCTTTTTCTTCTATTATTTTAGGGTTACAGATGACGCAGAGGTCGGGCTGAACCACAGTGGTGGACTTGTTTCTTTTTTTATTTTCTATAGGAAGGACAATGTCAATAGGTGCATGAAAGACCTTGCAAATTTTATTCTCTAATTGCTGTCTGAGTCGGTAGTGTAAATTGCTACTGATTGTCTGATGATTCGTCCTTGGTGCAGGACTCATCCTGAATATTTTACCACGGATAATTTCAACCATTTCTTCAAATTCCAGCTTCAGGTAGTCAGCATAGGTATATACTTTATCGTAGTCATAAATCGGTTCGTTGACTTCGTCTTGTGTGTTGTCATGATGTGATTTGTAATGCTTCATAATATGGATTGTATGGTACGTTCATGCAAATATAAGGGTTTCTTATGAGATGGCTGACAATGAAAATCTATCAAATTATCACAAGCCCTCAAAAATATCATCAATGCTGATCTCCAGTCCCGGCAAAGTTTTGATGGGCACAATGTCATCTTCTGAGAAAGTATTGAGTCGTTGGAATTTGCCATTTTCAAGGATAAAAACTTCTACAAATCGCATATCGACAAATACGATCCAATACTCGCCTACTCCCGCTTCTTCATACAGATCAAATTTGATCTGGGTATCTTTTTTGACTTGTTTCCCACCTATAATTTCTATAACAAAATCAGGTGAACCAAAAACGGCTTTTTCTTCTATGATCTTGGGATTGCAGATCACACATATGTCGGGTTGGACGACTGTCTTGGATTTGTTTCTTTTTCTATTTTCTATAGGAAGGACAATGTCAATAGGTGCATGAAAAACTTTGCATACTTTACCTTTTAGCTTTGGTAGAAATACTGTCAGAATATTTGTGCTAGTGGTTTGATGGTTCGCCCTTGGAGCAGGACTCATCCTGAATAATTTACCTCGGATGATTTCAACCATTTCTTCAAATTCCAGCTTCAGGTAGTCGGCATAGGTATATACTTTGTCGTAGTCATAAGTCGGTTCATTGACTTCGTCTTGTGTGGTGTCATGAGGTGATTTGTAATCTTTCATATAAATCGCGGTTTTATATTATATGGCAAATATAAGGGTTACTTATAAGATGGCTGGATATAAAAATCATAAAATGCTCACAGCCCCTCAAAAATATCATCAATGCTGATTTCCAGTCCCGGCAAAGTATTTCTTACTCAGCAGTGTAATGATGTGAAAAATCCAGACCGATTGTGATATCTAAGTTACTCGACAGCCCCAATTTATACTGTGTGGTCTTAGGTAAAATTTCATCTAAATATTATTTTATAGGTATCAGTTGATCACCTTCTGATTTATATGGCCAAAATCTAGCGAAAAGTTCTTCTTTATACCACCCTGTTTTTTTTGTTTTTGATACCATGTTTTTATGATAATGATTTTGATAGGCATAAGCTTTCATATCAGTGCTATTTTTCCAAACGCTAAACGTTGCCTGATATCGAAAAGGTAGTTCCCCTACACCAACTGCAAAAAGAGGGCCATTTTGAGATGGAATACTATTACTTACTTGTGGAACATCTCTCCAAAAACGAATCATATCTTTCCATTTTATGGTAGCCCTTGTGATTACTGCTACTGGAAGATTATCGTTGTGCTCGAGTACTTTGGAGAAGGGCATTTGGTTATTCCACAGCCCATGCGCCATGGTATTTTTCAAAAAAATAGTTTGACTTTGATTTGATATAGCTTTGTAATTAAGGTATGAGGATGATTGCTCAAAAAATGTTGACGCTTTATCTTCAGATGCCCAAACGATCATTAAAACATATTGTGTAAAATCAGGCCATACACTAAATCCATTCTGACTACCGCTGCCCATATGTTTTATAAAAAGTATTCCTTCACCATTTACTATATTAGGCAACAATGTCCGCATGCTTTTTAATGCAAAAAATTTCTGTTTCCAACTTTTAAAATGGAATATACTTATCGTGGTAATTTCGGACATTATATAAATCTTCTTTTAATTGTATAAAACTACGAACATAGCTTAGTACTTTTGTTCTTCGGGCTTAATTATGTATCTGTTTAATGTCAATGTTTTTGTTTAATGAACAATAAAAAGAAAGTAGCCATTATCAGGAGTGGAATTGGTGGCATGGCTATTGCTATAAGGCTGGCCCAAAAGGGTCACGATGTCGACCTGTATGAAAAAATAGTTACCCTGGTGGGAAGCTATCACATTTCGAATTAAAGGGATTTCAATTTGACGCGGGACCTTCGCTTTTTACTCAACCAGAAAATGTAATAGAGCTATTTGAGCTATGTGGTGAGGATGTAAATCAGTACTTTTCCTACTCATCTGTAGATATTGCTTGTAAATATTTTTTTGAATCAGGGAAAACAATTAATGCATATGTAAATAATCAAAAATTTGCAGATGAACTTTATATTAAATTAGGCGAAGATCCCAATAAAATCATTAATTACCTTGAAAATGCAAAAAAAGCTTACACATCGATTGGCACTGTTTTTTTAGACCATTCTCTTCACAGATTGAAAACCTTTTTTCAAAAAGCCATCATTAATGCATTGATTCACACTAAACTTTCCTATTTATTCAATTCGATTAATGAATATAATGAAAAAGAATTCGAAAAGGTAGAAACGATACAAATATTCAATCGATTTGCAACTTATAATGGTAGCAATCCATATGTTGCACCAGCTATGCTGACTATGATACCACACCTTGAGCACAATCAGGGTACGTTTTATCCCCATGGCGGCATGATCAATATTACCAATGCCTTATATCATTTGGCCGTTAAAATGGGTGTAAAATTCAATTTTGAACAATTGGTAGATTTGATCAAAACAAAGGATGAAGGTATTTCGTCCATTCAGGTAGGACAAAGAATTATTCAATATGATATAGTCGTTTCAAATATGGACGTGTATTACACCTATAAAAAACTTCTTAATTTACCTGTCAAGGTTGAGCGGCTGGCAAAACAGGAACGAAGTAGCAGTTTATATTTTATTGGGGAATCTCTCGTTCATTTAAAGAATTGGAACTACATAACATCTTTTTCTCAAATGATTACAAGCAAGAATTTACTAATATTTTTGAACTTAAAATTATGTCCGAAGACCCAACTATTTATATCAATATAACTTCCAAGATGGAGAAAAATCAAGCTCCTTCAGGCATGGAGAATTGGTTCGTAATGGTAAACGTACCCCATGATATTGGTCAGGATTGGAAACAGGAAGTGATTAAAATTAAAAATAGCATCATAAAAAAGCTGAATAGAATGATGAATGTGGACTTAAATAAATACATCATTGCTGAAGATATCCTGCATCCTAAAAAAATAGAGCAAATGACAGCCAGTTATACAGGGAGCCTATATGGAACCAGTAGTAACGGACTTTTTGCAGCTTTTTTAAGACATCCTAATTTTTATAATAAAATAAAAAACCTATATTTTGTAGGTGGCAGTGTTCATCCGGGAGGTGGTATACCTTTATGTTTAAAAAGTGCTAAAATAGTTTCTGAAATGATTTAATTATGACACTGATCCAATTAAAAAGTAAGTTGAGTTTGTTTAATTTGTCTTTTTTTACAGCCATACTTTTTCATTTGTGTGGCTTAATAGGTATGGGGACGGAGTATCGGCAATGGTTTATTGATATGACTCCATTTACCTTGATATTAATGAGTTTTTTAGTATTTTTAAATGATAAAACACCATCTAAAAAAGCTATAATAATTTATGGTATTCTTGGTTTCTTTACGGGCCTTTTAACAGAAATGATTGGAGTCAATACATCTTTGTTATTTGGAAATTATTCTTATGGCCCTCCATTTGGTTTTAAAGTATTGGGAGTACCTATTCTTATCGGGCTTTTATGGGTAGTTACGGTTTATGGAGTTGGGCATCTCACAAATTGGTTTTTTAATCAGTTTATCATTTATAAAAGTGATCATTATGGCTTTAAATTCATTAAAATAATCTTTGCAGCATTGCTTGTTACGATGTATGATTTTGTTCTTGAACCAGGAGCCATTACTTTGGGGTATTGGTATTGGTTGCCTGATGGGGCTGTACCTATGTTTAATTATGTTTGTTGGTTTACAATAAGCGGGTTTTTATTATGCCCATTTTTTGTTATTAAACATTTTTATGGTAAAACGAATAATTTTGCTGCATTGCTCATGGTTATTCAATGGTTCTTTTTTGCGAGCATTAAATTTTTGTTGTAAAAAAGTATAACCTATTTAATTAAGTAGGGGCTTAATTTCGAATGTACAAGATTTTTATTCTAAACAATAGTAATTTGGGCCGGTATGGCTATGTCCCAAAATCGTTTGTGTCGCCTGTGAAACCTTTTGCAATTTTATACGTTATTGTTCCTTTGCCACAAGTTAAAATAAAATACATCATGAAAACAAAAGTTATTTTTGCCATTATATTAAGCCTTCCTACATGGTTGATGAGTTGCTTCAACCCCAATAAAGTTTCCTCACAATCTGATACAAACCCAATAAATACAAATATGACGCTAACATCCTTTTACAATTTAACGGCAACCACTCTAGATGGAAAAACAGTCTCAATGAGTGATTACAAGGGTAAAAAAATAATCATCTTAAATGTTGCTTCCAAATGTGGCTATACACCTCAATATGCTGATTGGCAAAAGTTTTATGATGCACATAAAGAAAATACGGTTGTCCTTGGCTTTCCTTCCAATCAGTTTATGTCACAAGAACCAGGCAGTGCATCGGAAATAGGTGCATTTTGTCAAAAAAATTATGGCGTAACTTTCCAGATGTTTGATAAGGTAGATGTCAAAGGTTCTAATCAGAATTCAATATACAAATGGCTTTCAGATCCTGCACAAAATGGTTGGAATAGTGATGTGCCAAGTTGGAATTTTTGTAAATACCTGATAGACGAAAACGGTAAACTTACCCATTTTTTTGCTTCAGGTATCGTACCTGATTCCCCTGAGTTTATTGTAGCAATAAAGTAGTTATTGTTTTAAAAATTAGGCAATGACAATGCATTTCACATTTTTTTGATTCTTTTTTTATTATATTTTGGTGTATGTAAAATATATTATTTTACTTTGCACTGTAAAAATGCTAAAAACAGCATAACTCATGGTAACTTTAAATACAAATTGGTGGTGGCTTTTTGATGATCTCGATTAGGGAATTGTTAAGCCATTCGTTTGTACTAAAATATAAGCGGCTTGTCAATAACCTGACAAGCCGCTTTTTTTATGTATATATCAGATTATTCGTACATGTTGATCTATAAAAATATAAAATGATCAGAATTCAAACAAATTCAATAAAACTACTTTCAGACCTGACGACCCCGGTCAGTCTTATGCTTAAGCTTAGGGAACAATTTCCAGAGATATTGCTATTGGAAAGTTCGGATTATTCAAGCAAAGAAGATAGCCAGTCATTTATCTGTTTTGATCCTATCTTATCGTTACAAAAGCAATATGATACGTTCACGATACATAACCATATTTCCAAAGAAACTGAATCCCTTGAGGACACAACATCTGTTAAAGCGATTGATACACTGTTGAATCAATTGGACATTACATCTGATTTGGCAGGTTCAAAATATTCAGGCATTTTTGGATTTACCAGCTTTGATATGGTACAGGAGTTTGAAGGCATTGAATTCGACCCGGTCAAACCCAATTACAATATACCTTCGATGAGATATGATTTATTTAGGTTTACGATAGTGTTTGACCATTTTTTTGAAGAATTATATATTATTGAACATCAAGTGAATGGTGAAAAAAGCAGGCTAGAAGACATTATAAATATCATCAGTCGCCAGGACCATCAAAGTTTTGAATTCAATATTGATGGGGCAGAAGAAGGTAATATGACAGATGATCAATACATAGACATAGTCCATAAAGCCAAAGACCATTGCCAACGGGGCGATGTTTTTCAAATGGTTTTGTCAAGAAGGTTTTCTCAAGGATTCAAAGGAGATGAATTTAACGTGTACAGGGCATTGAGATCCATCAATCCAAGCCCTTACCTTTTTTATTTTGACTATGGTAGTTATAAAATATTTGGCTCTTCACCGGAAGCACAAATGATTGTAAGCAGTGGGATAGCGGAGATTCATCCTATAGCCGGAACATTCAAGCGTTCTGGAAATTTTACGGAAGACCAACATTTGGCACAAAAACTTTTAGAAGATCCAAAAGAGAATGCAGAACATATCATGTTGGTTGATCTGGCTAGAAATGACCTGAGCAAAAACTGTACAGAGGTCCAGGTTGCAAAATATAAGGAAGTTCAGTTTTTTAGCCACGTTATTCACCTGGTGTCGAAAGTAACGGGAAAGATCAAACAAGATATCAGCAGTTACCAAATATTTGCAGATACTTTTCCTGCCGGAACATTATCCGGGGCACCAAAATACAAAGCGCTTCAATTGATCGATTCTTTTGAACCTACGACAAGGTCATTTTATGGCGGAGGGTTAGGTTTAATAAAATTGAATGGTGATCTGAATCACGCCATTATTATAAGGTCATTCCTTAGCAAGGGTGGCAAACTTTTTTATCAGTCCGGCGCAGGTATCGTAATTGATAGTGTCCCGGAAAGTGAATTGCAGGAAGTACACAATAAATTGGCTGCCTTAAAGAAAGCACTTGTCATGGCACAAAGTATTTAATAACAAATCGAGCGACGAAATATGAACGAATTGAACAACCGAACAATGAACAAACGAAGGATAAACAATGAAAATGAAAAACCTAGGCACTCCCCTTTTGGGGTCGGGGCTTGCCTGCTTCGAAGCAAGCAGGGTACGGAGAGCAAAAACGATAATTTTGTTGAGCCCTACCCTTTAGGGGTCGGGGGTGTGAAGAGCAATGAGAAAGCCACTCTCGACCCTAAATCCCTAAAGGGACTTTCCACCCACTCACAAATCAATATTGCACAGCACTCCCCTTTAGGGGCTTGCCTGCTTCGAAGCAAGCAGGGTGCGGAGAGCAAAAACGATCAGTTTGAAGAGCCCTCCCCTTCAGGAGTCGGGGGTACGGAGAGCAATGAGAAGGCCACTCTCGACCCTAAATCCCTAAAGGGAATTTCCATCCACTCAAAAATCAATATTGCACAGCACTCCCCCTTTAGGGGTCGGGGCTTGCCTGCTTCGAAGCAAGCAGGGTGCGGAGAGCAAAAACGATCAGTTTGAAGAGCACTCCCCTTCAGGGGTCGGGGGTATGAAGAGCAATGAGAAAGCCACTCTCGACCCTAAATCCCTAAAGGGAATTTCCACCCTCTTAAAAATCAATAGTTAAGAACTATAAACGATAAACAATGATACATAAGATCACAAATATAAAAAAATGAAACAAGTTGTTATTATTGATAATTATGATTCTTTTACCTATAACCTCGTCCATATGGTAAACGAAATCATCGGGAGTGAAGTCACTGTGCTGCGAAATGACCAATTTGATATCCAGGATATAGACAAATTCGCATATATCATCCTTTCGCCGGGTCCGGGACTACCGGATGAAGCAGGGCTTTTAAAGGAAGTTATCAAAACATATGGACCAAGCAAAAAATCCTCGGGGTTTGTCTCGGCTTGCAAGCTATAGGCGAATCATATGGCGGCAGATTAAAAAACCTGTCAAAAGTATTTCACGGCATGAAAACATCAATACACAAAACTAACAACTTTGATCCGATATTTGAAGGTGTTGAAAACCCTTTTGAAGCTGGCAGGTACCACTCATGGGTCATCGAAAAATCATCTTTCCCATCAAATCTATTCATCACAGCACAGGATGAGGATGGCGAAATCATGGCAATCAGACATAAAGACCATCATGTTTATGGTGTACAGTTTCATCCCGAGTCTATTATGACTCCAGCAGGTAAGCTGATGATTAATAACTTTTTAAATATATAATATAAATATTATATGATTATCAGATTCGATTTTTCGATGGCGTAAAATAAAACATAAAGTACTTTAATGAAACAGATTTTAAACCAACTATTTGACCATCAAAAGCTTTCCAAAGAACAAGCCAGGGAGGTACTGATCAATATTTCTCAAAATAAATACAATACGTCTCAAATCGCTGCATTTATCAGTGTTTATCTAATGCGCAACATAGCAGTGGAAGAGTTGGCCGGATTTCGGGATGCGTTGTTGGAATTGTGTATAAAGGTTGATTTTGAAGATTTACCTATTATCGATTTATGTGGCACGGGCGGTGATAGTAAAAATACATTCAATATTTCTACTTTATCCTCTTTTGTTGTTGCCGGAGCCGGTTACAATGTTACAAAACACGGCAATTACGGGGTCTCGTCAGTAAGTGGTTCTTCCAATGTACTAGAATATCTTGGATTTAGTTTTACTAATGATATCGGCACACTAAAACATCAGATGGATGCTTCCAATATATGTTTCCTACATGCTCCTTTATTCCATCCGGCACTAAAATCTGTAGGGCCTATCAGAAAAGAACTCGGTGTAAAGACGTTTTTTAATATGCTGGGACCGATCGTAAATCCTGCCCAACCTCAGCATCAAAGTGTAGGCGTTTTTTCGCTTAGATTAGCCAGATTGTATCAGTATCTTCACGAACATTCACATAAAAAATATGCCATCATACATACAGTAGATGGATACGACGAAATTTCCCTGACAGCTTCAGCAAAATTGATCACTAATCATGCAGAACAATTGATAAATGCAGATTATTTCGGCATGCCAAATTATACCCAAACAGACATTTTTGGCGGGGATAGTGTCAAGGAAGCAGCTGATATCTTTACAAGAATTCTTGACAATAAGGGTACAATTGCCCAAAACGATGTGGTCATTGCCAATGCTGCCATTGCCATCCAATGTTTTGATCAAACCAAAGATATATCAGAATGTGTACAGGAGGCCAGAGAGTCCCTGGAAAGTGGAAAGGCAAAAGCATCTCTAACGAGCCTATTAACCATTAAAGCTTAAATAATTCAGGAATGATGAATATTTTAGACACCATAGTGAAACGAAAATTGGAGGAAGTTGTCGCTCGAAAAAGAACTGCATCTGAATCTGACTTATTGCGATCAAGTGCAATTGAGAGACAAGGCCTATCTTTATCGGCTTTCATTATCGACAAAAAAAAGAGTGGCATCATTGCTGAATTTAAGAGAAAGTCACCAACAAAACCCAACATACATTTACATGCAGATGTTAATAAAGTCACTAAGGCTTATGAACGGGCAGGTGCATCGGCTACTTCAATACTAACGGATATTGACTTTTTTGGCGGAAGCGATGATGATGTAAAAAAAGCTCGAATAGCGTTAAACATACCAATTTTGAGAAAGGATTTTGTTATTGATCCATACCAGGTCATTGAAGCCAAAAGTATCGGAGCTGACGCTATTTTACTGATTGCCGAAATATTAACCAAAGCAGAAATAAAATCTTTATCCTCACTGGCAATTTCTTTGGGTATGGAAGTGCTTATGGAAATTCATAGTGCCGATCAATTGAAGAAATATCATGAAACCATCCGAAATATCGGTGTAAACAATAGAAATCTCAAGACATTCATCACTGATATACAATATTCAAAAGACATATACCCTATGTTGCCATCAGACACAGTAAAAATATCTGAAAGTGGCATCGATGATCCGAATGTTGTCTTAGATCTGATCAAAACAGGATATCAGGGTTTCCTGATAGGAGAATGTTTTATGAAGACAGAAGATCCGGGTCAGTGCTGTTCAGAATTTATTGATCGAATAAACGAGTTAAGATGATTATTAAAGTTTGCGGGATTAACAATTCGGAAAACCTTTCACATATTTGCAATCTCGGAATCGATATGGTGGGTTATAATTTTTATGAAGCTTCAGCCAGATATCTATCGGTACCAATGCCTGAAATTTCAACACATATTGCAAAAATTGGTGTTTTCGTAAATGCATCAGTTGCAACAATAAAGGCAAAAAAAAGGGCATTATGGTCTTGATTTTGCACAGTTGCACGGCGACGAAAGTCCTCAATTCGCACGATCGTTAAAATCATTTATTAAAGTCATTAAGGTATTCCGAATTGATGATGCTTTTGATCCTGAAACACTTGATAAATATAATTTTTGTGATTATTATTTATTTGATACAGCCACCATACATTTTGGAGGATCCGGACATAAATTTGATTGGACAAGGCTTCATGCTTATAATATCAGAAAACCTTTTTTGCTAGGTGGAGGAATTGGTCCAAAGGACATTGAGGACGTTTTAAAACTATCTCATCCAAAATTTGCGGGAGTGGATATCAATAGTAAATTTGAGATCAGCCCGGGAATTAAAGATGTAAAAATGGTGCGTGAGTTTGTTGATGCGTTGAGAAAGGAAATATAAGGAATGAAACAATATTTTATTAAGAAATAACCATAAAAAAAAAAAAGCGCTATTAATTAACCTTAATTAGAAAAAAAAAATGACAGAAACAACATCATACCACGTGTCAGAATCAGGTTACTATGGTGAATTTGGTGGTGCTTATATCCCCGAAATGCTTTATGCAAATGTCGAAGAAATACGCACTAGATATCTCGACATCATAAGTGAAACAGCTTTTCAGGAAGAATTTAACAGCTTGCTCAAAGACTATGTTGGCCGTCCTTCGCCACTATATCTGGCCAAAAGCTTGTCGGCAAAATATGGTGCGAATATCTATTTAAAAAGAGAAGATCTCAACCATACAGGAGCTCATAAAATAAATAACACTGTCGGTCAGATTTTACTGGCAAAACGATTGGGCAAAAAACGTATCATAGCTGAGACCGGCGCAGGGCAACATGGTGTAGCTACTGCTACGGTTTGTGCCCTAATGAATCTGGAGTGTATCGTCTATATGGGTGCCGTAGATATAGTAAGGCAGGCCCCAAATGTAGCGCGGATGCAAATGTTGGGTGCAAAGGTCGTCCCCGCAGAAAGCGGTAGTAAAACATTAAAAGATGCCACTAATGAAGCCATCAGGGATTGGATCAATAATGCGGAGACAACACATTATATCATTGGTTCGGCAATTGGTCCACATCCCTACCCTGACTTGGTTACAAGATTTCAAGCCGTAGTCAGTGAAGAAATTAAATGGCAATTAAAAGAAAAAACAGGGCAGGAATACCCTAATTATGTGGTCGCTTGTGTAGGCGGCGGGAGCAATGCGGCAGGGGCTTTTTACCACTTCCTCGATGATGACAGAGTGAACCTCATCCTTGCCGAAGCGGCTGGCAAAGGCATTGATTCAGGTCATTCGGCAGCTACCAGCATCTTAGGTTCCAAAGGCATTATACATGGATGTATGACGCTATTAATGCAAACATCTGATGGACAAATTGTAGAACCTTATTCACTCTCTGCCGGACTTGATTATCCGGGTATAGGACCTATGCATGCACATCTTATAAAATCAGGCAGAGCCAGAGTATGGGCAGCCACTGATGATGAAGCAATGATGGCTGTCATAGAACTGTCGCGATCTGAAGGCATTATACCTGCGCTGGAAACTGCTCACGCATTGGCCATATTGGATAGAATTGGTCTTAAAAAAAATGACCATGTAGTCGTAAATTTATCAGGTCGTGGTGACAAAGATTTAAATACCTACTTAACATATATCGCAGAACACAATATCCAATTATAACTATGAAATCAATCCGACAAACGATATTAGATAAAGGTGCAAATGTGCTGAATGTGTATTTTACGGCAGGACACCCAACTTTAGAAAGTACTCAAATCATCATAAAAGCACTCGACCAAAATGGCGTTGACATCATTGAGCTGGGTATGCCCTATTCAGATCCGCTTGCAGATGGACCTACCATCAAAAAAAGTAGCGAAGTAGCTTTAAAAAATGGTCAGACTACTAATAATATTTTTCAACAAGTCAAAGAAATAAGGGCTACTTCCAAGGTTCCCATTATTGTGATGGGATATTTTAACCAAATGCTGCAATATGGGGAAAAAAACTTTATTCAAAATGCGCATGATGCAGGTATTCAGGGTCTTATTATTCCTGATTTGCCCATGGATATATATGAAAGGGATTACAAGGATCTTTTCGCCAAATACCAGATGGAAATCAGTTTTCTGATCACACCAATGACGTCAGAAGATAGAATTCGTCAGGCAGACAGATTGAGTACTGCTTTCCTGTACATCGTGTCTCAATCCTCTATCACAGGCAAACAAGGCGACATTACAGATATACAAAAAGTATACTTTGAGAAGATCAGAGCTATGGATCTGCAAAGTCCATCTCTTATCGGTTTTGGCATCCACGACAAAATTACACGCCACATAGCCAATCAATACAGTCATGGTGCGATTGTGGGCAGCGCTTTTATAAGAGTATTAGAGGGACCAGGAAATTTGACAGAAAAGATCTCAGGTTTTATTAAGTTTCTTTCGAATTAAAATAGGGTACGCCTACTTATTATGTCACATCATAAAGACATGATGTCCTTCTAAAAAATACTTAGAGTTGCTTTGTCTTACAAAGGCATGGTCATCATATATCAGAATGGTCATAAGCTACATTAAAGTTGCAAATATAATATATACTTCAGAATTAAACTTATTATTTTCAAGTATAAAACACAATAATATTGGGTCAATGATGCGCCAAAATCAAAACACATGCACGTATGTGCAAACAGATCCCCGATGGTCGCTGTTTGTGACTGCGATCCTATATTTTGTGAATCTGAAATTCATCATCAACTATCGATATATCCAATGGTATTATCTAATTCTAACAATTCAATTTCACCAAAGCTTCATTGACTTAAATAAGATCTAGCACTGCTATAAAGATAACCCGACGAAGCTTTGAAACTCAAATTTAAAAAAATATATTCTTTAATATATCATGATAATTTAAATGATTTCCTTAATATAGCATGATATATTAAGGAAATAAATACATAAATACAAATTAATTATTGTACCTTTGTGAAAATATTTATTGGATTGTGTACAATAGAAATCAAGTATTTATAGGCTCAGAAGAACAAAGTTTGTTCCTATGGGGCGTACGACAAACAGGAAAAAGTACGCTACTAAAGCAAATGTTTAGTAATGCGATGGTATTTGACCTACTAAAAAACGATGTTCTACGAAGATTGGCTCGTAGGCCTGAAGAATTTCGTGAAGCAGTATTGGCAGATGATCACACACAAACCATCATAATTGATGAAATTCAAAAAATACCAGAACTGCTTAACGAAGTGCATTGGCTCATTGAAAACACCAATAAACGATATATTCTTTCGGGTTCAAGCCCACGAAAAATACTAGGCAAAGGAATAAACTTATTGGGTGGTAGAGCATTGCGATATGAACTTTATCCTCTAAGTTTTTCAGAAATACCGGATTTTGATATTTTGAAAGCACTAAATCAAGGCTTATTACCCAAGCATTACGATGCTAAAAATTACCAAACTATGCTTTCGGCATATATAGGAGCGTATCTAGAAGAAGAAATATTGGCCGAAACCAAAATCAGAGATCTGCAGGTATTTAGTGGGTTTTTAGAAAAAGCGGCCTTTGCCAATGGGGAAATGGTAAACTACACCAATATTGCTGCCGACTGTGGGGTTAGTAGCCCTACCATAAAAGAATATTATAAAATATTAAAAGAAACCATGATTGGTCGCTATGTAGAACCCTTTCAAAAAAAACCAAAAAGACGAGTAATACAGGCTCCGAAATTTTATTTCTTTGATGTGGGTATAGCCAATTTTTTGCTCAAACGAAAGAACCTGGTGTGGGGTACCGAAACCATTGGGTTTGCTTTTGAGCATTTTATTTACATGGAATTGCACGCTTATTCTAATTATTCAGGAAAACATTTTCCAATTTACTATTGGCGTACAACTTCCCAAATAGAAGTAGATTTTATACTAGGTGATAGTGAAGTTGCATTGGAAATAAAATCAACAAACCAAGTACACAGTAAACATTTCAAAGGTCTAAAAGCCTTTAATGAAGAATATTCTGTAAGTAAAAATATCGTAATCTCAAACGACCCGTATCCCAGAAAAATAGATAACATGAATGTTATGCCATGGAAATATTTTTTGGAAAAACTTTGGGCAGGATTAATTATTTAATGGGTAAACTAATCATGCCCTTCAATAAACCCCCGATTTCTATGTTTAAACCCTTGGAGAGATTGGGTTTTTATGGATGAATTTGCCCGCATATTTGCAATAAATTAACAAAAATAGCAAATGGCGTAGTCGTGGTGTAGTAAATTATTTTTTATTATTCACTATTTTTTATTAATATTGCAGGGTCAATTCGCCACATTAAAGAATTAAACATTGCCTGTGCTTGTTTTTACAGTTTAGGTTTATTTCGTATTCTAAGTGTGGTGCATTGTACAGAACCTGTTTAATATTTTTTAAATCACCAACAAAATGTACCTTAGAATGATGAAACATGTACTTTCACTTTTGTTACTTATCGTTGCCTCAATTGGATTAAATGGACAAACCATTTATGAAGACTTTGAAGGTGGCGCTTCCAAAATAACCTGGAATGCGGTAAATGGTCTAACCTATGAAGGACCAATAGCAAATCCCGGCAAAGATCCGGTCAATACCAGTGATTTTGTCGGTAAATTTACGAATGATGGCATTGGAGATTTTTGTTTTGGCCTGGGTGAGTTTGCTTCACCTGCTGACCTGAGCAAAAACAATCTCATGAAAATTAAAATTTGGGCACCATACGCTCCCACAAGGGCATTACTAAAATTTGAAGGTGGCGGAGAAGCCGTTCAAAAATATATTGATATAACCGAGGCAGGAAAATGGGTCGAATATTCAGTTGACTTTTCCAGTGCTGCAAGTACAGCGCATACCAAAGTATTGCTAGCGTTTCATCCTTTTACAACACCTCAGGCAGCTAGCTTCTTTTTTGATGACATTATAGCGACCGAAGCAATACAAGTCTATGAGACATTCGAAACGGGCAACGAAATGGGATGGCAGGCGTTTGATGGAACTTTGGAGGCACCTGTTCCAAATCCAGCACCTAATAAAGTGAACAGCACGCCAAATGTAGGTAAATACACCAAGTCAGGAGCACATGCTTATAGCCTTTTGCTTGCCGAAAGAACAACGCCATTTGACATGAGCATTTTAAATCAATTCAAGTTGCAGATTCATGCCAGCGCTCCTACACAGGTATTGTTAAAACTTGATGGCGCCGGGACGGCTGTAGAAAAGATTCTTAATATTGGCTTAGCAAATGAATGGCAGGAGTACACATTTGATATGTCTTTTGCCAAAGATTTTAAACACCTCACTAAAGCTATTTTGTTTTTTGATCCGGGTGTTGAAACGAGCGCAGATATTTATCACTTTGACAATTTGTATGCCGTCTCAAAAGGAGCATGCGGAGACGTAACGCTTGATGCAGATATCCTGGATGACTTTGAGTGCAATAGAAATGCTACGTATACCAATGGTTGGGATAGTTTAACAGTCATCCCTAATCCCGGACCTGATGCTGTTAATTCTTCATCTAAAGTTGGCAAATATGTTGACGCCCCCGGACCATGGAACAATGTATTGATTGATTACAATAGTGCCATCGATCTGAGTGAAAAGAATCAACTCAAGTTTAAAGTCTGGTCCCCTAAAGTGACAAGAGTCTTATGTAAATTGGAAGGTGGTGTATCTGGTTCAAATGAAAGTTGGGCAGATGTCAATGACATCAATCAGTGGGTATCTTTTGAAGTAGATTTCAGTTCGCAGTCCGCAGCCAATCATAAAAAATTAGTTCTGTTTTTTAATGCAGGAAATGACCCGGCGGCAGGAGATTTTTATTTAATTGATGACATCTCTTGGGGTGTTAAAACATCTAAGGACATTGAAAACTTTGAGAATGGGGCTGTTTTGCCTTGGGAACCTCTTGATCAGCAAACCTTAATACATGGTGCTTTTGAAGTAGTCAACAATCCTGACGCATCAGGTGTCAATACATCCACAAAAGTGGGAAAATATACTAAAGGGACATCCCAGTTTTCTACATTGTCAGCTGTTGCTCCCGGCGTTATAGACATTACTTCAAAGCCACAATACAATCTTGATGTTTGGGCACCTGCAGGAAGCACTTCTGTAATAATGCAACTGGAAAGTGCTTCTGCAGGAAACAAAGAAGTTGAGCGTGAATTACAAAGCCCTGGAACATGGGAGACATTGTCTTTTGATTTTTCAGATTTCCAGACAATTACCGATTGGGAGGGTTTGAAATTGCTTTTTAATCCCGGTAAAGCTGAGGAAGGTGCAATGTTCTTTTTTGATAACCTAAAACAAGGTGACTCTACAGTAGATCCATGTGAAGGTTCAATATCTATAGGCAATATTATAGATGATTTCGAATGTCAACGAAACTATGAATATGGTGCAGGCGCAGAATTAGTCACAGTAGTTAATAACCCTAAACTTACAGCGGCCAATAGCTCCATAAAAGTGGGTCTATACAAAGATCAACCTGGTCAACCCTGGTCAGCACTTTGTGCAAACTTCCCTGATGGCATTCCGCTTGATGTATTTAATCAACTTGAATTTCAGGTATTGTCTTCGATTGCTGTACCTGTATTGCTAAAACTTGAAGGCGGTACAAGCGCCCAAAAAGAAATTTGGTCAGAAATAAAAACAGTAAATGAATGGTATACCATATCAGCAGATTTTTCAAGTGAAAAAGGTAACGACCATAAAAGTGTTTGTATCTTCTTCAATGGTGGTGTAGAAACAACTACTGTTGATAATTATAACATTGATAATATCAGATGGGCACACGCACCATATGATGGTTGTCTGGTTAATTATGACGATCCTGCTTTTGTATCTGACAAATGGAGATATTTTCCTGCCGATAATTCAGGAGGGTTTGAAGTCGTAGACAATCCATTAAAAGCCGGTATAAATACCTCCGATAAAGTAGGAAAAGCAATTGAAAAAGCATCAGGAGAACAACCTTGGCAAGGTATGTATACCGATCTTGAATCTTACATTAAGTTCGGCCCAAATACTATAGTAAAGGCAAAGATATTAAGTCCAAAAGTTGGTGCTGTTACGCTCAAAATTGAAAAGCCACTGAAAGAAGGGTTCCCTGGCGGATCAGGAGATAACACAGTTACCAATACAAAAGCCAACGAATGGGAAGAATTGACATGGGATTTTTCAACTTCTCCTACACCTATTGATCCTGCAGGAAATTATGCTCGTCTGACATTCATCTTTGATATCAATAACCTGCCAACTGAAGATGTCATATATTATTTTGATGATGTCAGATTAGAAAATGGTGATTGTGGTCAGGAAACCGGGTCGTCAGATGTCCAGCCGGTAACCAAAATGTCCATTACACCAAATCCTGTTCATGATGTATTGATGATCAATCAAGCCGGTCAGATCAGATATACAGACATTGTCAACATATATGGTCAAAGAATTGCACGGGTTTGGAACAATAACCAAAGTGTTCAATATATTGATGTTGCCACGCTTCCTGCCGGTACGTTTGTATTGATGGGTTATGGAGACAAACAACAAATTGTTGCGCAATCTCGGTTTGTTAAGATGTAATATAATGTGACTTATTATGCATAGCTGGTAGTGTTTACACTACCAGCTATCATTTATGAGTCAGGACAAAATCGCAATGCTTAATGGCAATAAAGATACAAAAACCAATATTGACTTCATTATTTAGTATAGGTTTATTAGTTTGATAGCTTGATCAGGAAAGTTGTCACAATTTCAACCCTTGAAGTATGACTTCCTGCTTTTTTCCAAAGCCCATACTTAATCATTCCATAATGATAAGACATTTAACATGAAAAAAAATAAAACAATTTAGTTTTAATATTAAATCTATTCTGATCATGTCCAAACTCATGTGGAGTATAATAATAAGTATGTTGTTTTCTTGTGGCAGTCCACAGCTTGTAAAAGAGCAGCAATACTCCAGAGAGAATCTCAAACAAAAAACATTTAATTATTTTTGGGATCTGGCAGATACGATTCATCATCAAATACCTGACAGATATCCTACCCTCACTTTTTCAAGCATTGCTGCAACAGGATTCGGTCTGAGTACCTACCTTACCGGCATTGAAAACAAATACATTTCCAGATCAGAAGGCGCTCAACGTGTATATAAAACACTGGATGCTTTGTGGATGCTACCTCAGGGACCTGATAGCATTGGAATGAGCGGTCATAAAGGATTTTTTTATCACTTCCTTAATTTAGATAATGCCAAAAGGTATAAAAAGTAGAACTTTCATCCATTGATACGGGTCTATTAATGGCTGGTATATTAAGTTGTCAATCATATTTTGATGCACCTGATGACCAGACTGAACAAAACATAAGATTATTGGCAGATAGTCTTTACCGACGTGTGGATTGGAATTGGATGATGAAGTCAAATGGATTTATGTCGATGGGCTGGCATCCCGAAAGTGGTTTTATCCAAAGTGAATGGGCAGGTTATAATGAAGCAATGGTGCTAATCATCATGGCGATGGCATCGCCTACACACCCTATACCCGCAGATTCCTGGTCCATGTGGTGCAGTACTTATCAAATTGATTCCTTTTATGGTCAAAAAAACATTCAGTTCGATCCGCTATTTGGTCATCAATATAGCCACATTTGGATAGATTTCAGAGATATTAAAGATAGTGTTATGCAAGTCTTGAATTCAGATTATTTTGAAAATTCAAAAAAAGCCACCTTATCCAACAGGGCTTATTGTATGGCAAATCCAAATAAATTTGTTGGCTACTCTGACAAATGTTGGGGTCTCACAGCGTGTGATGGCCCACACAATGGCAAGTTAAATATAGATGGCATAGATAGGATATTTTTTGATTACAGGGCTCGTGGTGCAGCATCTTTACAAATAGTAGATGACGGCACCATTGCACCAACAGCAGCAGGAGGCTCTTTTACCTTCACACCGGATGAATCAGAAGCTTGCTTAAAGTATATGTGGCAAACATATTATAATGAGTTAATAGGCGAATATGGATTTAAAGACGCCTTCAACCTCACATACAAAAATGAAAAAAATCCTGTCGGTTGGTTTGATATCGATTACCTTGGCATTGATCAGGGTCCTATAGCCCTCCAAATTCAAAATCATGAAACAGGTCTCATTTGGAAAACAATGAAAAAAAACAAATATATCATCAATGGGCTTAAATCAGCTGGTTTTACCGGAGGATGGCTCGCAAAAATGTATAAATAACTTAAATATAACATAGTAAAAATAAATATGAATCCAAAAATTTTAAGCATATCATGTATCCTTGTACTTGGCTTGATATCATGTAGCAGAAAAACCGGCGATAAAATGTCCAAATCCGCCAAAGATCCATTTATCGAAAAACTGATGTCTCAAATGACGCTTGATGAAAAACTAGGTCAGATGACTATTTTTACGACCGATTGGGAAATGACCGGGCCTACAATCCGGGGTGGTTACGAAACGGACATTAAAAGCGGCAGATGTGGTTCATTATTTAAT
Organism: Saprospiraceae bacterium; assembly: GCA_016717145.1. Lineage (GTDB taxonomy): Bacteria > Bacteroidota > Bacteroidia > Chitinophagales > Saprospiraceae > OLB9. The sequence goes on along the minus strand of JADKGD010000035.1, from coordinate 22,891 downwards.
AGCCACACTGTTGATTTTACCACCAGATTACAGAAAATTGCTATAGAAGAAAGTCGACTCAAGATACCTTTGTTGTTTGGATATGATGTCATACATGGTTACAAAACAATGTTTCCAATTCCCCTGGGCGAAGCAGCAAGCTGGGATCTTGAAGCTATTGAGAAGTCAGCCTATACCATGTCCAAAGAAGCGGCCGCATCAGGTTTACACTGGACTTTTGCGCCTATGGTTGATATTAGTCGTGAACCAAGATGGGGTCGGGTCATGGAAGGTGCAGGTGAAGATACATATCTTGGCTCCATGGTTGCGGCTGCACGGGTGCGTGGCATTCAAGGCCAAAATTTTGACAAGCCTGACAGATTGGTTGCTTGTGTGAAACATTTTGCTGCTTATGGGGCTCCGATTGCAGGTCGTGATTACAACTCTGTTGAAATGAGCGAGCGTGTTTTCAGAGAGGTCTATCTTCCTCCTTACAAAGCAGCAGTGGACGCCGGGGCACTGACAGTTATGACTTCGTTTAACGATTATAATGGTGTACCAGCTACCGGAAATAAATACTTATTGACCGATATATTGCGCAATGAATGGGGTTTTGATGGCTTTGTGGTAACTGACTATACTTCCATCAATGAAATGGTAGAACATGGGGTAGTAAAAGATGAAATTGATGCCGGTATCCTTGCCGTCAATGCAGGTGTAGACATGGATATGCAAGGAGGAATATTTCAGGAAAAAATAAAGGCAGGTTTGACAGATGGAAGAATAAATATTGGTCAAATTGATGCCAGTGTAAGAAGCATTCTGACAATAAAAAAGAAATTAGGCCTTTTTGAAAATCCCTATAAGTTCTCAGATAAAACCAGAGAAGCAAATTCCATAATGACAAAAGAAAATCTGGAAGCCAGCCGGGATGTAGCACGTAAATCTGTGGTATTATTAAAAAATAACGGAACGTTACCATTAAAGAAAAATATTAAAAAATACTTGTCACAGGTCCATTGTCAGATGATAAAAATAATCTGATTGGCGCATGGTCAGCATCCGGTGAAGGAAGACATTGCGTAAGCTTATATGAAGGCCTCAGAAGCCATCAGGGAGCCAATGGCATTGTCTTTGAGCATATCAAAGGCTGCGACATAGAAGGAAGCGATAAATCACAATTTGAAGCTGTCATCAAGAAGGCCAAAGAATCAGATCTTATTATATTGTCCATAGGCGAACATAAAGACATGAGTGGAGAAGCTGCCTCAAAAACGATGCTACGTTTACCCGGAGTGCAGGAAGATCTGCTGAAAGCATTAAAAGCCACTGGAAAGCCTGTTGTCGTTATCCTGATGAATGGTCGTCCCCTTGTGCTAAATGATGTGCAGGAAAATGCCGATGCCATTCTGGAAGCCTGGTGGCTCGGCACACAGGCGGGAAATGCACTTGCTGACATTATTTATGGCGATTACAACCCATCAGCTAAATTACCTATGAGCTTCCCCCGACATGAGGGACAGATTCCAATCTATTATAATAGCAAAAATACCGGGAGACCTATTAAATCAGACTCAAAGTACAATTCCAAATATCTTGACATGCCCAATACGCCGCTATACCCATTTGGCTTTGGTTTAAGTTATACCAGTTTTGAATATAGTGTACCTAAATCTGATAAACTTTCCTATGGTGCGGATGAAACCATCAACATAAGCATAACCCTTAAAAATACAGGTTCATATGATGGCGCTGAAGTGGTACAATTGTATATAAGAGATCTTGTATCCAGCGTCACTCGTCCTGTCAAAGAATTAAAATCATTTCAAAAAGTCATGTTAAAAAAAGGCGAAAGCAAAGAAGTAATTTTCAAATTGACAAAAAAAGACTTATCATTTTACAACCAGAAGATGGAATGGATCGTAGAACCCGGGGAATTTAATATATTTGTAGCAGGTTCGTCAGAAACATCCAATTCCATAAAAATTAACGTAACTAAATAAAATTAACCATGATGTATAACACAAACAAAAGATGGTTCTTAATGCTGCTTTATGTTGTCTCACTGACAAGTATAACCATGGCACAAAACGTGATAAAAGGAAGTATCACTGATCTCGCCAACAATGAAGCCATCATTGGGGCATCAATTGAAGAAAAAGGAAGCACCAATGGCACCATATCAGATGTAGATGGATCATTTACCATCAATGTTCAGAATGCGCAGGCAGTCTTGGTCATAAAATATCTCGGCTATAATGACGAAGAAATTAATCTCAATGGTCAAAAAGAAATTAACGTTAAAATGACAGAGTCATCCATACTCATCGATCAGGTGGTCGTCGTGGGTTATGGTGTTCAAAAGAAAAGCGATCTCACGGGAGCCGTCTCAAGCCTCAAGGGCAGCGAATTGGCCAGGGTGACATCTCCAAACATCGAACAGGCACTTCAAGGAAAAATAACGGGAGTAAACGTGACACCTGCTTCAGGTGCTCCGGGTGCGGGTGCAGTCATCAGAATAAGAGGTACAGGAACGCTTAATAACAGCAATCCACTTTATGTAATTGACGGTATGATTACGGAAGATGCATCAAGTGTAAATCCTCAGGACGTAGAAAGTATCGAGGTCCTCAAAGATGCTTCATCAGCAGCGATTTATGGCAGTCGTGGTGCAAATGGCGTCATCCTCATTACCACAAAAAATGGTAAAAAGCGTAAAAATGCGCAGCTATCATTCTCCACATATTACGGTCAGCAAGAAGTGATCAGGAAGATACCTCTTTTGAATGGCAGTCAATTTGCAAAAGCTTACAATCAGCTGCGTGGTCAAAATTATTTCACAAATCCAGATTCATTGGGAAAAGGAACAGATTGGCAATCAGAAATATTCAGGTCAGCCCCTATAGCAAGTATGCAGTTTGGTGCAAATGGTGCTTCAGAAAATGTATCCTACAATTTTAGTTCAAATTATTTTAATCAGGATGGTATACTAAAAAATACATCTTTTGAACGTGGCACTTTCAGATTGAATACAGAAATGAAACTTAAATCCTGGTTAACCATTGGAAACAACACCTCTTATGCCATCACAAAAGAACAATTAGGCCCGAATGTCACCAGTGCTGCCTATCAGATTCCTTCTACTTTATCGGTCTTTGATTCAAAAGGTGATTTTACTGATCCTACTTTTTTTGGTCTTGCCATTGCAAATCCTGTCGCTGATCAATTTTATAAGAGCAACAGATTTAAAAACGGATCACAATTACTGGGAAATATGTTTGGCGAGATATCATTTCTCAAGAATTTTAAATTCAGATCAAATTTTGGTTACAATTTTACGGATTCCAAGTTTCGAAATATTGAACCAAAATATAAAGTCAGTGCTTCTCAACTCAATAATTCTGACAGATTGACCATTGAGCGTGATGGAAACAAAAACTGGATTTGGGAACAAACACTCAATTTTTTTAAAGAGTGGAAAAACCATACATTGGGTGTTCTGGTAGGGTATACTGCTGAACAAAGGACGTTTGAAAAAATAGGCGCAAGCCGACAAAATTTTCCGGGTACGGCTGATGAACTTTTTTATTTATCATCAGGAAATGATACCACGCAAACCAACTATGGTGAATTAAGTGATGAAGCCTTAAATTCAATCCTATTCAGAACAAATTATGCACTAAATGATAAGTACCTATTTACGGCATCCATGAGGGTAGATAAATCAAGTCGATTTACACCTGACAATCGAACAGGTTACTTCCCATCAGGAAGTGTAGGATGGAATCTTGGCAGAGAGTCTTTTGTAGAAAAACTACATGCCTTTGACAGGCTCAAATTGAGGGCAAGTTATGGTATCCTGGGCAATCAAGCCCTGACTAACCGCTACCCTACTTCGGCCATCATCAATAGTAATCTGTATGGTGTATTTGGAAGTGGCGAAAACATTAATCAAGGTGCTACCCAACTCTCCATTTCAAACCCTAAACTCAAATGGGAAGTATCCAATCAGGTAGATGTAGGATTGGAAGCAGGTTTTCTTCAGGAGCGGATGAATATCGAGATTGATTGGTACCGACGCCATACTACTGATATCATTGCTGCAGTCCCTATTCCAGATGTAGTTGGATCTCAGAACAGTCCATTTGTTAATACAGCAGAAGTACTGAATTCCGGTATTGAGCTTGCCGCAAATTGGCGCGAAACGGGTACTTTTGATTATAATATTGGGCTAAATTTTTCCACTGTTAATAACAAAGTGCTGGCTCTGGCAAAAGGGAAAAGTGAAATTTTTGACGCTTTTGTAAATCAGGAACCTGCTACCCACACCATCGTTGGCCTGCCTATCGGAGCACTTTATGGCTATCAGGTTGAGGGCATTTTTCAGAATGCTGAAGAAATTGTTGCAAGTCCTTCTTTCGGCAGTGAAAAACCAGGTGATATCAGGTACAGGGATAATAACAATGATGGCAAACTTGATGGCAAAGACAGAGTTTACTTAGGTAGCGCTATTCCAAAATTTACCTATGGATTTAATCTTGGTGCCGGATTTAAAGGCATAGATTTTAATGCTGATTTTTTTGGTGTTTCCGGCAATAAGGTTTATAATGAAAAAGAAGCTACACGGTTTGGGGTATACAATTGGGAGGCACATGTATCAAATGCATGGACCATTGACAATCCGTCAGCATCAGAACCAAGGGTAACAAATGGTGGCCATAATTACAGAGTAAGTGACCGGTTTATTCAAGATGGTTCCTTTTTTAGGTTGCGTACGTTAAGCTTGGGTTATACCTTATCAAAAATTTTAACACAAAAAGTAAAACTGGAAAGTTTCAGAATATTTGTATCAGGTACAAACCTTTGGACAAAACAATCGTTTACAGGTTATACACCTGAATTTCCCAATGGCAGCAGTCCATTTAAAGTAGGATTTGATAACGGTGTTTACCCAATTGCTAAATCGATTCAATTTGGCTTGGAAACCAAGTTTTAAACACATTTAATTGTAAAATATATTATAAAAATAATTGTCATGAAATCGACATAAAAAATAATCAAGGTTTATTAAATGATAACCACATTGATTATTTTTTATCAAAGATTCCATCTGGCCTTTAAAAATAAAAATAAAAAATAAACAGATGAAATATAAAATAATTGCACTTTTTATCATTGTCTTATCAAGCTCATGTTCAGAAGAATTCCTGGATAGAAAACCAAAAGGCAATCTCACAGCGGAAACTTTTTTTGCAAATGAAGAACACGCCATTTGGGCAACTAATGCCATTTATGCTAATTTCAGATCATGGGAGTACTGCGGCTTGCCATATATAGGCGCAACAGATATCATCTCTGATGACTCTGACAAAGGCAGCACGGAAAATGATGGTTTGTTTTTGAAAGAGGTTGATGACTTTGTATTTGATGCCACAAATCAAACTTTTTCCACCATTTGGAAAGGACATTACAACACGATATCAAGAGCCAACCTTGCCATCAATAAAATACCTGATATAGAGATGTCAGAAACGCTTAAATCAAGATTAATCGGTGAGGCAAAATTTTTAAGGGCTTTTAATTATTTGAGGCTGGTTCAATGGTTTGGAGATATACCATTGATCACAAATCAATTGACAGAAGATCAATATTTTACACAAGTGAGAAGCAGCAAAGACGCAGTTTATGCCTTGATAGAAAAAGATTTTTTAGGATGCCATTTCTTCCTTACCTGAAAAATCAAAATACGCGTCTGTCGATCTCGGTCGTGTGACCAAAGGTGCTGACAAAGGCATGTTGGCAAAATTATATATGATTCAAAAAAAATATGATAAAGCGCTTTTACTTTGTGAAGAGGTCGTCAATAGTAATGAATATACTTTAATGCCGGCATACAATCAGATTTTTACTCAGGCAGGCGAAAATGGCTCTGAAAGTATGTTTGAAATAGGTGCCGTTGCTTTGCAATCTGCCATCGTGGGTTCAGGAGCCACTCCATACAACATGGTACAAGGGGTCAGAGGTGTGCCAAACTTAGGATGGGGATTTAACAGACCAAGTGACGACCTCATAGCCTCTTACGAGGCAGGCGACCCGCGCCGTCAAGCTACGATCATATATGTCGGAGAAGTCCTGCCTGATGGTTCGACTATAGTTCAGGACAACCCGGAAATCCTAAATGAACGATTCAATCAGAAAGCATGGGTCAGTAACCACCCGGGTCTTCAGGACAATGGCCCGGGCAATATCAGATTGTTGAGATATGCAGATATCATCCTGCTGGGTGCAGAAGCCGCTAACGAAACCGGCAACACGTCAAAGGCACTGGAGTATGTAAATATGATCAGAAAAAGAGCTCGTGGTACCAATAACTTTATCCTTAAGGACCTGACCATTTCCAATCAAAATGACCTCCGTACAGCCATAAGACGCGAACGCCGAGTTGAGCTTGCTATGGAGCAACTCAGATGGTTTGACCTGCAAAGATGGGATGTACAAGCTGATGTTATAAAAAAGATAGGTAAACCTTTTATAAGCAATAAACACGAGTATATGCCTCTGCCACAAACAGAAATTGACCTTAGTGGCGGCAATTTAACACAAAATCAAGGATATTAATTTGATCATATTCATTAAAAAGCACTAATTTTGGTAAAATAATAATCGCTATGATTCAAAAGATATGCACTATTTTATGTTTTTGCCCATGGCTTTTGTATAGTCAGAAAATCAGCATAACTGATGTAAAAACTTATCAGAGACATACCGAATTGTCCTGGCAAATCAATGGGTTGAATGGTGTCGAATATTTCAGAATAATGAGGTCTGCAGATAATGTAGTGTATACTCCAATCAAAACAGTCACAGCAAAAGAATATATGGATTTTACTGATGCCGACAATTTGAATACCTTTTATTATTATATAGAAGCACTCAATGGCTTGAACCAAAAGCTTGCCAACTCTGACACTATCAATTCAATACAAACGGTAATGTCTGATGATGCATTAATGGATATGGTACAAAACTATACTTTCAGATATTTTTGGGAGGACGGACATCCAACTTCAGGCATGGCCAGAGAGCGAAACAGCAGTGGGGACATTGTTACGACAGGTGGGTCAGGATTTGGTATTATGGCCTTGCTTGTTGGCATTGAGAATGGTTACATCACTCGTACAGAAGGCGTAGATCGTATCATAAAGATGATCAGTTTTTTACAATTTGCTGATCGTTTTCATGGTGTCTTCCCTCACTGGATGAATGGCAAGTCAGGAAAAGTCATTCCCTTCAGCCAATTTGACAATGGTGGAGATCTCGTAGAAACGGCATTTTTGATGCAAGGCTTGTTGGCTGCCAGACAGTTTTTTGATGCTGATAACGCTGCAGAAAAAGCCATACGGCAGATCATTACCAAGCTGTACGAAGACGTGGAATGGGACTTTTATACTAAAAATAATTCAGGTGTCTTATATTGGCATTGGTCACCAAACTATGCCTGGCAGATGAATTTTCCTTTACGTGGATATAATGAAGCTATGATAGTATATGTCCTGGCTGTAGCTTCACCTAAACATGCCATACCTGCTTCATACTGGAATACCGGATGGACATCTGCGAGCACTTACAAAAATGGAAATACCTGGTTTGGAAATAAATTATTTGTAGGACCTGCTTATGGCGGACCACTATTTTTTGCACACTATTCATTTTTAGGCCTTGACCCCAGGAGGATAAAAGACAAATTTGCCAATTACTTTGATCAGAACAGAAACCACACGCTCATCAACCGTGGCTGGTGCATATTCAATCCATTAAAACACAAAAAGTATAGTGCTGAATGTTGGGGACTTACGGCAAGTGACAACCCGACAGGTTATCTGGCGCACGAACCCGGCACAAATGATAAGGGTACCATCGCTCCGACTGCTGCATTATCATCCATGCCATATACGCCAACAGAAAGTATGGCCGCATTAAGGTATTTTTATTTTAAGGAAGGGGACAAACTATTTGGTAAAAATGGATTTTACGACGCATTTAATGGTAATGTCAACTGGTATGCCAACTCCTATTTAGCCATTGATCAGGGACCTATCATCTGTATGATTCAAAATCACAGGACAGGTTTATTGTGGAATATGTTTATGAAAAACCCCGAAATTTTACCAGCCTTGACCGCAATAGGTTTTGTCAGGGATGCCAGTGCAGTAGAAGAAAGCCATGATGAACAAAACATCAACATAATGCCCAATCCGAGTTTTGGTGATTTTGACATTTTATTTTCTGATCCTAAGACTATTGCTTCAAAAATAGAAATCATAGATATGCAAGGCAGGAACGTATGTAATGTTACCAAAGTTCAAGGGCAAAATTCCCGAATAGCATGTCAACTTTCCGGCCATAAAGGCTTACATTTTGTCAGGCTGTATTTGGCTGGTCGTGTGGTAATAAAAAAGGTGATGCTGTATTAAAATATATTGCCGATAGGATTTAATATGTAATTACTTTGGTTTAGCTTATAATATTTTTTTTATTTGTCAGGAGCACAAGATTTGGACCATTTGTGTCGACCCTAATATTTATTGGCAACGGATCAATAGGCTGGTAACCATATAAAAGCATTTATGAAGATCCAAGGGTATTTGGTAAAATCTTTATATTACAACCTAGAAGAATTAAAAGTATAAATAAGCTTAACCTTTCATTTCAAAATATATAATTATAAATGGTCTTAAGAAAATGTTTCGAAAAAATCTTGCAATGTAAATTTTATAACGTAAAGACAATCAAAATCCCATAGGTACTTTGCCATAAACTTGCAGCTTTACTTCCTTTAAGTTTAGAGAAGGACTATCCCTATAGCTCGCCGTCAAGGCATTTTTTTTTATGCTTTAAAAGTTCATAATATTTATCAAATTCAGTAACCGGAAAATGAGCATAAGCGATAGAATTGGCTTCGTCAAAACTCGGTTTAAATTTAATCCTTTCATCATTTTCCGCATAAAAATTAAGTTTCATCATTTTAATTTTGGATCCATTACCTGGTACGCCTTCCAACTGAATGATATGCCAGGGATGAGGGAAATCTCCATCCCCATTTAATGACCCCACTACCAAATCTATGATATAGTTTTTTACAGCCATAACTTCAAGCTTTGTAGCGGGTTGAGAAAACAAATTACTGTTTGCGCCGCCAAAGCTTAATAGCATAAAAATAAATAATGTTGGTTTCATAAATTGTTTTTATTTAATACTACAAATGTACAGATCTTTTATATATCCTATGATATAACTTTTGTTATACATCATATAAAAAAACACAGAAATATAAATAAATAAAACTTTAAAAATGCACTTTTTCTTCCTTTTATACCCGTATATTTAAATATATCAATACAATAATAATCATGTATTTTTTTCCAAACGTCTGAAATGAAATATATGGCTAAGTTTACCAATCTTTGGGTTGCAAAAACAAAAGCCATGTCCGAGACAAAAATAAGTGCATTTTAGAAATAATTAGGCTTTTAGATCATACCATATTGAAGATGGTTATTAAATTCATCAAGTCTGATAAATATAGTAAGGTGTACAATCAAGTAATCATCAAAGTCAAACCACCACTTAATTATGAACTTTTAATTTCAGAATGTGCTCAATTTCGTATATACAAGATTTTTATCCTAAATAATATCTATTTGGGCAAATATGGCTTTTCACCCCTGTTTTTTGAACAATGACTTTGGAAATATTTGATGCCATTTTTTGAAGCTGACTTTTTCAGCTAGCTCAAAATAAGTCTCAAATAATAATTTGAGGCATGATTAAAACAAAACATTATAACCTTTGTCTTGTCAGTATTCATCATTAATCAAAAATTAAAAAAAAGTGAAAAAGTTAATCTTGTCTTTTACGCTTATGACTTTGTTTTTTTTCGTGCCATTTGTTTAACAAAATTCATTCAGTCACTACCATCGGCCCCATGGATAGTTTTATACTTGGCAATAATGAACATGGCTCTTTTAGTGTAAAATTAAAAAATATTTCAGCAGTTGACCTGGAGGTATTTCATGCACCTATATCAGGAGGAAGGCATTCTTCTATCATCGTCAAACCAGCTCAATCCGCCAAAGTTAAGGTAGACAAAAACACTGCGCTTCATATTGTAAATGACACGAAAGACATTGTCAATGTGGAACTCAATGTCACCGGGGATACCGGGCTTTCTATGGGTTATAATAAATAATAATGCCATTTTTAGTTATTGATATATCACCGTAGGATCTCTTTAAAAGTGATTTGCATGAGCATTGTCGTTAACACTCGCTCAAGGGTCGCGCTTCGGGACGCACCTTGGTCGAGTTCGGCTCTACGACCGGCGAGCTGAGTGCAACGAAGACCGCTGAGCGACTTTTTTACCATTAAGGTATAAAGTTAAAGAAAGGGAAAAAAGCAATCGAACTATAAGGCATTTAAGATTGTCTTACCTTAATTAAAGAACTTCAGCGGTAGAATAAGTATAACCAAAACCTTCCACATTATTTCTAAACCAATCTCTACATTGATCTAAAGTAGTCATGCCAGATGCAACTTCTAAAATGAAATTTGTCATCTTTTTGTCATCCACAGATACTTTGATATCAATGTTATTAAGATTTAAAAATATCAAACCTGCAGCCAATCCTGTTCGTTTATTACCATCTGTAAATATATGATTACAAATGATATTATAGCCATAAACAGCTGCCTTGTCCATGACAGTGGGATAAACTTCTGCACCAAACATTTCAGATTTAACAATTTCAATGAGATAATCTAAGTTTTTTTCATGTAGAAAATTATTTGGAGCCTTATAGTGACCTCCGTGAATTTCAATTGTAGCTTTATTTAATTGTATGATTTGTGCCTTTGATAAATATTTCACTAGGCTAATGCATTGAAAGTCTTATCAAATCTTTCAAAATTTTTTAATATCAAATCATGAAATAATTTATTATCATTGTCTGTCTCTTCAAGCATGATTTCCTTAAGTGCTTGTTTGATAAGATTTGGATCCTCATTTATCAATTCTTTTATAGCGGCTTTGACCGCTTCTTTATCAAGGGTTAGATTGCTCATGTTTAAAAATTATTATACAAAGATAATCCAAATTGATGATATAATCAATTATCCACAATTGTTAAGTTTCCGGAATTTGTCACCAAACTCGCTAAAGGGTTGCCCTTCGGCACGCTCCTCAGTCGAGTGTTCTCCTTCGACCGGTGAGCTGAGTGCAACGAAGACCGCTAAGCGAAAGATGTGTTAGCCTACTCACAAGCATTGTCGTTAACACTCGTTTAAGGGTCGTCCTTCGGAACGCTACTTGACCGAAAAAAACCACCCGTTTGGGGGATTGCGTAGTCATATTTATTATCGTATCTTTGTCTAAACTCTAAATCAATACATCATGAAACTCCATCTAAATCCATTCTTAAAGACAATCATTGTCTTATTGTTAGCATTTGCAACTATACTTCCTTCATCATACGCTCAAAGCGTTGGTATCGGTACCCTCACACCAATGCCAATGCAGCACTGGATGTAGTCGCCACCAACAAAGGACTACTCATCCCTAGAGTAGCTTTGACCTCTACTACGTCCAATGCTCCTGTTGGGGCTTTTGTAGCTGGGATGATGGTGTATAATACGGCTACCGCAGGAGACGTAACTCCTGGTTTTTACCTATGCAATGGCATAAAGTGGGAACGGCCGATAGGAGGTAGCTCCGGAGGCTGGTCCCTTACTGGTAATTCTGGTACAAATTCTGCTATTAATTTTCTAGGAACAACAGATAATCAAGATATAGTATTCAAAAGAAACAATGTTAGAGCTGGATTAATCAATGAATCTGCTGCCAATACAAGTTTTGGTGCATTATCTCTTAATCCTGCAAATACTGGTGGTATAAATACAGCCTTTGGATATGGAGTACTCGGCAGTAATACCACAGGGGATGGTAATCTTGGATTTGGGGTTGCAGTGCTGTATAATAACACCAGTGGTGAAGGAAATATAGGATTAGGATATCAAACTCTGCTAAATAATACGGCAGGTAATTCGAATATAGGTATAGGTTCTCAAGCTCTTGTTTTCAATAAAACTGGATCAGGAGGAATTGCCATTGGTAACGATGCCATGAAAAATATAAATGATACCACAACTCCATTTGATAACTCCAATATTGCTATTGGTACTAGTGCTTTAAAAGGCTCAACTACACCTGCTAATAATACTGGACTTAATAATATTGCTATAGGCATGGAATCTATGAAGGATAATACATCTGGATATAGAAATGTTACTTTAGGTATTATGTCTCTTAGAAATAATATGACAGGATATGGAAACATTGCCATTGGATCAGAGGCATTATTTACACCTGTTTCTGGTCTTTATAATACCGCTATTGGTGATAATGCAGGCTATAATTCGCAAGGCAATGGAAATGTTTTTAGGCTCTTATGCGGGATACGGAGAAACCGGAAGCAATAGATTGTACATTAGTAACTCAAATGGTGATGCCAATAACGCCTTGATATATGGAGAATTTGATAGTCGAAAATTCAGAGTAAACGGTAGATCGGAAAGTTTATTTAGCGCATCATTCAATGATACCGCAGCTGTGTATGGAAAAAATGACAATACAGATTTTTATGGCGTAGGTGTTGCAGGAAAAGGAGGCTGGAAAGGAGTAGAGGGCATTGTTGCCGGAACCGGGAGCCTACATTATTTTGGAGTGTATGGAAATTCAACCAATGCAAATACAGGTTCAAATTATGGCTTATATGGAGTGGCTAAGGCTAGTGCGAATAATTATGGTGTTTATGGCTTGGCCAACTCTGTAACAAATAAAAATTATGGTGTCTATGGCTCAGCCACTTCTGGCTCTAACAATTATGGCATCTATGGTGTCGCTTCTGGCAGTAACAATTATGCCGGATATTTTGAAGGAGCCGTTGCAATTGGAGATTTTACTCCAATTAAAGCGACTGGGCACATGTTATCAGTTGACGGTAAAATAGCTTGTACAGAAGTAAGAGTGCAACCAACTAACCTATGGCCTGACTATGTATTTTCACCATCTTATAATTTAATGCCTTTATGTGAATTAGAAAAAACAATAGAACATAAAAAACACCTTCCAGGCATTCCATCGGCAAAAGAAGTAGAAAAGGAAGGGGTACAATTAGGTGAAATGCAGCGTAAAATGATGGAAAAAATCGAAGAGCTTACTTTGTATATTATTGATTTGAATAAAAAGATTGAATCACTGCAATCTGAAAACAACGTACAGGCTAAGCAAATTAAAACATTAAATAATAAATAATTTGTCCATCAACTAATAGAAATTAAGATGCAAACTATAAAATACATGCTTGTTTGGATATCATTGTTTGGAATTACAGTTCTTCATGCACAGGATGATAAACCTGAAGCATTTTGGAGTAAAGGTATAGTGAAAGATTTTAAAAGAATACAAGCTGAAACTGAAACTTATTATAAAGATAGAGACAAGGGTAAAGGTTCAGGATATAAGCAGTGGAAAAGATGGGAGTATAACCAACAAGATAGATTATTGCCTAATGGAGAAATTACAAATTATGTAGCTAGAAATGATGATGCTTTACAGCAATTTTTTAGAGATAATCCATCCAACGATAGATTCACACTCAACACATGGACACAATGGGGGCAAAATACCTATAGCACAGGATTACCAGGCATTGGAGTATTGAATTGTATAGCATTTGATAATGATGATGCAAATGTTATATATACAGGAGGTCCTGCTTGTGGTCTTTGGAAAACTACCAATGGTGGTATCGGTTGGGTTAATGTTACAGATAATTCTAACAATGCTATTCGTGGAATATCAAGTATTGCTGTGAATCATCAAAACGATAATATCATCTATATCCTTACAGGTGATGGTGATGGGAGAGACAGCCCTTCTCTTGGTGTTTGGAAATCTACTAATGGTGGTAGTACTTGGCAACCAACAGGCTTGATATGGGGCCTTAATGAGCAGAAATATGGATTTAAAATTGCAATGAATCCGATAGACCCAAATATCCTTCTCGTGGCAACATTAAACAATGGATTATATCGCACAACTGACGGTGGCACTACATGGACAAACCATGAAAGTGGTACTTTTTATGACATAGTGTGGAAGCCAGGAAGTAGTACTGAAGTGTATGCAGGGAAGTCTTCAACAGTTTGGAAATCAAATGATGCTGGTATTTCGTGGTCAAGCGTAGCAACTTTGCCAAATTCTGAAAGAATGCAACTGGGAGTAACCCCACAGAACCCAAATTATGTTTTTGCATTGGGATCAGGATATGTAAATCAAGGCGCTAACTCAGGTTTTCCGGGATTCATTCGTTCTGTGAATAGTGGGGCAGCAAACACCTGGTTTTTAAGATCTAACAAACCCTCTATTTGCTCATACAATGGATGTATTGCGGCTGCCGATACTAATAATACACAGGCAACTTACAATATTGATTTTGCAGTTAAACCTAATAGTACAGAAATTATCGTTTCAGGTGCTATAAATGTTTATAATTCATTGAACGGGGGAAGTATTTGGACTAGAAAAACTTTATGGTGCACCAATAGTCCAATCAATAAATATGTTCATTCTGACATACATGGTGTAGAATATAATCCACTCAATAACAAATTATACATCGTAAGCGATGGCGGAATATATGTATCTGCAAATGATGGTGACACTTTTAGTGACATTACCAATAACATGCAGCTCAACGCTTTTTTTGATTTGGCTGGCACCCGACAAAATTCAAATTACATGTTAGGTGGTCTTTAGCACAATTGATCAAGAAAATTCACAGGTGCCAATACTGCACCGAGTGTTGGAGGCGGGGATGGCACAGGATGTATGATAGATCATACAGATGAAAATACTATATATTATTCAGCACAAAATGGTAGTATAAACAAATCTACAAATGGCGGTACTACTGGTGTTTCAATTAAACCTTCTCAAGGAAGTGGGCCATTTGTGACTAGAATGGGTATGAATCCAGTAATAAGTGATGGAATCTATGTTGGATGGACAAATGATACAATTTTCATTAGTCCTGACAAAGGGGCTACCTATACCCCTTCCGTGCTTCCCTATAATCTTTTACAATAACAGTCCAGGGAATGTCAAATACATTGATGTATCACCATGGCCGGCAACAGTATATGCATGTACTGAGGAAGCGGTTTTTCGATCGACTGATTTTGGTACTACTTGGTCAAATATTTATTCTTCGGGAGAACATTTTACCAGTGTAGTCGCGATAAGTGAAGAATCTGCTATTATTACAAGAGGTGGGTATGATGCGGGTGAAAAAGTGTATCTTTATAATGTAAATTCAGGTACCACCAATATCTCTAATAACTTACCAAATATTCCCACGTGGATATCTGCTTATAGTACAAACAATCTGACAGGAGAAATTTATATAGGCACTGACTTAGGCGTTTATAAGAGTAATTTTCCTTACAGTACTTGGTCACTCTTTGGCACAAATATTGTCAATCTTCCAGTAGTTGATTTAGCAATTTACCCGAACCATAGTATCATTAGAGCAGCAACTTATGGAAGAGGCCTTTTCCAATCCGATATTACTTGCCAAAACGTAAGTTTTTTAACAGAAGCCAATGACCCAAATTATGGAACTCCTGGCTATCAATACAACCAGGCGTCCTCTACCATATATGCAGAGAGAAAAGTACAGGGTAGTAATGGCAATGTAGTCTATAAAGCTGGAGATGCAGTCTTTTTAACCAATGGATTTTTAGCAACTCAGGGCAATACTGTGATAGTTAAAACAGCTGATTGTGGTGTGGACTAATCAAAACTCCAAAGCTTTATGATAAGCCACCACAGCTTTGTAATAATTGACTGTCGGCGCTGAAAGATATCTTGATAGTGTGGGAGATGCAAAATCCCATTTATTGGAATAGGGCCTTTTATACATTACATGTTTTGGATGTGCCAAAATATATTCATTTTTAGCACTGTCAATCCTCTTATTACTTTCTAAAATAAGCTTACGTATTTTAACTATATCAATACCGTCTTTCGGGTCTCCACCCAATGCTGATACAAAGTCTCCATAGTGCAAATAATATGGCAGACAGATTCTTCTGGATTTCATATGATCATTTGGATAAGAACCGTAACCATCCGTCAAAAAATTCCCCAATCTGTCGTTGGTTAATATTCCTTTAAAAATGGCACCATAATCACTTTCGCCTTTAAGTTTTATGTCAATATAGGGTAATGATTCTGATAACAATTGAAGGATAAAATTACTTTTGGAATTGCCCAAAATAATGAGCGAATCGATTCTACCTTTGGCAAGTTGATTACGATTAATATAATTCCTAAGATTCATTAATGAAGTCAGACCAGAATTATCAAAATATCCTCCATCGATGTAATGGCCTTGACCCCGAATACTTGCGGTTGCGCTGAATAAAGGGAATCTTTCTGTAGTAGACATAGCTTCAAAAAACTGAGTGATATATTAGCTTTGTTGAGCGACAAAATATTTGTGGCACCCTTGAATATTTCTCGAAATTTTTTACCATCCGCATAGGCACTGCAAGCAATGCCATAGTTGCCGGATGTTTTTGTGGTATTGGTAATCAGCAACGGAAAGTAGCCCATTGTAACATAACCTTCTTTCCAATAGGTCTGATAAGGCGTTGTATTGAATGGTGAGCGTCCTGACGTAATCAACGACCAATAATTTTGCATACCTACTATCGATCTGTCCCTACTAAGCCATTTATTAAAAGGCAATCGGTCCCTGCCTAATAAATAAGCCAGATCAGTTGATGCAAAGTTAGCATGACCGATCCTGTCATATATGTCAGACAGCGTATCACCATTTCCCTTATTTTCTTTTTTGACAACAAAAAATAAATCCAGACCCAATGCCCCACCCGATACACCTGACATGGCTACAACATTATTCAAAAAGGTATCTTTAGTTTGCCGTTGCTTTTTATCAAGCATTAAGAGATCTAAATAAGTAGCACGGAGCCCTCCACCCCATGAAGCGATATAATAATTTACTTTTGTATGGCTTGTATCCATACGATCGTAGTTTTTTATAAACGTGTCAATGTCTATAGTTTCTTTTTTATCAAAAGCATATTCATTGAGATATTGTAAAGTATTATAATTCGCATTCCAATACTTTTTTGCAAAAAACAAGAGTAATAGTATGATCAGTATATTTCTGAATAATAATGCTGTCGTTTTGGAAAAGTTTGTAGATTGAATGCTGGAATAATATAAATAATTTTTCAATATAATGATAACAAAGCCATAAAATATATGAATATAACATAATATGATACATATGGGATTTATTTGCATACCTAAACTTGGTATATGGGACAAACCAAACACTAAAAAAGAAAGAAAACCTGTCCATTTGATAAAGGCTAACTTAGCATCTATTTTACCTGTAAGGTTATATTCCCAGCGATGTATGGATTCAGGAATAAAATATAGCCAACGATTTGACATACTATCAAAGACTAAATCTTTCGGAATGGTCTGAAAAAAACGTTGGTATGCTCTGCATGATAAAAAAAGCACAAAGGCTGTAAAAGTAGTCCAGTACCATCCATGGTATATACTAAATATTACTGCCAAAAGCAGTGAAAGCCATGAACATCCGTAAATGATCAAATAAGTTTTAATAAATAGATTTGATGTGTGTTCAGAGGCCCTAAACTGGATAAACAACAATATTGCGATGAATAAAAGCAATAATTTATCACCTATGCCGGGATGCACAATATATTTGTCGAAAGTAAAAAACATAGCATATAAAAAAGAAATAAAAACCATGGCTCCAATAAAGTATCTATAAGGTACAAATGTTTTGTCAACATCATGATAACCACTAATTTTATTCTCAGGAATTTTGTCGTCATATTTAATGATACCTCCATTCAGTAAGCCCGTCATCCTAACCCATGCATTGGGCGGCATGTTATTTCTGTAAAATTATAAAATAAAAAATAAACCGGATAATGTGAAAAAATAATACTTAGTATCACAAGCATCATGCCCACAACAAACATATTGACGGGACTGCTGAGTAAGGCTATGACCAAAGAACTACCTTGTTCCATTTGGGTTAGCAAGGCAGCGATTACAATCAAAAAGAGTAAAGAGACAGACGCACTCTTTGTAAATATTTTAAAATTTTTTGAATTAGGTACAACGTATTTTTTATATAAAACCAATAACCACAACACCACACAAAATGCATACAATCCTATTTTTATACCAACAACTAATTCTAAATATTTTGGCGCAAGGATTTCATCCTGGTAAACCAGATATCCCAGATTTTCCATCGCATCAAATACCCATGTAGCCGTAAAAATCAGTGCGTACGTCGTTTTATTGGTAATAAAAGAAATAAATGTATTTGTGTAATATTTTTTTCTTCGCTCTGTCACTATAAATGATGTCACCATATTAAACACCAGAATAAGAACACTAGCTGCCCACAGTACATCTACTGTAAAATACAAGTTATACCAGTTATTTTTGCCTTCATCTTCAATTACTTTCAAGGAATATTGCCATAAATCAAAATGTGCAAATTGTGCTGCCGGTATAAAATCATCAATATAAAAAAAGTGATTTATCACCACCATGATTAAAGACAAACATATAAATATGGTCAAGACATATTTATTTAAAATGTGAGAAATAACGATGTTTATGGTTTGAAACATGGTATAAGTATTTAAAGGTAATCTGACAAGTTCATACAAATACAATTATAGATGTGCTTCCAAGTGTCAAAATTTTTTGCGGTTATGAATGGTAAATAATGGAATATTATAATTAATAGAGAATACCAGACTTCTTGCTTTTTTAATATTGACTTCATTTTGTACTTGTCCTACCTTTTCTAACAGAGTTAATTGCTGATAACCCGCAGAAACTGAAAGAGGTAAACAATCGCATATCGGGATAAGAATATTAATATGAAAACCCGGAGCGAATATTTCTTTTAGGTAAATCTTTGCTATCCCTAATGTATCATTTTGAAATCTGTATGCGGTTAATGGTCCAAGATCAATTAGGCTGCCTAAAAAGGTGGTAGCCCATCCTTTACCTAAACTTTTGGAAAAAGAAAGACCAATTGGTGTTGAAAGTGCATATCTGACTTTCGTATCTCTCAAAAACAGAGATGGGCCTATGTATGAGTCAATGGCAATATTTGTAGTTGCTTGTTTTTTATCTCTCCATGAGCCTGAAGGAGCGGCAAATGTCTCTATAATATTAGCAATTTGATCAGAAGACTCTGCTTCAGCCATTTGGGCGATAAAAATTGACTTTTCCACCATAAAAGTCAATAAACCTTTTGTACTTTCTGATGATTTAAAATGCATTCTTTTCATAATTTCAGAAAGATGTAAAGCGGCATTTGAATACTTTTTTGTAACAATATTTTTTACCAATCCGTTAATATTTGAAAACAAATTGAGAACAGAATCAATTTTTACCTCTGAAATATTTAAATGAATCGCCTCATTAATGTTTTTGAATGTTTTCAACAAATTATCGGTTGCATCAAAATATCTGATTGCGTGTATTTCTTTTTCTTCTTTATTTTTTTGCTTAGAATGATTTTCTTGAATAAGTCTGATTTCTTTAATATTATTTTGAAATGACCTGATTATAGAAATAAAATTTCCAACTTTTTCCGGTCCAATATTATTCAATTCATTATACAAAGATTTATCTTTAAATTCAATATTATCATTTTTTGCCACTTGGGTGACTAGACCAATAAACATGGTGAGTAGGGTGTCATCATGAAGTAATATCTCAATTTTGTCATTATCAATCCAAAACGGATCCATTTTATTTTCAAAAGTATCTCTTAATGATGTATTAAAGAGTTTCAATGTTTGTATCGTTGCCACTAAATCTTTATCCGTTCCGGTATTGGCATCTTGTGGTTTCAAATTGTCAAGAGCCCTTCCGATATGCACAGTATCTCTTACATCAATAATAAAATTAAATGCATTTTGTAATATAAAGTGTATGTTTTTATTTTTATCAAGATGTTGATATGTTCGAGGTTAGGGTCTTTCACTACTTGACTGAAAGACGTAATCATGTCATTCATGTCATCCTCCATATCTTGTCTTAGTGAAGAGATATATGGCTTTAAATCATAAATATCTTTGCCTATCAGATCAAGTTTATGGTAAGTCCTATTAAACAAAATTTGCAAATCTTTGTATTCAGGTTTGTTTAACTCAATTCTGAAATTATCAAAAAAGCAATACGTCATTTCTTTGCGGAATTGAGCGATAATATGTTTCACGATACCATCTGAAATATTTGTAACATCAAGGCCTCCTGCTTTGGATAGAATGTTATTTTTTGAGCCTAAACTACTACTAAGACGCACTTCATTCAAATATTTTGATAGAAATTTATTATCCGGTGTAGCAGCATATTTTTTCAATATACTTTCAATTTTAGATTTATTCCTTTCCTGATTTTTAGATAAATGTCTGATATTTAAAGCATCATAGTAAAGGTTTAAATTAGAAATTAATTTAGGACTATTTATCTGTAAAGTTGTGTCATTATGCTCTGCCCCGGAAAGAACAGGGATTAATAGATTAAATTTGAAAGGTTTAGCAGTCTCATTAAGGGTTAAGTTAAAAGTTCCTGATATCAATGAAAACGCACCCTGAATTTCCTGATTATTATGTAAAAACTGTAATTTACTTTCACTAATCTTATTTATTCGAATAGTATCACCACTTGAAATATTGGCAATTATATCAGTATTAAATTTCAATATACCGGGTGCATCAAATAATAATGTAATCGAGTTTGTTTTAATAATATTTAGTGCATTATTACATTGATTCCAATTTATGCTTTCTTGACCAAAAGAAATAGAAATTGAAGTTAACCACAAGAAAAAAAAAAAATAAGATTTCATATTGACATTTTTTGATTTAACAAATAGAACTTATAAATAATGCATCGCAGATATCACTAAGCTGAATTCCGAGACTGTATTGATTGGAATCAATAGAAGCTGAACCAATCAATATTCCAATCGCAAGCTTTTTGCTGGTAAGGTCCTTTGGATTTTCATACACATACAATAATGAGCCGGAATCTCCTCCTTCAGAATTACCATCATTATTATGTTTTATAAGAAACATTCTATACATATACTTATTAGTATCAAATGTATAGCTAAAAGAAGACAGAGCTAGAGCGCCAACTATTGGTTTGTCAATACCTGATGATTTAAAAAAGATATTTTCATTTTGCTCATTGGTTAATGTATCAATTTTGCCGATTTTACATATTTTCTCAACATCATATTCTTTAGGAATTTCAACTTTATTTGCATCTATAACTGCAGCATCAATAAAACTGGATCGAATAAGATTTGTCACATTACCTATAGTTTTACCACTTCCAATAATTTTAACTTCACTATTATTGATATCAAAATGACCACTTTCAAATTGTTGTACTACATGAGCACAAGTTAAATAACATTCTTTTTCGGTTTTAGTATTATAAAATCTACCTGCAATCGTTCCTCGGTTTCCTTCATTTGTAGCATATATAAATCCCCTTTTATTACTCAATAACTTAGCTTTTTCGCCTTGTAAATGTTCGATGTCAATTTTAAGTTTTGAGTCCTTTAACTCTACACTGTCCTTTATTATTTTTTTAATTTCTTCTGAGTTTTCAGAGACAATCTGAACAGTATTTGCTTTTTTTGATTTGTTGATTCCAATCACTCCCGGCAAGCACTCCCAATACTTTCTGTTTTCTGCAATCGCTATGTCTACCGGATCGAAATTGTCTATATGGAGTCCGTCACTCACAAGTTGCGCAGTTGCAGTCGGGTCAGGTTTTGTTTGCGTTTTTTCTTCAGGTTTTACGCCGGCACTGCGGATAGACACCAGCTTTTTGAGCAGATCAAACCAAAAAATTGGCACCAAGACTCAAAGCAAGTGCAGACAGGATGATGCCCATAATTTAGTTTGGGCAGGCGAAAGCTGAGAAATGATATAAGTACATTTTTCCAAAGACCGCGCGCTGATGTCGAAAAATTTGTTTATTTGTAATGTCAACGCTATCAATTTTAACCGCACTGCGATGTGCCCATCTAAAAAACACACTTTTATTTTTCTTTACCAATTGATACATATTTAATGCATTGCCGGATAAGGTATCATTTAATTTTTTGATGGCAGTTCTGATGTCATTTAACTGCATGACTGTCAAGCTACTATCTGCCAGTTTTAGCTGCAAAGAATCAACTATTTTTACATTCGCTGTGCGGATTAAAACCATCTTATCCATGTCAGCTGCATCTTTAGCTTGTAAAGTTGTCCAGGACAATGTATCTTTTATGGGTGGAAATTTCCAACCTTTTGCCATAAGGCTATCAGTCTTTTTAATGTCATTGTAGGCTTTTTTGTAATCAGTTTTTATAGTTTCATAATTTCTGAGCGTATCTTCATCACCGTTCAATATTTTTGAAATTTTTGAACTGTCTTTAACCATTGCCTCCGCAAAACGGACCATTTCTTCTCTTGCTTTAGCATCTTTTGACAGTATATCCACGATCTGAAAAGTATCCACATTCAGAGCAGCACACAAAACAAAACCAATCCAAAACAGGATAAAACCTATTTTCGTTTATACCAACCATTGACCCTATCCATCATTTCATCATAACTATTTTCCAATCCCTTGACAAAAGTTGGTATTGTCCATTGGCTTCTGTGAGCAAGTCTCTGAATCTCT
>JADKGD010000034.1 GCA_016717145.1 Saprospiraceae bacterium | reverse complement strand
GGTAAAGATTTGTCCTAAAATGCCCTTGGCAGTGCTTAATTCCCGTAGCAGGGTGGCATAATGCAATTCCAGTTCTGCGCCTTTTTTATTGGTCAAACTTTCCCAGTTGTATTCCTTTGGGATATTGAGTGTGCGGTTATGTGGTGGCTTCGCATATTCGTCCGCCATTTTTAAGAAAAGCAGATAGGTGAGTTGCTCTAAATAATCTCCATATCCTACACCTACGTCACGAAGGGGATTACAGAAACTCCATACTTTGCTTACTATACTTGATGTGTTGTTACTCATTTATTTCTTTTTAGTATTTTGCTCAATCGCTTTTAAACTTTCCAAATAATTTTTTTCAGCCTCGCTTAATGTTTTGCCTGATACTTTTTGTATTCATTGGTCGCTTTTTCGATCGCTTGGTCGTGACTTATTGTGCCTGCACGTTGTAATAATTGCTCTCCACTCATAGTTAATATGGGTCTAAATGTTCTGCCCAATCTTTCATCGTCATTGCGTCTTCACGTTCGGCTTGGCGTTCAGCAAAATCCAAATAGCCCGAAACAATTTGCCCAAGTGCCCGCAATTCTTTGTCGTTCAAATAATTTTTGCAATTACCACATCTTTCAATTGCGGTTGATTTCCCAAAAAAGTCATCAAGCCCATAAATTCTTTTTCCGCATCGGCACGACTAAAAATCAATTCGGCTGCAGTTTGTCCGTGGACGGCAAAGTGAATTTTGTTTTGAACTTTTTTAAAAAAACTGATGGAAACTTCGGCTTTAGCGTCATAGTCTATACTTGTAGCGTATAGGTCTAAAACCTGACGATAAAATACTTTTTCCGACGCACGAATATCGCGGATACGTTGTAAGAGTTCTTTCCAATAACCGCCACCACCTAAATTTTTCAGGCGGTCATCATCCATAGTAAACCCTTTTACAATATATTCATTAAGCCGTTTGGTTGCCCAAATTCTAAATTGTGTAGCAATTTTGAGTTTACACGATAGCCTAGTGAAATGATCATATCCAGGTTATAGTGCTTAGTAGTATAGTTTTTCCGTCTGCGGCAGTTCGTAAGAATTTCTTACTAACTGAATCTTCTTGCAACTCGCTTTCGGCGAAAATATTTTTAATGTGTTGTGTAATTCCGGGGCGTTCTACACCAAACAGAATAGCCAATTGGTCTTGGGTAAGCCAAACCGTTTGTTCATTTAAGCGAACATCCACAGAAATTTTTTCGTCTTCGGTTTTAAAAATGATAAACTCCTTACTTCTACTTTCCTGACCTTCTTTATTTTGAGTTTTTTTTGCCATCTTCTATTGTGTTAAAAGCGATTTCTAATTCGTCATTGAAGCTTCGTAATTGATCAACTTCCTCTCAAACGCCTTCTTCAAAATACTCTGCCTCAAGGTTTCTGCCTGTTGCAAACTTTGGCTGATGGTTTCTTCTATTTTATCACAAACCGTGAGTTTGCTTTCTAATTCATCCACTATGAGATGTTGCTCAGATAATGATGGAAGTGGAAACACAAATCTTTTAATTGAAGCAATATTAAATATTTAATGAGTTGTCTCCTGTAAATTTTCTGATTTCTTCCGTGATTTTTTGGAGAAAAGAGTACATATAAACATACTTTGTAAAACAACACCATTATTTGACTCTAACAACGGCACAAGGCATTGGAATTTTCAAAATTGTTACCGAAATCAAATAAAATATTTTTACCAATTGTCCTCCCTCACAAACATAAATCCCCTTCTTTCAGGCTTAATTTTTCTTCTTCGAAAGGATTCAAGTCACTTTTCTTGAAATTTGCATTGTCAAATGAAATTTTCACCATCTTACACTAAAATCTTTGTGGAGACATAAGATCACCAGTTGTTGATTTTATCGCATTTTGTGGTCGATGTCACATTTCATTGAGATTTCCCAGTTGCTTACCTTTCCAACCCTTTGGCAATTCACCTTTGTCTGAACCTTGATTTTTTTGATTATCCTGATTTCCTTGATTTTTTTCTCTTACGTTTAAATCATGGTTATCATGCAAATCAGGTGAATCATGGTTCAGACAGGTGAGCTTCCCTTCAAAAGCCCACTTCAATAAACTTTGTCTGTACACTTTTAATTGCTGCTGGGCGATTTGCAGTTGTTGTTTCCCGTTTTCTAATTCGCTGAGTAGTTCATCTATTTTGGCTACTATGGCGACTTGTTCTTTAAATGGTGGTATTGGAATAAATATTTTTTTAGCACCCTCATCATTTAAGGCAGACTGGGTCGAACCAGAACATAATTCATCCTTAATTTTTGTAAATTTAAGATGTTAGATAATGTAGAATATAGCTACTGTTTAATTTTCCATCAATTGGTCTTATTTGAAAAAAGCCAGTTGAAAAGCAGTTGCCCATCTAATTTTGCGTCAATAAGAATTGCCTTATCGGTAGCCTTCATTCAGCCTGAAAATACATCTCCTTTGTTGGCCAACCTATTTGCTCTTGATGGCTTCTCCGAAAAGAATATTCACCTTCTTCAATTATCAGATCTGATTTTATGCTACCTGTGGAAAAGTACTTTTCTTCCCTTTATATTCTGGTACACCATTTTTAATATAAGGCAAGTCATTAACTAAGGACGCTATTGTCCAGCCTTTCGGTATATCTTTTATCTCACCCATTACGCAGCTAATGCTTCATTTAATTCATTAATAATTTTTTCAGTCTTACCTCCAAACAATTGCCACATTGTCTGAACCTTGATTATTCTGATGGAGGGATTACCTTGATTTTTTTGATTGTGGCATTTCATAATCAAGTAATCTTTAGTCCTTTTAATCATGGTTAAGAATTTTATTGTTGTGTACTCTTTTAAATTCAAGGCTCTTTGCACCGAAATTTATCAGCAACCCTATTTCCATTTTATACGCTTCTACGTAATTCATTGCTTGTGCTAAATGTACATCTTCCAATTTTATAAAAGCTTTCAGTTCAACCATTATTTTATTTTCTACAAAAAAATCTACTCTACGAGTGCCTATTTCATAATCGCGATAAAAGATGGACATTTCCATTTCTCTGGCAAATTCCAATCTCGCCATTTTCATCTCTATTTCCAAAGCACGTTGGTATATCACTTCCTGAAAACCGTTTCCAAGTCGTTTATGCACCTCCATTGCACATCCTATTATTTTTTTCGTCAATTAAAACTTAGCAGCATTGCCTGCCTGTTTTTTAAATACCCAATCTTGAAAATTTTTGTCTACTATTTTATCATAAGCGTAAGCTTGTCGTTTGTCGTTGAAGTCCCCTGCAGCCATTCATTTTGTGCCATTCTGAAAGCGTTGGTATTTTTGTCCCAACCAACTTGAATAACTTCATCAGGATTTGCCGGTCAATTTTGTTCGTGAGCCAATGTTCGTTTGCTCCTGAAATTTCATTTCTTCGGTGTCAGGCTCCCTGCATTGGTTCTTACTTACTTCAATTCTTCAAGCCTCACGATTAAACTCAATAATTCATTGGGCGCAAGTGTTTGTTTGTCGGCAATTGATTTTTTTCGGTCTTTTTATCTGCTTTTGGTTACACCAATTGCATCTACAATTACAAAATGGTCTTTGGTGAACTTTGCTGTTGGCGTAACTTTTCGCAAACTATCTAAATCAATAGTCCGTGTGCCTCTGCCTTTCATTTGCTCAAAATAATTGATGCTTTTTACATCTCTCATAAAAAGCAAACATTCAAGCGGCTTAATGTCAGTGCCAGTAGCAACCATATCAACTGTTACTGCAATTCGTGGGTGATAGTCATTCCTGAATTGCGATAAAACCGATTTTGGGTCTTCATCCGTTTTGTAAGTTATTTTTTTGCAGAATTTATTCTCTTCAGCAAATTCTTCTCTTACAATATCTATGATGTCATTGGCGTGGCTGTCTGTTTTAGCAAAAATCAACGTTTTAGGAACTTCAAAATTTCCGTTTTTATCGTAGCGTTCTTTAAAAATACCTGGCAAATGTTCTTTGAATGTACGGATGATTGTTCTTATCTGATTAGGATTTACAACATCTTTATCCAATTGCTGTTTTGAATAATTTTCATCCTCGTCTTGAAGCTCCATTCGTTTTTTTCTGCTCAATCGTTCTCGGTGTTCAATGTATTCACCTTTCCAAAGGGTTGCACCTTGTAGGGTTACTTTGGTATCAATGATAAATACTTCATAACCTACATTCACACCATCGGCAACCGCCATTTCGTGAGAATATTCACTCACTAAATTCTGGTCGAAGTAACCAATGGTTCTTTTGTCGGGAGTAGCGGTTAAGCCAATTTCAAAAGCATCATAATATTCCAATACTTGTTTCCAAAGGTTGTAAATGCTTCGGTGGCATTCGTCAATTACAATGAAATCAAAAAACTCAATCGGCATTTTTCCATCGTATTCAATCGGTGGAATTTCTTTTGGTTGATATTTTCGTTCGTTCGGATTTTCTTCTTCTGCACTTTCTTCAAGTTCAGTTCCTTTTAAAATGGAATACAATCGCTGAATAGTGCTGATGCAAACCTGACTGTCGGTTGCGATGTAACTTGATTTCAGTCTTTGAACGCTGTATAATTCAGTAAACTTTCTGTTGTCATCATTTGGAACGAATGACATAAATTCCTGCTCCGCTTGTTCGCCAAGATTTTTGGTGTCAACCAAAAATAAAACTCGTTTTGCTTTTGCATATTTCAGCAAACGATAAATGGCAGTTATAGCTGTAAATGTTTTTCCCGAACCAGTCGCCATTTGTATCAAGGCTCTTGGTCGGTTTTCTTTAAACGAAGTTTCTAATTTGGTTATGGCGTTGATTTGGCAATCACGCAAACCTTCGGTTTGCAATATAGGCAAGTCGAATAATCTTTTACGGAGTGACTTGTCTCGTTTCACCCAATCTCTTAAAGTTTCGGGTCGGTGAAAACTGAATACTTCCTTTGCTCTTGGTTTCGGGTCTGTAAAGTCGGTGAATCTTGTTACTTCGCCTGTGCTGATGTAGACAAAGGGTAAAAGTTCATTTTTGAGATGCTTGAGTTTTGCACTGGCGTAACCTTCAGCTTGGTCTTCATGAATATTTATCTTATGTGCTTCTTCTTCCCGTTTTGCTTCAATAACTCCGGAAGGCTTCCCTTCAACAAATAGAACATAGTCGGCAGGACCAACATCGGTCAAATATTCTTTAACAGCAACACCAATTCCAGCATTCAGATTTACTTGTTTAATGCTCTGAATAATCCAGCCACAAGCAGTCAACTGCTTGTCAATGTTATCTCTTGCTATTTGCTCCGGGTTTTGGTTTGCCATTACTTAATTCAATACTATTTTTAGTCGGTTAAGATACGATTTTTCATTCTTTATACGGTCTTTCTCGTTCTGTGGCGGGTTTGGGAGATTGGCTCTTTTGCAAGCTTGGGTTTGTGTGTCGGCTTGTGCGGCTTGCAAATGTGCCAATTGTGCGTTGGCAGCATTTCAAAATATTTTGTGCGGTGGGAAAAAAATAAAAAACATCGGGTCGGCTTGAGTGTCGGATTACTCGCTGTCCGGTTTGAATATGTTCGATATGTTGGTCACTTGTCAAAATGGTTTGTCTTTGTTTTAATGTTTAAATTTTGGTCGGTCGGTCGTCTTTGGAACGGTCGTCCTACCATTGGCTATAACTTGTTACTAAACGCGACAAATCTACCCTAAACTTTCGGGTTTTTTCAAGTTTGTTTCAGGAAATTTGAAAGATGTTCTGCTCGCCATCAATGCATGCAATGAGCTCTGCATTTTTGACAGGCTATGATTCGTAAAATGCGCAAATATCAAAGTAGTCTTTATGTCATCATGACACGAAAACATTACAGATGAAGTGGGGCAGAAATATTTTCTTTGGCTTTATGCACAAAATACATTTTCATGACGCCTCTGTTTTTTACTTCGATTTCACCCCTGTATTCACAATCAAAATCATCTTTGATCAATTCATAGGTTTGGCTTGAAATATTAATTTTGCCTGGTTCTGATGTAGATTCCATGCGTGAGGCTACATTTACTGCATCACCCCATATATCGTATACAAACTTTTTTGTACCCACTACGCCTGCCACAACTGGACCAGTGTTGATTCCTATGCGAATCTCAAAACAAATATCATTTTTTTTGCTATTGTTTTTATAATCTTTGACAAAGGTCACGATATCCAGTGCAGCAAGAACTACTTTTTGTGCGTGGTCTCTTGTAGGAAATGGAACGCCGCCGGCGCACATATAGAGTCACCTGAAGTTTTTATTTTTCCAGATTGTATTTATCCATGATTTCATCAAATTTTGAGAAATATAAATCAACACTTTCGACTAGTAATTCAGGAGATAAATATTCAGCATAATGTGTGAATTCTTTAAAATCTGTAAACAACACAGTGGCAGATTCAAACTTTTTGGCCTGGACTTTACCATTTTGTTTTAATTCGTTGGCGGTGCCTTCGGGCAGAATATTTAGCAGAAGAAGTTCCGCTCTGTTTTTTTCTTCTTCAATAATCGTATTTGTTTTTTTAATAAATCTGTTGCGACGGTATAAACCTATTGCAATAATGATGATTAAACCTAAAGCAATGGCTGCGGCAATGGCTATAATCTCCTGATTTCTTTTTTGCTGATTTAGTTCTACTTGTTTTTGAGACACTTCAAAATCAGTGCGTTGATCTGCCATTAATTGTACTGATGTAATGTTGCTTACACTATCTCTGTACGTAACGTAATTTTTATAATGTTGTAAAGATTTAGAAAAATCACCTAGCTTCTCATAATATTTGGACATCTTAAGATTTGCATCACTTACCTGATCTTTTAAGCCATTTTTTTGGGCTAATTGCAAACTTCTGCCCGAATAACTTAAAGCTTTCTGAATTTCACCTCTTTCGTAATATATTTCTGACATTGAACCCAAATAATCACAAATAGGATAAAACTCACCTAAATTTTCCAGCAGAATAATGGCTTTATTTATGTTTTTTTCTGCCTGTACTTTGTTACCGGATTTTGCATAAATCATACCCAAATTGCCCAAACTGTAAGCTTGGCCCAGATTTGATTTGTTTTGATCAAAAATGAGCTGTGACTCCTCAGTATACATTAATGCTGAGTCCAGTTTACCTACATTGCAATACTCATCTCCGGCATTAAGAAGAGCAGATGCGAGGCTGATCGGGTCATTTGACACACGCAATAAATCTATCGCTTTTTTATAATAATTTGTAGAATTCTGATGATTTTCCATTATAGAATATACATCTGCAATGGCAATATAGATTCCACCTAATCGACGATTTGATTTGTCTTTACGCACCAATTCAGCAGCTTTGAGATAGCTTTCCAGAGCATGGTTCAAGTCACTTTTAAGCCTTAGTGCATTTCCCTTTTCCTGGTAGCCGGAAAATAAATAATCTATTGAGTCAAGATCTTTGGCACTTTGGATTAAAGCAATGCTGTATAAAAGTTTTTTTTCTGTATCGGTATGATTTACAGCAAGGCCTTTAAGGATTCCTAGTTTATCAGTTTGTACATATTTACCTGATGAATATATTAATTCAAGGCTATCTGCAAGTTTTTGATTCTGACAAAAAATTCCATTTATACATAAACATGGCAAAACTAATTGTAAAACGAGTTTTTGGCACAAATGGTAATTTTTTGAGCATATCGATTTTTATCAAGGTGATATATCTTTGTTATCAGCTTATTTTTGAATGCACCTGAATCTTAGGATCAATGGAATAGATACCTCTTAACACTCCGTCATTCATCACTTTAAAGAATATGGAATAAGTTTCACTTGGTTCGCCAAATCCTTTTGTTAACACCTGGGCTGAAATAGAGGTTCCGTTATTACTCAATCTGAAAGCTCCTAAGACATTACTACCTCCTTCGCCAAGTTCACACCATATGGCGACAGGCATTGAAACATCTCCTGCATTGCCCTTTGTATCGCATGACCATGTGATAACATCGCCTACATTTACTTCTATAGTATAGTCTTCATTTGGTACCTGTTTTGGTTGTCCAAAATTGCAATTTTCATCAACTGAAAGTACACCAATAGTATCAGTATTGACGTAAAGGGTAACATCGTGTTCCATAATCTTTTTTTTAGGGTGAATAAATTATTTATGGATGCCAATATATTGATTATTTTTATAAAAGTAAAATAATATTGTACAAATGAAAAATAATATGATTTTTAAAGGTAGTGTGGTATCAGATATTTGAAATAAAATAAATCACATACATTTTTATAAGATTATTTTAAACATAAAACGGTGCTATTTTTACCATTTTACTTCCCCCAACACTTTTAGAATATGTTGTTTATTTGCAGTATTTATTTTTTATCAGATATTTTAGACAAAAAGAAACATATTCAAACAATGCAAAAAGCAGTTATTAGATTGATTTGATTCTTAAACCTAAAACTCAAATTTAACCCTTGCTCTGATGCCCCATTTACTGACATTTGGCAAATCAGTATAATTTATTCTTCGTACGTAATCTACCCGGAGTACTTTAAAAATATTACTTATACCAATACTTGTTTCAATATAAGGTTTGTTTTCAAGTGTATTTGTTAAAACTCTACCAGACTGATCCACTGGAAATCTCAATAATTCATTAGATGCATCCGGCTTGTTTTGATCATCCAGGCTGCCCCAAAGTCCTTTAAATGATATGACTTCGCGCCATTTCAGGTTTTTTATCAATGGCATCCGGCCAAAAAATACACCTTGAAAATTATGTTGATAATTGACTGAGACATATTTGTCGCTGACAAATTCTAAAAAATTCATCAGATTGTAAGATTCGAGTTGGTAGGCAAATGTCTGATTGGCCCTATGTGCCGTAAGCAGCGTATAGGGTACCTGGCCAAAAATTTTACCACCTTCGACAATAAGTTCAGAAAAGCCAAACGGAGCCAGATAAAATACTTTTTTAGCTTTAAGGTTTACATTATGGTAATTGTATTCTCCTGAATTTGGTACTTTCAGTCCTGCAGTATAACGAAATTCAAATACCGGAAAACTGTTTAGTATTGGTGTACGATAAGTTGCACCTTCGTAAAATTTTTCGTTTGGTGCGTATCTTAACATCAAACCCAATTCTGAACTCATGACTTCACTCTTTAATTTTCGGTTTTCTCCTGAATCGTAATCAAAAAGTAAGGCGCCCGCCGGTGTTTGTACCGTATTTCTGGCAGTCAAACTATATGAAAAACCACTCTGACTTTCTCTTAAATATTCAATGCCTTTTGTTTGAGTATATATCATTTTGTCATTGACTCCTCGTTTGATTGATAACAGGATGTTGTCTTCCTGTATAAACTGAAGATCCTGACCTGGAATCTTAATGTCATCCTGATACCAAATTTTTAACTGGTTATATGGAAATCTTAACATCTGATTTGCACCAAAATTGTACCGTAAAGAAGCGTATCCCTTAAATTTTTCATCTTTAAATCCATATGCACCATAACCTTCAAACATCATTTTTTCGCTGAACTTCAGATTCGTTCTGCCGCCTAGTCTAAGACGAAAACCTTCTATTGGGTTAAAGCTATAAAAGGTGTTGGCAGGCCCGAGATTAAAACCACCGATAGGTGTATACCCTTCAAATAACAGGCGGCCTATCGTCATAATTCTTTTGAAAGGTTTGTGATTATTAAGACTATCTACCATTTGATATATACCCATTTCTGATTCAGTAAGTGGGACATGTCTGTTTTCATTCCAGAAAGTTAAAGGTTTTTTTGATGCATCTGTTTCCCGGTAAACGGCACCGGCAAAATCAAACAGAGTGTCATCAAGCGGTTCGTTTACCGTAACACGCTGATAAGTTGTAGATTTTCTGCCCATAACAGATCTGGTATTATCTTTTTTGGAGGTGCCAAAATCTATCATTATGTCATCCGTTTTAAGCATTAAGCCTCTGACTATGTCACTGCTTTCAGTTTCAATATTTACCCAATCATATTCTTGCACAATCTGAAGGTCTTTTACCCAGTTAAGATTTATATCTTTAGGGATGCCGGCATCAATTTTTCGTAAAGCATAAGTGGAATCATTGGCCACCCACATATGGCCCATAAATGCAAGATCTGTTTTGGTGCGGGGTGCAAAATATATATGGATCATGGAAGTTCCATTGATGACTGTTGTATCCTGGATGTAAAAACGATATATATTTGGCGAGATACCGGATAAAGGGCTCACAAAGCCATTGGTCAGCAGCATAATGGTATTGTCATAAAAATCTACGTCCTGATACATGCTTGACATCATGGTGGATATACCGGCATTGTTAAAGATCTCGTCTATATTGGTAATTTTTTCTGCTCTTATGTATTCTTTTGTTGATGATGGTTCTTTACGGAAATATACATCAGAAATGTTTTCTTTAAGGAAGACAGGTAAGTTTATTTTCCCAGTAATTTTATTGGTATCGGCGTTTTCAAAAATGAAATTGATTCTTTTAAAAAAGAAATTATTTCTCATTTTATCTGTGATATTATTGAGTGAAAATTCTACTTTTTCATGTTTATTAAAGCTGAAATAATCAAAGCCTTCCTTTCTGTTTCTGTCTTTATGTGCGATCACATTTTTAATCAGTTCAACCGCAGGATTTCCTTTATTTTTGTATTTTTCTGATTTCACTACCACTTCATTCAAACTAATGGCCTCATCTTCCATTAATATTTTTATATCGTTGACCTGACCTGATGTAATGTCAATCAACTGTGTTTTGTATCCAATATAGCTTATACTAATTTTAGAGACGTTTTCATTGGTTTCAATTTGGAAAGTACCATCCAATTCAGACATGGTACCTATAGATGTATTGTCAAATTGAACATTGACGTAAAGCATAGCTTCTTTTGTTTTTGCATCGAATATGCTTCCTTTGACTAAGGTCATTTTTTGAGCATATGAAAGCTGAAAGGCAAATGTTAAAAAAGTAAAAAAGAATGTATTGAGTATAGATTTGACTTGCATTTTAAAATATTATTTGGTTGTAACAGTGTATTTTGTAAAAATGTTTATTTATATTCTGTAAAATGTATTTATTGTAAAATTATTTATATTTTTATATGGCTTATTAAAGCGGACAATGTCATTCATGATTAAGTTTTATTTATTTGAAAGCACAAAGGTATATCAACATTTTTCTAGTCTCATTGACTTAGGTTAAGAAATAAAATGAATTCATTTTATTGTTTAATACATTTGATTTAAACATTTGATTAATTTTAATTCGTAAAAAACCTTTACTTTAATAAGCATGTATACACCAGGTGAAAATATAGGTGACTTAAATTGTTTTATGAAATGTAAAAAATAATATCAGCGTGCTTTAACAGGTGGAAATAAGTAGTCTGAAATCATTTCTTTAACGACATTTATATGGTTATCCGCAAAGGCATCAAAATCCTTTTCAGACATATTAAATAACTGTTTAGTCATTGCTTTACTAAGAAATATGAACTGAACATTTGACGGAATTAATAGTAATATGTGTTTTGCTTCTATGTTCCTGATTTCATTTGACAATATGGCTTCATTAAGTTGTTTTTCAAAAACAGGGTGATGAAGTATTTTATTATTTAGCGAAGTTTCCAGCAACCTTTCCGGATTGCGATGTAATTCATTTAAAATAAAATTGGACAATGCCGGATTTTTTTTAAACATTTTATATTCATGATCTATCATTTCCATGATCTTGTCATGTATAGTCAATGGCTTATCCAGTATTTCCAGCATGTTGGAAAAAAATAGTTGGCACATGTCTAAAAATACGCCTGAAAACAGTTTTTCTTTGCTCCTGAAGTAATAATTCATCAATGCACAGTTTAAACCTGCTTCTTTTGCAATATCCCTTGTTGTTGCGCCATCAAAACCTTTCTCCAAAAAAACCTTAACAGCTGCTGTTTTGATTCTTTCTTCGGTAGATTCGTTTGATAAACATTTCATATTAATTGGTATGATGGCACAAAGGTAAGGGTATTTTTGATTTTGTCAAGACTTTAATCAAAAAATTTAATCATTTGTTTAAATATTATGATTAATGGCTTAAAATCATGACATCAAACCAGTGTAATCATCGATAAACTTAATAAGGCCTTTATATCCGAAGGTTGTTTTAAAGCTAAATAATAATTTATTTAATCTTATTTCACACGATGATGAAGTTCTTTTATCAGATATTCTTTTTCGTTTAAATAATTTTTTTTGCTGCATTGTTTTAATCACCAAAATACAAAAAAGTACTTTTGCAACATATCGGAAATGGAAGATTTTTTTTAATCAGTATCAACGCAAGACTTGTGCAGCGAATATGCTACTCTACTGTTTATTACTAATCATACCGATTCTGGGTTAGACTACACTTTCATTTGTTTCCACTTGCCTTGTTTGAAAATGAAGTATGCAGCAATGGCAATACCCGTCTCTGCAATAGGTACCGCTGAAAAAATGGCATTCAGTCCCAGATCAGTATAATTTTGGAAAAAGTATGCCAGAGGTATCTGAAACAACCAAAATCCTACAAAATTTATCCAGGTTGGTGTCCTGGTATCTCCAGCTCCATTGAGTGATTGAATGATGACCATTCCGATACCGTAAAATATAAATCCCGACCCTATAATTTGTAATGCATTTACGCCTATCCGGTGCACTCCAGGTTGATCTGTGAAACAAGAGATTATTTCCGGAGACAATAATATAAATATTAAGCTTACGATAGACATAAATACTGCATTATATAGGATCGCCAACTTAACACTTTTTTCTGCCCTCTGTGGTTGACCGGCACCAAGGTTTTGTCCTACTAAAGTGGCGGCAGCATTGCTCAGTCCCCAGGCAGGTAATATAAAAAATATTACATTTCTAATGGCAATTTGATAGCCGGCTGAAGCTTCAGTTCCGCCTGTTTCAGCTACTATCCTGGTCAATATAATCCAACTTCCGGAAGCAATTATGAACTGAAAGGTTGCTGGCCATGCAAGACTAATCATAGATTTTATGATGGTCAGGTCAGGAACTACGTCGGACCACCTAATTTTAATAAGCCCGCTACCGGAAAACAAATGGTACATCTGATAGGCCACACCGGAACCTCTTCCGATACACGTTGCAATTGCCGCACCTTCCAGTCCCCAACCCTGCCAGCTTCCTATGCCATAAATTAATAAAGGATCTAAAATAATATTAAAAATACTCGCTATCCAAAGGCTTTTCATGGCAAGTGCTGCATTGCCGGCTCCCCGGAAAATCCCATTTATGAGAAAAAGCAACATAATTACAATATTGAACCCAAACATGATCTTTGTAAAACCTAATCCTTCACTGATTACTTCAGTCGAAGCACCCATAAATAGCAACATATCCTTTGCATAGCTTAGCCCTAATATACTTAGAATAGCTGAAAGGACTATTGCAATAAAGAGTGCCTGAATCGCAGCTTTGGAAGCACCTTTTAATTCCTTCTCTCCAACCCGTCTGGCTATAACTGCCGTAGCCGCTGTACTAAGCCCAATAGCGACTGAATATACCAAGGTGACCATTGATTCTGTATAACCGACTACGGCTATGGCATTTGGTCCAAGTCTACCTACAAAATACATGTCTACCAAAGCAAAAACGCTTTCAAGGCTAAGTTCCAAAATCATTGGTATAGATAGTAATACAATAGCAGTCTTAATGCTTCCCTGTGTATAATCTCTTTCTTCCCCGCGTAACGCAGATTTAATGAGACTAAAATAAGAAATAATTTTATCTAAATACAATGTATAAAAGTTTTGTTTTTGGAACTAACCGTATAATTGGCAACAAAGTTAATGCTTCTATGCAATCGATATGGGAATCAAACAAATAAATGTCCATAAGGCTACATGTCTTGTTCATTTCTCTTCCAATAAGGCATCCGTGATGGTCGAAGTTTGGAACTTGATCCTATACATTAAGAATTTGTAAT
The DNA here is from genome assembly GCA_016717145.1 of Saprospiraceae bacterium. Taxonomy (GTDB): domain Bacteria; phylum Bacteroidota; class Bacteroidia; order Chitinophagales; family Saprospiraceae; genus OLB9. The sequence goes on along the minus strand of JADKGD010000034.1, from coordinate 69,833 downwards.
TCGTTAAATTCTGATTTTTAAAAAGCGTAGCTTTGCACTAAATTTTGTATGATGAATGCATGGACATAAAATTATAAATCAGAACGCTATGCATTACATTACATTTATAGTTTTAGGTTGGATTGATGTTTTTTTAAAGACGAGAATCGTAAAATCATTATTGATAGACTTATTTATTGTCAGATAGAAAAAGACTGGTAGTATTTGATAGTACTATCAGCTTTATTAATGGTTCTAAATAATGGATCTCATTTGGTATCTGCGACCATCGGGCATATCTGAATATCAGTCAAAACCAAATCGAAGGATTGATTTAAAAATTTTCAAAAAAACTTACTCCCTCCGATAGGGGTAAATCCAACTTTTGTTTTCATACAGCAAAACAAAGGAAAATGAATCGTATTAAAGTATTAATGATAGTAGTCCTGACCTCCATGGGACAAATTTTATTATCACAATCCAATCCACTTTACAATTTCAGAGGCACAGTGACAGATGAGGTCACCCAGCAAGCACTTATCGGGGCACTCGTATATGTGGTTAATTATGAAAATAACGCTACCATCACCAACGAAAACGGCGACTTCAGGATAGAAGGGCTGGTTGTAGGCCGACACATGCTCAATGTCTCCTATCTGGGATATGAAGCTTTTGTAACTACCATTGAGATCAAAAGTGGCAAAGAGCTGGTACTGAATGTCACCATGAAGGAAGATATCAAGACACTTGATGAGGTAGTCATCACAGCCCGTGAAGAAAAATCCAAACCTGTCAACTCTTTAGCATATGCCAGTACAAGGACATTTTCAGTAGAGGAGAGCAATAAATTTGCGGGAGCCGTGGATGATCCTGCCCGTATGGCGCAGTCATTTGCAGGCGTAGTACCTACCAATGATGGAAGTAATTATGTGTCTGTAAGGGGAAATCATCCTTCCGGTTTACTTTACCGCATGGAAGGCATCGACATACCCAATCCCAATCATTTTGGCGACGTAGCTTCGTCAGGTGGTGGAGTGTCGGTATTGTCATCGCAGGTATTGGCCAATTCTGATTTTTCGACAGGTGCTTTTTCTGCTGAATATGGCAATGCACTTGGTGGCGTATTTGACATCAAACTGCGTAAAGGTAATAACAGTAAAAATGAATTTACGCTCAAAGCAGGCTTCCTCGGTATGGAGGCGGCCGTAGAAGGTCCCTTCAGCAAAAAATACAAGGGCTCTTATCTGGTCAATTACCGATATTCTACACTTTCATTGATAGACAAACTGGGAGTAGATCTGACGGGAGTACTCAATTATAGCGACCTTTCGTACAATATCAGTTTACCGCTCAATAAGGTCGGTCATCTGTCACTTTTTGGTATCAATGGCTGGAGTAATCAGAAAGTAGATGAAACACTCGAAGATTTAGATAAAGATAAAGGGGCTTTGGCGCATCGGTCTAAAGGAGAATTTCTCAGTAATATGTCTGTCAACGGTGCCAAATACACCATGTCGACCAAAAATAATGGATTTTTGTCTGCCATCATGGCTTACTCGACAACCAAAAGTGGTTTTAATGAAGATGTGAAAACACGCTATCAGAATTATACTTATTTCAGTAAATTTCAGATAGATAATAAGACCAATAAAATATCTGCCGCGCTAAACTATACACAGAAGATCAATCCAAAAATTACTTTCCGCAGCGGTATGTATTATGACAAACTGGGCTATCAGACTTTGTACAATGACTATGAAAATGATACTGAATTTGTCAATAGGATCAATAACAAAGACAATACATCTTTTGCCAGAGTTTATGGTCAGATGCAGTACAGAATGAATGAAAATTGGTCAGCCAATATCGGACTTCATTATTCAAATTTTCTCCTGAATGAAAAACAGGTGATCGAACCAAGGGGCAATATCCAATATAATATCAATAAAAAATCAAATATAGCTTTGGCATACGGAAGACACAGTCAGATCCAACCACTGGTCGTTTATTTTATCAAATCTGAAGATGGCGGACTAATCAATAAAAATCTGGATTTTACTAAAGCGCACCATCTGGTACTGACGCACAATTATAATATCAATACCCATACGAGGATCAAATCTGAAATTTATTACCAAAGCATCAGTAATATACCTGTAGGTCTGGGCGAAAACAGAAATTACGCCATTACCAATCAACAGTTCTTTTTTCCGGATTTCAAATTAGTCAATGAAGGCAAGGGCCGAAATATTGGTTTGGAGCTTACTCTTGAGCGGTTTTTACACAATAACTGGTACTTCATCATCACTGGATCAGTGTTTGACTCAAAGTACAAAACGCCTGCTACCGGATGGATCAATAGCCGGTATAATGCAGGTTATACATCAGTGGTCACCATAGGCAAAGAATGGATTGTCGGTAAAAATAAAAGGAATATCCTGGGTATCAACATCAAAAATGCGCTGGTTGGTGGCCAATGGGATACACCTATAGACAGGGCTGCCTCACAACTTGCCCAAAAAGAGGTGCGTGATGAAAGCCGCCCTTTTTCGGTCAAACTCAAAGATTTTTATAAGCTGGATATCGGTATAAAGTACAAAAGAAATAAAAATAAATACACGTCCACACTTTCTCTCGACCTGATGAATGCTACAAATAGTGAAAACGTCGGAGGCATTACTTACGACATCCAAAATGATAAAATGGAACAGTGGACGATGATGCCTTTTGTACCGGTACTTTCGTATAAAGTGGAGTTTTAATGATGAACGATTGGAATGACGAATTACGAATCATTGGAATAACGAATGAATGGAATGATGCACGGTTGGACATGGTGTGTAGTTTGAATTTTTGATGAATAGAATATGAAATCGACCTAAGAAGTAACGGTTTATTATACAAACCACAATGATTATTTTTTATCAAAGATTCCATCTGACCATTAAAAAACAAATAAAAATAAACAGATGAAAAATTTGATTTTAATGCTGGTATTCAGCACGTTACTTAGTTGTGATACAGATGTCTTTGATTGTTTTGATGGTGAAGTGATCACCAAAGAGCTCGATCTCCGGACGTTTCACAAATTAGATATCGACATGTCTGCAGAGGTTATTTTGCAAAAAGGAGATGTGCAAAAAGTAACCATTGAAGCCAGAAAAGATCTGATCGCTGATCTCGAAAGCAGATCTTCGGTAAGCGATGATATATGGAAAGTCAGGATCAAAAACTTTTGCAATGTCAAACGCAGTGATGTAAAAATTGTCATGACAGTACCAGGTCTGAAGGAACTAAGTATCAATGGAAATGTAAAAGTAGCAACTGAATCAGGACTAAACAATATCGCTTCCTCATTCTATTGTCAGGTAGATGGCAATGCGTCTCTGTATTTCAGTATTCAGTCTTTGGAATTGTTGAACTTAGATATAAATGGGAATGCAAAGGCTGACCTTAAAGGTATGACTAAAGAATTGCGTATAAAAGTAGATGGCAACAGTAGCATATATGGACATGATTTGGAAGCAAAAATCAGTACCATAAACATAGACGGAAATGCTACTGCGAACGTACATGTAAGTGATGAGCTGAATGTTAGCATAGACGGAAACGGTACGATCTGTTATAAAGGAAATCCTGTCATTACTACCAAAATAAGTGGTATAGGCAGGATAAAAAGTTGTAATTAAACTTAGGCAATGAATAGTATAATAATGCCCATATTTGCACTATCGTCAAACGCTGTGGATAGTGTTAATACGGGAAACCCATCAAAATATAAAAACATACCTTTCAGCAGCAGTGTTAACCTAAAGGACATGAACAAAAAAGTAATACCATTGCAGCCGGCAAAATCGGTAGATAAGGCCACTTTTGAACAGTTGTTTGCTGATCACTATGATGGTATGTACCGATATTGTCAGACCATGGTCGCTGATCAGGATGAAGCCGAAGACATCGTACAGACCGTATTTTTGGACTTATGGCATGACCGTCACAAACTGGTGATCCACACTTCTATGCAGGCATTTCTGTACAAAGGTGTATACTTCAAATGTCTGAATAAAATCAAACACGATAAAGTAGCCCAAAAATATGTACAATCCAAGCCAGCAGACGATCACCATGCTTACGGCGATACCATGATCTATCAGGAAGTAGCAGAAAAAATAGCGGCGGCGATACAGTCTCTGCCTGAACAATGCAGAAAGATATTTGCCATGAGCAGATATGATGGTTTGAGATACCATGAAATAGCTGAAAGCTTAAAATTATCTCCCAAAACCATCGAAAATCAAATGGGTAAAGCACTGAAAACAATGAGAGTCGCTTTGTCTGAGTATATCCATATCATTGTTTTCATTCTCTTAAGCCATCTGTTATGAATACACAACATCCAATTAACGACGATTTTATCGTAAAATATCTTTGCGGAGAAGCCAGTCCTGAAGAAGCCGTCCAAATGGAAGCCTGGAAAGCAGCATCTCCACAAAATCAGCAGTATTTCAACAATATGGAGCAAACATATCTGAGGGTGTACGACAAAAAAATCTCATCACCTGATAAACAAAAGGCATGGCTGACTTTCAGCAATAAGGTGGCAAAAAAATCAAATCCTTATTGGATGTATGGTTTGGCTGCAATTTTTTTGGTTGGATTGGTAGCCGTAATGTTTTTGATGAAGAGACAGGAAATACCTTCAGAAATGTATGCCGAAAAAGAAGCGATACACAAAATACTGAACGACAAAAGTGAAATTACACTCGATAGAAACAGCCGTATCACCTTTGGAGAAGGTTTTGGTAAAAATAGCCGTCAACTCAAGCTGTCAGGCAAGGCAGCATTTACTGTGACGCATAATGCAGCACTTCCGTTTATCATAGAGTCAGATGGCGTTTATATAGAAGATTTGGGCACGGTATTTACGGTGGAAAGTCAGCCGAAATCAGATACGGTTTATGTAGTGGTCAATGAAGGCATTGTGCGTCTTTATGACGAACATGGCAGTGAAATCATCATCAAAGCAGGCGAAAAAGCCTGGTACATCAGGTCCCAAAAGAAAATCATCACAGATATAGACAGCAAAACAGTCAAATTTGATTTTAAGGATACCCGATTGGCCGATGCTGTTGCTTTACTGGAAGAAACATACGACATCGACATCCGGTTGATGCCGGAAAGTATTGGTGATTGTAAGATTACTACCCAGTTTTTTGATGAAGAAGTAGCGACCATTATCACAGTAATCACGGAGACTTTGGGGTTTAAGTACCAATTTGAGGACCATCACTATAAAATCGAAGGAAAACCATGTCAATAAGAAGTATCATCACAATATGGGCTTTGGCATGGGTGAACATAGCGTCTAGTCAGTCCATACTCAATACAGAGTTAACGCTCAATCATGTCAATAAACCAGCCCGGCTTGTCTTTAAAGATATACAGCAACAGGCAGGTGTAATATTTTCGTACAGTGAGTTTGAAGATGACCGTAAAATAAGTATTCAGGTCACTAAAACAGCACTTAGAAATGTCATTCCTATGCTCGAAAGTGAACTAAATATCACGATCATCGTAAAAGAAAAATACCTGATCATTAAATCTTCAGGTTCTCAATCATTAAGTATCAGTGGCACGATCACCAATCCTCAATCCGATGAACCCGTCAGTGACGCCAGTGTTTATGTCAAAAAGCATAAAATTCTCGTCAATTCAGATAGTAAAGGGAGATTTGCTTTCAATCTGCCATCTGATATCAGACAGGTCAGAATCAATGTTGCCAAAGCCAATTATGTAGATACTTCCCTGGTCATAGTCACTTCGGAAAGACAAACCCTTCGTATTAAATTACGGTCTTTTCCGAGAGTCAGGATATCTGAGTTTGACTCATTGAGCAAAAAAGAAGTATGGTTAGGTTCATTAAACAACGACAGAATACCAGAGGCGCTATCGATAAAAAAAAGTACGTACAATGAAAGCTTCTGGGAAAAAATGAAAAAGAAAAATGTCAATCTGATCAATATTAATGATACGATCTTCAATAGTTTTTCCATTTCTCTAATACCACCGATCAGTACCAATAAATTGCTTTCTTTTCACACCCGAAACACCTTGTCAATCAACATCATCGGGGGTAATTCCAAAGGGCTCAATGGTGTAGAGCTCGGGGGGGTATATAATTACGACGACGGAGATGTGTACGGTGTGCAAATAGCGGGAGTAGTCAATGCTGTGTCAGGAAATGTGTCCGGCACCCAGATCAGCGGTGTACTCAATGCGGTCAAAGGCAACGTCAAAGGGGTACAAATATCAGGCGTAGTCAATAATAACGACAGCATTACCGACGGCATACAGATATCCGGTGTGTATCAAAAAACCATACGCTAAGAGGTTTGCAGGTCGGCGGGTTATATAACAGAGCTGTAAAAGTAACCGGAGGACAAATCAGCGGATTTACCAATATCGTGGACAGCTCCTCTACATATCTTCAGGTAGCTGGTTTGTACAATAAAGCAGCCAATATCAAAGGTGTACAGATTTCAGGCCTTATCAATACATGCGACACACTCGAAGGACTGCAGATCGGTATCTTCAATAAGGCCAATCACATCAAAAAAGGACTGGCCATCGGACTCGTCAATTATGTCAAAGATGGTTATCACAAAGCAGAATTGTCTTACAATGAATTGGGGACTATGCATCTTGGATTCCGCTCAGGATGGGCGCCTTTGCATATGCACTATTTTGGGGGCTTTAATACCAGAGACAAAGATTACAGGTTTGTTCAGGCAGGTTTGGGACTTGCTACCTCACTGCCTATCAATAAAAAGCTGAATTTCGAAGCAGATGCGACAGTAAGGAATACACATGATGTAGATAACTTTATAAAATGGAATTTCAATATGTACAATCAACTCATGATCGGCATATCCTGGCAACCAGCCAAAAAGTTTGGTATCAGGACAGGTCTTACACTCAATCACTTCTGGTATGATCCTACTTCAGTCATCAACGGTCATGTAGCCTCTCTTGTCAAAAATTCTGCTTATGATGGTGATAGCGGAACTTACAAACACAAAATGTGGATCGGTTGGCAGGTAGGAGTGGTGTTGTTTTAGGGTGAAAACTGATATTTTCGCATGAAATCATAATAAATAAATGCAGAATTTTCGTTAAAATTACAAATGCCAGTTACTTAGATAGAAAAGTGTCTATATTTTGTGGTGTTATTATTTTTGTGTGTGCATCCGGATAAGCATCAGTAAATGTTTTGGTAAATCTAACCACCTTCTTTTCGTTCCACTTGAATTCATAGGCATCAATTTGACCATCTCTATCTTCAATAAAATCTATTTCCTGTTGTTCTTTTGTGCGCCAAAAAAATATATTAGCATAGTTTTTATTGTATTGGTTGACCTTCAATCTTTCTGCTACCAAATAGTTTTCAAACAGGGCGCCGGCATCTTGCCTGGACTCAATCAACTGAAAATTAGAAATCAAAGCATTCCGAATGCCATTATCACAAAAATAGATTTTTTTACCCATTTTTAATTCAGTTCGTAAATCTCTATTGAAAGAGTTTAGTTTGAAAATGATGAATGATTTTTCTAATAAATCGATATAGGTTTCCACTGTCTTACTGTCTAAACCAATTACATTTGCAATTTCATTGTAAGAAACTTCCGACCCAATTTGAAAAGCCAAAGCTTGCAATAACTTAACTAATTTTTCGGGCTTTTTAATGGTATCCAGCATTAAAATATCTCTAAAAAGATAGCTGTCAGCCAGTGACTTTAAAATTTCTATTTCATTACCTTCATTGTTGATGATTTCTGGGTATGATCCAAAAACTATTCGGGTTTTCAAATGGCGGCTTTCTGTCAACTCGCTATGATGATTGATCAATTCTGCATAAGAAATTGGGAACAACTGATATTCAAATTTTCTGCCAGTCAATGGCTCATTAGTCTTATTTCTCAGTTCAAAAGATGAGGAACCCGTGGCTATCAACTGAATCTCAGGATACGTATCGTGGATTATTTTTAAACTTAAACCGATATTCTCAATCCGTTGAGCTTCATCAATAATCACCATTTTATGACGACCTATTAATGCTTTTAATTGTGTTGATGTAGGGTTTTTGAATCGTTCTTGTATATCGTATTCATCTCCATTGAGCCATAAAACGGCATCATACTGTTTTGCAATTTGTTTAAGGAGGGTAGTTTTTCCTGTTTGCCTTGCTCCCAAGAGCAAGATTACTTTATTTCTAAAAAGTTGGTCTATTATTAATTTTTCTAAGAATCTTTTGATCATTCTGGCAAAATTTGTTGCAAAAATACAACATATTCGGAATAGAATCCGATAATATTGCCACTAATTTGGAATATAATCTACATTTTCAGTTTTTTACCAATTTATAATTAAAAAATGTCTTGAATGCATATATATACATTTAAGGAATTAAATAATGCTACAAATATATTCCAGTACGTATCGAAAGCCTGTATCAAGTACGTATGCACTTCACCAACATAATCCCTAAATTCATAGGTTCAATAAGCTCACTTAATTTTTTTAAAGATGGCAATTATGCCTGTTATCACCATAAAAGCCATGATTCCACCGAGTAAACCGACTGCAAATTCTGAAAGGATGGATGGCCATGATGTTGGCATTATGTGATGTACAGACTCAATATTGTGCATAAAAATACCACCCGCCACCAATATCAAGGCAATGGTACCCACTACACTTAAAAATCTGATGATGATGGGTAATAAACGAATAAAACCATTTCCCAGGGCTACCAAAAGTTTATTGCCTTTGGACTTGCTGATCAGCATGAGCCCAAAATCATCCAAGCGTACTATAAGTGCCACCAGTCCATAAACCCCTACAGTGGCTAAAAGTGCTACAAAACTGACGGTCATAATCTGAATAGGAAGGCTCTTATCCAAAACGGTACCCATAGCTATAATCACTATTTCTACCGATAGAATAAAATCTGTGGTTATGGCTGACTTAATTTTTACTTGTTCATTGGTTGAGATTTCCACATTGTAGTCCGGATCTGCTTTACTTTTTTCTTCTTTTTTATGAAAAAGTGATTCGAAAATCTTATGAACACCTTCATAAGCCAGGTACAGCCCACCGATCACCAATGTAAATTTAATTGCAACCGGAAGAAAATAACTCAAAATAAAAACCGCAGGCAGGATAATGAGCTTATTGATAAAAGAACCTTTTGTGATCGCCCATAACACCGGCAATTCTTTGGAAGCAACAAACCCGGTTGCCTTTTCAGCATTGACAGCCAAATCATCACCAAGAATGCCGGCAGTCTTTTTGGTTGCCAGCTTGCTCATCATCACCACATCATCCATCAGGACGGCAATGTCGTCCAAAACTGCAAAGATTCCAGATGCCATATTGACTATTTTTGTGCAAATTTACTCAGTTAAGCTCAGTTTGATGAAAAATCAATTTTTTTTTGTCATGATTTTTCACATTTCAGACAAATGTCCCGATAAACCTTAGCTCCCAGCTCATGTTACCAAATGTAATAAGCTGTGAAAGATAAAAAAATTTACCAAATTTCCAAAAAAATGATGTACAAAACAAATGAGCTATGCTCCAAATTTCCCTCTACCTAAATACATCTTCAGGACGTACACCTTTCCTGTATCTATCTCCAAAGCCACTATTACTTGGTTCATACATTGTGACAGGCTCTGCTTTCACGCCATCCATTGGTATCTGTTTTTCCGCATCCAATGCCCAATATATGCCATTGAGCAAAAGCTTACGCATTGACGCATCTCTGAAATCGTAGGGATGTCCCAGGGTAGTAAAAAAAATTTTTGCCTTTTTGCCGCTTGAGCCTGTATATGTCTTAGTCCATGCCACGGGATTGGTAAGCGGAAATTTTGCGAGTTGTCCTTCCGCTTCGTGATTGGATTTAAGGGCCCGACCATTGAGTAGGGTATAACAATCACCATTCAGTTTCCAGTCGCCACCATCAACATGATAAAGCCATGAATAGGCATCAAATGCTTGAACACCGCTCAGTATGGCATGTTTTTTATTGCTGATCAGTGATACGGATGTCAAAGGATTTTTGCCATCATCAAAATGACCGTGATGGGTGATCCATTGCTGTCCGAAGACTTTTGTTGGCCATTCATTATTCATTGGTTCGAGGGAAGGATTATCTTTATATAAAAACGAATGTGTGCTCGTTCTGAGTCCGATGATGGGTTTTCCTGATGCGACATAGTCTGTAATGTAAGACAGTTCATCTGGCGGTAAGGCTCTGAATCGGCAAAACATGACCACAAGATCAGCAGATGTTAACTTGTCAAGACCGGAGATATGTTTTGTATTGTTGGGATCGATGTATCCGGCAGAGTCTACAGAAAAACAAAAGGAAACTTTTGCTCCTGTTTCTCTTTGCAGGATTTTTGCGATCATGGGTAATGATTCTTCAGATCGATATTCTTCTTCTCCGGAGATAAAAACGATATGTTTTGTATGTAAATTAAGCTTATGACTACAGGCATTTGTAATGGTCATTACCAACAAACAAGATATAATGCCAATCATTCCATTGTACCAATTATTTTTTTTCATGGGGATGATCTTTTAGGAGTTCTTCAGAAGTGTAAAATCCTTTTTTATTTTTGATTTTTTCTCTGATGACTTTTACTTCTTCTGGTAGTACAAACGATGTTTTATTACCAAAACTGTTACGTACATAAGATAAGACAGCAGCGATTTCATCATCCTTAAGCATTCCTCCGTAAGGCGTCATCGGTACCTGACCCGGGTAATTGGCACCTTTGACTTTGATAGGACCATACATACCTTTTAGTGTAAGTTTGATCAGTCTTTCGCTATTTTGATTGACCCATTCTGAACCGGAAAGCGGAGGAAAACCTGATGACTGCAATCCTAGTCCGTTTTTCTGATGGCAGGTGGCGCAAAAACCGTCACGAAGATATATTTCTTTACCTTTTTTAAATATTTCTTTTTCAGCAGCTGTAAATTTTGGATCAGTCAGAATTTCTTCCCTATTTTCCTTTGGTTTATATGTACCATTGAGATAAACAAATGCCCTTTCATAAGTGTCTTTCATCCAAACATCCATCGGTTTTAGACTGGCAATTTTCAGGATGCTCAAGCCATCTTCTTTGTCCAGCCAACTCGCAGCTACGATGGCTTCCAACCTTACACGTCCATGTTCATCCGCCGCAGCTTTCTGAAGTAATTCAAGTTGATTGGTGATCCGATGACCATTGTATCTTAAGGCTCTGACAGCTGCGGCACGTGCCCTGAAATCTTTAGCGCCAAGCAAGGAATTCAATACATCCTTATCTACTTTATTAAGTCCCCAGGTGACCCACAATGCCTCGAGAAGATTATGCTCATAGGCAGTATCATTTTTGTCGAGATCTTTGACCCAGGCATTGAGGGCTGTCAGTACTTCTTTGTCATTTCTGCCTCGTAACTCCCGTCTTGTCCTGTACCTTGTTCTGTATTCCGGCAACCTTAAGTTGTCAAGCAATGTATTAATGGAAGCACCATCTACCTTGGCTGGAGCGACAAGCGATTTTGAAGGATATGTTACCCTGTAGATCCTGCCATGGACATGATCTCTCAAAGGATCACGGGCATTGTGCTGCATATGACCGATGAGCATGTTGTGCCAGTCTGCAATATACAAAGAACCATCTGGTGCAAACTCCATATCGACGGGGCGAAAATTAGGGTCACTGCTTTGCATTAGATCTTGTCTATGGATACTTTTAAAGCCTGTTCCATCATCGGTAAGCTGATGTTGTTTGGTGCCTAAAAATCCGATGACATTATTGATCAAAAAGTCCCCTTGCATCTCTGCGGGGAAGTGAGAACTATAGACATATTCAAGACCTGAGGTAGGTCTGACCATGTGTTTTTCTTCTACCAAAGTTGGTGAAATCGGAGATGCCACGCCATAAACAGGTTTGATTGACCCCGGCATCATCCAGCGTACATCAGGCCCTGAAGTCTCCGCAAATATATGTTGGCCCCAGGCGTCAAAAGCAATGCCCCAGGGATTTGGTATCGATAATTGTGCTGTCCGCTCCAAGTGGTTTCGGCTTGGATTATATCGGAAGAAACCGCCATTTGTGGCATTTACGGGTCCATATGAAGTCTCGACATTGGAATGTAAAGACACCTTCAGCCATATAAATGGCGCCTGAAGGATCGGCGCAAAAGGCACTGATGGCGTGGTGTGTGTCATGGTCGTCAAAACCACTCAAAATGACTTCTGATTTGTCCGCCTTATCATCGCCGTCAGTATCTGTGTATAATTTAAGGTGTGGACTTTGGGTGACATAAACGCCTTCAGGTGCAAACTCAAATCCAATAGGCAAGTGCAGACCTTCCGCAAATACTTTTTGTTGATCGGCTTTCCCATCTCCATTTGTATCTTCGAGGATAAGCAGTTTATCATTTGGTTTCGCATCGCCTGGCTTATAATGAGGGTATGATGGCATTGTCGCTACCCACAGCCTGCCTCTATTGTCAAAGGATATCTGTACAGGATTGGCGAGGTCAGGAAATTCTTTTTCTGATGCAAAAAGTTCCACTTTAAAACCGGCAGCCATTTTCATCGTACGCAAAGCATCTTCGCCATACAGATATTTGCCTTGACCTGATGTGTAGTTGGTTGCAACAGGAGGAAGTACTTTTGTCATTTGATCGGCCTTTGCAACATCGTATGATTGACCCATAGCGACTTTCCAGATTGCAGTATCCCTTATGGCAGTCATCTGCCTGATTTTTTCGAGTTCGGCAGGATAATTATCAGGGCCAAATGGCTCGAACCTGCGTCCATATACATGTACACCGTTGGGTATTTTGATATCATTGTGCCACATCCAGTTTTTTTCGTGGACCGCTGTAGCAAGCTGCTTTACATCAATAGCAGTGTTGACTTTATTTTTACCAAATATCTCGTCAGCAAGTAAAACTGATAGTTTTTTATAACCGGCATCATTCAGTTGTGAACCGTCAATGGTTAGTATGTCATTACTGTCAAACCAATGGGAAGTTTTATCAAAAATGTTTATAAAAAGTGTATTCGTTTCTTGACAAACTTCGGAGAGTGCTTCTGTGTAAAGCTTTAGGTTTTTATTTATATTTTTACCATCAGGCAAGTCACGGCCGGCAGATAAATCCTGAAAAGCAATTGGCGAAATCATGACTAATTGTGTTGTGCTATTTTTATTATATTGTTGTGATTTAGTGTGAGATATAAAAGCCCTAAGCTCAGCTTTAAAATTGTCCACACCAGTTGCTCCTTTAAAAGATTCATTATAGCCAAAAAAACCCAGGATTATATCTGCTTTGTGTTTTGTCAGCCATTCGTCCGGTGATTCATAGTGGCCTTCGCTGTAAGAGGGAAAAATTTTGTCAGGATGAAAAACCTGTGCGCCAGGGAATGCCCAGGGGTCAAGTCTACCGGGATGCGGCCTGAATCCTGTTGTATTGCCAGGATCGCACATATTTCTGATGTACAGCATAGACTCAGGATACCTCATGTGCAACTCTGTTTCAAAGTGGTCGTATTCAAACATACGGGAACAAAGATTATTGCCTATCAGGGCGATATGGACATTATTTTGTACCTTGATTTTTTCATTGTTTCTGCAACTGAATATACCAAAAACCAGAAAAAATAAACCAATAATTTTATGTTGCATCAGCATAGATTTATAAGATAATCAGACAAACGCTCCACACAGGTCCAAACGAAAGTAATCTATATTTTACTTATTTTACAAAATTCCTGTCTATGTCAATAAGTGCAGGTAAATGTAAACACAATATCTGTTTTCAGGCCTTTAATAAGGTTGATTAGATACGTTTTTTAACAAAAAAAACATAGACTATGCCATTCCAGTAGGTGAAAAACTCATTGGAGGCACCATACCTGCTTCAGGATCTTCAATATTACCAAATTGTACTTCATATCTTTTGATATTATCCTGTAGAGCTTTCATCAATCTTTTAGCGTGCTGCGGAGTCAGAATGATACGTGATTTTACTTTGGCTTTGGGTACATTGGGTACCAGCCTAACGAAATCGACTATAAACTCAGAATGTGAATGTGAAATGATGGCCAAATTGGAATATACGCCTTCTGCTACTTCTTCTGAGAGTTCTATATTGATTTGGTTTTGATTATTGTCTGACATATTTTTTTATTTGATGATTAAAAGGACAAAGTTATGATATTTTGATGAGGACTTGACAAAGTTAACCTGCTTTTATACATATTAAATTAATGCAAATCTAAGGGATGCTAAATTTTTAATTAAATGTACAAAACTGCCATAAGATATCTATTAATTCTTAATCTTTTATACGTTCCTATCAGCTATATTTTTTTTGCCTACTATCCACACAAGCCACACTATTTGTTAGGTAATAAAATACTCTTCTGGTTTATCCTACAATGGATAAGCTGTACACATGTCATAAAAGCTAAAAAAATTTAATTATTCGTCCAAGATTCATGGCACAGCCATGGCAACATACAGACTAAGTAAATACTATGCCTAACAGAATATTTCAAATTAGCTTTGTACTTTATCGCATCAAAGATGCTTAATGTATCGCATCGCAGTTGCAAACTGCGACGATCTGGTGTAATTACAAAAGTTTAGCACGTTGAAAATCGGAACTTTTCACACAAAAGTATTGTTAAATCTGAAAAATAAAATTATGAGTTCGATATCATTGAAGCCTCATTTTGTTACTGATGAATCAGGCAATAAAATATCTGTTGTACTTTCTATAGATGAGTATAATTTGCTGATGGAAGAATTGGAGGAAATAGAAGATGTCAGGCTCTATGATGAAGCAAAAAATGGAGGATGATGGAGAACGAACATTATTTTCAGAATATTTAAAGCACCCTAAGTTTGATCAGTTTTAAATTAATTTGTCAAATTTAACCAAATCAAATACCTAATTTATTTGTATCATTTTTCCTCCACCGTTGTTCATTTTTGGTATATTTGCGCTTTAACCCAGAATCCGCATTAGAAATTTATTCCGATAATATCTGACTTTATATTTGTTTCTGTACTCATTTTTCCTTCCTCAATGTAGCTGAAGCTACATTTCCGGGTGAAAAACTCCGTGCATCACAACTATTTCGTCAGATATTCTCTCATTAAAAAGTCCAATGCGCAATCCGGGTTTAATATTAAAATATTTACGCAAAATAATAGTAAGACATGACTTTCAGTAAAATTAAAGTAGCCAACCCCGTTGTGGAGTTGGATGGTGACGAAATGACCAGAATCATCTGGAAATTTATAAAAGATAAATTGATCCTGCCGTATCTGGATGTCGACATCAAATATTATGACCTTGGCATAGAGTATAGGGACGAAACAAATGATCAGGTCACTATAGACTCTGCCAATGCCATTAAAAAATATGGCGTCGGTATCAAATGCGCTACCATTACACCCGACGAACAACGAGTGGAAGAGTTTAAACTTAAACAAATGTGGAAATCACCCAATGGCACCATCCGAAACATTCTCGATGGCACGGTATTCAGAGAGCCTATTGTGATGAAAAATGTGCCGAGATTGGTGACAAACTGGACATCACCGATTATCATTGGCAGACATGCTTTTGGAGATCAGTACAGAGCAACTGATACTGTAGTCAAGGGTAAAGGTAAACTTACTATGACATTCACAGCTGATGATGGCAAAGTGACAGAATGGTCGGTCTATGACTTCAAAGGCGATGGAGTAGCGATGTGTATGTACAATACGGACGAGTCCATCATAGGTTTTGCACATTCTTGTTTTAAGATGTCATTGACCAAAGGCTGGCCATTATATTTGTCTACAAAAAATACCATTCTCAAGAAATATGATGGCCGATTTAAGGACATTTTTCAGGAAATATTTGACCGGGATTACAAAACACAATTTGATGCCGCAGGTATCGTATACGAACACAGACTGATTGATGATATGGTAGCAAGTGCGCTTAAGTGGAGTGGCAGTTTTGTTTGGGCATGTAAAAATTATGATGGTGATGTACAATCCGATACTGTGGCTCAAGGCTTCGGATCATTGGGATTGATGACTTCAGTTCTGATCACTCCTGATGGTAATACTATGGAAGCAGAAGCTGCACACGGTACGGTGACCAGACATTACCGGGATCATCAGGCAGGAAAACCTACGTCTACCAACCCGATCGCGTCTATTTATGCATGGACGCGTGGTCTGGCATTCAGAGGCAAGTTGGATGGCAACGATGCCCTGATAGATTTTTGTCAGGCGCTGGAAGATGTATGTGTGGAAACAGTAGAAAGTGGTATGATGACCAAAGATCTTGCCGTCATCATCCATGGTAGTAAAGTAACACATGGCGAACATTATTTATATACAGAAGAATTTTTGGAAGCATTAAACAAAGGCCTTCAGATTAAATTAAATAAGGGATAATTCCAAGGGGAAGGTCAGTGCTATGTCCAGATATAGAGTTAAATTATAATGAGAGTTATTTTTTCAAAGATCAAGATGAAGTGCGTGAAGAAATCGTCGCAAACGATTTTAGTGCTGAACTGTGGACGCCGTTCCACAGCTACAGCTACTTAATATTTTGCATTAATAAACGGCGAGTATTTTTAACGCAGAGATTTGGAAAAAGAACCTGATTTAGTTAATATCTTTATCTTGACAGAGCACTAGTGGTGTTTTTATAATTTACACTATCGTTGAAATAATTTTTTTGCACCATGATAACCAAAGTTCCGTTTAGTTGGCCAAATTTTAAAATATCTTCTGAATGGAGTTTGTTTCTGGATCGTGATGGTGTGATCAACGAAAGGTTGCCTGGAGACTACATAAAAGAATGGGATGAATTCAGGTTTTTACCTGGTGTGCTTGATGCTTTGAGTATTTTGTCTCTGCATTTTCGGAGGATTTTTAGTGTCACTAATCAGGCAGGTATAGAAAAGGGCGTTTTGACACATGAGAAGCTGAAGTTTATCCACGATCAGATGATGGAGATCATTTTGTATCATGGCGGAAGGGTGGATGAGATCTATTATTGCCCTTTTACAGCTGATCTTGATCCTTTATGTCGCAAACCAAATCCGGGAATGGCATTGGAAGCAAAAACGGATTATCCGGAAATTAATTTTTCCAGATGTCTTATGGTGGGAGACTCTGATAGCGACATCGCTTTTGGCAATAACTTGGGTATGAAGACCATCTTGGTAGGCAATAAACCGGATAATAGTTTTGTTTCCCAACGTTGTATTCCGGATTGCAGACTCGATTCACTGGTAGATGTTGCAACATATGTTGACAGCTTATAGTTAATGTTTAAGAAAACAGAATATGAAGATTAGGATAGGCTCAGGTGCAGAATGGGAAGATATCGTAGGATATTCCAGGGCTATTAAGATCGGTAACTTGATAGAAGTAGCCGGAACAACAGCCGTTAAGGATGGGAAAGTAATGAACATTGGTGATGCTTACGGACAGACCATTGCCATTTTTCAGATCATTGAGCACGCAATAACACAATTGGGAGCTACAATGGAAGATGTGATCAGAACAAGAATATTTGTCACTGACATCTCGAACTGGGAAGCGGTAGGCAAGGCACACGGCACATATTTCAAAACAATCAAACCTGTCAGCACTATGGTTGAAGTATCAGGTCTTATCCATCCGGATATGCTGGTAGAAATAGAAGTAACTGCCATAATATCTTAGATTTATCATACGTGTACAAAGTAAAAGAAATATATTATACCATTCAGGGAGAGGCTTTTTATACAGGCAGGCCTGCTGTTTTTTGCAGGTTTTCAGGATGCAATTTATGGTCAGGTAGGGAAGTGGACAGAGATAAGGCGATATGTACATTTTGTGATACTGATTTTTGGGGTACAGATGGTATCAATGGTGGAAAATATAGTGCTGAGGATTTGGCCAAAAAAATTGTAGCATTATGGCCTGATCCGACTGAACCTATTTTTGTCGTATGTACTGGTGGCGAACCAGCCTTACAAATGGATGATACATTAATTGACGTTTTTCATCATCATAACATTGAAATTGCCATTGAGACCAATGGCACTGTACCACTTCCTGTTGGCATAGATTGGGTATGTGTAAGCCCGAAGGCAGATACTCAAATTGTTGTCACAAAAGGAAACGAATTAAAATTGGTTTTTCCACAAAATGAAAACACTCCGGAACAATTTTTGAATCTGGACTTTGAACATTTTTACATTCAACCACTTGACGATGTGAATCAAAGTAGGAACATCAAAGAATGTATCGCATATTGTCTGGCACACCCGAGATGGAAACTAAGCATTCAAAGCCACAAATTTCTGGGCATCGATTAAAAATCAACTGAACAATTTTTAACAATTTATTCATTCTGCAAGTTAAACATATTAATTTGTCACTCAAATATATGACAATAATTATTTATTTAAAAATTACTATATTTCAATATTATATATATAAAATTTAATTTAATATTAATAATTGGTATGAAATTTGTACTTATACATTAAGATAATATTTAATATTATTTTTTCTTAATATTGTAAACCGTTGATAATGAAAACTAAATTATTATTTTTAACTTTTACCATTTCACTATTGTCCCAAATAAGTAGTTTCGGACAAGTAGGTTCACCCATCAATTTTACCTGGGAAGGTGCAGCTACCGGAAATAAAGCAGTTTGGGCTGTTGACGATTCGATTCGAATCTATTCCAATATCAATGGCGTCAACGTAAAACTCGAAATTATTGACCCGTTCAAAAAAAATACAACGACAAACAACCCAAGTGATTATGGAGATTACACCAAAACCAATTCATTTTATGGGCCAGGAACATTATCATACCAGATTAGTGCTTCGCAGTCAAGACAAGCTGTGTGTCTTGCGTTTACGTTTTCTGAACCCGTTAAGCTAAATAGATTTACTATTTATGATATTGACATGATTCATTCCATTGCTTTACCATTTGGATCATTTCAGGATAGCATTCAATTCTTTGGTTATGCAGATACGGGTAGGGTGGCTCTGGACATTTTGCCAGTCGGGCCTTCACCGGTTTTTGATATTTTTGGCCAGGGTTTACGTGCAAAATACATATTTGGAAGTACCGGGATCAAACACACGGATGTAAATGGTGCGATCAATATTAGTACTACAAAACCAATATTGCGGTTTAACCTCTGTTATTCCAATGGTTCCGAAGATGATGGCAAAAGTAATAGTCAGGCCATAAAGATAAAAGATTTTGAATTTGAAAAAGCTTTCTCTCCTCTTCCAGTCACTCTCGTGAGTATGCAGACTAAGTGGGAAGGACCAGGTTTGGCCGCTTTAAGCTGGGAGGTAGCTCAGGAAATCAACAATGAAGCATTTGAAGTATTGCTTTCTGATGATGGTAAGACCTATAAAAGTGTAGGTGTCATAAAATCTGCGGGCAATGGCCGAGGCAGACATAACTACGAATATGTTTTTGACAATGATATTAAAGGTATAAGTTATGTTGCCCTGCAGCAGAAAGATTTTGATGGACGCACAAGTTTGCTTGGTGTCAAAACGATGAAGACGTCCGAAAGTGATGTCGACATTAAAGTTTATCCAAACCCCGTATCAGATGTATTATTTATTGAAAGTTCCGGAACTGCTGAAGGTTTGATCTCTTATACCATTCTTGACATGAAAGGTTCCATTGTTTTAAAAGGCAATTTTACTGGTTTCGGAAATGATAGAAAAGATATTGATATCAGCAAACTGCCTTCTGGTAATTATGCAGTTCAAGTAAGCTGTGATGGCAAAATAACAAACCAAAAAGTTATGAAATTATAATCCTGACATATCGCTAATTGATTTTAAAAATGGGTGCAAAAGTTTTTCTTTTGTACCTGTTTTTTTTTATAAATTTGAAAAAAAAATATTTGTTACCCCAAAAGATAACTACATTAAATCGGCCTATTATTGGAGCCTAAGTAGTTACAAACATTAAAAACGGGTGATGATTGGTTGACTAAAATTTCAATTCCATACATTCATTTGTTTATAATAAAAGAAAAAGCATTAATAGTGGATATAATCGTCTTTTATTATTACCTTGAGCCTAATTAAAATATTTTTCCACTCAAATCAAGGTTAATGCAAACATCTCCATATCATTCATTTCATATTCCTGTTTTAGGTTTGGCATATAGTATTGATTCACCGGTTAAAGTAGCCCGATACGGCATTTCATCAGTAATTTCTATTGTGGAGGATGGTTTGGTAGAAATGATGAGAAAACATTATTGCCTGGTTGAAAATATTGAATATGAACCTATTACAATTTATGAAGCTGATTATCGCGCTAAAAGAATTACCAAATACTTAAATTTGGTGAATCAGATTGTTGAAAGTCAAGTTGAGAAACTTCGTGATTGTGTTTTTGAAGCAGGCTCTGAAATTGTAAAATATTTTGAAATGCTGCCGAATGATGGTGAGTTAAAAGAAATGTATCGATTGATGATGTCTACATTTGATAAGAATGAAAAGGTAAATTTGCAGACTTTGTTGCGGGCTCAAATTAAGGCCGGTAGTATTGATGTGAATATTATGACAAAGGTTGACAAAGAAAATTACGATCATGGCGGGATGCTGATGGAAAATGGATCTGATGCTGTAGCAGCCCTGAGAGGCTATGTAAACAGTACGCTTAAAAATTCTTCAATAGTTTTTTCAGCAGGACTGAATCCAAGGTTATTTAATTATATGGAACAAAGAAGTGAATTTGATCTGACTGACGATGGTGTTTTTATCAAAAAAGTAACTATAAAAGTTAGTGATTATCGTTCCGCTTTGATTCAGGGAAAATATCTTGCAAAAAAAGGTATCTGGGTCAGTGAGTTCAGGCTTGAATCCGGTTTAAATTGTGGTGGACACGCTTTTGCAACTGAGGGATTATTAATGGGGCCTATCCTTGAGGAATTTAAAGATAAAAAGCAGGAACTAATACAAGAACTTTTTGAAATTTATACAGCCGCCTGTAAAAACAAACAGTCAAATTTTATTTTAAATAAGCCACCACATATTACATTTTCTGCTCAAGGTGGTATTGGCACGAATGAAGAGGATGTTTTTTTGCGCAAACATTACCAACTCGGGAGCACCGGATGGGGTACACCATTTTTGATGGTAAATGAAGCGACAACGGTCGATGGTGCCACGTTAAAATTATTGGCCGCTGCAAAAGAAGAAAATGTTTTATTGAGTCATAATTCGCCTTTAGGAATAAGATTTTATACGCTTGAGGATACGACTGCCGCCCTTGAAAAGAAAAGGCGTATTTTGAATGAAAAACCCGGAAGTCCCTGTCCTGAAAAGCACCTGGCTTTTAATAAAGAATTTACCAAAGAAGGCATATGTACAGCATCCCGAAAGTATCAAAAATTAAAATTACTTCAGTTAAAGTCACTTAAATTATCTGACAATGATTATAATAAACAGGAAGCGGAACTATTATCAAAAGAATGTCTTTGTGTCGGATTGGCAAATGCTGCGGCCATTTGTTATAAACAAAGTTTTGTCAAAAATTTGAGCGCTGTTACTATTTGTCCGGGTCCGAATATTGCTTATTTTAGCGATGAAGTTTCGCTTTGGAACATGATAGATCATATTTATGGCAGGACAAACATTATCAAAAGAACAGACAGGCCTCACATGTTTATTAAAGAGTTAAATTTGTATATTAATTATTTAAAAGAACAATTGGAAGAAACAATACCGCAAGATATTTTGGGAAAAAGAATTAAATATTTTACATCATTTTACCATAATCTTAAAAGTGGCATAAGCTATTATCGACAAATTTCAGATTTAATACATGCAGAAAGCGAGGATTTTAACAATGGTCTTGTTAATGCAGAAGAGCATTTGGATTCGATATACGCAACATTTGAAACCAATACATTGGACAAATTTCACACACAACTTTGTTAGAGCTAAAGTCATCAAATTTTACATAATTCAAGTTAGGCTCAGACTAAGCGGAGGATTTATAGTATTTTTGCCATAAAATATTAAGATTATGTTTTCTAAAGCTTGTGAATATGCAATCCGTTCTTCAATTTATATTGCTTCCAAATCAATGATAGGGCAAAGAGTTGGCTTAGTCGACGTAGCCAAAAAAATAGAATCACCTGAAGCTTTTACTTCCAAAATTCTTCAGAAATTAGTGAAACATAACATTATCATTTCTGTAAAAGGCCCGGGAGGTGGTTTTGGGATTGACATGGACAAAATGGATGTAATTAAAATAGTGGACATTGTTGAAGCATTTGATGGAAATATCCTAAAACGATGTAGTTTGGGGCTTAGTGAATGTTCAGATATACAACCTTGTCCATTTCATCATAAGTATAAACCTGTCAGGGAAAAACTATTGTATATTTATAGAAATACCAGTTTAAAAGATTTAATGGCAGGTTTTCAAAATGGAGAGACATTTTTGAAGGTATAATAATTATCAAAATTTTAAGTTGGATTTTTTCCACCAATCGTTTATATCTATTTTTCACATAAGACCCTTCATCAACTATTAATATAGCCCTGATAATTGGTATTGTATCATTGGCGCAACTCCACGGTTTTATTATTCCAGCTACCAACATTATGTTTTCGCTGTAGTGTTATATTGTCAAAATAATTTTTTAAAATAAATAGTGGATAAAATAGTCCGTTATTAAATATTTTATATATTTGCACTGATTATCATTTATAAAGACAATAAATAAAATCGTCATATGTATAAATTTACTTTTATTACTATTTTAATATTTTGCCTTTTTCCGCAAGGAAATGCACAGGATACTTTAGGCAACAAACAGGCATTAATCCCTAAAGTAGCTGGATATCATATCGGCGTTGTTCAGTTGTTTTTTGCGCATAATAAAGGTGAAACTGTTTTTTTTGACAGAAACAGTAATTATACTATTGGTTTTCCTTTCGGTATAACCTTAAATACACCGGGTAAGGCCAAAATTGATTTGGAACTTGTGCCATTTATTAATCCTTATTTATTTTCAGACCGACCATATAAAATACATTTATTATATCATCCGGGTATTTTATACCCTTTGAATAATGGTTGGACATTTGGCCTCAGAGCCGCTTTTGAAATAGGAGAAGGCCAGTTTGGGTTTACCCCATTAATCAATAAAGCTTTTAAAAATAAAAATGGGTATACTTTTTTTATTGAGCTTGTTGCACCAGGACGTTTTGGTCCTAATAAAAATTCGGGGTATACACAACTCGGAGGAATCCACTTGGGCCTTGGATTTTAATCCTTCAGAAATTTAAATTTTTATTCATATATTAAAAAATCAATCATGAATATTAACCTTCATTCAGTCATAGGTGAACTAGTGGCTAATAATTATAAAACAGCTCAAGTTTTTAAGACGTACAAAGTAGACTTTTGTTGTAATGGTAACCGTACCTTAATTGATCTTAAGAAGACTGATGATATTGATTTGGAAAAACTAATTGAAGATCTTGAAAAAGTCACTAGTGAAGTTGTAGATTTGGATACTCAATTCAAATCCTGGCCTCTTGATTTACTCACAGACTATATTGAAAAAACGTATCACCGTTATATTGAGCACAAGGTACCTGTCATAAAGGAGTACCTGAATAAAGTTTGTGATGTTCACGGACGCGATGATAATGAATTGTATAAAATCCAAGAGATTTTCAATGCTTCTTCTGAAGATTTATTACAACATATGGCAAAGGAAGAACAAATCCTTTTTCCATACATCAGGAAAATGGTTGAAAATGAAGAAAGAGGGTTTTCTTTTCAGCCACCGATGTTTGGAAGTGTCAAAAATCCAATACACATGATGATGGAAGAACACAGTACTGAAGGCGACAGATATAAAATGATAGCTTCGTTATCAAACGACTATACACCACCGGCAAAAGCATGTAATACCTATATGGTAGTTTATGCCATGTTAAAGGAATTTGAAGAAAAACTACACGCGCATATCCACCTTGAAAACAACATTTTGTTTCCCGGAGCCATAACGTTTGAGCAAAGTATCATACATCAGCAGAATTGAAGTATTATGGAACAATTTGTCATTAAGCGAAACGGGGACTACAAACAATTTGAAGCTTATAAAATCAAGGACGCCATTCAAAAAGCATTTGCAAGTGTATCTGTAGATGTCCATAATATAATATTTCAAAATGTAATCCTTTCAATTGGGTCAAAAAGCGTAGTTTCAGTGGAAGAAATTCAGGACACAATTGAAAAAGTTTTATTTGAAATGGACTATTTTTCTGTATTAAAAAGCTTTATGCTGTATAGGCATACAAGAAAACTGCAGCGGGAAAACATGGCGGGAATTAATGAAAACACAACATATATTGATAGTACTCAGACTGTGGAAGAGTATATAAAGAATACCGACTGGAGAATACATGCAAATGCCAATACATCATATTCCAATGCAGGGCTTGTTAATAATGTTTCTGGAAAAATCATAGCAAATTTCTGGCTGGATAAAATATATGACGAAGAAGAAGGACATGCCCATCGTAATGGTGATATTCATATCCATGATCTGGATTGTCTCACAGGTTATTGTGCAGGATGGAGTCTTCGAGCGCTTTTAAATGAGGGGTTTAATGGTGTGAGAGGTAGAGTAGAAAGTCGCCCTCCTAATCACTTCAGAGAAGCTCTCGGACAAATGGCTAATTTTCTGGGTATACTGCAATCCGAATGGGCCGGAGCTCAGGCATTCAGTTCTTTTGATACCTATTTGGCACCTTATATATTCAAGGATGATCTTAGCTATACTGAGGTGGAAAAAGCAATCAGGAGTTTTGTCTATAATCTGAATGTTCCGGCGAGATGGGGTCAGTCTCCATTTACCAATATTACCCTTGATTGGGTAGTTCCGGAAGATCTCAAAGGTCAATTCCCGGCCAGAAATGACAGACATCTTTTTGAGAATCTGGAAAACGAGACTTTAAAAGAAAGAGCTACATCTTATGGGGTACAATGCCTGACAGAAATGTGCTATGCACATTTTCAATCAGAGATGAATATGATAAACAAAGCATTTTATCAGGTAATGACAGAAGGCGATTCCAATGGACAGCCATTCACTTTTCCTATACCCACTGTCAATATCACTGAAGACTTCGATTGGTACGGCGAAAATACAGAAATTCTTTTTGAAAATACTGCTCGAATAGGGTCTTCTTATTTCCAGAATTTTGTGGGTAGTCAGTACATTTTAGATAATGAAGGCAATAAAATAGCTAATGAAGAAGCATATAAACCGAACGCAGTTAGAAGTATGTGTTGTCGTTTGCAACTGGATTTAAGAGAATTGCTCAAACGTGGAAATGGCCTTTTTGGAAGTGCAGAAATGACTGGAAGTATTGGAGTCGTTACCATCAATATGGCTAGATTGGGCTATCTTAACAAAGGGGACAAAAATAAACTTTTTCAGAACCTGGATAAGCTACTTGATATAGCTTCGTCAACACTTGAAAAAAGAGGGTTTTTGTTCAAAAGATGTTTGTCGAAGGACTTTATCCGTATACAAAGCGTTATTTACCTGGATTCAACAATCATTTTTCTACGATTGGTGTCAACGGCATCAATGAAATGATCCTGAATTTTAGCTCAGGTAAAGAAGACATAAGTACACTTTGTGGTATTTCCTTTGCAGAAGAAATACTCGATATAATCCGCCAAAAATTGCGACAATATCAAGAAGCTACCGGTAATCTTTACAATCTGGAAGCTACTCCGGCTGAAGGTACTACCTATCGATTTGCAAAAGAGGATAAAAAGAGATTTGATGATATCATACAAGCTGGATCGGGTCAGAATATATATTACACAAATAGTTCACAGCTGCCTGTAGATTATACGGAAGATCCGTTTGAAGCCCTTTTGCTACAAGATAAGCTGCAGTGTAAATATACTGGGGGCACAGTTCTACATCTGTACATGAGCGAAAAAATTAGTAGCCCTGAAGCTTGCCGAAACTTTATTAAAAAAGTGATAACCAATTTCAGGTTGCCGTATATTACATTGACACCGGTGTTCAGTATATGTCATCTACATGGTTATCTTAATGGGGAGCATGAATACTGTCCCAAATGCGATCAAATATTAATGGAACAAATAAATACGCAAAAATATGAATTCGACAAAGTGTGATTTGGTATTGAAAACAATACTTGAAAAAAGAACAAAGTGTCTTGTCTATACCCGTGTAATGGGTTATCACAGACCTGTAGAAACATTTAACATCGGAAAAAAAGGTGAACATAAACAGCGCACATACTTCAAGCAGCACACTGAGCAAGAAGTCCATTTATAGTATAACACCATTTACAGTATTGGATTATCCTGATAAAACCTCTTGTATTATTTGGTTTTCAGGTTGTAATATGCGTTGTGTGTATTGTTATAATCCAGAAATTGTTTTAGGTAAGGGCAGGCTCTCTTTTGTTGATATTAGCGGTTTTCTTGAAAGCCGGAAGCACTTACTTGATGCTGTGGTATTAAGTGGGGGTGAATGCCTTCTTCATGATTCTGTTTTGGACATTGTTAAAGCTCTAAAAGATATGGGGTTTTTGGTGAAGATTGATACCAATGGAAGCAGACCGCTTATGCTCAAAAGTCTGATCGAAAAATCCCTGATTGATTACGTTTCTCTTGATTTTAAAGCTACTTCATATAAATTTGAAACCATTACTTTGTCAAATTTTTATCCACAGTTTGAAGAATCCCTAAAAATTCTTAACAATTCTGGGGTCAATTTTGAAGTCAGAACCACTGTGCACTCTTCTTTATTGGGTCTGCAGGATATAGAATCAATGGCTGAAACGTTATATAAACTAGGTTATAAAGGAATTTATTTTTTGCAACATTTTTGCAATGACAAAGCATCCCTTGGAAATCCGGGTGAATCATGGTTTGGAAATGAACTAAATGATATGTCAAAAAATAATTTGGAAATTATTTTCAGATAAAAATATTTAAAATTAAATTGAATAGAATGGCATTCATTTTGTTTGGTTTGCAGCATAAAAAAGTGCCAATATAATTGGTATACTGGCACTTATAAACAATCAATAATTATAAAATCATGACACTTCCTCTGGTTCAAAAATTTCTTTTTCAATAGTGCTCGGATAGGTCGGATCCATTTCTTCTATTGCGTTCACCGTTGGCTTAAGAGACTTTATTCTGGAAATAATAAACCATGTCAATGGCAAAACTCCGCCAAAGAAAAATACAGAAGCACCAATGCCTCTCATCCAAGTTAGTTTATTAAATATACCATTATCTATGAATTCATGAGAACGTCCGTACCAAAGCCCCTGTTCGACAACTGCTTTGAATTGAATTGAACCGGCAGGAAAAAGATCCAGAACAACCATCAACATAAGACCTATGTTGATTGACCAGAAAGAAAAGTTGACCACTTTTTTATTCCAAAATTGCTCCTTTATCATAAGCCTGGATGCAAAAAGTAGTGCGGCAAGAGAAATATTACCGTAAACGCCCATCAAAGCGGCATGAGCGTGATTGACAGTTAGGTATGTTCCATGCTCAAAGTAATTCATGATAGGCAGATTTATGATGATGCCCAATACTCCGGCACCAAAAAAATTCCAGAAATTGACCGCTATAAGAAAGAGGAAGACTTCAGGGAATCCGAAATTTCCCAGACTTTTATGTTCTATATTTCCAACTGCCATTTTGGGCATATTTTTAAATCTCCATGCTTCAACAGTTAGAAGGATCAATGGCACAAACTGTAGCGTTGAGAATACACTACCTAGCGCCATTGTAGCGACTGGTTTGGCATTCCAGTAGAAATTGTGCGAAATGCCCAGTAATCCCGTGCCCAAAAACAGTATCGTTGCAAAATAGACAACCCGAATGGCTGCCTGTCTGCTGACAAGGCCCATTAGCACCATCAAATAACTCACTATCACTGTTATAAATACTTCAAAAAATGCTTCCACCCACATATGTATTACCATCCATCTCCAAAAGTCAGCGATAACAAAGTTTGTTTCAGGTTTGGCAACGAAGCCTGATAAAAATAATAGTGGAATACCTATCACGGAATATAAGATCCAATTGGGAAGATTCCATGGTTCTTTTTTAATAAGTGCTGGTTTAATACCTCGATAAACAACAATCATCCAGAGCACAAATATGCCCATTAATAATACCTGAAACCCTTTACCAAAATCCACAAACTCCCAACCCTGATGTCCCAACCAATACCACCATTCTCCCATCAATCCTAACGGACCTAAAACCATACCGGTAAGTGAACCACCTACAAGTACAAAAAGCATTACGAATAAGGTATTGATTAACGTCAATTGTCCTGGTATTTCCTTTTTCGCTAAGATCGGCAGAATAAAAATAGATGATGCAATCCAGCAGGTAGAAATCCAGTATAAGGATAACATAAGGTGCCAGCTCCTGGATATTGTGACCGGAAAGCTATCATTAATTTCTATTCCAAAAAAACCAAGCCAATTTACAAAATCATTTATAGTGATCAAACCGCTGGATACCTGAATAAAAAATAATAAAATAGCTACAAAAAAGAATTTATAAGTTGCTTTTTGTGTAGGAGTTGGTGCAAAAGCGTTCACTCTTTCAACAGAGAATAAATCTTTTGTAGCAGGTTTAAAGAATTTATTTGGAAGTTGATTGTATTGTCCAATGAAGTACAATACAATACCACACATCAGTACAAAAGCCAACAACCCCAAAACACTCCATAAAATTACAGGTGAAGTTGGTGAATTTCCAGCAAGAGGATCAAAAGGCCAGTTGTGTGTATAACTATAGTTTGCTCCAGGCCTTTCAGCAACACAAACCCAGGCACCCCAGTAAAAAAAGGAACTTAAATTTTCAACATCTTTCGGATCTTTAATATATTCTGAAGGTAGAGATCCTTTACCACCTTTATTATTAAAAAATACATTATTATAATAGTTTTGTAATTTTCCATAGGCATATATTTGTGAAGGACTTAATACAACAAGCCCTGATACTTTGTCCCAGCGGTTTACTTTCAGCTCTTGTTTTACCTTTTCATTGATTTGTTTAATTTCATATTGATCGGGCATAACACCTTTTAAAGTGTTGAACTCACTGATATAGAAGTCGTTCATAAATAAAGTAATCTGATGCAGCGCCTCAGCTGTATAATCAGGGCCACGTTGTGCGCCATCACCAAAAAAACTGCCATATTCCATTAAAGCATATTTATGAAATACTTCCTGTCCACGTTCTATAGTTTGCTGGTCAAAAATTACATTGTTTTTATCATCCTTAAATCCAGACATTGGAGGCGCATCGATATAAGTCTGATATCCAATCATTCCTACACCAAGCAAACTGATAATAAGTATGAATGTCAGAGGACCCCACCAATTTTTAGTATTCATAATGTAGCTCATACTTTTTGAGCTGTTGTTTTGATTGTCCATGTTTTTTAGTTTAAATAATGAAATAAAGACATTACATTTCGGGATTCGAGGGCATAGGAAGTTTTGGCAACACAACGATGAGTGATGCAATATTAAAGGAACTTCTGGTTATTGTTTTTAGAAGAAAAATGAAGTTTTTTCCATAGTTTTTTTAACCGAATTATGGAATAGAATATTACCCCATAATAGGGTTCTGATACATTGTTACCTTTATTTTTTCCAAGGCAGGTTATTGACAGCCCTGCCTATTTCTGTGCCATATCTGACACCTTCTTCGGCATCCATTCTGAAGTGTACACCTAATGGAACTCTTGACCAGGCAGTCTCTTGAGCCATTTCATAAAAACTCGAAAATGTACGTGGATAGCCACTGAATTCTGATCGGTTTTTATGACAATTATCAGTCATACCATAATTGTAACCAAAAACACTGGCTAATGCTTCAGCAG
Source organism: Saprospiraceae bacterium (assembly GCA_016717145.1). Classification (GTDB taxonomy): domain Bacteria; phylum Bacteroidota; class Bacteroidia; order Chitinophagales; family Saprospiraceae; genus OLB9. The sequence goes on along the minus strand of JADKGD010000034.1, from coordinate 39,772 downwards.
CGGAAGCACCAAAAGTAGCATGCCCTGATGGGTATGCCGGAAATGATGGAGTTATGCCCTCATCACCTGTAAGTGGGTTGTCAAGGTTTGGTTTCCAGCTAGGGTCGATTAGCCTGTTAATATAAGTTTGTGGTCTCTCAAGATTATAATAGTACTTCGAATTCCAGCAACCTATGCCGGCATCGTGTAAAGCTATGCCTACTTTGGCATTGGCTAATATTGCTTCCTCAAGATTTGCATTTTCGTTTATATACACTTGATCAGCTATAGCAATCCATCTTGATGGCGGGCTGAATGTCAATCCAAGTAAATCATCACTCCAGAACTCACCCAACCATTCTGTCTGATATGAAAGAGAAGGTATGTTCTGCGCCATTACTTCTACAGCCTGAGCATAAAATCCTGACTTGGTATCCTCACTGAATGGTGCATAACTTACGAATGGTCTGCATATTTTCTGATCCGCTGAAATTGCCATTGTACGACCTTTACCCCAATATGGAAACATGCCTTTACCTGCACCGGGATAAGTAGCTACCCAGTCTCCGTCATTTTTAAAATGATCTTGCCAGCTATAGTCTTCAAATACATTTTTGTACTTATCAAAAGTAGCAACATCCGTTTTCATCCATTCCCAAAAAGCTGCACCAACACTTTCACCATGAATCTTTGATCTGGTAAAAATTTCCTGGCTGGTCTCATTCTGAAATTGTTTTTCATTCTTCTCAGCCAGTGTTCTTATTTTATTAAATTGAACAGGATCTACTTCCGGGAATAGCCGGCTGAATAAATAATTATTTACTGCATTAGTAACAGTAGGCCAGTGATACTCCAGATTTGTATTAACTTTAGGAACATCCAGTCCTGGGTATATTGCAGCTAATGAAGCATATTCCGGCATACCGGAGATGCAAGCTTCATATGATGCCAGACCAACGTAGCCCAATGAATTGGAGACAGGTCCGGGGCGATACCCGGCGGCATATCTTTCTATCTCAAGCCAAACTGTATTCCACTCATGAATAACCTTATAGTCATATTGATCGACTGTCTTAAGGGTAATATCAGTTTTTTCTATAATATCTTTTTTACAAGAATTTAAGAAGAGTAAAACGCCTATCAAAAGGAGCGTAAAAAGGGGTGAAAAATTTTTTGTTTTCATATCAAAATGTTTAAGTAATTAATAATAACGGACAAATATATCCACTATTATTTTGATATCCAAATTTTTTTATAAATAAATACGAAATATGCAGGAATTTTGATAATTTTTTCCTGACTGTTTGCATACTTACATGTTTAACCGGCACATGTTTATAGTTTTTAATAAACAAAAATACTGTGTCATAAAAAACAAAGCTGGCAATGTGATTGTACGCATAAGTCATGTTCATTTATTAACAGACTTTTGTGGGTATAATATATGTAATAATATGTCATTTACTGATTGACGTTAACATTTTACTTATTACCTTTGGAGCATGGTGCATATAAGTAAAAAATTAAGTCATGCAGATTGAAACCGATTTATTAATAACATGGGGTGCGGTGGCAAAAAAATATAATAAAAATGAATTTATTTTTTACGAAGGTGAACCTGCAAGATTTTATTATCAGGTATTGGAAGGTAAAGTGAGAATGTGTAATTACAATGATGAGGGCAAAGAGTTTGCACAAGGAGTTTTTATAGCCGGAGATGGTTTTGGGGAGCCACCACTTTTTGTACACGAAAGGTATCCTGCATGTGCCGTGGCTGATAGCAATTGTACCGTGATTAAACTCTCCAAAGAGAGCTTGATGAAAATTTTGGATGAATATCCGGACATTGTAAAAAAAATGGTTTTTGCTTTTGCTAAAAGAATTTTTGATAAGGCTACAACTGCAAGGCATGTCATCAGTCAAAATCCTGAGCACAGAATTAAGGCATTTTTGGATCGATACAAAATTGACAATGGATTCAAAAACGACAAAACAATGATTCCTTTTACACGTCAGGAAATAGCCAATTTTACAGGACTCCGAGTAGAAACCGTGATTAGAACCACAAAAAAATGTGTGATATGAAAAAATTGAAATCAAAAACAGAAAATTGTATTATTAATATGAACAATAACTTATGGATCAAAATCGGAATTATTAATCTGGTTGTTGTTGCTTGTATCGGTGTGCTGATGCGGTATAAAATAGGATTTGAATTTCCATATTTTGATCAGAAATATTTATTACACGGACACTCTCATTTTGCATTTTCTGGTTGGGTCACACATATTCTTTTTGTACTATTATTTTTTTTTCTGAAAGAAAACAGGTTGCATCCAATAAGTGTCAATAGGTATACCTATCTGATATATGCTAATTTAATCAGTGCTTATGGCATGTTAATTTCTTTTATTATCCAAGGCTATGGCATGGTCTCCATTACTTTTTCGACCCTTTCCATACTAGTAGGTTATTTGTTTGCATGGTATTACATTAAGGATATAAAACTTGTACAAAAGAATCATCCTTCCATAAAATGGTTTAAAGCAGCATTAGTATTTAATGTTTTGTCTTCTTTTGGAACATTTTATCTGGCATACATGATGGCAACTAAAAACATGCAGCAACATAGTTACCTTGGATCTGTATATTTTTACCTTCATTTTCAATATAGTGGCTGGTTCTTTTTTGCTATAATGGGCTTGTTGATGGAGAAACTTTATGTTATGCCGGGTTTTAAAAATGACAATACTATATTTAATTGTTTTTTAATAGCATGTATTCCCGCATATTTACTTTCTGTGCTGTGGCTCAAACTACCATGGTATCTATTTGTCCTACCTATTATTTCTGTTGTGTTGCAGTTGTATGGTTTATATAGTTTTTTGATACTGTTGCGCAATCAAATGGATAATATAAAAAGCAAGTGGCTTAAAGAAATCAGATTTATTTTTTCACTTGCTTTGATGGCTTTGATCATCAAATTGTTTTTGCAGGCTGCCAGTATATTTCCTGAAATCAGCAAGTTGGCATTTGGATTTCGTTCCATAGTCATTGCCTATTTGCATCTGGTATTATTAGGTATCACAACATTATTTTTACTGGGTTATTTGTTATTGTGCGGATACATCAAACAGGTGAAAATATCATTTATTGCCTTGATTTTATTTTGTGTGGGTGTTTTTACCAATGAGTTGGTATTAATGGTACAGGGTCTTACTTCTTTTGTGTATATTCTGATACCTTATCTCAATCAAATCTTGCTTGGAGTAAGTGTTTTTATGCTTGGAAGTTTGATATTGTTATTGTTTTCTTACAAAAAAATATAGGCTATTTTCAGTTTATGATTGTACGCATAAACTGAATTAGAGAATATTCATTTCTTTGTCATACAAAATTCAAAAGTTATGACACGAATATTCCAAATTTTGTTGCTTTTTGCAGCAGTAAACTTTTTTTCATGTAAACAAACATCTGAAAACGCAGCATCTTCAACCACACCTTCAACAAGTGCATCACAAGACATGGTAGGTCAGTCCGGGGTAAAAGATGACGTATCCAATCCCAATATTGTACAGATTGCATCAGGTAGCGCAGATCACTCCACATTAGTTGCAGCCGTTAAAGCGGCTGGTCTTGTGGATGCTTTAAGCAATGCCGGTCCATTCACAGTATTTGCACCAACCAATGCTGCCTTTGCAAAATTACCTGCAGGAACAGTGGAAGGTCTTTTAAAACCTGAGAAAGTTAATGATTTAAAAAATATTCTTGAGTACCATACCTATGTAGGGTCCATGAAAATCGATTATTATCAGGATGGACAATCTTATGAACAAGTCAATGGAGGTAAAGTCACCATTACAAAAAAGGATGGTAAAACATTTGTAAACGGTTCCGAAATACTTGCTTCTATCCCTGCTTCAAATGGTATGATTCATGTAGTCGGGGATGTGTTGCTTCCAAAATAATTAAAGAAAATAACAATAAAATTTTTTCGTTCGATTTTATAAACGCCCGGTACAGTAGCATGTTCAGGGCGTTTTTTTATTCATTTCGACTTGGTGTTTTATATAATTTAACGTGAGTTCGGCGAATAAAACAATCATTTATAATGCTTTATGTTAAAGTCAGGTCTAGATTTTTACCATAAAACCCTGAAAGGGTTAAATATTTGTAACCCTGGGTTTAAACCCAGGGTCACAAATGCAAATACACATAATTTTGGCGGGATTTTTGCTATAATATGCAAAAATCATGACAAAATCACATCGAACTCACGTTAAGTTAAGCAGGAACAATAGAAAACGTTATAGGAAAATATTCGACTTTTTATGAGATAATATTGAAAGTTTAGATCGAGGTTTTATATTCCTTTTTCGTTCAATATCTTCATTTGCATAATGATAGCTATACTTTTTGCTCTTTCTTTCAAGAGATCCGCATTAGTCCCTGAATACAATGTATCAATTGTGTTTGTGAATAATTGTAACCATTTTTTGAAATGATCAGGGCTTATAGGCATATGGTGGTGAAGTGACTGATGTTTTGCCATTGGATTCCCACTAAAATTCCCTGTGTAGAAAATCACATTTTCCCAAAAATCATACATGACCGGAAGGTGGCTTTCCCATTGTACGTGCTCAAAATGAGCCCTTAGTATAGGGTCATCTTTTACAGCATCATAAAAAGTGTTTACTACATTTTTAATGTCTTCTCTATGTAGAATATCTGTAAGCATTGTAATATTTTAAGATTATTATTCCATTAAACAAATCAACCTTGGGTCAGCATACAAATACTATCTTCCAAAGCTATAACTTCATGCATAACATTGACAGGGATGTTACATTCATCATATTGATTTAGCACCTTATTTTGTTCCGTATCAATAAAATTAACCTGACCTGAAATCACTAAGAGAATGGAAGGCAACTGTGTCTTGTGATGATCAAGTCGCATCCCTTTTTTAAAGCCGATAAACAATATTTTGCTATCCGTACCTTTATGAAATATACGGGCAACAGGCTTTTCGGTTGTCTTCAACTTCTCCAGTATTTCTTTGATTACCATAATTATAAATCTTTGTGTTTAAATTTTCTCAACGAAATCAAAAATGGAATCAGCACCCATAAAAACATTAAAACAATTGAAATTACGAAGCCAAATGAAGTTCCGAATATGTGTTTAAATATCGCACCGGTATAACCCATTAAAGCTGCCACATCAACCTGAAGTAATACTAAAATCCGGGCAAGATCAATTGGGTTTAGGGCAGATACGATGACCATGGCTTTTTCGATGGGATAATCTGAATACTGAAACATTAGAAAAAGGACAAGTCCGTCATAAATCAATGTTAAAAACAACCATGTCATGATAGCAAGTCCGATGCCTTTAGCTTTATCCCTTGTCAGGATGGAACAAAGTACTGCAATCGAAACAAATATGCTCGTGACCATAATGCCGGTCATAACAATAGTCATTCCGGTCATATCAGGCACAAAAAGCAAAACCGGTATACCTATTCCTATCAAAAATGCCGTGTTTAAGGCTATAACCAAACCTAAAAAAAGGCTAATCCAAATGGTAGAACGTTTAATAGGCTGACTGACAAGCAATTCTATAAACTCTGAACTATTATACATATAAATATTGGAAAAAATAATAGAAACCAAGGGCACAGTAAGCAGGACTACATTAAGCAGCGAAAGCACACCTTTGGCTGTATTGTCTTCCAGGCTGAATACACTCCAGGCAAAAGCTGCCAACACAAATGTATATACTAAAACAATTTTATTTTTTAATAAATCAGTGACAACAAATCCGATAATCTTTTTCATGTCAATGTTGATTTTAAAAGATTACTTATGGCTTTAGATATTCTGGTTTCGCCTGTTTCAGCATATAAGTCGTGGATCGATTTAAAAAAAATAATTTTTCCATCCTGCATAAAAATTACATCAGAAAGCAGTTCGTCAAGTTCGTTGAGCAGGTGAGAAGTGATCAGAATCAGCTTACCTCTTTCTCGTTCTCTAATGATTTTATCCCGGAGTATTTCCGCTGCCATGGGATCCAAACCCGCAGTAGGTTCGTCGAGGATCAATACGGAAGGATTAAAAAGGAAAGCGAGAGCAGCACTGACTTTTTGGGTAGTGCCACCTGACAGCGTCCTCATTTTTTTGTCGGAAATGGCATCAAGACCAAAAGCATACCAAAGATCTTCGTCAATATGACCTGAATATTTTCGGATATTTTTAATCATGTCAAATATCTGAAGAATCGTCATATTCTCAGGGTATCGACCTATCTGTGGCATATACCCTATGTGGTTTTTGTATTGGACATCTCCGGCAATATTTTTTTCATTAAATGTAATCACGCCATCCGTAGGGACTACCATGCTGAGAATGGATTTGATCATTGTTGTTTTCCCACAGGCATTGGGACCGATTAATCCTATACATTGACCTGCCTGCATTTTCAATGAAATATCTATCAGCACCTCCGAATGCCCAAAACGTTTTTTAATATTTTTCAGTTCTATCATAAGTTGTACGCCTTCATGATTGGTTTGTCATCCCTGAAATTGTCAGGCGTGATACTTGGAATGAGCTTTTCTGTACGTTCTAAAAGTGTAACCATAAAACTCCTGTATAGTAGCATGGCAATAGGATTGTTTTCTATAATAACTGAAAAAATACTCAATGGGTGATATGGAATATCTCCATACGCATCTTTGTCCAGATCATAACCTGTATACCTATCCCAATAATTACTGTTAAACGTATTTAATACCAAACTTCCATTGGTGCTGACGTCAAAAGTATTTCCTATAAAATTATTTTCAGTAACTTCATTGTCCATACAATTGGCTTGAATTTTTAGGCCCCAGCCATTGCCGATAAACACGTTTTTTTTAATCAGCATTCTATTGGCCCCTTCTAAAAATAAAGCAGATGTATTGTTGAGAAATTTGTTGCCAATGATTTCAGCGTCTGATATCTCTTTCAACAGGATACCATAAGAAGCATCGCCTGTACTGTTTTTAAAAGTATTGCTATACATAACTACATGCTTTGAGAACATCACAGCAACTCCGGCACCATTTGCGTCAAAAAAATTATTAATATAAGCATCATTATTGGAGAACATAAAATGGAGCCCATATCGTACATTATATTTTGAGATATTGCGCCAGATGACAGAATTTGTGACAAATTCGAAGTAAATGCCATCCCGATGACCTTCAATGTGATTGCCGATAAGCTGGAGGCTATCACTTTTCCAACAATGAATGCCATTCCCGATTTGTTGTTCTTCCAGGCCATAGCCCTTGATAAAATTATTTTTTATGATACAGTGTCTGCCAAATTGAATATAGATGGCAAAAAAATTATTTTCAAAAATATTATCCTCTATAATAACATGGTTTCCGTCATAGACCTTTACACCACAAGGATCATTTAATGTAGCAATACCTGAATTTTGTATCTGAAAACCTGAAAATACCACACTGTCGACTTTGATGGAAACGACTTCATATTTATGTTGGCCATCAAGAATCGGACGACCTTCGCCAAGCATGACTATCCGTTTGTTGATGACTATATTTCCTTCTTTGTATAGACTGTGGTGGACTATTATGGTATCAAAATGTTTGGCCTGATTCAAAGCGGCTCTGATGGATGTAATTTTTTTTCCGGGACCAACATGAATCGTATGGGCATGCAGGTTAACTGCAACAATTAAAAATGTACTTAACAATATCCATGTTTTCATAAAGTCCTTATTTATTGAGGATATTCCAATCAGTTTTTTCTGCCGATAATTTAGTTTGATATTCCATGGCTAAAGCTTCGGTCCTGAAAGCAGCAGTATTGCCCGCCATTGGACTTTTTATATCTCCTCCTTTAATAAAGTAAGCTGTCTCAATTTGAATGAGCTCATTTTTTCCCAGGTAATCATGGACATAATTATGTTTTGATGATTTTTCCTGATGTTGTTTTCGGTATTGAATAAGACAGGAAATGTCATCAAACTTAAAACATCTGCCTTTTTCGGTAATCAATTCTGCACCAAAGTGTCCATCTGAAATGGTCATTTTACAAAAACTACAGGTATCTTCATTCAGCACAATAGGTTCAGGACCTGTTGGTTCACATGCGCTCACTAAAAAAATAAAGGTATCATGGACATAAAAGCACTTTTTTTTACGCGGTTTGATCAACCAATTAAGGAAGCCAGCTTCCAGTCCATATACCAGAGCTATAAGTACGCCACCGGTAAGTAGTAACCAACCTCCCACATCTGGTATGGAAAATGCACCAAAATTGAGCAATTGTTTGAATCCAATTAAAGGGGGCTGATATGCCATTCCCGGTACTATGATGGCAGCGGTTGGATCAAGATTATGACCATATTCATATTCCCATCTCCAGAAATCATACATAGCCAAAGCGCCGAAAATTGCAAAACAAATCAATAGAATCAGAACAGATCGTTTGCTATTCAGAAACGCATTTAATAAGGCCCAGAGGCCGAAAAAACCAATTATATAGCTTAACACTTTAAATTCAATAAACTCTTCTGCATGAAGTGTTTTCATGCCTATATAACGATTTAATCCATTAATGATTTCAACATCTCCGGCCAGCCTGTTGGCATAAATTAGTAGGGAAAGTCCTTCGGGATATTGTGGTGCATCTAATTCAATTCTCCAGATTGGAAAGTACAAAGCACCAAGAATACATATGCCAGCCAGAACAAGTAAATATTTTGATAATTTTGATAACGTAGCCATAGGTAATAAATTTTATTGATTTGTTTTTAATGAAAATTATAATAGCCGCATGAAAGTTAAGATATTTTATTAAATGAAAAATGACAGTGCGGAATGTTACCTAATTTGAATTTGCCTGAATAAAAAAAGGGCAGAAAGAATAATCATGCTGCCCCTTTCTTCTTTATATTTATATCAATTATTGTGCTTCTTTAGCCGACGTGGCTTGTTTTCCTACACTAAATGTCAGTGGTGTCTTACTACCTGCAGGCGAAACCCGAACATAACCCTGCATTTCCTGATGCAATGCACTACAGAAATCTGTGCAGTACATCGGATACATACCTACTCTGTCAGGCATCCATTTTAATGTGGTAGTTTCACCCGGCATGATCAGAAGCTCAGCATTATTTGCCCCCTTAATACCAAAGCCGTGAGGTACATCCCAGTCCTGTTCCAGATTTGTAACGTGAAAGTACACTTCATCACCCATACGTATTCCTTCAATATTATCAGGTGCAAAGTGTGACCTGATCGCAGTCATATAGACATGGACTTTGTTACCTTCTCTAACTACCTTTGACTCAGCTTCGCCTTTGGCGACGCGCGGATGTTTGTTTTCATCAATTTTAAAAATCTTTATCTGACCATTATTTCTGATTAAATCTGCAGGCGCTGCCTGAGCATAGTGTGGCTCACCAATGGTAGGGAAGTCCAATATCATCTGCATTTTTCTCCACTAATATCAAATAACTGAGCGCTTTGTGTCAATTCAGGTCCGGTAGGTAAATATCTGTCTTTAGTTATTTTATTGTAAGCTATCAAGTATTTTGGGTATGGTTTACGTGTGTTTCCACCAGGTATACAAAGGTGACCAACGGAATAAAATGTAGGTACTCTGTCCACAACTGTCAAGTCTTTGATATTCCATTTTACAACTTCAGAAGAAACAAAAAATGATGTATATGCAAAACCTTTGCCATCAAATTCTGTGTGCAATGGCCCTAAGCCCGGCTTTTTAACTTCACCATACAGAGCCTCTTCATATTTAACAACAGGAATGCCTTCATATTCACCATCGTAAGCTTTTTTGGCAATAGCAGCCTGCAATTTGTCAAAACTGAAAACTGGTATTAAAGCCGCTAATTTTCCACTACCTACAATAAATTCTCCGGTAGGATCAACATCGCATCCATGAGGAGATTTGGGACAAGGTATCATATAACAAATGTCTTTAAATTCGGCCACATCTAGTACAGTGACTTCTTTCATAATGGTTGAAGTTCCTGTATGACTGGACTCATCCCACTTGTTATGAGCGTAAGCCACTTTTTGTTTTTTGCCTTTACCTGCTTTGAGATATTCCTCAGCTTTTTTCCAGTTCACCGCCATGATAAAGTCCTTATCTTTTTGTGAGGCATTTACTTCAAGTAAGGTATTTGCCTGTTCAGTATTATAGCAGGAAAAGAAAAACCAACCATGTGACTTCGCCCTACCGCATCTGGCAAGGTCAAAGTTTACACCAGGTGTTTTGAGTTGAAATGCAATGTCCATATTTCCACTCTCTTGATTGACGCTTACAAATGATATGTGACCTTTGAAATTTTGTTTGTAAGAGTCAATAGGAACGTCACCATTTACATCATCAGGTGGAACAGAAAATCTTGTGCCCGCAACGATATATTCTGAATTTTCAGTGCCAAAAGGAGAGCTGTGATTACCACCGCTATTGGGCAATTCGAGTATTTCGGTAGTTCTAAAAGTTTTTAGATCAATTCTTGCGAGTCTCGGTGTATTATTGGCATTGGCAAAAGCCCATTTACCATTTATTTCACCATTTGTCTGAGAAAGTTCGACGTGATGCAAATCATCCCACGGCACAAAGCCATGTGAAGTGTTTAGCATGGGCTTAGTCTCCTCACTATAACCCCATCCTTTTTCAGGGTCAACAGAAAAAACAGGTATGACACGTAGCATTCTTCCACTCGGCAATCCATAAACGGACATTTGACCACTGAAGCCTCCGCTTACAAAATTATAGAATTCATCATACTGACCTGGCGCCACATAGGATTTTGATGCGGCGTCACTGCTTACTGCAGTGGCAGCATTTTTTGGTCTGCAGGACAATACAAAAAGTGATATCAAAACAGATAACGCAATTAAGGATAAATTTCTGGTTTTCATTATATTAGTATTTGTTTTTATAATTATTTAATGCCATCATTTTTACGCATAAACTCTACTATATGTCTCGCATCATTGTCAGCCAGACTTTGATTTGGCATTCTGACCAAACACAATTCAAGTTGAGCCTGAAGTTCAGGGTCCTTGTCAATCATGGGGTCAGGGTTTGTGATAAAGTTCATAATCCAGTGCGCAGTTTTTCTTTCTGTCACGCCTTTCCATCCCGGACCAACCAGTTTTTCAGCACTCATCTTGTGGCATGACGTACATTTAACGCTTGCAATTTTTTCGCCGGCATCAGCCATTCCCGTATCTAGTTTTGGATCAATCTTAACATTTTCAGCTGTAAACTTTCCTTCGCCTCTGGTTGGATCATAACTTGCCGGTTCTGAGGATTTGGTCTCAGTTGCCGGTGTTGCAGATGTCGTTTCTGCAGACTTCTTGTCGCTGCCACCGCAGGCAACAATAAAAATAAAAAGAGTAAAAGTTAATAGGATATGAATGTTTCTCATTATAAATTGATTTTTATTTAAAGCAAAGGTGGGGCTTAAAATAAAAATCATTTATGACTGTGGTCATAAAGTTGATATACGAGAATTGAATCTTGAAAATGAAGAATTTATAAAAATAACAATAAGTAAATATTATTAAAGTTAGCGAATAAAAAAATTTGTTTTTACATACTAAGACGGTAGCTGCATTAGTTTATTTGAATACATAAAGTACTTTATGTATTCAAATAAAGCCTTAGATTCATAAAAATTACTTTATAATCAAATCGGGCATTATATTGTCGCTATTTCTGACCTGTTGCCAGCTACCTTATCCCCAATATTTACTTTAATGTCTGTATCCAAAGGCAGATAGAGATCCACCCTCGAACCAAATTTAATAAAGCCCATTTCATCTCCCTGTTTGAACATTTTACCGGATACAGCATAACACACTATTCTTCTTGCCAAAGCACCGGCAACCTGTCTTAAAAGTATTTTTTTGTTGTTTGTCTCGTAACAAACTGTAGTTCTTTCGTTTTCAGTAGATGCTTTTGGATTCCAGGCAGCAAGATATTTGCCGGGATGATATTTTGAATAAATGACATTAGCATCCGTAGGGAACCAGTTTATGTGTACATTAAGCGGTGACATAAAAATGGAAACTTGTATACAATCACTCTTTAAATATTCGGGTTCAAATACTTTTTCAATAACCACAACTTTTCCATCACAAGGAGATAATAAAAGACTATTGTCGGGAATTGTGACGCTACGATCAGGTTTTCTGAAAAAAGATATTAAAAATAAATAAAATACGATACTTAATAATATCGTTGCTGTTGAAAATGGATTAAACAGATAATAAACTGTTGAATTTATTATACTCAATACAATAAAAAACAAAAGTAATGTCGGGTATCCTTCCTTGTGTATGGTCATAAATTTTAATTATTTTCCAATCGTATGTTTATGCTTGATAGGAATTAAGCAGCAAAAGTAATATAAATGGCAGAATATATATAAAACTATCGAATCTATCTAAAATTCCTCCATGTCCGGGTAGGATAGTTCCTGAGTCTTTGACACCTAGATTGCGCTTTACGGACGATTCAACAAAATCACCAAGCGTACCGATAACCCAAACAATCAAGGCGGTTATCATCCAAAATGTAACCGTAAATTCATTGTAGTTTTGGTCAACAAAATATGCAGCTATCAGGGTACACATGCCGCCTCCAATAAATCCTTCCCAGGTTTTTTTAGGCGAAATACGTTCAAACATCTTGTTTTTTCCCAGCCTAGATCCGAATATATATGCAAATGAATCATTTACCCAAATCAGCGAAATCAATATGATGTTCAGATATTTGGGGAATGTGGGGCTATGGTAGATAAATGATATAAATAGTCCCACCGGCAGACCAAAATATAATGCTGAAACCAGTAAATAATTTTTGTGATGGTTGATAAAAGGAAAAAACATATTTACTATGCCCGTTACCATAGCAAGTGCACTAAGTACAGTTAACCATAAAAAATATTCAGAAGCAGGATTGACAACGATAGCTGTAATAAGGACTAAAAAAGTGGCTCCCAGGAGCGGCATTATTTTGTTTATTTTAGTGGGAAAAATCATTTTTCCATATTCAAATGTGCACATCAAAGCAATCGTGACAAGCAAAAAAATAGAAGGAAATTTGCCCGACACCAACAATAATATTACAATAACTCCAAAGATGACAGCTGTAATCGACCTTTGTTTCAGGACTTGATTTTTATTCATTGGGCATGATATCTTTTTTAGCAATGGTATAAATATTATACATCAGTAAGCCACAAATTATGGTAGATAACAACACTGTCGCTATCGGTATATTTTCTCTGGGTATAGCTTCATCTTCCATTTTGCCACCGGCAAAAAAAAGCGCTACGGTGGCAAAACTATTATTTAGGGCGTGTATAAAAATAGGTAAAAACAGACTGCCTGATAAGTGATATGCATAACCCAGGACAAGGCCAATCATCATTTTTGGTAAAAAGCCCGCAATTTGAAAATGGAAGGCGCTGAAAAGTATGGCTGTAATCCATATGGCTGTGTGCGGCTTTTTAAATTTTGCGATAAGCTCATTCTGGATGACACCTCTAAATAATAATTCTTCGCCTATTCCAGGCAAAAGACCGACCATAAACAAATTGACAAGTAAGTCACTCAGGGAGTCCATCTTAAGGAGCTGTAACATACCATTGATGGAATCCTTGTCTATATTTTCCATATAATCCGGAAAATCGATTTGATCAATGTAAAACGTGATGTATGCTATTAGTGGAAATAAAGAAAATAATGCAAGGGGAAAGAGTAACATAAACACAGGATTAAAATGACTTAATTTTAAATGTGTTTTAATATTATGTTTATAAAAAATAGATAAAAAAATCAACGGGCAAATGGTAAAAACAAGCAAATGACTTGTAGTAACAAAGCCCTTGACCATAGCTGAATGTCTGCCATCGATAAGTAATGCTATCAACTCTTTTTCTGAAGAAATGGTGATACCATTTAAATAAGCCAATGCCTTTAGCATTAGATCACTACATAATAAGCCTCCGATCAGGATGGCAATGAGTGAAAGTATTTTAAAATAGAAATTATTTTGCAATTTGTTTAGGTTGACATTGCAAAGATATAGAAATATAGTTTATTCAGAAATCATCTGCAATGTAAGTGACAAATCTAAAGAAACAGATGCAGACATTTGCGCTTCTATTTCCAAATTATCGGGCAAGTACAATAAGGGCTTATTTTTTTATAAATTTTCCTGAGGCAACGATTTCTCCTGATTCATTTAATATGGTAAAAACTAAAAGTGACTGCCAATATATAATATGAGATGGTAAGTAATCAGGGTTTGTAGGAAATATTAAAGTAAATACGTCACTATTTGTAGTATAAGTGGGATAATATTTTCCTGAAGCATCATTAATTCGTAGTGTATGTTTACTATTATTTACATTGTTAAAATAGAGGTAACCAATATCATCAATAGGATTTGGATAGAGTAAATACCCATTAGTTGACACATCAAGGTATTTAATAGCTAAAGAAGGTTCGGTTTTTCCCGAAAATCCCAGTTCCAGCACATAGTAGTTTATTTTATTTTTTACGGGATTTTCGTCAATAAATGAATATGATTTTGCTGTTTCCTGACTGCCGCAGATGCCACTTATCTCACCAATGACTTCAAAGTTAATATTATCCGTTGATCTCAGAATACCGGTACCGCTACAAGTATTACCCTTCTTAACAGTCCAATTTAATACAACCCTGTTTGATTCTTTATATGCTTTGAAATTATCCAGCAAATAATGACTCTGACAATCAGCATTAATTGCAAGAGAACAAATAAAACCTAAAAATATTACTTTCAAGGGCATTGACCTTATTTTGAATTTAAAACGATTCAACAGGAAATAATGTTGCAAAGTTGGGTCCTCTTATTTCATTATGATAAGTTTTTTGGTTGCAGGTCCACATTTTATAATATACATCCCATTAGGTAAGTTGGATATATCTATTGTGTTGGTTTTTGGCTGAGTTGCGATCATTACAAGCTTTGATTGAAGATTATACAATTCAATAGGGGCAATTGGACCATTAACTACAATATAGTTACTGGCAGGATTGGGATGTACGGTAAAGGAATCATAACCGGTATCTAAAGTTTGAGTTGGGCCGTCATTATTGACATTAAATGTATGATCTCCAATGACAAAATTTCCAGTGCCGTTTGGCTTTCTGGCCGATGATTTATTGGTTGTTTGCTGACCAAAAGTTACTTCATCAAGTATCACTAAGTTTTGGTCCAATAAAATGATAGACTCGCCACTGGCAGATAACTTAAAATTGGCATGATTACTTCCTTGAGTCTGGTCTTCATCAGCCCAGATTATTAAATAACTGTTTGCTTTTAGTATGGTATTTTCAGCAAACGTAAATTTAGTCAGATTATCCACATTGTCCGTAAGGTTATAACCTGACATGTTGATGTCATCGGACGTTGTATTGTAGAATTCAATCCAATCTTCTGTCTCGTCATTTTCATCTTTTATGATTCCGGTATTGGAAGCCATAAATTCATTGATGACTACAGTTCTGGCCGATGCAACGTCAGCTTCAATGTCATATATCATTACATCATGTTCTGCCCCCTTTGGAAAATAGGCCCTTGTTTTGGCCACATCATTGCCAATGGCTTCTACATAATATTTAACCAGGGTACCAGCACCGTAAGTAGGTAGAATAGCACTGTACAAGCCATCCGAAGCCAATACATCACCATTTGTCCCATCATCGTACATTGCCATACTTTGGTAAAGGCCGGAAAACCCGGTTCCAAAATGAATATTTACCTGATGGAGTCCTCCAGAAAAATGGACTTTAGCGGTTATTAAAACATCATCCTGAGGATTTATTTTAGCCCATTGAATACCATCCACATTATACGCAACATCTGATATCTCCGGACTAACAGTCTTTACCTCTGTATTGTTAAGTAAAAAAACTTTTCTGTCTTTTATGAAATTTTTTAAGGTCTTCAATTCGTTAGTATAGGCATTATTTGACGTAGGTTTCTTGATATCTGCAAATACGGCAACTTTAATTTGTGCATCATATGTATCAATCAAGGCATTGACTTTTGTTTCATCAAATAATTCAGAAATGATGGTACGCAAATGCGCCAGATATCGCTGTCTGAAAGCAGGAACAGCCAATATTTTATTGAGTAAGGGGTAATTTGTTTTTGTTTCATTGTAAAATGGTGACCACGATACATGGGCAGTCTCCATGGTACTGTTGGCATCGTAGTCATAAGTTGCCCATCTACCTGTTGCTGCATCCTGATAAAGATAATAATCCATCTTCCCTTTAAACACATAGCTGTCGTCATCTGAAAATGCTATTTCGCTGGCCAAATGCCATAATATTTTGTCGATATCAAAGTATTGAGGAGCTATGCTTTCCAGATTTGTTGAAGGTGTATTTTGAAGTATGTCGCAAGCTTTTATTAATTGTTGCCATGGATCACTGACACCCGAACTTTTAAGCGTGTAATATTTTTGATATTTGGCAGTGTCTGTTCCCAGATAATTTAACGCTGCTGTACCGTCACCCCACATTCCACCCATTCCGCCTCCGCCACCGCCAGGGCCGCTCGAACTACCATCAGGTACATCAGCACGTATATTTACACCATCATTGTCTGTGTACCATTCCTGCAGGAAATCTTTATTGAGTTGTTCCACGTTTTGATACACACCCCAATCGATATCATTGATGAATAATCTTACGAAATTTGCTTTAGCGGCGGGTGTATGGTTTCTGATAAGATTGTAATAAACAACTTCCCTCATGAATGAAGGGTCTGTCCACGAATTATTAAGATTTAATGATTTATACCCATCAATTTCCTGACCATCTTTGATATAATCCATGGAAATGTTAAATGACTTTTTTTGAGAGGTATTCATAAAATAGGACGTTTGGCCTTTAAACCGTACGCCGATACTATCATAAGTTTGACCGCCATAAGTCATTTTACTGAGAATATCTGTCTTGGAATTGTAGTTTTGTGTCAATAAGTTCCAGTAATTCGTTTGGCCGAAATAAAGTCTTATTTCTTCCATTTTGCTTTCACTATAAAAACCTTCTGAAGGCAGATCACCGGCTTTCATGGCATGCCCGTTATTGTATTTGTGCCATTGTTGTGGCAACGACTGTCCGGTTGCGGTTAGCACAAATAATAAAAAATATGGATTTGGGCTAATGATTTCATGTGTTAATGTTAAATTTTAATATGGTTTTCTACTACAAATGTGACTTGGTTTATGTCGTATAATATAAAGTGTGCAAATAAAAGGTATTTACTTGTATACTAAGTCAATTTTATGTTTTTTGTACTTATATTTTGCATCAAATGTCATTTAACACCTATTAATTGATGAATATTTTTTAAGCAAAGCATTCATTTTTATTAAATTATAGCTAGAGACCTTTAATAAAATGTTGAATTGTACTTAAGATGAGTCAATGAATTATAATTTTTTCATTCGTAAACTGAAACAGCAATTTTTTCAAAATAATTATTATTTTGTGCACGTTTCGGGACGTAGCGCAGTTGGTAGCGTACTAGCATGGGGTGCTAGAGGTCGCTGGTTCGAATCCAGTCGTCCCGACTTCATTGTACTTTAAGATCGTAGAAAAAAACTAGAAACTATTTGATGAAAATCAAGTTATAAGGAGGATCAACACTTGACATACGCGTTTAAACCGGAAAAATGAGTTTAAAGGAATTGGAAGATTTTAATTGGTTTCCGCCATTATTGCGCAGATTCCAGATGCAGAATATTGGTATATTAGTATCAAAATTCGGATTGTATAGAAATATTCCGGGTATCATAAAAAATGATTTGACAAAGCTGAAATTATTGCAGATTACAGATTTATGCAGCGGCAGCGGCTACCCCGCAATTTATGTACATCATAAATTAAATATACACAATTTGTCTTCAGTATTATCAGACAAATTTCCGCTTAATATACCCGCATATCCCGACATACATTACAATACGGAAACTGTTGATGTGCTTGATGTGCAACCTGATAATAAGAGGTATTTTACAATGTATAATGCTTTTCACCATTTTGAGAAAGAACAACAGTTGGCCATAGTTTCAAAAATCCTTCAAACTAATTCCAATCTCTTGATTGTAGAACTTGTACAACCAACTTTTATAAATTTTGTACTTGTGACCTTTGCTTCCATACCAGGGGTATTCATCCTAACACCATTTATAAAACCGTTTGAATGGAAAAGATTGCTGTTTACTTATATTTTTCCTGTTAATCTATTGACAGTATTAATTGATGGTTATATTTCGATATTAAAATCCAAGTCAGTCAACCAATACAGAAAGATGTTTTCCAACCATTTTTATGATGTTTCATTAATTGAAGTTAAACAGCATTTCAGTTTTCCAACATTTGTTACCACCATCAAAATCAGCTCTAGTGATACTTATTGATTTTTTAACAACTTTATGGCGATTTGGTCGTCCACACACGATTATTGGATCAATAGTGAGTATCATTACACTGGATGCTTGCGCTAAAAGGAAAGGATTTGAAGGTAATCTTGACTTATTAATTGGCACTTTAATTGCCGGAATAGCTTGCAATGTTTTGTCGTCGGACTCAATCAAATTATTGATATCGATCTGGACAAAATAAATAAACCCAAATTGCCGCTTGCTGACGGATCGCTCACTTTGAGACACGCATGTCATAGTCTGGATTTCACTTGCAGCGGCATTGTTGTTAGGTTTTTACTGAGGTGTTGTTTTAGGATGTTTGATTTTGGTAATCTGTTTAATAGGCGCAGCATATTCCGTCCCACCCATTCAGTTGAAAAAACATCATTTACCGGCTGCGTTGTCAATAACTTTGGTCAGGGGATTATTGGTGAATTTAGGTATGTATCTTCACTTTGTTTTTACAGCACAACCAGAAGAAAAGTATTCCATCATTACATTAATCAATGAAAAACTTCCCGGTGAATTGTTTGCATTGACAGGTTTTGTACTTGCATTCAGCATAGCGATAGCATGGTTTAAGGATTTGCCGGATGTGGTTGGCGACAAAGTTTTCAAAATAAAAACATTTGCCTTGCTTTATTCACCGCAGCTGGCATTCAGATGTGGCGTTTTTATGGTGAGCATTGCCTACGTGGTTGCAATAATCTGGGCCTATAGCACACAAAACTGGTATCTGTTGATTTTGTCATTCCCATGGCATGTGCATTCGTTGTGCAAGCTTCACAAGTTAATTTAGCATTTCCGGATTCTGTATCCGATTTTATATGAGTTTTGGCTTTTCTTTTTGCCGAATATTTGTTTTTTGCAAGCTGGTGTTTGATTTGATACAATATTCCCTCAACATCACTCCAATTTTTCCCAATATTTAAGTTTGCCTTCAAATGAACTTTCCATTAGTGTGTAACTGTCCGGGACTTCGGTTGAATAACTGAAATAAGTGACCAGCTTTGTGCCCTTTGGCATCGTATTAAGTTGTTTTTTTACATAATTAGAATAGGTTTCGTACAAATCTCTTCCAAGAAATGCTTCATCATCAATACGATGCCCTATGTGTTTGTTTTCATCAAAAGCATTAAAAAAATAAAATCCTGTAAAATCTGAAAATACAACGTCTGTAATATTACTGTGTATGAATGTTACATTGGCAGATTATATTTTATGACAATACCATCCGCAATTACACAGAATTTCTTTCGTTTGCTCCACGCCCGTGAAAGTACCTTCAGAACAAGCTGATCCGATCAAACAAAATTTTCCTGCTCCTGAACCGATATCCAGGATTTTTGAATCCTCATTAGTGGCCAGATATCTCGCAGCAAGTATAGAAACATCAACAGGGGTAAATGTATGTTTGAATTCCTTCAATTCAGAAGGGGAAAATCACATCAAACTCAAGATCAGTGGTAATTATATTTTTTTTTAAATTAGTAAAGATCATGGTAGGACTGGTTTGGAACTAAAGACATTACCATTTATTGTTTTAATGCGTCTTTTAGTTCTGAAACGATTTCTTTGGAAGATGGCCTTGAAGCGTTTGCGTTGACTATGTTTCCGTCTTTCCCTATGATGATAAATCTGGGTATACCATTTATTTTGTAATCGGTAACGATGCTTGAATTCCATTCACCTTCAGCATATAGCTGGATACCACCCATGTTTTTATCCTTGACCATTTTGGCCCAGGCAGTTTTATCAGCATCAACAGAAACGCTTACAAAAGCAATATTCGAATCATCTTTAAATCTTTCTTCCAGTCTTTCTAAAGCTGGAAGTTCTCTTAGACATGGGCCACACCAGGTAGCCCACACATCAATATAAACTACTTTCCCTTTCAAGTCTGAAAGACCGGTTTTTTTACCTTTGACCGTAGCGTAGGTAAAATCAGGCACTTTCTCCTTTTGTCAGATGGCTCCACGAATTATATGTATTAATGTCCTCTTCAAGATAAACCGGATTGGTTTGAAGTTTGCGATAGTTGTCAATGATTAAGGAAGCATCATTGATGGACTGGTCTATGGTAGAGGAAAACAATTGATGATATATAAAATTTTTAACTTTTACCTCATTAAACAACTGACTTACGTGTTCCATTTTTCGGATTATCAATGGCGTATCGGTACTGGCCGTATCTTGTTTGGTCTTGAAATCGAGGTACAAAGCCGAAAACTCGCTGAACGAAGGGACAAATAGGTTGGATTCAAGATCAGTATCCAAATTTTGAAAAAAACTATCGTACGTATCGCTTAAAACTAATACACTGTCTGGCTTAAAGTATTGAAAATACTCAGGGTAATTCATTTTCATGTTGGCAGCTTCAAAACAACATCATTTGATATAAGCTCTCCGAATATGGCATCAAAAGGCCCGTTTTTCTTGGAATTCCTGGATGTCATTGATCAATAATTGATTTATGTCGTCTAAAGATGTCAAAAAATCAGATTAGATTTGTGTAAAGAATGCCTCATAGTCTTGAGGACCGGAAGTCACAATTAATTTATGATATTGTAAAAGATACTAGTTTTCAAGACTATGACTTACTTTGAATATAGCTCCTCCGATGTTTCGGTAGTCTCCTGTAATTTGAATCCGATCGCCCGGAATGATAAATACATGCCAAAGCTGACCAGCAAAATCAAGGTGTAGATGCCACTGATCAAGTTCAGCCTGGATAAAAAATTACCTGCCTGATCAAGTGTAGATTTTATTTCGTTTATTCCTTTTAATGAAACTACAGGTCCTTCGGGTGATGTAATCTGACCTTCAATAATCGTGGTTGTTGGTTTATAACTATGACTTTTATTTTTGCAACCAAAATGGTGGAAAATAAAAAAAAGTAACACGGAGATCCTTATAAAATACTTCATTTTAGTTGCATTAGCGATGTATTGATGGCTATTGCACTGCAAAATTATATCCATTTGATGACAATAGTGTCCTTTTATGTACTGAAGCCATACTATTTAACAAAGATTAACAAGAAAACGCGGAGATATAATTAAAAATAATATAATTTGTCATTATCAGATTTTAGGTTAATTTGTTGAAGAAGTTACTTTGCCGGATAGATTTTTATATATTTATGGTCATGCGCCAGGGATATTTCACTTTCTGTAAAATCACCTTCTGGGCCAATTAGTACAATGGCACTTTTGCCAACTGCCATTATATCTTTTAATATGGTTGTTGGTCCATCACAATGCGCTATAAATTTTTGATGAATGTGGTCACTTGTTTTTATGACATCTGCCAGAGAGCTGCAAAATTGAAGTTCAGGCAAGTACACATTCATAGATTGTTTCATTGCGGAAACCATTATTTTTTCCAGACGTGTTTTATTCCATGATTTTTTTTCTGTTCGTTGACCCTGAAATATAATAATAGATGAAATACCGATTTCCACGACTTTTTCAACAAACCATTCTATCCTGGCTGCCGTTTTTGTGGGTGAAATGGCTATGCTTAGTTGGCTCGATGGCTCAGTTTTTTTTTCTGTAAATACGATTTTGCAGATGGTTTCTGTCTTTGTAATAGACAAAATGTTGCAAGTAAATATGTGGCCTTTGCCGTCAGTTACAAAAATCTGATCTCCTTGTTGTTTCCTAAGTACTTTAGAACAATGTTGATGTTCATCACCTGAAAGTTTAACATGTTGATCTACCTGTTCCAAGGTATAAAAAAGAAACATAGTATAAAATTTTTCATAAAGCTATGGAATAATTTATAATCAATGGTATCAATGTGCAAGATTAAAGTATTTTTGCACCCTTAATTTCAAACAATATCGAAATATTATTCGTTTAGTAGATTCGTATTAAATAATTTATGAAATATAATTCCAAAAATGGATATAGTTAGTTTAGCATTACAACTCATATTAAGTCTTTCAATCCTTGTAGTCCTCCATGAACTTGGACATTACCTTCCGGCAAAGTGGTTCAAAACCAGAGTTGAAAAATTCTATTTGTTTTTTGATCCTTACTTTTCTTTGTTTAAAAAACAAATCGGCGATACCGAGTGGGGCATAGGCTGGATACCATTTGGCGGTTACGTGAAGATTTCGGGTATGATCGATGAAAGCATGGATAAAGAACAAATGAAACAACCTGCACAGCCATGGGAATTCAGATCTAAAAAAGCCTGGCAAAGACTCATTATTATGCTTGGTGGCGTGACTGTCAATTTTTTCTTGGTTTATTGATATTTTCAATGATGATTTTTTACTGGGGCGAAACATATATCTCAACCCAGGATGCAAAGTATGGCATGGCTGTAGATTCTCTCGGCATGCAGATAGGATTGAAGGACGGTGATAAAGTTATATCTGTAGGAAGTGTAGACATTAAAAAATTCAGTGCAGGACTTGTAGCCAAAGAAATCATTATTAATGAGGCTAAAGAATTGATAGTTGATCGTGATGGTCAACAGATAAAACTAGCGGTTCCGGCGGATTTGACTTCAAAAATTACAAAATATGAAAACAAAGGAAAATCTTTGTTTTACTTACGTGTGCCGATGGGTATTTCCAAAGTAGACCCAAAGGGAAATGCCATTAAATCCAATATTGACACGACTATGAATATTGTGTCTGTAAACGGTAACAAAATAAGTTATCAGCACGAAATGAAACAATCATTGGTAAAAATTAGAAATGGAATAGGAAAAATTATATTAACTAAAGATTCAGGAGACACCATTCAAAAATATGTGGCTGTGGATAATAAAGGAATGATTGGTATAGGCCTGGATCCTGTTGAAAAATATCTGAATAAATCTGTTGAAAAATTTGGACTGCTGACATCAATTTCAAAAGGTACATCAATGGGTGTAAACTTCCTGACTGACCAATTAAAGGCATTCGGACATATATTTTCCGGAAAGATTAAAGCAAAAGATTCATTAGGCAGTATTTTTTCGATGGCAACTATGTTTGATCCTGGCCTGGATTGGCGCATTTTTTGGAACATGACTGCAAGCCTTTCGATCATGCTGGCATTTTTTAATTTATTGCCTATTCCTGCATTGGATGGTGGATACGTTATGTTTTTATTGTATGAAGTGATCACAGGTAAGGTGCCAACTGACAAATTTATGGAAGTCGTGAGTTACATTGGCTTTATACTTTTGATGGCATTAATGGTATTTGCCCTGGGGCTTGATATTAGCAGGTTTATAAGTTTTATTTGATGTTGACACAAAATTATTTTGATTTATTTGGCATGCCGGTTTCATTCAAACCTGATTTGTCTGTTTTGAAATCAAAGTATTATGCGTTAAGCAGAACTTTTCACCCTGACTTTTATACATTGGAATCAGCGACCAAACAGGAAGAAATGATGACCAGGTCCGGTTTAGTAAATACGGCATACAAAGTTTTGTCTGACGATAAGTCACGCATGGCATACATTCTTGAATTACATAATCTTTTAGGCAAGGAAGAAAATCAGATACTTGAACCTTCTTTTCTGATGGAGATGATGGAAATCAATGAAACAATTTTTGATCTCCAAATGGAATTTGACATATCGGCTTATGACACTGTTGTCTCAAAGGTTAAAGCTGTGGAAGAAAGCCTTGTGCAAGAAGTCAATAGACATATTTTTAACTTTGAACAAGGACAAGATCTTGAACTGAACCTTTTAAAAATCAGAGATTATTTTTTAAAATCAAAATATCTTTTGCGGATTCGCGAAAATATTTCTACATTTGCACACCTTAATGGAAAAACGTCACAATAGATGTTTTACGCTTGCCGAAGTGGTGGAATTGGTAGACACGCTGGACTCAAAATCCAGTGCTAGCAATAGTGTGTGGGTTCGAGTCCCACCTTCGGTACATCATACAATGGATTAAAAGGCTTTTTACCAACATGGTAGAAAGCCTTTTTTTTATGCCTTAAGGCAGGTTTATTGACTGTAAAAATTAATAACTTTTATTAAATTAAAATAAAACAAGAAATAACGTAACGAACCACTAAGATCGTTTGACAAATGGTATCAATTGACACTTTCAGAACATTGGCACTTTCGTTTCCGGAAACAACAGAAGAACCACACTTTGAAAAAACTTCTTTCAGAGTGAAAAAGAAAATCTTTGCAACTTATGACGACATAAAAAAAAGAGCTTGTATCAAATTGTCAGAAATTGACCAGGATGTATTTTCTTGTGCTGCCAGGACAATCATTTTCCCGGTAGACAATAAATGGGGCAAACAGGGCTGGACGCTTATAGAAATGAATAAAGTATATGAGGACTTGTTTATTGACGCATTGACAACAGCATATTGCGAAGTAGCACCCAAAAAACTTGCTGATCTTGTTACAAAAAGCAACATATAAGATGGTAAACAAAGACGTAACTCAATTCATAAATGAACAAAATCATCCATTTAGAAAGAAATTGAAGAATTACGAAATTGCATTTTATCATCTGACAAAAATTTGAATGAAAACATAAAATGGAATGGGCCAAATTATTCTATTGATAACGAAGACAGAATTACGATGAGAATTCAGCCACCGACCAAACAGATACAGCTTATTTTTCATAGGGCGCAAAAACAGGCACAACCGAAAGACAAATTGATAGAAAATAAAAGTAAGAAAATGTTAATGTGGAAAGAAAACGATAGGGCCATTGCAATTTTTAAAAGTTTTCAGGTTATGAAAATGGGAAAGCTGAATTGACAGCTATTATAAATGAATGGATAAATGCAACAAAAAAAATAACTAACTACTAACTACATTGCTTACATGACGACTCTTAATGATTTATGCATCATAATTTGAAGAATGTCGAAAATGACTAAATGATCATTGTTTAGTTGAAAAATAAGTTTGGCTAATTGTATTTCATAATAATAGTAAGACACCAAGCGTTCATTGGCAAGATGCTCAGCAACTTATAGATATAGCCCAAAAAACTGGAAAATGGGATGAAATACTATCCTAAAAAGAAAGATCTGAGCAGGGAATAAAAACAAAATGCTAATATTAACGCTGGTCAAAAACATTTTATGAAAAGACGCAAATTTATTAAGGATAGTTTTTGGGGATTAACAGGTCTTGGTATGTTTGGTGGACTTTATTCCTGGCAAATTGAACCATTTTGGGTTGAATTTGTCAAAATAAAAATGCCGGTTAAAAATCTGCCAAAACATTTAATCGGAAAAACATTAATGCAAATTAGTGATATTCATGTTGGTAAAAGATTTGATTATACGTATATTATTAAATCATTTGAAAAAGCAAAAAAATATGATCCGGATTTTGTAGCGTATACGGGTGACTTCGTAACTATTCACAAAGACGAAGTTCAATATGACTGTTTAAAAGAAGTTCTCAAACATTGTGTGAAAGGAAAAATGGGAACCGTCGGGATTTTAGGTAACCACGACTATGGTAAAAATTGGGGTCAACAGGAAGTAGCTGACAATATAACAAAAATGGTTAGTGAAAATGGAATTCAACTTTTAAGAAATGAACAGTTAGACATTGAAGGGTTGAATTTTATCGGATTTGACGACTATTGGGGACTGAATTTTAATCCTGAAAAAGTAATGGATAATTACGAAAAACAAAAGCAAATATTGTCTTATGCCATAACCCTGACGTATGTGATGTAGAAATTTGGAATAATTATCAAGGCTGGATTTTATCAGGTCATACGCATGGCGGGCAAGTAAAGCCACCTTTTTTAGACGCACCAATTGTGCCGGTTAAGAACAAAAATACACTTCCGGCACATTCCACTTAACAAATGAAAGAACACTTTATATTAACAGGCTTTGGGTCATTTATGGCAAATTCGATTTAATACCAGACCCGAAATAACAATTTTGAACTTGAAAATGGATAAAAAAACATCTGGTACATTTGGGTCTTATATTTTTTTTGATCCTTTGTTATTAAATTTATGTTCACTTAAACTCTGTAGACATATTAACATAGTCGGCACAGTAAAATTTAGTTTCCTTTTTATCATCACATTGTTTATAAGTTGTAAAATAAATAAGGTAAACACTGTTATCAAACGATTCAATGACAAGGTATCAGAAAGCCAGATCAGTGGATATGATTTTTATAATAGGACAGACAATTTTTTTTAATGAAACAACTTATTTGGATTCCGGCAAAGTCATGTTTTATAAGCTTGATAACAGTCTACGTGGATTTGGCCTGCATGCCAATCAAATTGACGTGGAGTATTTATACGATGGCAATAATTTTGAGAAATTAAAACATAAAGAGAAGCTCAGGGTGATTTTCGATACTTTTGCAATTAGAAATGATCAGGACTATTTTTTTTCGTTCCCATTTTGTAAATGGAATCCAGTGAAATTATTAAGCAAGTCTGATTTCGCTTATGTTTTTGACACTATCATGAACAGCACAAAGTATTATGTTTTCAAAAAGGAGAACAAACAGAAATCGAAATCTGACAGCACATTGATTGTGACGTACATAAAATTATATTTTGTTTCTGCAGCAGATAGTAAATTGGATAAAATGGAAGAAATCACCATACGGGGCAGTGACACACTTCAATTGGCCACACACCATTTTAAAAATATATTTTATGAAAGGAGACCCTTTTACTTTGAAGATCTTGACAGTTTAAAGCACCTGAATTATAGAAATGTATCTGAGGAAAATGAGTTTGAAGAATTTAAATATATACCGATTAAGGTTGGCGCGAAGCTTCAGAAAGCACGCTATACGGACATAAATGGGGTAAGTACAGCTATCTTCGGAAATTCGGGACAGATGAGCCTTATTATGTTTTCGTTTATTGGTTGTGCTGCTTGTGAACAAGCACTAAAGGATTTTGAAAATGAAAATTACAATTTTAAAGAAGGCATCAATGTTTATTATAGCAGTTTTCAAAATGTCAACGCTGTGCTAAAATCATATATTAATAAAAAAAAGCTCCCCTTTGTATCGTTTGGTAAAGAGAGTAATATGATTGAAGAATTCTCCTGTTATTTTTCCCCTACATTTGTGCTCATAAATTCAGAGGGATTCGTGCTTAATGTATTGGAAGGTTATGATAATGAGGTGAAGAGAGTATTGTTTGAATTATTATTACAAAAACAGACAAAAGACAGATAAAACGAATTTATTTTTAAGACCTTAGTCATTAATTGAGTGTAATATATTAAATAATGGTAAAATACAGACTACTGTCCGAGATAGAACTTAATGGTCTTGAAAAAGAATTTATTGACTTTTTGATTGTAAATGGAATCACGGCTGATCAATGGTCAGCGATAAAGTTAGCGCAAGCTGATAAAGCCCACCATTTGATAGCATTGTTTAGCGACGTAATATTTGAAGGCATCATCCGCAAATTATTGTATATGGAATTTGTGGAGCCGTCAGGCATCAAAATATTTAAGTGCGAAGCTGAAAAAATTTTGTTGATTGGCGTCGAAATGATAAGCGGACAAACTGTTGATTTTACCGACCGAAATGTATTACTTGAAGCTATGAAAACGTATCCGGAACATTTTAATATTTACAAAGCGTTTAAAGCTTATGTACCTGACAGAAGTACTGAGGTCTTCAGAATGATTCAATCGGGAGCTTATGTCTCTGATGGATTATGGTTTGAAGCGTTAAATAAGAACAATATTTAATCAAATAAATACACAGTTTTATTTGTTCAGCGCTGTAAAAATGAATGGA
Source organism: Saprospiraceae bacterium (assembly GCA_016717145.1). Lineage (GTDB taxonomy): Bacteria > Bacteroidota > Bacteroidia > Chitinophagales > Saprospiraceae > OLB9. Next base: position 11,501 of record JADKGD010000034.1, on the reverse strand, counting down.
AAGTATGCCATAGTGATATTGTTAATAGGGTTTGCTTAAAATGTCAGCACTATTTGGATCGTACCAGTTTGAAGCCGTTCGTTCAAAAAACAAACAATAGAGATGAACGAAGTGTGCCGCACCAAAGGCTGACAAGCCTTTGATGGGAGTGAACCGCTGGGTGCGAAGTGTAGTGCAAAGCACCAAAGGCTGACAAGCCTTTGATGAGGAACCGCTAAGCGGATGGGTGGCGAAGTAGAAAGCACCAAAGGCTGACAAGCCTTGTGGGAGTGAACCGCAAGCGGATGGGTGGCGAAGTGTAGTGCAAAGCACCAAAGGCTGACAAGCCTTTGATGGAGTGTACTGCCAAGCGGATGGGTGGCGAAGTGTAGTGCCGACCAAAGGCTGACAAGCCTTTGATGGAGTGAACCGCCAAGCGGATGGGTGGCGAAGTGGTGCAGCACCAAAGGCTGACAAGCCTTTGATGGAGTGAACCGCTAAGCGGATGGGTGGCGAAGTGTAGTGCAAAGCACTAAATGCTGACAAGCCTTTGATGGAGTGAACCGCTAAGCGGATGGGTGGCGAAGTGTAGTGCAAAGCACTAAATGCTGACAAGCCTTTGATGGAGTGAACCCGCATGACGGTATGAGAAGGAAAGTGCGTCTATTGTTATGTGAAAATAAAGTAAATTATATTAACGATAACAATCTTATTTACAGTATTATACATCTATAAACGTATCTTACGGTAATATACGTATATTACCGTAAGATGCCCTTATTTACTTCTATTTTAATGGACATAACATGTAAGTGCATCAGTTTTGATTGGATTAATTAAAAACCCTTGCACTCAAGGGTCTACTTATTTTTATAAAAAATTAATTACATATATTTAACTCAGTCTCAAACGTACCTAAATTATGCTGCTATTATTCAAATATGTCCACCAACTTTGGTCGGTGCGCATACTTATCTTTCAACATTGATCTCAGTGCTAATATCACATTGTTTATCTTGTGTGTGACCAGATGATTTTTTATGGATTCCAGATATTCAAAAGCATTTTCACCAAGATGATCGTCAAGATATTCTGAAATTATAACAGTATAAAGTGAGGCTAAACCTGCAGCTTCATATTTATGTAAAGCAACATCATTTTGCTGAACGAGTGCTATATTGGATTCTTTTTGCAGGAAGTGTAGCAAGCCTGTCCAGTTTTGATCTTTTTTATATATTTTGATGATAAATGAAGGATCCGCATTCATATCTGACAACTGATGTTCAATGATAACAATGGCTAAATTATATGCTTCATCTTCAAGTTCTCTTTTCAGAATATCGATGTACTTCAAATCTCCGGAATGTATGTATGCCAGCTGCGCACATTCTTTTAATTTTGGTTTATTGTTAAATCTTATGTATAAAAAGACAAGTCTGTTGATAATATTTTTATCAAAATGTTTTTTTGAATGCAGGTATTCAAGCAACTTTAAAGCCAGGGTTTCTTCCTTATTTCCGATCAACTGGTCTGCAATTTCTACCAAATATGTGCTGTAAGGAGCCAGAAATACAATTTCATTTTTTGTGAACCTGCCTTGCATCTTTAGATATAAAGCAAGTAATATGATGATTTCTTCTTTATTTTTTCTGGAATTTATTAACTCTTTTAAAGCTATTTTTATCCTTTCAGTATCTTGTTTTTTAATTCTTTTTAATACAAGATTCAAAATATTATTTTCCAAATCATCATGACGATAATACGAACGACCTGCCAGATCCATTAAAAAATTTATCAACTCAATTCTGAGTTCCGGTGGTATTTTTTCAATAAGAAAATCATCAATTATGCCATGATATAATTGACTAAGTTTTTTTAATTGATCTCCTTGATATTCATAATGATGGCGGACATATTCAAGTTTTGCAAAAGCACTTTCATAAATATTAAAGGCTTCACGGTATTGGGACAGTGCGATACAATCCTGGATCTGGTCTCCAAAATCTTCGAGCACATGGACGATTGCCCGTATATCAGCGCTGCCTGGTCTTTGAGCCTGGCCTGTATTCGGCCGGATGATGGCATTGAGGATGTTTTTATATTTTTCTTTGTTGTCTTTAAGATCTATTTTACGGGCGAAATGTACTTTGAGTTGGGTAGAAAATTTTTTATCCTCTCTCGCATATTGTTTTACAAAAATCTTTAAATCAGCATGGTTTATTTCGTCCAGCATCTGATTAATATTTAAGGAAGTGAGTTTTTGTTTTGATTTTTCCCCGATGACTTCCTTTGTTACTTGTTTTGTTTTTATTTCATTTCTGATGGCAAACAAAACCCCAATGATATGTTTACAGATTTTATGTTGTGTAAAAAACACACAATCACATGATGCTTTTGTTTTTTGCAAATGGGGATTGAATTTTCGACTTCGTATATTTTACCGTCTTTGACATTACCAACATATAGATTTGATCCAATATTTGACAAATTAAAAATGCTGTTTGATTCCAGTAATAGCTCTGCCTGATGAACCAATTCTTCATCATATATCAATTCAAGCATTTGGTTTTTTTCTGTCAAAACAAATAAATATTTATAATTAGGCAAAACAACCTGCAAATGTATGGAGTCCTGATAAACTTATTGTCATTAATTAAACACTTTGTGCACATAATTTTTTATATTTGCATTTTATTAATACATAAGTTGTTCTGGAAAGAACTAAACATACATGACTTTCAAAGAAATAGGTTTAGATGAGCGGATATTGGAAGCAATTTCCTATATGGGTTTCGAAAAAGCATCGCTAATACAGGAAAAAGCTATTCCTGAAATACTTAAGGGTCGCGACTTAATTGCGTGTGCGCAGACAGGAACGGGCAAAACAGCCGCTTTTATGTTACCCTTGCTGCACAAGATGGCTGTAGAGCCACATAATGGTACAAGCACATTGGTTATAGTACCTACCAGGGAATTGGCTGTTCAGATAGAGCAGCAGGTACAAGGCTTTGCCTATTTTGTTCCGGTGTCGTCTATTGCCATTTATGGCGGTGGCAGTGGTAATGAGTGGGAAGTACAGAGGAAAGGACTGGAGAGTCATGCAGATATAATTGTAGCCACACCAGGCAAGTTGATCAGCCATATCAATATGGGCAATGTTAAGTTTGATAAAATCAAGTACCTTATACTTGATGAGGCTGACAGAATGTTGGACATGGGATTTTATGATGACATAAAAAAAATCATTGAATCACTTCCGAAGACCAGACAAACCCTTATGTTTAGTGCTACCATGCCTTCAAAAATGCGTGAATTGGCAAAACAAAATTTGGTAAATCCATTTGAGGTAACCATCGAATTGTCAAAACCATCAGCGGGTGTTTTGCAAGCTGCATATCTGGTCAACGATGGTCATAAGGCTCAACTGATCAATGATTTGATAAAGGATAAACCAAATTTTGAAAGCATCATTGTATTTTCATCTACCAAAAGAAGTGTAAATGATGTGGTGAGAAGTCTTAGTGGGAAAGGGTATAAAGTAGAAGGTATTTCTTCTGATCTTGAGCAGAAGGAGCGTGAAGAAGTATTAAATCGATTTAGATCGCGCCAGACGAGGGTTATTGTAGCTACTGATGTGCTGGCACGAGGCATTGATATTAAGGATATTGATTTGGTTATAAATTACAATGTACCTGGTGATGCGGAAGATTATGTCCATAGGGTAGGGAGGACAGGAAGGGCTGAGGCAACAGGAGTGGCCATTACACTTGTAAATGCGGAAGAAATGATCAAATTTGCAGATATAGAAAAATTAATCGGCGCTACTATATCCAAAATAAATTTGCCGGAACATATTGGTATTAGTCCTGAATGGCACCCTGTGAGGAGCAAAAGAACGTTTGGTGCAAAACCATTCAAGGGTAAATCAAATAACTTTAAGGGCAAACCAAAGAAGAAGATTTAATCCATTTAAGTCTTGGCCTAGTACAGAAATGATATAATATTCCTAAGAATCAATGAAGTGATTGGTTGTTACTTTTATAACGAATCAGATTCAGCCATGCGGCTATAAATGCTAGTCCGCCGATGGGCGTAAGAGGTCCCAAAAAGTTCCACATATCACCACCGATCAGCGACTTTGTGCTCAAAGCATACAATGATCCTGAAAACAGAATGATTCCCACAAAAAAGAGCCTGAATGATAACGAAATAACTTTGTCGTTATGTTGTGGTATTAATGCCAATACCATCATGGCAACCAGGTGAATGAAGTGATACAATGATGCGGTTTTGAATGTCTCAAGCTGAGTTGTGTCCAGAAGCGGTTTTAAGCCATGAGCCCCAAAGGCACCTAGAGCGACAGCAATAGCGCCCAAAATGGCTGAAATGATCATTTTATAAGATGTCATAATGTGGATATTTTAGAAGTATTAAATCTGCCAGTTTATGGCTTGTTTATAATGGTCAATGAGAAAACGATTTGTTTGAGAAAAGTGCTTACATCCCTGAAATGCATTGCCGGCGAGCGGAGACGGGTGAGCTGCCTCAAGTATAAGATGTTTGGACACATCTATGAGTGTTTTTTTATTTTTAGCATAATTTCCCCAAAGCAAAAATACCAGATTTTCTTGCTTTTCCGATAGGTATTGAATGGTAAAATCTGTAAAATTTTCCCAACCTTTATTTTTGTGAGAGCCAGGATTGTTTTTTTCGACAGTTAATACAGCATTCAGTAAAAAAACCCCTTGTTTTGCCCATTCGGTCAGATCACCATGATTTGGAATAGTGAAGTCCACATCATTATCAAGTTCTTTGTAAATATTTTTGAGCGAGGGCGGCACCTTTATACCTTTAGGTACAGAAAAACTCAAACCCATAGCTTCACCATCGTTGTGGTATGGGTCCTGACCGATTATGACAACTTTTACCTCTAGAGGATTGATGGTATTGTAAGCATTAAATATCAAAGGCCCGGGAGGATATATTGTTTTACCGCTTCCTTTTTCATTTTTCAAAAATGTAGTTAGTGAATCAAAATTGGGATTATCGAAAGCGCTTTTTAGTGCTTGTCTCCATTCAGGGTTGATTTGTACGGAATCCGGATTCATGACAATAAATTTGCGAAAAAATGGAAATAGATTTGCAATATTACGAAAATAACGGTACATTTGCACCCGATTTGACAAAGTCATATCATCTACGGTTTCGTAGCTCAGCTGGATAGAGCAACAGATTTCTAATCTGTGGGTCACAGGTTCGAATCCTGTCGAGATCACAATTCATAACGCCAAACAAGATAAAATCGCATGAAATTTCTTGTTTGGCGTTTGATTTTCAAGGAGTTATGAAAAATTACTTTGCCAAAATCCACTAAATGGCAGATGAAACATAGGCTACCAAATAGCTACCACTGTCGCAAAACGCCATTATTAGACACCAAATAGACACCATGCCATGACCAAAATCTATGGTGTCCAATGTTAAAAATGTCGTATTGATACTAAATTAACAAAAAAATGTACCTGCTTGGAGCAACACTTTTTATTTCTTAATCGTTTTAAAAACATGTTAATCCATGAAAAAATTAGAGTATTTAAAAATTACATTTATCCTTAGAAAGGATAGAATCCAAGACAACCTCGTTCCTGTATACTTAAAACTATTATTCGAAGGAAGAAAAGCTTATATAAGTACAGGCGAAAAGGTCCAGATTCCAGATTGGGATGAACTGAATGGTAAATTCATTGGTTTGTCACCTCTGGTAAATGCAAAAAATATGCTTCTGGATCAGATGCGACATGATGTCATTTGTATTTACAATGAGTTGAAAGCAGCTGATAAAGACATAACCGTAGATGTTTTACGCGTACGATTATCTGGCAGTCAGTCAGATAATCGCAAATACCTATTGGACAGCTGCAAGATCTACAATTCGAGTTTTGAAAAGCTGGTAGGTATCGAGATAGGTAAAATAACCTATGGCAGGTATTCTACTTTTGCGGCACGTATCGGTGACTTTATGAAGCTAAAGCTTAAGCAAAAAGACATCCTACTTAATGATATTAAATATTCCTTTGGGATCGAGTATGAGCACTACCTTAAGACAGAACTGAAGCTTCACCAAAATACACTGGTTAAATACATCCAATATTTAAATCGAGTGCTGGACTATTGCGTAAAGTATGAATGGGTCGATAAGAATGTTTTGTTTGGATTCAAATGTCCGATAAAAGCTACAAACCGGGAATATCTGAACCAAGAAGAGCTTCAGCGAATTATGGATAAAGAGATAGGTATCGAAAGATTGCGTGAAGTGCGTGATGTTTTTGTATTTTGTTGTTATACAGGCTATGCATATAAGGATGCTGCAAATCTAACACCTGACCATATTGGCACCGGCATCAATGGCCGCAAATGGATATATACGTCTCGGCAAAAAACTGATAATGTATCTAACGTACCATTACGGAACAAGCCATGGACATCATCAAACTGTATGGGAACCACCCATATTGCTTAAGCAAAAATAGAATACTACCTATGAAAAGCAATCAAAAATTAAATGCTTACCTAAAGGAATTTGCTGACATTTGTGCCATCACCAAACCGATGACCATGCACATCGCTCGGCATACTTTTGCTACAACGGTACTACTCAGTAATGGTGTAAGTATGGAAGCTACAAGCAAGATGCTAGGTCATAGCAGCATCAAGACGACTCAGATATACGGTAAGATACTGGAAACAAGGGTAGGCGCAGAAATGGAAATGCTGAGTGCAAAACTGGCCAAGCCATCAAATGAAGTTGCATTGCCTGGGAAGGAAGCTAAATAATAACACCAATACTGGTTAGCTAAATTAAAAAGTCCTCTGAAAATGAGGACTTTTTTTATCATTATTGTCGCCAATGATGTTAAGGTTAATTTAATTATGGTATGATCTGATAAATATAGCATAAAATGATAGCATATTTGAATGATCATTTACTACCCAAAAAACCTACAAGAGATTAATTACAAACTAAAACAGAATCAAAAGTGCTGTTTGAAAAACTACATACGATTTGTAATGACTTTGAAAAACTATGTCCTGATCGACTATTGGGTTATTCAAAGTCAATTGACGCCCTATCTCCAGATTACATATTTTTATTGGATTCAGTGATGAACTTGCTGAACATGAAAGTAGCTATACTTTTGTCACGCTGAAGGAAGAAATAGATTATTATAAATATGAGAAGCCAAGATTTCAAAAGTATGGCATTTTCTATAATAAATTGCTTGCGATAGAATTGAATGTGCCGATGGGTTCTAAAAAGGTAAAGAAAGCACATTACGATACAGCGTATGAAAATATCAGCACTTTTTATAATGAAAACCAGGAACTTATTACTTATTACAGGTTAAAAAGTACAGAAAAGGATCACAGAATATTTACCAGAAATTCTCTTAATAACCATATCTTTGCACTAATCGAAGCAGCATCTATGATGGAAGAATTTTATACAACATAAATGATCTCCGCACTATCGATGAGAAAATAAAAGACTATCCAAAATTAGTATGGACGGGCAGCAAAAATGAATTGATTCTAATCGTTAGGGCACTAGTGAAGTCGGGAAGAATCAACAATGGCCTAGCGTCTATTAAAGATGTCATTCACTTTGTTCAAATTATATTTAATGTGGACCTTAAGGACTATCATAGAAAATATCAGGATATTAAAGGCAGCCATGATCCTACCAAATTTTTGGATTACCTGAAGGAGGTGATAATCGACGATATCGATCAATCAGATGAAAAAGGCCATCAATCAAAAGGAAATAATATCACTTACATTCTATATTCATGCTACTGACAAAACTCAAATACAGTCACAACCTGATGTGGCTGTTTATGATAATATAGCCTGATCTTTTTGAGCAGGCTCCATGCCGACTGATAACTTTTGCCTGTAATGGCAACGATATCTTTGGGGTAGATGATGACTCTTATCGTTTTACTCATTTTTATTCCAATGTCAATTAACCAAATTATACAGTATCCATATACCATCCATACACCATCCATAGAGTATGCTACTTTGGAAGGCATTTTATAAAATTCGGGTTTGTCTTTTTAGAATTGTAGTCTGGTAAGTTTGAAATACGGTTATTTATAAGAGTATATATGATGCAAATATAAATACATAGTGGGAATATTTAGGTAATAAATATCTAAAAGTGTATAAATAAAGTACTAATTATTATAAAATAGTCATTAAAAATAATGAAACACTTTGCATATATGGAATATTGTGGGAAAATAACAAATATCTTTGATTCATTATTTAACAATTTAAAAAGTAGTCGTATGGCAAGACAAGGTGGTTTGTTGAAGGTAGTGGGCAAGCTCGAAGACCTTTCATTTTACAAATCAAAAGATGGTTATCTTGTAAGGACCAAAGGTGGGGTGTCTGGTGATCGTATCGCAAATGATGCGACATTTCAGCGCACAAGAGAGAATGGGGCAGAATTCGGAATGTCGGCAGGGGCCGGAAAACTATTGCGCACTGCATTTCGAAATTTGATGATGACTGCCAGTGATGGCCTGGTCACATCGAGGCTGACCAAATTGATGACAGATGTCAAAAACCTGGATGCTGCCAATGCCCGGGGTGAAAGGCATGTACATGAGGGCTTTGATCTTCCGGAAGGAAAAGCGGTGCTGAAGGGTTTTAATTTTAATGTGAAGGCTGTGCTTAGCGGTATTTTGTATAAAGCGTACACGCTCAATACAAGCAGTGGGGCAATAGATATCAAAGGGTTGATACCTATGATGGATATTTCTTATGCGCCCGGATCTACACATATGAGTGTTAAAGCGGGATGGTCTAAAGTGGATTTCAGTAGCGGTGAATTTGAGACATTGATCAGCAATACGGTAAACCTTCCGATCAACAATGCAACAACTGATGTTGGGCTGACATTTGCTTCAACACCTGCACTGGCTACAGGGATCAATGTGTTTGTACTGGAGATTGAGTTTTTTCAAGAGGTGAATGGTGTTCAGTATTCTCTTAAGAATGGTGGATATAATTCACTGGCGGTGATTGAAGTGGTTTAAGCCTTCGGCGTTTAAGGTTTAATCGTTTAAGGTTTAATTTTGAGTGGTTTAAGGCTGAGATTGAGTTTGATGGTCCATTTTTCGCTCCTTTACCTTAATCCTAAAGGAGACTCGCTGAAAAATGGCCCAGGTAAAGATCAGTCATTTAAGAATTATCTAATGTAGATTTAAGATGGTAATTGAGCTTCAAAGGTTGTATCGGGATAGCTGGACGGATGGGATGATATTTATCCAAGGTATCTTGCTGTGTAGGAGTATTGAATTGAGATGGGCCAATAATGAGCGAAAAATGGGAAATCGTGTTCGTGTTGCCGGAAGGAGTTTATCCAGTGGCCATCATTCAACATCCAAAGTTCGGCGAGTGCCTGCAGGTAAATGGTGTGAAAGGTAGATCTGGTATCCTGGTACATGTGGCCAATGATGCTCAGAAGGAACTCCGGGGCTGTATAGCTCCGGTGTTCTCTTTGAGTGGGAATTAGGAAAGGGTCAGTAATTCCAGACTGGCTTTGAACTATATCATTGACGAGAATCTGAAGAAAATAGTGGAGAGAAGAGCGAACATTTTTTTTATTGAAATTAAAAGTAAAAAAAAGTGATGAGTAAAATCATAGAAGAGGGCTAAGGCACCGACGCCAAAGTTTTTAAAGTGCTGCGAAATATTGGGTTGATTATGGCAGGTGTGGGTACGGTGTTGCTGACTGCTCCGGTGTCGCTTCCTGCAGCAGTGGTGACTATTGGTGGCTACCTGGTGACCGCTGGCGGTGTGGCTACAGCTGTAAGTCAGTTTACGAACATTGGAGATGATGTCATCGGGCAAAAGGGAGAAGGAGGTATCGATGGGAATTCACCATAGTGATCAGGCCATGGGTACGATCGGTGGTACCTTGATCGCCTTCATTGGAATCGTGGATGGCAGCGATATACTTAAGACGGGTATTCTGGCTTGTGTGGGTGCGATTGTGAGTTTTGGGGTATCGAGGGGATTGAATCGATTTTGGCCACCTGAAAAGCCTAAGGATTAGGGTAAGGTTGAGATTAAGTTTTGGTTGTTTGCATGGGTTAGGCTCCGGACGCTGGTTCGGGGCCTTTTTTGTTTAATACTTATAAAAAAAATAAGATGGATTAGAAGGCTAAGTTTTTCAATATAATTATAGTCTACATGTTTACAGAATAATATCTGATTCTTAGATTGTGTTAATTTTCTTTTATTCTTAGAATTGTCAAAATTCTTTTTTTACCATTCAATCCCATTCCATGATCATGAATTTCATGAACCAATGAGTTCATTAGATAAGAATTTTCTTGGATCAAGCTGTTAATTGACCTCAAAGTATATTCAAAGATAAAATGCCCTTTGTCTTTTTCAATATTAACCATTTTTAAATTTTCTTCTGGATTAATATCTTCAATGGATGGAGCTGTTGAATATAGTTTTGAAAGATAGAGTCCATTATTATACATACCAACTTTAATTTCAATTTTAGCTTGTATCGGTGTATTGTGTGCTGAACGTTTAAATAAAGTGTCAATTACAGTGTTCTCAAAAGATTGATTGTTAATCATAAATAATGGAGTAATTATTTCTTTATAATTTAACATATGTGATATTATTTCTTTACCATTCTCTACAGTATACGTATTGAAATATTCATTTTTCAATCCCAATCTTTTCGTTAATTCTTTAATAATATTGCTAGGAACCTTATTTATATTTTCATATTCTAGAGAATCTTTGTTATTAAACTTAAAGAAGAGTGGGAATATGAAATCCTTTTTCAATAAATCACCTTGAAACGTGGGATACCTTTCTGATGAATATATATAGTACAAATTATCATCAATCTTTCCAATATTAACAACACCAGATGTTATTTCCGAAAATGGCCTATAATCTTTAACTTCTGTCACCTGGTAGACAAATTTATTTTCAATCATAGTATTATCAAAAATTTGGATATTGTATTTCTTATTTTGACCAAAACAATTAATTGTTAAAAACAGTATAAAAAATGAAACTTAAGTATTTTATTTTTTCGTTCATTGTTCTTTTTAATTTCAAAAGTATAAACACACAAAAAAAAGGATATAGCCCAAATATACTAAATCCATCTCCTAAGTCGAAAAATTAGTAATTATTTATTATTGTGTTTTATTATTAAAATGGAGCTTGTCCAAAAAATTCTTTATATTTTAACAATTGGAAAGATAGCCCTGGTCACATACCAAGGCTATCAAATAAAACTACTCCTGCTCAGAAGCAAAACGAATAGTTGTAGTACGCTCATCCAGATGGGTAATGATAATGAGACCTGTCTCAGTTGGATTAGTATTATGGTGGAGGGGGTATCTCGAGGTGATGGACTATTCTAGAGATTAAAAACACATTCTAATTGTTTGCATGAGTTAAACTCCGGACGC
>JADKGD010000033.1 GCA_016717145.1 Saprospiraceae bacterium | reverse complement strand
AAAAATCATCCATGGCCATACCATTCAAACAAGATATCATTAAATTATAAAACTTTGATAAACAATTGTAAGGATCAGAGTTATTTAATTAATTTTATTCTTCAATTTAAACCTATGTAATTTATACATGTCAAAGCCATATTACTAACCACTTAAAATTAAATATCATGAAACACATCTTAAAAATATTTGTCTTTGTCCTGTTCGGATTTACGGCCTATAGTCAGGATGATATGGCTTCTGATTCTACAGGTCTGCCGGGTGATCAATTCAGCCTGCAGGGCGCCCTTGAATTATTCAAAAATGCTGAATCGCCTGAAACTTTTGAAAAATCACTGAATACTGAAGAGAACCATGTAAATAATCTTGACCTCAATGGGGATGATGATATTGATTATATAAAAGTATTATCAAAAAAAGATGGTGATGTCCATATTTTTGTATTGCAGGTTGCTGTCTCAGAAAATGAAAATCAGGATGTGGCTGTGTTGGAATTGGAAAAGACAGGAAATGATGTTGCCATGCTGCAGATAGTAGGCGATGAAGATCTGTATGGCGAAGAAGTCATCATCGAATATGGTGATGGTGATGATGAAGAAATGGATGAAGATAGTAATAAAAAAGGTCCAGGTGTTTATTATCCCAACAGACCTTATGTCACCGTAAATGTATGGGGATGGCCATGTGTGCGTTTTGTATATGCACCAGCGTACAGGCCTTGGATTTCGCCATGGAGATGGAGAAGTTATCCTACCTGGTGGAGGCCATGGAGACCTTTTGGTTGGGCTGTTTGGCACCCATTCAGGACCAGACATTATCGTCCCGGTTTACACATTGTTCATAGACACAGAGCGGTTAGGGCCCACAATATATATAGACCAGGTAGAGTCACTTCTGTAAGCGTACGCTCCCGACATGCCGGTGCCCATGCAAACTATAAAGTGACAAGAACAAAAACAAAGGTAACAGGTCCAAGAGGAAACTCTGTGACTAAAAAGACAACCACTGTCAAAGGTCCAAGAGGTAATGTAAGAGGTCAAAAAACAACTATCAAGAAGAGTAGAAGAAATTAAAATAATTACTTATTCTGCAAAAGAAGGATGTTTATGGCAATAGACATCTTTCTTTTTTTATAGAAACATTATCCTGAAAGGAATTTCGAAATTTTTATGCCCCAACCATTACATATGGCCTGCTGACACTGATATAAATATATGATAATGAGAGAATTACATATTTATTTGAATATATAAGTGCACAATTTTTTAATCATTTCACTCAAAACTCATGAATCTAGATCTAGCTGATCGTCGCCTCTTGCCGGCTGGGCAAATACTTTTTGCATTGCCAAAAAAGTATTCAAAAACGCTAGTTCAAAAAAAGGCAATTGCGGAGCACCGTTCATTCTCGAATCAAAATGCTTTTTCTATTGCCATTTTTATACAATTTATTGAATTTTGTGCTTGGTTGGCAATAGACGCACTTTTGCTGCTTCATTCTCTATTGCTGGTTTTTGAACGGAAAGACTACGAAAAATATCTATCCAAAATGAATGGTTGACTTTTTCAGCAGACCCTACATAGTAGTAAAATTAAGATAAGCTTTCCTTAGCCCAATATACCATCTATCACATGACCCACTTTCGCATTTTCGGTCAAGAATCCATCATGACCCAGATCTGAATGTATCATCTCAAATCTTGCATTAGGAATATGAGTATACAAAAACTTCTGTTCATCAGGTGGAAATAATAAATCCGTTTCAATGCCCAGTAAAGTAGTTTTTGCTTTTATGGTTGATAATGCTGACAAAAGGCCGCCTCTGCTGCGCCCGACATTATGGCTGTCCATGGCTTTTGTCAACACTACATAAGAAAATGCATTAAATCGCTTTACCAATTTTTCTCCCTGGTATTTCTGATACGATAGAACCCTAAAGTTGTCCAGTTTCTCCTGATCATCTGCCTGAGTATTATTATAGCCCTGAGGTGACCTATAACTCAAAAGTGCGATAGATCGTGCAGCTAATAAGCCTGCTTGCCCTGCATCTTCTCTGTTTTCAAGCCAGGTTTGATCCGCTTTAATGGCCAGTCGCTGACTTTCATTAAATCCTATACCCCAAGGCGAATGTTTGGCATTGGTAGCTATTAGCAACATATTTTCAAATTTGGTCGATGACATAATTGACCACTCTAAAGCTTGCTGCCCGCCAAGCGAGGCACCTGCTAATAATTTTATTTTGTCCAGACCAAGATAAATACTTAGCAATTCAAAACTTCGCACGATATCTCTGTTAGTAATCATAGGAAAAGTGTGGAAATACGGTTTTGTCGTCTCTGGATTGACTGACAATGGAGATGTCGAGCCATAAGGCGAACCAATACTATTGACACATACAATAAAGTGGTCATCAGGATCTATTGCACAGCCTTTACCAACTATGCCCGGCCACCATTCCAAAGGATTGCTATTGGCAGTAAGCGCATGAATAATCCATACTACATTGTCCTTCTTTTTATTCAATCGACCAAAAGTATGATAAGCTAGCTTGAATCCGGAAAGCTGCTCTCCGGATTCAAGGCTAAAATTATTATTATATATAAATGTATGATGCTCGCCGGCATGTATATCCGTCTGAGACTCAACTAAAATATGTTTAATATCTGACAAAGTAATATATTCTATGATTTAATAAATGTACACATTTAACCCACAAATATTTTATTCCCTACACTGAATACCTTTTAATTTAAAACCGCTGCTTCCTCAACCGATTTTGGCGATGTTTGTCTCTTTTTTACAGCAGCAAAAGCATCTATCAAATCATTTTTGATATCATCGATGTGCTCTATCCCAATTGAGATACGAAGCATATTAGGTTGTACCCCCGCAGCTAATTGTTCTTTTTCACTGAGTTGCTGGTGTGTGGTGGCTGATGGTTGTATAATAAGCGTTTTAGCGTCACCAACGTTTGCCAAATGACTTATCAGAGTCAGATTATTGATAAATGTTTCTGCATCAGTTTTACTGCCTTTGATATTGAAACTTAAGACTCCACCGTAGCCATTTCTCAGATATTTTTTTGCCAGTTTATGATATGGGCTACTTTCCAGTCCCGGATAATTAACGCTTTCAACTTGCGGATGTATGGACAACCAATGTGAAAGTTCAAATGCATTGTCAACAGTACGCTGAACCCTTAGTGATAATGTTTCAAGACCTTGCAACAGCTGAAATGCATTGAAAGGACTTAATGCAGGACCAAAATCTCGAAGTCCTTCCACTCTTGCTCTTATCGCAAAAGCTATATTAGGTAAACCAAGTGGATTATTAACCCCAAAAATATCAGAAAATACTAAGCCATGATAACCTTCAGACGGCGATGAAAACTGAGGAAACTTACCATTGCCCCAATTGTAGCTTCCACCATCGACAATAACACCACCAATGCTTGTTCCATGACCACCTATCCACTTAGTTGCAGAAGCTACGACTATATGCGCTCCATGTTCCAGTGGTCTAAAAATGTAGCCTGCCGCACCAAAGGTATTATCGACTACAAGTGGTATGTCATATTTATTTGCCAAGGCTGCAATTGCTTCAAAATCAGGAATGTTAAACTTAGGATTGCCTATTGTCTCCAGATAAATAGCTTTTGTGTTGCCATCAATCAGTGCTTCAAATAGTGAAACTTCGTCACCTTGTGCAAATCTGACATCAATTCCCAAACGTTTGAATGCAACTTTAAATTGGTTATATGTACCGCCATAGAGATATGATGTGCTCACAAAATTATCACCTGCTTCCAGAAAATTATTTAAAGCAATAAATTGTGCAGCCTGACCTGAAGCTGTTGCCAAAGCGGCTACACCACCTTCCAGGGCAGCAATTCGCTGCTCAAAAACATCCGTGGTAGGATTCATGATACGTGTATAAATGTTTCCAAACTCCTTGAGCGCAAATAGGTTTGCGCCGTGTTCGGCATTCTTAAACACATATGAAGAAGTCTGATAAATAGGCACTGCCCTGGATCCGGTAGTAGGGTCAGGATTTTGCCCTGCATGTAATTGCAGCGTTTCGAATTTGTATTTTTTGTTGTTTGACATGATATAAAGATTTATAGATTTGAAAAATTTTAATTCAAAAATTAATGTAAGGTATAGCAAAATCCCAGTTGAGAGATTCACAACACACTTGATAGATTACAGCCTTATGATGGAAGATTAACTATACAGTCGCGTCGTGGCTTAGTTGTAACAACAACAGCAACAACAGCACATGTTAAAAGAAGAAAGTGATGACTTGAAATAGCTCGATGAGACTTCCGAAGTAAGTGTCAGGTTTTTGAGTTTTGAAGAAATTGAATACATTTTAAAAAAGTTCAACATTTATATATCCCAATATCGGGAAGGAATTGGCACCTTGCTTTTGTAGGTTGCCTGAGGGTCACTGAGCCTTTTCTCTCACCTCATCGTTATAAATAATCCAGAACAAAATGAATTGTGTTCGATAACTATTTCGACTGCAAATATACTGGTAAAACTTATAATAAGTCAAGTAAAATTATGAAAAATAATTCTAATAATATAATATCATATATATAATTCGCTGATAATTTATGTTTTAAATTCTAAGAATATAGTCAAAAAAAAATTAATATAATTGTTACAGGTAGGTAAATTACCAATATTCAGGAAATAAATAAATATAAAATAGGTTTAGAAAGCTATCTCACGTTTAATTCATTTTACCATGAATTTCATCAATAAACCATAATTTTTATTGCGGGATGGTTCTACACATAATATCCTGTTATTCAAAATTTGCCCTCTTATTTTCTGCTGCCATTTGTACTGTTTTCTGAATTCGGGCTGTTTTTGTTTCTGGCTTTTTGGCGTTAAATATCCATTCTAAAATACCACGTTTAACAGACCTTGGAAATTGCTCCCAATAACCGAAAGCAATTGGATTTTTTTGAAATATTATGTCCATTTCAAGGGGTAAAATAAGATTTTCTACGTCATCGAGTGCTGTCCAGCTACCCGTTTTTTGAGCTTTATCTACCATATCTAACCCAGGTTTTGACATAAGATTAGCTTTAATCAATTTTTCAATTTTTACCTTATTCACCCGACTCCAGTTACTTTTTGGATTTCGTTTGGCAAAGTATTGATACCAGCTTCTTTCATCCCTTTTGTTGATTTTACTATCTACCCATCCATAACATAATGCTTCATCCACTGCCTCATCGTATGAAATACTTGGTATACCGCTATCTTTTTTATAAATTATAAGAAAAACTGATGTTTCTTTATCCCAATTATCAGAGAGCCATTGACGCCATGATGACCGATCAGAAGGAGCATAAGTAATGTGATTGCGATATATTTCCATTAAATTTCTGATTATAATTATAGTAAAAATAAAAATAAAATAAATAATCGGAAGTATACTGAAATTAGTTTTTAGCTTTGAAATCTAAAATCAAAACAATATGGCGGTTTCCGTACCTTCAGGTAGTATCAATGATAATAACAACAAGCTTAAGCCAAGCTTATCTATTTCACAGATTATCAATATGAACGTGGGTTTTTTCGGCATCCAATATAGTTTTGCACTACAACAAAATGCAATCAATCCCATATACAAATTTTTAGGCGCTGAAAATGGAGATCTCCCCTTGTTGCAAATCGCCGGACCTGTGACCGGACTCCTTATACAACCCATAATAGGTGCCATGAGTGACAATACCTGGCATCCGAAATGGGGACGACGAAAACCTTATTTTTTAGTAGGTGCCATAATGTGTAGCATTTGTCTTTTTTTGTTCCCTTTCAGCAGTGCGCTTTGGATGGCAGTAGGATTATTGTGGATTCTGGATGCGGGTAATAATACCGCAATGGAACCTTATCGGGCATTTGTTGCTGATAAGCTGAACGTAGAACAGCAACCTACAGGTTTCCTAACACAAAGTTTTTTTACCGGTTTTGGTCAGACACTGGCGGCACTTTCTCTTTTTCTATTTCAGCTCATCCCATTCATGAGCCACAGTAGTGCTTCCAATATTCCTTATTGGGTCTATGCATCATTTTTTTTCGGTGCATTCTGTAGTATAGCCAGCATTCTGTGGAGTGTCTCTACCACAGCGGAGATTCCACCCACGCCTGAAGAATTTCTGGAGATGAAAAATAAAAATTTCAATTTTTTTACCCCTTTTAAAGAGATTTTGGAAGCTATACAAGACATGCCTTCCAATATGTGGAAATTGTTTGCTGTATATATGTTTCAATGGTTCGCTCTGAAATGCTATTGGGATTACAAAGACTTAACCATCGCTAAAACACTATTTTTACTGACGATACTTCTGCCTCAAATCCATTGTACCAGGCAGCTGTTGGTTGGGGAGGATTAATCAGTAGCTGGACCAATATTGTCACATTTTATCGGCATTTGTTTTGGTATGGTTTGCTCAAAAGAAGGGGGCAAAAATGGTGCATACTGTTTGTCTTTTATTAGCGGCATTTGCCTTATTTGTATTTCCACAGATTAGCAATAAATATTTTGTACTGGTGCCATTGATTGGTTTTGGAATAGCTTGGGCCAGCATGATGGGAGTTCCTTATTTGTTGATAGTCAATGACATACCAAAATCAAAATATGGTGTATATATGGGTATTATTAATATGATGATCGTCATACCTATGATTATATATTCATTTATTTTTGGGTGGATATTTAATAATATGCTGGATAAACAACCTATCAATGCTATCTATTTTGGTGCAGTTTTTCTGGTCATTGCAGCATTGTTAACGATGCGAATCAAGTCAAATCATAAAAACTTATCAAATACTTAAAATTACTCAAAATAAGTGATTATAAATCGTTTTACATCCATTTCCTTTTGTCTGTTTCCACTTTAAACAGAAATACATTCAATAAACTTTTTGCTTCCTCAAAAGCAATGTAAGGGATCATAATACGTCCTGAAGCGGTGTAAAGCGACAAGCTGCATAGTTGATGTTTGGTTTGATAAGGAGATTGATGCAATTCCATTGCCTGAATTTTATATATCGGAAGAATCTCAGCTTTATCACCGAAGATTCCCCCTTTAATATAGACAAGTTCGCCATTGTGACCAAAAGCTTTTTTTCGATAAGATATATATCGGTTTAGGATGACATATAAGCCTGCCACAACAGGTATAATTATTTTTTGAGGATAACCGAAATAATAAATCAACCAGATAATAATGATTAAAAGTAAACCTATAATGGTAGTAAATCTGATAAAATATCGTTTGTCTATAGGCTTCATATCGAAGCCATCTAAATCAACTTTTCCAAATAATGTCTTGATAACTGCATCAATATGCTGCATGTTGCAGCCCGGGATTTGTATGTTCGTTTTGGTGGTGACTGCAATGCTTGATGCCTGATTTAAAGATAAATTTTTAAATCCTATCATACGTCTCAGCAAATTGTCCGACCATGCTATATGCTGAATTTTATGATCTAAAGCGGAAACTTCCCTTTTTGTAAATAAGCCACTGACTATTTTAAAGCCCCTTGATGATCTTAAAAATTGAAGGTCATAATGCCGAACAACTGTTCGTATGAGTGAAATACAAATAGATACGAAAAGAAAAAGTATTACAATAACGGTTATAAATCCAATGCCAAAATCAACTTCAGGCATGTTTTCTGAATACTCATCTACATCTACACCAACGTCCTGTAAATTCTGATATATCCAGAAAAAAAATAAAAAAACAAGACCGCCGGATCTGATATGATTTTCTGTCAAACCAACTTTCAATAAAAACATTGGTGACAAATTCATTATCGGGGTATAGGCTGGTTCAATTTTAGTTTTTTCCGTTTCCAGTTCTTTAATGTCTGCCCGTATTTTTTTTTCACTCATCACCAGATCACGCAAAGCATGCGCTTTTGCCTTTTCTAAGGCGTGAAATTCAAATTCATTTTTTTCTGACCCGGCTGAATCGACTTTCAAACGCAGGACTGAAAATATTTGATGCAGTAAATTTTGTTCAAAATTGATGGTTTGAATTTTATTAAATGGAATGGACATCTTTTTTTTGTTGAATACTCCGGTAAATAATATCAATTCTCCTCCCTGGATTATAAAATATGTTTTAAAAAAATTGATGAGAGAATAGACCATAGAAATCACAGCTACAGCTACAATAAAATAAAGTATATATGTGGTCTTACTCTTGCTTCCTCCTATAAATATAACAACAATAGCTGGCAACAATTGTCTGAAAAGTACATTGATTGTCTTATACAAGATCATCAGAATGGCTACATAAGACTGTCTGTTTGGAATAGAAAAATCAAATTCACTCTTCTTCATCCTGAGATACCTGACGGGTTATAAATTGTTTGAGCCGTGCGGCTGTTTCTTGTGATAGTCCGGGTATATGTAAGTCACTTGAACTGCCTCCTGCTGTAAATAATGACAATTCCACAAGTCCAAACATCCTGTCGATTGGTCCCTGATTTATTTCGCAATGCTGAACCCTGTTAAACGGGACTACAATAACCGACCTGAACCACATTCCGGATTTGAACAAAATATCTTTCTGGCGCAGACCATAGCCTTCAAAATAATAACTTTTATATGCCACATAAACTGACACAAAAAAGATTAAAAACCATAATATTAAAACAATATAAATCAATGGCGAAAAAAATAACTCTTCGACAAATAGCCCTACAACTCCATAAGCAGTGATCAAAAAAATAAAAAAAAATGAAGTGAAATAAATGCTAACCTTCTGATGATTTTTTTCCAGTGCTTCGAAGACAATAGTATCAATATTGGGTAATGAATGTGCTTGAAGTTGTCGATTGTCCAAATCCATAAGATAACTTTTGGTTTAACCCGAATTGCATTAGAACTTCGTTATGAGAAGCCAAAATACAATAAATCAGCTATTTATATTCGAAAAGCGTAGCACCGCTACGGTTACAGAAGATAAATAGTCCGCCAAAGCGGATTCTGATTTGCAGTATTTTAACTTCGGAATAGATTTTCTAATGCATAATCCAGGTTTGATATTTATTAGTGCACAAGTTAAATATTAAATCGGGATAGTTGTTCAATAGTCACAAATGATATTAGCAAACAATATCGTTTCTGACCCACAGATTTTGGCAAAAATTTTAAATAACGCCTATGGTGCCTATCAATTTATCCAATGAAGGTGCTTTACTGCCGCCTTTAGGTTCTATAGTTATGGCATAGGTTGCTGTGTTGTCAATATAAGCGACTTCTATGATTTTGTTTCTATCCACAAATACATTTAACGGCATTGGTGCAGCGCCATCCTTCAGGGACCATAGTTGAAAAGCCTGATCTTCGCTTAATGTCGGAAGGCTAATGAGCTGCAAAAAGTTTTTCTTTTCTATAGTGTTGTGGTGCAAATAAACTGCTATGCCCGGATATCCCGCTGTAGGTGTCATATCGATAATCTTATTATTCGGGTTATTGATTTGATTTAGCAGCGCGTATTGTATTTGTTGTTGATTGCTTATAGAATCACACGCTTTTATAGATTGTTCGTATTTTTGAACTGCAGTCTTATGTTCAGATTTCTGAATAATATACAAACTAAAACCAAGTAAGGATATTAAGGCAAATAACGTCGTCAATAAATTCCAGCCTAAACCTGCATCTGGTTTTGGGTCAGAATTTTTACCGGAAGTCGCAGTATCGGAAGGCGTTTTAGGTGGTAAGTTATCAAAAAGTCTGCTATGTACTGAATCAGGTGCTTTGATGGCTTTAAGCTGTCCATATTTTTCCAGCCCCACAGAGATTTCATAAATTTCTCTTTGGATTTCTATGTTAGCAGACTGCATTTGCTGAACTTCTACCTCTTCTTCCTGAGTTAGTTGCCCGAGCACATAAAGCTCTAAAATACCTGATTCTATGTATGTTTTAACGTCCAATCTTTTTTATTACATTACAAAAAGTATATACAACAAATGTTTTTCTTCTTTTAATGACTCTCTGAGAATTTTAATGGCTTCTCTTAGTCTCGTCTTTACAGTTCCTAATGGCATCTCCAATTCATCTGCGATCTCTTGTTGCGTACAACCTTCCAAAAACATTTTATCTATCAAAATGCTGTACTTTTCAGGCAAATTTTTAATCAACGCGCTTACATCTATGCCACTATATTTTGCTTCTATGCCTATCTCACTTTCAGATATATCAATAGAACTGGTTTTTGAATCCATATTAAATGACTTCAATCTGCTTCTGTCAATGGCTGTGTTTCGGGCTATCTGAGCCATCCATGTAAATATGGTGGCTTTAGATTCATTGTATGAGTCAATATTATTCCATACTTTCAAAAAGACCGCCTGAAGTACTTCCTCAGACTCTTCATGTCTTTTAAGAATACGTAGTATGATACCATATATCGCATCCGCATAATGATGGTATAAGGTTTTCAATCCGGATTCTTCACCCTTCCTGATGGACAATATGACAGTTTGTATATCTATGATCTAATTTGTTTATCCTCCTAGCTTGCAAGAATCCTGTCAAAGGTAAAAATTATTCACAAAATGGCAGATCAAATGACACGTTTTTTATTTTATATTTTATTAAAGTAAACGACAATTATGTATATTAAAATGTCCAATTCTGTACAAATTAATCTCGCAATGATATACGAGTATTTATAATGTTTTGGATTTATAATTGCTTCCTTAATTAAAAAGCCCGACAAATTGATATCTGTCAGGCTTTATAATTTTGATTATTTATGGTATCATGCAGGCACAATCCAACCATATTTATCTTCTATGGTACGATTTCGAATACCATTTATTGTATTTTTTGCAAACGAACTAACTTCATAATTTTCAGGATGTAATGTGATCACTTTATCCTTATACTTTAATTTCCCAACAGGTGCTATAACAGCTGCTGTTCCCGAGCCAAATATTTCCTTAAGCGTACCAGCGGTGTCAGCTTTCATAATCTCGTCGATGGTAATGGGTCGCTTTACAACTTTATATCCTTTATCCTTTAATAATTCGATGATACATTTTCTGGTGATACCATCCAGTATAGCGCCATCTAAATTAGGTGTGATGACTTCATCGCCAACAACAAAAAATATATTCATCGTTCCAACTTCCTGGATGTACTTTTTATGGACACCATCAAGCCACATAACCTGATCATATCCCTCTTTTCTAGCCATTGTTGCCGGCAATAAAGACGCGGCATAATTTCCGGCTGTTTTTGCCTCTCCCACGCCGCCAACGACAGCCCTGACGTATGTGTCCTGCGCAAGCAGATTGACAGGCTGGCTGTAATATGGTCCTACCGGCATGACAAAGATGATAAATTTATATGTTTCCGATGCTTTAACACCAATAGTCTCGTCCATTGCTATCATAAATGGTCTGATATATAAAGCAGAACCAACAGCCGGTGGAATCCATGCTTTTTCCATATCCACAAGCGTATGAATAGCCTGTAAAAAAAGATCTTCAGGCAATTCAGGCATACACATCCTTCGGGCGGAAGCATTCAACCTTTTTGCATGTAGTTCCGGTCTGAAAAGTAAGGCATTTCCAGCTGCATCTCTTGACGCTTTCATACCTTCAAATATAGCCTGACCGTAATGCCATGCCATATTGCCCGGATGGACAGAAATTTTACCGACCGGAACGATTTCCAGATTTGTCCATTCTCCATTGATAAAATCTGCTACAAACATGTGATCAGAAAATACCTTACCGAATGGAATATTATTAAAATCAACGTTGGAAAGAGAAGAATGTTGGGTCTTTGTGATCTTGAACTGGTAACTCATTTGAAGCAAATTTTTTGATGTGAATAAACAATTTGATAAACATAAGTTTGACCACCGTCATGCATTAAAAAACTTTGCTCCCCCCCTTACCGACTTTCAGTCAAATTTTATTTACTTTGCAGTACAAAAGTAAGATAAATTTTATAAAATTCTATTTGCAGGCAATTATTTTTAACTTTATCAAACATAATTTTTTATTTTTACATTTAAAGAAATATAATTCTGATGTTAGGGACAAAAAATATGATTTTTAAGATTCCGAATTTTGATATAAATGCCATATCTATACAAGGTAAAGGGCTTAAAAAGTTATTGGTCGTTTGCTCAAAAGAGGAATTTTCAGAAGTTGAACAAACTACCCTTCAAAAGATGATAACCGCCATAAAATATGACTTCGAAAACGATATTTATTTGGTCCTATTGGAAAAAGATCAGCATTTAAGCCTTAGTGCACTACAATTGGACCATACTGACCTTTTAATATTTGGCATCAATCCTGAAAACTTGGGCTTTAATATAGAGTACAAGCTAAACGAGATCCTGTATTTTGATCAGTCCAAGGCACTTATACTTGACAGCATAAAGGATATAAAAGCTGTACCGGCAAAAAGTCAGCATCTCTGGAGTCTGCTTCAAAAAATGTTTTTAACTTAATTGACAACAATGAAAACATTAATTTTTGCTTCTTCAAATGATCATAAGCTCAGTGAAATAAGACATATGCTTCCCGACTACCACATCAAAGGGTTGAAAGACATCGGCATCCTTGAAGAAATACCAGAAACCGGTGACACTCTGGAAAAAAATGCGGAAATAAAAGCCAGCTATCTATTTGATAAAACGGGATATGTGTCACTAGCTGAAGATACGGGTCTGGAGGTTGATGCACTACATGGTGCTCCGGGTGTACATACGGCACGTTATGCAGGAGAAAAAAAAGATCCTGGCTTGAATATGGATAAATTGCTCAAAGCAATGGAAGGCATTAAAAACAGAGGTGCACAATTCCGCACCATCATCGCCTTGCAAGATCAGAAAGGTACACGGTTTTTTGAAGGTATTGTGCGGGGCAACATTGCTTTAGAGCGATCCGGAAATGATGGCTTTGGTTATGATCCCATTTTTATCCCGGATGGACATCAACAGACCTTTGCTGAACTTGATGCATCCATCAAAAACACCATCAGTCACCGTGCGATTGCTGTCCAAAAATTAGTACAATATTTAGAGGGTCAAAAGTAATGACAACAAGATTATTTTTTGTTGAAAATCAGGTTTACATAATCAATGGATATCGTATCATATACGGTATTTGTTGGTTTGACTTTG
The DNA here is from genome assembly GCA_016717145.1 of Saprospiraceae bacterium. Taxonomy (GTDB): domain Bacteria; phylum Bacteroidota; class Bacteroidia; order Chitinophagales; family Saprospiraceae; genus OLB9. The sequence goes on along the minus strand of JADKGD010000033.1, from coordinate 76,052 downwards.
ATAATATTATTGACTGATTCAAGATTTGCTTCGGCATTGTTCTTTAAGGATTATTTTTCCTTCAGCATAGGCTTTTTTGATCTCACAATAATAAAATTCATAATCACCTATTTCGTTTGGTCTGGAAACGATCCATTTACAGCTCCTGTTTTTCTTTTTATCAATCCTTAAATACTCACTTAAATTATCATATCCGCCTACTGATTTAATCATTGGATTGATAATGTAGGTTATCACATTTAACCCGGTGTTGCCTCCATGATTATAATCAGACCAAGGTATTTCTTTTGTTTCACTAGCGTACATCAATGCCAGCTCAAATGCATCTTTTCCTCTGAGAGCACCAAAAATTCTTACTTTTATGTCATAAAATTCATAAGCAAGCATAGAGGGTATTTCATTTTTTGATTTTAATCGCTCAGCTTCATTCTTATAATATGGCAGTACTATATGATGTGCTTTCAGACTTCCTTTGCTAACTTCTGATTCGGCACATCTCCACAAAATATCCCTGATAGTTGTTATTTCAGAGATGGTTCCATCTTTATTATATGTATAATAAATAGTATCTGCCGTTTTAGGAATATACCATCCATCCTGAAAAAAAGACTTATGACACACCAATTTATCTTCACATGAACCATTGGGCTGGCATGGGTTAGACGCCATACTGGTTTCTTTTGTCTCAACATTTTCTTTTTTTAGGACAGCGCAGGAAAAAAAAACGGCTATTACCATCAATGGTACATATTTGTAAATATTTTTTCCATTGGTATTATCTTATGATTGGTTGGAAACTCGATAAGCAATATTATTGATTTTTTCGAACGTTGCGATATAAACATGTTTATCCATATATAATTTTATTCTTCACCATATTTTTTTAAGACGATTTTGCCTTCTTTGTTGGCCTTGATGATGGCGTTATAATAATCCCGATAAAGTGACTCTTGACACTTATCTTTATCTTCTTGTCTTCTTCTATCTGGAGTATACGGAACATTTATTTCAAGGTACCTGTCTACAGACATTCCATCGATGCTAATTATCATAGAGGTATAAGCCTTGAAAAAAAAAGAATGAATTGAATATCTTCCAAAACTATGACCATCTTCACTTAGGGTAAAATCATTATAACATTCAAAAATATTTGCTACATTTATTAAAGCTTTGAATACTTTCTCACCTCTTGGCTTTGAGTTTAAAATCATAGAAGTTTGATCCCAGTTTTTAACAAAATCTATTTTAGAATTTAATACATCAATGTATCTGTCAATATAATAAGGATTACCAATACCCAATGAATCTGATAAACATATTAGTAGACTAGCTAGTTTGTTTGAATTTTCTTCTATCGGATTGTAAGATATAGATTTGCATTTCAATAATTTGATATCTTGGCTATTCCCATTATATTTTTGGGACAAAGAATTTACATCTCTGTCATTTTTACATGAGATTATTGTTCTTTTTGAGCATGATAAAACAGCTATAATCGAAATTAAATAAATGTATTTCATGGATTAATTATATTTATGTATTAGCTTCCATTGATCTTTTCGCAACATTGTTTTGTTAATAGGTGGGGCTCCGTTAGAATAATATAAATCTCCACTGTTCATAAAATTATTGATATCATAATTTACTATCCCAGTCTGACCAAAAGTTTTAAATTGGTTTGGATGAAATAAATAAAATTTGCCATGCCCTATTTCGTGGGAAATTGTCCTTTCCGTGAAAGTTTTATAATTAATAAAGACTGAATTAACCACAAAAGCCTAATAGTTATTCTCTTTTTTCTAACTATTAAAGCCATGTCACCATTAATGTATTTATTCAACCAATGCTGTATTTGTTATCTGTCTTTTGCCTTTGGTTTTTCGGATATTGACCGCAACAATTTTGTATTCTGCACACAACGCTTCGCTGTCATGTTCGTCACTGGTGATTAAGTTTAGCATGACTTCCGGAAAATGGAAGGTAGTACTCAGAATTCCGGGCTTTACTTCGTCTGTGATTCTCGCTTTTATGTCAACTTTACCCCTTGGTGAGGTGACACAAACCATATCTCCATCACTGATAAAATTTTGTTTGGCATCATCAGGATGTATCATCAATATATCTTCAGTCAGAATATCCACATTGCTCGTTCTACGTGTCATAGTACCCGAATTATAATGCTCGAGTTCCCTGTTGGTTGTTATGATGTAAGGAAATAATTTACCATTTTCCGTGATTTCATTGGATTCTTTAAAATCAAAATAATGAAACTTGCCCTTGCCATTCTGGAAACTTTCACGATGCAAAATATTAGTATCACTACCATCAGGTTTTACCGGCCATTGTTTGCCGTTATCGCCTAATTCCTCCCATTTTGCTCCAACAAAAAATGGCACAATCTGCGAAATTTCTTCAAGCATGGTGTCCGGCTCATAAGGCGCTTGTGTGTAGCCCATTTTGTTCATGATATCCACAATAATCTGTCCATCAGCCTTAGTGCCTGGTAATGGTTCCACGACTTTCTGTACACGCTGAATTCTGCGTTCGCCATTTGTAAAAGTACCACTTTTTTCTAGGAAGGAAGCGCCAGGCAAGATGACCGTAGCATACTTAGCAGTTTCGGTCATAAACAATTCCTGCAGGACCAATATTTCCAGATTTTCCAAGGCTGCAATGACTTTATTTGTATTCGGATCTGTCTGGACGACATCTTCACCCATGAGCCATAAAGCTTTGAGATGGCCATCGATAGAAGCTTCAAACATTTCAGGTATCTTTAGACCTTTGCCTATTGGAATATCACGTTTGTAAAATGCAGCGTAGCGTTTATTGATTTCAGGATCGTATGCATTGAGATATCCTGCACCCTGATGTGGTTGACAACCCATATCAGCGGCACCCTGCACATTATTCTGCCCCCTTAACGGATTGACTCCGACACCTTTGCGACCAATGTTACCAGTTATCATAGCCAAATCTGAAATCAACATTACAGTAAATGATCCCTGTGTATGTTCTGTAACCCCAAGACCATGAAAAGACATTGCATTTGGTGCCTTTGCATAAGCCATGGCTGCTTCTTTAACCAGCTGTCTGTTTACACCGGTTACCTCTTCCATTTCGGCAATATCCAGTTTTTTGATCTGGTTGCAAAAATCCACATACCCTTCTGTCCTGTTATCAATAAATTCATTGGCAGCAAGACCTTCGGTTATGATATAATACAACATCATATTCAAGAGTGCTACATTGGTTCCCGGTTTTAGTTGGAGATGATAATGTGCATATTTTGCCAGTTCTGTCCTTCTTGGGTCTATAACGATAGTCATTTTGCCTTTCATGGCAAATTGTTTCAATTTTGCCCCTGTGACCGGATGTGCATCCGTCGGATTGGCACCGATTACAAGGATACAATCCGTATATTTGATGTCTTCAATAGAATTGGTAGCAGCTCCGGTGCCAAAGGCTTTTTGCATACCGAAAGCAGTTGGGGAATGACAGACACGGGCACAACAATCTATATTATTAGTACCTATCACAGCCCGTATAAATTTCTGCATAATATAATTCTCTTCATTGGTACATCTCGCAGACGAAATACCTGCTATGGCATCGGGACCATGTTTATGTTTTATTTCGGTAAGTTTGTCTGCTATAAAGTCATAAGCTTCATCCCAGGTGGCAGGTTCAAGTACACCATTTCTTCTGATAAGCGGCGTTTTAATCCTGTCCGGATGATTGTAAAAAGAAAAAGCATATCGTCCTTTCAGACACGTATGTCCTTGATTTACTGTCGCATCATAAGGTGCCTGAATGGATTTAACTTTGCCATTGACGACAGCTACATCAAGATTGCAACCTACACCACAGTAAGTACATACGGTTCTTACTTTTTTGTCAACTGCTATGGATTTAGATTCATAAATATCCGAAATGGCTGATGTTGGGCAAGCCTGTGCACAAGCGCCACAACTTACACAATCTGATTCGAAAAAGGAATTTTCATAACTTTTTACAATATGACTGTCAAATCCTCTTCCCGCCATACTAAGGACAAATTCACCCTGAATTTCATCACATGCCCTGACGCATCTAAAACAATTGATACACTTTGACATATCAGAAGTCATATATGGATGACTCAAATCTTTTTTCCGGTCCAAATGATTTTTGCCTTCAGGATATCGCACATCCCTTATACCTACCCTGGCTGCAACTGTTTGCAATTCGCAATTATTATTAACTTCGCAAGTCAGACAATCTAATGGGTGATCGGTCAGCACCAGTTCGATGATGTTTTTTCGCAATTTTTTTATACGATCACTGTCCGTATAAATATAAGAATTGGGCATAACCGGCGTATGGCATGATGCTTGTACTTTTGTGTTCCCATTTTGAACCAATGCTACGTCGACGCTGCAAACCCGGCATGAGCCAAAAGGCTCAAGATTTGGCGCGTCACAAAGCGTCGGAATTAATTCCTTTCCCAGATGTTTGCGTACAAACTGGAGAATAGTCTGACCCGCTTCAACCGGGTATATTTTATCATTTATATATGCTACCTGTCCCATTATTATTTATTAAAGTAACCGGATAATTCATCATCAAAATATTTAAGCGCATTTTTTACAGGTAAGGGAAGTCCACCACCCAATGCACAAAGCGAACCTGTTTCCAACGTTTCCAATAGATCAGCCATTAATTCATAATCCATTTTATAATCCTCATTTTTAGCTTTTGCAATCATTTCATACCCACGTGTTGATCCTAGGCGACATGGGAAACATTTGCCGCAGCTTTCGTGTGCTGTAAACTGAAATAAATGTTCGATATAGTCAATCATAGGATAAGATTCGGGGATACATACCACGGATGCATGACCTAATAAAAAGCCTTCCCTTGCAAATGATTCATAATCAATATGCAAACTTTCTATTTTTGAAAAAGGAACCAAGCCGCCTAATGGCCCACCAATATGCATTGCCTTTACAGGACTACGAAAACCGCCACCTAAATTATACACAACAATACTAAGGGGTGTACCCATATCAACTTCGTATATGCCCGGACGATTAAAAAATCCATCAAGGGATATCAACTTTGTTCCTGTGGACTTTCCTGTTCCAATGGCTGCAAATGTTTTACCTCCGTTCTTGATGATAAATGGAAGGTTGGCTAAAGTTTCAACATTACTTACTACGGTTGGCTTGTTGAATAAGCCTTGCTGGGACGGGTATGGCGGACGCACCCGCACTTCTGGCCTTTGTCCTTCTATGGAAGATAGCAGTGCTGTTTCTTCACCGCAAATATAGGCGCCCTGAGCTTTTATTATTTTAATATCAAACGAAAATGTCGAATTTAGTATGTTATTGCCAAGTAGTCCCTCATTTCGAATATCTTCTATAGCGTCATGAACTATTGACACAGATTCGGGATATTCACCACGTATGTACACAACACCATAATTTGCACCGGTGACATATCCGGCTATCAACATTCCCATCAACATATTGTGTGGTCGTTGTTCCATGATATAACGGTCAGAGTAGGCCCCGGGATCTCCTTCGTCGGCATTACAGACAATAAATTTTGTTTCGTTTATTTCATTCTTACAGGATTCCAGTTTGAAGGCCATTGAAAATCCTGCACCTCCGCGGCCCCTTAGTCCTGATTCGCGAATATCAGACAATAATGACTCAGGCGTTTTTGTGAGGCTATCTGTAAATATTTTATAAAAATGAGGCACATCTTCATATTCACTTGTTAAAATTGCCGTTCCAAATGAAACAACATTATATTTTTCTGCAGTTGATATATGTTCACTTTTTATTTGACCAATGCTGTCAATATCGTTTCCTGAATAATTTTTGCCATTGATGTGAAACGAACTATTTTCATGACATCTGCCAAGGCAGCACATTTCTCCTATTTCAGAGGCCTCAAAATAACCATTTAAAGTAGAAATTACACGATTCTGTGTTTGTGCTGTCATACATGAACTACCATTGCACACATACACCTTTTTTCCTTTGTTTTCGGGTTTCAGGAAGTCATAAAATGAAACAGATCCATAGGCTGTAGATTTTCCAACAAGAAACTCTTCGCGCAGTTTCTCAAGCGCCTCAATATCCGGTGTTCCGGTTTGTTGCGCCAAATTGCCATATTCCTCAAAAAGGTTTCTGGATAGACCTTTCCTGCCTGATAATTCACTAATATTTTTCGACATAAAAATCATTGTTGACCCGACCTGCGCTCCAATTGACTTTGTCATTAGCTACCTGGCCGGGGTTTGAATAAACAGTTAATTTATTTTTTCTACAAAAAGCCAATATGGTAATACCTGCTTCCTCAGCCGTTTCCACAGCAAGGCTGGAAGGTGCTGAAACGGAGGCAAGAAATGGAATACCTGCAGTTTTGGCTTTGCATACAATTTCATATGATACACGACCGCTGACAGTCAAACATACTGCTTTATGGATCAAGTTGTTTTCAATTAAGTAGCCTATTACTTTATCTACCGCATTATGTCTGCCAATATCTTCCTGAACGCAGAGTAATTGACCATCAATGGTGAAAGCACCAACAGCGTGGGTGCCACCTGTTTGCTGAAATGCAGATTGTTCAGCCGACATTTGAGAAAACATATGTTCAACAAGTTCAGGCTCAAGTAAACCAGGTGAAGTAATTCGGTTACTCCCCAAATCATCCAATTCTGTTCTGCCGCAAATACCACATGAAGAGGAAGAAATCACATTTCTATTGCCAACAAAATCCTTTAAAACCAGATGTTGCGGAATGATTACATTTACATGCGAAATATAGCCGTCAGTGTCTACTCCCGTTATTTCAAATGTATATGAGTAGTCTATACTTTGGAAAATATTTTCAGTGAACAACAAACCCCTGACCAATTCTTTTTCTTTTCCCGGAGTTTGCATAGTTACAGTAAATGGAATGCCATTAACAGAAATACTTAAAGCAACTTCCACTGCAAGGTTATCTTCTACAGTTGAAAAAACACCGTTGTTAAATAACAAGCCTTTGTATTGTTTTATACCCATAAAAATTAAAAACGCTAACTAAAAAACCAATATTTTATCAAAATATGATGAATCAAATTAATAAACTGATACAAATAAGATATCAAATATAGCAAAAATAGTGCATCCTTTCTAAAAAATAATCTTTAATCATTTGTCCACTAAGCATTCGAAATTTCTGCTGTACAAAATTACAATATATTTTTACTAAATAGTTATCATTATAAAATTAAAATGATCACCTAATAAGTATAAAACACAACTATTATTAATGATAACTCCATTGAGGAAGGATACAATATCTTTATGGAGATATCTTCAATAATGTAAATGATTTGGAAATATTATTTCAATTTTTATTAGAATTATGTAAAAGTCGTATTTTGTGTTAAGTTTTAAACAATAATAAAATCAAGCATATGATGAATGAAAGTGTACAATTAATAATGACTAAGGATTTAATTACTTTGGGTCCTGAAAGTAGTCTTGCGCATGTAAGAGACGTATTTATGGAAAAGCGCATTCACCATGTGCCCATTGAAGATGAAGGCAAACTTGTAGGTATGATAACCACACATGATCTATGGAGAAGTCAAATTAATTATGAAGACTATGATAAAATTATGGTCAAAGAAGTCATGACTAAAAAGTTAGTCAAACTTGAGATTGATGATAAAATAGGGACAGCAGCAGAGTTATTTCTAGCGAATCATTTTCACGCCATTCCAGTGGTAAATGATGGAATTCTGGTAGGTTTAGTAACTACATTCGATATTCTAAGATACGAGTTTTTGAGAGAATATCCTGATCCGATCCTTTATAAAGACATACTGGAAAAAGGGATGGATGCAACACATTAGATGTACTATTTGTAAATTAAATAGTTGACCAGGCTTAACAAATGGTATTATGATAAAAACAAGGGCAGCAAATTATTAAAATTGCTGCCTTTGTTTTTATCAGTCTTATTAAAATTATAATTCCGGATTTTTCATATACAGTCTGAATCCATTTCCATGAATATTCTCAATTTCAATATTGTGATCCTTTGCCAGGTATTTTCTTATTTTTGTGATAAATACATCCATACTTCTTGCTGTAAAATAATTGTCATCCTCCCAGATTTTAGTCAAAGCTTCTGATCGTTGCAATACGTCATTCATTCTAAAACAGAAGAGTCTCAATAATTGTGCTTCTTTTGGAGAAAGCTTATCCGTCGATCCATCAGGCTTGTATGTCAGGATGCGCAATGCATAATCGAAATGATAATTCCCAATGATAAATTCGCGTTGATTCTCCATATCCTCCTCAGGTTTGGCTGATCTTCTGATTACTGCCTTAACTCTGAATAATAATTCTTCTGAATTAAAAGGTTTAGTAATATAATCATCTGCACCAAGCTTAAATCCTTCAAGGACGTCTTCCTTTAATGTTTTGGCAGTTAGAAAAATGATTGGAACCTCTTTATTGAATACCCTGATTTCCTTAGCCATCGTAAAGCCGTCTTTTTTTGGCATCATAACATCGGTAATACAAAGGTCAAAGCTTCCCTTTTTGAAAGCTTCCAAACCTGCCTCTCCATCTGTAGCTAGTACTACATCATAATCATGCATTTCAAGATACGATCTCAATACATCACCAAAATTCTGGTCGTCCTCTACTAATAAAATTTTATTTCCCATACTATTGATTTTTCATTTGATCAAGTAATAACTTAAATGTACCCATTTTTATTTTATATTTTGTTTTTCAGGTAAAAATACGGTAAAAGTACTGCCTTTCCCCAATTCGCTTTTTACAGAAATTCTGCCGTGATGCGCATCCACCATAGTCTTAACATAACTCAAGCCAAGACCAAATCCTTTGACATTATGAATATTGCCGGTATGTACCCGGTAGAATTTTTCAAATATCATTTTAAGGGCATCTTTGGACATACCAATACCGTTGTCTTCAATGGATATCTCTATCCCGCCTTTTACATCTTTTGTACTTATGACGATTTCGGGACTATCCGGCGTATATTTTTCAGCATTGTCAAGCAGATTATTTATAATACTTGAAATATGTGTTACATCACCTTCAATAACCGGTTTTCGAGCTTCAAGCCTTGTGAGAATTCTGCCTCCTTTAGCAAGAATTTTTAACTCAGCGTTGATTACAGCGTCTTCGATAACCGGATGTATATTAAACTCGCTTATATTCAATTCTGCATTCTCCTTCTCTATTTGGGCCATTTGAAGCACTTTTTCTACCTGACTGAGCATTCTGGCATTTTCCTGTTTAATAATATTGATAAATCTGGTAATTCTATCTTTGTTTTCGATTATATTGGGACTTAATATTGAATCAGATGCCAGAGAAATAGTTGCAATCGGCGTCTTAAATTCATGAGTCATATTATTGATAAAATCTGTTTTCATTTCAGACACTTTTTTTTGCCTGAAAATGACGTAAACGGTATAAGAAAAACAAAATAAAATCAAACCCGTAAACAAAACTGAACTCAAAAGAATATAAATAACATTTGACCACAAAAACCTGATCTTACTAGGAAAAAACAGATTTAAATGCCCCGGTTCGGTGACTTCATCCGCAAATAATGGAATTTTATACTCTGCCTTAGACAATGGATTCATAGCGGCTACATTACTTGACTTAGTGGTATCACTTACAGTAGCTGTGTAATTGCCATTCTCAATAAAATATGCTTTAAGTTCATTTGAATAGACACCATATTCATATTTCAAATCAATACCTTGTAGACTAAGTTCTTTACGAAGATACATATCAAGTTTGTCTTTATCTATAGATTCCAGCATGTGGCTCGGATTAAAAAAAAATGTTTTATAATCCAGATCTTTTACCCTTTGATTTTGATGCCATGCTTGCGTCCTGATGTCATTATTGATAATGGCCTGAATCCTGTTTTTAGGCTGCAAATAATTGTCTTCATAATAAACTTTTTCGGCTTCTATACGAAGTTTTTCTTTGACATTATTAAGGGCAATACCTACTTTGTCATTAAAAATTTTTTCATCCAGATTGACTGATAATTTGATCCAATAAAATTGAATAACACCAACGCCTATCAATGATAAGGTCATAATGATGATAATTGTCCAAATCGCTTTCTTGCTCACGAAGACAAATATATTCATTACTTAACTTCCAATCTACTATTTAACAACAAATTAACTCAAGTGTTATTTATTATAAAATTGGGGGCATTACCACAAATAAGTCTTACTTTCGCTGCTGTTTTTAGGCAGTTATTGGCTTTTAATATCGTATTTGGGTATAGAATTTTATCAGTTTGGAAGGCAAAAAATCAGGTTTTGGAATTATTATTGGAGCTGTAATTTTGATAACAGGCTTATATGGTTGTGCTAGTACAGGCTCTCCTTCCGGTGGTCCAAAAGACACTAAACCGCCCAAATTAGACTCTCTCTTTTCGACACCGAACAAACAAACAAATTTTAAACCCAGAAAACTGGAATTCACTTTTGATGAATTTATAGAGGTAAAGGACGCTTTAAAACAAGTGCTTGTTTCTCCGCCACTCACATATATTCCACAAGTAAAACATCGGGGCAAAAAAGTTACTTTCACGTTTGATGAAAAGGAAATATTACGTGAAAACGCTACCTATACCATCAATTTTGGTGAAGCCATAGTTGATTTCCATGAGGGTAATAAAATTGATAATTTCACTTTTGTTTTCAGTACAGGCGATGTTCTGGACAGCCTTAGCCTGAAAGGAAGTATAAAAAATTCCCTGACTCAGGAGCCTGAAGTGGAAATGGTCGTCTTTCTGTATGATAAAGTTACAGACTCGATAGTCGCTAAAGAAAAACCATTCTATTTTGCGAAACCAAATAAAGAAGGTATTTTTGAATTTAAAAATATAAAAAGTGATACATTTAAATTAATTGCAATAAAAGACGAAAACCTAAATTATTTGTATGATCTTGAGACTGAAAAAATAGCTTTTTCAGATTCGCTCATTTATCCTGATATCAACTTTTCCAAAAAATTCACATTATATGGGTCAGTTCCGATTCCGTCGTTAAAAACGCTCAACTCAAACACCAAATCTTACGGAAAAGTAAATATCCTTTTCAACACCAACCCAACTGGCATCCGCTATACCTTGTCAGACTCAACTATCAGAACGTTTCCGGATTTGATAAATGATTCAATCAATATTCATTATGCTACAAATGTAGATTCGTTTTTTATATACTTACTTGACGACACTTTAAAAATTAAGCCTAGAGGAAGATCAGAGTTCAATAAAAAAAACAAACTCAAAAGAATAAGCTCAAACAACTCTCCCCAAATGCTTCCAAAAGATTCTATTATGATTGGTTTTAATCAGCCACTGGATACCATTCGGTTTTCTCTTTTTAAATTATCGGATTCAATCGGTTTATTAGATGATGCTAAGTATTTGGTCAGTGAAAACGGTAAAAATATCATAATAAAATATGACTGGCTTCCCGGAGAAAAGTACAGTTTGAGTGTTGACAGTGCGTTAGTAAAAAGTATTTATGGTTTAACAAATGATTCATTTGGGCTTACATTTAATATACTTACACCAAATCAGATGGCAGCTTTGGATGCTATTATAACCGACCTTGACAGTACACAGACATATGTTATAAAATTAATGCGGGACAAAACACCAATATATCGGTTTACCATTTCAAATGTCAGTAAAACATCCATCAAATTAAAAGGTCTGGTTCCTGACAGATATAATCTTGAAATCATCCAGGATACGAACGGAAATGGGAAATGGGACCCAGCTGATTATTGGCAAAAAAAACAGGCAGAACAAATCAAACTTATCAAAGGAGATAAAATAAGAGCTAACTGGGAAAGTGAATTTACGGCGTCCTGGAAGACAGGGACAATCTTTGGTATTGAACCAAAAGAAGAACCGTCCGGTTTAAACCCCAATAAAGAAAAAACCAAGTCTAAATTTTAACGCAAATAACCTATTCATTTATGATATTCAGGTCGGAAAACTTAATTAAAGTTTATGGTAAACGAGAAGTAGTAAAGTCTGTTTCGGTATATGTCAATCAGGGAGAAATCGTTGGTCTTCTTGGCCCGAATGGTGCCGGTAAGACTACAACCTTTTATATGATGGTAGGCTTCATCCAACCGACACAAGGGAAAGTTTTTCTGGATGACGAAGATATCACACAGAATGCTATGTATAAACGAGCCCAAAAAGGTATAGGTTATCTACCTCAAGAGCCAAGTGTATTCAGGAAACTTTCCGTTGAAGATAATATCATGGCAGTTCTTGAAATGACAGATCTTTCCAAAGAAGAAAGAAGGGATAAATTGGAGTCCTTAATTGGAGAGTTCAGATTGGAAAAAGTTAGGAAAAACATAGGAGATTCCTTATCCGGCGGTGAACGCAGAAGAACTGAAATAGCTCGTTCACTGGCATCAAACCCTAAATTCATTTTGCTTGATGAGCCATTTGCTGGCATAGATCCAATTGCAGTTGAAGATATTCAGTATATTGTTGCAAAACTTAAGACTAAAAACATAGGCATTCTGATCACTGACCATAACGTGCAAGAGACACTTTCCATTACAGATAGGGCTTATCTGATGTTTGAAGGTAATATTCTCAAAGCCGGGACAGCTGAGGAACTTGCCGCAGACGAAGTAGTGCGTAGAGTATATCTGGGTAAAAATTTTGAATTGAAGAAAAAAACCTTAAACTTTAATGAACATGGTTAAAAGTCGGGCATATTTATTTATTTTCCTGTTAAGCTCTTTAAGCGCATGTGAAACGGGTGGGGAAAGTTTAACACCGGAAGAGAAATATACCGTTGATACAATATACAATAATACACTTTCTGTGTGGAGAGCATCGATAGACTCAATTTGTAATGCCCAAAAAGATACGATCTTCCAAAAGGCTGTCGATTCGATTAAAAAAGAAACAATCGAAGAAATTGAAATGATGTTTAAAAACCAATAATATCATGATAAGATCTACGGTAATTTGTTTATTCATTCTATTAACCTCTTGTAGTGATGATGCTGAGTATAATCTCAATAATCCTAAGATAAAAGAAGCTTTAAACAAAAAAAGAGCAGCATATGAAAATGAAATATTAACGATTTGCAGAAATGAAGTATTGAACAGGGCAAGTCAGTATGTTGACTCCGTTATTGCTGCTGAAATGTATTTTCATCTTTCTGATTCCATAGTTTTCCCGGATAAACCAATAAAACCGCAATCCCTGGGTAAAATTATTGTACCTGACACGATTGTTGCAAGACCCATCTTTTGAACCGCCATTTTTTACCCTTAATCAACTATACCTTTCCCCTCTCTGATAATTTCTATCTCAGGTCCTGTACAATCAAGAATGGTAGATTCATCATGATCTCCAATTCCACCATCAATCAATATGTCTGCTGAATGTTGAAAAAATGTTTCTATCTCGTCAGGGTCAGTAAATTTTTTGTGTGTATCACTTTCAATACTTAATGAAGTCGATATAAGCGGAGCATCAAGAAACTCGTGCAATCCGTCCAAAATTTCGCTTTTTGGAATCCGAACACCAATCTCTTCTTTATTGTTTTTAAAAAATTTCTGGACGTAATTATTAGATTTAAGGATAAATGTATAAGGTCCAGGAAGGTATCTTTTCATGCTTTTAAACACATGATTGTCAATTGACAAAGTGTATTGCGATATTACACTTATATTAGGACATATCAATGACATTTTTGCTTGCTTTTCTTTTTTGTCAAGAATTCTACATATTCGTTCGATTCCCGACCTATTGGTCATTAGACAACCCATGGCATAAATTGTATCCGTAGGGAAAATAACGACTTCCCCTTTATTAATCCGTTCGGCTACCTCTTTAAGATCCCTTTTATTTGGAGTATTTTCGTGAAAAAATATTCTTTGCATGGTGCTTCAATCTTTTTAATTATTTATACTAATGTTTAATAATTGCGGGTTAAAGATACATTAAATATATTAATAATGTGATTTTTAGTTCCCGGAACTGCAAGAACTGAAAACATTCATTTTCATTATTGGGTCTGATTTAATGCAATAATGAAAATGAAATTATACTAAATTAAAAAGCTCAAATGTCAATTTAACTTATAAGCCAACCCTAACATCTCCAATTCCTGGATGAACTGAAAGTCTGCAGAAACTTTTAAGGCAGTTGAGACTAAATCGATACCAAAATCTTCATCCATATCCACCACTTTCAATTTCAACGTATGTGGACCTACTTTTTCCAGACATATGTGCTCGATCTCATGGACAAGTTTTTCATCAATTAAATCAAGAGGTATCTTAATGGTTACAGATTTTGTCATGTTTTTGCCTATGGTATCTAATAGCCTTATTTCTTTTACTTTAAAAAAAGTTCGGTCAGAGTTGTAACCTTTTTCATTGATACCCTCTATATATAATACCTGACCCTTAGTTATAAGGTGTTTGTAGTTTTCATAAACTTCATTATATATACTGACCTGCAATGATCCTGTAAAATCCTGGATGGTAAATCTGGCATATCCTGTGCCTTTTTGCGTATTTCCTATAACGGATTCTGTGACGATACCTCCAAGTTTTAAATTCTTATTTGATATGGTTTCTGCTTTCTCCAACGGACAATTGATAAAATTTGTAAACTCCAGATGATAATCATCCAATGGATGTCCGCTGATGTATATGCCTGTAACTTCCTTTTCTTTTTCCAGTTTCTCAATCTGGTTCCATTCACTCACTACCGGTGGTTTGGGAGAATCGATATAATTAGTCATTGAATCACCGAATAATGACATCTGATTGCTATCTTTTTGTGCTTGATAATTGGCACCATATTTTAGTAGCGATTCGACAAATGTCTCAGTGCGTTCACCCAATTCAAAATATTGTGCACGATTTATAGCGCCAAATGAATCCAGGCCGCCCCCTAGTACCAGACTATCCAAACATTTTTTATTTACCGACCTTAGATTCAGCCGTCTCATCATATCATAAACATCTGTAAAATGTCCATTCTCTTTGCGTTCTCTTACGATTTCTTCTACCGGGCCTTCTCCTACACCTTTTAATGCGGAAAGTCCAAACCTAACCTGACCTTTTACATTAACTGCAAACTTAATATTGCTTTCATTGATATCAGGACCAAGTACGTCGATACGCATACGTTTTGTATCCTGAAGATAAAAGTTGATTTTGGAAATATCGCTTTTATTATGGTTGAGCACTGAAGCCATAAAAGCAGCCGGATAATGCGACTTCAGGTATGCTGTTTGAAAAGCAATAAATGCATAACAAGTTGAATGAGATTTATTAAAAGCATATGAAGCAAATGCTTCCCAATCCTTCCAGATCTTTTTGACAATTTCTTCCGGGTGACCGTTCGTCGTACAACCCTCAACAAATTTAGGAAACATTTTGTCAAGAACAGACTTTTGTTTTTTTCCCATGGCTTTACGCAGCACATCAGCATCCCCTTTTGAAAAACCTGCAAGCCTTTGAGAGAGCAACATTACCTGTTCCTGATAAACCGTAATGCCATATGTCTCTGACAAAATTTCCTCCATTTCAGGTAAATCAAATTTGATTTCCTGTTTTCCATTCTTACGGGCTATAAAGTCAGGTATGTATTGAAGTGGCCCGGGTCTATATAAGGCATTCATTGCAATCAGATCCTGAAATCTTGTAGGAATCAGGTCTCTGAGATGTTTTTGCATGCCCGGTGATTCATACTGAAAAATTCCCACCATATCACCACGCTGAAATAACTCAAAAGTTTTTTCATCTTCCAATGATATGAAATCAATATCCAATTCGGTATTGTATCGTTCTTTAATAATATCAAGTGCATCTTTAATGATGGTCAAGGTTTTCAGACCTAGGAAGTCCATTTTGAGTAAGCCTGCTTCTTCGGCTACACTGTTGTCATATTGAGACACTAATAATTCAGAATCCTTGGCCACGGAAACAGGCACAAAATTGGTAATGTCGTCGGGCGTAATAATTACACCACAAGCATGAATCCCTGTATTTCTTACTGATCCTTCAAGCTTTTTGGCTGTCTGAATCATTCTGCCTATTTCCGTTTTTTCCAGAGAGAGCTTTCTGAATTCGTATGCTTTTTCTTTATCTTCTGTTGTAAAGACGTCCTTTTGTTTACTTTCGATGTCTTTATCTGCCAGAACTCCTGCCAAAGTTGCTGTAAGGTGAGAAGGAAAAATCTTGGCTACCCGATCTACTTCATTAAGGGGTACATTCATGACGCGGCCGACGTCTCTTAATGATGATCTTGCCGCCATCGTACCATATGTCACAATTTGCGCCACTTGATTTTTACCATATTTATCAATAACATAATCTATCACCTTTCCACGTCCTTCATCATCAAAATCAATATCTATATCCGGCATAGAAACCCTTTCAGGGTTGAGAAAACGCTCAAAGAGAAGATCGTATTTGATGGGGTCTATATTAGTGATACCCAAACAATATGCGACACAAGAGCCGGCTGCAGATCCACGGCCCGGCCCCACAGAAACACCCATTTGTCTGGCGACACTTGTAAAATCCTGAACGATCAGAAAATAACCGGAATAACCTGACTTGGTAATCACATCGAGTTCGAAATTAATACGATCTTCCACCAATTTTGAAATGCTTCCGTATTTCCTTCTGGCTCCTTCAAACGACAAGTGACGAAGGAATACTTCCTGTGTATCAAATCCAGCAGGCAAAGGAAAAGCAGGTAGTAAAATATCTCTCGCCAATTCGATGGTATCTATTTTGGAAGCAATCTCCATGGTGTTTTCCACGGCATTTTTGACATCTCCAAACAGAGTAGCCATTTAATTTTTTGTCTTAAAATAGAAATCAGAACTTGGAAATTTAAAACGTTCTTTATCTTCTAATAGTGAACCTGTATTTACACAAAGCAGGACATCATGTGGCGCATAATCCTCTTCCTCAACATAATGTGCATCATTGGTTACTATCGTTTTAATGTTATATTTGCCGGCAAAACCAAGTAGTATTTGATTAACATCTTCCTGACTCATGCCCGTGTCATCAATTTTGTCCAGGCCCCTATGTCGCTGGAGTTCGATGTAGTAATCTTCGCCAAAAAGATCAATCCACCACTTTAATCTTTCTTCAGCAAGAGATATATTGCCCTTTAGGATTGTTTGAGGTATTTCTGCACCTAAACAACAACTTGTAGCAATAAGGCCTTCGTGATACTTTACAATGAGTTCTTTATCAATCCTGGGATACTTGCCATATAATCCTTCAGTATATCCCAGCGAACACAACTTGGTAAGGTTTTGATAACCCTTAATATTTTTTGCCAGCATAAGCTGGTGGTAGCGGATATCTTTCTGACCTCTGGACTTCTCAAAGTGTTTAATATGCCGGTCTTCAGACACATAAAACTCACAACCTATTATTGGCTTAATACCCTGTGCTTTTGCTTCTTTTACAAACTTAAATACACCAAACATATTACCGTGGTCTGTTATGGCTACAGCTGACTGACCATCGGATTTTGCCTTTTTCATTAAAGCCTTGATATCGGATGCTCCGTCAAGTAAAGAATATTGTGTGTGAGAATGTAAATGACAAAAGTCGATCATAAGGTTTTAATATCTATAATTTGGTTGAATGGCAAAGATAATAATTTTATATCTATGAATCAAATATAAGATATACACTATATATCAATATAAGTTAAAAAAATTACTAAAATGAAATTTATTTTTCAATTGTTTACATATTATAATATTTTGGCATATGTTTTGCTGTATGATTAAAAGTATAACACAATTTATAATTAAAAAAAATAAAAAATATGTTTTCAAATACCTTTAGATCGACCGGAAAAAGTAGCTTATTTATATTAGTAATAGCTTCCTTTATTTTGTTGAATTCATGTACCAAGGAACCTGAAATAGTAGTCAGTGCAAATGCAGAAACGTATAATGCCAATTTTTTATTGGATTATTACGATCTAATCTGTGAGACAACTAAAGCTACTCCCGGATTTTTTCCTCCACAGGCAGCTCGTGCTTATGGCTATATCAGCATCACCAACTATGAGGCTGTAAGAAATGGCATTGAAGGTGCAAAAAGTATGCAAGAACAATTAAATGGATTTTCATCCTTTCAAATTCCTAAACCAGATGCCAATCTCCAGTATAATTGGGCAATAGCATCCAATGCAGCCGTTGCAAAAATGATGCGATATATGTATGATAAAAATCTAAAGGAGGCTAATAAAGCGACTATTAGTGAAATGGAAATAAGCAATCATAACGAACTTACTTCATCAGAAAGTAATGAAGTCAGTAATAGGTCCAAAGATTTTGGTTACGCTATTGCTGATGCAGTTTATGAATATTCCAAAACTGATGGTGGTCATGAAGTCTATCTTGATCCTTTTCAGCAACCATATATTATGCCTACTGATCCATTTTGCTGGGTACCCACTGGTGCCACTAAAAATCCACTAAGTCCAAAATGGGGTAATAACAGACCTTTTATGAACATTAATGTCGACAAAACTAAAGTAGCTATGCCAATAAAATTTTCAGAAGAAAAAAACTCAGAATTTTATAATGAAGCACTAGCTACCTATAATCAGGTTCAGAATAATACCACCGAGCAAATAGAAATCGCTAAATACTGGTCTGATGATCCAACCGCAACATGTACTCCTGCAGGACATACATTCAATATTCTGACTCAAATCCTTTTTGAAGAAAAATCTACCCTGGCAAAGGCGAGTCTGGGATATGTAAAAATGGGAATTGCTGAAAATGATGCATTTATAGCTTGCTGGAAAGGAAAATATGAACATTTGCTACTGAGGCCACTTACCTATATTAACAGACACATAGACCCAACTTGGAAAACAGTGTTAAATACACCTCCTTTCCCAGCCTATACATCAGGCCATTCATGCGAAATGGGGGCAGGAGCTAGAGTTCTATCTTCATTGTTTGCCAAGAGTTCGGGTGATTATCATTTTACCGACTATAGTCAAACGAGGTATGGATTTTATGCCAGAAGTTTTGCAAATTTTGAAGAAATGGCGGAGGAATGTGCAAATAGTAGACTATATGGCGGAATACACTTCCCTATGGACAATAGTAAGGGACTCCAACTCGGAAGAGCCATTGGTGATAATGTCAATAAAAGACTTGTCTGGCCTGTCTTTGTAAGATAATAATCCTTTAAATGAGATATAAAAAGCATACAGAATAAAATTCTGTATGCTTTTTTTATTTCGAATCTATTTGTGGCGTATTTGCTTTACTAAGATAATGAAAGAAAACGATTCCACTTACTATTATCAAAAAAGAGACTCCCCACAAAAAAAGTGAAGGCCGGATGACATAGATAGCCCCAATGTATTGTACTAAAAAGATAATATACAAAAAGTTCGTAAATGCTTTATTTGAAATTTTACTTATAAAATATGTTCCCAAAGGAGCAAACAATATTACTACAGGAATACAAGACAACCACATGTGATAAGAAGGCTCCGTAAAATCCTGAATCCATAGGGCATGCAATGCAAAACCAAATATTGTTTCGATGGTCATGATGATAATACTAGATGGCGTGGCTACTTTTTCATTTATCTTGTAATAAATAACCATAAAACAAAAAGTAAAAATATTGATACCTGTACCAAAAATTGCGGAGATACAACCTCCTATCAATCCAAAAAGTATCAGGTAAAATTTATCAGCGGTTCTAATTGTTCCAAGGTATTCCATAAGCCTACGGTTTTTATTTCTATTTTCAAGAAATAAAATGATGCCAAATGATAACCATAAAGATACAAATACCAACTTTGCAAATATTGGTTTTATGTATGGCACAACATAAAACGTACCAAATAGTAATCCAAATAATCCACCGATAGTGACGAATAAAATATATTTGCGGTCTATTGGAATCTTACAATTGATAATAAAAATGGAAGCCGCAGTCATTCCTATACTTTGAATTGCAAAAGCGAAGTTTCTTGCTATGTCAGGCGTTATCCCTAGATAGAGTGTAAAGATAGGATAAGCCACTGAAGCACTACCTTCCGGACTCGAACCGGCTATAAATGACCCAAAAATCATGGTGACCATAACGGGTATGTTTTCTCTCAGGATATAAAATAATTCATAAGATTGCATATACCACACCCAAGTACCCAGAACGATTACCAGATAGCCGAAAAATACAATGGGATATTTTTTGAAATTCAATATTTTGTGATTGACATTATAAAAATGACTAATTTTACTTGCAATTTTAATATTTTACCATAAATACGACCCACCACATGGATCCTCAGGAAAAAATCAATGAAAGTCTAAAATCTGAACAAGAATATATTAGAAACATCCAAGTCAGCCTTTACGAAAACTTCAACATCTTGCTCGAAAACCAAAAAAACAAGGTAGAAAATCAAGACATTGTAGTCCAAAATCAAAGTCTGATCATCAGAAATCAAGATGTCATTGTCAACAATCAGATCAATATCATAAAAAACCAAAAGCAGATCGTTGAAAATCAGGTAACTCTATCAGCTATCCTGAAAACGCAGGCAAAAATACTCTATTTAATGGAAAATTTATCAGGAAACCAAAAAACACAAGCTGACGTAAATGATGTCGTTGCAGATATTTTTAAGGAATGTAAGGCACAGTTTGAAGGAGGTATATTAAATATGTATGATTTAAATGCGAAGTAACAGGTCTGTCTCTGAATATTTATATGAATGCTTGCTATGACAAGTTAATCCTGTGTCACGGCTAATACATGCCAATTATGTTTATTTTCTTCAAGGGTCTCTTTGTCTTCCTTGGTGAAAGGGTCAAAAAAAATCAACTAAATTTCCTTTGCTGCTCTTCCAATAGTTTGATATTGATCTTCAGCGTTTTATTTTCAGCTTCTCTGCTTTCTAAAAGTTGTTTCAGCATTTGGATTTGGAGTTGTGTACTTTCCAGTTTCTGTGTGAGAAGTTTTATATTGAATATATATTTTTCATTTTCAACTTCTACAGTTTTTATTCTTTCAAGCGATTCGTCCTTTTTTTTCTTTATAACTTCGCCTGTTTTATCAAATAATTCCGTAATATCGGAATTATATAAATTGTCTATGGCGATATTAAAAAATTCACTAAATTTTTGAACAACATTTAATCCCGGTAGTGTTTTGCCAATTTCGTAGTCAGAAATGGCACTTTTACTGATTTTTAGCTTTTCGCTAAGCTCCAGTAAGGTCAATTTTTTGCTTTTCTTAGGAACTTTAAATTTTTTCCAAAAAAATATTCCGATTTATTGGAAATTTCCATCATTTAACTACTTTTGTCTTGTCAAATATTTATAAAATGCAAAAATAGGCTTTTTAAGGACAAATAATTCAAACATTTTTAAAGCTGCTCTGAAGCAAGTCGCCAAAATAAAATAATTTATGATTCCAATCTTTACAGAACTGATTACCCGAAAAGGCTTTAGCACAGTGCTTTTTATATACTGCTTAGGTTTAAGTCAAATTTCCATGGCACAAAGTCCAACTGATGCATTGATGATGAAAAAAAACGAACTATGTATCGCCGCCATATATCAACATGATACATGGGATCATTACTGGGAAGGTACCTTATTGAGAGATAATCAGAATATAGGAACCTTGACCAGAAATAACATAGTTCCAATGATTGCATATGGCTTAACTCAAAAATTGAATGTCATCATCTCTTTGCCTTATATATCTACCTCTGCATCCGGAGGTCAATCGGCAGGTGTATCAGGATTTCAGGATTTCAGTATATTTGCCAAATACAAAGTTTTGGATATTGACAATCCAAATGGTTCATTCCAAGCGTTTGCTACAGGAGGATACAGTCTTCCATCCACAAACTATCTGTCTGATTATATGCCGCTGAATTTAGGTCTTGGAACCAATGAATTATCGCTGAGAGCTATCCTAAAATATGAGCACAAATCCGGCTTGTATTTAAGAGGAAGTTTTGCATATTTATACAGAACAACTACAGAGGCCGAACGATCATATTATTATGCAGACAAAGGAATTTATACAACTACCATGGATGTACCAAATGCAACTGTCGGAGAGGCTGCTCTCGGGATGTGGTTACTTGGTCGAAGCATCCAGCTGGAAGCAGCAGTGATAAAGCAGACTGCCCAATCCGGAGATGACATCAGAAGACAAAACGCGCCTCAACCAACCAATAAAATGAATGTAAGCAATGCTAATGCCAGTCTTAGATTTTTTCCAAAATTTATTAAAGGCTTCAGTATAATTACTGGATTCACAAAAGTTCTTGAAGGGAGAAATATCGGAAAATCAACTATAATCTCAGGGGGACTTACCTACCAATTTAATACAAAAAAACAAACGGCCCAATAATCAATGTCAATATCGAATACAATGAACACCATAAAGTATACATTATTTTCAGCTTTGCTGATTACAATTTTGTTTGTATCCTGTGAAAAAGATTATCCTACAGGAAGCGAATTTGATCCATATTCGTTTACTGGTACTGATCAAAATGGAGGTGATTGGAAACCTATTTTACTCACTAACAATGAGCAGATAATCATTGACGCACCTGCAGGCATCACTTCCGACAGCTATAAATCAGAATTAATTGCTATGAAAACAAGCATTACAGCAGGTACAGACAAAGTGTCTATAGCTTATTGGGGGAATAACCCAATCATTAGATGGAATGAAATAGCCAGGGAATTGGCAGCAAAATATAATCTTACACCAGCGCCAAATGCTGATGGTAGTTACCCTGCTCCAAGTTCAGCTAAACCAGATGTATATCCATACTTTCCTTTTGCACATCCTCCATACGCATGCAGGGCTTTTGCTTACCTGAGTACAGCACAATTTGACGGCTTGATAGCATCCTGGCACTATAAATACAAGTTTAAAAGACCAAAACGTGCGTCCACTGATGGCATGTCAAAAGCACAAACAACTAAGGCTGTTTCAGATTCAATGGCACAAGCGGCACTTACCAGATTTGGATGGCAGTGGGTAAATCAGGAAAGTCCGCGACGACCTGTGGGCATTGCGCCATTTTATGGTAAGTTGAAACTATGGTCAGTACCTTCAGTAGAAATAGTAAGACCTCTTCCTCCTCCGGCACCTGGAAGTGCTGAATTTAATAAAGCCGCTGATGAATTGTTGTCATTAAAGGGAAATCTTAGCAATGAACAACGAAAAATTGCCAATTGGTGGTCAGATGGCCTTGGTACCTACACACCTCCAGGACATTGGAATAGATTTGCCACAGATTATATCGTAAAATACAAAATGAATCCATTGCGAACAGCCAGAGTATATGCATATTTAAATATGGCAATCCACGATGCCGGAATTAGTTGTTGGGATGCTAAATATTATTATCATTATCCAAGACCAATCCAGGTAATGAATGGGTACAAAACCATACTGGGCACACCAAATTTTCCAAGCTACACATCCGGTCATAGTTCTTTTTCAGCAGCTGCGGCAACCGTGTTATCTAATATTTTTCCAGCAGATAAGGCACAATTTGTTACCTGGGCGCAAGAAGCATCAGAGTCCCGGATTTATGGTGGAATACACTTTAGGTTTGATTGCGAGGCAGGTTTGGAAGCCGGTAAAAAAGTTGCAGAATATACAATTTCGAAAGCCATAGTTGATGGAGCACAATAAATGAATATAAATTATAATAATTAGCTTTTCAAATATTGATTAAAAAAAAGTTATTAGTTAATAAACATTTCGATATTTTCAGGCAGTGGCTTAAATCACTGCCTTTTTTATTTAAGTACTTCAGTCCTTACAATACCAACTTTTTGCAGGTTTAATGTCGACCCAATTTTAAGTTATGAAACGATAATAAACTTATATTATTTGAAGGCCAAACACCAGAATATTACTAAAATAAAGTTGGGAAAAAAAATTAATTCAATATATATTAAATTATTTTTACATATATTAGTTGTTAATAAACATATGTATGTATATTTGTGCTGTAAATTAAATATACAAAATTAATTTATATAAACTGTCTTATATTTTGCAACAGCTTAAATATTCAAAATAATGCTTCAGCGTTTACCCATTATAAATTTCATTAGATTGGGATGTATTATAATCTGTATAATTTTATCCTCTAATCTTTTACGCAGTCAGGTTACTGGTGTGAAATACATGATAAAATACAATTCACTGACCTTGCTACATGATTGTTATCTGGTCATCACGGAAGGTAGTGCAAGCAATCAAATTCATCGCACCCAATTTAATGCCCAATTTACAATAGTTGTACCCACAAATGCTAAGCTTGAAGTGGCAAAAAAGTATTTACCATTAGAGAATAATAATAACTATACGGGAGTCAATCCCACAAAATGGACTATTGGTTCCATTGTTATTGCTCCTATTTCTGATCCCGCGCATGATTTTTATGCTATAGTGCCAACGCTTTCTCCAACCGCACAATATAATAATTTGAAATCAGGTGATAGTTTACTTTTATTCAGTCTTCGCATCTCTCCAACCTTCTGTGGCAGAGAAGCCAGGCTTTTTGAAAATGATTCAGATCCAAATTCTTCATCTGCCGGAATGGCAGGAGGAGATTTTTCCAATGGATTCACCATCGGTGGAGTAACTCAAAAATATAAGGGAAATATCTATACTTACAATGGGGATAATTGTGACAATATATTAAACATACTAACTTATACTGATATCTCAAAAAACGGAAAATTTGATAGTATTCAGGATGGATCATTCCCATTTTGCAAAATAGATTTTAAAGATTTAGGCTTTACAACTTACTCGGATGCTTTTGGCAAATTCAGTATACACTTAGATACGGGTTCTTATAATGTTCAAATATCGGCACCATTTGGAGAATGGGAAAAACAAACAGTTGATAGAATCATTAAACTATCGGCCCATATTCATACAGAAGAAATTGGTTTTTATCCTCTTTCTACAACTGAATCTTCGGGTAAAATATCTATAAACCCAAGCTTTTTGAGGTGCAACAATTCAATAAGTTTTCATACTACATTATTGAACAATTCATCCATAAAGCTGAACGGATATTTAAGCATAAAATTTGATGAAAGAGTTACAGTATCCTCTAAAATCTTACCGTCGTTTTCCAATACACAAAACGAACTGGTGTGGAAAGTTACAGAAATATTTTCAGGGCATTATTTTGATCCCGGAATTGATATTAAAATTCCCGCTGCAACAAGTATTAGTGATAGTTTGCATTTTTATGCTTATTTAATTTCTTCCGAAGGTGACACCCTTTACAAAAAATATTATGGTGATGTTATTCGATGCAGTTATGATCCTAATGATATTAGCGTCCATCCAGATAGAATTGGCCAAGAAAATTATACTCTGAGAAAAGAAATCCTTGACTACACAATAAGATTTCAGAACACAGGAAATGATACATCGTTTTTTGTCAGAATACTTGATGTTTTGGACAAAGGCCTTGATCCAAATTCATTTTGTATAAAAAGTGCCAGTCATAATGTAAACATATTGATAAAAGGTGATTCATTAAATTTTATTTTTAATGAAATTATATTACCGGAAAGTACATCAAATTTCAGGGCTAGTCAGGGATATGTTTCCTTTACATTAGAACAAAAAGATAACATTCAGGAAGGTGATAAAATTTTTAACATCGCCTCGATATATTTTGACAAAAATATGCCTATTCATACTAATAAAGTGCTAAATACAATTGTTTCAGATCTACCATGCCCCTTAAAAGCAATATGGTATGAAGAAGGACAAATACATGTAAATGAAGCAAGTAAACAATATGATTGGTTTGATTGCAAAACTGATATGCTTGTCGAAACTACATTTATGCCTACATTTAAGCCTAAAAAAACTGGGAGCTACTACGCACTAATTAAAGGTGATTTCTGCATCACGCAAACAGATTGTATTTCATTTCTATCCTCTTCAGCAGAACTGCCACAATCAAAGGTCATCAATATATTTCCTAATCCAAGTAGTGGAATTTTTACCATTTCCACTCCTTTTCCCATTATGGAAATCACTTTAATAAATGCAATAGGACACAACCTGGAAACGCAGGTTTTTTTTGACAGTCAAATCGAAAAAAGCATTAATGCAACACCATTGCCTGATGGCTTGTATACTGTATTAATAAAAACTACACAGGAAACTTTTATTAAAAAAATATATAAAAGTAATTAACCAGTTATATTTAGAAAATTATTATCTTCAATTGCTTGTGGCAATAATTTACTTTGAACAACAAATTTTTATGTGCCCTAAATGGTGCATACAATGCCAGGCATATAATGCTGCAGCTTCATTTAGAGAAAAAAATTTGTTTGACTGTGGATGATCATACCCTCTTTCCCAATCTATTTTCTCCATTTTTGACATAATGTAATGCCATTTTAGGTGTACACCGGAAAGAATCAATAATGCAGATTCAACAGGTAAGCTATAATCCGCCAGTTTTGCATATTCATTTTCTAAATATGGCTTGATAACAGGTCTATTTTCAGTCAGCGACCACTTAAATCGAATCAAGGCATGACTATGACTATCTGCCACATGATGAACTACTTGTCTTCCTGTCCAGCCATCGGGTCGATATTGATTGTCCAATTGTTCTTCATTTGAAGATTTAAGCACATCGTTCAACTGATTGGGGAATTCATGAATGATTTGGACCCATTTTGCAACAGGCACATCAACATCATAGGCAAATTTACCAATTGGATATTTCAGCTCGTCCATAATTTTGGTTAAATTAATTAAATGACTTTTAAAATAATTTTATATCAATTTGATCAATAAAAAAATAAAGACTGGATTTCGGACATACCCCAAATTCAGTCTTTAATTATTCAATGGCTAATATTATGCTTTTACTTCTTTTATTTTTTTCTTACCCTTCATTTTTGATGCCATTATCAGCGCTTTATCCAGATTTACAGTTCCTCCGGTAACGCTTAGCTTTGAAAAACTTATTTTATCTGTCTTACTACCTGGGAGTCTTACTTCCTCAGTAATGGGTGTAACAGATGACAATAGAACCTCTTTAACCTGTTCGGCTGTTAATGCTGGAAATACCGACCTTATAGTAGCTGCAACTCCTGCCACTACCGGTGAAGCCATACTTGTGCCCTGCAAAGGAGCATATTCGTTGTTTGGCATGGTAGAATATATTTTCATTCCCGGAGCAAATAGATCTACTTCCTTTACACCATAATTTGAAAATGGGGCAGCTGCATCCTCCCCTGTTTTGTAATTTAAAGCGCCAACTTCAACCCAGTTTTTTGCTCTCCTTTGTTTTTTACATAAAAACCCACTCTTCTTTTCATAATTAGCATTAGGATAGTTGGTTGTAACATCATTATTCTGCCCGGAGTTTCCGGCAGCATGCACTAAAAGAACATCTTTTTTTGCAGCATACTTAACAGCTTCATCCACAAGATCCTTGTTTGTGCCAAATCCTTTTCCGAAACTCATATTAATTATGGTTGCTCCATTATCCACTGCATATCTGATGGCATTGGCGACATCTTTATCGCGCTCATCTCCATCAGGAACAGCCCTTACGGACATTAT
This sequence comes from Saprospiraceae bacterium, assembly GCA_016717145.1. Taxonomy (GTDB): domain Bacteria; phylum Bacteroidota; class Bacteroidia; order Chitinophagales; family Saprospiraceae; genus OLB9. Next base: position 48,293 of record JADKGD010000033.1, on the reverse strand, counting down.
TTTAACATTTGATGCAATACCATCCATACCTATATCATTATTTCTCACAGCGCCAATGATGCCACCCACATGAGTACCATGTAATGGATCGGGACCTTCTACATTATTATTTCCATAGTATCTTTCTGTTGGATCGGCATAATTGTCTTTTACAATCGTTTTTCTTGGATCAAAATCTGGATTAAATGCATACTCCAGTTTTGTTTTTGCTCCATTTTTATCTTCATTGATTTCTCCCTTTATAACTTCCTTGATCCCTTCAATTGATCTCACATCAGAAGCAGTAAGGTATTGAGCAGCAATATTTTTGGCCATGGTTAACTCCTGATTACCTGTCACATCAATACTATCAATATTTGCCATTATAAAACTTTTTCCATTTAGTGCTTTGGACAAAGCGTCAAGTGATGACATGACTTTTGCTTCAACCATGTCAAGTTGAGAAATATTGGCTTTTGCTTTTGCAACTTCTTTATCAACATTTTCTTTTGCTTTAATATAAATGTCGTATTCCTTTTTTTGTTGTTTGTTTAATGCGGCAGGATTTGCATTTTCGAATTTATATTTGAGCGCACCGTAAACCCGAGTGGCTTCATATGTGTCATGCCCGACATTTTTACCATCGGGACCACCAATAAAGTTCCAACCATGTACATCATCAACATAGCCATTTTTATCATCATCGAGCCCATTATTTGGAATTTCTCCCTGATTCACCCATATATTGGCTGCAAGATCTTCGTGTTCAATATCAATACCTGAATCAATTACCGCGACAATAACAGTTTTAGTTTTTTTGTCCTTTAAAAACTCACTATATGCTTTTCTCATCGAAATACCATTGTATCCTTCTCCGGGGTTTCCATAATACCAATCATTAGGTACAGTTCCTTGAGCCAAAATGACTGAAATTGAAAGGAAAAAAAATGATAATACATTAAAATAAATCTTCATACGTTATGAAATTTGTTTAAACATATATACTTTTGTAAAATATTTTAGTATATATTATTTGGTTTGTTAAAAAATAATTTTAAAAAAAAACATCAAATTTACGTTTCTAAATAATATTTAGGTATATAATAAAGTTTATTATAGTGCATAATGTTTTAGTAATCGTCTTTTTTTGACAAACTATTAATTTTTATAGATAAACTTTTTCTTTTGTGCGGATTCGGACGCAGAAAATAAAATGTATTTAGTTTTTTACAGGTCTTCAAAATTTAGGAACCAATGGGATTTGAGAAAGTAAATTTCTTTAATATCTCCATTATTAAAATGATTGAAATGAAAAACATCTCATCTGTTTTTTTGGTATTGGCATTTTGTCTTTCCATAAACAACAAAAATAATGCCCAATATACTGAAATTGGCATAGGCATGGGGTTTTCTACTTATTGGGGTGATTTAAATGCCCCTAGTCTTGCAACGAACTTATCCAACAATAGTGGGTTTGCCGTTCAAATTGCAGCTAGAAAAATTTATAAAAATTATTTTGGCATAAGAGGCTCTTTTTGTTTTGGAACCCTGAAGGGCTACGATGCCAATTCATCTCTTGAATGGCAAAAAATTCGAAACCTGAGTTTCAAATCGAGTATTACGGAATTGGCAATAATGGGCGAACTTTACGTATTCGGCATTAATACCGAGGCTGGCAGTTCTGTATTTTTACCATATTTTACTTTGGGATTGGCTGGTTTCAAATTTGACCCTGTCACCACTTTCCGTGGAAATGAAATCAGATTACAACCTTTGGGAACAGAAGGTCAGGGCAACTCTGTTTATGGTAGTAAATATAGCTTATATAATTTTAGTATTCCTGTCGGAGGGGGCGCTAAAATTATGATAAGTGAATCTGTAAATATAAGTGCAGAAATAATTCTCAGAAGGACATTTACAGATTATCTTGATGATCTTAGTGGAAAATATGTTAATTATGAAGAATTAAAGGTCATAAATGGTACTTTGGCAGCAAATTTAGGTAACAGAATGAATGAATACTTTGGACAAACCGAACCAGTACAATTACCTACCGGAACTATACGAGGCGGACAAAAAATTAAAGACTATTATATTGTAAGTATGATTTCTCTGAATGTAATGCTCAACAATGGAAGTAATGGCTTTAAAAGAAGAGGCAAAGTAAACTGTCCTAAGTTTTAAAAATGGCTTAAATAAATACCCTCGATTGGAATATGCTAAAACAATTTTAAAACAATATTGGGGCTATGACGAATTTAGATATCCTCAGGAGGATATCATCCAGTCGATTTTAAACAACAAAGATACATTAGCATTATTGCCCACTGGTGGCGGAAAATCTATCTGTTTTCAGGTTCCCGCCTTGGTTTCAGAAGGTAAAACACTTGTTATTTCTCCACTCATAGCGCTGATGCAGGACCAGGTTGATACGTTAGTATCAAAAGGTATCAAAGCAAAGTCGCTACATTCTAACTTGTCCTACAAAGAGATCGATAGAATCCTGGATAATTATGTCTATGGCGATTTGAAAATTCTGTATATATCACCTGAAAGAATTTTATCCGAAATCTTTATTACCAGAATTTATAAAATCAAGTTGAGCCTTATTGCGGTAGATGAAGCTCATTGCATTTCTCAATGGGGATATGATTTTAGACCGTCATATTTTAACATACCAAAATTAAGAGAAATTCATCCCGATGTTCCAATTATAGCTCTTACAGCAACAGCAACTGATAAGGTGACTGAGGATATCATTGTTAAGCTCGGGCTTAAAAAACCAGTCATATTTAAAAAAAGTTATAAGAGAGAAAATTTAAGTATCACGATCATTCACACCGAAAATAAACGAAGCGAATTGATCCAGCTGCTGACCAAAGTTAAGGGCTGTAGTCTGATTTACGTTAGAAACAGAAAGGAAACAATCGAAGTTGCTCAGTGGCTATCGTACCATGGTCACTCATGTGTATCCTACCATGGCGGAATGGAGCGTAGCCTCCGCGAAAAGAATCAACGGGTATGGATGTCAAATAAAGTTAGGTTAATGGTGTCTACCAATGCCTTTGGAATGGGTATAGATAAATCTGATGTCCGGCTTGTTGTACACCTTGATGTCGCCCCAAGTATTGAAGAATATTATCAGGAGGCAGGTAGAGCAGGAAGGGATGGGAAAGAGTCTTATGCAGTTACAATAATTGATGCCACAGACATAAATTATGCTGTTTCAGGTTTTGAAGACCAATATCCGCCAATAGATTTTATTGCTATGGTTTATGATAAATTGTGCAGATTTCATAAAGTTGCTTTTGGTTCAGGTGTCAATGAAAGTTACGATTTTAACATGATGGATTTTTCAGAGTCTATCAAAATTCCAGTCAAAAAAATTTTCCATACCATAAATATTCTGGAGAAAGAAGGCTGGGTTTATATGTCTGAAGCATATAAAGAGCCTTCAAAAATTATGATCATTACCGATCACACATCTTTGCTATTTAATGACTCGTTGGCCTCAGTTAAAAATAACATATTAACCTATCTGCTTAGAAAGTATGAAGGATTATTTATGGATGCGGTAAGAATTGATGAAACTAATATAGCCAATGAACTTAAAATTGAAGAGATTGAATTAATCCATTATCTTAATGTGCTGAAATCCGAAGGCATCATTTCCTATTTGCCACGTTCGTCCGCTCCTCAAATAACGTTTCTTAAAGCCAGACCTGAGGAAATAGATTTTTGGATTGATAAAAAGTCTTATGATCAAAGAAAAAAACTTGCAGGAGACAGGCTTAATGCAATGATAGATTTTTTGAAGGAAGAAAAATTTTGCAGGCAAAAAATAATTGTTGAATACTTCGGAGAAAAAGGAATTAACTGTGGCAAATGCGATATTTGTTTGGGTGTAACAGAATCAACCATAAGTCCTGAACAAATTAAAATGATATATGATCATCTGATAAAAACCATTTTGATATCCAGTATTAATATTAAAAATTATACAAATATTTATCCATTTAATAAACGCAGAAGGGTCATAAATGCCATAAAAAAATTTGAATCAGAAGGTTTTATTTTAATAGATAATATGGGTATGATGACAAAACGCCAACAATGATTACTCGTCAAAAATCCATTTATTTTGCTGTAACCAATGACCTGAATCAAGATCAGCGCATGCACAGAATTTGTGCATCTTTTAATAAATTTGGGTATAAAGTAATATTGGTTGGTAGAGCAAATAAAAAATCATCACCACTGTTTCAATTCCCTTTTACTCAAAAACGACTTGATTGCTGGTTTCAGAAAGGTGTTTTATTTTATGCCGAATATAATATTAGATTATTCTTTTTTTTATTATTAAAACAAACAGACATTATTTATTCTGTAGATTTGGATACTATACCTGCGGCAGGTTTAATTAAACTACTCAAACGAAATACTTTACTGTTTGATGCCCATGAATATTTTTCAGAAACTCCTGAATTAATCCATAGAAAAAATATAAAAAAGTGTTGGAAAATCATAGGAGATATGTTTGTTCCGATGGCAGATCATTTTATTACGGTCAATGAGAGTCTGGCTGAATTGTTAGGCACCCATTATGGAAAAAAATTCGTCTGTATTTATAATGTGCCGTCAAACCTAATAGATGGGAGTCTTCCCTACAAGGCCGAAAAACCATATATACTTTATCAGGGCATGCTTAATGAAGGCCGAGGAATAGCAGAATTAATTGACGCTATGGATTTGATAAAAGGTTTGGATCTATATATCATAGGTGAAGGAGATCTTTCTAAAAATTTACGGACAAGATCCACAAAAGGTCCATCTGCATCCAAAATACATTTTCTGGGCTGGCAATCACCAGATGAAATGAAAAAGTACACTTTAGGAGCTACTTTAGGTATCAATTTACTCGAAAATACCAGTTTGAGTTATTATTATTCTTTGGCCAATAAATTTTTTGATTACATGCATGCAGGTGTCCCTTCTGTAAATATGGATTTTCCCGAATATCATAAAATTATTGAGCAGTATCCCATTGGAATATTAATTTCAGGTTTGGATAAAAACAACATTGCTATGCACATTAACCAGATGATGTCTGATCCTGCCACTTTGAATGCTATGAAACAACATTGCCTTACGGCTAAAACTTTTTATAATTGGGAAAAAGAAGAAATAAAATTATTTGAACTCTTAAATGAGAATAAAGTGACTCACTAATATCTATCAATTTAAACTATATTTTCTGTCAATTTTGATTTTGCCAAATCGATAATTTTCTGAAATTTGTCCCTGTAAACGACATTAATGATGCCTTCTCCTTGTGTATAATTTTTATAAAATTCGGGAAGTGAAAAACTTTCTAAAATACGTGCTGCGTGAAAAGGAAATCTGGTTTTGGCCGTTTCCAACACACTGCTACCACCCCGGGCTCCAGGTGAAGTAGCCAAAAGCAGCATAGGCTTGTCCTGGAAAGTTTTGCCCATAACTCTGGATGACCAGTCAAAAATATTTTTAAACGCAGTACTATAACTGCCGTTGTGTTCAGCCAAAGAAATGATAATCAGATCAGCCTCACCGATCATCTTGAGAAATCTGATTGCTTCTAGTGGATGACCCGATTGTTGTTCTTTGTCAACACTGAACAGGGGCATTTCAAAATCATTAAGATCTAATATTGTAATATCGTCCTGATCAAAAAAAGATGCAGCATACTTTGCTAATTCTTTATTTATGGATGATGTACTACTACTCGCTCCGAAAGCTAGAATATTCATGAATAATTGCTAATAATTAAAATAAAAAATTGTACGCTTAAACGGTCATAGGTACTTCCATTAATAATATTTCTGCTTTATTATCAGCTATAATAGAGATCATATCAACATCCCAAATACCAAAACCATCCCTGGGCCCGAGCTTTTGTCCTCCAATGGTTACTTCACCATCTACAATGAAGGCATAGACACCATTTCCCGATTTTTTAATATGATACTGCTGTACATTACCTTTATCCAGACTACCCAAATGAAACCAAGCATCCTGATGAATCCAAACCCCGTCATCGTCCACATTGGGTGAAAGGATTTGTTGTAGTTTATTGTGTCTGTCAGATTCTTTTAAGGTGATCTGATCATATCTTGGGGCTACATTTTTTTTATTGGGAAAGACCCAAATCTGTAAAAATTTAACAACCTCGTCATGATTTTTATTTTTTTCGCTATGCGTAATACCGGTACCTGCACTCATGACCTGAATGTCACCTTTTTTAATAACAGCAGTACTGCCCATACTATCTTGATGCTCAAGTGCGCCTTGCAGAGGAATAGAAATAATTTCCATATTATCGTGCGGATGTTTTCCAAAACCCATGCCCCCACTTACGATATCATCGTTAAGCACTCTTAACAATCCAAAATGCATTCGGTCCGGGTTGTAATAATTTGCAAAACTAAATGAATGCTGGCTGAGTAACCATCCATGATCTGCTTTTCCACGGCTTTCTGCTTTATGTAGAACAGTATTTGACATTATTTTTGACGTATTATTTGGTATGTGATTAAATCCGATAATTTTTTGGACATCAGGTATGATTTCCAGCTTCTGGAGTTCGTCAATATTATTTTCAATCACGCTGCCGATACTACCTGAAGCTACAAATATTCCAGTTCCCAAAATGCCTTGTTTTAAAAAATCTATTCTTTTCATTTATAATATTTATGCCATAAAAATTGATTTGGAATATACAACCCTAAAAATGTTAAAGTTGTTCTCAAAATTTATATAAATTTATTAAATATTATTGATATATAAATTAAATCAATATCTTTGTTTTTTATATATGTTTGATATGATGAGCAGGTTTTTATATTCGGAAAAGCAATCGAAGGTTTTAGCAAGTGTAGGAAAGATTACAAATATTGCCTACAATGATAATTCAATAGCTATTCAGACGATGGCTTTTACTGCCAAAGAAGAATTACTAAGGCATAAAGCTTGTCTGATGGTAGTACCTGACGAAAATCACCGTAAACAACTTATTTTAACACTCACTGATTTGGGCATAAGTAGTTTTGTTTTTGAGTGTAGCCCGGGTACTGAAGTTAGTTCAGATGACTTGGATGCTATTAGAAATATGCTCGGACAACAGCACCATCACTCCACTCAACCTGATGAAGAATTGGCAAAATTTTTATTTCACCAACATAAGAAAGAAATCATTTTTTATTATACAGCACTTAATCAAGTAGTATTCAAACAGAAGACCTGGAAAGTCTTACTACAGGATTATTTGGCATTAAAACCAAACAATAATGTTTTGATGCTACATAAGGAAATTGATATCAATGATTTTGAATTTGATGCCAAGGAGTTTGACAGCTTGAAGCAATGCCTTGAAGAAGCATTAAATTATTACCATCCTGACTTTGAATTATCAGATGCGTCCATATATAAAAATAATCTTAATGCCGATCTGTGTATAATCGACAGACTGCAGGATGTAACGCATGAATTGTTTACGTATAAAGAGAAAGCTTCCGGACTCAGAGATGAATATTATTTATGTCTAAATGATCTGCAAAACAATCATCTCCTTCAAGACAAATTATGGGCAAAAAATATAACAAATAAATTGGATCTTATTGCATTTCGAATTCAAAAACTTATTAGCAAACAAGAAGATAAAATTATCCAAAAGGGAATTTTTAGTACTTTGAAAGTAAAAACCAATACTATAAATAAAGATTACACCAATATTTGTGCAGATTTGGAAATTATTCTGAAGGACCCTTAAGGATAAAAAAATAATCTCAGATGCACTCTGTGAAGTAAACATTCAAAATATAGTTGAAGTGATTTCAAAGGTGCAACTTAACGTAAGAGACTGGGACGAAAAAACGATCGAAAGAACAACTTCGCACATAAAATCTGCCAACAAATTAAACATTCCGGATCGTAGACTTTTGAGCCTTGAATTAAGTTTAAGCAGTTTATTGACAAGTATCAACGGATCTAACATTTTTGAAGCTGCGTTTGAGTTAAATACATTGAGTTTTATTAAGCAAGTAGACTTTATTTCAAAATTGGTATATGATATCGAATTGATGATGCTCAGTATTGAGCGTAATATACCGTATTATACATGGTTGTCTTTTCTTAGGGCACAGAATGATAAATGTAGGAAAATAATTTACGCACTTAAAAGATTTGATGCTAATGAATGGCTTTTAATATTCGAAATGTGGTATTATTTTGAAATATTAAATAAATTCAGACTAGAATCTGGATTCCAAAGCTTGAATGAAAGCACATTTGATGTTAGTTTCACCCATTTTGATACCTGGCAGGAAAAAAATATTGAGAGACTAACACAGCTTAAGTTTGATACACATCAATCTACCGTATCGGCATTGAAAGTTCAAAACAAGGATTTATATCAGTCTATCGCTAAGAAGCATAAGTTGAAAGAGAAAATATACTGGAAACACATGATTGAAAACAACATTGGTTTTTTTAGCAAGGCATTTCCAATACTGATAGTCAATGAAGATGACTTTAACCATTTGGAAGCCGGGCATTATCAGGCATTATTTTATTTGTCTGCCAATCATGTTAATGTAAACATACTTCAGGGTTTTGAAACCATTCATACGTATATACCTGAAGAAAATATCACGAAGGAACAGATCGACTTGTCCCTTTCTGATGAATATTTTGCTCAGGATAAAACGATTGCTGAAATTCCGATGAGCAATAGACTTGCCTTTATTAAAAAAATTGCCTTATCGATGTTATCCTTCGGTGTTAAACCGACAATATATCACCTAAGAAACTCAAGTATTATTTCATATGCTAATGACTTTTTCAATAAAGCCATGGAGGATTATTTATACGATTGCGGGATTAAAAAGATATTGCTCGACAATTCTGTTTTTGACACATTGGTTGCCACCTTATTAGATGTTTCAAAACCTTCATTTGTAGTCACAGAAGATTACTTATTAAATTCATTTAATGGTGATGATTTTCTTTTACAAAGAAAGGCAATTTTACAGATTGAGTCATCCGGTAGTAAGATTATTAATGTTGACAACACGGCAATAATGTTGAAATTATGGCCTGAAATAAACGAAATATTTAATTTATTAAAGTCAGCCAATATCATAAATAACAAAACTGACCAGAAAAATCAAATGCTTCTTGAGTTTAGTAAATAAAGAAATATATCTTGATCTGTTGACATTCAAGGACCATCTGAATGTTTCGCAAAAAAATGGAAAGGTGTTTGTCAGAGATCCGATCAGAAAAAAAAATATCATTCTGCAACCAGAGGAAATGGTTCGGCAACTGATCATTCAATACTTTATACAAACGACAAATTTCCATCGAAATCATATTCAGGTAGAAAAAATGATTTACATTAATGATTTGGCACGCAGATTTGATATTGTTATTTATGATAAAGATATAAAACCTTATATCCTTGTTGAATGCAAAGCCCCGGATGTACGCATAGATCAATCAACATTTGATCAGATAGCAGTCTATAATATGCGGCTTAACGCCCCATATTTACTTGTATCTAATGGACAAAGTACATATTGTGCAATAATGCATCATGAAACTAAATCTTACAAATTTTTAAGCAAGTTACCTGAGGGATTTTAGTCTTTTATTCAAACATCTACGTTCTTCCATGCGGCACATATTATGCCCGCTGCCACACTGACATTGAGCGATTCAGCTATTCTGTCAATTGATCCCTGAATGGATATTTTACCTGAGATATATTGTTCGTTTTCATAGGAGATACCTTTGCCTTCATTGCCCATTATCACAATGGCATTATTTTCCAGATTACATCTTGAAACGGGCAAACCGTCAACAAATGTCCCATACATCATTCTGTTGAATGGTAATAATTGATCTAGAGTTGACGTGCATAAATGAACATTTACCATGCTGCCCATCGTTGCCTGAACCACTTTAGGATTAAAATAATCAGCACTGTCACGTGATCTAATTATTACGTCTATACCAAACCAGTCAGCTATTCGGATAATCGTTCCGACATTACCAGGATCCTGGACTCCGTCCAAGTAAATCGCTGACAGCGAATTATTTAACAAAACATTTGTATTGTCTTCAGACCTTTCTATCAACAACAATATACCGGTAGCTGTTTTAAGTGCTGATAATTGTTCCATTTCTTTTGGAGATACAATCGTTATGTCAGCAATGCTATCTCTCGTGTATGCTTCAAAATACGCTTCATGTCCTTTGGTAATATATACTTGTTGGACTTTGAATTTTTGACTTTTAAGGAATTCAATACACACTTTATCACCTTCGGCGATGAATTTATTATAAATTTGCCTGAATTTTGGTTGATGTAAGGCTTTAATGTCTTTAATTTGAGCTTTGGATATCAAATTTTGTGTTTTTTAAAAATAAGATGAAAGCAGGTAAAAAAAATTCTAAATTTTGGTTTCTGTTGCTTACTTCGTTAACATTGTTGACGTCATCATGTAATGTATCAAAATATCTTAAAAACAGTGAGAGTTTGCTAAAAGAAAGCAAAATTCTTTTTAAATCAAATGCAAAGATAACTGATAAAAAAACACTCGAGAAAGAACTACAAGCTTTTATTCCTGAAAAGCCAAACAGTAAACTTTTGTTTTTTATCCCTAAGGAATGGATATACCTTAAAAATAGCGAACCGGGAGATTCTTCCTGGATTGATAAAGGAATGCGGTCTATTGGTGAGCCACCCAGTTTCTACGTTGAGGCCAAGTCAGTAGAAATTTCAAATAATATGGAAAGTTTCCTTAAATACAAAAAAGGTTATTACGAAGCAAAAGTCGATTTTATAGTTGATGAAAAACTATTCAAAAATACTTCAAGCACTGACATTAAGCCATGTGGTAAAAGTAAAGTGTCTTATATTGTGTCTCTCGATAAAAGATATAAAATAGGAGCATTTAAGTATCAGTCTATAGATCAGGAACTCCTTACATTTATTCAATCGATCAAACTTGATGCATATATTAAGTCAGGTGATTATATAGATTATTCAAGGTTTGATCTTGAAAAAAGCAGGATAACTCTTGCCCTTCAAAATCACGGGTATGCCAATTTTTCTAATAATTTTATTTCTGTAGAAGGGGACAGCAGCAAGGTAAATAAGACAATTGATATTATAATTGATATTAAAACGCCTTTACCGGATACCATACATAAAAAATTTAAAACGGGACAAATCAAAGTCTATACAGACTATTATAAGGATCAGGAAAACATTGATTTAATTGAAGATACCATAGCAAACATCAAATTTTTAAGGCAATCTCAGAATTTTTTGGTCAAACCTGATTTATTGACTTCATCTATCTTTTTCAGAGAAGGGAACATTTTACGCAGAGAAGAGAGACAAAAAACTTTCAGAAAATTAAATAGTTTGGGCACATACCGTTTTGTAACCATTAATCCTTTTCCTGTACGTGATAGCATAATGAATTTTGATGTTTTTTAACACCTTATCAAAAAAAATGGATACTTGATGGCGGATTTGATGCTAATTACAGTACATCCAGCATAGGTAAGTTATTGGGTTTTACCGTTTCAAGCACACTCCAAAACAGAAACCTGCTTGGTGGATCAGAACGTTATACACTTAAGGCAGAGTTAGGAACAGCATTGAGTTTAATTCCTTTCTTGGAACGTACCAGAAATATTTCCATCCAAAACAACCTGAATATTCCTTCTTTTCAGGATTTTATAGGCTTAGGAAAATTGGCATGGAAGACTGGATTAATAAAAGATAGATTTTATAAAAATTTTAAAGAAGCGTCAAATACTGACATTGGTTTAGGATACAGTTCCATCAACATTATAAACTTTTATGCTTTAAATTCTTTAAGTGCTTCTTTTGGGTTTGATTATACTACAGCACGAGGAAACAGGTATGGATTCAGACCTTTGGGCTTTAATCTTAATTTATATTCGATATCAAATGTTACCAGTTTTGCTCAAAACCCACTTATCTTATTATCTTTTAAAGATATTCTAAGTACTGGTTTTCTGTTCAGGGATTTTTCATATATTTATAATGGGCCTAAATCAAAGTCCGGTTCTTCATTTTTGGCTATTAATAATCTGGAACTTTCAGGATGGGAAGTGTATTTGGTCAATGAATTTTACAATGCCGTTTCAGGATCAAAAAAAGACTGGACCATACCTACAAGTAAAAATAATAATATCACTTTTGCCAAATATGTAAGATATGAATTTGATGGAAGGTATAATAAAGAATACAGCAAAACGAGCAGTTTTGCGTCCCGATTTAATTTTGGCATTATAATACCTTTTGGGAAAGATGCTGCAGCTCCTTTTATCAGACAATTTGGCGTTGGGGGCCCCAATAGCTTAAGAGCTTGGAACATTAGAGAACCTGGCCCCGGTGGTTACAGAGACCCATTAATTTATATAAAAGAAACGCCAAGTATTTTTGTTAATCAGGGTGATATTAAGATAGAAGCCAATGCAGAATATAGATTTAAAATATTTTTAATTCTTGACGGGGCATTGTTTGTAGATGCGGGAAATGTATGGACATTAAAAGATGACCCAAACAGGCCTAAAGCAGTTTTTTCATCTCAGTTTTTAAGCCAGGTAGCGATCGCAGCCGGCTATGGCTTAAGATTAAATTTTGATTTTTTCAACATCAGATTTGATTGCGGATTCAAAATCAGAAGCCCCTATAAAGATAAAATCTCCAAAAGTCAATGGTATTCCTTAAATGAAATCAGAAATCAAGGCCTGTTAGGAAATGTTCAGGTAGCTGTAAATTATCCATTCTGAGCGTAAGATTAATTCATTAGATTTGGATATAACCATTTTTTTAAAATATTGTTAATAATAAATAAAATAAATTCCAATGAAATTAAGACAAATTACCAGTACACTCTTATTTCTAAACCTATTTATGTCTGTAGGATTAGTAAAAGCTCAACAGTTGACATTGCCTAAATTAGCATATGCTTATAATGCTTTGGAACCTTACATTGATGCTCAAACTATGGAGATTCATTATTCAAAACATCATCAAGCTTATCTAAACAACCTTAACAAGGCCTTAACCGGTACAAAAATGGAGGGTATGCCACTGGAAGAACTATTGATATCAGCTGACAAACGTGGAGCATCGATCAGAAACAATGGTGGCGGCCACTATAACCATTCATTATTTTGGCAGATTATGTCTCCAGACGCAGACAAAACTCCAAATGGTGTTTTGGCCGATGAAATTAAAGCCACATTCACCAGTTTGGATAGTTTAAAGAAATTAATGAATAATGGGGCGATAAGCAGGTTTGGTTCTGGTTGGGTATGGTTATACGTTACGCCATCCAAAAAACTTGCCGTTTGTTCTTCTCCAAATCAGGACAACCCAATTATGGATGTTCTTAAAGAAAACAGGGGAATTCCCATTCTATGTATTGATGTGTGGGAACATGCTTACTATCTTAAATATCAAAACAAACGTGCTGATTATCTTGGCGCTATATGGAATGTGATTGATTGGGATGAAGTGGCTACTAATTATGATAATGCATTGAAGAGTCCACTTTTAAAAATGATAGAAAAAGATGCATGGACTGCGCTTAAAGATTTTCATATGGTAATGGCTCAAACTTTTCATCCTATGGAAGAAGGCAACTATGGTCCGATCAGAGAAAGGGCAGCCGAAATGGCCACCAAGGCAAAAATATTGGCGGCCTCACCTATTCCGGCATCTTTTCAATCTGTTGCTATTACCAAAGCCATTAAAACACTGGTTGAAGGGTCAGAAAAAGTAGAAAAGCAGGTTAGGAAAAAAAATAAGGACGAAAAAATAAAAGAAAGCCTTACTAAGCTCCATGATACTTTCCATATAATTCAGGGTATGTGTGAAGAATGAAAAATTATACCTGACAATTAAGTATTACATAAAGTGCCTTGTCCGGATTCATTTAATCGAACAAGGCACTTTTATGTATTTTACTATTCAGCCGTCGCTACTTCTTTTGCGACTCTAGCTATCTTAAAAAACTCATTGACTACCACTTCAGTGATATATTTTGTCAGGCCGTCTTTACCTTCATAGGACCTGTTTGTCAGTTTGCCCTGAATGGCAACTTCTGATCCTTTTGAAAGAGAGTCAGACATCATCTCAGCTGTTTTACCCCATGCAACCAAATTATGCCATTCTGTTTGTTTTACTTTTTCACCTTTATTATTTGTAAAAAAGTCATTGGTAGCCAAAACAAATGACAATTTTTTAGTGCCATTGTCAAATGAGGTAAGATTTAAATCTTTACCAATATTGCCGATAAGTTGAACTGAATTTTTTATAGAACTATTCATTTTTTTTTAAAATTTTGATGTTAGAAATTATTGTTAATTTAGATTAAAAGGGATCTGAAAATGTTAAAATGTCGATATTTCAACTTTTGACACAGGTCTTTTAGTTAGTTTAATGTAATCTGTCATTACAAGTTCTGTTTTATGCTTGATTACGCCTGCAGCATTTGTATGTTTTATATGGTTGACCTTTACGGAAATTTTAAGCAAACTTCCTTTCTTTGTTGTGACGGCTATATCCTCTGCCATTCTGCCCCAGGCGATAATTTTTTGCCAGACCGTTTTGGTTGATTCCTCTTCATTGCTTTCGTTATTATATTCATTTATGGCCAGCAAAAGGATGGCCTTTTTGTTCCCATTTCCAAAAGATGTCAAGATGACGTCTTTGCCTAATATACCTGTAACTTGAATTGAGTTTTTGATGGAATGATTCATAATAATATATTATTAATAATGATGAAATAGTATTAAAACGGTACTGCTTCAACAGAGGGCGCTGTCACTCTTGCCACTTTAAAGAACTCGTTTACCAGTACTTCGGTAATGTACTTTGTATGACCTGATTTATCGCTGTACGTTCTATTGGTAAGCTTACCTTGTATAGCAATTTCATTGCCTTTCTTTACTGCCTGTGCCATTTGCTCGGCAGTCTTACCCCATGCAATAAGGTGGTGCCATTCTGTCTGTTTTACTTTTTCTCCTTTAGCATTTGTAAAAGTCTCATTGGTGGCTAGAATGGCAGAAGCTTTTTTATTCCCATTTTCAAAGGAAAGTAGTATTACGTCTTTACCTACGTTACCTACCAGTTGCACTGAATTTTTGATTGTATTAATCATAATGTTAAAAATTTGTGTCCGTTATCATTTGTGTATTTTTTATAAACAATTCCGGACGGGTTAAACAAATATCTGATCTTCCGATCGATTGACGATGCAAAGATGAAGGCACTTGTTTTCCGTATTCGTTTAATATACATATAGATACGTTTGTACACGTATCTATATGTGTACAAACTTTTAATTTGTACTTAACAACTTGTTTATCAATGTATTAAGAATACTTTTTAAGTAAATATTTTTTTTAATAAAATA
This sequence comes from Saprospiraceae bacterium, assembly GCA_016717145.1. Classification (GTDB taxonomy): domain Bacteria; phylum Bacteroidota; class Bacteroidia; order Chitinophagales; family Saprospiraceae; genus OLB9. The sequence goes on along the minus strand of JADKGD010000033.1, from coordinate 32,811 downwards.
ATGACTAGTAACGCAATTTATCTTTTGATTTTAACAAGAGCTAAATTGTCTAGTAAAAGTTATTACAAATAGTGTATTGTTAACAAAATAAAGACTCCATATTAGATATACATATTGGGTAAAAAGTACCCCAAGAACGTATATTCAAAGAATTATCAAAAATCACTCTAGTTACTGTTTATAGGCCATGGAAATGCGAAGGGTATAATCCTCCTAACCTGAGATAATTTACCGGCTTCCTGTTAAAAAATATGCTATATAGTGAAAACCCGCGCCTAGCCCGTATGGGGTAGCTTATGACAAATGAAAAAATCAAAATAATTAGCTCATATCTCAATTATTTATTACTCTACCATAACATAGTGATCCAATAAGCCAAAATCCAGAATTGTAGTATTTACATGTACATCAGGTCCGTACATGATTTTAAATTTAGCATGGCTAACTATTTCTGTATTCAAATAGGATGTTCGGCTGATTACAGCATTTGAATAAGCTTCATCAAAGCCTTTTATAAAAATCAAAAGCTCCATCGGGGTATCAATAATTTCTTCTTCTGACAAACCATATAAAGGGCTTTTGTCATCCAGAGGATGAACAACTGTCCAGCTTAGAATAAGCATATTAATCTTGCTGATTTGTGTTTCTAAAGGATAAAATTTATTAGTCCATACACCGTTTTCTTCTTCCTTCACTGCCAATGTAAGCTTCACTTCTACTTCAGACAAATAATTATTTTTGAACGGAGCCACCCTAAACATTAATGCCTTCCCTTCTTTAAAAGGACTAATTAAAGCCTTCTTACTAAACCTAAGATGTGCTTGAGGGCGAGAAAATCTACCGTAAAACAAACCGGTGGCAAGCGCAAAACTCAACAATCCTAAAAATGCTTCAAATGTAGCAACACCACTTACACCCATGCCCATCGGACTTATCCTGCCATAACCAACTGTGGTGAAGGTTTGGGTTGAAAAATAAAACAATTCCATAAACTGTTCAAATGCCGTACCTGACCTAATGCCTACCAGGTGCTCTATACCCATTAAAGCATAGACAACTGTAAAAATCAGATTTAATAAAACAAAACCGCTAAAGATCAATAATAAAAAGTATCCCGTACTCATATTGATAAGTGTGTGATACCAGCTCATAGATTCAGATATACTTAATCCTGTTACAAGTACATTTGGTCTCCCGTTTTTATTGTAGTATCTCCCTGTATTGTCCTTACTGTAAGAACCAAAACCTGTTGTGATATCAGTCTTAAGATTTCTGTTAGTTCTTTGCTTGATCATAAAATTAGGATGTTATATGATTTGCATTGTAAGATAAATCAATAAAGATAATAATATTAATTTATCAGATAATGTTTTTCTCGCTACAAATAAAACCGAGCATTTTTGTTAATAGTATTCTAAAAATAGTGCACTGATTTTAATAAATTTATCTAATATCCTTTGGTACCGTAAACCAGAATGAATTGACATGTCCATTTGATTCAGCCTTAATCGTACAATTATGGAGTGTACATATGCTTTTAGCTATTGCCAAGCCAAGGCCCGACCTTGCGCTATCACTTTTTTCATTTGTATAATACCTATCAAAAATAACATCAAGATCCGCTTCCGGTATCAAATCTCCTGAATTACAAATTTTTATTTTGAATCGTTTGTCAGCATCCAAAATCCAGATTTTAATATAACCACCTTCATCAACATATCGCACGGCATTATCAAGCAAGTTTTGGAATACGCGATCTATGTATTTAATATCTCCATATGCCAGTCCCAGATTTTCATGAATTTCAAAATTCAAATCCACATGTTTTGCATTAATTTTCAACTGGTATTTCTGAATGATGTCTGATAGTAATTCGTACATATTAAATTTTTCCTTGTTGAGTACTATTTGACCTGATTCCAATTTAGTAAGGTCAAATAGATCAGATACAAGGCGATTAAGCCTTTTAGTCTCTGAGTACGCCACATCAATATAATTTCGTCTATCATCTTCCGACAACAAGCTATTTGTGTTTTTTGCTAAATCCAAAAAACCAATAATACTTGCCATCGGTGTCCGCAGATCATGTGATATATTAGAAATCATTTCTTTTCGGAATGAATCCAACTGACTTAGTTTCTGATTGGCTTGCATGAGCTTATCTTTTATGACAATATTTTCATCGTTGGCTATTTCTATGGCATATCTATCTCTGTTTTCACGGGATAATATATTCTTAAGCACCCAAAAAAGTCCAGTCATCATCAATAAAAAAATTGCCCCTGAGTACAGCAATGTTTCCAACATCTCATTTCGGGTAGATTGCACAAATATATCAAATCTTTCGTCGACCATAACTACGGCCACTGTCTCTCCTTTTCTATTTTTTAATGGCGAAAATGCAGACAACCACATTCCAAACTCGTCCTTATACATATGTATAATTCCACCATTATTATATTGCTCATTCAGCGAAGTATGATATGAACTATATCGATTGCGGAAATATGGTTTTATTTCTGATGTTGCACCAAATTCGTAGTATTTTTTATTGTCCGTCATTACCAAAGTGTAGATGGGACTATGGAGCATATGAGCTTGATGATTATTTCTAAGTATTACATGTAATTTGTGATAAATAGTATCTTCCTGTAATGCTTGAATAGTATCAATCTCAGGATGTTGCTGTAACAATTTTTCGTGTAAATCTCCATCCATTTGGCTCGCCACCGAATTTGCAATTCCTTGCAGCCTAATTAATGTGTTTGCTTCATATTTAGAAAATGCAAAACGATAATAAAGAAAACCGATTAGCAACCACAGCAATAGAAAAGAAGATGACACTAATATAAGGATAAGTCTGATCCTGGGATTTTTCCAAAGAGATGTGTATCTGGTCATTGATCAACATTTTTATTGAATCTGTAACCTATACCCCAAACAGTGACCAGATAAACAGGATTAGACTGATCATCTTCTATTTTATTGCGAAGCCTGTTTATATTTGAATTGACTGTATGTTCGAGACCTTCAAAATGTTCGCCCCATACACGTTCCAAAACCTCCTGGCGTGTAAAATTTTTACCTGCCTGAGACATAAACAAATGAAGAAGTTCAAATTCTTTTGAAGTGAGGTTGATCTCCTTACCATGCTTTGTAACTATGTTTTTGGAAACATCAAGGACCAATTTGCCAATTCTTATAGCTTCATTTGCTTTGTCGTTTAATTTAATCTGGCTCCCGGTTCTACGCAACAATGACTTTACTCTGGCTAATAATTCTCCATTACTGAAAGGTTTTGTTAGGTAGTCATCTGCGCCAATATCGAGACCTGCAATTTTGTCGTCTTCTTCTGTTTTTGATGTCAACATCAGAATAGGTAATGTTGTATTTGATTGCCTTATTTTGCGACAAATTTCTATGCCATTTACGCCAGGCAACATAATGTCAAGAATGAGTAAACAATACGTATTATTCAGAACAGCATCAAGTCCTATCCAGCCATTATCATAGGCATCTACGGCAATGTTTAATTCAGAAATGATAATTTTTATCAGATTTTGAATGTTGGCGTCATCTTCAATAATCGCTATTTTCATCGAGTACTTAACCTATTTTTTGTAATGACAATGGTACATCCAACACTACGCTTAATCATTGGATCTTACCACAAACACAAAAATAGCCACTAATTATCACAATAACATCACATCATAAATTTTTATTTATATCAAAAATTTATCAGCAAAAAAGATAGCCTTTGTACATTACAAGCAAAATAAAAATTTAAATATGCAATTCATTCTCAAGATTATTTATAACCTTAAATTAAACAATGAATTCCATTTTGTGAAGCAGGTTAATCCAGCCAGAGGGCTATAGGGAAGTGAAAATTTGATATCTTCAACCAAGAAAATATATTTACTTCACTTAAAGAAAATCATAAATTATATCAATCAATTTATGGACATGATATTTGCATAGAATAGATATTGCCATCACCATCCACACTAATTCTATAACATGAACCATTGGAAGATTTTAGGATCACACCTCTCTCAGGATTTGATATAAAAACATCAGCTTCCTGCACTTCGACTTTACTTGGCGTAGTGCCCATTCCAGGGCTGCAAACATCTCCAATGCCATCTTGATTTACGTCACTTTGATCGGCATTTGGCATATTAGGACAGTTGTCGCATACATCACCAATTCCGTCACCGTCTGAATCAGACTGATTGGGATTATACTTAAGGTCACAATTGTCATTGGATAATCTGAAATCAAAGTCTACTTCAGCACAATCCAAAGCCAATAAATCAATAACATCTGAACAATCGGGTCCATTATCTTTTAATGCTATCAAGGATTGAATTCGTCCGATCCTTTGCAATTCAGCAATGAAGCAACACGTGTTTAGCATAGGATTGGATTCCACCCTTATTTCGTTTAAGAATTGCAAGTTGTAAAATCCAGTTACATCAATAAGTAATGGGTTTTGTAAAATATTAAATGATTCATATATACCTTCAAGATTATTAAATGTGGGATAGATTCCAAAAGAGGATTACTGCTAATATTTATTGATCTTGCTCGCTTTAAACTTCCTATATTATCCAGTGTAACAACACTATCCAAACCCAACAAAGACAAATTATTGACAGATATCAAATTTGGAAGGTTTATTTGTTTAATTCTGGGAATTCCAGTCAGTTGAATGTCACCACCTTTTACAGATTATTAGACCCGTTGATGTAAAACTTGTCCAAAGAATCAACTTTACCAAAACCGTTTATATTGTTAAGATTCTGGTCATAAATTCTTATCGATGTAACGATTTCCAGACTGTCAAAGCCCATAATACTTTGAAGCAAGGTATTTCCGCCAAAAGTCAGTTCTCCATTATATTGCTTAAGCGATTTAAAGGTATTCAAAGTAGTAAGAGAAGCATTGCCATAAATTCCGACCAAATTTGTCGACGGATCTGTAGAAGTGTACCCTATATTTTTTAGTTTATCTAATTTTACGTCAATTAACATTGGATTACCTTGAATGGCTAAATTACCCCCAATGTCAGTTAATTGATTCCATCCTTCCACGTTAGTAAGCGATGCATTCAGGTATATATTAAAAAGACCATCAACTTTTTTCAGATTACTCATTCCAAAAGTGGTGACCAGATTGGTGTATTCAATGGTTAAATAGCCCTGTATATACTTAATATTGCTTAAGCCAGCCAGGCTAGTGACCCCACCAGTTATGGACAAATTGCCCATTATTGAGTCACATCCATAAGTACTATTGAAACTGTTTACTGCTGCTTGATTATTGAGGACTATATTAACATTACATACAGATGCATATATGTTACCAGTCAAGGCAAAAATTAAAATAAAGATAATGTTTTTCATTTGTATGGTGTTTCGCTTTCGAAAAAAAAATAACAATAATTAAGAAGTGCAAATTAAATAAATAAGGTTGTCTCAGTTTGATTTTATTTTTTCAATAAAAGTATCATTTTGTACAACAGCTTAAATTATATTAAATAAATTGTCTATTTCAATCCTGATGTAAATGATTCCCTTAAATAAGCTTGATCACATTTAGAGAAAAACACATAATATCAGGGCATCATAATACTATGACATATTAAATCGTTATCTTATTTTAGTTAATATTCAATAAATATTTGCCATGCTTAAAAAATTTATTTTCATCTTTTTTTTACTTCCTTTTATATCAACGGCACAACAAAAATTTAAGTCCACCATAAAGGAAGGCATCATTTTTCGCAGTGGAGTTCAAATTAAAAGAGAAGCCAAGATTTCACTTATTTCAGGCAAAAATGAGATCGTCATCTCTGATTTGCCAGCGGGCTTTGACGAGTCTTCCATACAGATAAACACTAACGAAAAAACTGTAATTAGTGACGTCACTTATAAAAATAATTTTTCCAAGGAAGGCGCATTCAATCCGGAGCTAAAGGCACTCCAGGACAATTTAAATGGACTTAACATCAAAAAAGAAAATGAAACAATCATTCACGATACGTGGAAAGAAGAAGAAGAACTTATCATTAATAATAAGAAAGTAAATGGCGATGTTTCCGGTCTTAATAGTGCCCAACTCATCGCTGTCGCTGATGTCTTTCGGACCCGATTACTGTTGGTAAAACAAAATATTTTGGATAGTCAACGAAAGCTCGACGTTATAGCAAAAGAAATCAATGTCATCCAAACCCAAATGAATGAATGGTCTTCCAGGAAAATACGCCACAATACCGGAGAGATATATATCACTTTGTACGCTGACAAAGCTAAAGAAACAAAACTTAATATCAGTTACTTTGATCCACGCGCATTTTGGACTTCAAACTTTGATCTCCGGCTCGAAAATCTTTTAAAGCCAATTAATCTGGTCAACAAAGGATCGATCACACAATATACAAATGAGGACTGGACCAATATCGATGTTAAACTCACAACCGCCAATCCAAATCTTAGCACAAACTTGCCTGAATTGCAGCCTTGGTTTTTAAATTATTATATACAGCAATATACTACTGGCTTAAAAGCAAAAAATCAATATGATAACATACAATCCAGGCCATTAGCAAATGTGAGAGCCGATGAAACCATTATGGTCGATGGCATCAATATGGGACAGGTAAAATCATCAGAAAATATCACTTTTACAGAACATATACTCCCACAAAAATTGACAATCCCATCAGATAATAAATCACACGATATTATTATCAATGAAAACGAAATTGATGCCAGATACCGTTACTTATCAATACCAAAATTAGATAATAAAGCTTATTTAGTCGCAGAGATTGTAGATTGGGAAAAATATAGTCTGTCATCCGGAGAGATAAAACTATACTTTGAAGGCACATATGTGGGGAGATCCTATCTTAATGTTGCCGAAATAAGCGACACATTGACGCTTTCACTCGGGCCTGATATCGCCATCAATGTCAAGAAGGAAAAACTTAAAGAATATTGTGAAACGTCATTTTTTTCATCCAAAAAAGTTGAAAAACTTGTGTATGAATTTTCTATCAAAAACAATAAAAGCAGTAACATCGATCTCAAACTACAAGATCAACTTCCAATTATGACTGATGAATCAATGGAACTGGAAGTCGACGAATTATCCGGTGCCAAACACAATAAAGAAACTGGCATCATAACGTGGAATCTCCAAATAAAACCTGGCGAGTTGATAAAAAAACGTGTTCAATATTCGATCAAAATACCTAAAGATAAACGTGTATTGTTGAAGTGATTTGTTTCGTCAATACAATTTTTACGTTGCCTTCTAAAAGAGCTTTGTTTGAATATTTTCCTTTTTAAGGTAGTAGCACCAAAATAGCAATGGATAAAAATTGAATAATAAAAAAATGCCGGTCTGAATATTACATCAAACCGGCATTTTATGTGACATCAATTCATTATAATCAGGCCGCTATCAATTTCCTGATGGCATTCTTGTTGAGTTTGTCCTCCACATATATTTTGTCAACTTTGAAGTCTGTAATGTCATTTTGTGATGGCAATTCAAACATCGCATCTGTTAAAATAGCTTCACAAAGTGATCTCAATCCCCTGGCCCCTAATTTATACTCCATAGCCTTTTCAGCTATATAATCAATGGCTTCAGTATCAAAATGTAACTTTATTCCTTCTAATTCAAACAAGCGCGAATACTGTTTTAGCAACGCATTTTTAGGTTCCGTAAGAATAGCAATCAAAGTAGCTTTGTCCAATGGCTCCAGATATGTCAATACTGGTAAACGACCAATCAGTTCAGGAATCATACCAAAACTTTTCAAATCTTTATGGGTGATATACTGTAACATATTATCTCTGTCCACACGTTCTGTATCATCCCCGTTAAAGCCTATGACCTGAGTATTCAGTCTTTTTGAAATGACTTTATCAATGCCTGAAAAAGCACCACCACAGATAAACAAAATATTGGATGTATCGACTTTAATCATCTTTTGTTCCGGATGTTTACGACCTCCGTTTGGTGGAACATTTACTTCTGTTCCTTCCAGAAGTTTTAACAGGGCTTGCTGTACCCCTTCACCTGAAACGTCGCGTGTAATGGAAGGATTATCGTTTTTACGCGCAATTTTATCTATCTCATCGATATAGACAATACCACGTTGAGCGGCTTCCACGTTAAAGTCACATGCTTGCAGTAATCTGCTTAACATGCTCTCTACATCCTCTCCAACATAACCAGCTTCCGTAAATACAGTTGCATCTACAATAGCAAATGGCACGTCAAGAAATTTAGCAATCGTCTTGGCCAGCAAGGTTTTGCCTGTTCCGGTTTCTCCTACCAAAACGATGTTTGATTTTTCAATTTCCACATCACTATTGGCAATATTATTCAATCGTTTGTAATGGTTATACACTGCTACAGAAAGATATCTTTTTGCTTCTGTTTGTCCGATGACATATTGGTCTAGAAAAGTTTTAATCTGGGCAGGTGTGATGCTTGAAGGCAATGTATTGGCATCTGATTTTTTTGTGGCCGGCTTTTTGGTTTTCAATTCCTCACCGATTATTTCAAATGCCTGTTCGACGCATGCTTCACAAATATGACCATCGATACCTGCTATCAGCATCAATGCATCGCGTTTATCTTTCCCGCAAAATGAACATCTGATATTATCTTTATATTTAGACATATTCTGAAATAATTTTATTTGGTCTTCTGAGGGTTATTTCTGTCTAAAACTTCGTCAACAAGACCATATTCTTTTGCTTCGGTAGCCACCATCCAATTGTCTCGGTCCGAATCTTTTTCTATTTCTTCAAATGTCTTGCCGGTATGAAAAGCCATAATGGTATACAATTCATCCCTAAGTTGTTTGATAAGTTTGTAAGATATTTCCATATCAGTAAACTGACCTTGCATACCACCTGAAGGTTGATGTATCATTACTCTTGCATGTGGTAAACATGTACGTTTACTATTTTTTCCTGCACACAACAGAACAGCTCCCATTGATGCTGCAAGTCCTGTACAAATGGTGGCTACATCAGGAGCTACATATTGCATAGTATCATAAATACCCATACCAGCTATTACTGATCCGCCAGGGCTATTAATAAACATTTGAATATCTCTCTTTGGATCTGTAGATTCCAGAAATAAAAGTTGGGCCTGAATAACATTTGCTACATAGTCATTTACAGGTACTCCCATAAATATGATTCTGTCCATCATTAATCTGGAGAATACATCCATGCCGACGACATTCATCTGACGCTCTTCAATAACCTGAGGGGTAAAACTATTGATATTGGGCACAGAAGTTTCCATATATTTATCCAGGTGCATACTGCTCATGCCCAGATGGCCTGTGGCATACTTTTTAAATTCATCTTGTGAATACATTCAAAGGATTTTAATCATTAAATAATAAGTATTCGGAATATAAAACCGAATTACAATGTAGTATAACAACAATGATTACAAATTGTTAACCTTTTCGTTCAAAGCTTTTACCTTTTCAAGAAAATCATCTTGTGAAATGACCACATTTCTTCTGGAGACAATGTCTCCGATTTTTCCAAAAACCCTGTCAGCAGCAATTTCTTCATAGGCTTTATTGACTTGTTCTTTATCTTTCATAAGTCTTTCAACGGTTTTGGATATAAAGTCGTAATCCATATTTCCATAGGATCTCATATATGAAAATACAGAATTTGTGAAGTGGTGCTTGATATCATCTTCAGTGATCTGAATATTATATTCTTTGGCTAAATGAGACTTTTGTAAGGACCATCTCATGTTTTTTGCAAAAGCATCAAACTCTTTATCCAATACATCATCGGACACATTTTCATTTGTTTCCTTTAAATATCTTTTTAAAAATTCAGTAGGTAATTCAAAGTTATTATTAGCCATCATATATTCCATAATCTCACGATACATAAATTGTAACGCCTGATTATTATAGTAAGATTTTAAATCCTTTTTGAAAAATGTTCTTAAAGATTCTTCATCAATTATACTTTCATCTCCAAAAGTAGCAAAAAACTCTTCATTCATTTCGGCAGGCTCTACCCTCGAAACCTCAGTCACCTTACCCTGAAAAACAGATCCAATTTCCTGATCATTTCCTTCCGGTCTTTTGATCAGATATTTGTCTGTGTACGACTCCTCTTTATCTTCGAGTTTACGGATATCAAAAACAAAGTAATCTCCTATTTTTTTTGTAGTTAGATCTTTTTTTACTGATTCATCTTTGATGACATCTATAAGAATGCTAAAATCAGTTTTCCATCCACCTTCCTTAATGTTTTTTCCCTCCATTTCTTCAGCCTCAATTTTGATCATGTCCATATTTTGCATGGTGTCAACGGCTTCAACCCGTTTTCCAAATCGCCTTCGGGCTGCGGTTAATTCCTCTTCTATCACACTATCAGGTATGGTCACATCATAAAAAGTATAGCTATCATCAGCAGATACTCCTTTGATGTCAAGATCAGGCGCCAAACCTATGTCAAAACTGAATGTATATTCCTGCATATTGTTGACATCCAGATTAAAAACCAGGTTTTCATCTCTATTTGGAAGCGGTTGACCCAAATAATTTAGTTTCTGCTCGTCCAGATATCCGTATAATTTATCCTGTAATGTTTCATTAATCACTTCAGAAAGTATACCCTTACCATACATCTTTTTAATCACAGAAACAGGCGTCATGCCCTTTCTGAAACCTTTCAGCTGTGCTTGATTTTTGTATTTTTTTAATTCACTTTCATACTTTGGGGTATAATCACCCGGCTCGATAATAAAGTCAATCGTAAGATTTAACGGATCAATTTCTTTTCTAACAATCTGCATAGAAAATTTTAATAAAGATTAATAAAATTATGTGTGTATTGAGGTGGATATGAAGAATAGTTGTTTTTTCACATCGCATTCTTAAAGAGTGCGGGCGGAGGGACTTGAACCCCCAAGCCTTGCAGCACCAGATCCTAAGTCTGGCATGTCTACCAATTTCATCACGCCCGCAATTCCAAAAAGAACATTGCTTTTTCAAAAAGCGACGCAAAGATATACATATTGTTAGTAATTAAAAACAAAATGAAAAATATTGTTAAAATAAAAATCTCTAGCAGTATTCGGCATTCTTCAAGCAAATGTATCCTTTGATTTATAGTTTTGTTTAACTTTTTTTAATTATTATTTAAACACCAGGCAACCTTTTTAATGTTAGAAGCACTAATAAAAGTATTGTTAATCAAAAATTTGTAATAAAATGAAAATTTTAAATGTATTATTTCTAGCCCTTATGGGAACTGCTTTGTTTACTTCTTGTTCTGATGATGAGGATACAGTAGCAGATAAAAAATCTATTGTAGATGTTGTCGTAGGTGATGCAAACTTTTCGTTGCTCGAAGCAGCTGTCTTGCATGCCGGAGTTGCAGATGCGCTCAAAAGTCCAACAATAACGGTTTTTGCACCAACAGATGCCGCTTTCAAAGCAGCAGGCTTTGCGAATGAAGCAGCGATTAAAGCTGCAGACAAAACAGTCATTGCCAACATCCTGACTTATCACGTAGTAACCAGTCTGGTTCCTGCCTCTGCCATTGCAACCAAAGATAATGAAGCTGTAACAACCCTTAACAGTGCTAAAGTTTACGTAACAAAAAATGCAGCTGGTGTTTATGTAAATGGAGCAAAAGTGACTACTGCTGATGTAAAAGCTGAAAACGGCGCCATCATACATATCATTGATGCTGTGTTGATTCCGGAATCTAAAAACATCGTAGCACTTGCTCAGTCAAATCCCAATCTATCTTACCTTGTCGCTGCTGTTTTAAGGGCAAATGAAGGTACTACCAAAGTGGTGGACATTCTGAGTAGTGCTGGTCCATTTACTGTTTTCGCCCCAACCAATGATGCATTCAAAGCAGCTGGTTTTGCAACAGAAGCAGCTATAAAGGCAGCAAGTCCGGATGCGTTAGCCGGCATTCTTACGTATCACGTTGTCGCTGCGAGAGTGTATGCTGCAAATCTTGTCTCAGGAGATGTCACGACTGCACAAGGCGGTAAAGTGACCATCAATGCTGCAAATGCCACTGTAAAAGGTAAAAACAGTGCAGCTCCATCAAAAATTATTGCTGTCAATGTTACTGCCAGCAACGGCGTAGTACACCTGATTGACAGTGTATTACTTCCTTAATGTATCGTGTACCGATGTCCATCTGTGGAGCAATGCAATATGGATTAAAGATATTTAATGGTTAAATAAAAGAGTCTTACTCCAGTTAGTAAGGCTCTTTTATTTTAATGCCATAACAAAAAATCTTACAAAAAGACGGTACTTACTAAGCACTATTTTTGTTTGCCATTATATAAAACAATAGAAAAACCATACATCATAAACTTTTCTTTCTGAGGATCAGGAGCTAAATAATTGGTATTTCCATCAAGTTCTCTGTTTAATTCCGTATCAAAATTGCGCATGTTTAAATCAGCCAAAGGAAGCTGGATATATGGCTTCAAGGCAATGCCCACTTTGTCACCGGGATATTGAAATATGAGATATAACTTACTACATAGCCCTGATTCTGACAAAACTTCTCTCTTCTTTTTAGTGCTTCCTGTAATGTCCGTTTTCATCCTTGCTGTACGGTAGCCTATAGCTGCTCCATATCCAATATTACCAAAATAATTTTCCAGTCCGAACGAGAATTCAGAAAGTGACAAATAGTATTTATCCTGAAAAAAAACACCTGCAGAAGGACCGGTTATTGGTCTGCCGATTACCGTACTTCGATCTGTCATGCTATTCCATGAAATCTCAAATCCTACCCTATTTAATCTGTATCTGAGTCCGATTTCCAAACCATGCAGGGATCTGAACTGTTCTAAAGGCGCATCAGCTTTACCGAATTTTATGTTGTATCTATCTACTATTTCGTTCAGAACAGGTGCTTTTGTGAAACCTCCGGAATATCCAACTTTAATATTGAATTGAGCATTTGTTTTGGATATGATTACCAATGTCAACAATACCAACAGACTATATATTTTTTTTTTGCGCATCTACAAGAATAAATTTTCAAAAGTGCTACAAAAATAGTGTAAAAATTTGAATCTTTGCATTCAATCAAGCAATATCCTTTGTATGTCAAAAAGAAAAGCAACACAAATCACTAAAGTGGAAAAGAGATTTACACCAAAATCAACTGCTGAAGTTCAGGAGCATATTAAAGGAGATTTTTATCAGCAGTCTTTTTTTCGCCATTATTGGCAAGAATCCCTTTGTATCCTTTTCCTGAGTTTTGTTTTGTATTATGCTTGTCTGCCATACAATTATGTATTGGATGATCAGATGGTCATTACAGGCAATTCGTATACAAAAAAAGGATTTGATGGCATTTGGGATATTATAAAAACAGAAAGTTTTGAAGGATACTTTGGCGAAAAAAAGGAACTCGTTCAAGGCAACAGATACCGACCATTGTCTATTATTACATTTGCTGTAGAATTTGGAATCTTCGGTGACATGAATCCTTGGTTCAGTCACTTCATCAATATATTATTATACGCGATGACGGGTATTCTAATGATGATGGTGCTTACCTTATTGTTCCGAAACTTTAAACCTGATAAAAAATATATGGCCATTCCATTTCTGGCAGCCATGTTTTTTATTTTGCACCCAATACACACAGAAGCAGTAGCTAATATCAAAGGCAGAGATGAAATCATGTCCATGTTATTTTCTCTTGGGGCATTATATTGTGGACTCAGATATATGGATAGCAGGTCATATAAGTTTTTGGCCGGAAGTATGTTGAGTTATTTTTTAGGGCTTTTATCCAAAGAAAATGCCATCACTTTTCTGGCTGTCATACCGATGACCATTTATTTTTTTAGCGAAGCTAACTGGAAAAAATTGGGAAAACTAATACTTTGGTTGGGTATCACGACCATATTATATCTCATATTGCGATTTAACACAGCAGGTATCCCAAAACTCGGACAACAGGCAAACGACCTGATGAATAACCCGTTCCTGGGTATGACAGGCAGTGAAAAATTCGGCAGCATTATGTACACCTTAGGAAAGTATATCATGTTAATGATATTTCCACATCCCCTTTCTCATGATTACTATCCATACGCCATTCCCAAAGTAACGATTATAAATTTATTTTCGTTTGCATCTTTGGTTACCTATGTCGCATTAATTTACTTTGGGTTAAAAGGTTTGGGACGAAAATCTATTTATGCCTACAGCATTCTTTTTTATCTGGTTACACTCACGATTGTATCCAATATCGTAATTAACCTGGGTACCTTCATGAATGAACGTTTTATCTTTATGGCTTCTGCAGGATTTTGTATTGGTCTTGCCTATTTTTTATCCGAACATTTGCCAAAGATCAACATTAAGTCCGGTCAAAAGATAGCTTTGACGATGTCGATATTAATTTGTGTCGGATATGGTGTAAAAACATATTTAAGGGTACCTGCGTGGAAAGATGCCTTATCGCTCAATCAGGCTGCTGTTGATGTTTCCTCAAACAGTGCAAGAGCCAATTCTTTTATGTCCACTGCGCTTTTTGAAGAATTTAAAACAACCAAAGATAGGAAGACTCAGGATGCTTTGCTTGATAAGGCGGCATTTTATGGGGAGAAAGCGGTGACTATATTTCCTGATTATCAAAACGCAAACCTTATGCTAATCGGAGTTGCATCAGAAAGATATAAATTGACAGGTGATATAAAAAAGTATATCACAGATATGAAACCATCCATATTGAGAAGGCCCGACATCCCATTCATCAAAGAATTTGGAGATTATTTAAAAGGTAGGGGACACGATTCGGAATTATTTCCATTTTACTTATCCTTAGGAACGGAATTGCTTACTTACAAAGATAGACGCCGGGATTACGCCTTACAATTTCTTATGGATGCTTATGCCATCAATCCTACAAATAAATCCCTAAACGTTGCATTGGCAACGGCATATGAACTTGCCGGAAATACAAATGAAGCCAATAGATTTCGGACTGCTGCACAAAATTTACAATGAAAGAACAGGAAATTCTGTATCTCATAGCATTGACTAAGGTGCCAAAAGTTGGACCTGTAGTTGCCAAAAATCTCATCAGTTATTGTGGAGGTGTTGAAGCTGTATTTAAAGAATCCCGCAAAAACCTTATTAAAATATTAGGTATAGGTCAAATATTTCTCGATAATTTTAAGCCCGGTGAAGCGCTTGCTGAAGCAGAAAGAGAATTGAAATTTATTGGAAAAAACAATATAAGCGCGTTGTCTTATCTTAGTGAAAACTACCCTAAAAGATTGTCCAATTTTGATTCCAGTCCTATAATAATGTATTACAAAGGAAGTGCAAATCTCAATCATTTCAGAACAGTTGCTGTAGTTGGCACCAGACAGCCGTCACTATATGGCAAACAAATGTGTGAGGTCATCATAGAAGGTTTATTACCATATAATGTATTGCTTGTGAGCGGATTGGCATTTGGTGTCGACGCCATTGCGCACAGAAAATGTGTAGATATTAATATCCCCACTCTAGGTATTCTGGGCCATGGGCTGGATCGGATTTATCCTTCAGAAAACAAGCTACTATCCAAAAAAATGATTGAAAATGGTGGTATACTTACTGAATTCCCATCAGAAACAAATCCTGACAGAGAAAACTTCCCTATGCGTAACCGCATTATAGCATCAATAAGTGATGTTGTGGTTGTAATTGAGTCAAAAAGAAAAGGTGGCTCTATTATTACTGCAGAATTTGCCAATGAATACAACAAAGATGTCTTTGCAGTTCCGGGTCACGTGACAGAAGTACTTTCTGAAGGCTGTAATAAATTGATTAAACAAAATAAGGCGCATCTCATAGAACATGCGGCTGATATTGCCTACATCATGCGCTGGGAAGAAATTGATGCAGGCAAAGTTATCCAGAAACAGCTTTTTGTAGACCTTGATGATACGGAAACCAAGATTATACAATTGATCAGAGACAACAAGGAAATTTCTATTGATGCGCTTACCTACAAAATGTCCATGACACCTTCAGAAGTATCTTCTTTATTGCTTACTTTGGAATTTAAAGGTATGGTTAAGACCTTGCCCGGGAAAAAATATATCCTGGCTTAGTTTGTTTTTATTCGGTGCTCACAATCTGTTTTAAGGCACTTCCCGAATAGGTTGAGAGAGTGGTGTATGATCTCAAATTCCAATATATCACCCATCATGGATTTTATTTGCTGAATACGCGGATCGCAAAATTCCAGAACTTCAGCGCACTCTACACAAATAAGATGGTCATGTTGTTTGAATCCGTAAGATTTTTCATACTGAGCTAAGTTTTTGCCAAATTGATGTTTGGTGATAAGATCACAACTTACCAATAACTCGAGCGTATTATATACTGTCGCCCTGCTTACGCGATAATTTTGATTTTTCATATGAATATACAACGCTTCTGCAACGAAATGATCAGTACGCCGATAGATCTCTTCAAGAATGGCATATCTCTCAGGTGTTTTTCGCAAACTGAACTTTTCAAGATAGGCCGAAAAAATCACTTTAACTTCTGAAACAATCTGTTCCAATTTTGCAGGTGCACTTATCATAAATATTATATCATTTGAATGTTCGGTCTGTCCTGATCACAGAAGAGATGCCTTCAAGTTTTTCAAGAGCCTGTACAACGAGATTTAGCTGGTCTTTGTTTAAAACTACTATTCCGATCCGCCCTTCGAAATACCCTTCTTTTCCTTCAATGGCAAAAGACTTGATATTGATACCGAGCTTATTTGACAATTCATTGGTTAGTGTTTGAATAACTCCGGGACCAGAATCAATACCGGTCACCAACAATTCAACCACAAAACTTGAGTTTACGTTGTCTTCCCAATCTGCTTTCAGCACTCGATACCCATAGTTTGCCAATAAATGTATGGCATTACTACATGAAGTCCTATGGATTTTTAACCCGGCATTTGTTGTCAAATACGCAAAAATATCATCTCCCTGTACCGGATTACAACAGGAAGCCAGAGAATACTGATACATATCAGCAGGCTCACCATTGACCAATATATTTGACCGATTAGCTTTTGCCGGACGCTGGATTTTTTTCAATTCCTCAAGAAGAGGTGCTTCTTTAATGACTTCTTCTTCGTCCTTCTTAAAAATTATTTTACCATTGTCTATCGTATAGTTTTTAATATCGGTGATTCTGACTTCATCGGTTGATAATGCATAAAACAAATCGATCCGTGATTTAAAACCAAGATTTTTTGCTACCGTATCCACATTATCTTCAAAGTCAAGTTTAAGTGATTTGAATTTTCGCTCCAATGCTTCTTTACCATACTCACCCACTTTGCGACGTTCCTCCTTCATGGCTGACCTAATCTTTGATTTGGCTTTACCCGTTACGACCATTTTTAACCAATCCTCCGTAGGTTTTTGATTTTTATTGGTAACTACTGATATCTGGTCGCCGTTATTAAGTTTATAGCCCATGGGGACCAGCTTATTATTGACTTTGATGGCGGTTGCGTGGTAACCTATGTCTGTATGAATCTCAAATGCAAAGTCTAGCGCTGTGGCACCTTTAGGAATGATACGCATATCTCCTTTGGGCGTAAATACATAAACTTCTTCACTGAATAAATTTGTCTTAAAATCATTGACAAATTCCAGTGCATTGGCATGTTTAGCTTCCAGAATCTCTCTGATATTATCCAACCAATTGTCATAAACATTCTCTTGTTTTTTGACGCCTTTATATTTCCAGTGTGCTGCAAAACCTTTTTCGGCAATATCATCCATTCTTTCAGATCTGATCTGCACTTCCACATATTTACCTTTAGGCCCGATGACCGTAGTGTGCAGTGACTCGTAACCATTTCCTTTTGGCGTTGTGATCCAATCTTTCAATCGTTCAGGAATCGGCTTATACACATCTGTAATAATGGAATAGATTTGCCAGCAGAAACTTTTTTCTTTTTCCACAGGCACATCGACTATAATCCTGACAGCAAAAATGTCATAAATCTCTTCAAAGTTTATCTTACTTTGTTTTATTTTAGCATAAATAGATGAAATGGCTTTTGACCTGCCCATCACCCTGAAAGGCACACCCAAATGAGATAACTCAGTCTGCAAGGGGCTAATAAATTGTTCTATATATTCTGTCCTTGCCTGATCTGATTCGCTAAGTTTATTACTTAATTCCTGAAATACTTCGGGTTCAGTGATTTTAAAACATACATCCTGAAACTCGGTCTTAATATTGTACAATCCCAATCTATGTGCAAGCGGAGTATAAATATAATCGGTTTCGGCGGCAATTTTAAGTTGTTTGTGTTTTGGTTGTGCTGAGATGGTACGCAAATTATGCAACCTGTCAGCCATTTTGATAAGCACTACCCGAACATCAACTACGAGTGTACTCAGCACTTTTTTAAAGTTTTCGGCCTGTGGGTTATCATTGACTTCCAAATTGTATGTTCCATCAAGCTTTGTCAATCCATCGACTATTACACCGACCTTAGGGCCGAATTGTTGGGTAATTTCTTTGAGGGTAACTGTAGTATCTTCAACCACATCATGCAATAATGCACAAATCACGGCGGTTGGTCCTCAACCACTTTCTTCCTAACACATTCTGGCTCCTTCCATCGGGTGAAAAATATATGGTTCACCTGATTTTCGGCGTTGAAATTTATGTGCTTCAACTGCCAGCTCATAAGCTTTTTCGAGATTGGTTCTATCTTCGTCATGTAGGCTTTTTTCCATCAGTTTGAGCAGATCATCAAACTTAGATCTGATTTCCTTTAGTTCATCCTGATTTATGGCTACTCCTATTGGCATACTAACACACAATTTTACTTAAAAACCCAAAGAATACAAATATAGAAAATAAAAGCCATCGATTCAAGTTTAACTTAAAAAAGATTCAAAAAAATAAAAGGGCATATTACCACCCATTACCTACCAAATGGCTTTGGTAAGTAAATGTTTATTACAAAATAAATAAATATGACATTGATTAATTAGTGAGTAAGCGCAGCAGAAAATATTCAGGCATCAACAATTCAGCAATTGTCAGTTATTACATTTTTCAAAATTTTATTTTTATTTAAAAACACTTTTCATTGTTTCACATATATTACTTTTGGAGGCTTTGGATATGGTAACAAAAATATAATGAAAACAATCTCCCGTTAAACCCTTAAAAACCTTCTTCCTTTTCGATAATTTCCAAAGCAGCATCTACATCTGATTCCAAAACTTTTATTTCTACATTTTCGGTAGGTAACATGGTATGACTTTCATCCAACCTAAACGTTTCAATACCTGCAGCATGCAAAGCGGCAATTATTATTTCTGCTATAATGTGATCATGGTAAGATCGGATCGTTACAAAATTTCCCTGACTCATAATATAAGATTTAAACTAAGACGATAACCATTACTTTCCGATATAAAGTTCCAATATGATTCAGGTTTTTAGGATTTCAATAAATATTTGTAACTTTATCCATTAAAACATTATGATATGGCCTTCTTTTCAATAGAAAATATTCAGGGCAGATTTTTTGAAATCATCAAACGATTTCCATTAGTCATTATATTTGCTTTGGTAACTACTATCACGTTGATCATCACTATTGATCACATAAACGGAAACCTCTTTAGATGTCCGGTATCAGGCTTCATTGGTTTCCTGGCTGTATTAAACCTCACAATTGCAAAAGAATCGTACAAACTAAGTCCAAAGGTATTTTATATTCTTTTTGGTATATTATTGTGTTTGCTAGGCTTATATTTTAGTGTAATGCCTTTAGATTTTACACAAAATGCCTGGTGCTTTTGGTTTTTTACCTTAGGTTTAAGCTTGATTTTACACTTTTTGATGGCCATAATACCGTTCGGTAGACGTTATGAATTCAGGTCCTTTACCACGTACAATGTTCGGCTTTTTATAGCCTGGATGCAAGCTGCATTATATGGCTTGATTTTATATCTGGCTCTTTGTCTGGCTATTCTTGCACTGGACAATTTGTTTGACATTCATTTCAACAGCATCATATATTTTAAATTATTTATTCTCATCACGGGCTTATTTCATACCTCATTTTTTTTGTCCGAGGTACCTGACGATTTTTATGATGTCAGCCTACCAACTTCAAAATCCATTTTCAGAGTACTGACTGCTTTTGTCATCATACCTATTACACTTTTTTATGGATTGATTTTATATGCCTATATTGTTAAATTATTAGTAAGCGGTCAAGGTATAGTTGATTGGGTTTCCATTATGATATTATGGTACTTTATTTTAGGAATTTTGGGTTATTTGTTTTCAGGTTATTATGAAAATGCTGCAGATCACCCGATTATGACACTATTTAGGAAGTACTTTTTTATTTTTTCCATACCATTTGTTGGCCTTTTCTTCATTTCATTGTATAAAAACATAAACTTATTTGGGATAAAGGAAGAACTGTATTTGCTGACTGCATGTGCCGTCTTTATTTTAATGATGACACTCTACATCATATCAACGCGTGGGGGCGATAGAAGATGGATTCCTGTTATTCTAATCTTGCTTTCACTTATTACCTTTATGGGTGGCCCAATATCAATATGCGAACTTCCACTACATAATCAACAAAATAAATTAATTACTGAGTTTGAAAAAACGGGCATTATTAAAAATGGTGCTATTGTGATTGATACTTCAGCATCCGTTTGGGATTCCACGGGTAATATTCAGCAAATATTAAATTTTCTGGAAAGTCGTAATGGTCTGAGTTTTTTAAAAGAGTATGATGAACATGGTATGCTGACCACAAGTATTGACAGCCTTAACGTCTATCAATTGGCTAATAAATTGGGACTTTACAACCAATCAAAACATGGAAGTAAAGACAGGCTTGAGTCATATTTTGATACAAAATCTGTACTTAATGTTTCTGGTTTTGATTTATTAATACCTATAAAAAACAAATACGAGGAATTCAAATCCAAAGACTATTTAAACATACTTGGACATGAAGTCATATTGGTAATCAATGACAAAGAAATCGGGAAAAGCGATATTTCTCAGGCATTGCTGAAAATGAGCCCGGAAAAGAAAAACAGTAACATATTGGACTTAGTGATTGAAAATCAAAAGGTCAGGTTGATCGTCAATTCCGTATCTGCAAAAATTGATGGTGAAAAAGTCATTATTGAAGATATGCAAGGTTTTGTGTTGGTAAAGGAAATTACAAAATAGTTGACATTGACTGGATTGATTATTTTAATTTTATGTTTGTGCTGGTTGTATTTATTATGCTACTGGACTTGGTTTTATGTTTCTTTTAAAAATTATGAATCTACATTAAGTATTACAAAGGACTTTTATGAAAGGCAGGTGTAAGCATAATTGTTGCTTTCAAAAACGAAGAAAAAAAAGTAGGTAAAACGATAGCGGCTCTGCTACAACAAAATTATGAAGCATTTGAAATAATCGCCATTGATGATTTTAGTACGGATGGCAGTTTTAACACATTAAGCACAATAACTGACCCCAGGTTGAAACTCATAAAAGCGACCGAAGATCGTCCTGGTAAAAAAGCTGCACTAACAGAAGCTATTGAAGTGTCAAAATACGAATTGCTTCTATTTACAGATGCCGATTGTACACCTGTAAGCAATTATTGGATTGAATCTATGGTTGGCGTTATGTTGAGCAAAACACAATATGAGATTGTGATCGGTTATGGCCCTATGCAAAAAACCTCAGGTTTGCTTAATGATTTTGTTCGCTACGAAACAATATTGACCGCCATTCAATATGTTACTTATGCTTTGTCCGGTTTGCCATATATGGGTGTGGGTAGAAATATGATGATTAAAAAATCACTTTTCAAAAGCGTTAATGGATACAAAACTCATCAGCATATCCCATCAGGTGACGACGATTTACTGATCAGATCGGCTGCAACAAGTCGCAATACTGCTGTCAATATCTCGTCGGAAAGCTTTGTATATTCAGCTGCTAAAACAAATTTGACTGATTACGTAAATCAAAAAACCAGACATATCACAAGTGCTATGCATTACAAAGGAATACACAAAGTACTGCTTGGTTTATTTGCTTTAAGCCAGACAGGGTTTTATCTTTTATGGTTGACTTGTCTGATATGTGACATCATATCAATTCCGGTGATTTTGGGCATGTTGATTTTTAAATGGATCATTCAACTGTGTTGTCATCATGCCAGCATAAAACGACTGGATGGTACAGATTTATGGTGGAAGTTTCCGGTCTTAGACGCTATTATGACTTTATATTTGTTTGTGGTTGCATTTATGTCATTTTTTAGGAAAAAAAGCTGGTGATTATCCTAAAATAACTATAATGCACATTTAGTTATTTCTTTGATATTAGTTGAATGCCTAATCTGCAAAAGTTGATACACTAACCTTGTATTAGGGCTAAATACAACATGTTTTAAAAACCTCGATAAAAAATAAATTTAATATATTTCCGCAAATTACACAATTACTGCTTCAATTTCAGTTTTGCAATGATCCATTCGCCAATGTTATTACCTTGCGAAAGTCCGTTTTTGATGGAGGGCATGAAGTGGATACCACCATATAATCTGGATATCGATGCTTCATCTGCTGCTTGCTTAAATGAAGTAAAAGATCTAGGGTCGAGCCCAAACTCCACTTCAGTGCTGTCAACAAAACTAAAGTTGTCCCCTATCTGATTGGTGAGTATATAAGAGGCAGCCGCAGAAGCCACACTATGACCACTGGTATATTCAGGAAAAGGTGGCGTCTGAAGCAAAGGCAGCCATTCAGGATCAATAAACTCATTGATGACTGTTTCAGGTCTGACTGCATTACTTCGATACTTTTCATCCCAGCAGCTGATAAATGATTCAAATAAGCCTATCGAAAGTAAGGCATACACCGAAGTCGATTTTATAAAATCTGCTTTGCTTTTGATGCTCGCCTCACCAGCGATATTCACCCAATGCCCTCCGGGAGATATTTTTTTGGTGGCGTGCATGACATGGCCAGTTACATTAAGTTTATATGGATTACAATCCCAATAATTGGCTATCGCTTTATGTTCGTCCGCCCCGTTTTTCACTGCTTCGTAAGTTTGATATGCTTCTTTGTAGTATTGACTGTTTTTATCAGTCATATTATATGCTGTCGGGGGAGCAGGTTTAAACTGTGACGCAGAATCCATAACAATTGTTCTGATCAATCGCCAGGACGGTTCTACGCCATCCATATATCCCGGAGGTGTCGGTTTCCATGTGGCAGGATCTTTTTGTAATGAATACTTGGGAAATGAACGACTTTGTTTATAATTATCTGTCGAAGACCATTTCATAATATATTGTGTCATGGAATCAGCAAAAGCCATTGACCGTTCGAATACATCGTCAGGCATGCCTGTCTTTCGATATGTGTCCATGGTTTTTTGGATTTGTACCTGAAGAGAATCTTCTGAAAATATAAGATTTTTGCCAATTTTAAGAAATGTTAGTGTTGATACCATCGGAAAACAATATACTTTACCACTTTCCGGTTTTGGGCCATCTGGCATATGTTTGATTTGACCTGCCAAAGACATATATGAAGAATCAGAAAATCTGGCTGCTTCATAGGCTCCTATACTGGCATAAGCGTAAATTCGACTCGCCACAGGTGGTGAAAAGATGTCATGTACTATGACGTCAGTTAGTGCCTTCACAGACTGATGCAAAATGGCCGGGTCTGATGCCACTTGCTGAAAATTTTTGTTTTCCTGCTTACAGGAAAGGATGCTCAACCCAAGCATCAAAAAAATTAATCGAAACATTTGTATGAAACTTTAAGGTCGGCAAAGATACAAGGAATCTGTAGTAAAATATTTATTTTTTGTATAATTAAACTTTCTTTGATCAAAACAGTCTATTAAGTACTGAACACAAAAAAGCCATATGACGTTTCCGGAAGACCCTATGATACTTGAATACATTTTGTCCGCTAATAGACGGAATGAAGGTTTCAGGTATCTGGTGGGTAAACATAAAGAGAAGTTGTATTGGCATATCAGGAGGATGGTCAATGATCATGATGATGCAGATGACGTATTGCAAAATACTTTTATGAAAGTGGTTAAAAATATTGATGGCTTCCAGCAACAGTCATCTCTATATACCTGGTTGTATCGGATTGCTACCAATGAGTGTATTAATTTTATACAGTCCCGCAAAAACAGGGTGCACGAAAGTCTGGATGCTGTATCATCCGGCGATCACGGAAGTCAAGGTTACTTTGATGAAGAAAAAACATTGAGTCATCTGAGCAATGCCATTAATATGTTGCCGGCAAAACAAAAAATGGTATTTAATATGCGATATTACGATGAAATGCCATATCAGGACATAGCCGATATAACCGAAACAAGCGTAGGCGCTTTAAAAGCATCCTACCATCATGCTGTAAAAAAAATAGAAGAACACCTTAAATCGACGATATGAACCGTAACAACAACGAAATACATGCCGAATTAGAAATACTGGCACCGACATTGGCAGCAATGCCCAAAGTGATGCATTATCATGTACCTGAAGGGTATTTTGAAGCGGTGGAAGACCAGATATTAAGCCAGATGGCGCTCACAGAGATGGATAATCACGTGGGAATGGATGTACCTGAAGGATATTTTAATCGCCTGGAAGATATTGTGATGGAACAAGTCGCTATTATGTCGAAAAGTAACGACAACCTTGTCTCTTTGCAACCAGTCAGGAAGCTTGCTTATCTTAAGTATGTGGCAGCTGCTGCTAGCATTACTTTGGTCATAACAATGTTATTTTTCTTTAATAATAAAGACCTGAATATTGATACTGCGACATCAGACAATGTTACGCACGATGAATACATCACATACATCCAGCAAAACATGGATGAATTTGACATCAACCAGTTGATAGAACACGAACTTATTGACTCAACGGTACTTGACAACATCACTTATCTGGAATCGTATGATGAAGCCGGAAACAGCGATAATTTTATAGAATCAGACATTAATTTTTAAATTATTATAAACACTTTAATCAAATCCAAATGAACATTAATTCAAATATTTTTAAAGCCCTGACACTTCTTATACTGTTTGGAAGTCTGTCTCACTCCGGCCTTGCACAGGACAAATTTAAAGACCGCATCAAGGATAAAGTAAAATCTCAGAAGGTTGCATTTATCACTCAGAAACTGGACTTGACAGAAGAAGAGGCACAAAAATTCTGGCCCGTGTACAATGCATATCAGTCAGATGTAGCTGCACTAAAGGCATCACTGGATCTCAATCCGCGCAGAGACATGTCTGACAAAGAAGCCGAAGACATGATGTATGCTATGCTTGACGGCAGATCAAAAGAGATAGACATTCAGAAAAGGTATATTCAGAAAATGAAAAGTGCCATTCCAACCAGAAAAATCGCCATGCTTTTCAAAGTAGAACGCGAATTTCGCGAGGAGCTCATATCAAAAATCAAAGAAAAGAGGAGAAACAGAGTAGGAAATTAGTCTATTCCCGCTGAAAAAAGGCCCGCCACCAGATTAGCTTCAGATGGCGGGCTTTTTGATTGAATTGGTTTATTGCTACTCTATCCGTATCACACGTGTGACATATTCCATCGTAGGTGATTGCAATTTAATGATATACACACCTGCCGGTATTTTTTCAAAAGCTTCGAGATAAGCCACATTATTACCTTGCTGTACATCAAGGATGTCTTCATATATCAGCAGACCTACATTATTGTAAGCTTTAATGGAAATGGCTTCTGCAATCGATGCGTCCAAGGATAGGTTGATACCTTTGGAGAATGGATTGGGATAAAACGCAGGTTCGGTTGTCTTTTCCCGATTTCTATTTCCTAATGCATTTCCTGTAATTGTCAATCCCCCTTGATCTGCACACACATCAGGATGATTAGACATTGCTGTAAGATCAAGCAATATCGTCTCACTAATATTGGTATTTTCTGTATAATAACCGATGTATGACAGATTATAGTACCCATCTGTCGTAAATGTTTTTAATACCCTGTGTTTATTTGATTTGATTACTTTTACAGTGACAAGCTGTCCTGTCGCGCTGTAAGTGATCACGATTATTGCCCTATGTGTACCTGAAGTGTAGGTGACACCATCAATGACTATTGTACCACTAAAATCTCCACCCACAACTATACCCTCATTATGCAGAATGTCAACTTCCCTTATTGTAATGCTCGGAGGCAATGGTGCAGTCCATTTTATGGTAGGTGCAACATAATTCAGTTGAACAGGATCATAATTGATAAAGGTATAAATATTATCTTTATGCACTCTTAATCCACCACAATCAGGGTTCAGCTTTGTAAAACTGCATCTGCCTTCAACAAACTGTGAGGAAACAAGAACTCCGGTAAATTTATTATAGCCCAGAATTTGCCACTGACTACTTTGCGTATTTTTTACCGCAACGATGTATAAGTTCTGTTGGGTAGACAACATAGCAGATTCAAAAGTAACATGCTCTATCCATTGGCTCCAGATGACTTGTTTTGTACTCCAGTTATATTTTACAATTCTGGTCTTGGTCTGCGTAAGTCCATCCAATCCGGAGACATATACATTGTATTGTTCATCAATCCTGATATCTTTGATAATAATGTCTTCACATGTCCACTCTATAAACTCGAGAACAGATTGATAAGTAACCGGTGACAACCAGTCTGACTTCACATTAAGACCTGAACTCTCCGTTTTATAGAAATATAAAAATTGTTGTTCTAAGGAGACATAAGTAATGTCTATTGGTTCGTCATGGCATGTTACAGGCAGTTCTTCCACACAATCTACAATTGTCACATCACTTACAGCAGTAAGACAACCTTCCTTAGCTACAGATAATCTATATGACCCATTTTTAATTACCTCATAAGGGGAATTTGCATCAGGCACATTGATCCATGCGCCATTAAATTCTTTTTGAAGTTGTGTAGTAACGCCTATCTCAGGTGATGGCCAGTTAAGTGAACATAATATTGTATCAAGCAATATGTCAGGTGTGCTTAGAAGGCATGTATCCTCCGTCAATGGTATGATGTGTACAAAAATACATGAGTCGATCTCATTCAGCTCAGGATCGATGTTGTAACTTATGATTTCCTGATACCTGCCATGATAAGCTACTTCGCTACTGGCTTTGGTAGCCATACCAAAAATTGTTTCGTCACGATTATTTTGTACCGATCTTGATGCCAGGATATTGCCTTGCTTATCATAAGTCAGGAAGATGGCGTTTTTATAACCTTCTGAATCATGTTCCTTTCCTTCAATGGTTATCGCACCATTAAAATCTCCTGCGACCAGGACATTACCATTGGCTAGTGTTTTGATGTCTTTGACGGTGATGGCAGACGGCAATTCTTTCTCTATCAAATCAATTGGTGATGAAAATATGATTTTATTCAGGTTACCATCTTTGATGGCAGCAATGGTGGTTGAGCCGCTTTGATGCATCTTGTCGTATAGGTTTGGTTTAATGGGGAGATCGATAGGCTCACTAAAATTACCTTCTCTATCAACATGAGTCAATACGTATTTTTTATTATTTGTTTGGTAAGCCAATAAATCATATTCACCCGAGGTACCAACGGAAATGGACTTAATTTCCATATTTTCTAGTGTCCTGATCCAGATAGAGTTTCCTTTCATGTCAATTTTTAGCAATTGTTCTTCTCCATTATTTTTGGTCAAAATGTGATGATTTTTTTGTGCATCGACTCGTATCTGGGAAATCGGATATCCATCATATGGGAATTCTGCATAACTATGAATATCAGACTCATATTCTTGTTGGCTGAAACTTACACTTTGCAAGGTTGTCAAAGAACTATCTGATTTTAACCAAAGTGGAAGATATTCGTTTAATTCAGGAATAAAAAGTATATCAATAATATCATCTGAGCAATCTGGAGATCTGAATTTAGTAGTAGTACCTGGACCCTGTACATTAGAGCTAATAAATGTTTTTACAAGTGTTTCACACTCATTATTTGGAAATTTAAGTTTTAGATGGTATGCTTTCTTTTCTAAAGTGCTATTAAATGTCCATATTCCTTCATTTAATCCAATTTTCAAGTCTAAATCTTTAGAATCAATTTCCATTTCATTTCCACTATCGTCAAAGGAATAAATTACTAATTTAGCTTTACACTCAAGCCCCATTTTTACTGACCATTCGACCATTTTACATTCTGAACACGGGTTATTATGCATAACAAAATTCCTTGGACATGTTGTTTCTGTAGCAGTTACAGGGATTTCAATTGGAGGACACATTGCACCAGAACCAGTTAAATAAAAGTAGTAAACACCTCCTTCAAGGACTTTGATTGTATATTTATTAATCCCTCTTTCCATTTGAATATTTGAGACTGGACCATTTGGTTTAGTAATTTGTAAATAGACCTCTAAACCTTCATTTATACATTCAACTATAATTTCTTCTTCATTAGCAGATACTATAGTTAAAGTTGGGCAAGGTAATGGGACAGGTGACTCATGTTTATCATCAAAAAAAACCGTTTCTTTAATTTCCGACCACCAGTTTCCATAAATGGGCGTAAATTCTAATTGATCATAAAATAAATCAATTGGATTAAACAAACATCCACCTCCAACTATTATTTCATATTCAAATGGATCAGAAGAATTTATTCTGACATAAGGCTTATTTCCAATATGTGCATACGTAGGAACGTCAATTTTAGTATTCATTTTTGTTACACCATTTTCAATTCGATGTGCAGTAAAGCTTCCTCCTCCTGCACACGGTACAGATAAATCATTAGGTTCATATTTAAAACTATTAAATGCGGACGCTTCACCAACACAAAACTTAACATATTTGGGACCAGGAGTGGAATTTCCTCCTCCTAAAACTGTACATTCATTACAGACAGCATTTGAATGAAAAGCGTTAAATGTAAGGCTAAAATTTCCCATCACCACATTGTCTTCGGAATGACCTAATGTCAAATCAATATTTTGATCACATCCATCAGATCTTTCAACTTTTATTTTAAATAATGACCCATCGTAATCCGATTCTTTAAGTTCAAAATCCCAATCTCCTGATAATTTTTTTGTTAGTGGTGGTCCTGAAGGATTGACAATATCTGTTGCTTTCCCTCGTGGCCAAATAATGCTGTAAGCTAATCCATCCGGAACATTTAAGCCATTAGAATGTACAATTTCAATTTGCCTATCTTTGCAAAATATTGAGCCACACCATGAACAAGGTCTTTGAAGTTTTAATTCTAAGCCACCATCAAAAACTAAAAATTGATCATCACCAGAAATTCTAAGACTAGGTGGGCGGCAAGGAGTACATGTCCAAAACTCCTCACTTACATTATTAAGACATGCGTCGCTTATCTTTATTTGATACGGTTCAAAATTTGCTGGAATAAATTCATTAAAAAGAATATCGGATGATGGTTCTAATGTATTGTAAACTTGTGATTTACTATAATTATCTGGCCCTGTAACTAGAATTGTTATCGGTAATACAAGATCACTTGGGTTGGATAATCTGATCTTAATCTTTTTAGGACATCCATCACATGCGTTAGGTTGATTGTTGGCATATGGAACGGGACATGCCAGATTGTTAAATATATTTTTAATGATAATTTTTTTAACACCGCATAATTTATTTTTAACAATAAACTCTCTAATAACAATACACCCTGTGACATTATCGGTAACGGTAACTCTATATTGTCCTGATGAAAGATTTTGAAGATCTTCTGCTGTACTAAATATGGAAGGACTATTATTTTCTTTCCAAGAAAAAGAATAATTTGAACTCCCTCCAATTACGGTAATATCTATTTTTCCTGTAGCCGGGTTTACATTTCCTCCTTCCTGGCCATTTGTTACTATTCCATTGATACTAGGAGCAGTTGTATTTTCTAAAACATAAGTGTAGATTCTAGTTCTACATCCATTTCCGTTTACTTTATTATTAGTAACAGTAACTGTGTATGTACCCGGACTAAGATTAAGTGCTTGGCGGGTTGTTAAACTAACATCATGACTCCATTCATACTTCGACTCTTGGTCGACATCATTATCTGAAAAATATGGAAGTGGGTTTCTTACACCGATGCTTCCAGATATACCCATACATCCTGGTTGTTGCACAGGCTCTGTTGGTATAACTGAAATGCTTTTAATATCGAAGCAAGCCGTAGCAATACATGACTGATCAGAAGTAACTGTAACACAATAAGTACCCGCATCCAATTTTTGGAATAGTCCTTTTCGTTGTGGTAAAAACGCCTCCATCTTTTTTCCATTCATATTTACAGTTAGAACAATTTGGCACTCCTAAGGCAATAGCTCCACTCATCTCACTTCCACATGAATGAACAACAGTGGTGTTTAAATTTACATTATCCCCTTCAGGATATATTTGTACGCTTTGTCCAATTTTGTACAACTTCGTTTCACTACACCCTTGCTGGTCGCTAACTGTCACACTATAACTTCCTACGGGTAAGTTATTAAGAAATGAAGTTGTGGCGCCGTTATTCCATAAAAATTCGATTGGTGCAACGCCATTGGTCACGGTAAGTGTAATAGATCCTACATCACCAGGCTGGCATAAGTCAGATATACCGTTTGCTGCAATACCAAGTGATTTTGTTTCAATTTTGATGATTTTACTGCCTGTACATCCATTCTCATCTGTAACCGTCAATCTAAAACTACCGACATCTAGCCCTGATATTTCTTGTGTGGTCTGTCCATTGCTCCAGGCAAATGTATACGACCCAGATCCTCCTGTGATGACAGGTGATATCTTACCAGTATTTACCTCACAGATGGGGTCAGGAGTAGCTGTGATCACAATGGGATCAGCCACTCCAACTTCCACTTCCATAACTGCTTTTGCACATTTGCTATCTACTACTTCAATGCGGTAGTAACCCTGAATGAATATCGTTCAGGTCATCGGCTTCAGGATTGCTTCCGTCATAGTTTAGGTGAATTCAGGACTCATTGTTTGCATCATAGTAAACAACTTCCCAAGGCCCGATGCCACCATTGATTCTGAGTTATATAGCGCCGGTGGCAGAGCTTTGTGAACATGCTTTAGTGACATAGGCTTCTATATCGCCGGTACCCAGGACCACGCATTCTGACGACGCATAGCCTACGCCCGATGCCCACAACATCAGGACTAAAATCGGTATTTGAAATATGTATTTCATTTATATGTTTTTTAAAATTTTAATAATAATATTTAGACTTTAAATTTGTTAAACATGGCAATGCCATCCTACCATCTATAAGACTTGTGTTCAGTATTGATGTAGGGGAATACTTTAACTAATTAAATAAAATAAAAAATAAATTTAATGGACGAATTTATTTTTGACATACCCTTCCACTCGTCGGTCTCGAAGAGTTTTTCTTTCCCTTTTGGGAAATATTTTTCGTACCATTCGGGTTCTGCCGGCGTCGGTTCTTTAGGTCTGACACTTTTTGCCATTTCCGCTTTTATCTTTTCTATTTCTTTGGGATCGATCTTACGTTTCCGCTTTTCTTTATTGCGTACGACGATGACGGAGTCGATATCCTTTCTTGTTGATTCGGGCGGAAGCCCCCATCCATTCGGATCATCCATAAAGTCAAAGAATGATTCGCGTACTTTTGTCTCTCCTTTAGCATCTTTATAGAATGCTCCTGATAGATTCTGTCTTGCTAAATAACTCAGCTCATCAAAGGTCAGTGGGCTGTAGATGCTGTCTTGGTAAGTGGCTCTGTCAATTACGGTATATGTACCAAAGAAAAATACCACTTTCCAGATATTTTCGCTCCAGCCAAGTCCATTAAACCATCATGGTTTGAATCTTTGTTTTTTGAATTTTGATTTAATAAATATGTAAATAATCTAGTCGAATCAGAATTAATCACTACTTTATTTTCAATAATTATGGTATCGTTAAATAAATAAAATTTGGAATTTAATAAACATTTATCTTTCCATACCTTTAATGAATCAACTATTGCATTTAATATTTCAGAATGGTTGTCAGAATACAAGCGCATTGTACTATAGAATTTATTTTCAATAATTAAAGGCCTATCGTTACATGAAATTAGTAAAAATAAAATAATTATAAAGTGCTTACCTTGGTTTAACATATCCAGGTTCATTTATTGAAAAACTATTAATTACCCAACCATAATTCCCACCCAAGTGTGCATTAACAAAATCTGCTTGCCCTTGGAATCTTACCCTTCCATATGGTGAATTATTCCAGTCTAAGCTTGGAATGGCGCATTGTGGAGCTACTCCATCGCGCTGCCAGGCTATATGAGGATTAGTACCATTTTCTGCCGTGCCATATTGCCAGACGGATTCGTATTTGTTTAACTGGATTCCGATAGCAGTACAGGCATTTTCGGGCGCCAGGGCATAAAAATTGCCCAGTGTATTATTTGATGCTAAGATATCTGCATCTATAATGGCTTGACTCATACCATACGCATAGGCAAAACCCATGCTGTGGGCCACTATGTCTATTTTTCCCTAAGACTTTACCATTTACATCCTTTTTTATTTTTACTCTACCTTCTTGTATTTTTTGAACTAAGCTGTTTCCATTTAGATAACCATTAAAC
>JADKGD010000032.1 GCA_016717145.1 Saprospiraceae bacterium | reverse complement strand
AAAACCGGTTTTTTAAAGAGAGATTTGATTTTTTTATACATGATTCAATTTATCTTATTTTACCAATAAAAATTCTACCACCTACTTGATCGTTGAGCGAAATACCCGTAGGTAAGCCAACTATAAAATAATTTCCTTTAGTCGCCACATCATTCACTTCATAGTCCAAAACGGTGGCTGCAGGATCCGTCACATCCAGATAAGTATTGTGTGAGCCACCTATATTTTTTGTGATAACCATATACACACTGATATCAAAAGCAGAAGATTTGGCACTTATGAATTCGTAATTATCCCCTGAAGACACCGTGTGACCAAATAAACCTTGATGATCCCCACCCGAAATATTCAAATGACCCGACCAACTATCTGAATCGGGTCTGTAAAGATACATTTCTGCCGTGCCACTATTACCACCCGGCCCAATTTTGTCTTCTTTTCTTGTACCTATTAATAATTTGTTGTCATATATTGAAACCGAATATCCTTTTTCATCATCAAATAAGTAAGCCTCAATAGTCTGGTGTATATTATAAAGACCTCCTAAAGGTTTTTTGAATATGTACACAATATCTTCATTGATGGTTGATTGTGAAAACGGGGCACCTACAACCAACCAATTATTGTATAATGAAACATCGAATCCAAATTTATTAATCCCTGATGGAGATACATTTGGTGATGTAACCCAGTAAGGAGCATTGTAGGTATCACTAACTAGTACAGCTCCATTGTTTTGCTGATTTGAACAAGGCGGGAATGACTCATTGATGGCTCCTGCCGCCCACTGCCCATCTTGAATATCTACCGAATGGCCCAAACTACTATAACAACCACCATTGATGTGAGAAGAAATTAGATTCAATTGACTTCCAGAACGTTTAAATAAGTATAGTTTTCCCACTTCTACATCAACAGGATTAATATAAACCTTATATTTTGGTGCTCCAACAATGATATCATTGCCACTGATGGCTACTGCATGTCCAAATCGTTCTCCATTACTTCCATCCAATGTATCTATTGGATTCCAAAAACCAAATATAGGGTCCCTTTTTAGTATTAAAACACGGCCATTATTTCCATTTCTTCCAGGAGATCCTACTACTGCATAAATACCATCAATATCCACAGCAAAACCAAATTCGTCGCCTTGAGCAGCGTCATCCGGGCTAAATGGGTTATATGATCCGGCAGCGCCTCTATTGCCGTAGGCTGGCCAAAAAGATACACCTGGGTTTGGTGTAAATGAGATCCAATTATGGCCATCATAACCTTCAAAATCTCTGGTGTCAAGCATTAAAACGAATGGCGCCAGCTGATGAAATGGTTGTATCATCGCCCACTTTTATTTTACCATTCACATCGAGTTTTTCTTGTGGCGCAGGGGAATTGATACCCACATTTTGTGCCATTAATGTATGTGAGCAGTGAGTAAACCCAATCAAAAATGTTAACTTTTTCATTTTAAATATTTTTAAATATTTATCTAATTCTTCCGGAAGAATACTCCTACCGCCTTGTTGTCCGTTAATTGATTTTCCTTCGGCAAGTCCTATTATAAAATAATTTCCAGAAACACTTACATCTTAGACTCGATTGTTCTGTTGATGGGCCTGTGGATCTGTTATGTGTGTGTAAGGCCGTTCTTGGACCAATGAGTCGGTGAAACGTCTTCATATCGGTGCACATCCGTTGGGAATCCTGATGGCTGCTAAAATATGATTAATAGAGGAGCAAAAGACCGCATGGCCAAATAACCATTTGTATCATCACCAAATGATTGTACCAATGCCTGCCAAACATTATTTATGTCCTTATATAAGAGGGTGACTAACTTTTTATTGTCTCCAGAATTTGTTATGTAATCTTCTTTTCTGGCACCGATCATCATTCTATCTCCACTGACAGATACTGAATACCCAAACTCTCCATCATATTCATCCGCCAAAGGATTGCTCTAATTGGTAGGTAATAGGTGAATTCTTTTTTGAAAACATAGACACTGTCCTCTCTGGGACTTGCATTTGAAAAGGGACTACTAGCTACAGCCCATACTCCAGAAAGTGATACTGCGTGACCAAATCTATTTAATCCTGTAGGAGATATGGAAGGCTGAAATAGATGCTGAAATCCTATGATTGATCCGTCATTTGCTAGTTTAAAGTAAACAACCCTACCAGCACTATTAGAACTTATACATGATGGGCCTATAGGATTCGGACAACCAGCTAAAATTTCATCGCCGAGGTATCCACAACATTCCAAAATCCAAATACAGGCTCTTTTTTAAAGACAAATGCCCGACCAACGCCACCATTCCACTCCGGACTGCCTACCACTGCATAATCGCCATCTATGTCTACAGAATATCCAAATTTATCTCCCTGGACAGCATCTTCACGACTGTAATCATAATAAGATCCTATTGCACCTCGGTTGCCATATGCCGGCCAGAAAGTTTCTCTCGAATAAGGTGTGAAAGGCACCCAATCATGGCCATCGTATCCCTCAAAATCTCCGGTGTCAGCATTAAATCGCATGGTGCCGGGTGATGAATTGGTTGTATCATCACCAATTTTTATTTTGCCATTCACGTCGAGTGCTTCTTGCGGCGAAATGGTATTTATACCGACTTTTTGTGACCAGATGATAATTGGAAGCATAACAATAAAGTAAATAGTGATTAAAATACGTACCATTTTGTTTTAAATATATGTAAAAAAATCAATTTTCAATCAATTGCTGAACCATTGCTGTCCATCCGTCTGAAATACCAGTAAACCTATAGCCGGAGCAGCAATATTCGCTCTTTGGGTAGAATCCATTCTCGGTACCAGTAAGCCACTATTGGTAGATGTGACATCTAGTTTTGCAGAGTTATGCGGAGATAGTGTGCCGATGTCACGTTTTGGGCTATGGCCCGTTGACCGTAAAAACTCCCAATAACGATAAAATAAAAATGCTTTCGTGTTCATATTCTTAATTATTTGAACTCAAAGCTCTATTTAAATCAATTATTAAAATCCGGTTATTGAGCAGTTGACGAATATATTTAGTTTGTGGTATCCTATAATTAGTGGTTGTTGTCAGAAGAGGATTATAAAGATTTGAGCGGCATTATAGCTATTAGAAGAAATTAAGTTCTCCAGCTTAGCAATACATTTTTCGGTTTCAGTACAACAATTTACTCATTCGGCAAACATAACATCTGCTTTAACCATTTTGTAATTTTCATTGATAAGTTATAGCCTAACTTTTGTAGTGTTGTTACAAAATTATTTATGATATTATCAATTATTAGTTTTAATATGACAAAAATATAGAAACAAATAATACTTAACATTTCTTTTTTAATCATTAAAATTTTAATTACCATGAGAAATTTTCTTTTGGACTAACTGTCCTATGCGCACTTTTTACTTATTCCTGTACAAAGGATGACAAGTTCAGACAATCTGAAAAACGCCTCTGCATCAAGCAGAAATATTGAAAACTCAGGTACATGGTTTGTCACCCATTTTTCAGAGGGTACTACAATTCAAACTTCATTATTTGCCAATTATGCGTTTCAGTTCCTATCAAATGGTGTCATTACTGGTTCAACCATAAATGAAACTATAACAGGCACTGGCGGGCTGTGGCTGATAGTGGTAAATCTAAAAAATTGTAATATCTTTTCCCGCAATAAAAGTTTTGATGAGTTATCAGAAGACTGGGAATTGATTGAGGAATCAGGTGCAGTTATAAAATTAAAACACGTAAGTGGTGGAAACGGTGGTGATGACATCCTTGAATTTGGGAGAAGCCAGGTTGCAGGAAATATTAATATTGGCAGCACACCTTTACAAAATATTTCCGGAAAATGGAGTGTGTCAAAATATCAAAATAAGGACAAGGATAAAACTTCATACTTTACGGGTTATGGCTTTGAATTTAAAACAGGGGCGATATAATTGCGGCCAAAGGCACTTCTATCATTAATGGTACATGGAAATCGTATGTTGATAGTGGTAAAAGCAAACTAAAATTTACATTTCCAGATCTAAATAAATTCGGAGAACTTAATGAAGACTGGGAAATTATAAGTCAATCAGCTACCACCTTAAATCTGAAAAATGTAAGTGGAGGAAATGGTGGAACTTCAAACCTTAGTTTTTTCAAAATAATCGCAAAGGTTTTAATTGAATCATTTTAGAAGCGACTTTACTTTTAGTGCTGTCGCTTCTTTTCTTAAAAATATTGTATTAATTGTTTCCGCTATTGGAAGTAGCTTCCAGAATTACTGGCATATCACAAGCTTGAATATATGTTTTAAACTTGCTTCCAAACGTTGCCTTAAAATTATTTTTGTAATACAATCCTACTTCCTGCTGTGTATTTTACATTGGTTCCTTCACCACCAAGGATGATTTGATTGGAATTTAATGTATTTGCTGCTTGAAAAATTGATGAACCATTCACTTGTCCGGTTATGTTGTCTACTGCCATGCAAGTAGAGTAAGCAGTTGTCAACCAAATGCCCTGGCCAAAAGTAGAAATATAAACCTGGTTTTGAGAAGGCCATAATTCAATCTCTGAGACAGGCACTGGTGGTAAACCATTTATAAATGGTTCCCAATGATTGACATTATTTCTTTGTAAACACACCGATAGACGTTCCAACATACAAACCATCATTTTGATCTCTTTTGATAGAAAATATGGGTACATTTGGAAGGTTATATGTCCAGTTGATCCATGTATTTCCGCCATCCACGGTCGTAAATACTTTCGCATTGACATTGGCTCCAGCTACAGAAATATATAAATAGTTGGCATTTATCGGATGTACATCAATGTCTGTAATTTTAAGGTTGACGTCATATCCAGCGGCGACTAATCCACTTGTTTTATTGTTAAAAGTGGAAGGAGACACGTATTGATTTAATTGGCCGTTTCCAGCTAAATATACCATATTTGTATTAGAAGGACAAGTGGCTATTGCCCAACCTGCTGGTACATTATATGTAAACCAAGAACTTCCAGCATTATTACTTGTCAAAACTTCGTTCCATATAACCTGCGTAAATTTTATCTTCCAAATCGGGGCTCATCGCCAAATTTGCAAAAACTCAGTATTATTTGGAGGTGTGATGTCACAAACTCCGCCTATACAATCCTAAAAATTTTTCATTTATCGAATAATAGATATCGTCGTATCGCCATCTGCGACTAAATATGGATGATCTGTCATCACATCATAACCATCGCCTACATGATAGGTGTGTAATAATTATTTCCTCCATTTTGTTCTAAAATGCCATTATCTTGTGCACCTCCCCAAATGTCTCCTTCATCATTTTGTCGTTCAAATGATAAAATTGGCTAAGACTCAAACCGCTACTTGAAAAGTCCAATCATTGCCTACTTTAAAGTAAACGCCACCATCATTGCCACAGTATAGAATATTATTGAAAGGGTTAAATTGTAATGTATGAATATCAGGATGCATGTAAGGCGAGTCGGACGGCCAGTAAGCAGAGGGCCTGAGTCCAATTAAAACCTCCGTCCACACTTTTCCATGCACATAGTCCTCCGACGTAGATTTCGTTTTGATTCGTAGGTGAAATCGCAATACAATGATCATATGTAGACTGATCTGTGCTTACCGGATCGCCTATGATGTTGGCAAAAATATTTGGTGCTTGGGTGAGCAAGGTAAAACTACCACCACTATTATCAGACCTGAAGATACCTTTGAAACTAATAAATATTGGAGGTATCGGAAATGGTTGATTAGTGGGGTAACATTGGCCCAGCGAGGAGTACTACTCTTTCTGCGTTATTTGGTGACGGCAATAGAGATTCTAGTGGCACCACTTAGGTTGGCGATGGGTATTTCCCCAAAATTATTACCAAGATTACCAGACTTAAGAAATTTATCTGCTGAACAAGCGTAGACAATATTAGGGTCGCCTGGTTTTAATTTTACATCCCAAATATTTACCGCATCAGTAACTAATGTCCAACTAGTGCCGCCATTGGTAGTTCTAAATAGACCTTGGTCGTGGCAGCAAAAGAAATGATGGATTTGATGGATCTATGACCAATTGATTGCCCCAATACGTCGTTGACGCGAGATTACCTGTTTTAAACCAATTCTGACCTCCATCTACAGTTTTAAAAAACACCTTTGCTATCAGACCTATATAAATAATTTGTCACAAAAGCGGTTGGTCCAGTATCTCCATCACCAGTAAGAACATACATAATATTTGTATTGATAGGATCTATTGCTATACCCGAAACACCCAAGGAAGGTAAAAACCCAGCTAATGCATCCCAGCTAATGCCTCCATTGATCGAAACAAACAAACCACCATGTGGCGAACCAGCATACATAATATTGGGATTATTTGGATGAAATGTAATTCTGTCTATTCTTCCAATACCTTTATCGCCTGTAACAGGACCTTGAAGGTTCCAATTATTTGGTTGGAATATATTGTTCGAACTAGTTTTATCTCTGTATAGTTTTGCTAAGGCGACCGAATTGATTAGGTAGGCATCTTGCACTATTCCTTGATTATCTGTGTAGTACTCGCTGACCCAACATTGTCTGTTCCATTTTTTGAGCTGTTTCATGATCGCTTTGCGTTTTAGAAATCTGGTCGGGCGATAATTTGTTTAATTCAACATTGTAATAATCTGTCACTATTCTTTTATATCACTCAACTTTACTTTGCCTTTTAAGGTGCTTTCTAATTCAGTAGGTATATTTAACTGTGCATTTATGGAGATGCTGATAAAAAGGCCAGTATTAAAAATAAATTATTCATATTATCATTATTTTTTGATTTGGATTTGATTTTCCAATGTTTCAATCCTTTTATTTTGGGCTATAATATATAAGGTCAGTTCTTCTATTTTTTCCATCATTTTTTTCTGCATATCGCCAATCGCAATGCCTTTCTCAGCCACTTCTATTGCAGATGGAATACCAGAAGATGGTTGTTTTTAGCAATAAAATTTTCAATTTGATGTAGACTAGGAAGTAAGTGAGCGCAGAAAAACATAGTCTGGCCAATTGGCTATCTCCACAATCACTTCTTGACTTCGAATTGTACCGTTGACACTCAATTTTTGTGATGGATTATCTGTACCTACACCGATATTCCCATTTGAAGCTATAAAAAGTCTATTGATTGAATTGGTATAAAACGCCAGGGGCATGGCGCCTGGTGTGCCTAAAGAAATGGCATTACCATTGGTTGGACCACCAACATAAGCTTGAAAAACAGAGGATGAAGATGGGTTTTTAATGGTTAAAGCCGTATTAAAATTATTATCAACTTGCAATGTCATTTTCGAATTGTTAACGGGACTATTTGTCCCAATGCCCACATTACCACCCAAAGGATTAATAACCAAAGACCGTGCGAAGTCAGATGAAGAGCCATCATCAATGTCTCTAACATAAGATTGTATTTGATTGCCATTAATAGCCATGATGTTATTTTCTACACCTACAGGAAAGTTTTCAAGATTTGGATGGCTCACATTTAAGGCACCTTCAGTATAATAATAATTACCTTGGCCTTCAATCACCTCAATTTTGTCACCACTATAAAATCCGCCTGCACCATAGACATCTAATTTATATAATGGATATTGTTTGCCGATACCCACATTACCTAAGCCAGCAAAATCGTTGAAAATAATTTTACCACCAGGTTTGCCTGCCCTGATATAAGTGTCTTCTTCCAGCCCAAAATTAAAATGAGACATAAAGTTACTACCTCTAATACCCAAAACACCTTGCTGCCGCGGCTAAATCAGCTAGTCCTATCTCAAGCGTATGTGCCGGTACCCAATTCCTAAGAGGCCTATGTTGTCCTCTGAATATTGGTGCCTATATAATGATTACTTGGAAAGCCATTGAAATTTAGCCACTTCCTGGTTGAAACTTTTATCACTAAGGCTTGATTGTCAACTGTACCGATAAAATTAGTACCACTGGTTGTTCCAGAATTGCCGTTCAAATTCCAACCAATACTGCTACCGCTCGCCGCTATTACTTTTAACAACCCAACGAAGTGCTGTCCCATCATATTGGAAATTGACATTCGCATTGTTGGGTATCACCAGATCAATGCCTGACCCCGTGATGATCTTTCGGAAGCGACTGCATTTACATCTTCATTGAGTATGGTCATGCCGTGTCCACTACGATTAAAAAAGAAACAAGACGACCATCAGAAGCATTACTTAATCCGGATATAGAAAACGGTAACGTAGGTCCGTAATCCGATAGTTTGAAAAAGCATTACAGCCATATCTACAGCCAAATGATTGCCATCACCAGCATGATGTCTGCTGAGCGCAAAATTAAATCCCCATTGATATCCAATGCTTTCAGGCGCATTGATATTAATACCTACATGTTGACCTGTTATGCTGTTAGTTAAAATATAAGTCCTACAATAAAGCAAAGAAAATTTTTCATGATATTAAATTTAAAAAATTCAGGTCAAAAATACTTGTCCCTATTAAGGCATTAAGTTCACTGACTAGTACTTTACAGTTATGAATTTTATTCGGTAATTTTAAAGACCATTAATTGACTGGATTTTAGATTTATTATATTATAAGTAATTATTTTAAGTTAAAGAGATGAAACTGTCCTTGCAAAAACCCAAACGTGCCAATTACAAGGTGACTTAAGACCCTCTCCTTATAATATTTTATCTTTGACCTATCATTTTTCAAGGATTTTCAAACATATAAATAATAATAAAATGTATCTAAACTTTCTTTTTTTTTCGTTTTATTGGCTTGCAATAGTGGTCAGAAACCAAAGTTTTATGGCTAAAACAACTGAAAGTGGTAATTCATCCAATTACCTCACTATGAAAATCAATGGCAAAGATTGGACGGCCGACTTGGATATATTGGCTGCATTTCACCCTAAGGGTTACAATAAACTAATTATGATTGCCGGTAGTCTTGGTAAAAAGATCGGGATGAAAAACCTTTAATATCAACATT
This sequence comes from Saprospiraceae bacterium, assembly GCA_016717145.1. Classification (GTDB taxonomy): domain Bacteria; phylum Bacteroidota; class Bacteroidia; order Chitinophagales; family Saprospiraceae; genus OLB9. The sequence goes on along the minus strand of JADKGD010000032.1, from coordinate 1,227 downwards.
TATAACACAACTGGCCCCGGAATGTATTCCTTTGTTCAGGGAATAAAGACCTTTCAGAGGCACAAATAGGCAATTGGACAGCAGAGGATTATATTTGCGGTAACATAATGGGTTTTGATATGAATGTCAATGTGACCAAAGCGTCCAGTAATCCGACCATAGTTGAAGCTACGTTTACCGGCACAATGACTTGTCCTGCAAGTCCTGCCATCAAAGTTACGGAAGGAAAATTTTATTATCACGAATAAACCGCATAACCCAATCATGAACAAAGTTAAATTTACTTATTTTTACTCTTTGGTATTTTTATTTTAGCATGTAATAAAAGTGCCGAAGTACCAGACGATCACAACAATAACGGCAATAATACAAGCTTTGGTTCAGGCGTACCAGGTGTTGCAGGCACCGCAGGAGTCAAGGCCTGGGACGATTTGGACACCAATGAAAAGTCGCGTATAAAAGGATGGAATACTTTGTTTTTACATCAATCTGTAGGCCAGGATCTGGAAGAAGGCTGTAGGAACAATGGTTTCTCCTGGGAATATTACGGCAATGGTGACAAAATTAATAAAGGCCTGATGGGTGGCATTTTTGTTGATGTCGGCGGTATCGCAAATGGTGATCCTTATGAAAAAATGCGCGTATTTACAGAACAGATTTTAAAAAATAAAGAGGTTGTAAAAATCGGTGTGTTTAAGTTTGGCTATGCTGATATTGATGATGGTAATTACCAAAAAGTCCAGGAGGCTTATAAGGTGATGGTAGATGATTTGAAATTACAAATCGTTGGATTTAGAATGCTTCATGTAACACCTCCTTTGGTTTATTCAGTGGAAACTTTTGATGGAAATGCTGCAAGAATGAAGGTAGGTCAATGGATGAAAACCACTTTTGCCACCAAAGATGTCATCTTTGATCTACAAGCGTAAGGAAAAGATAACGATGGCATGCTAAACGGTATTTGGCGTTTATGCCTTGAAAACCGTAACTCGATTCAGAGACCATGATGTTATTGGTATGGACATCCCGGTAGTCGGGGGCATCTGGGAAAAAAAAGCAGGCCAACGGATAAGTAAAGCTTTATTGTTGGGCATCTATTACTGTGGAAAATAAATAAATTAAATCCATCCACCTTTGACGGTAATCGAAAGAAAAATTTTGTTCCGTAAAATAACTCAAGTTAAGGAAGATCTTCTGTTTTAATTTTAATGTACTGGTCGGATATAT
>JADKGD010000031.1 GCA_016717145.1 Saprospiraceae bacterium | reverse complement strand
GTTCAAAATCCGGCAAATAGAAATTAAATACGGAAGGGGCTGCCATCACGTGTTGTTTGGTAGCATCCAGATAATTGAATCCGTTATTCCAGTATCTTCCCCGATTAGAACCGGTGGGTAAAGCACGGGAAATATGGCTATATCTGACGAATGGTTCCCTTAGTTTACCACTTGTAGGGTTGAGGTAACCTTCTGATGACCTTGCTTCAGGGATCCAAAAGGATAGCCTTTATGATCGATTTCATGTCTCCACGTACACCTTGGCCATTATTAATAAAAGCAGCCGAAACCCTGCCTACGTATGCGGGCGAAGGATTGGACGTCACCAGTCTTTGAATCAATCTGTATGAGACAAACGGTGGTGTATTTGCGTGGTTGAACAAGAAGTTTACAGCATCATCCACTTCAGCCATAGCGGTCGCATCAGTATAAAAGCTGCTTCCGGTTATAGTGTGCCCTAAAAATGTTTTCGAGCCTGTCTGATGTGCCCATCCAAACATTTTCATAGGCTGTGTCTTATTAGTGCAATACATGTCGGTACCAAATTCCGGAACTGTTGGACAATACATCATTGGGAGCGTCACGCTTCCACTCATTCCGGTAAAAACCCGAGCCAATTGTTTGATATCGGTATTGGTATATGTTGGTATTGGATTACCATTGCCATCAAGCATCTTTGTACCATCGGGATTTAGTTTGTAAAGACCTATTGTAAACAATTGCATGATTTCTCTGGCATAATTTTCGTCAGGGTGAATATTATTAGGAAGATCTTCTGCAGGGTTATTGAGATGACTCAGGTAGTAGCCCATCGCAGGATGTTTGGTCACTTTAAGTAAAATGTCCTTATAATTTCCAAATGACTCACTAATAAAAATGTCATAGTAGGAGGCAAGGGCTTCTGCCCATTCTCTCAAATCAGAGTTGATAGATGTAACCAAAATTTGACTGAGAGAATATGCAACCCTTTGTCTTAATAAGTCATTATTTGTCATATTCCTTTGCCACCATGCATAATTAAAATGTACTGCCCACGGACCATAGGCTTCATTGTCCAATGCATAAATCTCTGCCCATATCGTATTGACAAGAGGCAGTAAGGTTTGAGGTGTTTTTGTAAACTGATCATCAATCCATGGCTCCATGCCCAGGTCACGAACATCTTCAATCAATTCCAGATTGGCACCAAAAGTACTCTGACCCAAAAACCTGGACGCATCAAATAAAGGTGCATCAAGCCCTGAACCATCTAATGTCTTTTGTGGTGTAGACGAACCCTGAGTACTGCTGGCGGTAACCGTAATGCCAATATTGTGGCCTGCACCGATGTAGTCATTATATTGCTGAGCAGATATACATCCTATTGAAATAATACAATTTATGAAGGCCAATAAAAAATGTCTCATTTGCATTTTTTTTATTTTTTTGTTTTAAAATGAGGGCTCTTTGACTGTGCGTGTAACGGTTACTTAAAGACTTCCAGTTTGATGGATTTGGATGCCCCATTTATTGAAGCATGTAAAAAGTATAATCCTGAAATCATTCCTGAACTTGAAAGCGGGACTTCAGTTACATCGGTATTAATATTGATGTTTTTTGCGAATACTTCTTTACCATTGATATCAACCAGCCTAAGTTTGACAATGCCTTTAGGGAAATTCGTCAAAGTAAGCAATGTATTATCCACCAAAGGATTTGGTGAAGCCGCCATACTTGCATCCAACAAAGGATCAGCAACAGCACTTACGGTGGCTGGTGTGCCTTTTATTTTTATTTCGCTCAATCCATAACAAGTTCCTCCGTGATTGGATACGGCGGTGATCAGTATATACCTGGCAATTTTACCACTAAAATCGGGACCAAAGACACCTTCATAAAATGATGAACCAGGCGCTTTAGGTATGTTAAATCTTCCCCATTCTACCCATGTGGTACCATTTATAGAAATATCGATCAACACATCTTTCATACCATCTTCCAGTTTGCCTTGAAGTGGACTGTTGCTCCATGGCTCATTATTGTAACTATTGACCCTGGCAGGTGTATTGAAGTTCCAAAATTTTGATGTTTGAAGGGCGTAAGTATCTCCCAGATCGTATTTTATCCAATGTCCACTGCCCCTTGCAGGGTTTGGAGAGACAGCAGTCTGACAGGACAACCAAGCTTCGGATAAGGTAGTACTGTGTCTGTCAGGATATGCCTGAGACAAAATAACACTTGAAGAAGATATACAAAGGAAAAAGGTAAAAAGTAATTGCTTGATTCCCATTATGTTTTGATTATAGTGAAACTTGTCTGTTAAACGAGTCTAAGATCAATAACCCTACCAATTAATTAAATTATATGCCATATATCAGCGATCTTTATAGCTGATTAACTACTTTTGGACATTAAAATAAAAATCCAAAAATTGAAATACCTGCTTTTTATTATTATATCTTGTCTTCTGCTTTTTTCTGGCTACGGAGCCGTTCGTTTATTGAATGTGTACGCGACATTAAAATCCCAGAAAGAAGACCTCGCTGAAATAAATAAAATCAACTATGGCCTTTTTAATCTTCAAATTTGGAAAAAAGAAGCCCTTAAAGTATTTGAAAATAGAATAGCAAATTTTGAAGTCTCTCCCAGGGCTTATGATCAGGTCGTCATTGAGTTGGAAAAATATCTGCGTGGTATAAACAAGGAATATGTAGAAAGCGGTAAAATATTCGACAATATATTTGAAGAAGCTGAAAAGTCTCCTACTGTCAATAAAGTGTTTTTGAAACTGATCAGACAAAATGCGGCACCACAAATAAAATTGCTGAATATCCCCAAATATATCCCCGGCATGGCTGTTGAACTGGCAAATGAACTCAAAAAACAGGAGCCTCAACTGCGGGATATCATGCGCATCGAACTCAAAAGAATCATCAAAGATGACGAAAATTCTGCTTATGACCGCGGCAGAAAATATAGGCGCGTATGGTGCTGCTGATCTTGCGGCAGCCAACCTGGCTCTTGGTCAGAAAATAGCAGCCAATGAAGCCGTAGTCAGCCATCTTGTCCAGCTTACTTACGGTGTTTTGATTACGCCTTTTTAGTGTATCTGGATATTTATTTCTTTTATTGGTTTTAATGGCAGTATGACAATGATTACCATAAATTCTGTAGTCCTGTTAATGCTCGGCATCAATCTGCCTATGATAGATATTGAAGCCATCCTAAACTCATTTAAGATTAGTGTCCTGGGTACTGATATTGGATTCGGTAAGCAGTATATGTATTATCAGAGCAAGTCTATACTGGATGTGACGGAGACGCTTGTACGCGCCAAAGGCCTGGACATCAAGATAGTAGGCATCATGATATTGTTTTTTAGTATCATTTTTCCGCTGATAAAACTGTTATTGTCTACAATGTATCTATATTCATCAAGAGTCAGGCAAAACAAAGTTGTCAAAAACATCATTTTTTATCTGGGCAAATGGAGTATGGCCGATGTGTTTGTGGTAGCCTTATTTATGGCATATATCGGATTTTATGGCATCATATCTTCACAACTTAATAGTATTGCAAATAATGAAGGTGGATTTGCGGTAGAGACCATTAACAACTCAAAATTATCTCCTGGGGCCTTGTTTTTTCATCATTGGCTACAATTGTAAGGGGGTTTTTGGTCACGGCATATTGATCGAAATCGAAGAAATATGAAGTGATTTGATTCATTTTAAGTTTGTTACGGTACTATACGGAACAAATAAACCAATGGGATAACCGACAAATATTCATGATTTAGAAACCAAAACCATTTGGTTTAAAACTTTTATTTTATTGAAGAACGAAAAAAAATAATATTTGAAACAATTAAATTTAAAATAAGTTTCATATTTAAATAGAACTATATTGTTAATGATATATTAGATGAGGCATTTTACTTGAAAGAAATGATGAACTAAGTACAATTATGTTAATCCAATAAACAGGATTTTAGGAGTTTTCTAAATTTAAAGATAAATAAAATAGTGAAAAACCGCATTCAAATATAATTATAATATTTGTTTTTGGCATGATAATCAATAGAAAGGTAGGTGAAGGGTAGAAGAAAGATACTTCATTTTTCTCCCGAATTAAGTATTCGTTTGCGATAATGCCGTTTTACCAAATGTTATTATCTTTGGTTTTAATCAAACGAGTGTAACAAATGAAAACCTATATTCTCGCTATGGATCAAGGCACTACAAGCAGCCGTGCCATCATTTTTGATAAGGCAGGCAAGGTCGTCGCCATTGCTCAGAAGGAATTCAAACAAATATTTCCACAATCGGGTTGGGTAGAACACGACGCCAATGAAATATGGTCTACCCAGATAGGTGTTGCTGCAGAAGCCATCACAAAAGCAAATCTTTCTGTCCAGCAAATAGCCGCCATCGGTATTACAAATCAACGGGAGACTACTGTCATTTGGGATAGGAATACAGGCCAGCCCATATATAACGCCATCGTATGGCAGGACAGAAGAACAGCAGATTTTTGTGATGAGTTAAAAGCATCAGGAAAAAGTGACTTGATACAACAAAAAACAGGACTTGTCATCGATGCTTATTTTAGCGCCACAAAGGCGAGATGGATGCTGGACAATGTAGAAGGCGCCAGAGATGAAGCGAATAAAGGTAATCTTTGTTTCGGTACTATTGATACCTGGTTATTGTGGAAATTGACAAATGGTCAGATACATGCCACAGATGTCAGTAACGCTTCCAGGACGATGCTGTGCAACATTCATACCTTGCAGTGGGATGGAGAGCTACAGGATATTTTTGATATACCAGGCAATATGCTACCCCAAATACGAAGCAGCAGTGAAATATACGGACATACACAGAATGTACTTACGGCTTCCAATATACCGATCGCCGGCATAGCAGGGGATCAGCAGTCAGCATTGTTTGGTCAGATGTGTATTCATCCCGGCATGGTAAAAAACACCTATGGTACCGGTTGTTTTATGCTTATGAATACAGGCGAAAATGCCGTCATAAGTAAACACAAATTACTCACGACAGTAGCTTGGAAAATAGATGGCATCACTCATTATGCACTGGAAGGCAGTGTTTTTATAGCCGGGGCTGTAGTCCAGTGGCTGCGTGATGGACTCAAAATCATAAGATCGTCAGGTGAAATAGAAAGTCTTGCATCTGAAGTTGAGGATACGGATGGCGTTTATGTTGTACCCGCTTTTGCAGGACTGGGAGCACCATATTGGAATCAGCAGGCGAGAGGAACAATTACCGGAATTTCAAGAGGAACATCCAGATCACATATCGCCCGCGCTTCACTGGAAAGTATCGCATTTCAGACCGTCGATGTACTTAAGGCAATGGAAGCTGATTCGGGAATTTCTATCAGGGAGTTGCGTGTAGATGGTGGTGCTACTGTCAATAATTTTTTGATGCAGTTTCAGAGCGATGTCCTTGATTGCAAAGTAATTCGACCATTGATAACAGAGACAACTGCGCTTGGGGCCGCGTATCTGGCAGGTCTGGCCGTAGGTTACTGGAAAGATATTGATGAGATTAAAAACCAATGGAGCATGGAACGAACATTTGAACCTGATATAAGTGATGAAAAAAGAAATCAAATGTACGATGGGTGGAAGAAGGCAATAGGCGCTGCAACATCCATAACACAATAGTGTATTCATGAATAGGGAGGAACAAATACAAACAATGGCAAATACTGCCTTTTGGGATATCATTATCATAGGTGGTGGTGCCACAGGTTTGGGTTCGGCGTTGGATGCGGCTAGCAGGGGATATAAAACACTTTGTATTGAAAGATTTGATTTTTCAAAAGGCACATCAAGCAGGTCAACAAAATTAATTCACGGAGGTGTGCGGTATTTGGAACAAGGCAATATTAAACTGGTCAGAGGGGCATTATTGGAACGTTCCTTCCTCCTGAATAATGCGCCTGAGATGACCAAAGCCATACCATTTATTTTGCCTGTTTACAGTTGGTTTAAATTTTTATACTATGGCATCGGGCTTAAAATTTATGATTTATTATCGGGAAAACTAAGCATCGGCAAGACACAGTTTCTATCCTCAAAAGAAGTCATAAAACACATACCGGAAGTCAATCCACAACGTTTGAAAGGCGGTATTTTGTATTTTGATGGTCAATTTGACGATAGTGAAATTTGTATGTCACTCGTGCGGACGGCTATACATTATGGCGCAACTGTAGTCAATTATTGTGCTTCTACAGGTTTTATTTATGATAATGGGAAAGTAGCCGGTATTATTTCAAAAGATCAATTAAGTGGGAAGGAATTTCGTTTAAAAGCAAAAGTAGTCATTAATGCCACGGGTGTATTTGCTGATGAAGTGTTGAGAAAAGATAATCCGAAGCATAAAAATGTCGTATCTCCTTCTCAGGGTATTCATATCGTAGTAAGCAAATCATTTTACAGTGGTCAGCATGCGTTATTGATTCCTAAAACTAGTGATGGCAGGGTTTTATTTGTGGTGCCCTGGCATGATAAAGTGGTCATTGGGACTACAGATTCAAAGATAAAAGATCCGGTCATTGAACCTGTAGCAGCAAGTGAGGAACTTGATTTTGTCATGAATAATTTTAATCAATACACATCAAAAAACATTACAAAAAATGACTTTTTATCTGTTTTTGCAGGACTACGTCCCTTGGTCAAAATGAGTAATATTCAATCTACGGCAAATTTGATGCGCGATCACGCCATATTTTGTTCTGATTCCGGACTGATTACCATCACTGGAGGTAAATGGACGACCTATCGTAAAATGGCAAAAGATGTGGTAAACAGAGCCATCATTCAGGGTTGTTTCCCTTTTAAAAAATGTATTACACGTACTGTCAGGTTAATGCAAAAACCAGTCATTTTATCCAATAATGTAGATGACATTAAGTTACTCCATCCTGATTATTCTTTTACTGTGCTGGACGTAAAAAATGCCTTACGTCAGGAAATGGCTATTACCTTGGAAGATGTGCTGGCAAGGAGAATAAGATTGTTATTTCTGGACGTGAAAGCTGCTTTATCATGTGCTGAAATTGTTGCCGACATCATGCAACATGAGCTTGGAAAAGATAAGGTATGGAAAGAGGAACAACTCCAGTCTTTCAGGACATTGGCGAAACAATATTTGCCGGAAACCCAATCATAAACTGTCATAATCACACATTTATTATATCATTATAATCTTAACAATATGTCACCATTTTTAAGCGAATTTTTAGGTACTGCCATCTTGATAACCATAGGTAATGGTACCGTTGCAAATGTGGTATTACAAAAAACAAAGGGCCACAATAGTGGGTGGATTGTCATTACCGTAGGTTGGGCGATGGCTGTGTTTGTAGGCGTTTCTATCTCTGAAGTGAGTAGTGGTGCTCACTTGAATCCTGCCGTTTCTATTGCATTGGCTTTGGCAGGAAAATTTGCATGGAGTGACGTTCCATCGTACATTTTAGCCCAAATGTTTGGTGCTATGGTTGGCACTACAGCGGTATGGCTGGCGTATAGAGACCATTATGATGCTACGGAGGATCATGATACTATACGAGCTACATTTTGTACTTCGCCGGCAATAGTAAATGTTTTTAATAATTTTTTGACAGAATTGATTGGCACATTTGTTTTGATTTTAAGTATTTTATATATGGTTGCACCTGCTTCATCTCTAGGTGCTTTAGATGCGTTGCCTGTGGCTTTTCTTGTATTGGGCATTGGAATTGGCCTTGGAGGATCTACGGGATATGCTATCAACCCAGCCAGAGATCTAGGTCCGAGGATCATGTATTATATGTTACCTTTAAAACACAAAGGAAGTAGTGGATGGTCCTATAGCTGGATTCCGGTCGCCGGACCCATTTCAGGAGGCATTTTAGCAGCGATGATTTTTAATTTGTTTACATAGAAAATGTATCTTCACACCATAATTGATTAAATGACATTTGTATGAAAATTCTCTGTATCGGTGAAGCGCTGATTGATATGATTTGTACTGATAGAGGCTTTTCCCTTTCAAAAGGTGACCATTTTTTAAAAAAAACCGGAGGGGCTCCTACCAATGTGGCTGCTGCGGTTGCTGCACTAGGTGGGGAAGTGGATCTTATGGCCAAAGTAGGCAATGATGCTTTTGGTGATCAATTATTGAGTGAAATGGCATTATTTGGGGTTTCAACCCAATTTATGTGTAGAGATGCCGAAAAATTTACGACCATTGCATTTGTATCTTTGATGGAAAATGGTGAACGGGATTTTATATTTAACAGGGGTGCAGATGGCACACTTTGTTTAGCTGATATAAAGGATTTTGATATAGCTTCTTATAATATAGTTCATTTTGGATCAGCAACTGCTTTTTTGGATGGCGCTTTAAGAGAGACCTATTATCATATGCTGGACGTTGCGCTTAAAGCAAATGTTTTTGTAAGTTTTGATCCGAATTATAGTCATTTATTATTTAAAAACAATATCCAGTCATTTATTGATCACTGTTGGATTTTTCTGGACAGATGTGACTTTTTTAAAGTAAGTGATGAGGAAGCAATGTTATTGACAAAAAGCAACTCATTGGAGGAGGCAATTGTGAATTTACAAAGACGGACACAAGCACATTTTGCCATTACTTTAGGTAAAGATGGTACTGTGTTTCGATACCAAAATGAGATCCATACGGTAGAAAGCATTGTAGTCACCCCTGTCGACACCACTGGGGCAGGTGATGCTTTTGTTGGTGCTGTTTTATGCCAGTTAAGTATTTCGAATAGAGATAATTTGAAGCATACTACCTTGGATCAATGGATTAAGGTCATACTAAACGGAAATAAAGCAGGCGCAAGGACATGCGAATACCTTGGTGCTATGGAAGCATTCAAGCAATTAAATAGTACTATATTTAATGAAAAGTAATTATGTACCAACAGCACATTCATAATCATATTTTTGGAAAATTAATAAAATCGAGTCTGTTAAATACAGGATATGACCTCGATTTTAAAATGAGGCTTTCTGCCAATCTATCTATTGTCCATGAATTATTTTATGAAATATACGGGCAAACAGAGGCTTGTAATGTGTGGTATGACAAATTGTTGGATACATGTATTCAGGCGCACACAAACAGATCAACTTTGTTGAAAGAACTGGACCAAAAAAAGGAATCATCAGGTGTCTGGTATTTGTCTAATGAAATTGTTGGAATGAGTTTGTATGTGGACCGGTTTTGTGGCAATATTAAAAATTTGTCTGACAGGCTTGAATATTTTAAAGAGTTAGGCATTAATTTTTTACACCTTATGCCAATTATGCAAAGTCCTGAAAGTGAGAGTGATGGTGGTTATGCAGTATCTGATTTCAGACAAGTTGATGCCAGATTTGGAAGTACTGATGACCTGAGGGTACTTGATGACAAAATGAAGGAAGCAGGATTTTATCTCATGCTTGACATTGTCCTGAATCATACATCAAATCAACATATCTGGGCAAAAAAGGCTTCTGCCGGTGAAAAACAGTATCAGGATTATTTTTATATGTATGAAGATCGTGTGATGCCTGATTTATTTGAACGCACTATGCCTGACATATTTCCTGACAGTTCTCCAGGCAGTTTTACTTATGATAAAGCATCCGGCAAATGGGTCATGTCAGTATTTAATAGTTTTCAATGGGATCTGAATTACACAAACCCCGCCGTTTTTATTGAAATGGTGGATACCATATTTTTTTATGCCAATCTGGGTGTAGACATACTTAGGATAGATGCACCGGCATTTATCTGGAAGACCTTAGGTACAACTTGTCAGAACCTGTCACAAGCGCACACACTTCTTCAACTGATAAAACATTGTGTTCAAATTGCAAGCCCGGGTATGGCATTATTGGGTGAAGCCATAGTAGCACCAAAAGAAATAATGATGTACTTTGGTACAGGAAGGATGAAAGGCAGGGAATGTGATGTAGCATACAATGCAACTCAAATGGCATTACAGTGGGATGCACTTGCAACAGGAGATGTCAGTATTATGCTTTCTGCTCAGCATGATATCCAGCAAAAACCTTATGGTGCAACATGGATTAATTATTCAAGATGTCATGATGATATTGGCCTGGGTTATGAAGATGGTATGATACAACAGGCAGGTTATGATCCATATGAACACCGAAAGTTTATTAAAAATTATTATGCCGGCAATACCATTGATTCTGTTTCAAAAGGAGCTCTTTTTGGTGTAAACCCGAAAACAAATGATGCCAGAATCAGCGGTTCTTTGGCTTCGTTATGCGGGCTGGAGTATGGAGTTATTCGCAAAAATAAGGGCATCATCAGACAATCAGTGGATAAGATCTTGCTTATGCAGGCTCAAAGTATATTGTCAGGAGGCATACCAATGTTATTTTACGGTGATGAATGTGGATATACAAATGATTACAGCTACCTGAATGATGAAGGAAAGAGCTATGATAACAGATGGATGCATCGACCAATCATAGACTGGAAAAAAAATGACAAAAGACACAAAAAAGGAAGTTTAGAGCAATTGATATTCAGTGGGATACAAAAATATTATCAATCAGAAAATCCAATCCTGTTTTTTGTGATCACAACAATATACTCTGGTTGAATCCCCACAACAGACATGTAGCAGGCTATATACGGTACAATGAAGCTGTAAAAATAATATGTCTGTTTAATTATAGTCCACATGATGCATATCTTACCTGGTTTGCCATTAAAGAGAAAGGCTTAGACATGAATATCATCATGATTGATCTGATAAGCGGCGATAATCTGATCATTGGACAAGATCATGAATATATAAAACTAAAAGCTTATCAGGTTATGGTGCTGCAGGAAGCATAAATTTTTTTGAACATTTTATGCTACATGTTCTTCTTTTATCAATCTTTCATATAATATTTTTGTTAAAGGACCAATTTCGTATGTCTGATTGTCAATACTTGTTACAGGTGATATACGTTTAGTACTACCACAAAGAAAAACTTCATCAGCTTTCAGAGTTTCCTTAAGGGTCACCATTCTAATCTCAACCGGCAAAATTTCGTGTGCAAAGTTCAGAATTTTTTTTCTTGTAATACCTTCCAGAATACCTTGTGATGGAGTGATTAAAATGCCATCTTTTATAATGCAGATGTTGCTTCTGGATGATTCCGATATATATCCGTTAAAATGATATAATACATCATCCGCTTTAATTTCATGCATTAATGGAAGTAAAGAGATTGGGTGTATATAATTGGTTGTTTTGACAGTGGGCATATCTCTCTGATGATGCTCTGTCATTAGTTTGAGACCCTTGTACACCGGATGAAAAGTAAAAGGTTTTGCCAGCATAACAAGATTTGGTGTAATAGCTGGCGCGTAACTGTCTTCACTGTACCCTCCTGTGCAAATCAATCTTATGCCAAGTAAAGTATGATGATTTAAATCTATCAATTCAAGAATATTGTCTTTAATATGTTGACGGGATACCGGAATCCTTAACCCAAGAAAAGAGGCCGATCTTTCAAATCTATCCAAATGATCATCCATAAATATTGGTTGACCCTCGATGGCTCTGAAGAAATCAAATACACCATAGCCACGTAATAATCCAAGATCGCTGACATGGATATTGGCTTCTGAATCATGTATGATATGACCATTTAAGTAAGTATAGAGCGACATAATATTTACTGATTTAAAAAAAAATATACATTCTGTTTTGTGATTCTTGTTTAACTGATTAAACTTAAAGAAAGGGTTTTATATTTAATTCATGACATATTATCCACATATTTATAGGGCGAACCGGTATTGATGATGACTACTTTTTCCGAGCTTTTAATATAACCGGTCGCAATAAGTTTTTTTGAACCACAATAAACCGCAGCGCCTTCTGGGGATAAAAAAATACCTTCGGACCTGCCGAATTCATGAATGGAGGCCATCATTTCCTCTTCGGTAACATCCAGGGCAATGCCATTACTTTCTTTGATTGTACGCATGATAAGGCGATCTCCAAAAGCTTTTGGCACCCTTAATCCATTCGCCATTGTTTCTTCAGGATTTTCAAATAATGTGCAATGATCCATTCCTGTCTGATATGCCTGAACAACAGGATTGCATCCTTTTGCCTGCACTGCTACCATACGGGTCGGAATGTGATCTACCCATCCCAATTCCATCATTTCCTGAAATGCTTTCCATATGCCTATTAATCCGGTTCCTCCACCGGTAGGGTAAATGATTACATCTGGCAGGATCCAATCTAATTGTTCAGCGATTTCATAACCCATTGTTTTTTTGCCTTCCAATCTGAATGGTTCCTTAAGTGTAGTAATGTCCCACCATTGACCATTGATATTATCTTTTGCCATAGCAAGACCGGCATCTCTTATGCTTCCTTTTACCTTAGAAACTTTGGCCCCCATAACCTCGCAATCCAATGTAAAAACCCTTGGGGTAGTTTCCGGCATATACACATAAGCCTGGCCATCTGACGAAGCAACATATGCTGTTAATGCACTGCCTGCATTACCTGCCGTAGGTATGCAGAAAGCGGATATACCTAATTCTTTTGCCTTTGAAACGGCCATGCCAATGCCGCGGGCCTTGAATGAACCGGTAGGGTTTCCCCCTTCCTCTTTAAGATATAGGTTTTTAATATTACATTTTTGAGAGGTTTTTTTTAAATGAATCATTGTTGTCCAACCTTCACCAAGACAAACTATATTTTTTCATTTTCCACAGGTAGTAATGACATATATCTCCACATATCGTATCTGTCATGTCTGATTATAGATTTTTTTATTTCACTGTTCAACAGATACTTCGCGATCAATGGTTGTGTGCAAATATGGCAAAAACTCTGAACAATATTTTTTTCATAATGTAAGCCGCAATGGCTACATTCCATATGAGCATAGAGACTATTTGTCATGCGATCACCAATATTTTTGCTAAGGTACAATTTACTTAATAGGTAAGTTTTTTTGACATCAGGCTGCTCAAATTGTCAAATTAAAAAATAATACAAAAGAATTATATGGTTAAGTGTATAACAACTTAAATATTGGCAAGCTAATAAGATAAGTTGACCATTAATTATCTATATTTGTAACTTAAACAAAGTTAATTTCAAAATACCATTATTCGTAAAATGAGCCATAATATTTTATTTAAATCCTGAATCTAAACTGTTTATTTAATTTATGATTTAAACGTCACAAGGTTCTTACTTTTCTGATGTAATAGTTGTGAGGTTTAGGTATATAAAAAGGATTTATATCTGAAAAAGTCAATGTTCTCAATTTTCCAAGATATTTGACTATTTACCAACAAGAAAATTTTGCGATAGAAAAATAAGGGTGTTTTGGCAATGATGATCAAACCCAATTATCTTATAATATGGAAGTTTTATTTTTTGCATTTGCCAATGACCCAAAAAACCCACTGACATTCCTTAAGGAGGAAGCTGATGAGTTATTCAGGTTGTTATCACCAGGTCAGTTAAAAGGCCATTATATTCTGATTTTTGAGCCGTTTACCACTCGTGAAAAATTGGTTCAGTCGATTATTCAATATAAATCTCAAATGGTTCTGTTCCATTATAGTGGTCATGCAGGACAAAGTGAATTGGCAACTGCAGATGAATCCAGCAATGCAGAAGGAATCGCTTATTTATTGGGACAATGTCCAAACCTGAAGCTTGCTTTTCTGAATGGATGTTCAACTCAGGGTCAGGTAAATTTATTATGGGAAAAAGGCGTACCTTCTATTCTTGGCACAAGTGCACCTGTCGAGGATTCATCAGCTACGCAATTTTCAGTCCGATTTTATCAGGCTCTTGGAAATCAGGAACAATTGAAGGTTGCATTCGAATTGGCAAAAGGGGACATCCTCACCAAATCCCTGAATATTGACATACAACTCAATCGTAGTGTACATTCGCTTGTTTCTGTAAAAGAAAAAGCTGAATGGGGATTATTCGTTAAGGAAGGTAGAGAAGATATACTGCAGTGGAAAATTCCGACTGTAGTGGTTACCCAAATGGCAGAAGATTTTGTTGCTAATAAAGTATTGGTTGACACGCTAATCTTAGCTTTAGCCCCATATTCACGCGATGTACGTAATATTAAACGGGACGAAGAAGATGGTGAAAAAATAGATTTTGCGGATAAAAGACTGGCAATTCTCAATAGCCTTCCTTCACCAGTGGCAGAACAATTACGAAAATTGATGGTACCTTTGGGTGATAGCGATGCAGGATTTGATAAGGTTGGCCTAGCACGTGTAGCTCAGATTGTACGCACTTATACTACAATAATTGAACTCTTTACTTTCATAAATCTCGCACAGTTGTGGGATAGCCTGGAAGCCCAACCTGCAGGCACTTTACCTGCAACTTCCCTTGACATTATCCGGAAATTTTTCCAACTCAATTCTGTCGATAGAGATACTTATGAAATGATAGCTTTGATGCGAGCCATCAGAGAAGCAATGAATGCCAATAAATATACCTACTTTATAGAAGAATTAGCCAGTCTAAAGGCTGTCGACGAACCGGAAAGTCCGTTTTTTGATGCCTGCAATTACATGGAAGCTTTAAAGAGACGGGTAGATTCAAAGACGATTGAAGAACACGAAGTACAGGAAGCCTGTCAGCAAGGCGAACAGAAATTAGCAGAAATATTTAAAGACCTGGGTTTTCTGGCCCGTTATACGCTTGCAGCTGTCAGGATGATTGATGTTGTTAAATTTCGACATGATAAAGCTCCAAAGTTCAGACATGCATTGGTAAATCTGGTCAAAGTAATGGGAGGATTGGAATTGCAGGAAGAATTATTGGACAAATATATGGACAGCCGATCGGTTTTATTGCTTAAAAAAACTGACGAATTAACTACTTATATTAATCTGTCTCCATTTGTAATAGATGAAAATGCATTTGAAGAAAGAACTTCAGATGTATCAAAAGTATATTTTTTCTATAACTACGACCGTAGCTTGGACAAATATTCTTTCAGACATGTCAACAAACCTGCCGATATACCGCTCGTAGTCTCCGGTGACAATAAATATGGCATGGTAAAAGTTCAGTTTGATGCTTTTGCCAACCTCATCTTTCATCAAAATATGAAAGCTTTATGAACAGTCCTTTTAAATTTCTGGATGCTTATACTCCGGCGGATAAGGATAGTTTTTTTGGTCGCGAAGCAGAGACAGAAGGAATCTATACTCAAATATATAAAAGTAGGATGCTGCTTGTTTATGGCCAATCAGGTACGGGTAAAACAAGTCTTATTCAGTGTGGATTAGGTGGCCGATTTGACCTTACCGATTGGTATCCATTTTTATTGCGTCGAAATAATAACATTAATGATTCTTTAATGAGCACTTTGGTGGCGCCATTAGGTGGAAATCAGCAAAATGAAAGCATTACAGATGTAATAACGAAACTATATAAGATTTACCTTCGTCCGATTTATCTGATATTTGACCAGATGGAGGAGCTTTTTATTCTGGGTTCTGAGGATGAACAAAATACATTTATTAATAACATAAAAGCCATTTTAAATGCTGAATTACCTTGTAAGATTATTTTGGTCATGCGGGAAGAGTACATTGCCCATTTATATGATTTTGAGCAGGTAATTCCTACCTTGTTTAATCACCGTATTCGGGTTGAACCGATGAATTATATCAATATAGCCAAAGTTATTACTGGTTCATGCGAACGGTTCAACATAAAACTGGAGTCTCCGGATGATACAGTACAACAAATTATTGACCAATTAAGCCTAGGAAATTCAGGTGTACAATTGCCATACTTACAGGTCTATATGGATCGTCTTTGGTTATCTGACTTTGAACGAACTTATCCTCAAGGCTTGACCACTGAACAAGCAAGCAAGTATGGAAATTTTCCTGAATTGGTATTTACATCTTCAGAAATAGAAGAATTAGGTAACATAGAGGAAGTGCTTGAAAAATTCCTTAGGCTTCAGACCCAACAAATGCAGACATCGGTACAAACTACATATCAGGACTTACCTGTTGACGCTGTTCGCCAGATATTGGATTTGTTTGTGACAGAAGATGGTACCAAACGTCCGGTATCTTATGAAAGAAAAGAGGGGAAAGTATTTCTTGAAGAAAAACAAGCAATAAAATTAGCGACCCTACCAATGCCGGCCATTCGGGAAATACTCGACAGACTAGAAAAAGTGCGCATTCTCCGCTTTACGGAAAACCTTATTGAGCTGGCCCATGACAGTCTCGCTGACCTGATTGACAAAGACAGAAGCACCGAACAACGACAGCTTAACATGGTTAAAAAGCGTTTAAGCGCATCATATTTGGAATATTGTGAAACAGGTGTTTTCCTTACTGAAAAACAATTGGCAAGTATTGAGCCTTTTTTGCCAAAGTTAGTTTTGGATAGCCAATTAAAAGAATTTCTTGATAGTTGTGAGAGAGAGGTAGCGCGTATGAAGCTTTTGGAAGAGGAAAGACACAAAAACGAACTTCAATTGATTCAAGACAAGCTCGATTCAAAAAAACGAGCCGCAACTCGTCAAAGATGGATGATTTTTATAATGTTTATCATTGCTTTGTGGGGTTTACAGCTATTTTACAAAGCCAATAAAGCCTTGAGTGCTTTTCAAAATGCACAAATAGAAAAAGTTTTCACTTCGATTGAAAATATAGAATGGCGTATTGATAGTCTCAAAAACCAATACAAACCAGTCAGAGATTCGCTTCTAAAGGATGCTGTGTCAGAACTTAAAAGATTTGATGAAAAAAAGGTAGAAGATGACACCTTAAAATTAAAACTTCACCTGAAACGTAAATTTTTAGATTCTCTGATCCTTCATTCCAAATAGAAAGCAAAAATATTAATAAATGAAAAATTTATTTTTTACTACTTTGTTTTTAATCCTTAATATGTGTTTATTGAGTGGTCAGGAATATTGCAGACCTATCTTTAAATTAGCACTGGCAGCATACGAATCCAATAATCTACAGGACGCATTAAGAAAACTCAAAGATGCTGAATCCTGCGATTATAAAAACATCCTTATTAAAGAAAGACAGAAACTACAGGATTCCATATTTTTGAAGGTTAATGAGCAACGAATAGAGGCCATCAAAAGCTCAGACAGAGCCATTGAAAATTCAAAAAAAGCATTCAAGGCAAATCTGGAAGCTAACTTCAGACTAGCTCAACTGTTTGAAGAAAAAACCTCTGCAGCTTTAAAAAATGATGAATATGCACAGGCCTGGTTATACAATCAGGAAGCAATTAGATTGGCCTCAATGGCTAACAAGCGACTTCCACTCTCTGCAGGTCGTCTTATGTTAAGAGAGATGTGCCCATGCCCTGAAATGCATATTCCTACACCTGATAAATTGAATGGCCCAATAATCGCATTAACATATGATACTTCCAATTTGCTTAAGGTAGTTGCAAGTAATGCTTTTTCAACTACGGAGAGTACAAAAAACGATTCAGTACAAATTACATATTACAAATCGGGAAATGGGATAAAAAAATCATTGATTCGAATAAATGTTAGTGAAAAATTACCGGCATTGGTTACTCAATCTCTAAGCAATATGAACAAATTTGTTTCATTGCATCGTGACGAAAGTTTAACATATTTGATTCACTGGGATCTGATAAATAAACTGGTGCCGGATACAATTTTTCTAATTGATGGTAATTGTGCCAAAATAAATAATGACGGAACGCTATTTGCTATTGCCGGAAAATTTGGTATCGACGTTTCTAAGGAAACCATTTCTGCAGTTATTTCAAATGAGGAGAGTAAAAATGTGTCTCCAATTGATCTGGCTTTCAGTTTTGATAATAAACTACTTGCCGGGGGATTTCGTGATGGAAGAATTGTTATATGGTCCTTAAATAAGGCTTTTAAAAATGATCACGGCCATAAAGAGCATATTGTCAAAGAATTTGTAACAGGAAATTTACCTGTTCAAAAACTCGTTTTCAGCCCCGATGGTAAATATGTAGCTTTCGGAAATAAACAAGGGGAGTTGACATTAATTGACATAAAAAAAGACATAAAATTTAAAATTACCCCATTTGGGCAGGATCAAAAACAGATTACTTCATTGACTTTTAGCCCTGATAGTAAATTGTTGGCTCTGGGAAGTATTGATGGTCATATGTCTATTTGTGGCGCATCAGATCACGATAAATGGGAAGAAATAGCGCTTTTAAAAGCCCACAAAAGTGAAGTGACTGCAATTGCATTTAGCCCTGATGGAAATATGTTAAGCTCTGGTTCAAAAGATAGCACCGTTCGTCAGATGAGTCTTAGATTATCTCCCTTTAATGTGAACCGTGACCATGCCCTTGATCTGTCGCAATTTTTTTTCAATTATAATACGCCTGCACAAGCAGAGAAAAGAATAAAAATTCGAAATATGTCCTTCAAAGAATTGCCATATAAAATGGAGGATATTAATTTGAGACCAAAAGACAATGAAGATGTTTTTATGTTTCAGTTGGCACAATACAATTATTTTGGTGGTCCCAAACCGTTTAATGCTTTTATATGGGGTGACGATTTGAAGCGTGATAAATTGACTAAATCGTGGAAAGAAAATGATGGCAGTAGGGAATTTATTGAAACTGAGCGGGATGCCGATTGGATCTATATAAAAGAAAAAAATCTAAGCCAAAATCACCAATTCAGAATCCCTAAATTACCTAAACATTCTGTTCAATTATGTCTGACTGGAGATTATTGGATCGATATCAATCTTAATACAGAAATAGATAACGACTCTATTATTATCACCAACCCAATGGGTTTGAGGTTTGAACCTTTGGATGCTGATTGGGCAGGATTCAGACAAGGCAATAGTGGTGGTATTACCTTTCGTATCATTAAAACTGACAGTTTGTTTTTTTATATGTCAAATAAAGACACACTCGAAAATGGCCAGGAATTTCACATAAAAATTCAAAAAAGTGGTGGTTGGTCATGGTATAAATATGACGAAGAATGGATCCGACTGTTTAATTTTAAACGTTGGAACCAAATTGAAAGCACAAAAGATATTTTTTGGGAAGACAGACATTTTATTTATGAAAATGTACGTTTAAATAAAGGTAGCAATTATGTCGAAGTTAATCCCAGTGCCAATATTAATATTGAGTTTGACTGGGAAACCCTTACAGATAAGGTGACAGATGCTTTTTGTCCGTCCTGTTTTGTGCAAGGATATACCGGATTAAAAAATGTTATTTCAAAGTGTTATGTTTCTGATATTTTAGACCCTGAATATTATGTAGGTGATGCAGGCCATGAAAATTATAATTTTATTGCGCCTGGAAAACCGGGAATCTACCACATAACACATCGTTATACATTGGATTATTTTTGTAAAGAGGAAAGTAGCAAACATAGTAGCGCTTTGGATGAAGCAATTGCTGTAATTCGGGTACTGCCAAGTCAGGAATATGAAGAAATTGCTGAGCACCAACTTACAATTGAACCTGAAACAGTTGAGTTTGTGGTTGACACATTCATTAGATTTCAAAGCGTGTGCAAGCCTAAGAAACATATTCATGTCGAAACCCTTATTCCTGAGGCGGGAGAAATTATACAGGGCTGGTGGAGCGCGCAATGGGTGTTGGAAAACGTAAATGATGGCATGAATAGTGTACGTATCAGAAATAAATGGACAAGCGGATATTTGAATGTAGAGGATTACGTCCTTACTCAGGGATATATAGAGCCGGACTGGACAAGTGCTATTTGGGAATTGGAAAAAATCAATAATACGGATTTTGTGAGAATCAAAAATCGCTGGATGGAAGGATACCTGAATATTGATTCAGGAAAACTTCAATTGAGTAGGGTAAAGCCTGAAAAGAAGTGCGCCTGGTGGAAGATTCAGACAGTTACAGAATAAATATCGTAGGAAAATCCATCATTTCCGATATAATAGTTTCGAAAATTAATGAACAGTAATTGTGGTATTTTAATGACTTCTCTGACTTAAATTTGCTTTTGTTTGATCATGGTGGTGTATACTATGGTATATCGTAAAGTACATCATCTCTCGCAAAGTCAGTTTGCCAAGCAATGGATGTGGTATAATTAGTGTGTCAAGTGCATCTTCTGAAAACTGATCCAATCTGCTGTTTAGTTTCTTAACAGATGCAGATAACTTGCGACACAAATTTTGCTTTTGCATAAATTTGACTTGACCAGGAATAAACCTACCTGAAGCTTTGCCACCTTGGGTCAATTTTATTTTATACTTTTCTACAAGTGCTTCATATGATTTGGAAGGACGATTTGATGTCCCAAAAATCCATTTCAAGGCAAATGAAGGCAATATCAATCCCAAGGAAAGAGGATAGACTGATCGTATTAAGTGATCAACTTGCTGGCCAGCAGACCATTTGCCATCAGGTGCATATTCAAAATCGCTGTCTTCAAGACTATCAATATATGATATAAAAGTGTTGTAACTTTCTTTTAATGATAATTGTATTTCCGTTTTTGTCAACTTATTGAATTTTACAGCGTTAAATTTATGAAATGTCTGCCTGTCTGACTGTTTTGGCAAAAATGCACTTTATTTGTAATTAACCAAATGCATTAAATCCCGTCACATCCATCCCTGTGATCAAAAGATGTATGTCGTGCGTACCTTCGTAAGTAATAACCGACTCAAGATTCATCATATGTCTCATGATAGGATATTCACCGGTAATGCCCATGCCTCCATGAATTTGCCTCGCTTCACGTGCTATCTCTATTGCCATATTAACATTATTTCTTTTGGCCATTGAAATTTGTGCCGGAGTGGCCTGACCTTTATTTGCCAGTGTACCGAGTCTCCATGCCAATAATTGTGCTTTCGTAATTTCAGTGATCATTTCAGCCAATTTTTTTTGTGTCAGTTGAAACTGGCCTAACTTTTTACCAAATTGTTCTCTTTCCTGACTATACCTTAATGCAGAATCATAACAGTCCAATGCAGCACCGATGGCACCCCAGGCGATGCCATATCTTGCTTTTGACAAACAACCT
Source organism: Saprospiraceae bacterium (assembly GCA_016717145.1). GTDB lineage: Bacteria > Bacteroidota > Bacteroidia > Chitinophagales > Saprospiraceae > OLB9. The sequence goes on along the minus strand of JADKGD010000031.1, from coordinate 66,241 downwards.
AAAGGACCTTTAAGCCCACTAACATTTGGAAGCAGATTGGCTTTAGGGACACGAACGTCTTCAAATACCAGCTCACCTGTTACGGAGGCTCTCAGGCTCCATTTACCATGAATTTCAGGCGCGGAAAACCCTTTCATCCCTTTTTCTACAATAATTCCTCTGATTTTACCATCTTCATCCTTTGCCCAAACTACAGCAATATCAGCCACCGGTGAATTTGTAATCCACATTTTGGATCCATTAAGTATATAACTATCTCCATCATCTTTTATATTGGTCACCATACCACTTGGATTTGAACCATGATCCGGTTCAGTCAGGCCAAAACAACCGATGAACTCGCCACTGCCTAATTTTGGAAGATATTTTCTCCTTTGATCTTCGCTTCCATATTTATAAATCGGATACATGACCAATGAGCCCTGAACAGAAGCCATAGATCTGATGCCCGAATCTCCTCTTTCCAGTTCCTGCATAATAATACCATACGCTATCTCATCCATTCCTCCGCCACCATATTCTGCCGGTATACTGGGACCAAATGCTCCGATTTCTGCCAGACCTTTGAATAAATGAGTGGGGCATGCTGCTCTATTGGCATAATCTTCGATGATCGGACTTACTTCCTGTTTGACCCATTCTCGTACCGATTCACGCGCCAGAATATGGTCTTCGTTGAGCAGTTCATCAATACAATAATAATCATGATAAACGTAATTATCTGTTTTTGATGACTTTTTAATATCAGTGTTCATTTGATTAAGTTTTTAGAATGTTTAAACAATTGGTTGGGTAAGGTAACAAAGCACAAAGATAAAGGTTGGGAATAAGATTGTGGGTACCTGATTCACTTATTTATGAATAATTTGTTACATAAGGATTTTTGGAATGTCAGGTGGAAAGGCTGGAAGCATTTTTGGGAGAATATGAATTCTGATTTTTATGCAGTTAATTTCCAGGGCGGATTTTGGGTAAAAAGAAGAATCTATAACTTAACATTACTAAAAAGATTGTATATCTTTGTCATAAAAGTTATCCCAATATGAAAACAACAGTAGCCATAAAAGGGGCAGAGTTTTATGCTTATCACGGATTTTATGAAGAGGAGCGTAAAACCGGAAATAAATTTATAATCGATGCTGATGTAACACTCATGACTTTTGACTCATCCGATGATAACATCCTGGACACAGTCAATTATGAACTATTATATGCGATATGCAAACAAGAGATGTCTTTACCCCAAAAACTTCTGGAAACAGTAGTATTTAATATTATAAGTCGTTTTAAGGTCGAAATAAAAAACATAGGGTCCGCTAAGGTCAGGATAGAAAAAATAGCGCCCCAACTTGGCGGGAAAGTAGAAAAATCGGTTGTAGAAATGGAGTATTAATCTTTAAAATTGATTATGAAAAATTCAAAACTATTTATTTTAATCATGATTTTACTATCTTATGATGCTATCGGGCAACATGGCACCCTTAGGTATGTAGATGACCGTAATATTTGGCAGATGAGTAGCCCACAGTGGTTTTCACCTGCCAGAGAATATCAGATTTCTTTTTCAAAAGACAGTATTCGACTGGGTGACAAATACTATGTAGAGGAGATTTTTGATGATAAAAACAATCCGGGGTGGAATGGTACCGGTATATATTATAGAGAACAAGAAGGAAAAATATATAGCTGGAACGGGCAAAATGAAGAACTTCAGTATAATTTTAATTTAGTTGTTGGTGACAGTATCCAAGCATCAGACCTCAGCAAGTTAATGGTAAAAGCTGTTGAATATATTGTCACTGAAGATGGACTGACAAGAAAAAAAATTGTATTTAATGTTATATGTAACGGCCTTAAAAGCCATGATTTAGTTTGGATAGAAGGCATAGGTGAGCCTTTAGGCAGATTTTTACCATCACAGTCATGTATCATTTTTGACCCGTCACCGAGTATGGATTGTTTTTATCAAAACGATATCAAAGTCTTTTCATCCGGACATTGTTATGACCCTAATGCCTACAAAAAATTGGTCAGTTCAGACTACATCTGGCAAGTTGATGTTACAAGAGACGCATTGCCGGAAATTACTCAAAGATTATACAGATTTGGGCCTTTAAAGATTATTAATGGGAAAATGGTTAACGAACTACTTCAATCCGAAGGTCATAAACCAACTTTGGTATCATGGTCAGGAACTGGAATGTACTTTAGACAAGAAGGAAACAAGGTATACTTTTTGCAAAATGGTGAAGAAATACTTTATTTTGACTTCAATCTCATCAAAGGTGATACCTTCGATCTTCAATACGGGCCTAAAACAAAAGTGAATGTCGTAAAAACAGACACCATCATCCTTTTAGATAATAAGCCCAGAAAACGACTATATTTGGCTTGTGACGCACTGTCTGAGCATTATGAAGTGATATGGATTGAAGGCATTGGAGACTTGTCTTCATTCTTGTTTTCATATGTTCAATGTACATTATTTGATCCGGCTGAATTTCTGGATTTGAGATGTGTTTTATTGACAAACTATAAAGAGATTTTCCATGATAATGACGTTCAGGGTTGTTTTATAGCGGATGTATTTTCACCGCTAAAACCTCAAATAGCGTCAATCAGAATTTATCCAAACCCTGCAGAAGACATGATTACCATAGAAAGTAGTCACTCGATGACGGGTTATTTTATGGTAACGGATATTTCCGGTCAAATTAAAAATAGACTTAGCATGTCATCCGAATTACTAGTATCCTTGAATGTTGCCGAACTGAATGACGGTATATATTTTTATCACATGATACTGCGTGATGGCACGAATCTTACAGGAAAATTTATTAAACATTAATTAATTAAATCCGGTAATAAAACCATTACTAATAATCAATTGTTCCTTTACTTTGGTTCAAAATGTCTAATTTTGCACCCATATACATTAATATAAAGCAATGTTTCTCTATCCAAAAGATATCAAAGATAAGCTGGAGTTTACCAAAGTAATAGACTACGTTAAACAGGAGTGTCTGTCTGAGATGGCTAAATCATATTTTGATGACATCGAGATACTGACAGATTTGAGTCGTATTGATCTTTTGCTCAATGAAACGGACGAATATAAGAAAGCTATCGAAAGGGGAGAACATTTCCCGCTTTCTCATTTTGAATCAATCTCTGAAGATGTAAAATTGCTTCGTAAGGAAGGATATGTGCTTGATATTGAGAGCATTCGAAATATATATCGAATTGTATCTCTAGGTTTAGAACTCACTAAATATTTTCAGGATATTGAAAAAGCAAAATTTAATCCGCTCATTCATCAGCTTGTTACGCATATAATAATTGATAAAAGCCTTACAAAAGAAATAGATAGAGTACTTGATGACGAAGGAGAGGTAAGACCCAACGCATCTGAAGAGTTGCTCAAAATATCAAAACTTATAAAATCAAAGGAACGCGAACTTGATAAAGTATTTAATGAGGAAGTGTTGGCATATAAAAGTAAAGGATTTCTGCTGGATACTCAGGAAAGTTTGCGCAATGGAAGAAGGGTATTAACTGTTGCAGTTGAGTACAAACGAAGAGTACCCGGTATTCTGCATGATGAATCTGCTACAGGCAAGACTGTGTATATAGAACCTGAAAAGGTGATCGCCATCAATAATGATGTCTATAATTTATATGCTGAACGCAGACACGAAATATATAAAATTCTGAGGGCGCTATGTGCTTTTATCAGACCTTTTGCAGATGCATTGTTGATCATGCAGCACACACTTGTCAAAATGGATATAATTAGGTCCAAAGCGAAGTTTGCATATCGGATTTATGCCAAAAGACCCAATACCCAGCAAGATCCGGTTTTTGCATATAAAACAGCTTTCAACCCGATTCTGGTACTTAAAAATGAAAATTCGTCTGGCGCAGTGGTGCCTTTTGATTTGAATTTGTTTGGGAATAATCGCATACTCGTGCTTAGTGGTCCCAATGCAGGAGGAAAATCTGTAGCCATGAAATCTGTTGGTCTGATTCAAATGATGCTGCAGGCGGGCTTTCTTGTCCCCGCCGATGAGAATTCAATATTTGGGATATTTAATAAAATGTTTGTTGACATTGGTGATCAACAATCGCTTGAAGATGACTTAAGTACGTATAGTTCTCACCTTAGAAATATGAGGATAACGGTCGAAAACGCGGACAAATCGTCACTGGTACTTATAGATGAATTTGGTTCAGGTACGGACCCTAAAATTGGCGGAGCCATTGCCGAAGCAGTATTAAACGATTTAAATCATAAAAAAATATTTGGTGTTGTCACGACACACTATTCAAATCTTAAGTTTTTTGCATTCAAAGCGCATAATATTGTAAATGGTTCGATGGAATTTGATACCAATAATCTGTTACCAACTTTTCGAATGCACATTGGGAAACCCGGAAGTTCATTTGCTTATGAGATAGCTGCCAAAATAGGGCTTGATGATCGTATCGTAAAATATGCCCAAAACAAAACCGGTAAAAACGAAAAGGCCGTCGACGATATGCTTATCTCCCTAATGTCTGAAAAAAAAGAATATGAAGATAAGCTGGCTTCTATACTGTACAAACAGGATAGGCTTGACCGACTTATACAATCGTATGAACTTTTGAATGCTGACCTGGACATAAAACGAAGAAAAATTAAGCTGCAGGCAAAAGAGCAGGCCGCAATTCAAGTTATGGACCAGCACAAAGAGATGCAGAAAATCATGAAAGAAATTAAAGCATCAAATGACGTAACAAAAGCAAAAGAAGCTTCTGAGGCGCTTAAAATAAAACAGGATGAAGTCGTTAAAGAACTCACTACACTCAAACAGGAAGTCTTTGAAAAGGAAATCAGAATCAGTACGGAGAGACTGGAAGTAGGCGCGTTTGCACGTATGCGCAATGGCACAAGTACCGGTGAGATATTAAGTATTGAAAAAGGTATTGCGGAAATTCAACTAGGATTCATAAAACTTAAAGTACCGATTATTGATCTGGTTTCAACAAAAGAACCCATAGAAATCAAGTCACAGAAAAGCGTAAATATAGGTATTTCAAGAACTGAAAGAACAGATACCAAAATAGATATCAGAGAATATACTAAAACGGACGCACTCAATATGCTCCAGGTTTTTCTGGATAATGCACTCCTCAATAATGCATTCGAACTTAAAATCATCCACGGAGTGGGGACAGGCGTCATGAAAAATGAGGTTAAAAAAATGTTGAAGCAATACAAAGACATCAAAGAATTTTGGCACCCTGAACCAGAGCAAGGCGGGGAAGGCGTTACATTAGTCAAGATGTAAGTTTTTGAAAACTAAAAAAGTACGCCGAGTTATTTTTTTATATTTCTGAATACAATATTTCAAAATTATGACAATCTTTTGACACCTTGGTGGGGGCAATTATGTGGCCTTACCCATTCTTAAGCATACCTTTGTGTGGTTAAACATAATATAATTACATATCAATAATCATACATGAAATCGACATAAAAAATGATCATGGTTTATTTTATAAAAACCACAATGATTATTTTTTATCAAAGATTCCATCTGGCCTTTAAAAAAAAAATAAAAATAAACAGATGAAAAATATTTTTACCCTTGGATTTTTTGGTTTATTAACTACAATAGTTTCTGCTCAGCAAATACAGGAAATCAATATCGGTCAGGGTTATAACAAACAGAGTTTTATTAAACTAAGTACAGGCACTGAAAAACTAGTTAATAATGATGCCTGGGATCTGGCTTTTACGGCATTTGGATTTCAGGATGCAGGTATATTTATTAATGAGTCTTCTGGAAGTTCTATGGGTCAAAATCTACCTCAGACAGAACTTTATTATGCCCAAACAGACGACTTCAATGCAGTTATCGACATTGCTGCAATTGTAAATGAAAAGTATCTGAATAGTGAGGCTTCGTGGGCATTTGGGGCTTTTAATGAATTGCGTGATGTTTTAAACCCTTTTGATTTCGGATGGGGATCATACAATCCTTCAAATAATCAGGTTATTGGTGATAAGGTCTTTGTTTTTAAATTGCGCAATGGGGAATACAGGAAGATAAAAATTATATCGCTTATTGGAACAACATATACCTTCAAATATGCCAAACTTGACGGTACATCAGAAGTGACCAAAACAATCAATAAAACGACTGACAATAAAGGACAGAAGCTAATTTTTTTTAGCTTTCTTACCAATCAAACTGTTGATGTATTACCTGCAGAGGGTTTTGATCTTATGTATTGCAGATATATTGCCTTAGCTACAGATCCCAATGGCACTTTAACGCAACAATATAATGTGACTGGTGTATTGACAGGACTTGGTGTGTCGGCCGTAAAAGCAGATGGCATTGATCCTGTTACAGTATCATATTCAGAATTTAAAAATGATCTTAGTACACGTCCGGATGTCATTGGCTTTGATTGGAAATCACTGGTAGGAACATCTTGGACATTAGATCAGGATAGGGTATTTTTTGTTAAAACTGCTGATAAACATGTTTGGAAGTTGAGATTTATTGATTTTGAAGGAAGCAGCACAGGCAAAACGATTTTACAAAAAACAGAAATTGGTGATTTTTCAGCAGCACAGGACTTTTTTGGTATTGACGTGGGCATTTATCCAAATCCAGTTGGTGATCAGATATTTGTCGCTTTTGATGCCAAAGACATAGTTTCTAATTCTCTTGCCATTAGAATCACAGATGTGACAGGTAAAATTGTTTTGCATCAACAAATATCAAAAGTGAATGGATTCAGTGTTTTTGAAGTCAATGCATCAGACTGGCAAAAAGGTGTCTATCTGATAAGTCTTACCAACGCAGGAAAGCCAATGCTTACAAAAAAAATTACGAAAATATAATTTTGACCCAACTAACACCATATCATAGTTTTTGATGGTTTCAAATAAAATAAAGTCAATATCATTTGTTCGTCGGTATAGTATGCGCTATGCTGGTGAGGAAATATTTAATAAAATAATTGATTTTAGAGTATTTGTATGCAATGCAAAAAATAATTTATTTGGGCTTAAATATTTATGTGCTTTGACTACTGTTATGGTATTATTATCAGGCGCAAATGTGTGGGCACAAACGGTAAGAGACACTTCGCTTGCTATGCATATGGATCAGGTAGTCATTACAGCACAATTTACGCCAACAGACGCTCGGGCAACTGTGAACACGGTAAAAGTAATCAATCGAAAAATTATTGAACAACGAGGCGCAGTTAACTTACAGGAGTTGCTTCAGACAGAGCCTAATATCCGACTTTCTCAGGATGCCATTTTAGGTAGCGGTATAAGTATGAATGGTCTGAATGGACAGAATATAAAAATATTGATAGATGGCGTTCCGGTTGTAGGCAGGCAAAATGGAAGTATTGATGCAGGTCAGATACCGCTTAACACGATTCAGAAAATAGAGATTATTGAAGGCACACAATCCATGTTATATGGTTCAGATGCATCTGGAGGTGTAATAAATCTGATTACCAAAAAAAGTCAGATTGCCACAATTGAGACAGAGATTAATACCCAGGTTGAAAGCAATGGCTTTAAAAATTTGGCTGGTAGACTCGGTATAAAATCAGGCAAATTATTATGCCAGCTGAATGGAAACTATCAGGAATTCAACCCTCTAATCGATACATCGGTTGGCAGGGATCAATTGTGGAATCCTAAAAAACAGTCTTCAGCCAGAATATTGTTAAGATACACCCCTTCGGATAAATTGGATGTCAGACTTACCGGAGGCTTGATGAAAGAGAAAATTGATAATCTTGGCGGAATCAGAAGGGCCATATATAAACCATATGCTTTTGATGATTACTATATTACGGATAGATATGATATCAATCTGTATGCTGAGAAATGGACAAAAAATAAAACTTTGATACAGTCCACATTATCGTGGAATGGATTTTACAGACAAAGAAATTCTTACAGAATTGACTTTGACGATAATAAACTGAGCTTGCTCGACGGGCAACAGGATACTTCATCTGCCAATGGCATTTTGGCAAGATTTACTGCGGCAACTGATCGTAATGACAAAAAATGGAATTTCCTTGCCGGTCTTGAAAATTATACAGAATATGCCAGTGGTTTGCGAATAGTTGATACCACATCAAGTACACCTGGTCAGGCATATACAAATGATCTGGGCATATTTGCAAGTGCAAAATATAAAATTGCTGAAACATTAACCCTTCAGGGAGGTAGTCGATATACCATAAACCACAGGTATGGATCTGCCATGACGCCATCAGCCTGGGCAATGTGGAAACCAAAACTTCCCCTTCAAGTGAGAATGTCATGGGCGTATGGTTTCAGATCACCTTCAATCAAAGAATTGTTTTTCAGTTTTGTGGATGTAAATCATTTTGTGGTTGGTAACAGAAATCTGGTTGCCGAAAAATCACTAAACCTGCGTGGCGAAATTACTTGGGAAGGACTACATCTCCGGCAAACAAAAATCAGTTTTACCGGTGCAGGATTTTATAATAGAATAAGTAACAGAATTATTTTATCCCAATATGCTCCGGTACAATATCAATATCGCAACCTGGATATTTGGGAAACAAGAGGCGGAAGTTTGCGGTTAAAAGTAAATGTGAATGACAGAATCAGCTTTCAGTCAGACGTCATTGCTACTGGTTATTTTAATAGTTATGCTGAAGGCAATGATACGTTGTCAAAGCTCTTGTGGTCCGTTGACTGGGTCAATGATCTTTCTGTTTCATTTTTAAAAGGCAGAATAAACTGGAATCTTTGGCATAAACGTACAGGGCTAACCCCTTACTTTTATGAAGACAGACAAGGTGTCATCAATCAAGGGCAGGTCGATAGTTGGAATATGCTGAACACCGGCATATCTACCGCTATCAGTGAAAATAAAGTAAAACTTAATTTTGGTATAAAAAATATATTTAATATCAGGCAGCTGCAGCCTAATTCAGGCAATGGCATTCATATTGAACAAAACAATCAACAAAATCTTCATTGGGGAAGAAACTATTATGTTAGTGTCATCTTTCAGTGGCACAATAAATAACTGTACTTTACAGTCCTGACCTTAGGCGTACCTCATGTCTCAGTAGCAAATTTTTTACTCATCTCTGACCAGATCCATGTCTGTTCTTTTTGTATCAGGATCTGCAGCTGTGATCCGAACCCTTACCTTTTGCCCCATTTTTAATTCATCACCTGAAATTCTCGATACAGCTTTCAATCTGCTTGCAGGAACAACATACATCTCACCAATACTATCAAAAGTAACCAGTCCTTCCACCTTACTTTCAGTCAATTCAACAAATATACCTTTTTCAATGATACCCGAAATAATGCCGTCAAATACGTGGCCAATAAATTTAGAAATGTATACCGTTTGCATATATTTGACAGATTCCCGTTCGGCATCATTGGCTTTTCGTTCCATCTCAGATACATGTTTAGCCTTTTGTTCAAGGACTTCTTTATCTTCTCTTATTACGGCAGCATTAAGATTATTAAATAAAGTCCGATGCACCAATACATCTGAATATCTTCTGATGGGTGAAGTAAAATGGGTGTAATATTCAAAACCGAGGCCGTAATGGCCAATGTTATTGGTTGAATATTCGGCTTTTGACATAGTACGTATGGCAAGTGGTTCGAGCATTTTTAACTGTTCATTTTCTTTGGAAGCTTCAGCTAGTCTGTTAAACGAAGTTACAATTTGTTCGGGCTTATCCATCTTAAATTTGAAGCCCAATTCGGCTGCAAATAAGGCAAAATCAGCCAGCTTATCCCCATTGGGTACATCGTGAATTCTATATACAAAAGGAACCTCAGGCTTGGATTTTTTATACATAAAGGTGGCGACTTTTTTATTGGCAAGCAACATAAAATCTTCAACAAGCATATGGGCAGCCTTTCGTTCACGCGTATACATTCCTATAGGCAGATTGTTTTCATCAAGTACAAACTGGACTTCTTCAGACTCAAAACTAATTGAGCCTTCCAAATATCTTTGTTCACGTAATTTTAATGCAACGCCATTCAGGACATTTATTTCTGCTGCAAAATCACCTGTTCCGGATTCTATGCGTTCCTGAGCTTCCTCATATGTAAATCTTCTGTCAGAATGGATTATGGTTTTACCAAACCATTCACTGATGATTTTATTTTTTTGATCAAATTCGAAAATGGCACCAAAAGTGTATTTGTCTTCATTCGGATTAAGCGAACAAAGATCATTACTTAATTTTTCGGGCAACATGGGGCAGACTCTGTCTACCAGATAAACAGATGTTGATCTTCGGAATGCCTCTTTATCCAGGGCAGTGCCTTCTTTAAGAAAATGTGTTACATCTGCGATATGAATACCTATTTCGAGATTCCCATTATCCAATACTTTATAAGATAGGGCATCATCAAAATCTTTTGCAGTCAAAGGATCAATTGTAAAAGTAGTATTGGCCCGACAATCCCTTCTTTTTAATATCTCTTCAGCCTGAATGATACCAATTAAAGCATCAGCTTCCTCAAGAACTTCAGGCGTAAACTCAGGGTCAAAACCATTGGAAAGCAGGATTGACTGCATGTTCATCTCGTGGTCTGTGAGGTTTTGTAGTATGTTTATAACCTTACCCCACAATGACTTATTTTGTGACTTACCCCATTCGGTGATTTCTACCACAACCCTGTCACCATCCTGAGCTGACATGGTATTTTCGAGACTTACCATAACTTCAGGAAATATTTTTGAATTTTCCGGTGTTACAATAGCGTATTTTGCATAATAATTGACGTGGCCAATAACTCTAGCCAAAGCACGTTTTTCTATTGATACAACCTGTCCTTCCGGTCTTCTTCTGGATCGGCTTTCTGTTACGGAAACAGTCACCAGATCTTTATGTAAGGCTCCTTTGAGATTTTTTGAATGAACGTAAATATCTTCGACAGATTCAGAATTGATGATATAGGCAGCACCGGATCTGGTCATGTCTACAGTACCTTTATATAAAATAGTTTTATCGCTATGTCTATTGGCTCTAAATGACCTGTCTTTTGAAAAAACTTCCCACTTGTATATATCATCTCCTAGTTTTGCCACTTTATTGGTAGATACCAATTTCATTAGTGCTTGTTCAATTGCCTCAACGGGATTGGCAACATTGATTTTTCTTGATATTTGAAGGGCAGTAAATCGGGTTGTTGGGCTTTTCGAAAGAAGTTTTTCGATTTGATTTTCAAGGTCTGCAGCTTTGAGCTGTCTGGGTTGTCTACTCATAAAAGGGATATGTCATATGCATCAAACGATAAAAGCCTGAACTTAGTTTATAACGTAAGTGAAATTATTATTAAGAATAGTTCATTTGGGAAAAAATAAAAATTTGCATCTTAAAGTATTGAAGTCAAAAAAATATCATTTTACAAGCATTCATACCTTATCCTATACCATCAAGAGAAAATATAATTTCACCGGAAGGCAGTATTTCCATAGCGAACGCTTTGGACAGTGAGGCATCATATTCCTTGTCGTCTGTGGTTTGTCCGGCTATAATATTAATGATGAGGTCAGGCTCAACAGAAGCAACGGATTTTTTTATAATATTGTCATTGATGATGGTACTGGCAATAACTTTTTTGCTTATCAATTCACCATTTTTATCCAGCGTTACCATGATAAAATCATATCTCAATAAGGCTCCTTTCCAATAAATAACGGCATGGAATTTTTCTTCTTTTGGAAGACGTGCAATGGGTATAAACTCTGTGAATTCGTCCACATCTTTTTCCCACACCTTTAAAACTTCATCAATAAAGGATTGAGGAAATGGATCGGCCTCAACTTCGAATTCACTAAGATGATCATCAGAAAGTAAAATTGGTAATTCGGTGTCCGGGAAATAATGTAATATCTTCTCTAATTTGTTCATAATCCGAATGCACTTAATCCTTTATAACCTTTAAACTTAAATCAAGACAGCCTGCAGAATGGGTCAAAGCGCCTACGGAAATAAAGTCTACGCCGGTTAATGCGATCTTTCTAACCATTTGCAACGTTACACCACCGGAAGCTTCAGTCTCAAATCTTCCATCAACGTGAGCAACGGCTTCAGCCAATATAGGCAACTCAAAATTATCAAACATGATTCTTGTGATACCGCCTTTGGATAGTACTTCTTGTAGTTCGACAAGATTTCTGACTTCTACAGTGATACCCAGATCAAGCTGATTTTTTTTGAGGTATCTATGTACTTTTTCTATCGCTTTGGTGTGTGAACCGCAAGCATCTACATGGTTGTCTTTTATCATAATCCAATCATATAATCCTATTCTGTAATTTTCACAACCGCCTACTTTTACAGCCCATTTTTCCAAAAATCGCAGTAGTGGCGTTGTTTTACGCGTATCCAGAATTTTGACAGGCAAACCTTCTACTTCAAATGCAAATCTGCTACTCAGTGTTGCAATACCGCTTAGTCGTTGCATGGTATTAAGTACAAGTCGTTCTGCTTTAAGTAGAGCCTGTGAATTGCACTCGACATAAAATGCAACATCACCATATTTTACATCGCTGCCATCGGCTATCAAAATATCTATGGATGAGGTAGGATCAACATGTGCAAAAATTGCTTTTGCAATGTCAACGCCGGCAATGACACCTTCAGCCTTAATCAATAATCTCGCCTTACTTCTATCACTGGAAGATATGCAAGCTAAAGATGTATGGTCGCCTTCTCTTACGTCTTCATATAAGCCGTCAGTAATAAACTTTGCTAATTGTATCTTGTCGATGCCCTGCATTATGCTAATTAAATTATTTGTCAAAAAAGGATACAAAGATAGTACATCAATAGGAACTTTGATACTGAATGGTGAATATTAGTACATTAAGTCCAAAAATGGACATTCGAAATTGAAACAAAATATCAACTTAAATGAACGTGACGATTTATGGAATAAGATGTAATAATTCATTCATGTGATTGATTGGGATTGCACCCTGAGCCATCATATCGTTTCTGTCAGTAGAGGCACAATAGCCGTAACACGTCATCCCGGCCCTTTTAGCAGCTTCTGCGCCATGTACACTATCTTCGATGACAATACAACTTTCAGTTTTTACACCCATAACAGAAGCAGCGTAGAGGAAAAGATCAGGATTGGGTTTGAATACATTTATATCATGCGCAGAAAATATATGGGCATCGTCAAAGTATTTTTTAAGATCTGTTATATGCAGGTTTCTAATGATTTTATCTTTTGGTCCATTGGAAGCTACGCATCTTTTTGTTTTGCTGTGATTAAGGACTTCATCACTTCCTTCAATCTGTTTTAGCTCTTTGTCAAAAAGTTCATCTGCCCTGGTTCGATATACCATCTCGACATCATAGCCCTTAGGAATCTGAACATGTTGATGTACAAAAGCCAATGACCTGTGTATATCTCCGCCTTTTAAGGAATGATAAATATAATCTATGGTCAGATCAGCACCTAATTCATGCAAAATTTCCGAAAATGCTTTGGCGCCCAGCCATTCACTATCGACAAGTACGCCATCACAATCCCAAATAATTAATGCTTTCTCCATCTGTTTTTTAATTAGGCACAAAATTATACTTTTTCTTTTTGTTATCGTTATTTGTTAAAGCATATTGTCGGCCATTTGGTTGAGTTACAATGTTTTTGGTAAAAATAATAAAGAAGTATGTAGTTTTGTATGATGAAATGGACATTCGCGAATTCCCATGATTTTGATGTTAATTTGAAGATTGTTTGAGCGTATTTCATTTTTGTACGTTGTTAATTTATTGGATATGTATCAGTATATTTTTTCACTAGTTTTATTTTCGTTTATGATTACCGGCACCGACAAACCTAAAAAGATATTGTTTTTTGGAGATTCCATTACCGAAGGAGCTATACAAGAAGGCGGATATATCTCGCTGATGAATAAAAGGCTTGAAGAGCGTAGACTTAATGAAAATTACGAATTGACCGGCGCAGGTATAAGTGGAAATAAAGTATATGATTTGTTTTTCAGGATGGAAAAGGATGTGTATACAAAAAATCCGGATATAGTTGTCATTTGGATAGGGGTCAATGACGTATGGCATAAAACAAGTTCTGGTACAGGTACTGATGTTGATAAATTTGAATTAATGTATGCCGACATCATCCAGCGCCTTCAGAAAAACGGATTAAGGTATATTGTTGTACCCCGGCTACCATAGGCGAAAAAACTGACCACTCCAATGCCCAGGATGGAGACCTTAATGAATACTCCAAAGTTATCCGTAAAGTTGCGGGGGATAATAAAGCAGGTATTATTGATTTCAGGGCAGCATTTCTGGCATACAATTTAAAGCATAATAAAGACAACCGGTATCAAGGCATGCTTACCAACGATGGGGTACATCTCAATTCGGCCGGCAACAAGTTGGTAGCTGAAATGATGTGGGATACTCTGATAAAATAATAGCATGGATGACAAAAAAGGTGGTAGCACTAATCATTACTTGTTTGGTCGTCCTGGCCTTTATAAAATATGGTAGAACTTTTTATATGCCGATTATAAAACAGGTGCTTGGTAAAGAAACAAAGGAATCGATGTCTGCAAAGCTTGAAGCAGATGTAATGGAAAGATTAAACCCGTATTTGCAAAAAAGTGGTTTTGAAGAATTGCCTGAAGAACTTATCATCGTAGGATTAAAGGAAGAAAAAATGCTTGAGGTTTATGCAAAAAAAGATACCGGATACGTACTTTTGAAAAGCTACCCTTTTTCTGCATTTAGTGGGAAGCTTGGTCCAAAATTAAAAAGAGGAGATGGACAGATACCGGAAGGCATTTACAAAATTGAATATGTAAACCCCAACAGTTCATTTTATTTGTCTATGAAAATAAATTTTCCAAATGAATTTGATGTGTCAAAATCGAGACATGGACAAATAGAAGAATTGGGTAGTGATATATTTATTCATGGCAAATCGTCATCTGTCGGATGTATTGCCATCGGAGACGACGGAATAGAAGAATTATTTATCCTGATCAGTCATGCTATACATAACGAAATAAAAGTTATCATTAGTCCAAGAGACTTCAGGATAAATAGCCAAATGCCACAGGTCGATGAAATAGATTGGGAAGTGGAATTGTACGATATGTTAAAAGATGCATTGTCAATATTACCCAAAAATAAATAGCCATAACCCGGTTTTGCATGGACTGGTTTAACTATCGGAATTCCCGTTATTTCACCACCACCCTATGTACTTCTGTCAGCTTGCGTTGTATGTCCTGTAACTTTTCTTCAAGCATATTATTAAAGGTATATTTGGAATCTGAAAAACTTAGATGTGCATAATACTGCCATAACTCTGCAATATCTGTATAATCTATTTGATAGGGTAGATATGCTTCATTGTCTGAGATGAGCATTAGCTGGTTGGTGGTGGGGTCATTTTTAACTCGTTTGTATACTACGCCATCTGCCTTGCTGATGATGACGTAAGTTCGCCCTGCTTTGATGTCTTTGAGACTTTCTACATAGGCACATATCACGACGCTGCCTGGCTCCATTGGCAGCATAGAGTCACCGTGTATCTCAAATCCCCTGTAAGTACCTTCAGGTATATTTGGAAAGGAGATTTTGGGTAGGTCACGGATGTATTCCGGATCTGCAAATGACTCGAGATAACCAGCTTCAGCTTTTGTTTCCACAAGTTCGATATTCGAGTTATTGTCTGCATCTACCGAGATTGCCAGTACGCGTAAGTCCCGATTTCTGATGATCTCCAGATCTCGGTGACTGAGATTTGACCTAAGGAGGTCATCAATTTTAACATCAAAAATATCAGCCAATCTTATGAGTGAATCCAATCCCAGCTGTGTATGTCCACGTTCGTAGTCACTGAGTGATGATCTGGGAACACCCAATTTTTCGGATAGTTCCTGTTGAGAGAGTTTGTGCCTGTTCCTTAGGTATTTTATATTTTGTGCAAGCATAAGTTCAAATGTTGATGTATAAATTTATTAGTAATTTCTATGATCAATTAATTAAGATTTAAATCAAAGGATTGTTCTTCCTTCCCATTAATGACAACGGCAAGGCGGTGAAGTCCCCTATAATGTTTTCTGGTGGTTAGGTCTGCAAATCGATGCCGCTTGCTGAAAGTTACTTTTTCATTTTCTGCGAGGGCTTTGTCTGCTATTTTAAAAATTTTTCGGGAATGTTGTCCGTTGGCTTTCATATAGTGTATCATATATTCTACACGAAAGGCGGCAAGATGACTATCTGCATTGCGCAGTGTAAAACCAAATGTTAAATCATCCCCGATTCGTAAAGTGTTTGTACTGATGAAAAAATTATTCAACTCAAATTGAATATGCTGATGATTGCCAAACAGTGACAAAACTTCAGGATGACCTGACTTGAGCATAGTCCGTGCAGCCTGTCGAAGCATCTTGTCTGTTTTTTCATTTTTGCCTAGCCACTTACTGATAAAGTTAATGACGACACGCGCATGGTCTTTTGAGATGTCATTGAGATTGTTGGCCACACTTTTCCTGACGTAATCGGATGGATCTTCTGCAAGTATTTCCAATATTGGTATGATGGGTGAAGGATCTGTGATAAATTGTTTGAGTTGCAAGCCCCAAGGCAGTCTCGGCCTGCAGCCTTCAGAAGCATATCGACGGACATTCTCGTTTTTATGGCTGGCCCATCGCAACATTTGTTGCATCATTTCTTTAGGATATCGGATGATAAAGATCCTGCCTGCAAATTCAAAACTAACAAACTGCGTGATATGTTCTATGGCGAACAAAGACGTTTTTAGGTTATTCAAACCGTGTTCAGTTATGATATCTGCCAGAAATATATATTCCAGATTCTGATCTCTTACACCACGTTTTCGCAGTGCATCTATTATTTGGAGTATGGTTTTGACTTTTTCATTATATTCTTCAGGCAGGATTTTATCGGTGGCATGAGCCAGAAATGCCATCCTTTGCTTCAGTTCAAGAGAAGCCCAATGTGCAGTATTGAAATAAGTTAAAAATGCACCCTTGTCAAATGATGGTATCACCTCTGAGAGAGCATCGGAGTAGGTATCAAAAAAAGATGTATTGTATATATGTTTTAGTAATTCGGCCATGCATCTGGTCAGTTCCGGTTTAAAAAATATTTTCACAAAGATAAGTAAATAATTTTAAATGTCGTATATTGCGTCTTTATTTTGTCGTTTATAGCGACATTTTGAATGGCAAAGGACTGAACGACGAACGATGAACCGCCGAACAAAAAAATTTAAAAATGGAACAAAAAAAGAGATTTGACAATATTCCCTTGATGGCAAGGTTTAAAAATTGGTGCTATGCTTGCCTCAATATAGTGAAGTCTTTAGAAAACAATAATGAGAACAGGGTAATAATCAACCAATTAACTTCTGATCTACAAGATGAGTGCACTGAACTGCTCAAAATCATGGTATCGTTAAGAAAAAATAATTCGTAATTCATAATTCTAAATTCGTCATTCGAATGTACGATCGCGCCATTCTCCACCTGGATCTCGACTCCTTCTTCGTATCGGTCGAGTGTCTCAAAAACAGCAGTCTGCTAGGGCAACCACTGCTGATAGGTGGTACCAGCAATCGTGGTGTCGTCGCCTCATGCAGCTATGAGGCACGTCGATTTGGCGTCCACTCCGCCATGCCGATGAAGATGGCACTCCGGCTCTGTCCGCAAGCCATCATCCTCCGGGGCGATATGGATAGCTATTCCAAATATTCCGGTATCGTCACCGACATCATCGCCGAAGAAGCACCTGTCTATGAGAAGGCATCTATCGACGAGTTTTATCTGGATCTGACAGGTATGGACAAACATTTTGGTTGCTTCAAATGGTCGTCAGAGTTACGTCAGAAAGTCATCAAAGATTCCGGTCTACCCATCTCCTTCGGTCTCTCTGTCAATAAAACCGTCTCCAAAATCGGTACCAGCGAAGCCAAACCCAATGGCACCAAACATATACCCAATGGTACAGAAAAAGGATTTCTCGCACCGCTTCCCGTAGCTAAGATACCAGGTGTAGGAGATCAGACGCACAAAAAACTCAACTTTATGGGTGTGCGCACCATAGACACACTTAGTCAGATACCCATCCGTCTGCTTGAGCGGGAGTTCGGTAAGCCTGGTCGCACACTATGGGAAAAAGCCAATGCCATCGATCCCACGCCCATCGTGCCCTACCACGAGCAAAAGTCGATGTCCAAGGAGCGAACCTTTATGGAAGATACCCTCGATGTCACTATGATGAAACATCTTCTGCTCGACATGGCAGATAAGTTGTCCTTTGAGTTGCGCGCATCCGGCAAACTCACATCTACCATCACCATTAAGATCCGCTACGCCGACTTCAATACCTATACCAAACAAAAAAACATCTCCTATACCGCCAATGATCGTCTCCTCGGCCAACAAGTCCTCGACATCTTCGATAAGCTATACGAGCGTCGCCAACTCATCCGTCTCATCGGCGTCAAGTATAGCGGGCTAGTACAAGGGAGCTATCAGATCAATCTCTTCGACGATACGATGGAGCATATCCATCTTATGCAGCAGATGGACAGGATACGGAGACGCTTCGGTGCCGATGCAATCATGAGGGCAAGTGGACTCGTGAAAGCTAAGGTGCTGTATAATCCGCATTTACCGCCGGATGGTGGGTGATGGGAAAAAATTGTATATTTGCATTGAATGAGTTGATTGAGAAACTAACTAAGCAGTTAATCAAATATGAAAAGAAATATGAGAAAAAAGAAAAATATTGATACAAAAAATGTTGTGCTTCCACACTCCAAAGCAAAAATAGATTTTTTAAATCATATTTAGATAGATATATTCCAATCTTAGTTAATTCTAAATTTATTGATGAGATAAATATAGTGGATGCTTTTTGCGGCAAAGGCGAATATGATGATGGTGGAATAGGTAGCCCAATTGAAACATTCAATTCAATTCAGTCAATAATAAGTTCGAATTTGTACTTAACTAATCCAACGAAAATAAATCACATAGTCAACGATATAAATAAAGACAATATTGAAAATGTCAGAAACTACATTGATTCGCATGGAGGGGTGAGTGGTTGGAATTACAAAGCTTACAATCACGATTTCGAAGATTTCAAGACATTTCTTCTAGATTTGGTGAATAGTCAATCAGCAAATTCAAGAACACTCATATTTTTAGATCCATACGGGTATAAAAATATTGACAAATCTACAATAGTTGATTTGACCAAAAATGGCCGTACTGAGATAGTACTTTGGCTACCAATTGCGAATATGAAAAGATTCATTGACAAATCTAAACAAAGTGATGAAGCTGCATTTTTACCTTTGAAACACTTTTTAGATGCTTTTTTCCCAAACCAATTAGGCGAAGTCTATAGTAAAATGGATGTTTTTGAATTTATTAACAAAATTAAGGATAAGCTCAAAATTAATAATTTATATGCCACATCATATTACATAGAGCGTGACTCAGCAAATTTTATAGTTTATTCTTTGTTACTCCTAATAATCTTGGATATGAAAAAATATTAGAAGTAAAATGGCTACTGGACGAAACTGGAGGCAGGGGATTTAATCAAATTAAGGTGCCAGGGCTATTTGATAAGGAGTTTAAATTATCAGATAAAACTAAAAGTGAAGAATTTTTAAAATCTGAACTACGGCTATATCTTGATAGACCAAGAACAAATCTGGAGTTAAGGCAGTATATACTTTCAAAAGAATTTTTGCCAAAACATGCTTTATTAATATTAAAATTTTGGTTAAAAAACAATCTCATAACTGTAATTACACCTGATGGAGAGCCAAAAGATACCATAACAAATGAACCTTTTGAATATCAATGTTTTAAAAATAACAAACATATCATAACTATCAAATACAAAAAATAATGGCACAGTCAAGTATAGAATGGACAGAAATGACTTGGAATCCAACAACTGGCTGTTCTAAGGTTTCCCAAGGATGTAAGTTTTGCTATGCAGAAGTTATGTCAAAGCGATTACAAGCAATGGGTGTCGAAAAGTACAAGGACAACTTTGAAGTCAGAACCCATCCTGATTCACTTAAAATGCCATATTCTTGGAAGAGTTCGAAGGTTGTGTTTGTAAATTCCATGAGCGACTTATTTCATAAAGAGGTGCCACTATCATTTATCAAGCAAGTATTCAAAGTTATGAATGAAAATCCACAGCATGTTTTTCAAGTACTGACAAAAAGGGCTGAGAGACTTTATGAACTCCACCAAGATTTGAATTGGACTCATAATATTTGGATGGGAGTATCTGTAGAGGATGAAACAGTTTTGGACAGAATAGATTTTTTGAGAAATACAAACGCCCGAGTTAAATTCCTATCAATTGAACCGTTACTTGGTCCATTGAATTCAATAAATCTTGAAAAAATAGATTGGGCAATCGTAGGCGGGGAAAGTGGATTTAGACCACGGCCTTTGAAGCCAGATTGGGTTATTGATATTCAGGAGCAATGTGAAAAAGCCAAAGTAGCCTTTTTCTTTAAACAATGGGGCGGCAAAAACAAGAAGGCCAATGGTAGAATCCTAAATGGTAAAACTTATGATGAAATGCCAGAGATAGAGTTACAGATGAGTGTATAAGAAAAAGTCTAAACTGTGAATGAATAGAGCCTATGCGAGATTTATGTTTAAGATCAAATCAATCTTTACGTAAATCGAGAAGTCCATCCTGTCTGCAATTCATTCATTTGCAACTATCAGATAATTTTTCACATTAGTACACAAATTAATGTATATTTATTGTTTGTTACTATATTCACATTTATTTACAAATTAATGTGAATAAATGTGAATATACCCTTAGTTGGTTTAAATTTTCAGCTAAGTAAGGTAATCTTCCAATAATTTTTGCTTGAATCAAATTTATTTGCAGAAATTATTTCATTTTTTCCCTAATTTCGCTCCTGAATTCATCTCTTTTTTACCTTGGCCAATAAAAATATTCCTGCATCGCTGGCATCCCTAAATAAACAGCAAAAGGCCGCCGTCACTGCTGATGATAAACGAGTGCTCGTCATCGCAGGGGCAGGATCGGGTAAAACACAAACGCTGCTCCAGAAAATTATCTATCTCATTAGTGAAAAGGGAGCTAAACCATCAGAAATACTTGCCATCACCTTCACTAAAAATGCGGCCAATGAGATGATAGACCGGCTCATCCTTTCGGTGGATTTCGATGGTGAGTATAAAGATATTTTACACAATAAAACGCTTTCAGAGGGTGCAAAAAACACTCGGCGTAGAAGCCAGGTACATCAGACTGGTTGGATACGCAATCTGACAATACGTACTTTTCACAGCCTATGCTACAGCATACTCAAAACGTATGGTGTCAGCGAATTTGACAATAAATTTAAGATTATCACCGATACTGGTTTTGTTGATGAGGAGATGGCAGCTATCACAGCTTCAGAGACTACTTATACAGCATTGCACAAAGTACTGATTGACTGCTGTAGTGACAAGGAATATCTGATACAATTTAAGCGATATGTGCTGGACTATCTGGTGGATAAGTTGCACTTACCACAGCGATCCGCACTGGCATTGAGTAGTGACAATAAGCTATACACATCACTCAATGGTACTAAAGTCAGATCCAAATCTGAACAGTATATCGCCGACTGGTTGTACAGACACAATATCAAATTTGTCTATGAACCGAAGGTAAATTTTCAGGAAAAGGAGTTTTATCCGGATTTTTTTATTCCCGATGCTAATCTCTATATCGAACATATCAGCAATCTCAGCAAAGGCACCGATTTTAAAGAAAAACAGTTCAATATTGCCGGAAAGCTACTGGTCAAGACGTATGAAGAAATGACTAGAGACACTTCTCTTTTCAACCTCGCACTTGAGCGAATTATCAGAAATCGCCTGCCCGATGGATTTGATGTAAATGCTGTGCTGCATTATGAAGAAGAATTCAGAGGACGCCATCACGAGATACGCAATTTTCTGCGCCAACTGATCCGTGTTTTAGATATGATCAAAGTCGATGGTCTGAATATTCTTGATGTTGCCGATAAAGCTTCTTTGGATCAACATCAACGTATCAGAGATTTTTATAAATTGGCAATACCGCTTATTGAGAGATTTGAAACTTACTGCACGGACAGATCATATCTGGACTTTAATGATCTCAATATCAAAGCTATAAATTTGCTTAATAAAAGTGAGGAGATCAGACAAAAGTTTTTTCAACAGTATAAATATGTGTTGGTAGACGAATTTCAGGATGTTAATAAGATACAGGTAAGTTTTATCAAGACGCTTATGAATCCGGATGCACAACTCTTTTGTGTAGGTGACGACTGGCAAAGTATATACGGATTCAGAGGCTCAGATGTGCAGTTTATCGTCGAGTTTACCCGCTTCTTTAAAGATGCAAAATGTATTAGTCTGGATACCAACTACAGAAGTACGCCCAATATAGTAGATGCAAGTTCTGAAGTGATACGTAACAATCGTTTTATGGTGGATAAGGTTGTCAAAGCACAGAAAAAGTCCAGAAAAAAAATTGAGGTGTATTCAGCGGTCGATTTTGAAGATGGTATGGAGTTTGCGGTTCAGGAAGTCAAAGAATTGCTGGCACAGGGCATGCCCAATGATCAGATTTTATTTTTATACCGACGCAGCAAGATGTTCGAACCATACCGAGAAAGATTCAAAAAAGAAAAGATACACATCAATGCCAAAACAATTCATGCCGCAAAGGGCCTGGAAAGCAAGGTAGTTTTTATCATAGGGCTTACTCAAGGCAACGGTGGTTTTCCTGATGTCTGGTTGGACGATCGCATATATCAAACCATTAGGCCGGTAAAATATGACCTCCTACTTGAAGAAGAAAGGAGGCTATTTTATGTAGCCCTCACTCGTGCAGCAGATATTCTGTATCTCATTACAGAAAAAGGTAATGAGAGCATGTTCATAGATGAAATACCACCATTGTACAAAGTGCTTTTTTCTAAATCTATCCAATCTACCTTACCGACCAAGATACTCTGTCCGAGCTGCAATCGGGTCGTTGAGGCTCATTTTAAGTTTTGTCCGGGATGTGGCGGGAAATTATAATCCGGAAATAATGTGACTTCAAATAGAGAATTTTTATTCTGACCCAGAATTTAAGTTTTAGGCCATAGAAACTCTACACCAAAACAGGTCAATTCTGCATCTGTTAATTAAATATGATTTATGATCTTAGCTTACATTTTCTATTTGGCGAATGTTTTTTCAAATGACATCAGATACCCTTCTTCTGACATTAAAAGTGATATGTACTCTCAGGATAGCATCCCACTTTATATCAAATATGACACAATAACAACGCTTGATACAACAGGATTTGCAAAGACAAAATGTTTGAAGGAAAGTATCAAAGTTACTAAAACTAAGATCACTTTTGATGAACTCAGGTTACTTTATCCTGATTGTTTGCATGATAGCAAGATTTTTCGTGCATTTCAGATGATGATATATCAGGAACGTAAAAAGATAAATCCCAATATTCGTTTGATAGAAAAGTGGAAAAAAGAAGGGGCTTGCCGCGAAGATGGTGGGGTAAATTGTAATATTTCATTGACAAAAAGAGGTACTGCATTACGAAACAACTCATGCATCCAAAAACCTATCAGTCCAGCCAGGTTCAGGGATCAGACATGTATCATATCTGCCAAACCATTGATATCTTTTTTTTGCAATAAACTTATACACGGCATCTCTGATAAATCCAGGAAATACATACAGTATATTTGCCAACCAAGGGTATGGTATGTTAAGATGTTTCAGGATTTGAAGTGCCGCATCACTGTAATAAGAAAATTTCCCATTGGACAAAAAAACAATGGAGTCAGGCTGAGTCGCGCC
This sequence comes from Saprospiraceae bacterium, assembly GCA_016717145.1. Taxonomy (GTDB): domain Bacteria; phylum Bacteroidota; class Bacteroidia; order Chitinophagales; family Saprospiraceae; genus OLB9. The sequence continues at coordinate 42,233 of JADKGD010000031.1, read as the reverse complement.
GGGTAAATTTTTAATGGATTTGATTGCCAGGTCCGATTGTAAAGCACAAAATCTAAATAACTTTTTATGATCGCGCTTCAGGACAAACTGAACAGATCGATCACACAAGTGGCAAGTGCCATCAAAAAAGATGATGGGATGATTTTTGCTCAATTCAAATACATCGATATTTTCCATCAGGCGAATACTTCTTTGAGCAAATCATCAATTTTTGTCAATGTTTTTACTTCCACGCCATAATGTTTTTTTAATACCAGATCCGCTTTGTATTTTGAAATATAAATAATTTCAAACCCAAGCCGTCCCGCTTCCTGAATGCGCTGTTCAGCACGGCTTACGGGTCTTATTTCGCCCGATAGTCCTACTTCACCTGCAAAACATATTTTTTTGCTATATATATATCCTGAAGTGAAGAAATTAAGGCCGCTACCACTGCAAGATCAATAGATGGATCTGTAACTTTAATGCCACCAGCAATATTTAAAAAACGTCATTCTGACCAAAAGGCAGGCCACACCTTTTTTCCAAAACGGCGAGAAGCATGGACATACGACGCGTATCAAATCCGGTGGCTGATCTTTGTGGAGTCCCATAAATAGCAGGACTTACAAGCGCCTGGGTTTCTATAAGTAATGGACGTAATCCTTCTACTGAGGCAGCTACAGCACTGCCACTGAGATGGTCGTCATTAGGTGAAATGAGCAATTCGGAAGGATTGGAAATTTCCCTCAGCCCTTTTACATCCATGGCATAAATGCCTATTTCGTCTGTAGATCCAAACCTGTTTTTGAGTGTGCGTAGGATTCTGTATGCATAATGTTGATCTCCTTCAAATTGAAGCACCACATCAACGATATGTTCTAATAATTTTGGTCCCGCAATACCGCCGTCCTTAGTAATATGACCAATGATAAATATCGGAATATTGGTTTCTTTTGCATACCGTTGCAATTCTCCTGTACATTCTTTGACCTGTGAGATGCTGCCTGGCGTACTGTCGATATATGGGCTAATGAGCGTCTGGACAGAATCTATTATAATGATATCCGGTAGCAGTTTATTGGATTCTTTCAGGATGTTGCTGACATTGACTTCTGTATAAATGTAACAATCAGTATTTTTGTACCCGATTCGGTCAGCGCGCATTTTAATTTGTTCTTCACTTTCCTCTCCTGAAACATACAGGACTTTTTCTTTTGCTTTAGTGCGAGTTGGAGCAATAATGTTGATTTCCCAATGCCGGGTTGTCCACCTACAAGGACGATAGAACCATAAACAAGTCCACCTCCCAGCACTCTGTCCAGTTCGCCATCATTTGTTTGGATTCTCGAAGCATTCAGTGCCGAAACTTCATCAATTTTTTTTGGGGTTAATTTTTCTTTTTTGGGATCTCTCCATATCTTTTCCTGCTCTGATTTGGGAGTTTTTTTTTCGATTATCTCTTCTACATATGTATTCCATTCTCCGCACGACGGACACTTGCCCTGCCATTTTGGAGATTCAGCACCGCAATTAGTACAAAAAAAACTTGATTTTATCTTCAATTAAATGATTTTTAAAATATACTGCAATATCAAAAACAAAAGTGACTCATTATCATTATTACGTCTAACTATAAGAAATTGATAAAAATACATAAAGTATTCCAAAAGTGGAAATCAAAAGTAAATTGTTTTCAATTGGTTTTTTGGGGTTATGCGGAGTTTGGACGAAAGTTCAGCTCCGCTTTTTTATTTTAATCCAAAAAGAAATGCTCATTTGAATAAAATATGGTCAGATAAGCAAATCACCATTAAACTGCAGGAAGCAATAAATTTTCAATATAAAGATTGATGTTTAAAAAAAAACAGAAACCAAATGAATGAATTCTGTTTTTTATTTTAATATTTTTAAAACGTTTACGCTTCCTTTACAATGTCATCAGTATCATTTGGGCTGATTTTATTTTCCTCCACTTCGTTGGTTTCAGCGCCTTCTTTGACAATGTCATCAACAGCATCAGCTACCTTAACGTCATCTTCTTTTTTTGTATCTTCCAATTTGTCGTTGATGTTGTCTATCACATCTTCCGCTTTGTCCATGACGTCATCTAGTTTTTCGGCGACAACACCTGCAACAGCTTTAGCAGTATCAACCACATCTTCGACCAAAGATTCCAGATCTTCAGACAATTTATCGATAAAGGATGGTTTAGTTTTTGGCTTTTTAACCAATTCGCTCGCGGCTTTTTCGAGTTTATCAGAAATTTTATCCATTTCCTTTACATTTTCGGATATTCCTGATGCAATTTTTTGTTTTACGACTTCTTTGGCTTCGTCAAACTTTTCTTTCTTCTCTACTTTAACCGCTTTCTTTTTTTCTCTTTCGATTTTTGCTTCAAGTTCTGTTTTGGTTTTATTCATGTCGTCGAGTTTTTCCTGTTTGGATTTGATTCGTTCGGCGATCATGTTTATTTTAGCCTGACGCAGTTGAGATTCCAATTGTCCATCACTATTGGCTACTCTTTTAGCTTCATAGTCCAAATCTTTTTGGTCAAAATCAATAGATCGTTGCATTTTTTGAATGGCCCCTATCAAACCATTGTATCTTGCTTCAGTTCTGGCCAATTCACTGTTGGTATGTTGCGGGTTGCTTGAAGGTCCACCGCTTCTTTTTTCTTTAAGTTTCTTAAACGTATCATCAATTTTATTCCAGAGGGTATTTCTGTCATCCTTGGTAAATTTGAAATCTTTTATTTTTGCCTGAACTTTTTTAAGATCCTCAAATAGTGGACTCAAGCCGAGGCCTTTGTCTATTTTTGCTTCGATTTCTGCCAATTCTTTACTGAATATGTCAATATACTGTTTGGATTGGGTTTCAAATTCGCTTTCAAAGGACTTTTTTAATTCTTTCAATTTGTCAAAAAGACCATTGGTTTTATCACGTAATGATGCACCATGTTCCCTAAAAAGATTTTTATCGTTGACCTGAGTTTGCACTTTATTCCAGAAGTTTTTTAATTCCTCCCAGGCCATATTATCATATTCACTTAATGTTTCTATCCTTTCTTTAAGCTCCTCCATTTCTGATTTATACATGCCATAGAGTTTTGATGACAATACAACAAAGTGCCATTCAGCCTGCGCCCTCGTAATGAGGTCAGGTCTGTCAACCTTAATTTCGTCGGGAAGCAAACTATCAGATACAGATAATTTTCTTTCAATTTTTGTGAAATTTGATGGAAATTCTACTTCAATGTCGTCTTTCCACTTTTCTGACATGGTCTTATAAAATTCTTCTGTGGCAACAGATTCAGGAAAAGTGTAGACATCTACAACATTTTCTTTTTCCAATAGCTCCAATGCTACAAGCAATTTTTCATCTTTTTCATTGGAACCCCATAGTACTAATTTGCGTCTCATGATACAGTGTAATTTAGTAATCAAAAATAATTCGTTAAGTAATAAATCTACATTTACAATCTATTATACAAGCTTGTGTTTCACCAGAAATTCAGCTATCTGAACAGCATTTGTAGCAGCGCCTTTTCTAAGATTATCTGCTACTATCCACATATTCAGACCATTTTCAACCGATTCGTCCCGTCTGATTCTTCCTACAAACACTTCATTCTTATTTTTAGCATAAAGTGGCATCGGATATTTAAAATGTTCAATATCGTCAATAACCGTAATCCCTTCAGCTTCTGTAAGTATCTTGTTTATCTCGGCTAAGTCAATTGGCTGATTAAATTCAATATTGACAGATTCGGAATGACCACCATTCACAGGCACCCTTACTGCAGTTGCAGTGATCTTTAAACTGTCATCACTGAGAATTTTTTTTGTCTCATGAACTAGTTTCATCTCTTCTTTTGTATACCTGTTGTCAAGGAATACATCACATTGCGGAATACAATTTTCAAATATTTGATAATGGTAAGCCATTTCTTCCTTTGACGGATTACCGCCATTTTTTTCAGCCTCGTATTGCGCTACAGCTTTTGCACCGGTTCCTGTAAACGATTGGTAGGTAGAAATAACAAGTCTCTTTATACCATATTTTTTATGTAAAGGAGCAAGTGCTACCACCATCTGTATGGTAGAGCAATTGGGATTAGCAATGATTTTATCTTCAATCGTAAGTTGCCCTGCATTTATTTCAGGTACAATTAATTTTTTTGTCGGATCCATTCGCCACGCGCTCGAGTTGTCAATCACTACAGTTCCTTTGGCCGCAAACTTAGGTGCCCATTCCAATGAGGTGGATCCACCGGCTGAAAATATTGCAATGTCAGGCACCATTTGTAAGGCCTCTTCCATACCCACAATGGGATAATCTTTACCTCTGTAATGTATTAATTTTCCAATAGATCTGCTTGATGCTACCGGAATATATTCTGAAATCGGAAAATTAAACTCTTCCAATACTTCATTCATCACCCTTCCAACAAGTCCCGTAGCACCTACTACTGCAACTTTCATAACAAATTTTTATTCTTACTTAATGCCTTAAAAATTAATTCAAGCTTTATTTCTATATTTGCTTTTTTAACTGACGTGTTTTAATCAAATGAGTCATCCTAAAAAAAATACAAATATTTATCTTGTATTTAATAACACCTTGATAATATGGAACGCAAAGATATACTTTCATTCTTAAAATTAAACTTATTAAGGTTAAGATATTTTCATTTTCTCATCGTCTTGTGCTTAAGCGTGCAAGTTTTTGGACAATTAAATCTAGACTTCAATAGTGAAGCATTGACAGAACCATTGTGGGGAGGGAATATATCTGATTTTAAAATTAATACTGCAGGGCAATTGCAACTAAGTGCTGTTACTGCCGGAGAGTCTTATATCTATACTAAATACAAGGCACCTGAGGATAGTATTCAAGTCGATATTTACCTTAAATTACAGTTTAGCCCTTCAAATGACAACTTCAGCAAAATATACCTTTTTACAGACAATAGTGTCGAATCTCAAGCAAATGGATACTACATGCGCGTGGGCGAGAACGGGTCAAATGATGCTTTGCAATTTTGGAAATTGACAAATGGCACTGCTGCTTTATTGGGATCTGGTACACTTGGAGCTATGAGTGCGGATCCTGCTGATGCTCGAGTTCGAATGAAAATTTACAGGGATGGGTACTGGAATATATCAGTAGACTATTCTGGCTCAAATTTATTTAATGAAGATCTTGAATTTTATGATCCTGGTTTTATATTTCCTGACTCACTATATTTTGGTATTTATTCCAAGTATACAATTACAAGGATAGATAAATTTTTTTATGACGATATTTTTATCAAAACAATTGAAAAAGACTCCTTTCCACCTGATTTACTGAAAGTTGATGTAAAGAATGAGACCACGCTCGAGTTGACATTTTCAGAGCCATTGGATGAAAGTTCTGCCAAAAACATGTTAAATTATACAGTGGATAATGGTATAGGCAATCCCGACCTGCTGACATTTTCCAATACGAACCCAAACAATATTACTTTGATTTTTAACACAAAAAATATATTAAGTGGCAAAAAGTATACCATTACAGTCAGTGGTGTAAAGGACAGAGCTAGTAATGTGAAAGTGTCAAAAAAAGAATTTTTTCTTGTTGTGGCACCTCAAAAAGGTGATTTAATACTAACTGAAATATTGACTGATCCATATGTTGGTGGCGAAGATTTTATTGAAGTATACAATCGGTCAGATAAGTTTTTGAAACTGGATGGTTTGGTTGTAAGGAACAGACAAAAGAATGAAAGTAAAACCATTCTGACTGATATGATATTATTGCCTGGAGAATTTGTTGCCATTTCAAAAAATACTGATTTTCTGAAACAGACTTACAGTCCACCTGTTAGCGCAAATTTTATTTCGGCAACATTACCTTCATTAAATATTGATGCCGCCAATATCACACTTATAACCATCAGTGATAATCTGGAAATAGTAGTTGACTCCTTCGATTATGTCGATGCTATGCACTTTGAATTGATTGACGAAACTAAAGGCGTTAGTCTAGAAAGAATAAACCTTAACGCAGGCAGCAATGATGCCAACAACTGGCATTCTGCCTCTCAGGGTGTAAACTTTGCTACGCCGGGGTATAAAAATTCAAATATTCTTACAGGCCAACCTGTTTCAAGTCTTGGATTTGCACTGGACAAGAAGGTATTTTCACCTAATGGTGATGGTTTTGAGGACTTTGTTTTATTACAATATAAAATCGAAAAAGAAGGTTTTCTGGTCAGTATAAAAATCTTTGATTCCGAAGGATTTCCGGTTTTGGATCTTGTTGATAATTTTTTATTAGGGACAGAAGGCGCTATAAAATGGGATGGAATAGATGGGGAAGGCAATAAAATCAGGATGGGTTTATACCTTATTTATGCAAGGTTATTTCATTCAGATGGTGATATCAGAGAATATAAAAATGTGGTTGTCGTGGCGGATAATTTTTAATTGACTGAAAGCGGAACAGGAAGGTGATAAATTATATAGGATTGGGAAATAAAGTAATCGCAGCTGTTATTATATTACTGACAGTTACAGCTGTATTTATTCCATCTTTAAGTATATTTACTGAAGCCACAGATTATCTTGTACATTTTTTATTTTTATTGATTATTTCAGGTCTGATAGGTTTGATAGTAAACAGTCGAACCATTCTTTTCACTGGATTTGTATGCGCAGCCATTCTGGCTCTTTTTCTAAAAAATGCATCCAATACGGAACTGAAAGATCCAAAAATCAATGATCAAGGTTTTATATCTGTAGCTCATATTAATTTGAGTTTGGTAACAAATGTAGCGACTATTCAAAATATCATGAATCAATCTGATCTTGATGTTATTTCTTTTCAGGAATATACGCCGGACTGGGCTAATATTATACCTCATTTGGCGGCTAAGTCATATCCATTCAGTTTTAAAGATGTACGCATGGATTTGTATGGCAAAGCTGTCTTTTCTAAGCATGAAATTAAAAATTTCTATGTAACCACTTACATGGAAATACCTAATCTTGTTGTCGATATTAAGAAAAAAAATCAAAACTTTAAGATTATATCTTCTTATATGGTGCCGGCCTTGGATAAACTTTCAAAGGAAAAGGCAAAATATCAATATAAAATGTTGGGAGATGACATTTTACAGAATCATGAAAACCTTATTATCTTGGGTGAGTTTAATCAGGTCTACTGGTCACATGACATTATTGAATTCAGAAATAAAACAAAGCTATTGAATAGCAGAAGGGACATTAACCCATCTTCCTTTAAGATGCCTTATGACCACATATTTTATGCGCCAATGCTTGAATGTTATAATTTTGAAGACATTTCAGATAATGAAAACAATCATATCGGATGTAAAAGCTTTTTTCAGTTGAAGAAAGAAAAAAACAAAATGAGATAATCACAAAGATGACAAATTTAAAATATTATTGTACTTCTTTTGAAAATCTGACTAATTTTGAATTGTATCAGATTATGAGATTAAGACAGGAAGTTTTTATTGTGGAACAAAACTGTGCCTATCTGGACGCGGATGGCAAAGACCTGCACGCATATCACGTAATGGGTAAGGATGGAAAAGGAGATATACAATGTTGCACCAGATTGCTCCCGGAGGGCATTTCTTATGCTGGATTTACATCAATAGGCAGGGTTGCCAATGCCAGTGAAGTTAGAGGAATTGGTGAGGGAAGGCGTCTTATGGCATACTCCATCCAAAAATTAAATGAGTTGTATCCAAATATGCCTGTTAAAATTGGTGCACAACAATATTTGAAAAATTTTATGAGGGTTTTGGTTTTATGATATCGGAATACCTTATCTGGAGGACGGAATTCCGCATATTATTATGGTGAGGTTGTGAAATAAAAAGCCCTCTGCTTTCAGAAGGCTTAATTTCTTCGCTAAAGATTTTTTTCATTTTAAATGAAAAGAATATCAATTATTATAAGAAGCTTAGGTGCTTCTGTATATTAAGAGTCTTAATGTTTTTGATTCGCTGCACTAAAAATACAGGAATATCAAAATTTAATTTTAAATATTTGTAACCAATACATTATCAATTAGTTATAAAATAAATAATTTTGCTTAAAGTTAATAAATTTTAAAACCTTTCTCTTTCATAGGCATCCATAGTTATTTGGACTAATTTTGCCTCCCAAACATCTAAAGTAATTAACAAATATGAAAATTTTAGTAAACGACGGTATTGAAGAAATTGGCAAACAACTACTTGAAGCTGCGGGCTTTGATGTGGATATGAATAAAATCAATCAGGAGGATCTTTCAGGAAGACTAAATGAATATGATGCGATATGTGTACGGAGTGCTACTAAAGTGAGAAAAGATCTGATTGATGCATGCCCAAATCTTAAAGCAATAGGGAGAGGAGGCGTTGGGCTCGACAATATTGATGTTGATTATGCCTTATCAAAGGGCATTGCAGTCATTAATACTCCGGCAGCATCTTCCAGGTCAGTTGGTGAACTGGCTATGGCGCATATGTTGAGTTTATCTAGATTTTTATATCAGTCAAACAGACAAATGCCTTCTGAAGGAGGTACGAGGTTTAATGAACTTAAGAAGGCATATGCTAAAGGTTCGGAACTGGAAGGTAAAAAACTGGGTGTCATAGGTTTGGGTAGAATTGGTCAGGAAACGGCAAGGGTAGGCTTGGGTCTGGGCATGGATATTCTCCCTGTCGATCCATATGTGAGCCAGGTTGCATTACATGTAGGACCAACAAAATTAGGTTTTAAAACAACCCTTACATCGGTCTCTATGGATGAGATGCTGGCTAATGCAGATTACATTTCTCTTCATATCCCGTCTATTGGCAAAGCTATTTTAGGTAAAGAAGAATTTGCAAAAATGAAAAAGGGAGTCATAATTGTAAACTGCAGCAGAGGAGGCACGATTGATGAAGATGCATTGCTTGAAGCTTTAAATTCCGGTAAAGTGGCAGCGGCGGGACTTGATGTTTTTGACAATGAGCCCAATCCCCGAAAAGATTTATTGACACATCCACTTATTTCTTTGACACCACACATAGGCGCTTCGACAGATGAAGCCCAAAATAAGATAGGTGAGGAATTGGCCCAAAAGATGATAGCTGCACTTAAAGCATAAAACCTGATTGCTTAAACCCAAAAAAGTCATTAGAAAATCTATTCCAACCCAAAATGCCTTCAAAATCAAGTCTTTACACTTCACTTGGTTTGTCAGCATAGCATACACTATGCTTCCTCACCAAAAGTCTTGATTTTATTGGCCTTTTGGCTTTCATAACAAAGTTCTAATAACTTATTTGGGTTAGAAGAAATTGTAAAAAGGAAAACAAATTGGGTTGATTTCCTTTTTACAGTTTTTATTAATAGTACCTGTCTTTTATAAGATAATCCCTGATATATTCACTTACGCCATCTTCCAGAGTCCAACTTTCTTTTGTATAACCCGCAGCCCTCATTTTAGCCATATTTGCTTCTGTAAAGTACTGATAAGATTCCCGGATGTCTTCCGGTGTATCAATAAAAGAAATGTTCTCTTTCACGTCCAAAGCTGAAAAAGTGCTTTTTGCCAGATCAAGAAACGTCCGTGCCTTACCTGTACCAAAGTTGTAAATCCCGCTTTCCACCTGTTGGTTGTGTATAAAAAACATAATCATGCTTAGGATATCTTTGACATAGATGAAGTCCCGACTCTGTTGTCCATCGGCAAAATCAGACCGATGTGACTTAAATAATTTCATTTTACCACTGTTCTTTATTTGATGAAAAGTATGGAAAATTACGGAAGCCATACGTCCCTTATGGTATTCATTCGGACCATAAACATTAAAAAATTTACAAGCAATCCAGAAAGGTGGTTTTTCCTTTTGCCCTAATGCCCAAATGTCAAATTGATGTTTGCTTTCGCCGTATGGATTTAATGGCTTTAGCGCTTTAATATTTAATTGATTGTCATCAAAACCATTACTGCCATCTCCATAAGTAGCGGCGCTTGAAGCATAAATAAGTGGGATACCTCTGTTTGCACAAACTTGCCAGATTCTTTGGCTGTAATTGACATTTAGTTCGTTAAATACAGCAATGTCCATCAAAGTTGTGTCTGTTCGGGCACCAATATGAAGCACTAATTCGATCTTTTGTGATGTTTTTTCAAACCAATCCAAAAATATATCACGATGCATCCATTCCCTTACTTCTTTATTGTTCGTGTTTTTATCCTTATACAATTTGTAAAAATCATCTACCACTACAACATCCCTCTTAAAACCTGATTTATTAAGTTCGGTCAAAAGGCAAGAACCAATAAAACCGGAAACTCCTGTGAGAATAATCATTTGGATTTGTGTTTTGCACAAATATAAAAATATTATTTCATTAAAGTACTATGGACATTTTTATGGTGTGTATAACATAATGCACAAATATTTAAATGCCTCGCTACCCCTGCCCGACTCCATTTGAAAGCGGGCTCATTCCCTATAGGGTCGCGCCAGAAAAACCTCTCATTGAAGGGCTGATCTCCGCTTCAGGGGTCGGGGCTTGCCTGCTTCGAACTTGCCTGCTTCGAAGCAAGCAGGGCAAGCAGGGTAATAAGAGCAAAGAGAAAGCCATTCTCGACCCTAAATCCCTAAAGGGACTTTCCACCCGCTCAAAGAACAATATTTTTGAGCCCTCCCCTTTAGTGGATGGGGGTAGCGCAGGCAAAATGAACAAAATACTTCGACTGAAGATTGCTATGACGATTTGCTCAAGGGTTGCTACGCACTCCTCGGTCAAATCGTCTGATGAGTGGACGGCTGATCTCCGCTTCAGGGGGTCGGGGGCTTGCCTGCTTCGAACTTGCCTGCTTCGAGGCAAGCAGGGTAAGAAGAGCAAAGAATAAGCCATTCTCGACCCTAAATCCCTAAAGGGACTTTCCACCCGCTCAAAGAACAATATTGAAGAGCCCTCTTTAGGGGCTGAGGTAGCGCAGGCAAAATGAACAAAATACTTCGACTGAAGATTGCTATGACGATTTGCTCAAGGGTTGCTACGCACTCCTCGGTCAAATCGTCTGATGAGTGGACGGCTGATCTCCGCTTCAGGGGTCGGGGCTTGCCTGCTTCGAACTTGCCTGCTTCGAAGCAAGCAGGGCAAGCAGGGTAAGAAGAGCAAAGAATAAGCCATTCTCGACCCTAAGTACAATATTTTATAAACACTTTTTATGTCTACATTCATACTAAACTTAATATGATTATCAATGGAAGGTTAAAATTCTTATGATCAATAACGACTTAAAGTATTCATTTTCAAATGCCTTTTATAAATTATCTTTGTGTTTTTTATTTGGAAATTAATTCATGTTGTTTATGTCCTTTAGAAGTGTGCATGCTATCTGCTTAATGTTGTTTTTTTCTTATATCGGAAATACACAGGAGCTTGTGGTTCGGGTCAATACAGTACAGATGGGTGAAGATTCTGTGAATATTAAAATATTTGAAAAGCAGGGAGAAATCCTTTCATATATTCATGTTCATGAGAACGAGACCGCATCTTTGGAAGCAGGTTTGGATGTTCTAAAAAAATATGGAGGTAAACTCGTGACTTTGGCCCATTCGTTTGATGGCAGTACCAATAGAAACATAAGCTTCAGGCATAAAAACACGAGCTATCAGTTTGACCCCAATAGGATTTATACCAACAATGATTCCATTCTTATCAATAGTGTAAAAGTTGTGAAGGGTAATGGAAAAGTGGATGATGGTGTACTAAAAATGATCAGAAATCTCGCAAACCAGATATGGAAGGAGATTAGTTCATATGCCTTGATTGTGGCATTGCACAACAATAAAAATACACCTGAAAAGTACACTACAAAATGGCTTTTTTGGAAAAAACACGAACCGGAATCTTATAATGTAACTTCTTATGTGAAAAAATGTGACCACTCCAGTGATTCGAATAAATCATGTTCAGACATTTATATCAATCCTTCTATTAATAACAGTGAGTTTTTTATTGTCACTGAACGAAGAGATTTTAGTTCTTTTTATAAAAAAAGATTTTCCGTAGTTTTACAAAATGAAGACCCCGTAGATGATGGATCTATGTCCGTATTTGCATTAAAAAATAAAAAAAGATATATAAATGCTGAAGCGAAACACGGAAGAGTTGCCCAACAAAAAGCTATGCTTGAATTAATTCACCAGTTTTAGTCATCTGGTATTTGGATGGTCTATTGGCCATTAGATAGCGAATCAAGCGCATTAGTGATTTGGTATTCAAACACCTCATCAAACCTTTCAAAATAAGGCTCTCCCATTTTTTTAGATTTTTTCATCCAGATAAGTGCTGTTTCCAGATGGCTTTTAGCTTTTGATGTTTGACCAAGGGTGAGATATATTTTACCCAATTGGTAATGCGCTTCAGTATAGTTATTGCCTTAATCCAGACTTACCCTATTTCCATCATCTCCCAGGTAGTCGTCGAGTCGCATAAGCGGTATGGAGACATAAAAATCTGTACCACTGCCTACTCGGGTGTCAAAGTATATTTTTCCATTAAAAGATTCAATCATATTTGCTGAGATAGCAAGACCAAGACCTGTACCTGAACTTTTTGTTGTAAAATTAGGTGTAAATACTTTATCTTTCATATGATCCGGTATGCCTGATCCATTGTCAGTCACACGGATAATGGCGTTGTTTCCCTGTCTTTTTAATTCAATATCTATCCTGCCCCGACGTGTTTCCGGTATAGCCTGTATTGCGTTTTTAAGCAGATTATTGAGAATGCGAACAAGATGATTTTTATCCGCAAAAACATACAGGTCATCAATAGGTTCGATCATATTGATATCCATATCATCCCGTTTCCTAAACAGATCATGAACAGCTTCGACGATCTCATTCAAAATTAATTTTTCATTCGTTGCCTGAGGCATGGTGGCAAAATTTGAGAATTCATTGGCTATCTGTGTTAGATTGTCGATTTGTTCAATGAGCGTAGAAGAGATCCTTGGTATGAGGTCCTGCGCTTTATCCGGATATTCTTTGGCTGTCCTGTCGAGGTATTGAATGCTGAGTTTCATAGGCGTCAACGGATTTTTAATTTCGTGCGCCACCTGCTTTGCCATTTCACGCCATGCCAGATCTCGTTCTGTTTTTGCAATAACACCTGCACTGCGTTCAAGTTCCTGCGTCAGATTATTATAGTCATGAATGAGGGTGCCTATTTCGTCGTTTGATTTCCATTCCAGTAATTCGTTGGTTTTCCCAAGTTTAAATTTTTTTAGTTTTTCTGCCAGAATGCTAAGCGGTTGGGTAATCGAATTGGCAATGGTTATGGCTATTGCTCCAGCGATCAGAAATAGAAAAATATAGGCATTCAGTATCGTACTGAGGAAATCCAGGATGCTTTTGGAAGAATTATTATAAGACTTATGGGCGACACCAATATAAGCGAGGGGTCTTTTTTCAGTAAGGACAATAGGAAGAAATGTTGTTTTGGCAGGATCATAGCCATTCAGCTGGCCCAGGCCATAATTTTTATCTGTAGCAGTGGCATTGTTCCAAACACTGAACGGAATTCGGATTTGGTTGATACCTTTCATTGACGAACCAAGCAGTCTTCCTTCATTGTCAAAAAGACTTAATTCTTTATTGTGAACTAATGAGAACTCTTTCAGCTTTGTATTCAAAAATGTCACTGCACCATCATCATCCACCATATTTTGGATGTCTGAGTTTATATTGTTGATGATACTCGTTGTTTCTTCTTTGTTTTTATTGAATTGGTTGACCTCAATAAGATTTTTAAAATAGTATGCAGTAATGGCGCCGATGACCAGAAATGTTACCAAAATGAGCAGGATAATGGATAGCTGAATTTTTGTTTTAAGAGATGACCTGGAGCCAAATTTCAAAGATATATTTTCCGGAAGAAAATCATAAGTAGTATTTATGAATGACAATATAAGAATGATCAAACCACATAATGTGAAAATAAATAAAAACAAGGAGATAGGCTTTATCAGACCGGAAACTTTTTTATAAGAAACAATTTTGAATTGGGCAGATGGCCGGGAAACCACAAATGAATATCCGTTTTTTATCTGTGTAGTATCAAGCGCATTCATAATAGCTATATCAGGCATAGCTTGTAAAACTTCATTTTTTTCGATCAGTCTGTTTTGATTAAAGACGGCATAACCAAAATTTGTGCTGTTTTCCTCAAGATATTTGTTTCGGGCAATGTCAGTATTTTGGTGAATGATAAACAGATATGAACTGGTATTGCCTGCGACGGATTTGTCTATTTCAAATCTCAGAATGTACTTGTCTTCAAATGGATTGTGATAAATATTTTTAGAGATACGGCGGGCATTTTTGAAAGATTGATCTGTTTTGTAGTAATTTGCAAAATGATTGCTAAACTGAGTATTGCCTTTTTTATCAAACAATTCAATCGATCTTTCCAGAGATTTAAGACCCAATGTGGTATTGTTGAATATATATTGATCCAAATCATTCATGTCCAGTCTGGCAGGATTTTCCAATGAACCGAGCTTTGAAAAAATTCCACTATTTGCCAATGAATCCGCCAGGACTTCCAGTGCATGAATCACGCTGCCATTCGGCTCTATGTAGTATTTATGTAAAAATTCCGTTCTTGCAGCAACATCTTTTTTTAAACCAAAATAAAACAAGGATACCGCAAGGAATCCTGAAAACATAATGAGCCACCATATCAGATAAGTAATTTTTTTTGCCTTGTTTTCGACATATGCGTCCAGAATAAGTGAATATGCGATGACAAAAACAATAAATATCCAAATGGGCACATTAAGCCAGCCAAACATCCACAAAATGATCAATGATGATGTCCAGCCAAGGCTAAGGAAAGTATATTTTACTGCATTGTTGGTTTTTGATGCATGAACCATTTCATACATCAATTGTGTACATTGGAAGATGAGGATCATCATAATTATAAAGCAGATGATCAACCCAAAACTAATTATATTGAATGTCAAAAGTGACTCGATCTCGAGATTTACCTGACTGCTTACCACAAAACCTTCTATAAAATGGACACAAGTTCCAAAAAGTAAGAAAGTAAAAAAACCGGAAGCAAAAGTGATTTTTTTTGGACTTGAGTAGCTTATTTTTTTAGTACTTAAAATGTTAAGAATATAGACAGCAAGTCCAAATATCCACAGATTTAATAAGAAATCACACAAACTTTTATTTAGGATTGATGTATGATTTAAAGCCAGAAATCCTGTGAATCCTCGAAATAAATCACTAAATGTACTGCTAAAATGCAATAAACGGAAAATAAAAGTGGTTACTAAAATGATTAAAAATGGGTGTTTCCAGTTTTTATTTTGAGCGACAAGCTGATTGAAATTTTGGATTTGGTTGACAGTAAAGATGACCATAGCTATAAAAAGAAATAGCCAGGCAATAGCCTTAAAGATAGCTTTATTGTGTTGATCATCAATATAGATCGAAATATTTGATGAACGGTCTATGTGTATATTTTTTGCTTCACCACTGCTTCCTATAGTTTTAAGTTTTTCAGTAATACCCGCCTTCTCCAGTAAAATCGGTTGAATATATCCATTTAATCCTGAGAGATTGAGTCTTACAGTTGCATAAACCATAGTATCACCTATTTGGGATATCGGATGTATTTGTTTTGGTGCGATTTCATTGATATCTGTCAGATCAGTCCAGTAAATGATAGAGTCATTTTTATTTATTTCAATCAAAAATGGAGAATCATTCAGTTGATTGAGTATCAACCTGTCATCATCACTATTCAGGTATTGTCGAATTACGAGGGAATCATGTACATATTGTTGATTAAGGTATGCTTCAAATTGTCCAATAATAACTGATCTATCAGCAGATTGATTGCCGATATATATTAAAAAGGACGAAACCAGTAGTAATGCAGCTATGATCAGCCGTACCATATTACGCAGAAATTAAAACGATAATAGATGGGTGCGAAGATAATACTTTTTGATTAAGAAGTAAATAAATATTATAAATTTTATTAATATAATAGTTTGATTCATTTAAAATTGTGTTAGTTGAACCATTTTTAAGCTAAATTAATTCTACTTTGTCAACTTAACGTGGTGGTCCAATTATTATGTAAATGTTGGGTTAACCCAACATTTGAGAAGCAATTTTTCACATTTAATATGTTTCATTTATTAAAAAACATGTAAGTTGTTGGAAGCTTACATCTAGATAATAGAGATATTGAAGTGAATTTTATAAAGTTTACAAACTAAAATTAAGTATCTTTGTTATTAAATATACCGCTCTATCGCTTTCAGGAAGCTGGAAGAGGAAAGTCCGGACAACGTAGAGCGCCACACCATCTAACGGGTGGGATCAAGCTCAGGCTTGGTACAGATTAGTGTCACAGAAAATAACCGCCATGGTGCAAGCTGTGGTAAGGGTGAAAATGAGAGGTAAGAGCTCTCGTGGCTTTGCAGTAATGTAAGGTCAGGACAAACCTTGTGGGTTGAAATGCCATGTACATCCTGATTCTCTTTTGAGACAAAATTGGCTCGGTTTTGTTGTCTTTATGACATATCAGGAGGGGTAGGCAGCTTAGATAAATGATAGAGGTCATGCTTTCGGGTATGATACAGAATCCGGCTTACAGGTATGTTTTTACAAAACAAAAAATGGCTTGGCGATTTATGTCGTCAGGCCATTTTTAAATATTAATCTGGTCCTTCTCACATCTGAATACATAGCCCGGAGGAATATTAAGCGGCACAAAATAAGTCTCTACATTGCCGAAGATAGTTTTATACATCTTTTTGATGGATTGCACATAATGCATCTGTATAAACATACCGCCTCTTTTCAGTAATTTTTTACTTAGTAAAAGTATTTCCTGTGTCAAATCGTCTGGCAATACCAGAAATGGTATGGCAGATATAATGGTATCAACTTCTGTAATATGATATTTTGTCAGATGTGACAACATATTTTGAGCCCCATCATTGATGAGAATCACCCGATGATCGTCGATTTTGGCTATAACATCACAAAGCTCGGGATTGATTTCAAATACAAACAATCTGGCATCAGGTGACATGGCTTCCAGAATGTATGACGTAATGGCTCCATCACCTGCACCAAGCTCAACGATAATCAGGTCATCAGTTTTTCGAATAAATTGGCTCATTTTGCGACACATTGCCGCTCCACTTCTTATCACTGTTCCCATTTCCTGAAAGTTTTTGAGACTGTGTACCAGGTACTTTACCTTCTTCAAAAGCTATAATTTAAATTTGTGCAGCTAAGGTATAAAAAAATGTCCAATATGTATAAAACAATGTCATTCTGATAAATAGTTGGTGCAAAATTTAACAAATTCAGAGGACAAAGTGACGATATGTATTTTAAACTTGAAAAGCATCAAATGTACAATTTTTGAATTTAAGCCACGCCTTGATAAGTTTGATTTTTATATCATGTTTGAGAAAACGGACATATCAGTTTTGCTTAAAATATTAGATTTATATATAAGAAGTGTAGATTTTGAGCCATCTTTACAGCTCTTTTCAATTTGTACTTTTAGTTATGTATTATAGAAGATTTTTATTTTGTATTATGTTTTTTTTCTTTTGGGACAGCACTTTTGGCCAGTCTCCTTTAATTCCAAGAGGAGATCAGACATACCATACGTATGATCGTTTGGAAATACTCCGGAAAGTGGATACCAGTCTGGTCAATAGTATCAATAATTTTAACAGAAAGGAAACTATAGTTTATTTGAAAAAAGCATGGAACAATCCAACATTGACAAACAAAGACAGATATGATCTTAGACACATATTTTCAGACAACTATGAATTCCTGGATACTAAAAATGTGAATCCGACAGATACGCTTATTCAATCAGTTTTCAGAGAAAATTATGAGGAGGACATCGTAAATTATGATCATGACATATCCAAAAAGGGATTTGACAGATCTCCTTTTTTGGAAATATTTTTACAAAACGCCATCCAATTTTTTGCAATTGGAGACCCCTTCGTTCAAAATGTATATCAATCCTGTGCTAAATGTAAGTTATCACAAAGAAGCCAATAATGATAACATAATATTTCAAAACTTACGTGGTGTAGAAGCCAGGGCTTATATTGATGACAAAGTATATATTTATACCCAATTGCTTGAAAACCAACGGAGTTACTTAAGTTTTGTCGATGACAGGATTCAAAAATTTGGCACTTTGCCTGGACAGGGTTTTTGGAAGCCATACAGTTCCGGAGTCATCGGAAATTTGAAAGGTTATGATTTTTTTAATGCACGAGCATATATTGGATTCAATCCTGTCAAAAGTATCAACATCGAGTTTGGACACGGTAATCATTTTATTGGAAATGGTATCAGATCACTTTTATTATCTGATTATAGCCACAATTATCTGTACCTTAAGTTCAATACCCGCATTTGGAAATTCCAATATCAAAATATATTTGCTGAAATGGCTCCTACATCGACGCTGTTTAATCAAGGTAATAAACTACTGCCAAAAAAGTATACAGCAACCCATTATTTAGCGTTTAAACCTAATACAAAATTTGAAATCGGCTTGTTTGAAACGGTGGTTTTTGCCAGAGAAAATCACTTTGAGTTTCAGTACTTAAATCCTGTCATTCTCTATAGAGCTGTGGAACATTTTTTGGATAGTCCGGATAATGTAATCTTAGGATTGAATGTAAAATGGAATGCGGTCAAAGGTGTCTCTCTATATGGTCAACTTATTCTTGATGAATTTAAACTTTCAGAAGTCAAAAAACAATCTGGATGGTGGGCCAATAAATTTGGTGGCCAGTTTGGCATAAAGTATATCAATGCCTTCGGCATAGACCATCTTGATATGCAGTTGGAGTATAATGCTGTAAGACCATATACTTATGCCCATAGGGATACGCTATCGTCCTTGCCGGGGTATTCTGTGGCAAATTATAGTCATGAAAATCAACCGCTTGCACATCCTTTAGGCGCCAATTTTAAAGAAATGATTTATATCGTCCGGTATAAACCTTTTGATAGATTTTATGTGATGGCCAAGGGCTTGTTTACTAAGTACGGTGACGACAGACCAGGTGAAGACTGGGGTGGAAATATCCTGATACCCCTTGATAGCCGCGAAAAAGATTACGGAAATTTTATAGGTCAGGGCCTTGCTACAACGGTCAAGGCCATCAATGTAGATGTTAGCTATGAGATTTTTCAGAATTATTTTATTGATCTGCAAGGCATGTGGCGACAGACGACAACTGACGTAACCAAAAATCAACATTACATCGGTGGCGGATTGAGGGTAAATATAGCTAACATTGGATATGATTATTGAGCTTTATTATTTGCATGTTCTTTGATTTACTATATACTTGTAGATATCGTCGTTGTGTTTTAGGCATAATCATAAATACGCTTATACAAAACTGCACAAACGTCATTTATTGTAGATATTTTTTGAGTTCACTATTGACAAAATACAAAAATTAGCATACATTGCAATATCTTTTTGGTGGTGTAAAAAAATCTGCAACAGCCTCACATCATTTTCGGGATAAACTTATATGGAATTATTTTACATTTTGTACATTATTGAGCTACTCCCCAATAATTAGAAATTTAGTTTTATAAATAACTTAAACAATATGCAAACTATACATTCGAAAATTATAAAAGGTTTTTTTTGGTTTTTTTTATACATTCTAGCATAGTAGCGAGTTCCCAAATCCCACCTGAAATTGATTTATCAGGTATCCAATCCAAATGGTCTTATTTTGTAGAAGACAGCAATTATTATAACCCAGCTCAACCATATATTACAAAATACGCAAATAAGCCATATCATTTTGCAGAAGATAAATCTTATGTGTATGCATTAAGTTATTGTGTCAGCCATCACCCGATTCCTTTGTACGGCTTTTTGCTTAATAAAATAAACAAGCTCGATGGGAAACTTGAATGGACGCTACTCAATAATGATTTTTCGGGCAACAAATATCAGGAGTATATTAGCTCCATTTGTCAATAATGATGGCAATATTGATCTTTTGGGATTTGTACGACTGGACACTATGTTTTCTAGATATGCGCCATCCTGGCCGCATGATGCATCAAAGCCAGCATTGGTTGTCAAATATACCGTCGATGTAGAAAATGGTAAAATATTAAGCCGGCAAACAAGCAAAGACAGTATTCAAAAAAATTTACGTCCACGTATTTCCAATTTTATCTATGATAGTGCACTTAAGGAATATGTTTTATATTTTCCGGCTGTTGAATTCAATAGTGCCACGACACTTAATTATACTTTTACAAGTGCTAGGTTAGATGGTGATTTATCGTTGTACCCTTACGGTAAGATAACTATAAAGGAAGACCTGATAATCAACCCATATTCAGAGATGATCATAACAGCTCTGAATGACTCTGTTCGTATCGGAATATATAATAATTACAATAATCCTGATTCTTCAAAATTTCAGTTTGTATGGATGACTAATAATGATTTATCGCAAAATAAAATTTCTAAAAAATTAAATTTTGAAGAATACATACATTTACCACTGGAAAATCAGCTTTCACTAACTTACGATACCGAAGGTGATAATGTATTTGCACTTAATTCCTTTCGGATGGAAGATTTTGGTATCTCTAAGATTAATGTGTTGTGGGTGGATCATAATAGTGACGTTAAGAAATTTATGCAAGAGGTTGCTATTGACAATCATTTTTACTTTGGTTTAGATATCCTCAAGCTGACTGATCACGGATTTATTGCTCAGGCACTTCCAGGCATTAATGGTTTTTATAGTTTTGATATCATAGAATATAATGAAGACACTAATGAGTTTATATTGTTAAGTTCAATAATGCCCTCAAAACAAGATCTGGAAATTTCATGGTATGGATTGACCTATATAACTGAAGAAGATAATCTTGTTTTAAAAAGCGCGGCAAGATATAGTGGCGAATATTCAAATTATAATTTTGTTGCTTGTTTTGATGGTCAGGATTTGGGATTGACTGTACCTACCATAGATTATGCCAATGACGACAAAATATTTATATATCCAAATCCAACTTCCAATCTTCTTACTATAACCAATGGGTCATTTGACAAACAAACTTTGATTCAAGATGCATTGGGTAAGCTTGTGATGGATGGGATTTGACGACTTCATGATGTCCAATTGCCTACTGGTATTTTTTTGACTCAGGGTCAAAATAACGTGTTAAAGTTTATTAAAATATAAATTGTTTGGAAGATACAGGCTAAATATTAGCCTGTATCTTTATTTATGAGATTAAACATTATTATGATAAAGCGTATACTCTTATTAGCTTGTTCATTTTTTATAGATAATTTGACAGTTCCCTATTGACACAATAGAAAAATTAAGCTTATATTGCAATATCTTTTTGGTGGTGTAAAAAAAACTGAAACAGTCGCACATCATTTTTCGGGATAAACTTATATGGAATTATTTTACATTTTGTACATTATTGAGCTACTCCCCAATGATTAGAAATTTATTTTTATCAATAACTTAAACAATCTGCAGATGAAGTGTACGCAAATTATAAAAGGTCTTCTTTTGGGTTTTTTAATACATTCTGCCACAGAGCACCCCCCCTGAATTGATTATAGGCATCAACCAGGTTGAGAAATTACCGCTAACCTACAAAACATAAAACCTTCATTGCTGAAAAAATCTCTGTCTCTATATTCTATAACACCTTCTTTGTTAATAAAATAAACAAGCTCGATGGAAACTTGAGACGCTATCTAGATTTTTCCACAAATATCTATCCAGTCTTTATTTTGTAAACAAGCGACAGTTTCAAAAAATTTCGTCCCGATATTCCGAGAAGCAAACATTTTACTTTTACAATGCTAGGTTAGAGCATCTCCCTCTAAACTATCAACCCTTTCAAGCAGGACTCTTCTCAAAATCTTTAAAATTCTAAAAAATTAGATCAGCTCACACGTTCACCCCCTATTTACTCCCTTCCCTTTGAGTCAATAATCGAACAACTTTTTCTGGCCTGCTCCAGCCCCATCCCAACCCAACACACTCTGACAAGAACATAAACTTATTATTTATAATCAAATGGGACATATGCTTTCCCAAAATTAACAAAAATTCTGGTCACACTACGTGACAAACATTCACAAAGATTTAAAAATTTATTGACTGACTTAGTTAAAATTTGATTTTCTGCTGATTTGTGCCGGTTTATTACCTTTGTGCCCAATATGACAGATTTACGTGAAATAGCAAAAAGTCGTGTCCTGGTGCTTGATGGCGCGATGGGCACAATGATTCAAAGATATAAACTGGATGAAGCAGATTATCGCGGTGAACGGTTTAAACATCACCATTCAGACCTGAAAGGAAATAATGATTTATTATCTATCACAAGGCCGGATATTATAGAAGCCATACATATCGCTTATCTCGAGGCTGGCTCTGACATTATTGAGACCAATACATTCAACAGTACAAGAATCTCTCAATCTGATTACCACCTGGAAGAATATACATATGAATTAAATAAGGTATCCGCTCAAATTGCAAAAAAAGTAGCTTTAGCTTACACAGCAAAAAATCCGTATAAACCAAGATTTGTAGCAGGAGCTGTCGGCCCGACAAATAAGACTGCTTCTATGTCACCGGATGTAAACAATCCGGGTTATAGAGGGATAACATTTGATGAACTTAGTGAAAATTACTACGAACAGGTCAGTGGCTTGCTCGATGGAGGCGCCGATATCATTTTGGTGGAGACAGTTTTTGATACCCTCAATTGTAAAGCAGCACTTTTTGCCATACAAACCATAAAAGAAGAAAGAGGCATCGACACACCTGTCATGGTTTCAGGTACGATCACAGATGCAAGTGGAAGGACTTTGAGCGGTCAGACTGCCGAAGCTTTTTATATTTCAGTGAGCCACGCAGATTTGTTTAGTGTCGGTTTAAACTGTGCACTTGGCGCTAAAGAACTTCGCCCGCATTTACAGGACTTAAGCAATATTGCCGATTGTTTAATTAGTGCCTATCCTAATGCCGGTTTACCTAATGAACTCGGAGATTATGACCAGTCAGCTGAAGAAATGCAGCAATATATCAAAGAGTTTGTTTCATCAGGCTTGGTAAACATTATTGGTGGCTGTTGCGGTACGACACCTGAACACATCAAAGCAATGGCTATTGCCGTGGAGGGTATGAAAACAAGGGTCCTTCCGACTAACAAAAAGTTAACTGCCTATGCCGGACTTGAGCCATTGATAGTCAGGGAAGACTTAAATTTTATTAACATAGGCGAACGCACAAATGTCACGGGTTCCAGAAAATTTGCAAAACTTATTGCAGATAATAATTATGCTGAGGCCCTTTCCATAGCCATGCAACAAGTAGAAAGCGGGGCGCAAATTATTGACATTAATATGGATGAAGGCTTGCTTGACTCCAAGGAAGCTATGAAAAAATTCCTCCACCTTGTCATGTCAGAACCTGATATTGCTAAAGTCCCTGTGATGATAGATTCGTCTAAATTTGAAGTTATTGAGGCGGGCCTTAAATGTGTACAAGGCAAGTGTATTGTCAATTCCATTTCAATGAAAGAAGGCGAAAATGAGTTCAGAAGACAGGCCAACTTACTTCGAAAATACGGGGCAGCAACAGTGGTAATGGCATTTGATGAACAAGGTCAGGCAGATACCATCGAACGTAAAGTAAATATTTGTAAAAGAGCATATGACATATTAGTTTCTGAAATAGGTTTTCCTGCGGAGGATATTATTTTTGACCCAAATATTTTTGCCGTAGCGACAGGTATCAAAGAACATAATGAATACGCCATAAATTTTATAGAAGCCACTCGGCAGATCAAAACATTGTGTCCGGGTGTAAAAATAAGTGGCGGGGTCAGCAATATTTCATTTTCTTACAGAGGGAATGACAAAGTACGGGAAGCTATGCATGCCTCTTTTTTGTATCATGCCATAAAAGCAGGAATGGACATGGGCATTGTCAATGCCGGAATGGTTGAGGTTTATGAAGAAGTAGATAAGGAGCTACTTACGTTGGTGGAGGATGTACTATTTAACAGAAACGAAAAAGCTACTGAAGAACTCACCAATTATGCAGAACGAGTTGCCGGAGGTGGAAAAGTCATTCAAAAAGATCTCAGGTGGCGCGAAAGTTCTGTTGAGGAACGACTTTCACATGCCCTCGTAAAAGGTATCACTGATTATATTGATGAAGATACCGAGGAAGCAAGACAAAAATACCCTTTTTCTTTGCAAGTTATTGAGGGACCTCTTATGGATGGTATGAATATCGTTGGAGACCTCTTCGGTTCCGGCAAGATGTTCCTTCCCCAGGTTGTTAAAAGTGCCAGAGTGATGAAAAAATCCGTGGCGTATCTTACCCCATTTATCGATGCCGAAAAAGCGGAATCCGGTGGATCTGTGAAAGGAAAAATCCTGATGGCGACTGTAAAAGGAGACGTGCATGATATAGGTAAAAATATTGTCGGTGTGGTCTTGGCTTGTAATAATTATGAAATCATTGACCTCGGTGTTATGGTTTCAACCGACAGAATATTACAGGCTGCTTTGGATAACAATGTAGATGTGATCGGATTGAGTGGACTTATCACGCCTTCCCTTGACGAAATGGTCAATGTAGCCAAAGAGATGCAACGCAGAGGTTTTAAAATTCCTTTATTAATTGGTGGAGCGACGACGTCAAAAACACATACGTCCCTAAAAATAGAACCTCACTATGATGCTCCCGTCATACACGTATTGGATGCCAGCAGAAGTGTCGGGGTAGTCAGTCAGTTATTATCAGGAGAAGAAAATGTAGCAGTTGATTTTGCCAAAAGCATACGCGAGGAATATGAAGAATTACGAATCCGTCGAAATGCTGGTGAAATTTTAAAAGAGTATGTTTCTATAGAGGAAGCAAGAAGTAAAAAAAATAATATAGAATGGGGTAGTTTCGAGCCATATAAGCCAAATTTTGTTGGGGTAAAAAACTATGATGAGGTTTCATTGGAAAAACTGGTACCATTTATAGACTGGACGCCATTTTTTGCCAGTTGGCAATTAAAAGGAAAATATCCGACTATTTTCAGGGATGCATTTGTTGGTGAGGAAGCAAAAAAATTGTACGATCATGCACGGGAAATGATCACACTTATTGTACATGAAAAAAGACTGACGGCAAGAGCTGTCATAGGAATTTTTCCGGCCAATAGTATTGGAGATGATGTAATTATTTATGATAAAAATTCCGACCTGGAATCAGACAGGATACATTTCCTGAGACAACAAAGAAAAAAAACAGATGGTTTGCCTTATTTTTCACTGGCAGATTATATCGCGCCTGTTGAATCAGGTAAACAAGACTACATAGGTGCATTTGCCGTGACGGCAGGACTGGGAATAGAACCTTGGGTCAAAATGTATGAAGAACAACACGATGATTTTAACGCTATAATGATGAAATCATTGGCAGATAGATTTGCTGAAGCGCTGGCAGAATATATGCATAGGGAAGTTCGTACTTCACTTTGGGCCTATCAAAAGGACGAAAACTTACAAAATGATGCTTTGATTGAAGAAAAATATCAGGGAATCCGACCAGCCCCGGGATATCCGGCTTGTCCTGACCATACTGAAAAAGAAATTATTTGGACTTTGCTGAATGCTGAAGCAAATACGGGAATTTCATTGACAGAAAGCATGGCGATGTACCCGGCAGCCTCTGTGAGTGGCTATTATTTTTCACATCCTGATTCAAAATATTTTGGTTTAGGCAATATTTCTAATGATCAGGTGGTTGATTATGCTAAAAGGAAGTCAATTGACGTTAAAGAAATAGAACGATGGTTGGCACCAAATTTGAATTATGATATTTGAGCTGGCAAACCGATGCTTAATTTCTTAAAGTTTAATCAGATTTTATCCATTCGTGTGCCGACTGCTTTACAAAACAATGATGTAAAATGATATATAAATATATAGTCTTCATATTTTTAGTTTTTATTAGCTTGGACTGTTTTAGTCAAACTATTAATGAGGCAGCAGCACGGGCTGAAATTGAAAAAAGGGGATATGATGCTGATCGTTTCAAACAGGAGATGATCAATAAAGGTGTTAATCCTGACTCTATCAATCCTGAGAACCCTGTAGATGTTGCCAGAGCTAAAAAGGCAGCTGAAGAAGTTATGGCTATTTTGGATGCAGAGAAAAAAGCAAAAACAACCAAGCCGACCCAGAAAGATCCTGAAGAAATAAAAACTCAGGTAATTAAGCAACCGCAGTCAAAAAATGGATGAAGTAAGAACAGTCGACCAAAAAGAAAAAGTGGCCAATCAAGCCAAAGACATTCAGAAAGCCGTCAAAGATGGCGCAACAATTGAAGAAGCTATCTCAGAAAAAATACAGGAGTCTGCAAAAGAAAATATCCCACCGGCACAGACATATGGTCAGCACATATTCAGGGATAAATCATTGCATTTATTCAGAACAGCCGAAGATGCAAAGCCTGCCAAAACATATATTCTTGGTCCGGGAGATAAGGTGTCCATATCAATTTGGGGCCCAACTCAGGAGAATTTTGCATTGGAAATTGAAAAAGAAGGATACATTCAACCTTCAGGACTTCCAAGGTATTATTTAGCCGGATTGACTGTAGATGCTGCCGAACAATTAATGGCATCCCGATTGAGAAATTATTATTATTTTCAAAAAGAGAATTTCGAATTGGCAGTGACTACTGCCAGAACCATTAATGTCAACATTGTAGGTGAAGTATTTAATAATGGTACGTTCAATATATCCGCTATAAATACTGCATTTAATGCGCTTATTGCTGCAGGTGGTCCAAATGATATAGGTAGTGTACGTAAAATTCAGGTCCTTAGGCCAGGCAAAAAACCACGTAATCTGGATGTATACCAATATCTGCAAAATCCTGTGATTAGTCAGGATTTTTACCTTGCAGAAAATGATTATATTAATGTGCCTGTAGCACAGCGTTTGGTTACAATTTCAGGGGCCATAAACAGATCTTTCAGATATGAACTTATTGAAAATGAAAATCTTACTGAATTGATAAAATTTGCCGGAGGACTTAAGGTTAATGCACTTAAAAGTAATTTTCAGGTAAAAAGGATTGAAAATGATACCATTAGAATTATAGATCTGGATTATGCCAGCCTTGAGAAAACAGGAAAAAATTTCAGTTTGATCAATGGTGATGTAGTTGTCATTCAGGAAATAAATGAAGGTATCAGAAATGAGGTGCGGATTTCAGGATCAGTTGAAAACCCCGGAACTTATGCAATGTCTAATAATGAACGGATTTCTGATTTATTGAAAAAAGCTGTTCTTCTGGATAATGCTATAACCGATATAGCTTATTTGAAAAGATACAATCAGGATTTTAAAACAATAAGATATGAGTTTATAAATGTGTCAAATATTGTAAATAATCCGCAAATCGCAGAGAACCTAAAGCTACAACGTGGGGATGAACTTATGATCTCGTCAAAGGCTACTTTTGCGGACAATTATACAGTGACAATAAGTGGTGCGGTAAGAAATCCCACCGAAATGTCACTCGATGCAGGTAAAAATTTGAAAGTATCAGATGCAATATTTTTTGCAGGTGGTATAAAAAATGAAGCTATGGATTTTGCGTATATTTTTCGAATAAAACAGGAAGACGCCAAAACTCAGGAATATATTTATGTAAATCTGAAAGAAGCAATAAACAATCCATCATCAGCGGCAAATGTTGGCCTTGAACCTAAGGACAGACTGGTTATTTATTCCAAAGACAGTTATACCGATGAATCATTCATTAGAGTAGCCGGCGCTGTTCGTTCGCCGGGAGAATTCCTGTATAATCCAAGTCTAAAGTTAAGGGACCTGCTCTTGCTTGCCGGAGGTCTTAAAAGAGAAGCATCATTTGATCGGATCGATGTTTATAGACTGGAATTACAGGAGGAAAAATCGACAAGAGTGCTTGCAGCAAATCTTAAAATAGACGAAAACTTTAATGTCAAAAGTGGAGGTGATGATTTTGAACTAAAGCCGTTTGACCAGATCTTTGTGAGACTGGCGCCTGAATATGAATTACAGCGCAATGTTTTTATCAATGGAGAAGTCAAATATCCGGGAACATATGCTTTAATGAGCGATAATACAAAACTTGCCACCATTATAAGGGAAGCAGGTGGGGTCACAGATGAAGCTTTTCTCAAAGGTGCTACCTTGGTCAGATCAAAAGAAAACATTGGTTTTATTATTATTGATCTTGAAAAAGCATTAAAATCTCCTAAAACATATGAAAATATTATTTTGCAGGAAGGCGATGAAATTAATGTTCCCAAATTAAGTAATCTGGTATCGATCACAGGAGCTACAAAAGCATCCGAGATTTATCCCGAAAAAATTCTACTTCAAAGCAAAATACAAACACCCTATATCAAAGGTAAATCAGCCAAATATTATATTGACGAGTATGCAGGGGGATTATCAAAAGATGCAGCAACCAGCAAGATATTTGTTATTGATGCAAGTGGAAAAGTGACAAAGGCAAAACGATTTTTGTTTTTTAAAAAATATCCTAAAGTCGGCCCCGGAAGTGAAATCCGCATTGGATATAAAGATGTAAAAGCCAAAACAGAACCTGGTGAAAAACAGGAAGATGTTAAGTGGGGAGAGATACTTGCAAGTTCGATTGCACAGGCGACTGCAATTTTGTCGATCATTTTATTGGTCCAAAATGTCAATTAATTAAAAACCAATTATTACCTTTGAGTAATTTTTATACTCAATATGATTGAGACCTTAATATCTTCCAAGACACGTATTAAGTTATTGTTGAAATTTTTTCTCAATAGCAATGCAACTTCATATCTCAGGGGATTGGAAACTGAATTTGGAGAATCATCCAATGGTATTAGGGTAGAGCTAAATAGATTTGAGAAAGCAGGTATGTTGACTTCATTTGCTCAGGGAAATAGAAAATATTTTCGCGCCAATACAGACCATCCTTTATATTCTGATACACACAATATGATCATGAAGTATATTGGGTTTGATAAAATAATTGATAATGTAATTGAAAATTTAGGATATGTTGAGAGGGTTTATGTGACCGGTGCTTTTGCCAAAGGACTAGACGCACATACGATAGATTTGGTTTTTGTGGGAAACATTAACCAGGGTTATCTTATGGAATTAATTGCCAAGGTAGAAAAGCATATCCCCAGGAGAATTATGTATGTGGTATACAGTGCAGCAGAAATCGATTCCATGGATTGGGAAAATGTAAATATTCAGGCACTTTTGTTATGGAAAAATTAGATCTAAGTGAAGATGGCCACCAATACTGTTAAAAAAGAAGACATAATTATAAACCAAATGTCAACGGACAAGAAACGTTGGTTTGCAGTATATACTAAGTATAAATGTGAAAAGTATGTTTCTGACATTTTATCTAAGAAACAAATTGCTTCTTATGTGCCTATTGTTTCTAAAACAAAAAAATATAACAGGAAGGTTAAACACTATGAAGTTCCATTGATCAATTGTTATGTTTTTGTATACATAGACAAAAAGGAATACTTACCTATTTTAGAGACGGAGTATGTCATGAAATTTTTGAAGCAGGGAAAAGATTTATTGGCCATTCCTGAATCTGAAATTGAAGTACTCAGAAGGGTAAGCGGCGACGTAATCGATGTTTCAATCAATCAAGACTTAGATTTTATATACGGTCAGGAAGTGGAAGTGATTTCAGGACACCTGGCGGGAATGAGAGGTAAAATAGTTTCTAAATCAAGCAAACGCTGTTTTGTCATTGATCTGGAAACCATTGGGTATCAATTAAGGATCAAGGTAGACTTTAACTTGTTGAGACCAATGTACACCAAACAATTAATTGCCTGATTAACAGGCATGTAATTATTTGTGTTGGTATTAAAAGATCAAGTACGTGCGACTTATCAACGGCGAAGCCATTTTTATTTTTAAAGACGTATAGTACGAATTGAGAATTTTGAATGCCATAGACAAACACAATGGTATGTAATGGTTAATTCGCTATTTTAAGCAGAATACATCAATAGTTCCAACAAAATTTATATACTTTTTATTATAATGAGCTACTTAGAGAATGATACACTTTAAGCAACCTTTTCATTAAAAATGATGTAATTTTTATTAAATAATGAGATTTGACCAATCATTTTATTAAGCAACAAAACAATTAAACAATTTCCCTACCATGAATATCCAAATGGTGGACGTAAAGTCCCAGTACTTAAAAATCAAAGAAGAAATAGATCATGGCATTCAGGAAGTGCTTGATACCACGGCGTTTATAAATGGACCGAAGGTCAAAGAATTTCAATTGGCCTTGGAAAGCTATCTGGGTATAAAACACGTCATCCCATGTGCCAATGGAACTGATGCATTGCAAATAGCCATGATGGCTGCAGGGTTGAAGCCTGGAGATGAAGTTATAGTTCCTGCATTTACTTATGTGGCTACAGCAGAAGTAATAGCACTTCTGGGACTGATACCTGTAATGATAGATGTTGATGCTGATACATTTAATATTAATATTCAGGCTATTAAGTTAGCCATAACCCCAAAGACCAAGGCCATTGTACCAGTACACTTATATGGGCAATCTGCCGATATGGAAAGTATTATGAATATTGCCAGGGAACATAAGCTTTGGGTAATCGAGGATAATGCACAGGCTATAGGGTCAGATTTTATTTTTTCTGATGGAAGAAAAGCAAAATCAGGAACTATAGGACATATTGGCTGCACTTCCTTTTACCCTTCCAAAAATCTTGGGGCTTATGGTGACGGGGGGGCAATTTTTGCTAATGATGATGAAATGGCAACTTTATTATATAAAATAGCCAATCATGGACAGTCTGTTCGCTATTATCATGACGTGGTTGGATGTAACTCCCGACTTGATTCAATCCAGGCTGCTATTTTGAGTGTTAAATTAAAACATCTTGATGAATACTGTACTGAGAGAATAAAAGTAGCAGATTATTATGACCATACATTCTCCAATGTAAATCAATTAGAAACCCCTTTCAGGGCACCATATTCGACACATGTTTTTCATCAATATACATTAAAAGTGAAAAATGGTATGAGAGACAAATTAAAACAATATCTGGATGATCAGAAAATTCCAAGTATGATCTACTACCCTGTTCCTTTATACAAACAGGAAGCGTTCAAATCTTCATCAAATGGTTTGGAATTTTTATCGGTTACAGAACAACTTTGTAAAGAAGTAATTTCTTTACCAATACATACTGAAATGGATGAAGTCCAATTAAAGTATATTTCAGACAAAGTAAAAAGATTTTTTGAATAACAACAACTTGTTGTTATATCCCATTAAGCATACTATGCAACAAATAAACCGATAAAATAACACAAAATAAAAATGAAAATAGCTGTAATAGGTACAGGATATGTAGGTTTGGTGTCTGGCACTTGTTTTGCTGAATCAGGTAATCATGTGACATGTGTAGATATAGATGCCGACAAAGTAGAAAAAATGAAGAATGGCTTTGTTCCTATTTATGAGCCGGGACTGGAGATACTTTTTGAAAGAAATACCAGACAGGGTCGATTACACTTTACGACAGATTTGGCTGAAGGTATAAAAGAGGCCAAGATTATTTTCCTTGCTTTGCCCACGCCTCCCGGGGCCGACGGATCTGCCGACCTTTCCTTTATTTTGAAAGTGTCAAAAGATTTATCAGAAATTATTACAGATTATAAAGTAATTGTGGATAAGAGTACAGTTCCTGTTGGTACCGCTGAAAAGGTAGAAGAAGTGCTGCTTCAGAAACTTGATCCTTCTCTGTTTGATGTGGTATCTAATCCCGAATTCCTTAGAGAAGGTGTTGCCGTTGAAGATTTTATGAAACCTGACAGAGTAGTGGTAGGCACAGATTCTGAAAAAGCAAAAAAAATAATGGACGCTTTATACGAGCCATTTGTGCGGCAGGGAAATCCAATCATTTTTATGGATGAACGTAGTGCAGAGATGACAAAATATGCAGCAAATGCATATCTCGCAACACGTATAAGTTTTATGAACGAAATAGCCAATCTATGTGAGCGACTTGGTGCAGATGTTGATATGGTGCGCAAAGGTATGGGCTCAGATAGCAGGATTGGAAAAAGATTTTTATTTCCGGGAGTCGGATATGGAGGATCTTGTTTCCCTAAGGATGTACAGGCATTGGCAAAATCTGCACACGAAAATGAATATGACTTTAAGATATTGAAAGCTGTAATGAATGTCAATGAGTTACAAAAAGAAGTCCTTTCCAACAAAATTCTTAAATATTTTGATGGCAATATTGCTGGTAAAACCATAGGTATCTGGGGCCTGGCATTCAAACCAAATACAGACGATATCAGAGAAGCACCTGCTTTAACTATAATAAAAAACTTGCTTGAAAATGGCGCCAAAATAAAAGCATATGATCCGGAAGCTATGGAGAATGTAAAACAAATATTTGGTGAAAAAATAGAGTTTTGCAAAAATGAATATGAAGCCATAAATGAAGTAGATGCATTGGCCATTATAACAGAATGGAATTTATTTCGCTCTCCTGATTTTGATCTTATGAAAGAAACCATGAAATCTCCTGTGATTTTTGATGGCAGGAATGTATATGATATTCATGATATGAAAGATCATGGATTTTATTATGATAGTATTGGAAGGTGAGGTATAATTGTTTAAGGGTTTAACGGGTAATGTTTATGGTTTAGATGTACTGCCTATCGTTTTCAAAAATGAAGACACTAAATCAGATGGATATAAAAAGACAAAATTTATTGACACCGTAATTTATTTAAAATGAGTTCAGAAATGTTAAAACCTTACCATCTTTTTGATGACCTTGCGGAAAAACAGAGAGTCATAAAAGCAAATAGCAAAAAAGTTACCCTCGAAGAAGCAAGAGCTTTGACCAGATGGATAAAAGATGGGAAAGCAGATAAAAAGCAAAGACCAAATGCCATTATGAATGACGAATCACGAACAATTAATGACGAATGATCTAAACTAATCAAAACTTAAAGAAGATATGATTTTAGCGTATTAAATAACAAACGTTAAAAGACAAAATCTAAAATTAGCAAATCCGCAGGGCAAGAAATCTTTACTTCTGTAGAAGTATCAATAAATCAAACAAATCTACCATTAAATGAATATCCTTATCACAGGCGGCGCCGGCTTTATTGGCTCTCACGTAGTCAGAAGATTAGTGAATAAATATCCATATGATAAGATCATCAATCTGGATGCATTAACCTATGCGGGAAATCTGGAAAATCTGAAAGATATAGAATCAAAATCCAATTATACCTTTGTTAAAGGAGACATAGGAGACGAAACTTTGGTTGATGATATTTTTAAAAAGTATCAAATCACTCATGTTGTCCATCTGGCAGCAGAGTCTCATGTCGACAGATCCATCAAAGATCCATTGATTTTCCTTAAAACAAATATACTTGGTACAGCCAATCTGTTGCAGGTTGCAAAGAAGCATTGGGCGGACGATTATGCAGGAAAACTGTTTTATCATATCAGTACAGACGAAGTTTACGGTTCTCTGGACATGGGTACAGACCTGTTTACTGAAGAAACACCTTACGACCCGAGATCCCCTTATTCAGCTTCAAAAGCCAGTTCAGATCACTTGGTGAGGGCATTTTATCATACCTACCATATGCCTGTTGTAATTTCAAATTGCAGTAATAATTACGGACCAAACCACTTTCCGGAAAAACTAATTCCATTATTTATAAACAATATTATTCAAAAAAAACCACTTCCCGTATATGGTAAAGGCGAAAATGTAAGAGATTGGCTTTACGTAGAGGATCATGCAAGAGCCATTGACATAATATTACATAAAGGAAAGCCAGGTGAGACTTACAACATCGGCGGGCACAATGAGTGGACAAATATTGGATTGGTCAGTTTGGTTTGCGACATTATGGATAAAAAGTTAGGAAGGCTTGCTGGTGAAAGCAGGAATCTGATTACATATGTGACGGATAGAGCCGGACATGACTTAAGATATGCTATTGATGCCTCCAAGATAAAAAATGAACTAGCTTGGGTGCCACATGAAACATTCGAAACAGGCATTGAAAAAACAATAGACTGGTATCTGGCCAATGAAACATGGTTAAAAAATGTGACTTCCGGAGCTTATCAGGCCTATTATGATAAAATGTATCATTAATTTAATAAATCACAACTTCACTTTTTAATAAATATGGATCAGCCAAAAAATATGCCACCTTCATACCAGGATGATGAAATCACACTCAAAGAACTGATTGGTAAGATAACAGAGTTTTGGCTGGAACTGTGGGATAAAAAATGGTGGATCATTGCATTTTCTCTGCCTTTTGTGATCTATTTTGGTTATAAAGCAAAAACTACAGTGGTTACGTATCAGGCTGCATTGACGTACAGCATGAATGATGGTAGCAGCGGCGGCGGAGGTCTTTCCGGGATTTTAGGATCGTTTGGTCTTGGAAAAGGAGGTAAGGTAAATTTGGATAAAATTGTAGAATTGTCAAGATCCAGAAATATAATCCAGAAAGTACTTTTTACCGTCATTTCCTTGGATTCTGCAGGAAGAAAGCCTGACTATATTGCCAATCATTTGATAAATCTTTACAGCTTGGATGAAGAATGGACATCCAAAAAAAAGGATTGGAAAGGATTCAGATTTAAAACAGATTCCATAAAAGCATTTAATATTGACGAACTGCTTGCACTTAAAATGATTTATGGTCAAGTAGTTGAAGGTGGCAAAGAAAAAATTCCAATCTTTACAAATGGATTTAGTGAAGACACAGGCATACTTACAATGACTGCTTTGACTGTTGATGAAGAGCTGTCTATCGTTTTTTGCAACAAAGTATTTGAGGAGTTAAAAGATTATTACATATTAAGTAGTACCAAAAGCAATAAAAAATCTTTTGGTTTTGTTGCGGCAAAAACGGATTCAATTACAAACTTATTAAGGAGTAAACAATATCAGTTGGCAAGATTTAACGATTCACATAGAAATCTTTCGGATCAAACCATGTTGGTTCAACGGAAAATTCTGGAAACTGAAATTGGAAAATTGACATTGATGTACGGTGAGGTAACAAAAAATTATGAAATAGCTGATTTTTCTCTTGATGCAGGTAGTCCCGATATTACTATAATCGACGAGCCACTTCCTCCATTGGATGCAAAAGAGAAGTCTTTGTTGATTTCTTTGATCATTGGTGGGCTTCTTGGCGGACTGATTGGAGCTGGCTTAGTTATAGAAGAAAAATTGTAGTCGATGCCATAAGAAGTTAATTATTTTAAGTATATCATTTAACTGGTCCCAAAAACCTTTTCAAAGAAAGACTGGATATTTCCTAAAGTCAGAATATTAATACTAACAATATCAGCAATAAATAAATGTCATATTTCGCACATGAATCATCTTATATCGACGAGGGCTGCTCAATTGGAGATGGTACCAAAATTTGGCACTTCAGTCATGTAATGCCCCGTTGTATTATAGGTAAGACCTGTAACATCGGCCAGAATGTAGTAATCTCTCCGGAAGTAGTCCTGGGTGATAATGTGAAAATACAAAATAATGTTTCCATTTATACCGGGGTAACTTGTGATGATGATGTTTTTCTTGGACCTTCATGTGTTTTTACGAATGTCATCAATCCGAGGAGTGCCGTAAATCGTAAAAGCGAATATTTAAAAACCCATGTTGGGAAAGGGGCTAGTATTGGTGCTAATGCTACTATTGTTTGTGGTCATGACATAGGAAAATATGCATTCATTGGAGCGGGTGCTGTTGTCACTAAACATGTTCCGGATTTTGCTTTGGTGGTAGGTAATCCTGCACGTCAGACGGGATGGATGAGTGAGTATGGACACAAGTTGATTTTTGATGAAAAAGGTGATGCTTTTTGTCCTGAAAGTGGCGCACAATATCGATTGGAAAATGGAGTAGTCCGAAAGATAAATTAAATATTGAAACTGTATATTAAGTTTACCACTAAGTACACTAAATTTCACTGAGAAAAAAGAAAAAATTTATTTATTTGTACGAACTATAAAAAACAAATGTAGAATTTTAAAACTAATGGAAATTACTAAAACCTATATAAATAATCTGGCTTACAAAATTGTTGGTGCTGCAATCGAAGTTCACAAAGAATTAGGTCCGGGATTACTTGAAGATATTTATAAAGACTGTCTTGTTCTTGAGTTAAGAAGAGCAGATGTATTTGTTGAAGTGGAGAAGAGAATAGATATTTTTTACAAGGGTATTCAGATTGAAAGACATTATCGTCAGGATATAATAGTAGATAATCTGGTTATAGCCGAATTAAAAAGTCAGGACGGAATTTTACCAATTCATAAAGCTCAGTTATTGACTTACATGAAATTGAATCACATTCCAAAAGGGTTACTTATAAATTTTAATGTTATGAATCTTGTCAAAGAAGGATTAATTCCTATGGTCAATGAAATATTTAAAAATTATCCTGAATAGAATTTTTAGGACTCAAATTTCATCCTTTAAGCTATTAAAAAATTTAATAAAAATAATCTTAGTGGCATTAAGTGTCCTAAGTGGTTCAATAAAAAAATAATTGCTATTAAATACATTGAATTAGCATCTTGAAATCATAAGATCCAAAAAACCAAATCCAAATTAAAATGAAACAATTTGCCCTTATAGGCGCCGCCGGATACATCGCACCCAGACATATGCAGGCCATTCGAGATACCGGCAATGATCTGGTTGCTGCAATGGACACCAATGACTCGGTTGGTATTATTGATAGTTATTTTCCGAATGCGGCTTTTTTTACCGAATTTGAAAGGTTTGACAGACATCTGGAAAAATTGAAACGTGTTGGTCATAAAGTAGACTTCGTGAGCATTTGTAGTCCGAATTATCTGCATGATGCACATATCAGGTTTGGACTTAGATATGGAGCGGATATCATATGTGAAAAACCTATTGTGTTGAATCCCTGGAATATTGATGCGCTCGAAGAACTCGAAACCGAAACCGGCCACAACATTTATAATATAT
Organism: Saprospiraceae bacterium; assembly: GCA_016717145.1. Lineage (GTDB taxonomy): Bacteria > Bacteroidota > Bacteroidia > Chitinophagales > Saprospiraceae > OLB9. The sequence goes on along the minus strand of JADKGD010000031.1, from coordinate 4,957 downwards.
TACAACTTAGACTGCACCCAAGTATAATTGCACTTAAAGAAAAAGTAGCCAATTCACCTGCAAACAAAATTTTCGAATTTGACCTTACCTATATCACTTCAAGAGGTACATGGTATTATACATCGTGGAAAGGAGATGTAGAAAAATCTGGTGGCATTGCTACAAACATTGGAGTTCACTTTTATGATATGCTACAATGGGTTTTTGGTGATGTAAAAGAGAATATAGTGCACATTCATACCCATGATAGAGCAGCAGGTTATTTTGAATTTGCAAAGGCAAAGGTCAAATGGTTTTTAAGCATAAACGCCGATACTATCCCGGAAGCATTAAAAGCGAAAGGTAAACGAACATATCGTTCTATAAATATTGAGGGCGAGGAGCTTGAGTTTTCTGATGGCTTTACAGACCTGCACACTTTGAGTTATAAAGATATTTTAAGTGGGGGAGGATTTAGAATAGGAGAGGCCCGCACTGCCATAAATATAGTGCATCAGATCAGAAATGCAGTCCCTTTGGGTTTGACCGGAAATCATCATCCTTTTGCCGAATTGCCTTTGGCGAAGCACCCATTTAAGTGAAAGCTTTGTTTAACGTATAATTGTTTAATGTTTAAAAAAATAATAATATCAATATCTACGGTTTTGAAAAACTAGATGTCTGGCAAAAGTCAAGATTATTAGTTAAAGATGTTTATTTGACTACTAAATTATTTCCTGAAGACGAGAGGTTTGGTCTTACGAGTCAAGTTAGAAGGGCAATGATATCAGTTTCATGTAACATAGCTGAAGGAACTTCAAGATGGTCTAATAAAGAAAAGATTCGATTTATTGAAATTGCTTATGGTAGTTTAATGGAAGTAGTCAATTGTTTAATCTTAGGTTTTGATTTAAATTATATTTCTGAAGATAGGCTCCTTGAATTGCGATTAAATATAGATGTAGTTGCAAATAAATTAAACGGTCTGAAAAGGTCTTTGGATAAGAATAAACCATAAACCATAAACGTTCAACGTTCAACGTTCCACCATAAACGTTCCACCATAAACGTTCCACCATAAACCTTAAACCAACAAAATCATGAAAGGCATCATACTAGCCGGCGGATCAGGCACCAGACTATATCCCATCACTAAGGCCATCAGTAAACAATTGATGCCTATTTATGACAAACCGATGATTTATTATCCATTGTCGATATTGATGCTTTCTGGTATTCGAGAAGTATTGATCATTACTACACCTGAAGATCAAGCGGGCTTTATACGATTGCTTGGAGATGGAACGGAGTTGGGATGCCGATTTGAATATGCAGTACAAGCCGTACCGAATGGATTAGCTCAGGCTTTTGTAATAGGTTCAGAATTTATAGGCAACGATACATCTTGTCTGGTACTTGGAGATAATATATTTTATGGTTCCGGTCTTTCAAAGTTATTACAAAATAGTGCTGCAATCACTTCTGGTGCCAGAGTTTTTGCTTATCCTGTCAATGATCCGGAAAGGTACGGTGTAGTTGAATTTGATAAAGACCAAAAGGCCATTTCCATTGAAGAGAAACCATCAAAACCAAAATCAGATTATGCAGTGCCAGGCTTGTATTATTACGATAATAACGTCGTCGACATTGCAAAAAATATTACCCCATCTGCACGGGGCGAATACGAAATAACGACAGTAAATCAACATTATCTTAAAAATGGAAAACTCTCTGTGGGCATCATGGATAGAGGTACTGCCTGGCTTGATACAGGTACCTTTGACTCATTACATGATGCTTCTGAATTCGTGAGGGTCATAGAGAAGCGACAAGGCTACAAAATTGGTTGTATCGAAGAAGTTGCATGGCGCATGGGCTTCATCAATAGTGGACAATTATTAAGACTTGCTGCTCCATTAATCAAAAGTGGTTATGGGGAATATCTGATGAAAGTGATTAAGGGTTGAGGTGTAAAGTTTTAAGGTTGAATGTTTAAGGTTTAAGGTTTGTCTGCAAGAATGGAGAGGAAGCAGAATTATTGTTTAACCACTTAGATCACAAAGGTTAGCACTAAGGAAACTTAGGTAGGTTGGTTTAGGTGGTTTAGTTTTACCACTAAGGGTACTAAGGTTTTCACTTAGGACATTAAGGGATAGCATTAGAGGGCTCGAAGGATGAACTACTTATTTAGATTTATTGTTTTATTTCATAATATTACCTTTTATGGAAAATAAAGTTAGTTTTACTTATTGGATAGAGGCAGATAGCAAATATATTGGGTTTTTAAATGATTATCCAGACCATTGGACACAAGGTGAAGATTTGGTGGATCTTAAAGAACACCTGTTAGACTTGCATTCCTTGTTTACGACTCATAAAATAGTGGGAATCAGAAAAGTTGAAGAGTTGATTATTGCATGAAACGTAAAGATTTACTCAAAATTTTATCTAAAAATGGATGCATTTTACTAAGAAATGGCGCCAAACACGATATTTATCACAACCCAAACAAAGGAACTACCCAACCCGTACCCAGGCATAATGAAATTAATGAAATGTTAGCTAAAAAAATTCTTAAGGACTTGACTTAATTTTAAGGTTTGTCTGCAGGAATGGAGTGGAAGCAGAATTATTGTTTAACCACTTAGATCATAAAGGTTAGCACTATGGAAACTTAGGGGTAGGTCGGTTTAGGAGGTTTAGAATGTTTAATGTTTAATGTTTAATGAAGATCAAGTCTGCAAAGTGACTTCATTGCTTTTTGGGAGGTTTTTTTCAGATTTTCACATTCCCAAATTCCAAAAACCTCCCCATACCAACAAATAGGTAACACACCAACTACAATGGTTCCACATTTCACTAATTTGCTACGTAAAAATAAAAAAATCAACGCATATTGAGTAACTTTGCTACTCATTATTAGTCTAAACGGCGTATCGAATTTTAACCCATTACAGATCAAGTACTTGCGACTTATCAGCGGCGAAGCCATTTGTGAATTAAGGTAATATGCCTTTTGACTCTTAAGTACAAAAAATGGCGTTGTAAATTGAGACCCACTTGCAAATTGAATTTGCAAGACCATTCCTCAGGTTAGGTAATGGAAAGTGTTCTCTTGAATCTTCTCAAATTATAGATGAGAGTGTTTTTTCTTAATGTGAACTGAACTAATTTTTGTGGATGGTAGGCTGTAAGGGGAGGCTAAGATTGAGATTTAACCCACTAAGGGCTCTGAGGGTGCTCACCAAGAAAACTGAGATGACGCTGGTTTGGGTGGATTTTTCGGAATGGCTGATTTGTGATTCTTTCGAAACCGGACACAGACCGTAAGAGGATGTTCCGGTCAAAGTCAGATAGACTTGTAAAATGTGGAAATAAACAATCTGTTTAATCTGATCAATCTTTGAGCCACCATCATCGTATGTCTCAGTATCATAGCAAGTATCGTTTATAAAATTAAATCAACATTATGAAGTCGTTTAAGTATATCATTACAAAAGAAGGGAAGTTTTATGTCTCCAGATGTTTAAATGTTGAAGTATCTAGTTTTGGTAAGGCGCTTGATGGAGCTCAATCGAATCTAAAAGAAGCCTTGGATTTGTATTTTGAAGATAATAATGAAAGGTTTGATTTGCAAAACATCAGAAAATAGGAACAAATTATGCAACATAAACAAGAACAAATCATAATAAAGCTCAAAAAGTCATTACAAGATTTTAAACTTCGTTATCCTTTGGGCAATATGGCTGTTTTTGGATCAGCTATAAGATCTGATTTTAATGAAGATAGTGATGTCGATATTTTGATAGACTTCCAATCAGATGATTTTTTATTATTTAATTCACTGGCAGAAGAATTAGAAACATTATTGGGTCAGAAAATAGACCTAGTAACCGCAAGATCTTTGAAGCCGAGGCAGTATGAGTATTTGAAAAACTACCTGCTTTATGTCTGATAGGCCCACATATTTATTATTGTATGATATACTGGATGCACTCGACAATATTTCGCTGTACATTGAGCATATTGACTTTAATAATTTTTCAAATAATAGTATGATTAGAAATGCTGTCGAAAGAAACATAGAAATCATCGGAGAAGCATCAAATAAAATTCTGGAAGAATTCAGGAAAAGTAACCCGGACATAGAGTGGCACAAACCTATAGCTATGAGAAATCGTCTTATCCATGGGTATTTTGCGATTGACATTCCTATGTTATGGAACACTATTACTGTAATTTTACCACCGTTTAGAGATAGTATCATAAAATTAATAGAAAGTTCAAATAGGGAAACTTAATTGAATATTATTTAAATATTTTTAGGTTTGAATGTTTAAGGTTTGTCTGCTGGAATGCAACCTGTCTGCTGTAATGAAATGAAGGCAGATTTAAGTGTTAAATAAAATGGTATTTAACCACATGCAGACCCTTGATTTGCAAGACCATTTGGCACAAGAAGATGAATGCATTGGGTTGTAAATTCGTGGAATTCACAGACCGTAAGATATGTTCCAAGGCGAAGAGATAAGGCTTACTTGCAAATTGAATTTGCAAGACCATTTAGAAAGCACAGATGTGGTAGGCTTACGGACATCCTACTGGTGTGGAAAAAGTAAAATAATATTGGTCTGATGTTTTTAATTAGATCATGGATGTTGCGGGAAACCCGGCTTTTAGAAAAACTCATTAAGTAAAGGATTTTAATAGAAATAATATAATGTTACAGGAATTAAAAAACAAAACAAAACTTATATCAGTAACAGGGTTGGGTTATGTAGGCTTACCTTTGGCATTGGAATTTGCCAAACACTTTAAAGTGATTGGGTTTGATATCAACAAAGAGCGGGTAGACTTAATGAAACAAGGCATCGACCCGTCCAAAGAACTGGAAGGCTCTGCTTTCGATGGTTGTGATATTACGTTTACCACCGACCCAGCAGATTTGAAAAATGCACATTTTCATATTATAGGCGTA
>JADKGD010000030.1 GCA_016717145.1 Saprospiraceae bacterium | reverse complement strand
TCTGTTTCCATTGAGATGTTCCATATTCATTTAGTTTTTCGAATTGCAGACTTTCTCCTGGCAACTTGCTGAATATGTAATGATTTTTTTGTTGATCTAAACGGATATCTGATATATGGACTCCAGCGTAAGGGATATCGGCATAAGACTGGATGTCAGAATCATTTTCCAAAGTACTAAAACTTACACTTTTTATACTTGTTCCTGATCCTTCATTTGAGTCAAGCCATGAAGGCACATATTCATTTATAAGACTATCATATCCAATGGATATTATCTTGTTATTACAACAATAGTAATTTTATTAGTGGTAATTTTACATATTACTCCATTAGGTGCAGTGTATAAAAATACTGCATAATATACACCTGGTCCAGCAATTAGGGTTCTCAACGCTATATGTCGTCCGAATTTTATCTCCGAAGTCAATCCATTGCCATCAATATAAACATTATTCATATATAAAAGTACTGAATATCCGTTAACAGTTGATGCAAATGGGCTATTTATGATCACTTGGAGTTCAAATCCATCTAGTAAAAGCCAAGCCAAAGGACAATCTGGTGGGCAATATTCTGCTGCTAATCTATTTCCATTAATTTGATATTCACATCGCACACAATTGTCAGTGGTTGGTATTGCCTCAACAATGATATCTTTTAAATCGTCCTCATTTAAAATTCTCCTTGTATCTTCCCCACCACAAAATCCAGGTTCTAATTAATACCTTTGAACATGGATTCAAAAAGTCTGTAGAAATTAATTTCACTAACTTTACGGGTGAGGCTGGGTTAATATGTTTATCTTCATCACAGTGACCTTTTGTTTCTCTGACTCCAATTGCATTTCCAAAATCATCTTTGACTACTTCAGCTAAACACCAATTTTCCTCCTGGAATAAAAAATTAATATCTTTAATACATCCGGTTGAAGAAATTATTTTTACATCATAACTTCCTGGGTTTTTAGGTTTAAAGTATCTAGGACCTCGTTTTATTTTACAGTCAGTAACCATAGTCTCTTTATTATCAGGCCAAATAACAGTAAAAGTACCTGATGCATTACAATTTACAGCAAGCTTTAGTTTACTACAATCAGATTCTCCCCAACCACATTCATCCCAACATTTATTGTATTGTAATATCACAGGAAACTCGTCACAATCACAACTAAGTTGAATGCTTTTTGTAGCTATTAATCCGCATGCATCCCAAGCCTCATATGTATACAATCCTGTCTTATTCCAAAGAAGACCTGCGGAGTTACTTACTATATTACCATTTAGCCACCACCTGCCACTTATTGGTGACGTACCTCCTGAAAATGTTCCGAGGGCTGACCCTGACGACCATATTTTACATCCAGTCACTGATTTAATAGGAATGTCAACCGTAAATGAAGTACCAATATTATTTGAAACTTCAACTGATGCAGTCGAATTACAACTGGTAATCATATCAGTTGCGTTAACATAAAATGTACCTGTAGTTAAATTAGTAGGTATCAATACAATTTGTCCTGAAGGTATGATGCTTGAAAATCCATTACTGGCAGTAATCAAAACAAGGCCTGTACTATTTACAGTTTTAACTGCTATATGTCCACCAAAACATGGTGTATTGGTAATTAATACATTAAAATCTGAATTAGAGCAATCTTTAATGAATGGAACGAAATAAGTTTCTTCAAAAATTTTGCATCCATCATTAACCTTTAAAGTATACAAACCTGTTTTTAAATTGGTCAAATTTTGCATATTTGATTCGAAATTCTGGCTAATCGATTGGCCAGTTATTCCTGTCCAAGAATAGGTAAAATTTGTCTGTGTGGTCTCAAAAGGTGTTATAGTAATAGCCCCGTCAAGAGAATTTGAAGTACTAGCTTTAATTATTTGTTCACTAAAGCCAGCACTATGTGAAGGACAAGTACGAGGGCGGTCTACTTCATGCGACATTATACAGCCATTGCAAGTACATATAGCAACTGTCAATATTTTTTCGCAAGGACCGAGTGTTGCAGTCACAGTATAAGTACCAGCACCTAATCCATCTATGCTTGATGTTGTTTCACCAGTGTTCCATATATAGTTAATTGGCAAATTATCTTGATCTGAACCCAAATGAATATACCCATTTGTGCCTGATGGGCATCCATTTTCAGCATTTTCGAATTCGTCAATAAAAACATTAAAATCATCACTCGGAAGGTTGAAGTCTTTTGTTTTTGTGCATTGATCATGAGATCCGGTTACAGAATATAATCCTGGTTCCAAACCATCTATTCCCCAACCATTATAACCAGTATTCCATAGAAAATTTGTCTTTTGAAGTTGTTTAAGCCCAAAACTCAAAATTAAGGCTAATTACACCCGAGTAAGAAAAATCTCCACAAGTTACAGGATTGTTTTGTGTCGATTCAAAAACAAAAGGTGATATGCTTTCACCCAGAACATCCCCACAGCCATCAATTGTTGATGCAAACAGTTCATAACCCCCGGGTAACAAATTTTGGATTGATTTTGTTGTTAATCCATTGCGCCACAAATATTTAATTTTAGAAGCGTCAATTCCATTATGTGGTATAGCAGTAAGAGAATACTTGTCATTCTGACATCCTAGATCAAGTGACTTAATAAGGGAACCTTTTAATACTAAATTATTAAATACTTTTACACAAGTACCAACTGTTACTGTTAAGCCATAACTTCCTGACCCAAGGCCTGTAATCGAGCTTGAATTAGACCCTGTGCTCCATAAAAACTTTATGCCTGGTTGAGCTATTTCATTAGTATAAAATGTTAAGCGACCATTGCTTTCTCCGCATATTGGATTAAGCTTTTCAATGCTTCCGCTTATATTTTCTATTTCTAATTCATTTGATATAAATTGACAATTACCATATGTGGCTGTAACTATATAATTCCCGGGTCTGAGATTTGTAATTGCCTGTGTAGTAGCACCATTGCTCCACTTATATGTTACTTTATCAGGTTTGATATTTGGGCTAAGTAGATTTACAGTTATTGATCCTAAATTTGCACATCTTGAAGGAAGTCCAGACAAAGTGAACGGATGAGTCATTTCATTTTTTACAATAAAATACTTTTTAATAGGGCAAGCTAAAACATCAAATTCTCTCACTTCAACTTCATACACACCCGCCTTTAAGTCCTTGACATCTGATGTTAAACCCAATTCTGCTTTATTAATCGGTGGTCCCCATGTAAAAAGTGTCAGATCAGGTGAAGTTAGAGATATACTACCATCTTTATTTCCGCAATATTCCGGTTCGATTTTTTGATTGATATTTGGTACGGCGGTATTAACTTGAATTGTAAATTCAAAGGTTAAAAAACATCTTGGTTTTACAAATATGGTTACTTCATAATTTCCGGCAGAAAGGTTATTAAAGGTACCTTTAAGGAAATTACCTTCCACAATATTGATCGGACCTTCCCATTCTTGGCCAGTATCCAGATTTTCTATTTCGGCAGTAAATGGTGGTAACCAGTCTGGTTCAAAAGCATTTCTGTATAGTTTTATTGTGGCACTTCCTGTAGTTGCGTTGGGACATATATTGATAGTGCTTACTTCTCCATATTGACTATTGCCAATAAGAGGCAGCCCCATACTCATTATGAGTAAAAAATATGCTAATAAAATTTTCATATTTTAATTTTTATCGGTTGGGTAAATTTAAATTCCTTTTCCTTTTCTCAATTAATTATTCATTATTTTATTTGATCATTAAGCCAAATAGTTTTATCATTCAGAATACGTTGAATGATCTCATTTTTCTTTTGCCCCATTCTGTCACTACTAATACCCATCCAGATATTGGGATCAATTTTTGGCTTTATGACATACCTATAATATAAATTGTCAAAATACATTATTAAGCCATGCCCCGAATCGGATTTTAAATTATTCTCAAATAGTTCAAGTGTTTTGACAATTGAATTTTTAGATTCGAGTTGGCCTAAAGTATTTGGTAGGATTACAGTATATAAATTAACTAACGGACCTGGATCTTTCTCAAATAAAGCACTTGAGTGTTGATACAAATTCAATATGAACTTTAATATTTGTTTTTCAATATCATCATTACCCAATACAGCAAGAGTTGTTAAATTCTTTAGTTTGAGTGTTTCTACATCGGAAAAATAACCATTTTTGTAAAACTTCGTTTCAAGTTCTTGAAAAGAAGTAGTATCACTGTACGCATAAAGATATTCGTCAAAAGCCCTCATTTTATATTTGTTTACTAATAAATGAAAATATCTATCAAAAGGATAAATCTTTGTCTGAAGATTAAGATCTAACATCTCTTTTTGATGTAATTTCATACATCTATAATTCCATAGTGAAAAATCAAGGATATCGTCGTTTTTGATATAATCACCATTAATTATAAGATTAAGCAAACTGTCCCCCATTGTATTTCCTGAATAATTTATTTCACAAAAATTTCGATTTAATCTTTCAAGATGTGATTCATATAATAAATTGTTTTCAATTATAATTTTTCTTTCACTCTCGAATTGATTATAAAATTTACTCGATATTTGGGTTAAGCCAACATTTGAAATTATATTTAGAAATATAAAGCAATAATAAAAACATTTCATATTTTATTTTTTAATGCATTTTAGTAAAATGGTACCTTCTAATGTTCATTGTTCGCCCAGTTGCAGTTTCGTACATAAAATTATTGGGATCATATTCATATAGCGGTTGACTATTTGGGTGGTAAAATCCCCATTTAGCATGCCCGATTTCATGGGTCATTGTTGAGCTAGGTGCGATTTTAGTATTGATAGCAACCATATTTGAATTTGTTTCAGCTATTGCTGTCCTCGGAGTACTCCCAAATAATGATATTTCATTTACTAAAAAAATTTCTTGGTTATCACCTTTTAATTCATCTTTTGATATTCGATACTCTAACAAATCATTATATTCTTTGTCATTTAAAACGCCATTATCATCCCACAAATCATAATTAAACTTCATAACGGTAACTCTGAATTTATTTACAGATATTGCAACTTTGCCATATGTGTCGTTAGCGACTTTCATAGACGCCGCTACATCAAACGAATTGGGACACAAATCTGGGTTATTAGGGTTTACATCATGATCGCATTTTAAATTTGCACCTGCCAAAACATAATATCTTTTAGTTGGATCGGAGACTAACCTATCACCTTTGGCTTCAATCAACCTAACTCCGCTTGAATTTTCTTTCCACATTTCATCTATAGTCAAATCTACCCCACCGTCGATACAAACAAAGTCAGCTTTGGTTATAGGTGTGATACAGTCTTTTTGTAGCTTTCTATTTGAAGGGCAATAGTTTGGAATATCATCATCCGTATCACAAAGTTCAAAAAAATCTATTTCAAAAGACTTGGCTTTGGCACTGAATAATAATAATTCAGGATCAGTTTCATGACACCCATGGACTTCAATTATGTTCTGTCCTGCTCCTGAGAAGGAAAAATTAATATTTTCTGGAGACACAGATAGTTTTTTTGGTGAAATTGACAAACTTTGGTTATTAGATGTAATATTATTTATTGCATAATAGCCGTATTTTTGAGAACTTTCAGCAATAAGTTCTTCAAATTTGCCATTTTCAATGAAGTTCCATGGAGTTCCAAGCTTTTCAGTGCCATTGTAAGATTTAATATAAGATTGGAAATTATTATCATCAAATTGATATTTCTTTGCGGATTCTGAAAAATTTACTTCAATTTTTTTAGCAGTTTACAACTAATTGTAACTAGCCCACCTGTGATGTGATCATTAAACTCAGCTATAAGTTCTAGATCATTTTTATTAAACTCTATCTTTTGTATTGTAATGAAATTAGTTGTGAATGATGAAGGTATAGCATTTCTAGTCCATTTAAATACACCAGAAACAGGTAAATGATTTAAAGCATTAACTACAGTTATCGTAACAGGAATATTTTTTGGACATATATAAATTTTTTTAAATCCATCATTGTAGTAATTACCCTCTACTTCAAATTCAAAATCCATATTTGAGCAATATATTTCACCAGATAGACTTGATCTGTTTTGTGCTTTTTGCCCAATTGCCAGTTGCGGTAATATGAAAAACTGCATACACATGATTATAGTGGATAAACGAATAGAATTAGTAAAAAGTAGCTGATATCTCTCTTTTTGTCTTCTTTGATACATAATATATTAAGTTTATTATTTTTTTTAAATTTAATTGTCCTGTCAATTATTTGACCTTGGAGCTCAAGCGACCCATGTGCAAAAATTTTCCTTTTTGAAAATAAAAATTATGCCTATTTTAGCAACGTTTCTACTGACTATCACCTAAGCTTCCAGCATGTAACCAATAGGAATCAACCGATTACAACATATGCTACAATGCAGTAATACTGCAAATTTTTTGACCAGAATGTATTTCGTTTGTGCTGTGTGTATTTAGATTCGTTTTTGGACGCCCGATTCCTGTGTCCGACAGTGTTGGGGAGTTGAAATGTAGCCTTGTACTGAGGAGGAAGAACAAATGCAGTATTTGTAAATTTCTAATGCGGATTGTTAAGCCATAGGGTCGACTTAATGCGATCTCCGCGGGATTTTTATAAACATAGCTTTTGTTTTTTATCTATTTATGTAAGATTTACACTTATAAATACGCAACTACCGTGCCATAGATATTGATATACAATTATATATATATATATATAATACGTATGTTATATTTTCATATGTGTTTATTACATTGGTATATTGTCTGGATGATTAAACAAACTTTATGTTGTGTGATATCGTATTTTTTCTAAACGCTAATTTCGAGGCACTTTGTACATTATGGTTCAGATAGTCAATTGTCTGAACGGTGATTTTTATGATGACTATGATTTACAATGCTTGTCTACAATAAATTAATCAAAAATAATCAAATGTGCATCATGGTTCAGACATTATTCAGCATATTATAGGTTATTCAGACATCAATTGGTGTCAATGGGATTTTGTCATAAAAATTATCCAAAGTGCCATTTTTACTCAACTCAAATAACATACCGGCTGCATATTGAATCATTTTGAATCCAAAATATAAATAATTCCCCCTCTTTGATACAGCTTTTAACAAAGTTATTTTAGATTTGCTATTGCATTCTATTAAATCAAAACAATATGACCAAATATCTATTCTTTTTGCTTATGGCAGGTCTTACTATGGCTTGTGCCAATAAAGATAGCAAGACTTCAGAGACACAAAATACAGAGACTGTTGCTGTGGATGGTGCCAAAATATTTAAACAAAGTTGCGCCCTATGTCATGGTATTGACGGAAAACTAGGTGCCAATGGATCGAAGGACCTTACAAAATCAGAACTGGATATTAATGCCAGAATTGCCATGGTGTCACAAGGTAAAGGTGTCATGACTGCTTTTGAAAATATCCTTTCTCTATCAGAGATTAAAGCAGTGGCAGAATATACAATGACCCTAAAAGCTGAATGAAAATAGAACAACAAACGAATCGAACAACGAATGATGAACGAATCGCACGATAGTTAAATTTTAATACTAATACCTTTCCTGATCAGCATCTAAAGAATCAGGGTTTCCCCGCCTACATTTCAGGTCAAAGCATGACACTTTCGTCAAAATTTGGCTTACCTTTGCATTTTTATTATTTGTCCTTTATTTATTGGACGCCTTGTTTTTACCTGAGAATCTATAACCAGAATGTTTATATCGTTTCATTTTGATTATCCTAAATATACTACAAAAACTATTATAAGATTTTTGTCGACTATGGTATATGTTTTTATCATAGCTGGTATAACATGTGCTCAGGATGTAACACCGCCTATTATTACATCAACTGCAAGAGATACGTCATTTACATGCGGCACCACACCTGATCTTATCGACAAACTAACTGTCTGGTACAATAATGCAGCAGGCGCTACAGCAACAGACAATTCCGGAACTGTCACTTTTCAAGCCAACATCACACTTGCTCAGGCTATCACAACATTCAACAATTCTCTGGATGTGCTTTGTGGAAATAAACAGAAAGTCACCGTTGTTTTTACTGCAGTCGATCCTTCTGGTAATATGAGCCCTACTACTGCAGCGTCATTTTTTACTACCGACATTACAGGTCCCACGATCAACAATAATGTACCGGATGTACAATATAATTGTGTAGTAGGTATTCGTGATACATTGATCAAATGGATCAGGAATAAGGCGGGTTATATGGCCAGTGACGTATGTTCAAATACTGTCACCTGGACTACTTTTAGTTATGTTATATCAAGTGGCAATGTCATTATTGATCCCGGCATGCAGGGAAATATTGCCAATGGCCCATATCCTATGATTCCTGACGGCATTTGCAACTGGCGCATGAATATTTCATTTACTGTAATAGATGAGTGCGGTAATGTAAGCGGCACACCCGGTACTACAACTTTTACGGTCATAGACAATGTGCCTCCGGTTTTTGTGTCTCCCCCTGCTGATATTACCATAAGTTGCAGTGACAATATTCCTGCGCCTATTATTGTGGCTTTGGATTATTGTGACAGATCAGTGACACCCGTCTTGACCCAGACGTCAACCCAAGTTTCGGATATGACTTTATGCGGCCATTACAATTATATCATCACGCGAATGTGGACAGCAACAGATGAATGTTCAAATGCTGCTTCTTACATGCAAAAAATCACTATCAGAGACAACAGTGGACCAACATTTTTATCAAGACCCGTAGTAGACATTTCATGTAAGATCTACGATGCCCATAAAGACAGTATTTACCTGACACAAATCAGAGATAACTGCAGTAATGTCAGTACAAATTTTACCGATGTAATCAGAATATCCGGATGTACAACCACAATAGACAGAAAGTACCATATGTCAGATATTTGCGGCAACACGACTACTTATGACCAGATTTTGAATGTCAAACAAATTGATGATCCCGTAATTACAAAACTGGCTTCAAATGAAACTTATGATTGCAAGAGTCAGGAAGATTTTAATGCCCGCTTAGGTATTTGGGTTCAAAATATGGGAGGTTCATTAGCTAAGCCTATTTGTGGTCCTTTAAAAAGTTTTGCTGCGATCAAAGGAAGTTATGATGTTAATAATCCAAATACATTTCCGGGTATTTTGCCTGTAACATTACCTACCCAGGTATGCCCTTCTGCTTTAAATGGGTTTTTACGTTATGTGCATGTTGATTTTGTGTACTATGATACCTGCGGCAATGCGTCTGTCACAACTGCAATTTTTGGAGTGGTCGACCAAAATGCACCAACGATTACCAATTGTCCGACATCATTAAATTTGCCTGCAGATCCTACATCATGTACTGCACAAATTTTAATTCCTGTCCCTACTGCAAATGATGAATGTACTGAAGCAGAATCACCCGTGATCAGAACCATAATATCGCATATTACTTCGCCTGATCCCGGCTTGCCTACATCGCTTGTCGATACCGTGATGATGAAAATAGGTCCGTTTAATCCATTGATTGCAATTCCTCTGAATGATGCGGTGCTAACCATAAAACTTAAAAATCTTGATATAGATGATGTTACGGAATATTTCAATATCATTGATGAAGATGGAAATAATATAGGACAAACACCATTAGGGTCAGGTCAATGTTCCAGTGTGAATTTTAATCTTTTGCTGCCTAAATCCAAGATAGATGTTTGGATTCAGGATGGTTATATTGACCTTACTTTTTTACCAAATATACAGCCCGACCCTGTTTTTGCCATTAATGATATATGCAGTGCCAGTACTATTGAAACTACAATTACTTATGATATAGATATTGTAAATACAATACAGAGCGATTACAGTTTAAATGGAGCAAACGCCATATCCATCAACGGACTCGATAGTCTTTCACTAACTTTATTGTCAGGAAATCACCTGCTCTCTTTTTTTAATACGGATTGTGCCGGCAATACAAATAGATGTGATGTATCGATATCTATCAGTGATGAAACGAATCCTTTAATTGTATGTCCTTTAAATATTACATCTACATCAAGTATAGGGCAATGTAAAGATACTATAGCTTTACCAGTCAACTTTCAGGTGATCGAAAATTGTCAATCTGATAGAATATATGAAAAAGTGAGCCCCGGATCTAAGGAAGCTGCACTTATATCATATTCATTTAGTGATGCTATTGGAGGTTTTATTGCAAGGAACAAACAATTTGTTTTCTCTGACATTTTTCCTATCAGATTTGCCAATCAGGATGTCACCCTTGATGTGGCATTTTATGGGGATAATGGAGATATCGGGGAATATTTTCAGGTCATTGGTCCCGGAGGTTATGTACTTGGCAATACTTCGATTGGTACACAAGCTTCAGGATGTGCCCTCACAAAAAGTTCATTTATTATTCCAAAAAACGTATTTAATACCTGGATATTAAACGGACAGGTGACATTGTCGGCCATACCAAACAACAACGTTAATTCAGAGGGCGGAGGTATCAATCCTTGCAGCACGATTGAATCAGGACTTATGGTGGATAATGAAAGCTATATTCAAGCAAAATTGACCTATTCAGACGCAGGTTTTGTTATAAGCAGTACTGGTAGTACAATTTTTAATAATGTTGTGATAAACCAGGATGCACAAAATTTTGATTTAATATTAAACGGAGGAAAAAACAATATCACATTATCTACCACAGATAATGAAGGAAATACAGGACAATGTACATTTGAAGTTTTTGTCAGAGACATTGAAAAACCTAAAGCAAGATGCAAAAACACCGTCATTACAATTCATCCTTCAGGGCTTGTGCCGCACATGTTACTTCCAAATGATGTAGATAATGGAAGTACGGATAATTGTGGCATTACAAAGACCAAATTTCGTCCGGCTCTGCTTGATTGCTCGATGGTCGGAAATGATGTTTCAGTTGTCTACATTGTTGAAGATGAACAGGGCAATAAAGACTCTTGCACAACGATTGTAAAGGTAAAAGCAACTGAATTAAAGCCCACGTTTTCCTCCGGTTTATGTATCAATGACACCCTAAAACTATTTGCCAATGTACCGCCGGTAACTTTGGAAAATACCTACACATTTCATTGGGATGGCCCGGGAGGTATTGAATTTTTTACAGAAAATCCTTTTATTCCAAATGCAGATGAAAGTTTTAACGGAACATATATTCTAAAGGTAACAGGATTCAATGGCTGTGTTTCGATAGGTTCAGTATTGGTAAATATAAAACCATTGACAAATCCTGTTTTAACACCAAATAGCCCTACGATTTGCGAAGGAGATGACCTGATCCTCACCTCAACAAATTTCTCCGGCAACATTACTTATGAGTGGTATAGAGGCATCTATCCAAATGGGGTGCTCTTAAATAAAACAGAGTCCTCAGAATATGTATTCAAGCCAGTAATAATAAATCCTAACAATGATAAAGAGATTTATTTTTTTTATGTCATTGCAGTCGGACCAACATGTACATCCAATGAGTCAGCCTTGTTAAAAGTTACAGTTTTAAAAAACCCTGATTCCAGTGTAAACAATTCTTTCCTGTCTCCGTGTGAAGGTGACAATATAGTCCTGGGGACTTCAGTGACTAATAGCAATTATAATTATATATGGACTGGTCCATCAGGTTATATGGAAACCGGACAATATCCCAGAGTCATTCTGAACGCTGACCAAAGTCATGAAGGCCGATATAACCTCATTATCAAAAATGGTCAATGTGTTTCTGACACTGCGTCTGTTGTAGTTTCGATTTTTGAAAAACCATCTACTCCAGTTATAACATCGGCTGACATATTTTGTCAGGGTGCAACGTTCAATCTGATAGCGATCAATTCACCCAATGCCGAATTGTATCAATGGTATAAAGACGATGTGCTTTTTAAAACGACTTCTGATAATTTTCTGATCGTTGCAAACGTGCAGTCCGGACTTCAGGGACTTTGGAAAGTCAAATCCTTAAAAGGAAATTGCATGTCTGAATTTTCTCCGGCAAAAGCCATTTCAGTAGATAATTTGCTTGAGATCGGCGCAAGCAATTCAGGTCCTGTATGTGCCGGAGATTCTATCACCTTACAAGCAACTTTTGTACCAAATGCAATATATACCTGGGAAGGTCCGGTTGCCAATATTCCTTCCAATCCCAATCCAACCATATTAGCGGTACCCGGTGATTATTCAGTAACTATAACCACTCCAACAAATTGTCAAAACAATGCAAATACAACAGTAAAAGTCATTAATGTGCCCGACATTACTGCCTTGAGTAATAATTCAAAACCTTGTTTGGAATCAAAAGACAGTATACAATTTTTCCCTTCTGTCTTTCCAAATAATAACGGATATACCTACAAATGGACTTCGGCAAATGGGTTTATGTCAGACAATAAAAATCCGCTTATAACCAACATATCTGAAAAAGATACCGGTCTTTATACGCTTATTGTATACAATAACGGCTGCCCGTCTACGCCTTTATCTACACAAGTTAGTTTTATTATTACGCCTCAAAAAACATCTTTATTATCGGATGAGTTTTATTGTTCAGGGGACACCATTAAAATAACTGCTTTAAATCCGATTACTTCAGCTGAGTATATTTGGTCCAGCCCGCTTGGACAGGTTGTGACTAATCAATCATTCCTCATTATTCCAAATTCAAGTGTGATAAACAGTGGGGCATACAATGTATCAGTCAAACAAAACGGATGTATTTCTCTGGCTTCGGAAGATAAATATATTGAGATAAGAAACAAACCTTCCCAACCTTCCATTGCTTCTAATTCGCCTGTTTGTTTCGGTGATACCCTGTCATTGAATTCAGGTTTTATTTCAAATGTAAGCTATCAGTGGAATGGACCAAATTTTACCAGCACTGCTGCCGATCCTGTTATACCTGATGTTACAAAAAATAATGAAGGGAAATATACATTACAAATAAGTCAAAATGGGTGTACTTCAGCCGTTTCATTGCCTATAGATGTAAAAATAAATGACGAAATAAAATCTGCTTCTTTTTTACAAACAAGTATAAATGTTTGCAAAAGCGATACCAATGGAGTAGAGATCTGTATAGTGCCGTTGGATTTACCATTAAATGCAAAAATTACACTTTTTAATAAAACCACTGGAAAGTATATTTCAGATTTGAAAAACTTTTGTGTGTTGATACGTGATCTTTCTATATTTAACTCAGGGGCCAATTTCATTTATGCCCAAATTACAGTGGGACTGCACAAAAGAAAATGTTATACCTCTCATTGTCAATGCAAACGTTGCACCAAATATCAATGCTGAAGCTGTAGAAAACAACATTATAAAATGTCCCGGAGAATTCGCCCAGCTTATTTCAAAATTTGGACCACCAACAGTTCAGGTAAAATGGACATCGACAAATTCAGAAAATATTATTTCAGATGTTGATGGTGTTTCTACCATCATTTCGGGACTCATGCCCGGAATAAATACGATACTCCTGGATTACAGTATAGATGGATGTACAAATTTTTCGCGGGATACCATTTCCATATACATGGAGTATTCCCCACAAGCATCAAACGATGAATATATTCTGGACTATGGCCAAAATGGAATCTTTAATGTTTTACAAAACGATTTGGTACCGGATGGTGGTATATTGAGTATTTCTGCTGAACCCAAACATGGGACTCTGAAAATAAATGGAAACTTAATTTCATTTACACCAGATCCCAGATATATTGAACCAACAACTTTTACATACAAGATTTGTGCTGACTTTTGTAGTGAACTTTGTGACGAAGCACTTGTCAATATAGCATTTAATGAAAACATATTGTGTAAAGTACCTAATATCTTCACTCCAAATAATGATGGCATTAATGATCAGTTTGTGATTCCTTGTCTCAGCAATGATCGATATCCTGATAATAAAGTCATCATATTTAATGAATGGGGTCAGGAAGTGTTTTTAGGCAATCCTTACAGAAATGATTGGGAAGGTACCTACGGGGGAAATCCAATCCCTGTAGGAACATATTTTTACATACTGGATATAGGTGATGGTCAAAAACCGCTCAACGGATTTATAATTTTACAGCGATGAGAAAGATAATACTGTTATTTTGGATAATTAGTTTTTCTTTGGGCGTTTACGCGCAACAACAGCAGATGTATACCCAATTTATGTACAATAAGATGAGTTTAAATCCTGCATACGCCGGTAATGAAAACTATCTCTCTATGGCCTTATTATATAGAGACCAATGGAATGGGTTTCCAGGTGCCCCTAAAGCTCAACTGGCATCTTTAAACCTGCCCAGATTAGGCAAACGAATCGGTATTGGTTTTAATCTTGAACGTCAGACAATAGGCATAACTGAAAAAATTACCTATGAAGCCATGTATGCCTATAAGTTTTTTCTTGGTGAAGGAACCCTTAGTATGGGTATGAATGTGAGTGGTCGTAACTATGTACAGGATTTTACAGATAGCAGGTTATTTGCCATACAGGGCATTGTAAATGATCCCTCCATTCCTGCGACCCTTCAAAGCCGCAACTTATTTAATGCAGGTTTTGGTATCTATTTTAATACCAATAATTTTTATTTAGGTGCTTCATTGCCCAGAATGATCCGCTCAGATCTGGATTTTGACAACAATGATCTATTCTCAACGGAGGTGAGACATTTACTAATTATGACGGGTGGTACTTTTATAGTTAATAGCAATTGGCGGGTGACGCCGCAACTTTTATTCAAAGCGGCCGAACATAGTCCTTATGGTTTGGATCTTAATGTAAGTGGTACTTATAAAGATAAATATTCCGTAGGCATGACATATAGAACCGGTGGAAGCAACGGTGATTTAGGAGAATCACTTGATTTGATCTTTGGGTTTCAGATGTCTGAGCGTTTGATGCTTGGCTTTGCCTATGACATCACCTTGTCTAAAATCCGCGCAATAGATAATGGTAGCCTCGAAGTTATTCTTTCTTATAATTTTATTCCCAAAAAAATAAAAACAGTCATTATCAACCCAAGGTATTTTTAATGTTATGAAGATCACAGGAAGTTATATAGCTGTTTTTACTTTATTTTTGACAATACAGATGTCAGGTCAAAGTATCTTTAATGAAAAAACAATATCGAAGATAAAAATTCATAATGAAAAGGAAGTAAATTCAGCAAATTTAGAATCTTCACCTGCTTTTTTTGGCGATAAGATAGCGTTTGTCACAACGGGTATAAAAGGTAAAATCTTTGATAAAGACATTGACGAGCCCTACTTCGATCTTGCGTATGCATCGGTGAACCCTGATAATTCGTTAGGTATCAGAACCATGTTTGATAAAAAAGTAAATTCCGATTATCACGAAGGTCCCATGACTTATGACCCACTATTAAATAAACTTTACTTTACACGCTCATCCAAAGAATCAGGAAAAATAAAAGATGGGAAAGCAGATTCTGTTTATCTAAGAATTATGTCTCTAAACCTAAACCAGTCAAAGCCAACAGAGGTTTCCGTAAACATCAATGTCGATAACTATAATATTTGCCACCCTTCCTTGTCAAAAGACGGTAAAACAATGGTATTCTCATCTAATAAACCTGGCGGTAATGGCAAAATGGATCTGTACACTGCTTATTTTGATGGCATCGAATGGACAGGGGTCATAAATGTTGGAAACGAATTAAATACCTCATCAAATGAGTTGTTTCCCTTTTTATTTAATGACACATTATTGGTTTTTTCGTCTGACAGATTGGGCGGCTATGGTGGTCTTGACATGTATGTCGCTGTTTTAAAAGATGGTATTTGGACAAGTGGTCAATTACTACCCAAACCATTAAATTCCCCTCATGATGATCTTGGAATGGTATTTAGATCAGATGGTAAGTCAGGGTACTTTACCAGCAACAGACCAGGAGGAAAAGGTAAAGACGATATTTATAGTTTTTCTTCAGAAAAAAACATTTTCAGTAATGAAATAGTAAGTTTTGAACCAATCAGCCTGACAGTCCTTGATAAACTGACTCTGGAACCCTTGCCATCCGCTTCTGTAAAGTTAACACCGCTTGATATCGATATAAATAATTTTGCACTCTCCGCATACAATATAGATATGCTTAATGGCAATGATCCGGGTGATCTTATACTTAAACTTACACCAAAAAAAGGCAAACCATTTGCTGCTGCAATAACTGATTCTTTAGGCAGGGTAGATTTCACAGTAATAAAAATAAAAAAGTATCTTATTACTGCCACCCTTCCCGGATATAATGAGGCCTTATTAATCTATGATTATTCTATATTCGGTACCAATTTTAATATCGTACTTGAACCTGCTGAAACAAATGCTGTTTCTGACTCAATCGGGCAAACGCAAGAAATAAAAGTTGATGAAATTTTAAACTCAGTGATAATTCCAAAGGAAGCTGGTTCTAAAGTGATCTTTGAAAATATTTATTATGATTATAACAGCACCAACATTATACCGGGAGCTGCCCACGAACTGGATCTGTTGGCTACTACAATGTTACAGAATCCAAACATGATAGTTAGATTGGAAGCACATACCGACAGTCGGGGAACCTCAGATTACAATCTACAACTATCTATAAATAGGGCTGAAGCAGCCAGAAAATATATTATAAATTTGGGTGTTGCTACCGATAGGATAAATATTAAAGGTTTTGGTGAGTCCAGATTAAGAAATGAATGTAAGGACCACATACCATGTACCGAGTTAAAGCACAGATACAATCGCAGAACAGAAGTTGTTATAGAACAATAAGTTTAGAAAAAAATTATTGCCACATCATTTCTCAAAAAATCCGACACTACCACCAACCCAGTCTTTATCCTTATTATATTTAACGCCTATCATTTTACCTTTAGAAAGTCTGACCAGATTAGTTACAACAAATGCCTTTGGTGCGCCTTTTGGCCAAAGCATAAGCATTCGGATTTCAGCTTTCACCGGTTCATTGGGTGACTTTAAAATAGGTTCGTAACTGACTTTGCGTTGTAATATAAAATTGGACTTGTTTTCGATTCTATCAATGTCTGCTTGTGTAACGTCGATGATCACGCCCGCACCAGCAAATGAAAACAATGGTTTAAGTACATAATTTTCAAGATCAGAAGGATATTGGGTCATCTCATGTAAAAAATGAGTCTCAGGGACGTATTTGTTTTTTAGAAATGGTAACATATATTTACTAATTCTATAAAACCAATTTGGATGTCCTACCCATATTACATCAAGGTCATCTGTAAATTTAAATTGCAAAACCAAATCAGGTCGCTGATCCAATTCATCAAATATAACCCTGTTGTATATTTTTTTTATCCTGACCAATTCATTTGAATCATTCTTATAAAACAACTGCCTGCCTTCTTTGACAACTTTGGTGATACAAACTACAGGTATACCCAGCTCAACAGAAGTACTTAACATGTCTATATAAGTGGTCTGTTTTTCAGGTTCGATTTCAAGTAAGATAACATGTTTGGGATCTGTATCGCCTACAATTATATCGTACATCATCTTTTTATACTGCGCAGTGCCCATGTGATTAAAAAAACATGTCAGATTATCGGGAATGTCAAAATATTTTTGAAAGGCTTGAGAAACCATATACTGAAAGAAGTAAACCGACGGGAAACCTTGGATTTCAATCAATTGCGGCATAGGATCACCCTTGTCATCCAGACAAACCCCAAAATCCATCTGAAGAAAAGTAGTGTGATCGTCTTCATTAGGCACTATGAGGTTATCGTCGTACAAAGCACCTTGAGTGAAGGATTTAATATCAGGTCTTGAAACTACTTCATTAATCAGGTCGCATGCTTCAAGCAGTCGTTCTTTGAGCAATGAAGGAATAAAAAGTGGAGACTCCGCTACCCTAAAAAGAGGCTTGCAATGATATTTATCTTCAAGTCCCTGCAAAAAATTTGCATATTTTTCCTGTGTAAATTTCTGATTATATTCAGCTCTTATTTTTGCAATCATACGAGCACACTTTTGGTGGCATATATTGACTCCAGCGCATTTTCAATAAAATATGGCAAAACAGTATTGTGGGTGAGTTCGATTTTGTCCGGATCATCAATGTGTTCCATCATCACATCATACTTTTTTTGTCCAAAATTATCAATAACTTTTTGTCTTATTTCCGGTTTTTCAAAATGTATTTTCATACCTATAGGGTCTGCTTCAGGGTGAAACTGTGTGCCGACAAACTCCGGAGAAAAACGGACCGCCATAATGGCACGTTCAAGTTCTACGTGAGTCCTTATCTTTTCCATCGCCAATATTTTTGCACCGTGCTCATTAAATACCTCAAGGTCCGGTTGAATAAGCTGAAAATCCCTACTATCAACGGCATACAATGGATCAGGCAAATGTTTGAATATTTGATCATGCTCGCCAAACTTAGTTTGGTGGATAGGCATTACGCCAAATGAGGTAGATTTGCGTTGCGCAAGCTGTCCCAATTCAAAATAAAAACAGGCCATCTGAAAAGAGTGACAAATAAAAAACACATACTTCTTTTCGTATTGATTGACTTTATTGTGTTCCCACAGATCTCCTATCAAATTGTACCAAGCTTTATCCCAAATGCCATCTCCCTCCATGGGATTACCAGGTCCGCCACTAGATATATAAAGGTCGTATTCTAAATCCGGTATTTCATTTTTTGAGCGTACATCAAATTCGTCTATGTCAAAAGCACTGCTGTACATGGCTGTAATATCTCTGATACAACGCATACCCTGATTGGGTTTGCCATCATTCATATCAAGTATCGCCAGTCTTAATTTTGCCTCCATGGGTTTCTATTCAAATTCGAACAATAGATATATCTTATTGTTCAGGATGTATTATTTATTTGCGGCTTTCTTAGGAGCTGCAAAGATATTACTAATAAATGAACCCCAAGTTAAATTCATTTGATTTGCTTTGTGATTTTGCGCTTTTTCTATCGCCATTAGCGCTGCATTTTCCACAATCCAATCAAAATTGACCTGCCCAACTGAATTTATATCAGCATCCGGTGCCGGATTACAGAAATCAATAGCAATTGGAATTCCGTCCCTTACTGCAAATTCGACTGTATTAAAATCATAGCCAAGGCCGTGACACAGCGTCTTGGTATATTGTTCGACAGTAGCCAATAACTTTTTATCTTTCGTAGGATTGTCTACAACATATCTGAGATGATGTGGATTCCTTGGTTCATAAGGCATGATATGAACCCTGTCACCAGCCAAATAATAACATCTGAAATAGTGGTCAAATACAATTTCCTCCTGCAGCAACATAACCAACTGATCTGTCTCTGCATGTTTTTTCCAAAGATCTTCCGGACTTGTTACTTTATAAACACTTTTCCATCCTCCGCCCGAGTGGGGTTTCATGTATGCCGGAAATTTTATATAGTCAAAAATTCGTTCCCAATCTGTAGGATATTTTAAGTTTCTGAACGATTGTTCAGAAGTATCATCGGGTCTATTGTGAGAAGGCAACAAAACGGTATTTGGAACAGGAACACCAACTGTTTTGGAAAGACAGTTATTAAAAAACTTTTCATCTGCACTCCACCAAAATGGATTATTCAGCACTGCTGTACCCATTAATGCAGCATTTTTAAGATAAGCTCTATAAAATGGTACATCCTGAGATATTCTATCTATAATAACCGCATAAGGCGTAGCATCAGCTTGTTGGACAACGTCAATTTCGACAGCTTCAGCAACGATACCTTTTACTTTTTTGGAGTTAACTCTCTCAATAAAAGCTTTTGGAAATGTATCTTCCTTCCCAAATAAGATTCCTATTTTCTTCATTTTGTATTAGATTTCTTTGGATAAAATTATTTATAAATATTTATTTTTTGCAAATATTGGAATTTAGATTGAATTATTTAAAAAAATCGAAATTTAATATAAATTAAATGCAAATCTACGATGCTTTTTACAAAAAAATATTGATTAGATTCTTTTATAAAGGTGATTTAGGTCATTAAAAAACCGACAAAAGTCTGAAACTAATGTCGGTTTTTACTACTTATAGTTGCTTTAAAAAGTTTATTAAAAATTGAAGTTCACCTTTGCAAATACCAATCTACCATTGAATCCCATCTGCTGTACTCTCCTTGAATATACCAATATTAAAAGTTACTCCTTTGGCAACTTCATAATTAAATGACAAATCTGTTACAAATTTCGGACTGAAGACCTGATCAAGAGATTGTTTTGTACCAGTTAAAATATTGGTTGGCCATGCATCCGGTTTGGAAGGATCAATTGTAGGATCCAGATAAGTTACTTGACCAAACCTGACTCCTCTCAACATCGCTCCAAATTTACCATTTCTGTAGTTTAAGGTAAAAGAAACTTTATCATTTGGATTTGCTACTTCAATTCGACTTTGATCTTCCCTGTTGAAATAATTTCCTATCTGGCCTGTTTCCTCGAGGATTTTTGATGCTTTGACTATGGCTTTTCCGTTAGCATCTTTTTTAACTTCATTTTTTATAAATATACCTGCTACTACAAACTTTAGTGATGAAGCATCATTGATTTTAAGATTGTAACTGATCACCGATTCAATACCTCTTGCCCTTGTGTCTATTGCATTGGTAAAGAAATTGGCACTGGACGCATTGGCTGCGGCCAATTGAGCTTTGATAGAGGCATTGCCCCCATCACTAAAATTATTTGTTAGCACTATTCTGTCATCAATATCAATCTGATAAGCATCCACAGTAATTTCAAAATTCGCGCTTGGATTAATTGTAGCTCCAATTGTATAACTATTGGAAGTTTCCTGTTTAAGAGTTGGTATTCCTAAAATTTCAGCAGGTTTACTATCATTTGTGAAAGTTCCGCTTTCTATGGGGACTAAAGTTCCTCCCTGTGATACAAAAAGAGTATTTGTTTTTGCATAAAAACGCTGTTGCAATGAAGGAGCCCTTAATCCCGTACTAATAGATGCTCTTAGTGCAACTCCTTTTATAAGTTTATATCTGGTAGCCAATTTATAATTTATGGTGCTGCCAAAATCCGAATAATCTTCAAACCTCAACGCCCCGGCCAGTAAAAGCTTTTTACTGAAATTTTGTTCAATATCGAGGTATACTGCCTTGTTGTTACGAGAATTTGAGCCTTCATTTGTAGGTAAAAACCCCGCAAAGACTTGAGATCCTGCAGCAACACCAGCTGCTGTATTATAATTTTTGTATGAAGCCTCTTCTCCCGCTGTAATACCAAACTGGTCAATTCTGAACTCACCGCCCCATGCAATGTTAAGCCCATTCATCACATCAAATTTTTTACTTACATCAAGATTGATTGTATTCTGTAAAAATTTTAATCCTCCTGCTTTAAATTCTCTCTGGAAGCTTGCTGATGAAAGTGCCTGAGTATAATTAACAGAATTTGCAATCTCAAAATCGAAAGTATTTTGACCAAATGTGTTACTTAAATCATAATTCCAGTCACTTACCATACCCCGGAGTCCTATTACAGCAGATAAGTCAGTGACAGTAGAATTGATCTCCGGTAAAAATCCATTAGGATATACTGAAAAAACATTTGCCCTTGCCGCTGCAGGAACAGCATTGGGATATCTGTAAAATCCTGTTGCATTTCCTTGCTTATTATTAAATCCACCAAATGCGTATAATTCCTTGCCATTACTAAAAGGCATTGAAAAGTTAAAAACTATTCCACCTCCATTAACATTGGAGTTACCTATTCTCATATCAAAATCATTTCTTGTAAGTCCTCTTTTTGCTAATTCGTCATCATCCACAACCACTCCGCCCACAGCTGGAAAAATCTGGCCTGTATAAGTTCCGGTCCTATTGGTTTGCCCTCTGGTGACATACTCACCCGTCAGGTTTAAAAACCCATCTTTTCCAATTTTGAGCCCATAATTTAATCCCAGATTGAGCGTGCCACCATCAGTCACACTGACTTTGTCACTCTTTCCATTATTCAGGATATAATTTTTTTCATAAGAAGTTATGTGTGTACCATAACCTACATTGCCTGATAATCCCATACTCTTTTTAGTACAATGTTTATCACTCCTGCAATTGCATCAGAACCGTATTGTGCTGCTGCACCATCACGCAGGATCTCAATCTTTTCTACTGAAGATGCAGGAATGGCATTTAAGTCAGTTCCTACCGAACCTCGGTTTACCGTACCGTTTACGTTCACCAATGCTGACTGATGTCTCCTTTTACCATTTACCAAAACTAAAACCTGATCGGGACCAAGACCCCTTAGTTGGGCGGGATCAAGGTGATCTGTTCCATCCGAAATGGTCTGCCTGGAGGACTGAAATGAAGGTGCAATGTAAGTCAATATCTGGTTTAAGTCTACCTGACCCACATTGTTTATTATGTTTTTGATGGGTATAATATCAACTGGTACCGGGGAGTCAATTCTTGATCTCGCTCCTATTCGGCCACCTGTTACAACTACCTCATCTATTAATTTGGACGAAATAGCCATATTGATATCCAATACATTAACACCATTCTTTACTTCTATTGCCACTATCTTTTCTTCATAACCAATGTATGAGAAAATAACATTTTTAATACCTGCTGTGGTATTTAGTGAATAATTTCCATCCAGATCAGTTACAGTTCCGGTACTTTCTTTTTCAATATAAACTGATACTCCTATCAATGGATTTCCCCCGTCATCTTTGGCAGTGCCACTGATAGTCTGAGCAATAAGGGGCGTAACACCCATCAGTAAAATGAAAACAAATAAATAATTGTTGATTGTTGACCTCATAAAATTTTGATTTTAAAATAAATTAATAAAAATCTTTTCAAAAAAATATAAATAAGTTTGTTGATTAAAAATATTAAATCATTTCAGATATACTCTAAAAAAAAATAGAACAACATTCTTAATTTAACAAAAAAATCTAATTTTTCAGAAAAACGTCAATATAGGCATATTTAAGCTTCATGAATAACTAAATTAAAAATATACCCATTGAAAATATTTTTACACATTACTTTATTCCTAAAATCTCAAACATTTTTAAAAAATCAAGATCAAAATCAGCAGTGACCATGGGTATCGCCAACGGTTACCTGCAAGTCTTTGTGATAAGTCATGCCTCCGATTACTGGGTCTTCTGAGAGCATCAGCGGAGAGTCCAGATCGTGAAATATAATATTGCGCCATACCATATCAAAATGTACCAATGCAAAAATCCCCAGAAGTGATTTTGAAAAAGACCTTGATTTAAGGATCAAATAATGCTCCAAACAGCCCTTGATTATTGAATATAAAATAATTTTTTTACCTCATTTATCACACTTTGATAAGTCCAGTTTTCGCCATCCCAGGGTGGATTGTACGCATTTGTCATGCCTATATTATAGTAACAAAAAAGGACAAAAACAATTCCGAAAATGATCATGGCAATCTTACTTTTACAAAATTTATATATGAAGCCCGCAAATGGTAATCCAAGAATCGCTAAATATTCTACATAGCTACGATGACCAAATGCCCCTCCGAACCACCATGCCCACCAACTTGCAAATAGATAGGTGGCAATGACCAATATGATGATGTTTGATCTCTCAAAATACCGATTAGAGTTTCTTCCAACAAAAAGAAAAGTCAAAGGAAAAATTACAATAGGACTATAAAGTATCCATCCATTCCACGCATCAAACAATACCCGAAACAACTTTGGTTCTTTCCAATATGTAAATGTTTCGTGGCCATAAGAATACATAAACCAATGACCTGAAATGTACTTCCAGTACAGACACTGAGGTATAAAAGGCACAAATATACAAAAGGCAAAAACAGCTAAAGAGGTAGCATTTTGTTTAAAAAACATGAATTTGGCTTTTTCCGATTTGACCCAAATATATAATGGTATGATACCAAGAATGGCATTGGTAGGCCTTATTAAAACGATCATGCCAAAAACCAAGCCCAATAAAATCCACGAAAATATAGCATTGTTTTTGATATATTTTTTCTGAACAAAGACATCATCCACCATCCATAAAAAAATCGAAAATAAACAAAAACTATACACATGCGACATAGCAGCCTGATGAAAGGTATAATAAAATAGATTTGTACCTAAAACCAAACCAAGAAGTGCGATGATAATGGGCCATTTTTCAAAATATCTCCTACTGTAGCCATACAAAAACAATAATCCGAGCCACATATAAAACAATCCAGCCATCATCAGCCCATAACAATATATCAAACTTCGGCCATTCGGTTCGTAACCCAGAGGTGTGGAAAATAAATGAGATACCATAAAAAAAGGCATTTCCATCAATGCCACCCCACAAGTATATTTGGTATAAATCCTGCCAGTATCGCTATATGGTTTTTTAAGTATGCTGTGTCTCTTACCGCTCCTTTCACAAATCCGTCATAAATAAAAACTGAAGGCAGATAAACATAATATCCTTCCATGTCAGACCAAATGAGCCTTTCGGGGTTTTTATTAGTTTTGAAACTTATAAAAATACTGAATCATCACCATTGAGGTGAGCGCAAAATATTTTCCATATTTTAATAATAAATCATTTCTCATGGCTAAGGTTGTTAAAATACAATTAATTAAGGCAAAGCTATTTCACTACCAAAACATCAAACCTTTTAAGAAAATTGGGATCAAAATCTGCACCGTGGCCAGGGGTATCGTCAACGGTGACCTGCCAGTCTTTATGGTAAGTCATACCTCCGATTACAGGGTCCTCTGAGAGCATCAGCGGAGAGTCCAGATCATGAAAAATGATATTGTCCCAAACCATATCAAAATGTACCAATGCAGAAATCCCCAGTCGTGATTCTGAAAAGGAACCTGTCTGACAATACACGTCTGCAGCCTGTGCAATAGCAGCCACCTTCATTGAGTTGCAGATGCCGCCAGATTTACCCAATTTAATATTGATCATATGAGCAGCATGTTGGCTGAGTACTTTGTAGGCGTCTTTATGGTTGAACACTGTTTCGTCCGCCATGATTGGTATTGGACTTGTAGCAGTCAGCCGAATTTGATCTACAATATTGCCCGCCTGTACCGGTTCTTCGCAGTGTTCTATATGCAAATCTTTCATAGCTTGCAGTGCTCTGTGGGCTTCTATATAATTCCATCCCTGATTCGCATCAACCCTAAGAGGCAAATCCTCCCCTACGGCATTTCTTATAGCGATCATTCGATCTACATCTTTTGACGAACTTCTTTCTCCCAGTTTAACTTTCAGGACTGGAAAGCCCATTTCTTTAAATTTGAGGGCTTTTTCCACCATTTTGTCTTTCGGCAACAGACTAACTGTATTGTCTGTAAATATTTTTTTGTCCCGATCGCCTTGCAAAAAAGCATATAAAGGCAGCCCATCCATCTTTGACACCAAGTCATAAAGTGCCATATCAAAAGCACATTTGACGGAGGCATTGCCTGCGATCATCCTATCCATAAGAGCCACATGTTTATGTATTTCTCTTGGATTTGAGCCAATAAGTGCGGCTGCTAAGTCTTTGGCAAAAGCGACTGTCCCTGTTTGTGTTTCTCCGTGTATAGATCGATATGGGCAACACTCACCTACGCCATATTGGCCATCAGTGTTATATATTTTAATGACTGTGTTTCGGGCATGGGTCAGCGCTCCTTTTGAAATAACAAAAGGTTCAGTAAGTTTTATTTCGATTGGGATGATCTCGATTTTGTGGATGGTGGTGTTGCGCATTTATTTTTGATGTTTTATATTATCTGATAGATGTAAGATTTCATAAATAATCAACTCAATCCCTCATGCAAAATCCTGCTAAAATGCCACACATCTTCAAACGAATTGTACAAAGGTACAGGTGCTACCCGTATGACATCCGGTTCGCGCCAATCTGAAATGACGCCTTTTTGGGAGATGTATTCAAAAAGGTTTTTATCAGGACGGCACATTTGTATGGACAACTGACAACCACGCTGGTCGGGATCTGAAGGCGTTATGATTCGGAACTGGTCACTTGCCTCGGCCATCACCAGGCTTTCCAAATACGCTGTCAATTTTTTTGATTTGGCACGCAATCTATCCATACCTGCTTCTGCAAATATATCCAATGATGATTTAATGACTGCCATTTGAAAAATAGGAGGATTGCTCAACTGCCATCCTTCGACAGAAGGAATTGGCTTAAATTGGTCACCCATCAAAAATCTTGTCTTTTTGTCATGGCCCCACCATCCCGCAAATCTTGGCAAATCGCCATCCTTATGATGACGTTCGTGTACAAAACATCCAGACAATCCTCCGGGTCCTGAATTCAAATATTTATAACTGCACCAAGCGGCAAAATCAGGTCCATCTTCGTGCAAACTGAGCTTTACATTGCCGGCAGCATGGGCCAGATCAAATCCCACAACACAACCGGCAGCATGTCCCATTTTGGTAATTTCTTTGATATCATAAGCTTGGCCAGTATAATAATTTACTCCACCGATTAATACAAGCGCTATCTCATGTCCATGCGCAGTCAGTACATCTTGTATATTGTCAAGTGAAACTATCTCACCATCATCAGGTTTTAATTCAATCAGTCCAGTTTCGGGATCAAATCCATGAAAATTTATCTGCGAGGAGACTGCATATCTGTCAGATGGAAAAGGAGAATAATCAATTAAAATCTTATATCTCTCCTTGGTCGGTCTATAAAAAGATACCATCATCAGATGCAGATTTACTGTGAGGCTGTTCATTACGACTATCTCAGCCGGCAATGCACCGACTATTTCAGCCATTTGATCTGTAAGCATTTCGTGATAAGGCATCCATGGATTTTTAGCATTAAAATGCCCTTCAACGCCATAATTTTTCCAATCTTCAAGTTCTTGACCAATATATTCTTTCGCAGACTTAGGCATCAACCCAAGACTATTTCCACATAAATAAATAGCATCTTGTCCAAGGCTATGTTTTGGCATATAAAATCTATCTCTCATATGATGCAAGTCATCCTCTGGAATCCAGTTTTCTGGCAAAATCCAATGATATGTCCAAACTAAGGGTTTTTTATGTCTTAACTAAAATATTATTACCTGTACTGCCAAAAATAAAGTAAATATTCATTTATAAACGCTTTTATTCTAACCAAATACATCATAGCGTCAAATTCAACCATTTTAATACATTATCACACCAAATCTGATCCCGATCCGTTTCATTGATTATACCGCAAACCACGGCTTCGTCAATAACCTTGCCTGGATAACATCCAGGCACAGTTTCCATCTCGCCAAGTGGATATGGATCATCTATTCCGGCTATTATCTGTGACACACCTTGTCGTTTTATTAATAATTCAAAAGATAAAACATCGTGAACGATTGTATCAAAAAAAACATTTTGAGACACCATGTTTTCCTCAGGATTTCTTGTACCCTGAAAAAGGTCAGGCCGACCCTTGTATCCCTGAACCCGTCTTCCATATCCCATCTGTCCAAACTGGTTGCCATGTGCAAAACAAGTACGCATCAAAGGAAATTTGTTGGGAAAATCTTTTAGTGTAAATATATGAAAGGCATCCGCAGTTTGGGCGCACATCCATATCAAGTGGAAACGCCAATAAAGATCATCAAGATGAATGATTTCCTCTGCGTTATATGGGTGTATTTCGACAGCCAATCTATAGTGGTTTGCCAATTCAAAAATAGGAATAACCGCATCATCTGCAATTGAAACCCATTTTTGATCCTTATTTAAAAAATGAGTCGGTAAACATAAAAGTGGCATTTGATATTGATTTACACACCGCTCTATCTCTAGCAAAGCGTCCTCGATATACAAGGGTTGAACTACAAAACCTGATATAAACTTGTCAGGATAATCGGCTTGTA
Organism: Saprospiraceae bacterium; assembly: GCA_016717145.1. GTDB lineage: Bacteria > Bacteroidota > Bacteroidia > Chitinophagales > Saprospiraceae > OLB9. Next base: position 62,409 of record JADKGD010000030.1, on the reverse strand, counting down.
CTTGTCCATTAAAATCATTTTGAAACCGGATGACATCAAAAGCATCATGTCTGGAATATCCATTGCAATACAACTGTGACAAATTGAGAATGACTTCCTTATCAATATGGTTTAAAGCCATCCATTGCAACTTCTCAGCCAAAAAAAAACTAGCGTCTGTGATCGGCCGTTTCCATTGTCCCTGACACATAAAGGCCTTATCATTACTTATCCAAAATATCTCCTTTTCCCGCATAAACTTTGGGATTTGATTTGGCAAAGGCAGTAGATGCGCATGCCCATTTATCCGTATTGTTGATGTTTTAATATCGTTCATGCAAAAGTAAAACTATCATAAACTCAAATCTAATAAAAATTATTGATCCACGATCCAATAAATAAAAAGAGAGACCAAATATCACACTTGGTCTCTCTTAAATTACTCTTTAAATCAATTATTTTTTACCACCGAAATTTACACCAAGTGTCAATTCATGAGAACCATTATTATAATCCTGAATTAAATTGGATGACGTATTATATGAATAATAAAAATTTAACTTCTCTATTTTGGTGCCTATCAAAAATCCCAAACGTTTATCAGCGCCTAAAGTGTAGGAAACTCCACCAATTAATTTATCCTGAAGGAAGCCAAAATTTAAATTCAAATCAACATGTGTAGGCACGTTTGCAAGTTTTTTTACTATAATGTTTGGCGTCATAGTAATATCTGTTTGCACGTCAAGTTTGTAGCCCAACTGAAGAATAAAACCTACTTCACGATCAGGCAACGTAACATCAGTGTCACTAATTCTCGAACTAACCAAGGAAGGAAGCGATAAGCCGTAAGTCAATTTATCCATAAAAATACCATATACCCCAAATGACGCGTCAAAATATTCCGCACCTGCAAGTCCGGCAGCAAATAATGGATCTAGTGGATCTGCATTGCCATATCCCGATAAACCGTGCTTTATGTATTCAGCAGATAAACCAAAGCCTACCTGATTTGTTTCAGATTTGATAGTATAGCTAAGACCAAATGCTCCTTTTGTTGTTTCGAGAACACCATATCTGTCACTTACCACATTAACGCCAATACCAAGTCTATTGCCAACTGCACCATTGTAAGATAAAGTAATGGTCTTAGGTGCGCCATCGATACCTGCCCATTTGTTCCTATAATTCAACAGAATCTGGTGTTGCATGCTGGAACCTATAGCACCGGGGTTAATCAATTGAGGATTCAATTGAGCTTGAGTATAGATGTACCGTTCATCAAAATACCTGGACTGTGCCTTTATCCCTCCTGAAAATATTATCAGAAATCCTGATAATACAATTAATTTTATGATGTTTAAAGTCTTCATATATTGTCTTTTATGAATATTCTCTCAATGATTATTTATTACGAAGTACAGTCACTGTACCTTTGTATATTTCTTTTTTACCTTGGCCAAAATTTACTGTCAATACCCACATATAGGCGCTTTCTTTTAGGTCTTTTCCTGAATTATCTATACCCAGCCAGGTATTGTCGTAACTATTTTGCGAATAAACAACTCTTCCCCATCTGTCAAAAACAGTAAGATCTGAAGTACCATCATCAACACAGTTAATAACAAAAACATCATTAAAGTTGTCTCCATTAGGTGTGATAATGGTAGTGGCAGTATAACAAGGGCCACCAGTGATCGGGCATTCTTTTACCTCAATATTGGATATTTTTAATTGGCAACCATTGTCATCTGTCACAGTAACATTATAGACATCCTTGCCGAGATTCTCAATTTTATTGTCTTCGTCAGACAGGCCAAACCATTCATATGTGTATGGGGCAGTCCCTGAATTATTCAAATTAATTTCAATGCTTCCTGTCGCTTCGCTTTTATTCGTACACGCAATTTTTGGGGTTGAGGCTGCCAATTTTGTTGGTTGTGTGATCACCAAATCATTGGAAATAACGGTTCCCTTAGGATTTTTAACTTCTACAGTATATGTTCCTGATCCCAGGTTACTAAATATAATATCCGGACCATTAACAACAATGCTTTGAAGAGACTGCGTTCCTAATTTTAAGGTTGCTGTGATCGGGTAAGTGCCGTCAGATAATGTGATTTTTATAGCCCCTGTTTTATCCCCAAAGCAAGCTACCCCAAAACCATTAAAATTTGATGTAACTTCAGATATACCAATTTTTGGCACTATAGTATCAACAACAGGTGGTATTACAGGAACTACAATGCCATTTAATACCGCTGTACATTTGTTTGCATCCGTAACTGTCACATTATATGTTCCAGGCGCAAGAGAATTTGCTGTCAACGTTCCGGAAGAGGTTCCTGCAGGTATGTTTGTTGGACCTGACCATGATGTGGTATAATTTGGTGTGCCTCCTGAGATATTTAGTGTGATACTGCCCACACTTAAGGCAGCCATCGAACCAATAATATTAGATGAAGTGACTCCAACCGATGTTGCCGGCTCTGTTATTGTAACCGTTCCGGTTTTAGTTTGGGCCGGATTTGAAATGTCTGTAACTGTTACGGAATATGTTCCTGCCTTGATATTCAGAGGATTTGTTCCTGACAATCCCCCTGACCATACTATAGAATAAGGTGTACATCCTCCCACAATACTCAACAAAATTGACCCATCATTACCATCTTTACATTTAACATTTGTTGATGATAAGGTTATGGCTAAATCAGTTTGAGTTGATCCAATTGTAAATGGTGCGACGGTAGCTGTACAAGTGTTAGCATCTGTTACTGTAACACTATATTGTCCTGCATCAAGATTAGTCGGATTGGAAGTATTCCCCAGATTTGGCACCCACGAGAATGTATAAGGTGGCGTGCCTCCTGATGTTGTGCTTAGATTGATTGATCCTTTCTGTCCACACCCTATGTTGGTCACCACATTTGCTGTAGGAATGTTGATGGCTGTAGGTTGGGTTATCGTTACTGGATTTGCAGTATTGGAACAAACCACTTTATTGTCGCAAGTTACTTCGTACGAATATGTGCCTGCTGGTACACCAGTAAGGTTACAACCTGCAGATACCGGTCCCGATGCCTTTACAATTGTCCCTGCTGCATTTTTCCAGACACAGGTACAACCGTCTGTTATTCCTGTAACACTCAATAAGATGCTGCCATTATTTTCGCCAAAACATGTAATATTTGTTGAAGCACCTAATGTACATGTTGGTGGTGGTGGCGGTGGTTCACCACAATCAACTGCAATGGATCCGGACATTGTAGAACTTGGCAATATTACACTACCTTGGCCTACTATTTCGGTCGGACCAGGGACACTAACAATTGCGGTATAATCGGTAGTACCTTTGCATAATAATTTAAAACAAATTTGAAATATCTTAGTACCGTTTGGTTTAGTGATTGCATTGGGAGAAATCCAAAGGAAATTCAAAAATCCAGGGAAACCATTTGAAAAACCTGAAGAATTTAATCCTTCCAGATTATACATATCAGTTCTTACAAATTCCAATTCTTCAGAATTCCAGGTGAATTTAGTACTCGCTCCAAGCACATTTATAAAATTATCTACAGTTATATCAATGCATACTACTGAATCTTCTGCGCCGTTACCAATACCTGCTTTTATGACTACCTGGTCTGCTGGAGGAGCTGTTATAATATTTACGCGACCGTAAGTAAAACACACAGGAACTTCTCCGATATTATCCGTCCATTCAGATGGAATGGTGCCTTTGCCAATGATAAGACATGCTGTTTTATCAACAGGTCCTATGACTTTAAAACACAATTCAATAATTTTTGTATTATCAGGTAGTGTAAGTGGTGTCGCCGGGGTATTATTAGACCACAAAAATCCAAGTTGACCTGTCGCTGCATTATTTGAATTTATCCCGCCATCAAACATAGGAATACCACCAGTCGCAGGAACCTTAAACTCAGTAAACATAAGTAGGGTTGGATCCCATGTAAATGTACCCTGACCCGACTGCATAATTTTAAAATTTTTGACCGTTATTGGTATACAAATTACGTCATTTGGTTTTGCCATAATGGTTGGTGCTATCAGCATCAGACTATTGGGATTGGCACAAACCGGATTAGGACATGGGTCCACCGGGCCGCCGTCACACTTTATAGAGACATTTCCTTTGACATTAACCAGGTTAACATTAATAAAATTATTATCAACTACTTCGATTATCCTTGGAACATTGCTTGTAAGTACGTCAGATTTTGTACATTTAGCACCAATAGGGTCAAAAACGATACTGAATAATCGAGTTCCGTTAGGTAAAGATTTACCTGTACCTTGCTGATCAAACCATACGAAAGTAATTTGACCATTTTTGACACCAACTCCATTGGGTCCTGATACAGCCGAAGCACTTAATCCCGGTAAGGCATTTGTAAAGTTTATTGAACTGGAATATTTTAATACCAGTGAATCAAAATTTATAGAATACTGCACGCCTAATAAGTTTGTAAAACCACTTACTGTTACGTCTACTGTCGCCTGAGTCGGAGGAACTACATCAACGACATTGGACATAGTCAAAGTAAGTTGAGCATTGGACTTGCCCATCAATAAAAACAAACCAGTTATTAGCGTAATAAAAATTTTCCTCATGTCGAGAATTTTAATTGATTAAATTTGAATGCAAAATTAAATAATAATTTAGTTAAAACTCAATATACATATCATTATTGTTAATTCGCATATTATTATCTTAATCAAAGATCAGACAATAATAATTATACAACAAAGATTATATCAAATTATAAGCCAAAAAAAAGCGTAAATGCCCAAATAGAAGAGAAACACTGTATTTTTCCACAAATATAGGTTGTTTTATTGAATGTTTGGTATAAATCGGTTCAAAAAACATCATTTGAATAAATAAAAATAATGTTCGTATTTCCTAAATCTGTAAAATGAAAAAGCCCGTGCAAAAAATTGCACAGGCTTTTCGAATATTTTTTGTTTATCCCTTAAACCTACTTGTTAAGGTAAATCAACTTTTTAGTTGCTTTTAATCCATTGCTTTCCAATTCATAGAACAGAACACCCTGAGCATTAATATCTTCAGATGTGATGTTTATTTCTGATCTGCCTTTTGGATAAACACCTTTGATTGTTTTAACAACTTTTCCAGTGATGTCGTATATGGTCAACTTTGCATCAGCCGATGAAGGCAACGTAAAGCCAATCACAGTATTTGCAGTGAAAGGGTTTGGATTGTTCTGATCCAATGAAAATACTGCATTATTCGTTGTATTACTTCTGTATTCAAGTCCAACATTCATTTCACTTAGGTCGCTTGTGTAAGCTTCAGCTTTTGTGATATCGGATGATACTTTTACTGTTTTTTCTATTGTATTATTCGCAGTTGCTCTGAATTCTATGGTAAACAATACCTTTTCATTCGTAATTGTTTGTCCTTTTGATTCATTCCAACTCAAAGTGATTTTACCATTTGACGCTTGTAAATCATTCAGATTTTCTTTATTGATTTTCAGAGCACCAGGGACCACATTTTGGTATTCAAGTGATGATGCATCAAAATTTAGTGTCCATTGTGCGCCAATCATGTTGACAAAGTTATCAGATGTCACTTCCATTTTTACCGTTTCGCCATCAGTAAACGCTTTATTCATGGTTACAAGAGTGAGCGATTGTTTGCCTCTGTTTTGCGAAGTTGGATTGTTGACATTTGTAACAGCAGAGCTGTTTATATCTCCGATTTTTACAGCTATAAAGTTATTACTCATCATAGAGGTATTAAAATTGTCGATATTGATATACTCATTGATTGCCCAAGGGTTTGTTATATCAGTTATTATTACTGACTTATCAAGGAACCTCCAAGACTTGTTCGCAGGGAACTTATTATATATTCCCAAGATCAATTTTCTTAATTCCACAAGATCCCCAGCTGTAACTTTATTGTCTTTAGTAACATCACCGGCAACATACTTGGAAGCTAAATTAAATTTCTCTATGCCAAGAATATGTCTTTGAATCATTACAAGGTCAAGTGTAGATACTCCATTCAAATGATCAACATCCTTTTCAGGTATAACTTTGTAATTAACTAATTCAGGCATACTGGTAAATTCATATCTTCCCACATTGTTTGTCATAAGTGACTTGGTTTCGTTGTTGCTCGTATTTTGTAAAATAACCTGCACATCCTGAACCATTTCATTATCCTCAGTACTTATATCTCCTGCAATTCTGGAACCTGCACAAGCTGTGCCGTTTGCCTGAATATCAACAGATACCGTACAATAATCCGTATTTTCAGCTTTATCCCAAACACTCATTTGTACTTCATGCAAACCTACACCATTGTCACAACCCACTATTTTACATCTGTAATACAGTGATGATGAACAATCATCCTGGCGCCATTGTTGTGCAGTACCACACTCAAACTCAGCTTGTGTAGCCTGAATACCATTTCCTTTGAAATAGTGTGTTTTTTGAGCATTGGTCAAATTCGGATTGTTAACTATTGAAGCTACCGGACGTGCACCATTAAAAGTAAACCACAACTTACCAGGGCAATTATCAGACGATCCTTTGTCGAAGTCTTTTGCCCAGATGGTTATGTTTCCTGAGCTTGGCATCACTACAGTGGCCAATTGGCTGATACAGTATGGTGTAGGCTTCTTACGATCTCTTACTTCGAAAGTATATGTAGATGTGGCTTGATTTCCACACATATCTTCCACTGTCCAAGTTATCTTATGTGTTCCAACCGGATACGTACCCGAAGCATCATTTTTAGATCCTGTGATCGCATTGTTATTCGAGTTGGCATTCGGTGTATTAATGATGATACCATCATTGAATAAGTCAATAAAGTATGTCCATCTCAACTGAGCAGCAGGAGTACAATCAGTAGCGCTATTTGGAAGGTCCACATATCCGGTACAGTTGTCCCCAAAAGCATCAGTTGGCGCTTTACTAGTGTTGGTAATGACAGGTTTTACAGTTTCAGATACTTTAATGATCTGAGTAAATTGCCACATATTGATATTCAATGTAGGTACTGCCGGATAAAGATTTCCGTTTGGATCTCTGCTTGGTGAGAACTTACACCAGTCTATTACCGTCCACTTTCTTAATATCTTGAAACAAACTCCGTCCACAAACGGGAAGACCTGATCTTCATATGTGTAGGCTACCTGACTGCATGCCCCATTGCCTAATGTTGGCGTTCCTGTTTTGGATGGATCGGTATCCACGTTCATACATCCTGAAACTTCTTTTGGTGAAGTCGGCCATGATGTTGGTCCGTTATATGGTGTTGTATTTCTTACCGTTATGGTTTGTGAACATGAAGCTGTCCTTCCGCCTTTATCCGTTACCGTAAATGTTCTAGTGATGACTCCCTGACCACAATTGTCTATGATGCCACTGTTCTTCCATGACATCTTAGGGTCAGGACAGTTATCTGTAAAGTAAGGTGTCGTCAATGCTGTAGCTGAAAATACAGGTTTACCTAATATAGTTGCACTTGTATCTGCGCCACAACTTATGGTAACAGATTGTGGACATGTGATTACAGGTGGTACTTTATCCTGTGCCTGAGCTATAACCATACATGAATTTTTGTTGCCAAAAGCATCTGTAACCTGCAACTCAACCATGACATCCCGACCTACGTCTTCACAACAAAACTGTACAAACGGTCCAAATGGATTTGAACCTTCATCAGCTGAACCATTGGAATTACAGCCTGCTGTTCTTCTTCTAACCAGTAAGGTTACTTTTGTACAATTATCATGACTTCCATCATCAAATGTTTCAGCAAAAACATGTGCCCAACCATTATTTGATAAGGTCACTACAGTAAATTGATCACATACTGCCACTGGTGGCGTTTTATCTTCTACAAAGATTTCTGTAAATGCGTAAGTAATATTGCCACATTCATCATATACACTATATCTAACCCAGGTACAACCTAGCGGCAGACCTACTATCCGATATCTGTTTCTCTTTGTAATGGCATCATCTGACAATTGCTCAACCTTCGTCTCCCCATTTTGTGTTACGTAAAAACCATTCTGTGGTGGCCCTCCGTTTGCATCAGCAAGAAGGAATGCGATAGAATAGTCCCAATCAGAACAATCAAATACATTGATCGGACTAAGTACATTCCAGATGCCTGTACATGTATACGGATCTGCCTGAATGACAGAAGAAACTCTGTTTACACAAGCTATAGCCGGTGCTGGTATATCTGTTGGTATAGTTACTACCGGACCCTCATCATCTACCACTTTTATAATTTGATATTTCTGTATGATTCTACCTGTACACCAGTCCAATACCGTCCATTGTCTTAATACCTTAAAACTCTTGGCACATATATCAATTCTGGTATCAGAAAAAGTAGTATTTATTTTACAAAGCGTATTATTTCCAATAAATGAATTGTAAAAAGTATCTATCCTGAAATTCTGAACTTGTCCTGTAGTTGCACCACAAGATGTCTGCCATGTTCCGGTTGCTACATCATATCCTACCAGATTGCCACTTGTACATTGTGGTAAAGTTGGGTTGAATGATGGTCCGGTTCCTACTTTATAACCAAGGATATATCCTGTTATATTTAATGGATCAGCAACATATGGAGCACCTGTTTCTTCAGGGTCCGGATAGTTATTGTTATTCTTGTCCCATTTTGTAAAAGGAACTAGTGTCCCTGATGCATTGGTCTGATAAGCTCCCCAGGCCCAGCCACCATCACATTCAAGATGTGGTCTGTTTCTGCTTGTACCATCATAATTTTTAGGGAATTTTAAGTCATCAAGCGTAATCTTACTATACGTGATCCTTCTTGTACAAATTTCAGAAAGATTGCCACTGGCATCTTTTGCCTGGTATCTTATAACCCGAACTGCTCTGTTGAATGGGTCTGTACATTCCAGTTCTGTAGTAACGTCCGATAATAGACTAACTACAGGATTTCCACCGCAATTATCAAAAGCATCGGGGAAGGCAAAGGATCTTGGATCCCAACATGCTATTGTTATAGGCCTTGGACATTCTATACTAGGGGCAAGTTTGTCTTCAATCTTTATGGTTCCCCAACAAGAATTGGTACCTAACCATACCCTAACTGTAAGTGTCTGACCAACATTGGCTGAGGTTATCCAGTCATTACCCGAATAACCAATAGGTGGTGCAAGTGGTTGCCCATTTGCTGTCAAAACTTGGACAACATATGTACAAGTAGGCAAAGTTCCATTGCCTTGCAACATCATATCCGGCGTTATTTGAACGATACAATCCTCATCCATGGATACCTGTACCAGGTTGTTACAGGCTAGTGGACACTGAGCTTGAATTCCCGAGTACCACATTGTCAGCATTGCTGACAGAATACTCATTTTGATAAACCTACCAAAACGAATATGTTTTGTAAATGTAAATTTCTCCGATTTCATGAGACAATTTGATTTAAGTTATAAACTAAAAAATGATTCCAAATTCATCTCAGACTTATGAAAGAAAAGACAAGGTTAATGTTACTGTTGCAAAATTGGCAAGGGGATGCCAGTTAAAAAAGGGATTATTTATCTTAAAGACAAAAACTATACCAATTGGTGATCAATCGAAAACTTAATCAGATTTACCGTATTTTTGATCCCGAACTTTTTCATGATTCGCTTGCGGTGGGCTGATACAGTTTGATCACTTATGAACAATTCCTGTGCTATTACTTTATTGTTTTTGAACTGGACAATGAGAGATAAAATATGTTTTTCTCTTTTGGTCAGTTTTTGTTTTAATAAAAATCTATCTTCATAGACTTTTGTTTCTTTTAACGGATGTATTGACTTGTCTTCTTTAATAAATTCCGGCGTCAATCTTAGACCTTCAGCCAGATAAGTTTTACCATCAAGTACGCTGTCAATACATTGTATTAACTCAAGTGAGTTATTGGATTTTAGTACATATCCATCTGCTCCATGCAAAAATGCATCCCGGACCAGATTTGGTTCACCATAATTACTTAAAACAATGATCCTTATATTAGGAAGGGATTTTTTAAGTTCTGACATAAAAACTGATCCCTCTGCTTCGGCAATGGCTGGTTCTATGATCAATAGATCAACATGAAACTCCATCATTTTTTTAAGTTCTGTAAACGTATACGCAATACCCACTATCTTTATAGGTGGAAATTTCATATCTGTTAATATGGCCTGGATTCCTTCTGTAAACATTTTCTGATTATCAGCTATTACAGCTCTTGTCGCCATGTGTGAAAATTCTGTGGTTAAAAAATAAAATTCGTATAATAATCCACATAGTATAAGGCAAATTAAGTGCCAATAATCTGCTCTTTGAAAGTTATAGTCTAAGAAGGCAGGTGTGATGTAATATAATAATAACAATGTAAAATTGCATTCTTACACTAAATCAATTTAATACAATTATAATAAATTTATAATATGTTTATAAAAAAATAATTAAAAATAAATTTGATTGGTATCGATTTCATTCGAAAATAAAATAAAAGTTAGAATTATAGAGAGGATTTTTATTATAGAAGTACCCTTAATAAGCAAGTGAAACCCATTAAAATCCTCATCTGACATTACAATTTTAAGCTCAATACGAGCATTAAAAGGGAGCTTATTTTATGCCATAATCATTGGGCAATGAACATCTAAGGCAAAAAATTTAAGAGAAAATAAGTATAGCTTAAAAAGCTTAACCCAACATATCCATTGTTCAATGTTGAATTTCTGAAATTATAAAAACTCAAAGTGCCCTGCATATTTTAAAGTGATTTAAAAGCAGCTTACTGGAAATGATCAGAAAATAGGGAAATAAAATTTTGCGTAAATAATCCAGCTTAAAGCTTTGTAGCTAAATCTTTTTTATAGATTGGATTGTCTTTCAGGCTTACATATTTTTCAAGTAATTTCTGTGCATTATGCCCATGATCGTAGTAATCCTCAACAAATTTTTGTGCAGCAGAACCAATTAAATGTTTTTCTCTCTCTCCTGAAATTATCATTGATATCTGCTCAATAAAAGCTTGGGGCGTATCTGCCACCAATAAGTGCTTTTCATGATCTGCATTAATTCCTTCTTTGCCAAGCGTGGTAGTTATGACAACTTTACCTAATGCCATACCTTCCAAAATTTTAACCCTCATACCACTTCCTGAAAATAAAGGAACAATCATCATACTATGACTGTTGACAAAAGATATGGCGTCAGCCACCTCGCCATGCACAATTACATTCTTTATTTTTAACGCCAAAATCGTTGGCGGCGTATTCCTACCAGCAATGTGAAATTTAAGATCTGGTTGTTTTTCACTTAACTTTGGCCAAACCTTATCCAAAAACCATAAAAGACCCTCCACATTAGGCATCCAATCCAAGGCTCCTATAAAACAAATATCATTTGATTCTTCGCTTCTATTCAATTGGATATAATTTTTCATATCAAGACCTATAGGCGATGATATGGCTCCATTTTTATATCCGAGCTTTTTAAATTTACGCAAATCTCTATCTGACACAGCTATAAGGTAATCATATTTATTAAGATGATCAAGTTCATACCTTTTAAGTTTACTTGTGAGATACTTAAGATACCATCTTTTAGGTAAAAATTTGGTGTTGGAAGAAATACGTTCCCAAATCTCAAACTCAACGTTATGCGCACGCATTGTGACTAGTGCATCGGAATGTTGTTTTATAACATCAATATAAGGTGCCAAATAAAGGGTTTCCAATTGAACTACATCATATTTATTTGCTTTTAGCAATTCAATTAATTTATCCTTAAAGTCTGGGCATACAAAACGACTTACATGGTATGAATCCTTAGAGAATAGATTTTTAAAAGCATCAAATATCTTGACCGTATTATCCAGATCCGTAACATGAATTTCCTTATAATGATTAAAATCTGCCGGTAGTTCTTTGATGTCCATATAGTGCTTGGTAGTGTTCATACTTAATAATGACATCTCACAACCAAGATTGTGAAGCGCATTGCTTAAATATGTAACTGCTATAGATTCGCCATCTTTTAATGGATAAGGAAACTTTTTGCACAACTGAAGGATCTTCATATAATAATTAAAATGTCGGTTCTAAAGATTAGGGCGACAAATGTAACCAATAAATCTAAAAAAAATACACTCTTTCCAGATATTTTTTTGGTTATCTTTCCGTATTAGACTTGTTTTTAGATAAATAAAACTTCGTCCTCAGAACTCAAATTAAAACGATTTTATTGTAAAGAGTGTTAATTATTTATTAATATTTTTCGAATATTTAATTGTTAATTTTATAGACTACTGATATCTAACATATTGTATAAGTATCGTCTGGAATTTTATTGTAAAAAATTTCAGCTGGTACTGGCATTCACAAATAGCAGTTAAATAATTTAACCTATAACATTTAGTCCGATTATCTAAATGGCAATTCCTGATTGTTGCAATTTATTTGATACTTAAGTAAATAAGTTTATGTCGACTAAGATTTTTACCTTTGTGTCCAATTATTTTAATGACAAGATGATACACGCTACTAATATTCATAAATCCTACGCTGAGTTAGAAGTACTTAAAGGCATAGATCTGGAAATTCCTCAAGGTGAAATAGTTAGCATCATAGGCAAATCCGGTGCCGGTAAAAGCACTCTTCTTCATATTCTTGGCACACTTGATCTTCCTGATGAAGGTGAGTTGTTCATTTGCCAAAAAGAAATCACTAAACTTAAAGAAAAACAACTTGCAAAGTTTAGAAATGAAAACATTGGTTTTGTTTTTCAATTTCATCACCTGCTTCAAGAATTTACTGCACTCGAAAATGTCTGTATCCCAGGTTTAATTGCCGGAAAACCAGATCATGAAATCGAAAAAAAAGCAAAAGAATTGCTTGATTATTTGGGTCTAACCCAAAGAATCCATCACAAACCCAACCAGCTTTCAGGTGGAGAAGCACAAAGGGTTGCAGTGGCCAGATCTCTGATCAATAATCCGAAAGTAATTTTTGCAGATGAACCTACGGGTAATCTCGATAAAGAGAGTTCTGAAAACCTCCATCAATTAATTATAAATCTAAGAAAAGACTTCAATCATACTTTTGTCATCGTTACCCATAATTCCGACCTGGCTAAACTTAGCGACCGAACGATCACAATTGAAGATGGAAGAATAAAAAATAGCGCTGAGAATTAAACACACTAACATGTAACGCACATTAATTCCAGTTGTCTAAAACCCATTAATCCTTATAGACTGCTTGCTCTAAAGTCACTGGTAAGGAAATAAAAAAGATAGCATCGTTTTTACATGATCTACTTTATATCTCTCTTTTTTAGTAGAAACTTATACAATTGAAGCCAAAAAGGAGTCCCTTTAAACTTGTATATTATAAATTTTTATATATATTTGCGATTTAAAATGGATTGACATCGGTATAAAAACCATATGAATAAGGACAAGGACAATGTTCAGCCAGGCAAAGAACCTGATGGAGACGAACTAATTACATTAAGTGGCATGTATAAGGAATATTTTCTGGACTATGCCTCGTATGTTATATTAGAGAGAGCTGTTCCTGATATTGATGATGGACTTAAACCTGTCCAACGTCGAATCCTACATGCTATGAAAGAAATGGATGATGGCCGTTTTCATAAAGTAGCAAATATCATAGGCCAGACCATGCAATATCACCCTCATGGCGATGCTTCTATCGGTGATGCTTTAGTCAATATGGGCCAGAAAGACTTACTGATAGATTGTCAGGGAAACTGGGGAGATGTAAGAACGGGTGACTCAGCAGCAGCACCAAGATATATAGAAGCAAGACTTACAAAGTTTGCACTTGAGGTACTTTTCAACCCTCAGACAACAGATTGGCAGCTGACCTATGATGGAAGAAAAAAGGAGCCTATTACACTTCCTGTCAAATTTCCGCTCGTCCTTTCTCAAGGTGTAGAAGGAATAGCAGTAGGATTGTCAACCAAAATACTGCCCCATAATTTTATTGAACTTATCAAAGCATCCATCAAAATTCTTGAAGGCAAAAAACCGGTTATTTATCCCGATTTTCAGACAGGCGGCATGATCGATATAAATGATTATCAGGACGGTCATAGAGGCGGCAGGGTAAAGATTAGGGCCAAAATACAGCAATACGATAAAAGTACCCTCAATATTATAGAATTACCGTTTGGTGTTACAACAAATACTTTGATAGATTCTATACTTAAAGCAAATGATAAAGGACAAATAAAAATTAAAAAGGTACATGACAATACTGCTAAAGATGTAGAGATTCAACTTGAGTTGATGCCTGGTGTTTCCCCCGATGTGACCATCGATGCATTGTACGCATTTACGGATTGTGAAGTCGCTTATTCTCCAAATGCTTGTGTCATCGTAGACAACAAACCAATGTTTTTGTCTGTGCCTGAAATTCTTCAGATTTCAACTTTCCAGACCAGGGACTTACTTAAAAGAGAACTGGAAATAAAAAAAGATGAACTCGAAGAAAAATGGCACCATGCCAGTCTTGAAAAAATATTTATTGAAAATAGAATCTATCGGGATATTGAAGAATGTGAAAGCTGGGAAGAAGTGATTAAAACAATAGATATAGGGTTAAAAAAATTTGTTGCTACCCCTTCATATCCGTTAAAAGCCGGAGAAAAAAAGTTGGTAATGATGCGGGATATTACCGATGATGACATCGCCCGGCTGACAGAAATCAAAATTAAAAGAATATCCAAATATAATACTTTCAAAGCCGATGAAATGATGGCCAATCTATTGGCCGAGCTCGAGCAGGTGAAGTACGATCTGGAACATCTAACCGAATTTGCCATAGCTTACTTTACACGATTATTGGAAAAATATAGCAAAGGCCGTGAGAGAAGAACAATCATTTCTTCATTTGATACCATTGAGATAAAAGAAGTTGTCGCAAATAATGCTAAACTTTATGTTGATCGTAAAGAAGGATTTATTGGAATGGGAATGAAAAAAGACGAATTTGTCTGCGATTGCTCAGATATAGCGGATATTATTGCCTTCACGAGGGATGGTAAATTCAAAGTCGTCAGAATCTCAGATAAAGTTTTTGTTGGCAAAGACATAATTCATACAGCTGTCTGGCTGAAGTCAGATGACCGTACTACGTACAATTTAATGTATCTGGATGGACAAAGTGGTAAAAGTTATGCAAAACGATTTAATGTAACCGCCATTACAAGGGATAAAGAATACGACCTTACACAAGGTTCAAAGGGATCAAAATTAGTATATTTTACTTCAAATCCAAATGGTGAATCAGAAATAGTCAATATACAACTTTCACAGGGTTCGACAGCCAAGAAAAAAGTATTTGACTTTGATTTTGCAGATCTCGCAATCAAAGGTCGTACTTCTCAGGGCAATGTCGTCACTAAATATCCCGTGCGTAAAATCAGCCAGATATCTGTGGGTAAATCTTCTCTGGGTGCCATGCAAATTTATATGGATGAGGTAAGCGGTAAACTAAATCAGGACGAACGTGGTAAGTATCTGGGTGCCTTTGATACCGGAAGCAGATTACTTAGCATCTTTAAAGATGGTTCATATGAAATAAATGAACTGGATCTGAACAAAAAGTATGATGTAAATAATATATTGGAAATAGGAAATTATTCAGAAGATACCATCATAAATGCTATCTATTTTGAAGGAGAAAAAGGATTCACTATGGTCAAACGATTCAAAATAGAGACCAGCACTTTTGATCAGAAATTTATTTTTATTTCTGAGTCACCTGGCTCCAAACTTTATTTCGCCTCCATGGATAAAGCTCCGGTTGTAAAATACAGTTATAAAGTCGGAGCAACTAAAGAGGAAAAAGAAGTATCCCTTTCTGATTTTATTGATGTCAAAGGATGGAAAGCTATGGGCAACAGACTTATCGAAGCCAAGCTGCTGAAAGTTGAAAAAATTAAACAGGATGCACTTGAAGGATCAGATGACGTTGATGCGGAAGACGACATGGAGCGTTCTGAAGACAATACCGAAAATGAAAAAGAATCAAATCAAAATGATCTTCCGATACAACCGGAAAAAAAGGTATCAAAATCAATAGATTCAGATCAAAAAACAAGCAAACTTAAACCTGGCGATACCATAGAATTTGACTTTTAATCCAGTCTATATAATATTTATAAAATAGTTTTTTTGGGTACAGGGTCAGGACCATGGCCGCCCCAGGGATGACATCTGGCTATTCTTTTGAGGCCAAGCCATAACCCTTTAAGTGATCCCCATTCATTTATGGCCTCTATCATATAATGAGAACATGTAGGCTGATATCTGCAGTTGGCGCCTAACAAAGGAGAGATAAACCACTGATACATTTTTATCGGAAAAATAAATATTTTTTTACTAAACTTCATTTGTTGTTTTGCAATAGCTAATTATGGCACTTACATGTTACACATGTCTTTTATTTTCTCTGAATCAAAGATAGTAAATAATACACGCTTCTTATTTTTTGTAACTTCCGTTATATTTTTTTGATCATTATACAAATCAATAAGTATCTTGTTTTCAATGTTTAATTGATGAACATTTTTTACATTTGAGATCTCCAGATAGCACCATACGGCCAATAAATCTTTGGATTGTTCTTTACCTATCAACTTGGCGGGCATAACAACACCATTCAATGTAATCTTAAGTTTTGAATTGGCATATTGCTCCAATATATGATCAGCTTCGATGCTTTCTTTAGGCGAGCAAAGTCTTATGTCTTTGACTCCTGAAAGTGCTAGCCCATTCTCCAAATCATCAATAAATATATGACTGGCTATCTGTATGTCTCCTGACTGTACATCATAATTAATTTCCGTACGACTGATATGAAAAGCATGCATCTCCGATGACGCCGGGAGACTAAAAGTAAATAATAAAAGGTATATAATAGTGTTTACCATTAAATTTTGCTTAATACATATTTTACAACAAATATTTCTAAGTGGAAGTTTGATTTATCAACAAAAAGAGTATTTTGTGCTATCAAATAACAATTTTTTTAACTCAAATCAAGCTTTATGAAAATTTTAAATTATTATTCCAATGTCTCTAAGTTGTTTATAACTGTTTTATTTGCCATCGGGCTTTTTGTATCCCCAAGCCTTGGGCAAAAGAAAAGATCATCCGGAGAATCATCCACATTTGAAGGTGCAAAAAGTGTGTTTTTTGTAGAATTACTTGGCAATGGCTTATTGTTTTCAGCTAATTTCGATACACGAATCCATAATAATTTGGGTCTGCGGGCAGGGGTAGGCTATGTCGGCGGTTCAGGTACTGATGGTGGCATTTTGACCGTGCCTGTCATGGGTAATGTGTTACTTGGTAAGAATGGTAGTTACTTTGAAGTAGGTGCTGGTGCTACTTACATTTCAGGTACAGGTTCATTATTTGATGATCTTAATTCGATCTGTTGTAGGAACATTAAGTTTTATGTATAGAAAACAACCTGTTGATGGCGGGTTTATGTGGAAAATTGGTTTGACGCCATTCATTGCTAGCGGTGTATTTATACCATATTGGGTGGCGGGAATTGGTTATTGTTGGTAAAATTAAGGAAATTTTAATCTGATAGATAATAAAATGTATTCCTTGAAGCTATTATTAATTAAAAAGCAGTATGACTTTATATTATTTTTCTATATTTGTACATTAATTAACCAAAAAATTTAATGAAAATGAAAACAAAGATTTTTACAATTCTTTTGATGGTATTTATGTTTGCCGCTGTTAGTCAGGCTCAGGATTATAAGTCTGCTATTGGCTTAAGATTTGGATATCCTCTTTCGGTGACTTACAAAACATTTATTTCTGATAAAGCAGCAATTGAAGGTGTGGCCGGATTTAGAAGTTTTTCAGGATATTCGTGGTTTAATGTGGGAGGGTATTATCAAGTTCATAATGAAATAGCTTCTGTAGATGGTTTAAAATGGTATTATGGTGCCGGAGCTAATGTATATTTCTGGTCATATGATTCAGGATTCGCAGGTGGGAGTACTACATCGATTGGTATTTCAGGTGTGCTCGGTTTGGACTACAAATTTCCTGATAAGCCTTTTAATTTGAGTGTTGACTGGATACCTACGTATTTTGTAAATGGATTTGGAAGTGGGTTCGGAGGAGGATACGGTGCTTTAGCAGCAAGGTATGTACTAAACTAAATATTTTAGCAAACTTCTAAAAAAAAATAGCATAATAAATGCTTTTATAAAATAGGAGACTGAAATTCAGTCTCCTATTTTTTATTTCAATATAATATCTCCGTATTTCGATTTAATATTAATAGTTGCAGAAGTTTTTTCACTTATTTTGTAACCTTTGATATGTACCGAATTGTCTTCATTGTTTTTATATTTTTGAATAAAATCTGATCCAAGATTTGTATCACAATATTTTCCCTCTATCTCTACTTTTGTTGGCACAGTCCCATAAATTTTTATTGGCGCATAGCTCGTATTGATCAGCATACTTTTGAATGATGTTTTTAGATTTTCTACCATCAAACTTCCATAACTTATATCAAGAGTTAAGCCATTGCTTAGTGATCCCAATTCAACACCGGAATACTTAAAATTTAAAGTGCCTTTTTCCAAAGATTCTATTTCAACATCATCATAAGCGCCAGTGATAATCAGATTGTTAATAACGCCCAATTTATAAGTGTCATACTTACTGGAACTGGTCACAGAAATGGCATTATCAAGATATACTTTTGAATACTTGGAAGTGATCAAAACCACTTTTGCTTTTGTTCCCCTATAATCTGAATAAGAAATATTGCCACTTAGGTTTTCTACGGAACCCACAGTCGCTTTTCCGTATGATAAATCAAGCAACAAATCATTAGTAATATTTTTAGCCTCCATGTTGCCATACTTAAGATTGATACTCGTCTTACCTTTTAGATCAGGCAAGTATATATTTCCATATTTATTTTCAATGATCGAATGTATAGCTGCCGGCATGTAAACAAGATAATTGATTTCAATTTTTATATTATTTTCACCACTCCACCAGCCACTCCACCAGGAACTATTTTTAGAATCAATTTCTGTCACAGCGACTATATTATTTCCAGTCTTTTGAATATTAACTGATATTTCATCCAGTTTATCTTGAGCTTTACCTTTACTTGATGCCTTTACTATTACATTGGCATCTATTTTCACAAAGGATCTATCCCAGGTAATTACTTCGATTTTACCATATCGGTTACTTAGTTCCAGGACCGTTAAGTTGTCTGACGGGTACTCTTTTGTATAATTTTTTCGGAGTTCTACATCCGTTTCAAACCCATTGGCTCGTACTGTTGTGGAGTTACTTATGAGCAATAAAAATATTGTATTAAATAGATACCTTCTCATTATTTTTATTTTTTTGATTTTGTTTTTGTAAAATATTTTCTAAAATGTCAACTTTGGTTTTATAATTTGTGATCATTGCATTGATCATGACATCTACATTTGAATAATCCGATTGAATCATCTCCTTTCTTAGTTGGGCATACATAATGTCCAATTGTTTAAGATCGCTTTCAACATACTTACGTGTCTGGTCATCTTTTAACTCACTTAATTTAAGATTTACCTGTGTTTGATAATAAACTTCCGTATCTTTCAATTTTTCCAATTCGGATCCGTTGGCATAATTTAATTCAGAATGATCTGATTTTCCAATCATGATGCCGATCAGAACACCGGAGATTAATACAAAAACAAAGACTGCTGCAATTTTTGTTGCCCAACTTAATATCAAAAATCTTTGATTTTGGTTGTCAAGTTTATGTTCAATTCCATACCAAATATGTTTTCCCGGTACATCTTCATCAAATACTTCCCTATTGTCTCCAATAAATTTTTTTAATTTGTCTTCCATTTGTCTTTAATAAATTATTTCAATTGTATATATTATTTCGCTCACCAGAAGCCTTAAGTGTCTGATATAAGCTGGCTCTTGCTCTGCTGTATTGTGATTTTGATGTGGACTCAGTAATCTGCATAATTTCAGCAATTTCACTATGATCATATCCTTCCATGGCATATAAACTGAAAACAATCCTGTAACCATCAGGCAATAATGAGATTGCCCTCTTTACTCTGCTGATGTCCAACTCCAAGTCGTCTTTATCCCAACTCTCATCAATTATATCTATTTGATTATCAAATGATTGTAATACTATTTTATTTTTTCTGAGATGATTGATACAGTTATTGATAACTATTCTTTTTATCCATGCACCTATCGTTGATTCATACTTAAACATCTTTAATTTAGAGAATACATCAATAAATGCATTTTGGAGTACATCATCAGCATCGTCGTGATCATTAATCATCCTCAGACATATGTTGTACATTGCTTTACAATACGTTTTGTAAAGACGGTACTGTGCATCTCTTTTACCTGAGATACAATCACTTATTAATATTTTTTCTAACTCCTGATTATGCATAATACATAAATCATTTTAGATAAAGACACCGTTAAAAAAGTAGGGTTGCAGCCATCTCTTAAAATAGGCAAAATATATTCTAAATGCCAAGTTATTTATAGCAGATTGATGAAAGTATAAAACCAAATTTAAAATGTTTTTTCATTTGGAATTGTCATTATTTTATACAAGTCCTTCTTTTATCATATCGTGCAAATGAACCATGCCTAAGTATCTCATATCATCCAAATGATCAATTGAGAAATGCTGTGTGTTCTCATGATGTTTAATGCATCAACGGCCAGACATGTTTTCTGAACAGATTTTGGGTTAGTATTCATAATATCTGATGCCTTAAGATGATTGACACTATCCTTTATTTCAAGCATTCTTCTTAAATCGCCATCCGTAATAATGCCCTTTAGATTTTCATCATCATCCATTACGGCAGTTGCGCCTAACCTTTTTGAAGATATTTCCATGATTATCTTTCTGATTTGATCCTGGAGATACACTCGTGGTTTTTCGTTGTGCGAAATCATGTCTGAAACTCTGAGATATAATTGTTTACCTAAGCTGCCACCAGGATGAAATTTTGCAAATTGTTCCTGTGAAAAACCTTTTAATGACAATAGTGAAATGGCTATAGCATCACCCATTGCCATTTGCAAAGTTGTACTGGTGGTCGGCGCAAGATTATTTGGATCAGCTTCTTCTTCTACCGGGAGCAAGATAGTATAATCTGCATTTTTTGCCAGATAAGAACTTTTGTTACTCACCATTGCAATCAAATCGTTTCCAAAACCTTTTATCAATGGAACTAAAACTTTTATTTCAGGGGTGTCCCCGCTTTTTGAGATACAAAGCACCAAATCATCCTGCCCAATCATACCAAGATCACCATGTATGGCATCTGCTGCATGCATAAAAACTGAAGGTGTACCTGTAGAATTTAAGGTAGATACAATTTTTTGTGCTACAATTGCCGACTTACCTATTCCTGTTACAATAAGTCTCCCAGGACTCTGGCAAATTTTATAAACAGCCCTACACATTTCTTCAGTGATGTTTCCTGAAAGATTTAACAACGCATTACCTTCAATCTGTAAAGTTTTTTTAATTTTTTCCTCAATTTGTTTGTGGATATTTGGATTCAAAACTGTAATTTTGGCTGCTAAATAAAAGTAAAGCAATTCTTAATAAAGGTCAAACTTACGAAAAAAGGCAATTTCTACCCAAGAGTTGAGTTTAAAATGAAATTAAATCTCCAAAATTTTTGAAATATTAAATTTATTTTATAATTTTAAAAAAAATTCTGATAATTGATTTTGTAAATCTGAATCATGAAATTTTATTAAATCAATTTTATTAGGGTATACTTATAGATTATGCAATTATAATCACCAATTGGGTACCTAATAAAGTATCTGTGATGCATTAATTTAGTTTTATCCAAATCTTATAAAAATTAAATATTGCATCAATGTTAATTTAAAATAAACCGAACGTAACATAAATTATGGTTTTCACAGATCAGGATATTACTTCCTCTCTTAAAAAATATTTTGGATTCGAATCCTTCAAAGGAGAACAAAGGCAAATTGTCAAAAGTGTGCTTGACAATAAAAATACATTTGTCATTATGCCGACAGGAGGAGGAAAGTCGTTGTGCTATCAGCTCCCGGCAATGATGATGGAGGGTACTGCTATCATTATTTCACCACTCATTGCACTAATGAAAAATCAGGTTGACTCCATTAGGGGATATAGTCAGGAAGACAATATAGCTAGTTTCCTGAATTCATCTCTGAACAAATCGCAAATGACAGATGTGAAAAATGAAATTGCAAGTGGAAAAACAAAAATGCTTTTTATTGCTCCCGAAACACTTACTAAAGACGAAAATATTGAATTTTTTCAGAAAACAAATATTTCTTTTGTAGCAGTAGATGAAGCCCATTGTATTTCTGAATGGGGACATGATTTTAGGCCGGAGTACAGAAGAATTCGCACGATGATATCTGCTATTGGTGAAGACATCCCTATTATAGCACTTACTGCTACTGCAACACCAAAAGTCCAGACAGATATCATTAAGAGTCTGGAAATGGATGACCCAAATGTTTTTATTTCTTCCTTCAACAGAGATAATCTGTATTATGAAATCAGACAAAAAGTCAATAAAGATCATACAATAAAAAGTATCATTCATTTTATTAAAACAATTAAAGGTAATTCAGGAATTATTTACGTTCAGTCAAGAAAATCCACTGAAGAAATAGCTAAAGTACTTAATGTCAATGGGATAAGGGCTGCTGCTTATCATGCTGGCCTGGATGGTAAAACCAGGTCACAGGTACAGGATGACTTTTTGATGGAAGATGTGGAAGTCATTGTGGCTACCATTGCTTTTGGAATGGGTATCGATAAGCCCGACGTTAGATTTGTGATTCATTATGATATTCCAAAAAGTATAGAAAACTATTACCAGGAGACTGGACGTGGCGGTAGAGACGGAATAAATGGAAATTGTCTTGCTTTTTATTCATATAAAGATATTCTAAAACTCGAAAAATTCCTGCGGGATAAGCCGGTGGCTGAGCGTGAACTTAGTGCCCAACTTATGGAAGAAGTTATCGCTTATGCAGAGACTAGTACTTGCAGAAGAAAATTTCTATTACATTACTTTGGAGAAGAATACGATTCAGTCAATTGTGGCAATATGTGCGATAATTGTAAACATCCCAAACAGACGGAAGAAGTAAAAGATGAGATGAAACTTGCTTTACAGGTTGTGACTCAGCTCAATGAGAATTATACGGTAAAAATCCTGGTAGAATTTATTACTGGCAAGATGTCAAAAGAAATGAAAGATTTCAAATTTGATAAATTGCCTTTATTTGGGTCGGGATCTTCAAAAGACGAATTATTTTGGCACACCATTTTCAGACAAGCCATTTTGCACAACTTGCTTTACAAGGAAATTGAACAATATGGCATCCTTAAAATCACAGATGACGGTAAAAAATTTATTAAACATCCGGAATCTATTTTGATACCTCTTAACAGAGATTTTACCATTAAGGATGCGGATGAAATGGACATCGGCGGAGGGCAAGGCGCTGCTTTGGATGAAGTATTGATAGAAATGCTTAAAGATCTTAGAAAATCAGAGGGCAAAAAGCTAAAGGTGCAGCCATGGGTTATTTTTTCTGAACCATCATTGCAGGATATGGCGACTTATTACCCTATCTCTATGGATGACATGCTTCAGATTTCAGGGGTCAGTCAGGGTAAAGCCCAAAAATTTGCAAAACCTTTTATAGAACTCATAAAAAAATATGTCGAAGAAAATGACATAGACAGACCAACAGAGGTAGTCGTCAAACAAGTAGCAAACAAATCCAGAAATAAGGTCAGCATTATCCAATCAATAGATAGAAAAATGCCTTTTGAAGATATCGCACGTAATGTTGAAATGACCCTTGATGAACTACTTTATGAACTTAATGGTATTGCTGATGCCGGTACAAAACTTAACATAAATTATTATATAAAAGATAAAGTAGACGAAGATATAATAGAAGAAATTTTTGATTATTTCAAAAGTGCACATACTGATTCAATAGAAGCGGCCATCAGAAAACTTCAGGACGATGATATTAATGAAGAAGAAGTTTTGCTTACCAGAATTAAATTTATGTCAGATATAGCTAACTAAATTATGATACAAATCATCATTATAAATGGACCTAATTTGAATTTGCTTGGAAAAAGGCAGCCGGAGATTTACGGTACAAAATCTTTTGATGCATATTTTATAGAACTCGAAGCTATGTTTCCTGAATACAATTTCCATTACTATCAATCTAATCATGAAGGCGATATCATCGACAAACTACATGGCGTAGGATTCCGCTATGAAGGTATTATATTGAATGCAGGAGGATTTACACATACTTCCATTGCGATAATGGACGCCTTAAAATCTATCACAACTCCCGTTGTTGAAGTCCACATGTCAAATATTTATGCAAGGGAATCTTTCAGACATATCAACTACATAAAAGAGTCGGCAATTCACAGCATAGTAGGCAAAGGTCTGGACGGATACACTGAAGCTGTTCAATTCCTTAAAGAAAATGTGATTAAAACTAAAGTATGACATTTTATAGTGAAAATGAATTTAAAAAATTTTATCTGGATAGCTTTAAGGGGGTACGTACTTTTATCTTTGCCAAGTGTAACGATCTAAGTCTTGCAGAAGATATTGCTCAGGAGGCATTTGTCAGATTGTGGGATAATTTGAAAAAAGTAGAAAGGGAAAAAGCAAGGTCTTTTGTATTTACGGTAAGTAATAATTTATTTCTTGATCATGTCCGACACGAAAAGGTAAAGTATACCTACAATTCAGGTCTGATTTCTCAACAAGAAATCAAAGATCCTCAATATTTGATTGAGATGGACGAATTTAGAAAAAAACTGGATGCAACCATTCAAAGCATGCCTGAAATTTCAAGGGAAGTTTTTCTCCTGAATCGAATAGAAAAAATGACGTATAATCAAATAGCAGAAAGCTTGGGACTATCTGTAAAAGCTATTGAAAAAAGAATGCAAAAAGCACTGGAAATTATGGCAAAGCTCAAACTAAAAACTTAACAAAGTCACCCTAAAATTATATTTTTTTAAATAAATTGTTATTTTATTAGGGTATTTACTGAGATATTCGTCTAAGGGTATACAATGATAAAAAAAAATAAAATGATAGTGGAAAACCATGTGTTTGAAGTTGAAATAAATCAACTCCCCGATAGTATTGATGTAAATAACCTTAATTACAATTTAAAAATACTCGATCAGTTTGTTTTAAACGCTAACCATATTGATAAAAGTTGGGAAGATTTTCAAAATAGAACATGCAGTAAGGAAAGTGATACAATGTTAAATATACTTTTAAAAGTCAGTTAAATGTTTTTACTTTTTTTTTACAACTTCCGTTTGAATTTGCATTCTTAATATATTTTTTTTTTGAAATAGTTTTTTCAATTTGAAATCAAAACATGGTCGTTTAAAGGCGATCAAATTATCATCTAAAATCTTCTCCCTCCATAGTTACCCTACCAGAAATTATCTGTATCTTTGACTCCAATAAGTGTCATGAATATCATTAATGTCAAAGATATATTTATCAAAGAATTGTCGATAGAGTTCAGACAGAAGTTTGCATTGGGTGGCATATTCCTGTTTGCAATAACCGTTGTATTTCTGATTTTTAAATCCTTCAACAATATCAATCCGAGAGAATGGACTATTTTAATATGGATCATTATGCTCTTTGCAGGACTCAATGCCATTGTTAAAAGTTTTTTACAGGAAAAAAAAGAAACATATTTATATTACTACACATTATTTGACCCAATTGATCTGATTATTGCAAAGTTGATGTATAATTTTGCCTTTTTATGTGCGCTGTTTTTTATGATATTAGCTGCTATGGCCTTGTTTACAGGATTTCCTGTAAAAGATACTTCTTTGTTTTTTACGGGCTCAGTTTTTGGTATTTTTGGCATTTCAATAGTATTTACATTTGTTTCAGTTATCTCTGCATCAGATTCAGGAAATTCAACTTTAATGTCAATACTTGCTTTACCGCTTGTTTTGCCAATACTTTTGTTACTACTAAAAATAACTGCTGTAAGTGTAAGATTAATTACTGATACGGCAATAATGGAAGATGTTTGGTTGTTATTTGGTGTGGATAGTATTCTTTTGGGAGCAATGATTTTGTTATTCCCCGGGTTGTGGAGGTCATGATATAGTTTGTTGATTTTATTCAGCTACTTCATTTGTGTTGAGTTATTCTGGATTTGCAATTAATATTTTATATTAAAGTTATACAATGATTAAAGGATTTTGGTGGAAAATAGGAGGTGTAATCATCTTTTTATATGTACTGATCGGCGGGATGACAGTACCTACAAAATCAGGGGTTACTTCTGTTTCTCCAAACAATGCTGAAAATGGGCAGCCTCTTCAACTAAAGGTAATTGGATACAACACACATTTTGCAGAAAGTAAAAAATTACGGGCCTGGCTTAAAAAAGACTCCCTATATGCAATCAAAGCAATAAAAACAG
Organism: Saprospiraceae bacterium; assembly: GCA_016717145.1. Lineage (GTDB taxonomy): Bacteria > Bacteroidota > Bacteroidia > Chitinophagales > Saprospiraceae > OLB9. Next base: position 35,762 of record JADKGD010000030.1, on the reverse strand, counting down.
AAAGTAATTCTGAAACAATGGTTACTTTTACTTTTAATATACCTGAATCTTTTCCAGGCAAAGAAAGAGTTCAACCATTGACCCTAATTATTGATAATGAGATTGATGGCGCTTTTGTCCAACCGAATGCCGTTTTTATATCCTTAAAAGATAGTTTAACATTTAACTCCAAGGATTGGACAAGTGCAGACTTAAGTGGTTTTCACACTTCAAAAGGATTAAAATTTCCCTATCGTAACATCTTAAATGAGACCATTAGAAACACTTTTTTTCATGTTGCATTATGGTTTGCGATGTTTATACTACTCATAATAGGACTTTATCATGCCATACAATATCTGCTGACAGGTCTACATGAACATGATATTCAGTCAACATCTTTTAATCGGATTGCCATAATGTATGGCGTATTTGGATTGATTACGGGTTCAGTTTGGGCTAAATTTACCTGGAATACATTTTGGACTACTGACGTCAAGCTCAATATGACAGCTGTTGCCATGCTTATATATGTAGCATACCTGGTGTTACGAGGTTCTTCAACAGACTATGACCGCAGGGCAAAAATGTCAGCGTCTTATAGCATATTTGCTTTTATTGCCTTGATTCCTCTTGTCTTTGTCATCCCTCGTATGACCGATAGTCTGCATCCTGGCAATGGCGGTAATCCTGCTTTGGGTGGCGAAGATCTTGACCATACATTAAGATTGTTTTTTACCCATCTATTATTGCTCTTATTCTGATTGGAATTTGGATGTCACAATTACTTATTAGATATGAACGATTAAAAGAAAAAGTGTTTTTGAAAAACCAATAAAATGATTTTATATGAAGAAAATTTTATCTTTGACAGTGATTAATTTATGTTTATCGATAGCGTTGCAAGCTCAAGACAATTCCGTTGACTTTCTTAGAAGTACCGGAAAAATTTACTCAGTTGTACTTGTAATCGCAATCATATTTCTAGGAATAACCATTTTTTTATATCGATTAGATCGAAAACTAACCAAATTAGAAAATCAAATTAAAAATGAGCAGTAAACAAGCAAAGTTTTTTGAAAGTGTGCAACGCAATTTTGACAAAGCAGCGGCACATACCGACATCCATCCGGGATTATTGGCACAAATCAAAACATGCAATGCTATTTATCAGATGAACTTTCCTGTAAAAATAGGGGATAGTTATCAGGTGATAGAAGCATACCGGGTACAACACAGTCATCACCGATTACCGACAAAAGGAGGTATAAGATTCAGTCACCTTGTTGATCAGGAAGAAGTTATGGCGCTAGCTGCTTTGATGACTTATAAATGCGCTATAGTAGATGTGCCTTTTGGTGGAGCCAAGGGTGGCGTTAAAATCAGTCCAAGGGCTTACACAGCAGATGAATTGCAGCGTATCACCCGAAGGTATACTGTTGAATTAATCCGAAAAAATTTTATCGGACCAAGTGTTGATGTACCAGCCCCTGACTATGGTACCGGTGAGCGCGAAATGGCATGGATCCTGGATACATATCAAACATTCAAAGGTGGCGAGATTGATGCCGCTGGTTGTGTCACAGGTAAACCAGTTAATCAAGGAGGCATTAGAGGCAGAACTGAAGCTACAGGTAGAGGAGTTTTTTATGGTTTGAGAGAGATTTTCAATGATGAAAAACTACTTAAAAAAATAGGTACAAGCAAAGGTATCGAAGGCAAGACTATGGTTATTCAGGGTATGGGTAATGTAGGATCTTATACAGGTACCATTTCGCAGGCGGAAGGTGGTGTAAAAATTATAGGCCTTTCTGAGATGGAAGGAACAGTATACAACGCTTCAGGAATTGACATGGAAAAAGCGCTTGCTTTCCGAAAAGAACATGGCACTATCCTTGGGTTTCCAGGTTCGACGACACTTAAAGAAAGAGGTGACTGGGTTGGTATAGAATGTGACATTCTTGTACCCGCAGCACTTGAATCCGTTATCACAGAAGAAAATGCACACCTTGTAAGAGCAAAAGTCATTGGTGAAGCTGCCAATGGCCCGATAACCTCAGGAGCTGCAGAAATTTTAATCAAAAAAGGAGTAGTGATTGTACCTGATATGTATATAAATGCAGGTGGCGTTACTGTTTCTTACTTCGAATGGCTGAAAAATCTATCTCATATGAGATTCGGCAGAATGGATAAAAGATTTAATCATAATACCTATCAGAATATTGTCAGTACTGTTGAAAATTTAACAGGAAAAACAATAGGTCAGAAAGAAAAAGATTTTCTTACCAGAGGTGCGGAAGAGGTAGATCTTGTACGATCAGGTCTGGAAGAAACAATGGTAAACTCTTTTCATCAGATTATGGAGGTTTATCATGGTAATCAAAAGATTGATAATTTAAGAGATGCCGCTTTTGTTACTGCACTCAATAAAGTAGCAAATGATTATATGACTCTTGGTGTATTTCCATAATGTAACATTTCTAATTTGAATACATATAAAAGAGACAAGCTTAAAAATTAAGATGTCTCTTTTTTATTTAGGTGATGATTTTAATTATTATACCCATATATTTCAAATATCCTAAACTATTAATCTTAACCTACTATTGATATTTGAAAAATAAAAGGACAAAAGATCTTGGAGGCGAACTTAGAAGATCTTCAAAATATTTAAAAATTCTTATAAATATTTAAGATAAATACCCTCAAAGGACTATTATATCAATAATTATCGGGTACAAGTTTGAAATTTGTTACTTTTAACCCAGATTATGTATTAGGCTTTGTAACGTTATGGAATTATACAAAATGGTTGTGAAGTACGAAATTTTTCTCCCTCAATAGTAGTAGAAAGCTATGCCGAGAAGAGGAAAAATTAGTATTGAATTAGATATGAAGTACCATTTTGTTGCATTAACTTACTAGTGCCTAATCTGGGCTTAACGTTTTCAAAGTATCATTAGACCTGTTTTTCTGATCTCTGAAAACATTTTTTACCAAATTAAAGAATGAAAATATTTTTAATTATTTGGTTAGTTATTTGGGGCTTTATTACTATAAATGCTCAACCGCCAATTTGCGGAAATAATCCTGAAATGACCCCTTTTTGTAAAGAGGCATGTATAATATGTGATATCGATGGATTTACGGGTAGAAATAATAGCAATGTGACCGGACAGGCTCCTCCGGGATTTTGTACAAGTTTCGTCCACCATATGCAATGGATAGGTTTTGTCGCCGGAACAACTGACCTGGAACTGGATATCACCGTTTTTAATTGTGTCAGAAACGAAGGACTTGAAATAGGTCTTTATGAAAGTACTGATTGTAACACTTTCAGAAGAGTGAGCGAATGCGATACAGACATAAAAGAAAATCAAGTCAGAGTTTTTGTAAATACTGTTCCTCTTGTCATTGGCCAATATTATTATCTTGTTATGGATGGTAGCGATAATGATATTTGTGACTATTCTGTTAAAGTAAAAAAAGGTTCTACAAAAGTACTTCCTCTTGAAAATGCACCTCAGCTTATATGCTCAACAATAGTTTGTCAAAATGAAGTATTTAATATTAGTACTCCTGGTCTTCAGGGTGCTACATTTTATAATTGGACAATTGATGGTGTTTTTCTTAATAACAGTACCTCCTTCACACATACTCTGGATAAACCTGGAAAGTATACCTTGTGCCTTAATGCCTCCAACGTTTGCGATGTTGCTCCCCAGTCCTGCAAAACAATAGAAGTTCTGCCGGTCTCCCGCTCCTCATTCGAACAGCAAATTTGTTTTGGTGAATGTTTTAATTATGAAGGAAACAAATATTGTAATACTGGTCAGTTTGATGTAATTTTCCCTGCTGTTAATGGTTGTGATAGCATTGTCACACTGGACCTGGTAGTAGATGATAGAATTACTGCAAAAAGCAAATTATATCTCTGCGAGGGCGATACACTTTCCATTGGCAATGGAAGTTTTTTCACCGAAGGGATACATCAGACAGTTATTAATAATAAAGAAGGTTGTGACGTATTTATGACTATAGATCTAAAGCTTATTATTTGCAATATTAAGTCTACTGAAACTACAACACCGGTTTTATGTAATGCACAAAATACAGGAGCAATCCATTTTAAAGTTGATTCTGGTAGTCCGCCATTTATATACTCTTGTTTTAAAATTGAAAATCCTTCTATAAATTTCAATGGTAATATTGAGGCAATAAACCAAGAAATAAATATAAATGGAGTTGATGCGGGTAATTATGCCATCACGATTCAGGATACTTTTGGCAACACTCGTATTGTTAATGTTCAGGTTGATCAGCCACCAAAACTTACGGCGATAAACGTACTTTCTAATTTCAATCAATATCAGATTTCATGCTATGGCGCTTCAGATGGTTATATCAAACTATTAACTGATGGCGGCATTTCCCCTTACACATATTCACATGTCGGATTAAGTTATTTAAATGATTCAGTTTATAACCTTATAGCAGGTGTGTATACAAGTATAGTTAAGGATAAAAATGGATGCACTGTTGAGATCCAATCTGTTTTGAAAGAGCCTGATTCATTAAAAATAATAACCGAATTCACACCTCCGAATTGTGAAGGGCTAAACACCGGAATAATAAAAGTTATATCAACATCAGGTGGCATAGCGCCATACGTCATTTCACTGAATGGTGGCACATCATCTGACAAAACAACGTATTCAGACCTTAAAGAAGGGAGTTATATTGTAGAAATTGAAGATAACAATGGATGTACTACAAATATTATTGATTCTCTGATAGCACCTGAAATTCCCGACATAAAACCAATTGATTCTTTGATAAGTATATCACTTGGAGACAGTATTTTATTAGGAGTAATTTCAAATCTGACGGACCAAACCATTCAATGGAATCCTGATGCTGTTTTAGCCTGTAAAAATTGTCTTGTAACAAATGCCCAACCTGTAAACGATACCAAATTTATAATTTCAGTAACTTCCAAAGATGGCTGTAATCGTACGGTATCTATTGAAGTTAAAGTAGAAAAACAGAGGAGCTTTGTGATTTCAAACATCATTTCTCCCAACGGTGACAATCAAAATGATAAACTAAAATATTTCGCCGGAAATGATGTGGCTGAAATAAAATATTTTGCTATTTACGATAGATGGGGCGAATTGATTTTTCACAGGGAAGGCTTTCCTAATGGATTGAAAGAAATTGATTGGGGTGCCACATTCAAAGAAATAGCATTAAACCCCGGCGTGCTTATCTGGATAGCCAAAGTTCTGTATATTGATGATGTAGTTATAAATTACAAGGGAAGTATAACCATTATAAAATAATTACATCAAATAGAAAAATAAGTATCTACTTATACAATTAAATATCCAATATTTTACTTTTGTTCCACTTTTGGGGGTATCAGCATATACAAGACCGGAGTCACCAAACGACTCAACATTGTACTGCTAATCAAACCACCAATCAGTACTATTGCCAATGGACTTATCAATGGTGAACTCTCCAAAACTAAAGGAGTTAATCCTCCGATGGCTGTCATAGATGTAAGCAATATAGGAAGAAATCTGGTTTCGGCACCATCCATGACTGCCGCATATAAATCCATTCCATTTTCCCTTAACCCATTAGTATAATCTACCATTAGAATAGAGTTTTTTATCTCTATACCTATAAGGGCAATAATGCCCACTGAAGCCACAAATGAAAGTGATTCATCAGTGATATAAAGTGCTGTTAAAGCACCTATAATACCCATTGGAATCACACTAAGTACAATTAAAGTAGATTTAAAGGTTCTAAATTCCAGTATCAAAATAGCCAATAAACCAAAAATTGTTAACGTAATAATGGTGCCTAATCCGCCAAATGATTCTTCTCTGGACTCCCGTTCTCCCGCAGCAATAATACGATAGCCCTGTGGAAGGTATATATTTTTTTGAATATCTTCCAATATTTTTGTAGTTTGTTCTTCTACATTGTAACCACTAAGGGTAAAGCTGCTTACCAAACCAAATCTTTCTTTATTGTAATGGCGAATAATTGATGCTGAAGGTTTGAGCGAGATAGTAGCTACATTCCTTAAAGGTACAAGTGTACCATTAAGAGACGTGACATTGATTTTATCAAATGTTTCAAGCGCATTTTCTGAATTTTTAGGAATACTAACATTAAGTTTGAATTCACTGCCTTCGTCATTTTTTAAATTACCGACTTCGATACCTACAATAGATAGTCTTACAGTTTTTGCTATTTCAGCAGAAGTCAAACCAAATAAACCAGCCTTTTGTTTGTCTATATCAATCACGATATCCGACTTTTTGAACTTAAGATCATTACGCACATAACGACTACCTTCAGTCGAGGCAATAAGTTTTTCAATTTTACCGGTGAGCTGATCTAGTGTATCCAGATTACTACCCAATATACGCATTTCAATAGGTGCTGTAATGGGCGGTCCTTGCTGAAATCTTTTTACTTCAACTTTAGTACCTGGCATCGTTGACAATTCAATTCTTGCCTTCTCAGCAAATGCTTCAATCTCAGGTACGTGAGCATTCTCGTCCAAATATACTATGACCTGACCTATATTGCCTGCATTTTGTTTCTGAAACTCATTGTAATAAATTCTTGGATTACCTTTGCCTATATTGGCCGAAATATGGTCCACTTCATTCATTGATAATAATTTGTGTTCCAGTTTTCTTACTATCTTATCTGTATGTTCAATATTTGAACCGGGCTCTGTTTCTATATCAATGGTTATAATTGGCTTTTCAGATTCCGGAAACAAACTGAATCCCAATATGGGTACCAGCAATAATGATAAACTAAAAATGAGTCCGGCAATTCCAAGGGTAACTACCGGGTGTTTCATACACTGTTCCAAAAGTCTTTGATAAGGGGCATTTATATATGTTTTGAATCCCCTGAAAAAAATATTCCCTTCAGCATGACTATCACTTTCGTGTGCCTTAAGTAATATACTTGCTAAAAAAGGTATGATGGTTACAGATACAAACAATGAAGCAAGTACGGTTACCATGACAGCCATTGGCAATGACCTGATGAAGTCACCGGATCCTTCCGGCAAGTTTGCCAACGGCAGGAATGCAAATAATAAAGTTGCAGTACAACCTAAAATGGCAACCATAATATGACTGGTTGCAGATATTGCAGCTTCTTTTGCCGAAATACCTTTACGCATATAACGTTCTATATTCTCCACTACAACTATACTATCATCCACCAATAAACCAAGAGAAATAACCATACCTACAATGCTGAGTTGATTTAACGTATATCCCAAAAGGTCCAATAAAAACAAACCTATGCTCAATGATAATGGAATAGAAATCATAACTATAATTGAAGCTCTTGTCCCTAAAGGCAATAATGTTAAAAGGACTAAAAATATAGCAATGGCAAAATCTCTTCCCAAGCCACCTAATCTGTTTCTTACACCTACTTCCTGATCAAAAGCTTGTTCTATCGAAATACCCGCAGGAAGTGTTTTAGCAAAATCTTCAAGCACATCCTGAATTTGTTTCCTGACAGCAATAATATTTTTTTTGTCTTTCATAGCGGTATTAATCCAGATTGCCCGATGACCATTGTGTCGCGCTATATGACTAAAATCTTCGGTTACAAAATAGATTTGAGCTATTTGATCAAGCTTTACTGTTCTGCCTTCCGGAGTGATTTGAACTATGGTGTTTTTAATATCATCAATACTTTCGAATTCTGATGTTGTTTTTATATTATATTTTCTTTTACCTAAATCTATGGATCCTCCGGGTATATTGATGTTATTTGCCTGAATTAGATTTAGTACCTGATTTAAGCCCAATTTCATAACAGACATTTTTTCTAGATTGAGCTCAATTTTAATCTGTCTTTCAGGGAGCGCCTGTATTTCTGCCCATTTGACATCCTTTATTTTCTCCAGACTTTTTTCGAGAATTTCAGCTCTTTCTTTCAAACTAACCCAGGAAGCTGTATCAGAAATCATTGCTGTCTGCAAAATAGCTACATCACTACTCGCTGCCTTTTTAATATCAAGTTGTATAATACCTTCAGGTAAATCCGGTCGAATTTTATTGATTTCCCTTATTACATCATTGTTTTTTGATTCAACATTTACACCATAGTTAAACTCAGCGAGCATAACAAGCAAGCCATCTGTGATGGTTGAATTTATTTTTTTTACGTCAGAAAGTTTATAGAGTTCCTCTTCAATAGGATCTGCTACTAATTTCTCCATATCTTTTGGATTCGTACCTGGATATACTACTATGATTGAAAATATAGGCGCACCAAAAGGGGGATCTTCTCCTCTCGGCATATTTAATAATGCATTGACGCCCAATACCATGACTGCAATAAATATAACTAAGGTAAACTGCCAGTTTTTTACAAAAAATTTATTAAAACTCATGATATGATGAAAATTTTAAAATTATATATTGTGAATATTTTTTTGATTAATGGATGTCAGAAAAATGACATTATAATTTCGGATCTTAACCTTTTAATATATACCCTTTGGGCCTTCATTTTATTATTGTGGTATCCCCTTCCTCAAGATACATTGCACCGATGGTAACTACTTCTTTAATGTCTTCAAGGCCGGATGAAATGGCTACTTTATCACCTAATAGTTTGACAATTTGTACACCGATCCTCTTAGCTTTGCCGTCTTTAATGGTAAATAGGTATCCTTGTTTTCCGTTTGACTTTACCAGTGCTTCTATAGGAATGACTTGATAATATTCCTTTTCCATTGGATAAATCTCTACTTTAGCAGTTAATCCTGTTGCAAGATTAGTTGGATAGCTTTTAAATTTTATGTCAATATCAAATGTTCCACTGGCATTTCCACCTATAGAAGTTTTATTGGTTACTTTTCCGGAATAATTTTTACCGGGATATGCGTCCATCTTGATGTCAACGAGGTCCCCAATTTTTACTCTAGCCCAATCTCTGTCTATCAAACCTGCATTAATGACCCAGTCCTGATTATCGACACCCATAATCGCGTAAACAGGCGTACCTGGCCCTACAATTTCTCCGGAGTGCATAATTTGCTTCACCACTTTGCCAGCTATTGGTGCCCGAACTTCACTATAACTTCTGTTGAATCTGGCGATCTCAGATGTCCTTTTTGCTACTTCAAATGCTGATGTTGAATTTTGAGCTTGTTCAAGAGTTGCTACACTATCCGCGAAAAGATTTTTTACCCTATTCATATCTCTCTCCGCCTTTATAAGACCTTCTTCCGCTTGTCTGACTTGTGCATTGATTTCATCCATCATTAATGTTGCAAGTATTTGACCTTTTTTGACAAAATCGCCCTCCTTAACAAAAGTTCGATTAATCACGCCACCGGTTTTAAAGGAAGGTTTAGCTTCAGACTTGCTCACCACTATACCCAAAACGGCTACTTGAGTACTTTCATGTATGGATAGTACAGGAACCGTTTTAATTCTGACAGTATTAAAATCTTCTTTAGCCAGAGTCGGTTTATTGTTAACTTCAGAAGTACAGGCCAAAAGGCAGATTCCGACAGCAGCAATGGTTATGGTTAAGTATTTCATGTTTTTTATTTTTTGTATTTAATTATTTTATTGGAAATGTAGCAGTGGCATATACATATTCTGCCCACTTTAGCCATGCATTATTCTGAGCAATCAGGAACTGGGTATTAATCTGGGTTAATAAGGTTTGTGCATCGATTAACTCCAGATAATTTGATGTCCCTTCCTTATATTTTTTAAACACTTCATGATATATTTTTTCAGTAGATATTATTCTGGACTTATAAGTCTTGGCCTGAGATACTGCAGTATAAAGATTTTCTCGGGCAATGTCTGTTTGCAAAATTATTTGTTTTTCCACCTGAACTTTCTGAAATTCCGAAGCGATAATTTCAGCTTTTATGGATTCTGATTTGAGGTTATGCCTTTTGTTATCAAATAAATTTAATTCGAGGTTGATTCCCATCAAAGCGTATGGTTTAAATCCAAAATCAAAAGCCTGTGACCCAAGATCTATTTGTGCACCAAGTTTAGGGAGATAAAATTGATTTTCGTTTTCTAAAGCGATTCTTTGCAAAGTAATGCCCTGATCGATCTGCTCGATTTCTTCTCTTTTAATTTTGTCAATTTCAATTAGTTCCGGAAGAATCGGTAATACAATTTCAGGTATAACTACCTTGTCTGCATCTTGACCATTTACAAAGGCAAAATATCTTTTTGCGTTGCTATAATTTGCCTCAGACTCCATCTTGATTGCATTTACAGTTGCAATTTGAGTTTCTATTCTTGCTAAAGCGGTTGGCAAGGCTACCCCATTTCTGATAAGGCTTTGTGTAGATCTTTTCGCTTCTGTAAGCAAAGTATCTGTAGCGTCGTATATGTCTATTACCTTTTTACTCATAATATACTGAAAATAAGATATCATAACTTCTTTACTAATTATCCTTTTGAAAGCTTTAATTTCCAAAGCTTTTAATTGGATATTTCCTTCCTTTAGTTTTTTATTTATCGCTAAATCAGGATAGTAAATAGGCTGATTGATTCTTATCCGAGCGTCATAGAAGTTATTTGGCAACAATTGGGTATTAACATTATCTATCTGAGGAAATGAATTGGAACCTGTTATGTTATTTAAGCTACTATAAACGGGATTTAGCAAATCGCCTACTGGAAAGTCTATAGTTCGACCACCGAGGCCAATGTATATTGAGTACCAAAACTTACAGCCGGACCAAATTGTGCTTTAGCTTCCTGAAGATTATATGTTGCACTTTGTAGCTGAAATCCCTTTGATTTCAACAGACTATTATTTTCCCAGGCATTTTGCACCAGCTCAGTAAAGTCTTGAGCTTTAAGTGGTGGTAACAATACTAAAAAGAAAATCAGTATATAAAATATTATTTTTATGTTTTCCATGTTATTATAATGAACAGTGTTTATTAATGTGCAAAAAATTATCTCCTAAAAATACTTATAAGCATCATATCAAGGGTTTTCGATACTAATTCTTTACTCTGATTGCGCGCTACAATTTCAAGTCTTTCAGATTGAGCCAGATTGACAAGTCCATGTACACAACTCCACAACTGCAAAGCCAATATCCGTTCTTCCATGTGATCCAATTTAAGTTGCTGTATGGCTTCTTTACAGGTTATTGTAAGAAAATTAAACATAGCCATTCCTTCATCCCAGTCTTCCATACACTTTTCAATATGACGCATAGGCTTTTCTGAATTAAACATCAAATCATACCAATCTTTATTTTCCAATCCAAATTTTACATAAGCGTTTCCAATACTATGAATCCGTTTTACAGCATCCTGCTCACCGTAAGCATGTACCATATATTTATTCATCAACATAAATCCCATTTCCATAAGCTCATGCAAAATCTCATCCTTATCCTTAAAATAAAGGTAAATTGTTGCAGGGCTATATTCAATGATTGTAGCAATTTTTCTAATGGACAATCCTTCCTGTCCACTTTTAAGCAAAATTTTTTTTGCAGCTTCAAGAATTAATTCTTTTAGTTCTGCTTTATCCCTTTCTTTTCTTTCAGCCAGTCCCATCTTATGCTTTTATATATTTTATTGAATTACAACACAAATATAGTAAACAGTGTTCATTTTATCAACACTTTTCATAATATTTTTATTTTTTTTCGACCAGACAATCAATTTCAGGTTTGAATTGTAGTTTTTACACCTTGAACTGTCTGGAAATAATATAAAAAAACAATGACCTACCCCCCCCCCCCACCCCACCCCCCCCCCAAAAAAAATAAAAAAAAAATTAAAATTCTGTTGGAAAATTGTGTGCCCCCCGCCCCCCCCCCGGCCCCCCCCCGACCCCGCCCCCCCCCCGCCGCCCCGCGGGGCGGGGCAAAGGGGGGGACTCTACACTTGTTTTTTTCACCTGGCCCCAAAAAGAGAAACCAAAAATTTTCTCCCGGGGGGGTTTGTTCCCCAAAAAATCTGTCCGGAGAACGCGGCGGGGGGGGGGGGAACCCCACCAAGAACCAGGACCAGCCCCCCCCCCCCCCCCCCCGAACCCGCGGCCGCCGCCCAAAATGTTGGGGCCGCGGCGGGGGGGGGGGCGCCCCCGGGGGGGGAGGCGGCGCGGGGGGATTTTGGTGGAAAAAAGGGGCCCCCCGCGGGAGAGCGCCCCCCGCCGGGGGGGGGGGGGGGGGAGCCCCCCCCCCCGGGCGCCCCCCCCCCCCCGGGACGGGGCCCGGGAGGGAGAAAGAGGGGGGGGGGGGGGGGGGGGGGGGGAAAAAAAAAAAAAATTTATGCCCGGCCGCCCCCCCCCCCCCCCCCGGGGCCCGCGGCCCCGCCCGGCGCCCCCCCCCCAAGGTTTGTCTCTCTTTCCCCCCCCGCCCCCCCCCCCGAAGCCCCGCCGGGGTAAAACCGGGGGGTTTTTTTTCCCGGAAGGCCCCGGCAAAAAAGTGGCGAAGGGGCCCCCTCCTTCCCCCCCCCCCTTTCCCCCCCCCTTTCCCCCTAATTTTTTTTTTTTTCTCGGGCCCGCGGCCGGGGGGGGGCGCGGCCCCCCGGGTCCCGCCCGCCCCCAAATCCCCCCGCCCCCCCTAGAAAATCGGCCCCCCCCAAATTAAAATAATTCAAATTTTTCCCCCCCCCCGGGCCCCGCGGAAGACCCTTGGGGGGGGGCCCGGGCCCGCAAAGAGGATAGGCGGAGAGACAACCCCCCCGGGTTGCGGGTCCCCCCCCCCCCGGGCTTTTCCCCCCGTGGCCCTTTTTGTCAGGTTGATTAATGATAAAGGAAAAAAGGAAAAAAAAAAAAAAAAAAAAAAGAAAAAAAAGCGCAAAAAAAAAAAAAAAAAAAAACCACCCCCCCCCAAAAGGGGGCCCCCCACAAAAGGGCCCCCCGCGAAAATTTTAGGGGGGTTTGGTACCCCCCCCCCCCCCAACGGCATCCCCCCCGGGGCGACCCGCCCCCAAAAAAAAAAAAAAAAAACGAAGGGGGGGGGGGGGGGAAAAAAACCCCCCCCGCCCCCCCCCCGGGGGCAAAAAACCCCAAAGAACCCCCGGGGGGGGGCCCCCCGAAACCCCAAAACCCGCCCCCCTTTTTAATTCCAGGGAGGGGCAAACTTTTTTTTTTTTTTAAATTTGTGAACCCGAATGTGGTGGAGAGGGAAAGAAAGAAAAAAAAAAAAAAAAAAAAAAAAAAAAAAAAGGCCAAAGGGGAAAAAAGGAGAAAAAAAAAAAAAAAAAAAAAAAAAAAAAAGGGGGGGGAAAAAAAAAAAAAAAAAAAAAAAGAAAAAATAAAAAAAAAAAAAAAAAAAAAAAATTAAAATAAAACAACCCCCCCCCCCAATTGGACGCCAAAAACCCCCCCCAAAAAGGCACTGCAAAAAAAAACAGTTCTAACAACCTTACTTCTCTTTTCTGCTATTACCTAAGCAAGATAAAATTGTCTATGTAGAATTTTTCCTGGTCATTACAAATATATTTAATTTTGACCACATATGTACCCCCATTAACAGGCTGGTTTTTAAATGTACCATCCCAGGTATCATTTAGTTCTTTAGTTTCCCAAATTATTGATCCTGATCGGCTGTAAATGTCAAAAAACACCAATTTATCGATTAAGAAGGTATTACTGATTCCAAATCTGTCATTCAATCCATCATTATTAGGTGTAAATGCCTTTGGCAACAATAAAACATCACAGTCTAGTTTGTCTTTATCCGCAACAAAGATTCGCACAGTGTCAGTACTTAGACAGTTTCCATTGTCTAAACTTACTTTATAAGTAGTAGAAACATCCGGTGTAGCAATAGGTGTCAAGCTGTTTATATCATCCAACCCAACAGAAGGAGACCAATTTATAGAATTTGCGCATGTATTTCCCACAACTAAGGAAATTGATTCACCTTTAAAAATTGTAGTATTTGGCGTCACGATTTGGTCCGGGAAAATAAATAGTTTGTTAATTTCCAATTCAGAAAGTGCTCTTTTATACAGTTTTATCTCATCAATTTTACCATTAAATTTTTTACTTTGGAGATTATTACAAGGACTATTTGCAAAAGTAAGATTTGCCAACCTACTAAATTCTACAGCTTCTTTTGATATGATACGTTTTTGTAAAACATTGTCAATGTATACCAGATATTCTAAATTAAACTTAACGAGTGTAAATCTATGCCAACAGATGTCGCTATTTAATTTAGTTCTGACTGAGTGATAATTGTTTACATTACTGGCAATTTCAAAAAGTATTTCATTAGTGGTAGTAAAATATCTTAAAGACATTAAAGAATCAAGACTGTTGCATCCGTTTCTGTGACTCAAGATATCAATTTCACCTGTAGCGTCTCCCAAAGAAAATAAAAATCAAACGTAAAATTGGAGTCCAAATGAATATTCGCCTGTTTAGATATAGATAAAAAGTCAGAAACACCATCTAATTTAATACTTTGCATATTTAATCCGCATATACAAGCCGGACTGCCTCCAGGTGTTATGCCAGGAAATTGTATCCCACTATCTTCAAAACTACAATCATCAAAATTATAATCAAACCAGGTTCCCTGGCCTTTTGCGCCAAAAAAACTACATACTAAAAGCCAAATGACTAAAACTACTTTTTTCAATATATTTGTTTTTATTTGAACATATCCTTAAAACCGGGAGGCATTAAATCTTCCATTAATTTTTGAGTTTCTTCAGCCTCTCTCTTCTGTGCTTTATCTATATATCGATTGAAACAAGATAATATGATATCTTCGAGCATCTCCTTAGTCTCTTCAGTAAGACCAGGCAAACTAATAGAAATATTTGTAATCTGTTTAGTGGCATTTCCGGTAATAGTTACGCCATCCATTGATTCTTCAACTTGGATCAGGGCTAATTTTTTCTGCACCTCAGCTTGTTGAGCTTCAAGGTTACCCATTAAATCTCCAAACATAAAAAATAATTTATTATTAAATAGACCACAAAATAAGTATTAAACTCAAATTAATGACCTTCTATTTTGTGAATACCCAAAAAACACATAAAAAAAACCACATATCCGGAAAGTAATGTTTATTAAAACATTTTTTTAGCTGCTTTCATATGGAATCACTAAATTTGTCCATTAATCTTAAAAAAGAAATTTTTATAATATGGCGGAGGTAATAAGAATGCCCAGATTAAGTGATACGATGGAAGAAGGAAATATCGTATCCTGGCTAAAAAAAGAAGGAGATCAGGTAAAAGCCGGCGACATTCTTGCAGAGGTAGAAACCGATAAGGCGACGATGGAACTTGAAAGTTTTTTTGATGGCTACTTATTATATATTGGTATACCATCTGGTCCTGTTGCTGTTGATGGCATTATCGCCGTCATTGGTCAAAAAGGCGAGGACTATAAAACGTTGATTGGAGATGCAGACTCAAAACCCTCAATCGATTTATCAAATGACAATGATCAGAAACATGAAAATAAAACACCGGAATTAAATACGCCTTTAACAGCTCAAAGCATAGCTCCTCTTCCTATTTCAGCAGATCAGGATTTGAGACTAAAGGCATCCCCGTTGGCAAAAAATGTTGCAGCAAGTGCTGGCATTTCAATTGATCAGGTTTCCGGCTCGGGTGATCACGGTAGAATTATTAAAAAAGATGTTGAAAATTTTATAAAAAATAATTCCGAAAAACCTCAAACTCAAACTATCAGCGCTCAACCATCAGCACAGCTTTCTTCATTTGTCTATGGTGATGTACCTGTGAGCCAAATGCGAAAGATCATTGCAAAAAGATTGGGGGAAAGTAAATTTACAGCACCTCATTTTTATCTCACTATTGAGATCAATATGGATAATGCAATTGAAGCAAGAACAGCTATAAATGAAACCTCTCCAGTTAAAATTTCTTTTAATGATCTTATTGTCAAAGCGTGTGCCGTTTCATTAAGAAAACATCCTGCTATTAACTCTTCATGGATGGGAGATAAGATCACTTACCACAAAGATATAAATATAGGTGTAGCGGTTGCTGTGGAAGATGGATTATTAGTCCCTGTTATAAATAATGCGGACGCTAAACCTCTGTCATATATTAATCAGGAAGTTAAAGATCTTGCTGGACGTGCAAAAACAAAAAAACTTACACCACAAGAAATGACTGGAAATACGTTCACTATCTCCAATTTGGGTATGTTTGATATCGAAGAATTCACGGCAATTATTAATCCGCCAGACGCATGCATACTTGCAGTTGGATCAATTATTAAAAAAGCTATTGTGAAGAATGATCAACTCGTTGTAGGTAATATGATGAAGGTGACATTATCATGTGATCATCGTGTAGTTGATGGCGCATCTGGAGCTCAATTCTTACAAACCTTAAAAACAATGCTTCAGAACCCGGTTATGATGATAGTATAGCCTTAAATTTCCTTATGTAACTTTAAAAGGAGCTGTTTATTGGAATAACTAACTTTTTTAATAAACTTCTTAGGATTAGTCAATTCTAAAAGTTCAAATTCGTAAACCTATTTTAAAAGAAATTGAAATCGCAAAAAAAAAGGATTAAAGCGTGGGCTTTAATCCTTTTTTTTATTCTTATTATTTAGGTAATTAGTACCCGGAATTTTTATTTCCGATAAATCTTGAACTATTAGTGGATTTAACACCCTTCATGGATGGTGATGAACCTTCAGGACGTGCCATTTCATTGTCTTCTGGGTTACATACTCTAAATTCAACTCTTCTATTCATATAATGTTCTTTATCTCTTTTTGGAATCAGCTACCATAGGTGCATCTTCGCCTCCATACATTAATTTGAACCTGCTTCGGTCAATACCGTAATGTGTTACTAAATAATTAACAGCATTTTCTGATCTATTGTATGACAATCCATTATTATAATTATTTGAACTTCTTACATCAGTATGTCCAACAACAGAAACACATAGGCTAGGGCACATTTTCATAACACTTGCGATATGATGTAAATGACCATAAAACTCAGGTTTGATATTAGCTTTATCAAGATCATAGTGAATCATAGGTAAAAACCATTTCCCGCAATCAGAAGCAGCTTTATTTCCAATCATCATCCCAGCTTTAGTCTCAATGGCTTTGTTTACATCATCCATGTTTATACAACATTTCACATCAGCAACACCGTCTTTATTCACTACATAACCTGGTGCAGAGTATGGCTCTTTGTCTTTATAATCTGCGATTCCATCGCTATCACTATCTAAAGCTATTCCTCTTGTATCAACAGGTGCTCCAGCTACAGTTTCCATTTCCTGATCCAACATATCAATAACACCATCCTGATCTGTATCAGTAAGATCAAACACAGGTCTTTGCTTAAGTGCAGCAATATCGTTCATTGTGGCATCAAGAGGATTTAACCAGTAAAGTGGCTCGGTCACTTTATCAAAGTTTCCAAGATTAATACCAAGTCTTATATTAGTATAGTGAGAAATATCATTATTATTAGTTTGGTCAACAGCCGTTCTGGAATGAATTCCATCAAGGTAATCATTATCAGATGAAATTACCTGGTGTTCTAATCCAATATTAAATCTATTATTAATTTTTCTTGAAATCCCCATTGATGCTGTAAAAACTACATGAATGTTAGTTTCATCTCCCAATCTAAAGATACCAACTTTTTTAAATCCAGGAGTTTCATACTTTCCGTCATATTTGGCGTCAAGCCCTTTAATGATATCTTTTCTTCCAGCTTTAGTATCCAAATTACCTCCAGCTCTAATAGCTCCAAGACCAGTATAAATATTACCAGATGCATCAAGCAGATCAAGGTTAGCTTTATGAGACGACAAACCAGCGCCAACTGATACATACCAATTCCATTTGTTGCGATCTTTATGGAAAAGTAGATTACCAATATTTACAATACCCTGAAGGGCTAAGTAACCTTGAGTTGTCTTATAGCTGGGATTCCATCCATCGACACTAACCTTATATTTATCAAATCCCTGAAAATTACCCACACCTCCGGTTTCTACCAAACCTCCTCCAAAATTAGGGGTAGACCATCCCTGAGGGTCAATTCCTTTAGACACACCATACATAAAATCAGCTCTTACTGAAAATACATAATGAATTGCTTTTCTTAAGTGAAGACCTACGCCGTAACCACCTGGTATTCTGGTATCAACATCTCCGTCAATAAACAAATGTCCAAAGTGTACACCTAATTCCCAGGCATTTTTAGGTTTAGCGGAATAAGCAGTCTGACCCATTCTCCAACTTTTGTCCTGGTCTGACTTTAAAGTTGCGGCATCCATCGCGCCTTCTTTTTTTGCTGTAGCATCGTTCTGACCCATTATGCCTGAAACACATAATAGCAAAGTAATCAGCGAAAGATAAATTTTGTTTGTCATAGGAAAATAATTTACTTGATTAAAGTTTTGAAAGGCAAAAGTAATAACTATTATGTTAATAACGAACTTTATATTCTGTTTTTTTTAACATTTTGACCAAAAAAAAGAGGAATTAAAGCGTTGGAATTCTTTATAAAATATATTTCTAATATATAAATGACTGTTAAAACTAAATTTTGTATACATAATGTTTGTTTTAGACATTTTAAAAAAAATCAATATCTGAAATAATATTTTGGACTGCAGTTTGAAACTGAATTTACTTTTGAATTAAAGGCCGTCTTTATCATACCTTTAAATAAAAAAACAATATACAGTTTATACTTTTTTTAACCATATAAGTCACTTTAATCTTCTGTTAATTATTATTTCATTTTTATTTTCTAATTATCTTAGTTTAGGAAATAATATTACAATAATTAAGCCAGTTTATCTTTACTAAACCAGAAAATAATAAATCCATATTGAGGAAACGGAATAAAAACTTGGTGCGCTCAGAAAATTAAATCGCTTCAAAGTGTAAAACACTCCACGAATATTTATGCATAGAGAAATGTGAAATTATGCCTATCCATGATATTAAATTTTAATATTTTATATCTTTGCAAAAAATAATATTATGCTTTCGAAGTTGCTTATTCCTTGTTTAAACACAGAATTAGGTCTGAAAGAGAGGTCTTTTTTTACCTGCACATATTCTGAGCATGACAGGATACCTTCGATGGAAAGCATAAGATTTGCAATGATAACCCATCATTCAATCCTTAGTCAAAGTCTCAGAATTATATTGGAAAATTTTGGAAATCATTTTAACAATATTCAAATTGCAGATCTGGGCTACATAAATAATACAGAAACAGACTATCTGGAAAAGATTGTCCATCAATTATCTTTGACAAATACCATTGTTTTTATGGTAGGTTGCAATCTTGATGATGTTATTTCGTATATAAAGAAAAAAAAATCAGACATTCATTTCATTTGTAATAATTTACCATTTATTTCAGAAAAAAAATTGCTTAGTAAAAACTACCTCGGATATCAACGTCATTTGTGTAGTTTAATTGATATCCATTCTTTAGAAGACTCTGCCTTCAATTCCCTAAGTCTGGGGAAACTGAGGTCATTTCCTTCCCAACTTGAACCATCTTTAAGAGATGTTGAAGTGCTTTATGTTAACTTAAATGCTGTCAGATCATCGGAAACAACAAATACCATAGATGCCATACCATCAGGATTAAATACGGAAGAAATGTGTCAAATATTTAAAAATGCAGGTTCCTCTTCAAATATAAAAGCGGTCTTTATTGATTCGGATTTATCTCATGCATGTCGACAGGAATCATTTTTGATTGCGGAATGCATATGGTATTTTATTGAAGGAATTAACATGAAAATAAATGACCACCCGCAACATAATAAAGACTTTAGTGAGTTTGTGGTATATTCTCATTCTTTTGATCAGGATTTATCCTTTTTAAGGAATAATCAAACGCATAAATGGTGGTTAAAAACAACAAGCGATAATGGCAAATCAAAATATCTTGCCTGCTCAAACGAGGAATACCAACAAACGATTAATGAGGAACTTCCTGATCGAATTTTAAAATTTATTCATGCTCATATAAAATAATAGTAAATCAAATTTACAACAAATCAAAGTGGATTAAGTCTTTAAATCCCTTCATACGGCTGTTTATTTCAGATAAACTAAGTAATTTAAGTTTATTTAAGCTGAAATCCTCAACACAAAACGAAGCCATTGATGATCCTGCTATGATGGCTCTTTTCATATTGTCCATTGAAATATCATTTGTGCTCGCTAAATAGCCCATAAATCCTCCTGCAAAAGTATCGCCTGCGCCAGTTGGATCAAAGACTTGCGCCAAAGGCATCGCAGGGGCATAAAACATTTCTTCACCATGAAATAACAAAGCTCCATGTTCTCCTTTTTTGATTACAAGATACTCCGGGCCCAATTCATGGATAATTTTTGCTGCTTTAACTAATGAATGTTCGCCGGAAAGTTGGCGTGCTTCGTCGTCATTTATGGTTAAAAGATTTACACGTTTAATAACATTTTTCAGATCATCCATAGCTATATCCATCCAAAAGTTCATTGTGTCCAAAGCTATCATCTTTTGTGATCCGTCAAGCTGGTCCAAAACCTGGGCCTGTATATTAGGGGTTAAATTACCCAGCATAACGTATTTGCTTGACTTTGCAACTTCAGGAAGTATTGGATTAAAGTCGCTAAGTACATTTAAGTCTGTAACTAACGTATCCCGGCCATTCATATTTAAATGATACTTTCCGGCCCAAAAAAACGATTTGCCGCCTTTAACTATTTCAAGTCCTTCTAAATTTACACCACGTGATTCCAGTGCATCCAATTCTGATTTAGGAAAATCTTCGCCTACTATAGAAACCAAATGTATATCTTTTGTAAAATAAGAAGCTGCCCAGCTAATATATGTGCATGCACCGCCAATTACCATTTCCGCTTTACCATACGGTGTTTCTATGCTGTCAAATGCTACTGTTCCTATAGTAAGAAGACTCATATATAAAAAATTTAATTTAAGCTTGCAAAGGTATGTTTTTTTAGATTAGTAGTGGGTAAAAAAGAGGTGCGAAACTAATCCAAAATATATTGTAGGCCTTTAAAATTTGATGTTAAAACAAAATTGGTTTCAATATGATTTTTAGTATACAGATACGTAATATGTAAAGTCTGTAATGTTCCGATAAAAGAAATTAGTTTTTATTTTTAATCCTGAAAAGTAAATTCAGGATGTAAAAAGGAAACCGGCCAGTCTGTTTAAATGTATACATCTGAAAATACAATTCAAGCAATAAAAAACAGCTCAAGGCAAAAAATGATCAATATATTTCTGAGAAAAATTAAAAAAAGCAATAGTTTCATCAAAAAATGAATCTACTATTAATATCTGACTAACAATTATGCCTACGACTATTAACAATGAAGCCATTGCCAACGCTTTGATAGTTGTAGCTGTATCGTTGTTTTGTTTTCGTGCACAAATAATAAACAACCTGACTGCAAACCGATTTTGAGGGTCAATTTTAACTACTTGTCTTAAAATATCAAGCGCTTTGTCAAATTTATTCAGATTATACAGACAGGAAGCTTTTTTAAGAAGCAAGTCACAAAAAATATTTTCATCTCTATATTTAAAAATATTTTCCATTATTATGATTTCCAGCACCGGGTCAACTTTGGAAAGGAATCTTTCATATTTCCCAACTTCAAACAAACACAAGATATAGTCCATATCAACTTCTATTCGGTCATAAAAGTAGAGTGCTGAAATAGCTAAAGGATTCTCTTCATAAAATCTAACTTTTTGTCTATAAGAAGTATCACCTAGTCTAAAATATTTAAGATAAATTTGATCTCCTGCTGTTTGCATCCTTGTCTGATCCGGATTTAATATTTTTATATAATAATTATTTTGTAATTTCCATTCTATAAAGTACTATCTTACTGGGACTTGCATCCGACTCTATACTTAATATATGAAAATTACACAAATATAAGCCATCATTGATGACATTGTCAATATAAGCCATCTCTGTAATAGTTTTTTCTGACATAATTCGGTCAGGCAAACCCCAAAATGTCTTATGTCCTATTAAAATTCCGCCATCCTCTTCTTTATCTATTGATGGTAAATCAGTGATAAGATGTAAAACACCAATCTCATTGAGTAATTTAATTGCACCTTCAGTAAAATATGGTGGATTAGTACCTGAATAATCCTGTTCTTTTTTACTTGTTTCATTTGGCATAGTCCTGATTATAATCGTTTCTGTGGGTGTAAGATTTTGTAATGAATGATGAATAGATTTTTCGTTTATAACCAAATCACCATTTGATATCTTATCCGGCACAATTGTAATTAAACGACTAATATAGTGAAACTTCTTAAGAACACTATGTATTGTGAACGGTTCGGATGTAATATGTCCAACACATTCAGTATGTGTTCCATTCCCATGCGGGTTGATAAAAATATTTTTAAAATTCACCGCGCTTCCTGCCTGGGTTGACCCAATAAAGTCACCCATTACAACAGGCTCGATATTAAAGGAAGGTGCATGGAAACATTTTGGTCCATTTGATCCTGAAATCAATGGGATGGAGATATCTAATCCAAATGAAAGATCTGAAATATATTGTTTGTTGGAAAAAGAGAAAGAAATTATCATTTGAATATTTTTATCTACACATTTTTTTCAATTTCTTTTATCCAGCCCCCAAAGGAGTTTTTCACTAATTGTTTTCATGAAAGTCTGTCCTTTTAGTTGAATAAAATTAATACCAAATTTGCCTTTTTTAATCTCTATCTGGTGTTGTGTGGTTATGGTTTCATACCTTGAATCAAGTGTACACATAAAACTATCTGTACGTCCTTCGACCTTAAGTGATATTTTATGTGAATCAGGAATGACAATCGGCCTTACATTAAGATTGTGGGGTGCAACGGGTGTTATGACAAAATTGTTTGAATTTGGAAAAATAATTGGCCCTCCACAACTTAAAGAATAACCTGTAGATCCTGTAGGTGTACTGATGATTATTCCGTCAGCCCAATAAGAATTTAATAATAAATCATCAACATAGGTGTGGATCGTAATCATGGAGGATGTATCTCTTTTGTGCAAGGTAAAATCATTTAAAGCCTGAGGGAAGTTTGAAAAAAGTGGTAGGTTACATTTTAAATCTAAAAGAGATCTGGAAACGATGGTAAATTCCTTTTTAATGAGCTGTTTAATGGCTTTTTTGATGATTTTTTTTTCAACACTGGCCAGAAACCCCAATCTTCCCAGATTTATTCCCAATATTGGAATTCCAGTATCCCTTATCAATGTTATAATACTAAGAATGGTTCCATCCCCGCCCATGGTTATGGCAAGATCCGGCCTTTTATCTTTCAGTTCTCTATAAGTATCAATAGATTCAAAACCTGTCGTATTGACATTAAATTTTTGAAGTTCTTTTAGGTATGGTCTATAAAAAAGAGATCTGCTCCCTCATCACGTGCAGACTTAATTAATATATGGACGTAAGCCAATTCATCTTCATCCTTTATTTTCTGCCCATAAATAAGAAATATCATTCCGTTTAAATATTATTTTTATAATGTTTTCATTTGGAACATTTGTCTGGCAATTTTTAGATTTAAAGATTTCAAATCATGCAAACTTACCTTAAATAATGGTGTGGCATTAATACCGGATGCACTTATAACTTTTACATATCCTACGACCATTGTCCATCCATAAAGTGTTGTCAGCATTGGATCAAGTGTACTATGTATGCTACCATCTTTTTTTCCCCTTTCTATTTCTTTTACTGTAAGTTTGAAAGGCAAATTGTGCATGTCCGCCAATTTTACATAGTATATACTATCTTTTACTGCTTCGGTCAACTTGGCTTCATTTGTACCATCTGAAGTAGATCTGACCAAAGCAAAGTACTCCAATAACGCTTCAGAGTATAAATAGTTTTGTTCGCAAAAAACCATGAATGAGTCAAAGATTGCAATTGTAGATTCAAGACCACTTTTTTCTTTGTTTTTGTCAATAGTGTCATAATACTTTTCTATAAGTAGCTGAAGAGCTTTAAAGGTAACAGCCAGATAAAGATTTTCCTTTGATTGAAAATAGGTATATAACGTAACTTTAGTTATCCCTGCATGGTGAGAGATATCTTCCATTTTTGCATTCTTAAATCCTACTTGATTGAACACTTTTTCAGCAGCTTCTATGATCTTACTTTCCTTCAGGTTTCTTTTTGCATCTTTCATGACATTGGTCTCAGCGCTATATTTATCGAAATCAATAAACTCCGATTTTTGAAATGGTAGTGCAATATTAATAAAATAGACCGTCAGGTAGGTAGGTTATTATGAAGTAATTTTAATTGGTGTAAATCCGCTTAAAAAATAATACAGATCTTAAATCACACTTTTGTTTTTGCCATATGTAATTAGTTTATAAACAATACGTAATCGCTAATAAAGAATTTTTAAAATGTACATTGGAAATTTTCCCAAAATTTATAAAATTTAAATTTATCAGGATGTTTTTAAATCATATTTAAAATTTATAAACATATTCCTTAACTTTTCCACAGCTAAAATACTAATTTAACTGCCATTTTGTCATTTACTATATCTATTTATTGTAATTTTGCATTCCCACAAATAAAAAAAAATATTAGCCTATATGTTAGACGATAATCTAACCATTTTTGGAATCAAAAAAGATATTAACGAGGGTAAACAGGGGGAAGTCCTTTTTTACGAACATCCAGAAAATCAATCGAAAAAATTCTATATAGAATCTTATGGATGTGCCATGAATTTTAGTGATTCTGAAATTGTTGCCTCAATATTGGGAGACATAGGTTATGCGCCAACAAAAGACATGGAAAGTGCTGATGTCATTCTTGTCAATACTTGTTCTATCCGTGAAAAAGCCGAAGAAAATATAAGACAGCGTCTTACAGTATTCAATATTCAAAAAAGAAAACGTCCGGATTTGCTTATAGGTGTACTGGGATGTATGGCAGAAAGACTTAAAGCAAAACTTCTTGAACAAGAAAAACTGGTCGATATTGTTGTCGGTCCGGATGCGTATCGAGATCTTCCCAATCTGCTGGCTAAAGCTGAAGACGGTGATAAAAGCATTAATGTTTTACTTTCAAGAGAGGAAACCTATGCGGATATCTCTCCACTCAGACTTGATAGTAATGGCATACTGGCATATATTTCCATTATGCGTGGCTGCGACAATATGTGCTCTTTTTGTGTCGTGCCAATGACTAGAGGGCGCGAACGGAGCAGAGATACATATTCGATCCTTGCAGAAGCACAGGATTTGTTTGACAGAGGATTTAGAGAGGTAACTCTGCTTGGACAAAATGTAGATTCATATAAATGGTCAAGTCCGGATCAATCAGAACATGTCAATTTTGCTGAATTACTTGAACGTGTGGGCCTTATAAACCCAGATCTTAGGGTAAGATTCTCTACCTCACATCCTAAGGACATCACGGATGATGTACTTTTTGTGATAAAAAAATATGAAAATATTTGTAACTATATTCATCTGCCCATTCAATCAGGCAACAGCCGCATCCTGAAGTTAATGAACAGGACTTATGATCGGGAGTGGTATATGGACCGGGTTAAAGCTATCCGCAGAATCATACCGGATTGCGCGATTTCTTCAGATATTATTTCCGGTTTTTGCAGTGAAACTGAAGAAGATCACCAGGATACGCTCAGTATAATTGAATGGGCAAATTTCAGTATGTCATATATGTATTCATACTCTGAAAGGCCAGGTACACCGGCAGCAAAAAAACTTAAAGATGATGTACCGGAAGAAGAAAAAAAACGAAGACTGATTGAAATTGTAGCAAAACAAAGATACATTGGTATGCTGCACAATCTTGCTGATGTAGGTAAAAGTTTTAAAGTTCTTATTGAAGGAGATTCGAAAAAATCGAAGTTGGAATTCAGAGGTAGGAATAGTCAAAATAAAATGATCAATTTTCCAAAATCTGATGGCTTTAAACCGGGAAATTATGCTATTGTCCAAGTGACATCATCTACCGGAGGGACACTGAAGGGACATATTATCAAAGATTGAATTTAATTAAAAATAAAGCTGTGAATATACAGGGAGTAAAACAAAGATTCGGAATTATCGGTAGATCGCCATTACTGGAAAGGGCATTAAATACTGCCATTCGCGTTGCTTCTACTGACTTATCCGTTTTAATCCAGGGAGAAAGTGGCGTTGGAAAAGAAATATTTAGCCGCATTATCCACGAACTTAGTGTCCGAAAACATAACCCTTTTATCGCCATAAACTGTGGTGCTATACCAGCTGGTACTATAAATTCAGAACTTTTTGGACATGAAAAAGGATCATTTACAGGAGCTGTTAATGAAAGAAAGGGATATTTTGAGACCGTAAATGGGGGAACCATTTTCCTTGATGAAATAGGTGAGATGCCATTGGATACTCAATCTTATTTATTAAGAATACTTGAAAGCGGAGAATTCCTCAGAGTAGGATCTTCAAAAGTATTGAATACTGATGTACGGATTGTGGCCGCAACAAATGTTAATCTGGAAGATAAAATAAGTTCAGGAAAATTCAGAGAAGATTTGTACTACAGACTTAATACTGTACCCATCAAAGTACCGTCATTACACGAAAGAAGAGAGGATATTTATTTACTATTTAGAAAATTTTCGGGGGATTTTGCAGAAAAATACCGATCTGATTCTATTACATTAACACCTGAAGCTAAATTGATATTAGAAAATTACAGATGGCCAGGAAACATACGTGAGCTTAAAAATATGGTGGAGCAACTAAGTGTTCTTTCCGAATTAAAAGAATTGGATGTCGATCAACTGTTAGACCTTGTGCCGCATATTAAAAACAGAAATCTTCCCAGTATGCGGGCAGAATCAGGAAATGGTGAATCTACATATCAGGAGCGGGAAATTTTATTTAAATTTTTACTGGAAATGAAAAGTGACCTTAGTGATTTAAAATCATTGGTCTTCGAACTGGTAAGAGCTAATGATTTAACACTGCCGGATCTTGGTGTTTTAAAACCATTACAAAATTATAATAATGATGCTGTTTTTAAGAAAGCATTTGATCGCAATAATAATTCCGAAAATGATTATTCTGAATATGATGGCACCAGACCAATTATCTTACAAAACAAATCTCAGGCAGGGTATAATGATACCGAAGATGTGGAAGAAATTTTATCCATTGAAGAGATGGAAAAAGATATGATAAAAAAAGCCTTAAAAAAGTTTAATAATCGACGAAAAGATGCTGCTGACGAACTGGGTATTTCAGAAAGAACGTTATATCGAAAAATCAAGGAGTACAATATTCCGGACTAAAAATAATAAGGTAAATGGTTAAGTCTATCTATTTTCAATTTATTGATTGTATGATAATAGATTTATTAATCCCGGCAAGATTGAAATATTAACATCTCCTGCCCCAAATATCTCTCCATCCATCTCTATGTTTGCATTTCCGGAGACAACTTTTACCGAAATTTTACTGCAGACAGTATAAAAAACAGAAGGATGCACCAACTTTTTTCCTTTTTTCAAGTTGAAATAATTGTATAAGTAGTCCCATAAACTTACTTCGCCCAATAATGCCGTGTGTAATAAGCCATCATTTGTGATCGCATCGGGTTGAATAATCATACCATTGCCAAATGTACTTCCGTTACATACGGCCAGCATCATAAGCTTACCCTGATATATCAAAGCATCGTCTTTCAAAATCATTACTTCAGGCTTTTTAAATCCGATAAAAGTTCTTAAAATGGCAATAGTATATGACAAACTTCCTCCAAAACCAATACTACGTTGTTTATTTAAAACTTGGGCACATAAACCTCCAAAACCTATATCGGCCACATTAATGAAAAACGAAGTGCCTCTTTTAGAAGTTAATGATGCAATATCAGTTTTTATAACTTTACGATCCACTAAGGCTTGCAGAAATGATGTTTTATTATATACTATATGCTGACTTCTACAAAAATCATTGCCAGTGCCATTAGGGATAAGGGCTAATATAATGTCCTTATTCCCGGATTTCATAATACCGTTGATTACCTCATTGAAGGTACCATCACCACCAATTGCCACAATTATATCAGTGCCTGAATCAGCAGCATTTGATGCAAGTTCTATGGCATGTCCAGCATGTTTTGTAAATTGTACCAATACATTAGAAAATTGATCATTGCACTCACAAGAATCTAAAAGATCATCGATTTCACGATTCTTGTATCTTATGGCATTAATGATAAAACAAAGCTTGATTGGCAAGACAGATTATATGTTTTAAACTGGTTGAAATTACATAAAAATTTCATATTCAAATAATGATATTAAATAAAAAAACCTACATCCAAACTAAGTTTTGATGCAGGTTTATCTTGTCATTTATGGGGAAGGATATTACTTTTTATCCAATTCCTTCATATTTTCTTTTACTTCAGCTTCAATATTATTTTTGGCATTGTTGAACTCCCTGATTCCACTACCAAGACCTCGCATAAGCTCCGGAATCTTCTTACCACCAAAAAATACCAAAATAATAAGGCCAATAACTAAAAGTTCCTGACCGCCCATTCCAAATACTAAATTAAACATTATACTTCATTTTTGAACTACAAAGATACAACAATAACGATTGAAATGCAATACTCCAGAAGACATATGCACTTTATTTTAAAAATAATTTACTTTTTTAAGTCCTATCTCTCTGAGTCTCTCATCAAGATACGCGCCGGCAGTGATCGGTTCATAAGCCAATGGCCTATCTGCAGTTACAGTTGATGGCAAACATGTCAGGTCCATAATACTCTTCGGGTGTAGAAAAAATGGAATAGACAATCTTGGTACATGCCACTGTTCCTTCGGCGGATTGACTACTCTATGGGTAGTAGAAACCAGATAATTATTTGTCAATCGTTGTAACATATCCCCTACATTTATAACTATCTCTCCTGGTCCCGGCATGATTTCAAGCCATTCATTATCCGATGTTAGCAACTGGAGCCCGCCAGCTGAGGCACCCACCAAAAGCGTAATAAGGTTAATATCTTCATGCTGTTCAGATCTGATGGCTGATTTTGGTTCGGCTGTGATTGGAGGGTAGTGTATGGATCTAAGTATGCTGTTGCCATCATGTATCTTTTCATCAAAATAAGTTTCATCCAAACCTAAATGTATGGCTATCGCCCTAAGCAAATGACCACCTGCTTCTTCAAAAGCTTTATATAAATCCCTTCCTTGATTAAAAAAATCCGGAGCTTCTGCCACATAAACATTGTCTGGATATTCGGATTTAAGAGGGTGGTCGGGGCTTACAAATTGTCCGATCTGAAAAAATTCTTTAAGATCTGCTACTTTAGATTGTTTGGCATGCTCGGTACCAAAAGAGGTGTATCCTCGCTGTCCGGCAAGTCCTGACAACTTGTATTTTTCTTTGACGCTAACAGGCATGCTAAAAAACATTTTTGAAGCGTCATAAAATGCATCAATCTTACTCTGTGGTATGCCGTGATTTATAACACCTACAAAACAAACCCGCTGAAAGGCATCTCCGATTTTGTGTACAAAATCCGCTCGCTCCTGTGCGTTGCCATCGACAAATTTGGATAAATCCACCAATGGTATTGATCTATTACTCATTTCAATTATAATTTATGATATAAGGTTAAGCAAATAATATTCCAAAAAATTCCATAAAGCAAATCTACAAAATTTGAGTATTAAAAAATTAAAATTGTTTTATAGTTAAATAAATTTTATTTCGATCAGAAGATACTGATTAAACAACATTTATTTTTTCTGCTTTGGTTTATATTTTGACTTATCCATCAATGCCTGACTGTCTTTCATATCTATAAGTTCGTTCAAACTCGTATCCGGATATCTTTCCATGTATGCGTTTACTATTTTCCAGCCTATATAGGACGCAGTACGGCCAGGTGCACTTGGTGGCATATCGGGGCTATTTGGACTTGGATTTATATACTTTCCTATTCTGACAGGATTGGATTCATAAAATAATTTTTGATCAAAAAAAAAGGACCACATTTGCAGTTCGTTTTCTGCACACCATGCCATTTGCTTACCAGTATATTCAGTGATGATGCTGTCATGAACAAGAGGCAATAATAGTTTTGAAATATACATTGCTTTGCCTTGATGTATCATTTGGTCTAAAAGTCTGCTTCCAGGCGCTTCACCTAAAAGATCATTGACATGTAGATCCACTATTTTTTTGACTATATTGTCCTGATTCCATGTACGTGTGATATAATCAGAAAAATTTGTATTGTCAGGATTAATTAATTTATAGTCAATGTCAGGGCTCATAAACATATCCAGGCCTAACGCAATTCCATCATTGCCGTCGTCATCCTGAATGATAAACATCTGGTAAGCAAATTCAGAAATAAAGGTGTATATCTTTGGCACAAATATTTGATTCGGGAAATAATATTGAGCATATCTATACATTTGGTCAATGTCATGTTTGAGATTGGAAAGATCTTTATATCTTTTTTGTACTTTTGATGCCAGATCGACTATTAGGCTATCTTTAATAAATGCATCAAAACGTCTGTACGAACTATCAGAATTTGTTTTGGTGTTTATCTGCAAAACCTCTTTTAGGTATATGTCGTAAAAAGCCGGATGTGATACAAATAATTTTTCAAATGATGACTTGTCCTTAAGCATCATAATGTCATTTTCCGTCCGAATGATCTGAACATCTGAAGTCAAATGACTTACATCCGGTATTTTTTTTCTTGTACATGAGAATAAGGCTACGATTATAAAAGCCAACGGAATTAATCTATTCATAAATACTATCTTTTACAGAGTGTAAATTTACAACGAGAAAATGACAGAAAACCGTATTATTTGGATTTAATATACGATGAGGACACCAAAAAACAATAGATTTGCATCTAATTAGGTAAACTTCGACTATGCAAATATTTTATAAAATGAGTTTCCGAATGCCACAAATAATTATTGTGACTGGAATGTTGTTTTCAATTTTTTCGTGTAAGAATGAATTCACAGCAAGCATGGCCAATAAACCTACTGCCATGGGAAGGATAAATGACGTCGCCATCCTCGCAGATAAAGACATGGAGCGCAGCCCTGTTGGTGATACTTTAATGAGTTATTTTCAGTCTGCCTATCCTGTACTACCGGCAGAAGAACCCATATTTGACATTAGATTTATGTCCCCGGAAGATCTCGACGCACAACCATATCGAAAAGAGTTGCGTATTTTTGTAGTCGTTGCAGATGTTTCAGATACTACATCTGCTACAACAAGGATGCTGAGGTCAGATTTGGGTAATGAAAGATTCGTCCGTGCACAGATTGACACCTCATTTACTTCCTCCATAGGAAATGATAAATGGGCCAAAGGACAGATTATCTTTTATATTTTTGCAAATGGAAAACAAAAACTAGGTAATGCTATAGTAAAGAATTTTAGCTCGGTTGCCAAACGTATCAATCAACACGATGTAAAAAATCTTCAGGCAACTGTATATGGTATGCAAGGTGAAAACAGAACACTTTCCGCCGACATTTTGGGTAAGTTTGGTGTGAATTTACGTATACCGGATCTTTATGTTGTTGCTAAAGAGGAAAAAAACTTTATATGGTTGCGTATGGATACCAAAGAAATGAACCAAAGTCTTATCATCAGAAAGTTTCCCTACAAAGATAAAAATCAGTTTACCAAAGATCAATTATTATTGATGCGTAATGAATATGGAAAAGAATTTATCCAGACCGGCCAGCCTGATGCATATATGAGTACCAATGTTATAGACCTTCCTGTATACGAATATACATATACCCAAAACGGTGCATATACTAAAGAGATACGCGGCATATGGGAAACCGTAAATGATTTTATGGGTGGCCCATTTGTCAGTTATCTGATGTTCAATGAAGCTAAAAATGAGGTTGTTTTTATTGATGCCTTTGTATTTGCCCCAGGCAAAAATAAAAGAGACTTTATACAACAACTGGATTGTATCGTAAAAACAGCAACTTTCCCCGATGAATTAAAAAATTAAATATTTGGGTTATAATTTAAATGCCAAATCTGTAAGGTATTTAACAGATTGCTACACATACATTATATCACGAAAAATACATTGATTGTATTACAATAATAATAGTTCAGAAATTCACCACCGACAATGATCGAGCGCTCATTTTTTATGGCCATAAAGCGTTAAAATTAAACTAAATCTATTCCCTCTTGTATACATCGGCGACTTAAAATCGTATTCATCATGATACAACATAAATCCTTACTTTAAATATACAGTCATGAGAATGTTTACACTGATCACTTTTGCCATGTTGATGTCATGTGTTTCCTCTAAAAAATACCAGACTATTGACTACAATCGTCTCCACCAAAATCATAAAAAAATTGCCATTCTTCCCATTATATTTGAAGATAAACAATATGAAGAGGGCCTTACAGAGAGTGAAATTAAAACGCTGCTTGTAAAAGAAAATGACTTCGTGCAGAATGCCATGTACCAACGACTGACTAAAGACTCAGGTCCAAATAAAAATGACATTAAGATCAGAATCGAACCTATCTCGACTACAAATCAAAAATTAAAGTCGGCAGGTATGGACCTTTTACAGCTATCCAATACAACGGATGAAACACTGGCCAAAACATTAGACGTCGATGCCATTCTAAGAATACGGATAAACACTGCCATAATGCTTCATTCTACAAGATATGATCTTCCCAAAGAGATCTTAAGCAATGCCAGAGTGTTTATTAAGGATCCAATTTTAGCCAGAACAATAGATCTGGATGTAGTTCCGGTATTTATGAGTGCAGAAATTATTGACATGAAAGAATTCAGTCCGGTTTGGGTGTACACTAAAAAAAGATCGTTGGAGGTTCACGATAAAAATACAGACCTGCTCAAATACTTATGTGGTGATTTAGTTAAGCAATTTCCCTATCGATAGGATTCTTAAAAACAATATTTTACAATAGCTTATCTCATTTGTAGGTTTTACTCACTGTTTTCGTCGCTGGGACACCCAAGTTATAAATTGAACAATTTCATTAAATCTTTTTGCTCATTCTTTAGCAGAAGCACTTTTGTTATTACCTCCCCTAGTGGTAGGATGTATCAATGTTATTGAGTTTATTGTCTTTGCTATTTCAATTACTTTTTCTGGGCTCAATGGGGATTCCAATATTTTTAATTGTCGCTCCAGTTCTTTGTAAACCTTATAGGCTGCAAAGACAATACACATATATGGGCTTCTATCCGCTTTTGTACTCTATGATATATAGGCCTAACCCTTAAATCTGTCTTTGCAATCCTAAAGGCTTTTTCTATTTGCCATAAGTAGCCATAGTTTTCTATTATGGTATCGACATCGAGGGTAGAGTTGGTTACATATCCTTTGAGTCCATCCCATTTTTCATCTTCTTTTATCTTTTCATTACTTATTTCGACTTCTATCGTATTTTTTATTTCTAAAAATTTATTATACCCTCTATTGTTAATGTGTTGTTTTGTAAGCTTTCCCGTTTTAATCTGCTTTTTAAGCTTATCTACGCCTCGTGTTCGATTAAAGGCATCTTTCTTGGCTCTGGAATTAGAATAGCTTATGATGGTTCTCCGTTCTTTCAATTCATCTGTAATGATGGCTGTTTGGCCATTTTTGAGATCTAATTTCAGTATTTTCTCTTTACTCTGTGCTGATTCATTTTTTAGACGCGCACCTAAGATATATTTAAATCCTTTTTGCTCAAGTTCATTAATATTTTCTTTTGATAATAATCCTGCATCCGTTACGACTAGAAATGGTCAATCTTATATTTTTCTTTGAATGCTGTAATTATTGGTATCATCGTGTGACCTTCAAATTTATTGCCTTCAAAGATATCATATGCCAATGGATAACCATTTTTAGCCACTAGTAGCCCTAAAACTACCTGTGGGTTATGGCTTTTACCATCTTTTGAAAATCCAATCTTCCTCAGATCATCTTCTTGTTCTATCTCAAAGTACATCGTGGTAACGTCATAAAAGACTATAGATATCGTATTATCCAGGATCTTGAGGGTGTGTTCATAACTAATCTTTTGAACTACCTTCATTTGCTTTTTATGAAGCTTATCAAGGTACTTATATATTACTTGTACATCTACATCAATTGAGTGATATTTATACAAGTAATCAGTTGTTTGAGCTTACTAGTGGGGTTTTGCTAGTCGAGCTAGTACTAAGTGTTTGAACATCTCATCACTTATCTTATTAAAGCCTATTTCATCAAATATTTTACCTAAAATAAGGCCTACACCAACACTATTTAGTTCAGTGATATTATCTAAAATCCCAAAAACTTGTCGATTATAGTCCGTAAAATCTAACTCCTGAGAACCCGTCTTCAAATTTATCCATGAATGTCCTTGAGACACTAAATTATTTATAACATCAGGATCGAGACTGCTGCCAATCGTCTTAATTACTTTGTATTTCCCACTAGTTTTGCTAATCACTTGCACGCTAATTAAGCCATCTTGTTGGGTTTCTTTCTTATAAACATCCGCAAATATACATCCCGGGACACCTGGGACACCCAAAATCAATCAATATTTTTAGTAATTAACTGACAGTCAACAATTAATGAAAATTGATGAAAAAAACCGACGAAAACAGGAATAGATCTGGATGTAGTTCCGGTATTTATGAGTGCAGAAATTATTGACATGAAAGAATTCAGTCCGATTTGGGTGTACACTAAAAAAAAAGATCGTTGGAGGTCCTCGATAAAATACGACCTGCTCAAATACTTATGTGGTGACTTAGCCAATTTCCCTATCGATAGATTCTTGAAAACAATTTTACAATGGAGCTTATCTCATTTGTAGGTTTTAACGTACTTTTGTGCCTTTATTTGAATTTTTGCAACTATTGGAATATGGCACGCAGAACAAGGGTAAAAGATCTTTTGGTCAGAAACGAAGCACAATATACTGTTATGGGCTAAGTCTACATTCAGAAACAATCAACCATTGCGCTCAACATGGTTCCTGCCTGAGCGAACTTTGGTGGGCTGTAGTGATGATTTTGAGAAAATTTGACGCAGCGTTACAAAAAGAACAACCGTGCTGCCATAAAGATCGATGGAAAACTTGTTGCTTCCTCAAGGAAAAGGGCAGACAGAGCGTTGATCGCCCACTCATTGAGAGATACTTGGTGATTGTGATGCAGCAAGATACCCGTTACAGCCTAAAAACACAGCCTCGGAGTGGTGCGTGAGATAGCTCATCTGATACTCCAGGACAGGAAACGTTCAGTGCTATTTTTCGTATACGTCATGCATTGACGCTTGGTATCTACAAATTTTTTAATGACCGTAACTTCTTTGTGGATAACGGCGGTATACATAGTCCGATAGTGGCAGGTAGCGATGCTGAAGGTGCTGGCGAAATGTTTCAGGTCACCTCTTTACCATTAGACAATTTACCAAAAAAACGAAGAGGGCAACATCGATTACAAAAAAGATTTTTTTGGAAAACACACCAACTTAACGGTTTCAGGACAATTAGAAGGCGAAACTTTGCTTGGCTTGTGTGATGTTATACTTTTGGACCAACATTCAGAGCCGAAAACTCGAATACTTCTCGTCACTTGGCAGAATTTTGGATGATTGAACCC
>JADKGD010000029.1 GCA_016717145.1 Saprospiraceae bacterium | reverse complement strand
AGAAGAACTGAATTTCGTTCAATATGTCTGAGGAATCTTAGCCCAAGGCCTTTACCTTCGTGTGCCTTTTCAATAATACCCGGGATGTCAGCCATGATAAATGACTTGTGATCTCTGTAATTGACAATGCCGAGATTAGGTACCAATGTAGTAAACGGATAACTTGCTATCTCCGGTTTAGCAGCTGAAATGGCAGCCAATAAGCTTGATTTGCCTGCATTGGGAAAACCCACCAAACCTACGTCTGCAAGTACTTTTAGTTCTAGGACTTTCCATATTTCTTCACCTGCTTCTCCGGTTTGGGCATATTCCGGCGTCTGTCTGGTAGCTGATTTAAAATGTGCATTTCCCTGACCTCCACGACCACCTTTAGCAAGAATCCTGGTTTCATTATGTTCAGTGATTTCGAAGTCTATTTTGCCTGTTTCAAAATCTTTGGCAACCGTACCAAGCGGCACATCCAAAATAACATCTTTTCCGAAAGCTCCTGTACTTTGATTGCCTGAGCCATTTGTTCCTGCTGTAGCTATGACGTGTTTTTTATATTTGAGTGCCAGGAGCGTCCACACATTTGAGTTGCCCCTTAGGATAATATGACCTCCGCGTCCACCATCACCACCATCAGGTCCACCCATACTATTCATTTTGTCCCTCAGAAAATGGGAGGAGCCTGCTCCACCTGCACCTGATCTGCAGCAAATCTTTACATAATCTACAAAATTCTGTTCAGCCACTGCCGGATATATTTTATTGGTTATAAGTCAGTTTGTTGTTAATATTCATTTCCTATGATGGAAAAAAAAGGCATTTGATATTTCCAGGAGAAATAATCATTGTTTCCTTTGATGGCACAAAGATAGTAAAATTACCTGATAAAGTACCGACACAATATGATTGCGGTGTGTACAACATATTACAATCATATTTAAATGCCTCGCTAGCCCTGCCCAAATACATGGCCAGGGGGCTCATTCCCAAGAAGGGATACCCTCAGGAAAACCTCCCATCAGTGGGCTGATCTCCCCTTGAAGGGTCGGGGTACGCTGAGCAAGCCATTCTGGACCCTAAATCCCTAAAGGGACTTAATACCCGCTCAAAAAAAACAATATAGTAGAGCACTCCCCTTTAAGGGGATGGGGCTTGCCTGCTTCGAACTTGCCTGCTTCGAAGCAAGCAGGGCAAGCAGGGTAATAAGAGCAAAGAATAAGCCATTCTCGACCCTAAATCCCTAAAGGGACTTTCCACCCGCTCAAAAAAAACAATATAGTAGAGCGCTCCCCTTTAGGGGATGGGGGTGCGGAGAGCAAAACAATCAGTTTGTTGAGCATTCTCTTTAAGGGGTCGGGGGTAGCGCAGGCAAAATGAACAAAATACTTCGACTGAAGATTGCTGTGACAATTTGCTCAAGGGTTGCTACGCACTTACCTAACTTTCCATTAAGCATCTGAGACGCCGCAAGAGTAGGAGAGGCACTCCTCCTCCAGGGGTCGGGGCTTGCCTGCTTCGAACTTGCCTGCTTCGAACTTGCCCGCTTCGAACTTGCCTGCTTCGAAGCAAGCAGGGCAAGCAGGGCAGGGTAATAAGAGCAAAGAATAAGCCATTCTCGACCCTAAATCCCTAAAGGGACTTTCCACCCGCTCAAAAAAAAAACAATCTAGTAGAGCGCTCCCCTTTAGGGGATGGGGCTTGCCTGCTTCGGGTGCGGAGAGCAAAACAATCATTTTGTTGAGCATTCTCTTTAAGAGGTCGGGGGTAGTGCAGGCAAAATGAACAAAATACTTCGATTGAAGATTGCTGTGACAATTTGCTCAAGGGTTGCTGCACACTCCTCGGTCAAATCGTCAAATGAGTGGGGAGTTCAATATGAAAAAAACTAAGATTTTTCTATAGCTTCAGTCAATCTCCCAAAAATATCTTCAATACTACCGACGCCATGTATCAGTTGTGATTTTCCTTTTTCAGCATAATAATTGAAAACCTGAGAGGTTTCTGCATTATACACATTAATACGATTTCTGATTATTGCTTCATCATTATCATCTGCTCTGCCCGATGACTTACCTCTTTTAGCAGTCTGATAACCAACTCATCTTCAGGTACATCCAAAGCGACCAATGTAGTAACTTCAGTTCCTTTATCTTTTAGAAAATCATCAAGTGCTTCAGCTTGAGCAATGGTGCGAGGAAATCCATCAAAGATGATGCCTTTGGCTGTTGGGTTAGCGTCGACTTTGTTTTTTAACATACCGATCGTCACGGAATCAGGCACAAGTTCGCCTTTTGCCATATATGCTTTAGCCTTAAGACCCAATTCAGTATTATTACTCATTTCGTATCTGAATAGATCACCTGTTGAAATATGAAGGATGCCATATTTTTTAATCAACAATTCAGCTTGTGTGCCCTTACCTGAACCCGGAGGACCAAATAAAATTAAATTTAACATCTTAATTTTGCTTCGATGAGGTGTAAAGATAATATTTAACCAACTAAAAAACTTTGTTTTCAAAATAAAGTTCAACTGGATATACAATTTATTTTGAAATAACATCTACGCCAAAAAGAAACCTCGATTGCCAGTATTCAGATTCTGTGATGTTGTCGATTTTTACTCCCGCGGAAGTCGTGCTATGCACTATTTCCAATTCATCGTCTCCATTACTGGCTACGATACCTACATGTGATATGCGGGATTCATTTCCAAAGAAAACCAAATCTCCTGGTAAAAGACTTTCTTTGGGTTTATGGCTGCCTAATTTGGCTTGCTGATCCGATGACCCGGAAATGGGAATGCCATTCTGATTAAAAATATAGGAAGTAAATCCGCTGCAATCAAAGCCGGTTTCAGGCGTTTTACCACCTGATTGATAACTTCTTCCGGTGTGCTTCAAAGCGGTCAATACAATTTCATCTCTCATATGACCATTAGTCAAAGCATTGACAGAGGAAGACGTTTTTTTTGAAACGTAAGTATATTTTTTATCTTCAATAGTTTTGGAAGATGAACGTTCTCTTTTGTCTGTACTTGAATATCTGCTTGTGCGCCTGCCAGTGGAAGAAGGGCTGCACGATGAGACAAATATTAGTAAGATCATCAGGTAAAAAAAAATTGAAAGAAGGCTTTAAGTATCTCATTGTTATTAATTTTACATATTATATATAATTGTAATATCAATAATTGTGCCTAATTTTTAAAATATCGTTTTGTAACCTTCTTTGTCTGTTTTGTTTACTGAATTCAATAACAAATCAGTAAATTCTGCTATTAAAGATCCGGAAATTGTACCAAAGAAATGAAATAATTTTCTAAAGTGGACAACTTAATATAGTATTAGAAATACAGAATGTTTTAATGTCAAATGTTAAATTAAATCCATTTGGGCCGTAAAATGCCTTAATAGTTTTGACTCCTTTATAATTATAATGCCATGAATACTGGCACGTTCATGATAAACTTGTATGATTACTTCTGCTACGTAATCAATATGACTTTGTGTATAAACACGGCGGGGGATAGCCAATCTTACCAATTCAAGATTCGCGGGTATAAGCTTGCCAAATGCATCGTATTTTCCAAACATAAGCGATCCGATCTCAACACTTCTTATGCCCCCTTTAATATACAATGCACAGACAAGCGCCTGACCGGGATATTGATCCACAGGTATATGTGGCAGAAACTGCTTAGCATCGAGGTATACAGCATGACCTCCGGCAGGTAACATCACCGGAACATTTGCTGCAGCAATTTTTTGAGTGAGATATTCAATGCTTCTGATCCTGTATTGAAGGTAGTTTTCATCCATAACTTCATACAATCCGATAGCGATTGCCTCCAGGTCGCGCCCAGCCAGGCCACCGTATGTAGGGAATCCTTCAGTAATAACAAGTAGGTTTCTACATGTTGTTGCCAGGTCTTCGTTACGCAATGCAAGAAATCCACCTATATTAGCAAAGGCGTCTTTTTTAGCACTCATAGTGCAGCCATCTGCATAAGAAAACATTTCATTTGCGATTTCAATAATAGATTTATCAGAATATCCTTTTTCACGCAATTTGATGAAGTAACTGTTTTCTGCAAATCGACATGCATCAATATAGAATGGTATATTATGCTCCGCACAAATTTGATGGGTATCTTTGATGTTTTGCATGCTCACGGGTTGGCCTCCGCCTGAATTATTGGTTACGGTTATAATAACCATAGCTATCTGCTCCGCACCATTTGCTGAAATGTAGGATGATAATTCCATAATATCAATATTCCCTTTGAAGGGTGCCGGTATTTGTGGCAGTTTGCCTTCCTGACAAATCATGTCGATTCCAATAGCGCCCGAATATTCAATATTTGCCCTTGTAGTATCAAACAAAGTATTTGATATAAATACTTTTCCTTTGCCACCGGTGATGCTAAACAGTATTTTTCTGCTGCGCGCCCTGATGTGTAGGTATGACGATGGACATACCCGTAATTTTTTTGACTGCTTTTTCAAATTTATAAAAACTTGGACTACCGGCATATGATTCATCTCCCAACATTATACCAGCCCATTGTGCACTGCTCATGGCACTCGTTCCACTATCAGTAAGCAGATCGATTATAACGTCATCTGAATGTAGTAGGAAAGGGTTGTAAGATGCTTCTTTTAACGCTGTTTTTCTGTATTCTTCTGTATTGAAGCGGATAGGCTCTACAGATTTTATTTTGAAAGGTTCTATAATTGTTTTCATACTGATGTTGCATTTTTTAATAAAGAAGGCAAAATTAGGTAGAAAATAAACCTCAGATGATGACTACAATCATATGAATCTAAAGTCCCGCATTTCTTCTGAAAGCACAACCCAGCTCCATAAAGGAATCTGTTTTAGCAATGCCCGGAATGTTGTCGATCTGTTCATAAAGAATCCGGCGCATATGTTCGTGATTCCTGGCAATTATGCGAATGAATAATGTAAAGGCCCCGGTTATATAATAGCACTCGGTCACTTCAGGTATGGCTTTTAATAACTCAATGATGCGCTCGGAGTTATGGTCTTTATCCAATGTAAGTCCTGTAAAAGAGGCCCAGTCATAACCTATCTTTTTTTCGTCAAGCACAGGTTTTATACCTTTTAGTATGCCTTGTTCGGTAAGTTTACCAAAGCGTTGATGTACCATGGTATTGGAAATGCCTATTTCCTGCGCAATAACGGAGAATGCCATCCGACCATCTTCTTCCAAAAGCTGTAATATTTTTATGTCAAATGCATCCAGTTGATGAACAGTTAATTCGTGGTTCATTAGTTAAAATATACTTTATTATGTATAATAAAATTAAATATGACGCAAAAATATTAAAAAATAAGTCAAATTTGTAATAAATTTTATTTTTTATAAATAATTGATGTAACTTTGTCGCATTAACATACATATAAATAAAAC
The DNA here is from genome assembly GCA_016717145.1 of Saprospiraceae bacterium. Taxonomy (GTDB): domain Bacteria; phylum Bacteroidota; class Bacteroidia; order Chitinophagales; family Saprospiraceae; genus OLB9. The sequence continues at coordinate 97,387 of JADKGD010000029.1, read as the reverse complement.
AATCCATCATGGCCACTACGACTTCTCTCGAATCTATCAAGGCACAAGCGCTTATCGATAAAGAAAATAAATACGGTGCACACAACTACCACCCACTTCCGGTAGTAATCGAACGTGGAGAAGGAGTTTATGTATGGGATGTGGATGGCAAAAAGTATTTTGACTTCCTTTCTGCTTATTCCGCGGTAAATCAGGGGCATTGTCACCCACGTATCATCAATGCACTCAAAACTCAGGCAGAAAAGTTGACGTTGACTTCAAGGGCATTTCATAATAATCTACTTGGCGAGGCAGAAGAGTTTATGGCCACCTTATTTGGATTTGATAAAGTATTGATGATGAATTCGGGAGTTGAGGCTGTAGAAACAGCTATGAAGTTGACCCGAAAATGGGCTTATAAAGTAAAAGGAATAGAAAAAGATAAGGCCCGTATCCTTTTTGCTACCAACAATTTTCATGGCCGTACCATTTCAGTTGTTTCCGCTTCCAATGATCCGGCTGCAAGACTGGGCTTTGGGCCTTTTTTGCCGGGTATCGATAGTATTCCTTATAATGATCTTGAAGCATTGGAAATAGCATTAAAACGTGATGCAAATATTGCCGGATTTATCGTAGAGCCTATTCAGGGTGAAGCAGGTGTTGTTGTTCCAGATGATGGATATCTGGCTGGTGTTGCCGGATTATGCCGTAAGTATAATGTACTTTTTACTGCTGATGAGATTCAAACAGGTATTGCCCGAACAGGAAGACTACTGGCAACATGTGGAGATTGTAGCTGCAAAGCCGGAAAATGTGATATGTCTCACGAAGTAAAACCCGATATCCTGATACTTGGCAAAGCATTATCCGGCGGTGTATTTCCCGTTTCAGCTGTGCTGGCCAATGATGAAATCATGTTGACAATCCATCCGGGTGAACATGGTTCTACATTTGGTGGCAATCCACTGGCATGTGCTGTCGCTATTGAAGCACTTAAAGTCGTAATCGATGAAAACCTGGCTGCAAATGCTGAAAAAATGGGTACTATTTTCCGAGAGGGATTGGAAAAAATTGCCCAACGAAACAGATTGGTTACGATGGTAAGAGGTAAAGGCCTGCTAAACGCAATTGTTATAGATTCTGAAGAAAATTCTTTTTTGGCTTGGAATATCTGTATGGAATTCAGAGATAATGGGTTGCTTGCAAAACCAACCCATGGTAATAAGATAAGATTGGCGCCTCCCTTGGTCATAAATGAAGACCAAATCCATGAAGCGTTAGCCATTATTGAGAAATCCCTGAATGCATTCATGTAGTTTTGATTGGTTATAATAAAGTATTAATTTAATAAAAATAAAAATGAATATAAGTAAATGTTTAATGTTGTGCTTTTTTTTGGCAATACTCACTGATTGCAAAAATAAGTCCGACGATGCTAAAGTAAATGGCAGTGAAGCCATACTTAATGAGGCATTATCCATTCAGGATCAAGCCATTCACATAGGAATGTCACTGGATAGTTTAATTGATGACAGAATGGCTCAAGGTGCAATGTCTCAGGATATTGAAGCTTTAAAAAAATGGAAAAGCAAAGTAAATGAATGGAAATATAATATGGTGGAAATACCTGGAATTGAACATGGTCATGATCATGTTGATCATACAGGCCATAATCATGATCACGATCACACAACTTCAGATGCCGCATCCCATCTTAAGCCAGCCGATATTAAAAAAGTGCAAATAGAGTGGAAAGCTGCCATTGAGGCTATCAGAGATTCCATTCGATAGACTTTAGAATTTAATGTAGCTGAGTGCCTGTATCTTCCTGTCAGCCTATTAAATGGTTCCCCCCCCCCCCCGGGCCCCCCCTTTTTTGGGGGCCCCCCCCCCCCCCGGGGGGGGGGCGGGGTTTTGAATGGTATGCATTCTTTTTTTATTAATTATCTTACCATAATTTTATTTTTGTACTTTTGGTCTAATTTCAGATTGTAAACATTATATTATGGGAAGGTTGGTTCGAATCGCGATTTATGCCTTAGTCATTCTTATTTTATATTTTTGGGCTACTGCAATGTTAAAATCCTACTACAAAAATAAAAAACTGGCTCAGTTGGAATTGATGACAAAAGACACTATTGATCTTGATTCCACTTTAATAGATACAAGCTTTCAGGACACCACAGCCAGTGATCAAAAATTGATTACAAATGATGAAATAGTATCCAAAGGTATAGATTATAACGATGTTGATTCAAAAGTGGATGCCATAGAAATTCAGAAAAAGGCAGAACCAAAAACACCTGCTCAGAAACCAAAAGACAAGGTGAAGCTAACACAAAATACCGGGACCAAAGAGCCTCCATCAAAAAATAAAACAACACCTGCAAAAGAATCTCCCACCGTAAGTAAAAATATTACAGGTGATGGAGGTAGTTATTTAGTAATGGCAGGAAGTTATTTATTGAAAGAAAATGCCAATAAAATGGTAAAAAAATTAAATAAACTTGGTTATGCTAATGCTGAAGTTATCATTTTTCCGCAATCTGAATACCATTCTGTTATTGCTGTAAAATATAGTTCAGAATCCAAAGCAAAAGAAGCTGCTGATATGCTTAGACAAAAGGGTATTGATTGTTTTGTAAAACACTGATATTAAGAATTAATGTGTGGCAGATCTTCATTGACAAAAGTAGAGAAGGAAATCGAACAACGATTTAATGCTACTTTTTATTCTGAAGAACTCGAACGATATAATCCTTTGCCAAATTATAATGTCGCGCCTACCCATATGCACCCTGTTATAACTTCACAAGATCAGCAGCACATTCATTTATTCAGATGGGGACTAATTCCTTTTTGGGCAAAAGATAAAAACATTGGCTCAAAGATGATCAATGCCAGAATGGAAACACTAATGGAAAAACCGGCTTTTAAAGGTGGATTAAAGTCAAAACGATGTATTGTTCCATTTGATGGTTTTTACGAATGGAAACGAATTGGTAAATTCAAAGTTCCATTTAGAATAGTGACAACTGACCAGGATATATTTACTGTTGCGGGTATATGGGACTCATGGAAAGACCCTTTTGATGGAGAACACCTGTATAGTTTTACACTCATAACTATGGAACCCAATAAACTAATGGAAACTATCCATGATCGAATGCCGGCCATCTTATTAAAGGAAAATGAAAAACTATGGTTGGATGAAACTTTGAGCCCGAAAGAATCATTACAATTGCTTATACCTTATCCATCTGAGTACATGGAAGCTTACCAAGTTTCAACCATGGTCAACAATGTAAAAGAAAATAATCCTTCACTTATACTTCCAGTTTCCAGTCAAATTCAGGAAGGGCAATCAACTTTATTTTAAAAATATAAGTATTACCCTATTACGTATCTGATAAAACCATTCGTTTGTCGATATTTATTATGCTGTAAAGCAATTGACATGTATATTTGAACTATATTAATTTCACAGCTGTTTAAGGCATCATTAGTAAATTTTAAATAATTAGAAAATCAATTAAAATGAATTTAAAGAAATCTCTTCTTTTATTATGCGTAGCATTTTGTTCCCATCTTTTGACAGCGCAGTCGGCTGATGAAATTGTAAATAAATATTTTGAAAATACTGGCGGAAGGGCTGCATGGAGTAAAATTTCATCTATGAAATCAACAGCAAAAATAAAAGCCCAGGGCATGGAATTTCCTACTGTTATCATGGCCAAGCCTATGAAAACCAAAATAGCTTTAACTTTTCAGGGCATGACCATCGTGCAGCCTGCATTTGATGGAAATATTGGGTGGCAAACGAATTTTTTGACCATGAAAGCTGAAAAAATGGAAACTGAAGATTCGGAAATTATGAAGGCCGAATATGGAGATTTCCCGGATCCGTTATTGAATTATAAAGACAAAGGCTATACCATATCATTAGAGGGAAGCGAAACGGTTGAAGGCACAGATTGTTTTAAAATAAAGCTTACAAAAAAGCCTATCAAAATAGATGGTAAAGATGAAGAAAATATTACTACATATTTCTTTGATAAAGAGAATTTTGTACCGATTATGACCCGTTCTATGATGAAAAAAGGACAGGGTAAAGGTCTTAATTCTGAATCAGTTTTTTCTGATTATCAGGAAGTTAATGGACTAATGATGCCATTTAATCTCGGACAGAAGTTTGATGGTCAGTTACAGGCTTCTATAGCCATCGAAAAGATCGAATTTAATGTTGACATCGATGACAAGGAGTTTGCATTTCCGGAAGAAAAATAATCTTATATAAATAATTAATTGGAAGGTATCCTACATTATAATTGGATACCTTTTTTGCCTTTTGTCTTATTAACAAAGCTCAAAAATCAATTTTATGAAACACAGTTTAGGATTGGGACTTTTTTTGGCCATTGTAAATTTTTACGGAGATTTAGCAGCTCAGAAAGCTATTCCACTCAAAAGTGATGAAATATTTGGATCTATCCGCGCCCGTCAGATTGGACCAGCAGTGATGAGTGGAAGGGTAACAGATATTGAAGGTCATCCAAAAGATTCAAAAATTCTTTATGTAGCTGCAGCCGGAGGTGGCGTATGGCAATCAAATAATTCGGGGGTTACATTTAACCCTATTTTTGATAAACACACGCAATGTATCGGTGCCATCGAATTGGACCCCAATGATCCGGATAGAACAATTTGGGTAGGTACTGGCGAAACCTGGACACGAAATAGTGTTAGTGTAGGTGATGGTATTTATAAAACTACAGATGGCGGCCAGAATTGGAAAAACATGGGACTGGCCAAATCAGAGCGTATAAGTAATGTCATTGTAAATCCAAAAAACTCCAACGAAGTTTATGTCGGAGTCATGGGTGCCTTGTGGGGGGATAGTGAAGACAGAGGTGTATATAAAACAACAGATAGCGGTACAACATGGAATAAAATATTTTATGTAAATCAAACAACGGGATGTTCAGAACTTACCATGGATCCACAAAATCCTGACATTTTATATGCAGCTTTCTGGGAATTCAGAAGGACAGCATTTTCTTTTAATTCGGGTGGATTGAGCAGCGCGTTATATAAAACGCTGGATGGAGGAAAAACCTGGAATAAAATACACAACGGCTTTCCGACCGGGAAATTGGGAAGGATTGCTATAGCAGTAGCGCCCTCCAATTCTTCCATTCTTTATTCTGTCATAGAAAGTGAAAAAAATGAAGACAAAGGACTTTACAGATCTGAAGATGCAGGATCTTCATGGAAAAAACTCAATGGTGATTTTGAATTGGTAGTTAGACCATTCTATTTCTCAAGAATTGTTATCGATCCCAAAAATCCCGATATAGTGATGAAAGCAGGACTCAGTGGTTCAGTTAGTAAGGATGGAGGCAAGACTTTCAGATCCATAGGAGCTGGCATTCATAGTGATTTTCATGATTATCTGATTGACCCTAATAATTCAAATATTATATACGTGGGTACAGATGGCGGAGTGTACAGAACTTGGGACGGCGGTACCGTTTGGGAAATGGTAAAAGGACTTCCTTTCTCTCAGTTTTACCATGTATCCCACGATAATCAAAAGCCATATCGTGTATATGGCGGCCTTCAGGATAATGGCTCGTGGTCAGGACCAAGTAAACGCGTTGGTGGAATTAAAAACAGTGATTGGGTTTCTGTAGGTTTTGGAGACGGATTTAGAGTTTATCCACATCCGAAGGATCCAAATACCGTGTATTCCGAAATGCAGGGAGCAGAAAATATCTGGCGTGTTGATGTAGGAAAAAGTCAGGCCAAAACCATCAAGCCATACGCCGAAGCAGGCGACCCTAAACTCCGATTTAACTGGAATTCCCCTTTAACAACCAGCCTGCATTTTCCGGACAGAATATATGTGGGTAGTCAATATGTACACGTATCTGAGGATAGAGGAGAAACCTGGAGAAAAATGTCCCCGGATATCACTACCAATGATCCAAAAAAACAATTACAGGAAGCATCAGGGGGCTTAAGTGCCGATAATTCGGGGGCTGAAAATCACTGTACCGTTTTTACCATAAATGAATCACCAATTGATAAAGATATCATTTGGGTTGGTACAGATGACGGTAATGTTCAGGTGACCATGGATGGTGGAATTACTTGGAATAATGTTACACCTAATATTACAGGAGTGCCAAAAAATACTTGGGTTTATTTTATTGAACCAAGTCATTATGATAAAAATACTGCTTTTGTTGTGTTTGATGGACACACACGCAGCGACATGAAACCATATGTTATGAAAACTACTGACGCTGGTAAAACATGGAAGTCAATCATTAACGATCAGATTCCTATTTATGCCAGATGTATCAGAGAAGACACAAAAAACCCGAATTTATTGTTTTTGGCAACTGAATTTGGTTTATATGTGACTGTAGATGGAGGCCAAAACTGGGCAAAATTTGAAAACAATATGCCAGCTGTTGCGATTCACTATCTGGCCATTCATCCGGAAGAAAATGCACTTATCATGGCCACACACGGTCGAGGTATCATCATTATAGATGATATAACTCCACTAAGAAAAATTACAGAAGAAGCAATGGATAAAGAGCTTGATTTTATCGAAGTAAAACCTACTGTCATAAATGAAAGCAGTTCATTCCAGAGCTTTCCTGCTGTTGGAGAATATGTGGGGGCCAATCCTACTACTTCAGCTCGAATTGTTTATTTTATGAATAAAAGACATACTTTTGGCAAAATGACGATGGAAGTTTATGATAGCGAAGGCAAAAAAGTAGCTGACCTGGTGCCTGGCAAAAGTAAGGGGGTTAATATTGTAGAATGGAATTATACTTTAAATCCTCCCAAAACTGCAAAAGGTAAAACATTTGCTTTTGGCGGTTTTGCTGCACCTACTGTACCAGCAGGCAAATATTCGATCAAAATAACGAAAGGTGGTAAGGAATTTACTGAAGATATTGAATTGAAATATGATGAAAATTCTATACATACCCTTGAGGAAAGAAAACTGAAGGATGAAAAAAGTATGGAATTGTACAACATGATGGAAACATTGGCGCATGAAGTTGATAAAATAGATATGTTGCAGAAAAGCTCAGAAGAAATTTTGCCATTATTGACAGACAAAAAATTAGCAAAACAACTCAATCTAAGTGAATATGTCAAAGAGATAGAGGGACTAAGAAGTGTCATGGTTGTAACCAAAGGAGATAATTATGTCGGAGCTGCAGAACCACAGCTCAGGGAAAAAATCGCCACTCTTTATAGTGAGGTGGTAGGCTATGCCGGGAAACCTTCAGGTGCACAACTCGCAAACCTTAATTTGTTGGTGACCAAACTTACCGATGCCAGGGCAAAAGTAAAATCTGTTGTGGATAAGGCTGAAACATTAAATAAATTACTTATTAAAGCTAAAATAGATAAAAAAATAATTTCCGGAATTAATACCGGAGCTTAAGAAATTATTGAAATTTATCTGTGAAAATTAGGTGCCAATGGTTATAAAATCATTGGCATTTTTTTATTTTTTGAGTATGCACTAAAACCAAATGGAAGTTATGGTAATGCTAGCCTGAAGTATAAAAATCCTTAAGTAAGGTTCTAAAGTTAAGGTACACAAAGTATAATGCTCAGACAAACATTTTGGTTTCCTTAAGTGAACTTTTAACATCTGACTTAAATCATCTAACCAAAGTGATTGAGCCGCTAAATGTGCCTAATGAATGATCTAGCACATCCGCCAAACTTACCATAAATTGGTAGACTCCTGTTTGTACATCAATATTTTTAAATTTACCATCCCACCCGTTTGCAATGTCATTGGTAGTGCCTTTTTGGAGAGAAAAAACTTTAGCACCCCATCTGTCATAAATTTGAAAGTTGCTGACAATAATGTTATCATCATTATATTTGATATAAAAAATATCATTTATGCCATCTCCATTCGGTGAAAAAATATTCGAAAATACGACGTCGGGAATTTGTTTATATGGTAGACTGGAATTAAGCGTGACTTCACACCCATTTTCAAAAATTAAGACTACTTCGATCTTTGTATTTTCAGCAATTTTAATCTTTGGCATTAGACAATTTGTACAATCCAGTTTTTGAGAAGAAGTCCAAATGATATTAGTTATTTTAACATCAGATTTGATGTCAAGTTGGTAGATGTTTGTTGAGATTAATGTTGTGTCCAAAGTTGCTGTAACTTCTTTTGGGTCTGGTATATCTACATTTATATTATGGACACAACCATCTTCATTTTCAAAATTAATGGTGCTCACAATTCCTACTTTTAAGGGTAATCTATATGGCAAAGCATTGATATAAGGCTGTTGAATATTATTGACACTTATGAAATACCCTCCTCTGAAATTTGTTTCCAAAATGTCGATACCATGATTGCAAATTTCGTCGTAGACCACAAAAGATACTTCTGGTTCAAGTACTTTCAAATTAAGGTAAACGATGCTATCGCAACCACGAGATGAAGTTAAAGTAGCCTGGTAATTTCCCGGTTTATTTATTTTTTGGTTGCCCAATGTGTAAACCTGATTATCACAAATGGAGTCTTCAATAACATATTCAAGTGGCAACACAGTTACGGTTATCTCATCTGAAACTACCCTGCATTTTTCGTTGAGTATCGATACATCATCACCGGCTGTCAAATATCGATAATAATATGTACCTACATCAAAATTGGTATGCGTAATGCTAATGACGTTTTTTGGTCCATATTCTTCCCAGTCAATTCCGTCTCTTGATGTTTGCCAGATAATGCGAGGGTTGGCACTACCCAATATTTCTGCTTTTATATCAAAAGGGTCATCATCAATACAAAGTAATATGGCTTTTTTTGGGTCTATGCCTACGAATGCTGATGGCCCGCAAGCCCTGAAAGAAATATTGTCTAGCGCCAAATCATTTCCAAAACCACCTGGTGCGTTGTTTCTTAATGTAAGTGTTACCGATGATGCATTTTCAGGAGCAGTAAAGGTAAAACCAAATGTAATCCATCTTTCGGTCTTAGGTACCAATCCCGTTGAGAACCTTACAACACCATCGATTAAAAAATCAATAACTGGATCACTGTGATTTGGTTTGCTGGATTTTACAAGATTGATGACATCAGCACTAAACTCATATAATGTATTCCCACAAATATCATTTATGGTTTTTTCATAGAATATTCCGGGCGAGTACGATGCATTAACTACCATCATATATCCGTTTGCATCGTTGCTGTTGTTACGAATAGAAAGCCAGGATTGATACAGGTTCCAAACACCTGTATTATTTGTAATGGAATAAAATCCGTCACCAGGTAGATTTGTGGTATACTCATATCCGGGAGCTATGTTTGGATTGTTTAGCAATACCGGACTTGTTCCGCTACCGAAATCTCCATCTTTAAAAATATTGATTCCCTTATTTCCTGCACAAATTTGGGCTTTTAGAGGCTCCGATGAAATCTGAATTACAAGCAGAAAACAAACAAATAGTATAAGCTTTATTTTTATCAAAAAATTCATTTTAGAAATGATTGTAGTTATGTTTTTATTCTGGCACAAAGATATTTTTAATTTCTCCATTTAAAGCAAAACAAGACTAATTTAAGCAATGGATTTTGTATTGAAATGAAATTAGGCTTTATTAAATATCACAGGCGTCCAAAAGAATTTTGGGACACAGCCATACCGGACCAAATTTAGCTGTTTCAGAAATCGATACACCAATTTATTAATAAAAAAAACTATCGTTGTAATACATTGCTGTTACTTTGTTTTAGGTCAAATGTAATCTGCAGAATAATTCATGTGTTAATTTTAATATTTATTATATTTTTGCAGCCTTTTAGACAATTCAAATATCATGAGTCAAAATTTATATATAAAGACCGTTTTATTATTAATACTTTTATCAATCCAAACAGCCTGCAAAACCAAGCGGGAAGTGGTATATCAAACGGATCCAAATAATCTCATTAGTGAAGAATTGTTGGATACACTTGTTATTTCAGATGTGCTTAAAAATGCAGATAGCATCACTAAAGAGTACAGACCTTCGAGGACAATTAACTATGATATAATTAATACAAAACTGGATCTAAGGTTTGATTGGGTTAAACAAGAAGTTATCGGTAAAGCCAACCTTACATTAGTACCATTTTTTAAAGCCATTTCTACAGTTGAACTCGATGCTGTTGGTTTTGATATTCATAATGTTAAATTGATCCCTTCACAGGTAAATTTAATCTACTGTATAATGATGAAAAATTATTAATACAACTGGATAAATTATATGCCAGAAATGAAAAAATAGAAATTTATATTGATTATACAGCAAAACCTAATGATAACGAAGTTGGGGGAAGCGAAGCCATTACCTCTGATAAAGGTTTGTTTTTTATCAACCCAACAGGATCTGACCCTGATAGTCCGACCCAAATTTGGACTCAGGGAGAAACTCAAAATAACAGCAGATGGTTTCCTACTTTTGACAGTCCAAATGAGAGATTTGCCCAAGAGATAGCGCTTACGGTAGAAGATAAATTTGTTACTTTATCCAATGGAAAAAAAATTTCATCAGTAAAAAATATTGACGGAACAAGAACAGATATTTGGAAGCAGGAAAAACCACACGCACCTTATTTGACAATGATCGCAGTGGGTGATTTTCACGAAGAAATTGAAGATTGGAAGGGTATACCATTACACTACATGGTGGAAAAGGCCTGGTCTAAAGACGCAAAAAAAATATTCAATAATACGCCTGAAATGTTAAGCTTTTTTTCAGAAAAGCTAAAATATCCTTTTCCATGGGATAAATATGCCCAGATTGTTGTTAAGGATTTTGTATCCGGTGCTATGGAAAATACTGGGGCAGTTGTATTCGGTGATTTTATTCAGAAAACAAGTAGAGAACTTATTGACAATGATAACGACTACATCATAGCTCATGAAATGATGCATCATTGGTTTGGTGATTTGGTTACCTGTGAAGACTGGTCCAACCTGACCCTAAATGAAGGATTTGCCAATTATGCAGAGTACCTTTGGTTTGAACATAAATATGGCAAAGATCGGGCAGAGTATCATAGAATGAATGAAATGAATGGCTATTTTAGTCAGGTTTTTGGCAGTGGTGCACATCCGCTTATAAACTATTATTATGAAGATGAACAGCAAATGTTTGATGCACACAGTTACAATAAAGGAGGTCTGGTTTTACATATGCTAAGGAATTATCTTGGTGATGAGGCATTTTTTGCATCATTAAATAAATATCTGAATGATAATGCCTTTACTGCCGTCGAAGTAGACGAATTGCGGATGGCATTTGAAGACACGGTGGGAGAGGATTTACATTGGTTTTTTGACCAATGGTTTTTAGGTAATGGTCATCCAAATGTTGATGTTACATATACTTACAACGACGAGAATAAAGTTTTGCTGATTGAAGTTGACCAAAGCAAAACACCGGATGGTTTCCACAAGTTATTTAAATTGCCGGTAGACATTGCTGTGTATTATGAAGATGGTAGTATGGAGTATTTTCCTGTAATGATAAATGAAGTCAAACAACGTGTTTTGTTGGAAAACCTGAAAGCCAAACCGGCCACTTACGTTTTCGATGGCAAAAATGTATTGCTGGCACTTATCAATGAAAATAAAACAAAAGAACAGTACAAAGCTCAATTTAGGCTCTCACCCAATTTTATGGATAAAATGGTGGCCTTCACAAGTACCAATGATGGTAATGTTGACTTGATAGAAAAGGCGCTTAACGATAAGTTTTACCTGATACGTACAATGGGCATAAACGCTATCTCTGATAGTCTTACATCGCCTTACATACCAATCTTGCAATCCATGTCATTTTCTGATCCGCATTCAGAGGTCAGAAGAGAGGCATTAATTAAGCTTTTAAACAATGAAGACTATGACCCGACTCAACTTTGTCAACGTATTTTAGATGGGGAGCTTGCATATCCTGTCATTAATATTGCCTTGGAAGCACTTGGCCATATTGATAATGATCGAGCTATTCCTTATATTGAAAAATTCAAAAAAGAAGATTCCGATTATCTTGCAGGTACTTTGGCAGGAATCATGAAGGCTGACACGTCAAATATTAACTATCTTGAAAAAAAGGCAAAAAGTATAGGTATCACAAATATGTTTGAGTTTTATACCGGATATCAGGAGTTTCTTGCCGGTAAAGAATTGTGGCTTTTAGAAAGAACCGCTGGAATTTTGGAAAAAATAGCAACTACGAGAGATGGGAATATTTATAGAAAGTATCTCGGTACGGTTACTATTTTAAAAATGGCGGAAGAAGTAGCAAGTAGAAATAAGGATGGTGCATCCGCTTCTGATTCATTATTCCTGATTAAACTCAAAGGACTATTAACTAATATCGTATCTCAGGAAACTGATCCTATTCTGATTGAAAAGTATTCAGGAATAAAATAATAATATAACGAATATTCAATATATATAATGAAGTCTTATACCATTGATCAGATTTGTGAAGCTCTTGAAGGTGCCCTAATAGGTTATACAAATGTACTTATCACAGCTCCTGAGCAATTGGACAGTGCTAGCCGAACGGAAATTTCATTTATTGGGCACAAAAAATATGAAAAATCATGGGAAAGTTCTCAAGCCTGCGCTGCCGTAGTCAATAATTACATCTCTATTGAACCTGGTGAAAACAAAGCATTTATCAAAGTCAATAATGCAGATCTCGCCATGTCAAGAATCCTGAAAATGTTTGCACCTTCTTTACCCAAATTTAGTTTCGATATCCATCCTTCTGCAGTCTTGGAAGGTACGGCAAAGATAGGAAACGGTACAAAAATAGGTGCAGGATGTTATATCGGTCCCGACGTGAAAATCGGCGAAAATGTCACCATATATCCGAATGTTACAATTCTTGATGAATGCTCTGTTGGCAATAACACTATAATTTGGTCAGGAGCTGTTCTGCGCGAGCGGTGTCACATAGGCAATGATTGTATCCTGCATTCCAATTGTACAATAGGTGCAGATGGATTTGGTTTCAGACCTGATCCGAAACTTGGCTTGGTAAAGATTCCCCAGATTGGTAATGTCATAATAGGAAATGGTGTTGAAATAGGTGCGAATTCGTGTGTCGACAGAGGTAAATTTAGCGCTACTATTATAGGAGATGGGTGTAAAATTGATAACTTGGTGCAGATAGGACACAATAGTAAATTAGGCCGTTTTTGTATCATGGCTGGAAATAGTGGACTGGCAGGTTCTGTAACACTTGGAAATGGGGTCGTCATTGGTGGTAGTGCTTCCATAAAAGATCATACTACAATAGGTGATGGAGCCATTATAGGTGCTGGCTCGGGTGTTACAGGCGATATTCCGGCAGGGATGACAATGCTTGGCTATCCCGCTATTGAAGCAAGGGATGCACTGAGACAGTGGGCTATTTTAAAAAGGCTTGTAAAAGAATCAAAAAAATAATGGACATGCTTTAAAGTGAATATATGATATCAAAAATTACATTTATTGACGAAACATTTGTGCGGATTGACTATTCGTTCAAAGGTTTACCTTCAGGTGATTATGAAAATTGTATTTTTAAAGATTGCGTTTTTGCAAATGTAAGTCTGAGTGGCTCAAGATTTTCAAACTGCACGTTTGACACTTGTAATTTAAGTTCTGCAAAAGTAGACAATACTGCGTTGAGAGAGATTAATTTTCTGGAATGTAAATTGTTGGGTGTACATTTTGAAGATTGTAATCAATTTTTGTTTTCCGCCAATTTTGATCATTGTACATTAAATCTATCTTCATTCTTTAAACAAAATATTAAAAAATGCTCGTTCAGAAATTGCAGTTTAATAGAAGTGGATTTTACCCAAGCAGATTTGTCAGGGTTGATATTTGACAATTGTGATTTTAGCCAGGCCATTTTTGATAATAGTAATTTAGAAAATACCGACTTTCGAACCTCCTTCAATTATGTTATTAATATTGAAATAAATCGAATCAGGAAAGCTAAATTTGCAAAAGAAGGTTTGATTGGATTATTACAAAGGTATGATATAATTATTGATTAGACCCTTTTTGCAAAGAAACTGACTACACTATATAAGATATTTTTTTAATATGTCTTTAAAGAATTGTATTGCCAGATGTCATGAAAGTAGCCTTCTTAACATATTCCAAAGCTCCCGAACTTACCATTTCTGAGCGGCGACTAATTCCTGAATTGACACTTTATGGTATTGATGCTGAACCTGTAATCTGGAATTCTTCCAATATACAGTGGAAAAAATATGACGCTTTGATTTTTAGAAGTACATGGGATTATTATCTTGCACCCAATGTTTTTACAGAATGGCTCAAGTTTATGGAAGACCTGGATTTAAAGGTTTATAACCCATTGCAGGTCATCAGAAAAAACATGCATAAATTCTATCTGAGAGATATGGAACAAAGTGGTATTCGAATAGTACCCAGTATTTTTGTGCCATCCAATTCAGATGTTGACCTTACATCCTTAATTCCCAAAGCCTGGAAGAATGTAGTTATTAAGCCCCGCTGTTTCGGCGGGATCTTTTTGACAACCTTATTTAACATCGACCAAATTGATGATATCAAAAAAACTACGCCACGATTTCAACTGAAAGAGACCTGATTTTACAAATATTTATGCCCGAGATCAAGACATTTGGCGAAGTTTCACTGGTTTTTTTTAATAAACAATATGTTCATGCCGTGTTGAAAAAACCTGTTGAAGGTGATTTCAGGATCCAATCTCAGTTTGGGGGGAAATATCAACCATTTATTCCAGACAAACATCTGATAGACACAGCACAATCCATAGTAAATTTTATACAAGATGATTTATTATATGCTAGAGTCGATGGCATAATTGTCAATGGGGAATTTTACCTTATGGAACTTGAACTTATAGAGCCGGACTTATATCTTGATCTGGTAGATGATGGTTATGCTCGTTTGCTAATGAAATCAAAAGGCAATTAAGAGTCGTTTAACACAGATTACGCATTGGACTTTATTCAAATGGGAATATGACCTTCCAAGACCAGACAGGCAAAATAGTTGGTATTGCTCGCATATTTTATCCCGCAGTTGTAGCCAAAGCTGCAATGAGGACATGATTGAATGGTCACGAAGCGATTAAAGCTACCCGAAGTAGCTTTCCTAAATGAAGGAACCCCACGACCCCCGGATCGTGGCTAGTCATTAACGCCATCAAATATGAAGTCAGATTTTCATGTAGTTCATTTCTAATGCGTATTCTGGGTTTAATAGCCGTGAGCCAATATTAAGTGTTGCTATAATAACATTTCACTCAATATACCTTCCTTCATAGCATATGGTGACACAATAATATAAGAAGGGTGAGCGATATCAATTATTATCTTTTTTAATGCCATGCCAACTACAATAAGTTTTGTCCTTTCTTTCGGTAGTCCTGGCAAGTTTTGTCTTTTTTCAAAATCAGTATTAATTATATTTTGGTACAAAGCTTCAAATTCACTGATTTGAATGATACTTATTTCGTCTTCTTTGATAATTTTAGATGTCATACTTTGGAGTACTTCGAATGAACCTGAAGCACCGATGATGGCTTCTATTTTGTACTTTTCCAAAATGTGCAGCATTTCAGTAATCATGTTTTTTACATATTCTGTCATGCTATGTATAGCTCTTAATCCTATAGGTTCCTTATTATGAAACAAATGATGCAGTACACCAACACCTAAAGTATAACTTTGCCACCATACTTTTATGCCGTCTACTACAATTATAAACTCAGTACTTCCACCACCAATATCCATAATAAGATAGGTCCCGAAAAGGAGTTTCGGAAGCAGCATAATGCCTTTATAAATATACTCTGCCTCGGTTT
Organism: Saprospiraceae bacterium; assembly: GCA_016717145.1. Lineage (GTDB taxonomy): Bacteria > Bacteroidota > Bacteroidia > Chitinophagales > Saprospiraceae > OLB9. Next base: position 81,463 of record JADKGD010000029.1, on the reverse strand, counting down.
GACCATCCAATATTTCAATACGGGTTTGGAGAATTTCTTCAGCTTTATGTATAAATTCCATCCTGTTGGACGCTTTACGGAGGACAGCAGTACCGGCAACTTTTAACAATGTATTTCCAAAAAAATCTAATTTTGCTTTAAATAACCTGATTGTTTCCAATCCCAATTTTATTTTGTCTTCTTTGATGACTTCTATTCCTCCATCAGAAAGACCTACAAAAACACGAGCCCTGTATATCGTTTTTAAGCTTCCATTTGTGTCTTTAGAAACGATCAACAAATGAAATGTATTAGATCCCAAATCTACAACAGCAAGATTATTATGCATGTATTTGAATCATCTAGCTACACTTTTTAATTGCCTATTGAACTTCGCGCCTGTTGAGCAGTTTGTGCATAAAACTTAACTCCGTCGTCCGTTATATAATTTGCGTACATCGGCTTGTTTTTTTTATCAACAAATACATAAAATTTGCAGTGTGTAGTCAGATAAACATCTACATCATACACGATTTCTCCTTTGATATGAAAAAATTTTCTACCGATTGGTTTACAGTTGCCTGGAATGTGTCCCAATGGGCGTTTGTAATCTATGTAGGCAATGTTCTGATTAATGCTTGGATCTTCTGATTGACTCAGACTGAATGGCAGATTATGAAAAATATAATCTACATAAGTACATTCATTCAGCAGTTTTATTATGACATCTTCCGGCACGCCCGGTATTTCAGGTCCGATGTTGACGGGAGCTGTTTCAGGAGCTGTTTTTAAGACGTTTTCGGTCTTATTTGCCTGATTACAACCTATTGATATACATAATAAAACGCTTATAAATTTGGAGGATGTCATTGCATTCATGTTTAGGTTGGATACATTTTATATTAAAAACTAAATTCTGAACGTAAAGTTAAAAAATATCCTAACAAATTGCTTTTTGCTGCAGCAGGGTCTTTATATAAATTATATAAAGAGGTGGAATATCTCACAGATATGCCTATACTTTTAGTAAAATTAAGACCGGCACCTACAATCCAGCTCACATCATGCTTCCTGAAATTCAATTCATTAAATCCAGGGGCCTTAATACCGAATAAGTATCCGTAGGATAGTCCGGTTTCAGCCCTGACCTTATAATAATTATCAGATTCGATCAGCCAGTCTCTCAAACTGAATATTACAGGAAACTCAAAATAGTTGAGTGAAATTTTTTCTGATTCATCTGCATTAAAAATTTTTGTGGATGAGCCCCGCTGGCTGTACAGCATTTCAATAGACAAATCATAAATGCTCAAAGAAGTATAAGAAAGTCTGCCACCTACACTAAGCCCTAACTTATTAAAACCATAAAGATTGTCGCCATCGAGTTGTGAAGCATTCATTCCGACAATGCCCATAGCCTTAAAGCCTTGTGAAAAAACATTACTGTTAATTGAACTGATGCATAAAATTAATAAAATAAAAACTCTCTTCATTTGATTGTTTGATTTTAATATATTGGTCAACATGATTTCAACTCAAATATTGTCCACAAAGCCAACATATATTGTCATTTCCGATTACAATTGTTATATTTGTGGTGCAAATTTAAAAATTATATTCAAATTTAATGAATAAACATACTAAACCAACCCTGCAGAAGTTGGAACTTATTTTTAAAGAATTGGAGTACAGTATCAGATACGAAAAGGGAAATTTTAATTCAGGATACTGTATCGTTGAGCATAATAAAGTTGCTGTTGTTAATAAATTTTTTGATACGGATGGCAGAGTCAATGTTTTGTTGGATATATTATTGGTCATTTTAGAAGATGATAGCATATTGTCAGAAAAATCAAAATTATTTTATGGCCAACTTTTAAAAAACCATAGAAGCGTACATTAAAATGAAGTATTTAATCAATTATGTATAGGTCACCGTGGAAATAACTTTTCTTGGAACAGGTACATCTCAGGGTGTCCCAATTATCGGTTGTACTTGCGAAACCTGTGTTTCACAGGAGCCCCGGGATACTAGGCTAAGGTCTTCCATCCTCATTTCAGAAAATAATATAAATATTGTTGTTGACATAGGCCCGGATTTCAGACAGCAGATGCTTGTCAACAAAGTCACTCATGTCGATGCCATATTTCTAACCCATGAGCATAATGATCATGTTATAGGTCTGGATGACATCAGACCATTTAATTTTAAACAAAAAATAGATATGCCCGTTTATGCCTTGAATAGGGTACTGGATGATCTTAAAAATAAGTTTAGTTATATGTTTGAAAATAACCCTTATCCGGGACTACCCAGAGTAGAGTTTTTTCCATTATCATACAATGAATATTTTGACTATAAAGGCATTTCAGTACTGGCTCTTAAGGTAATGCATGGTAAACTACCTATTTTAGGTTTTAGAATTAATAACTTTGCTTATGTTACTGATGCTTCTTATATTGGGTCAGAGGAAATGAACTTATTAAAAGGTTTGGACGTCTTGGTATTAAATGTATTACAGTTTCGTCCCCATTATTCGCACTATAATTATGATGAGATGTTGATTGTGGCAAGAAAGATAAATGCTAAAACTACTTATCTTACACACATGTCTCATGAAATGGGAAGACATGAATCATTGATTAAGAAGTTACCTGAGCGTATTCTTCCTGCCTATGATGGATTAATCCTGACCTTATAATTTATTTTTAAAATATTTATGTTTGATTACGATACAAGTTTGGCAATTTTGCTGTATTCTTGTATAAAAATTGATAAAGGAGAAAGCATGAAGTTTGCCGGGATGATATTTTTTTTGTTTTTAGTTCAGTATGTACTTTCAGGTCAGCAAAGACCTCAGTTTACCCAGTACATGCTTAATAAATATGCCGAAAATCCTGCATATGGTGGATTGGAGAGATCCCTAAGTGTTTTTACAACATACAGAGACCAATTTAGTACATTAGCAGGAAACCCCAGAACTTTCTATCTGGGCGCTGATATGCCTTTTTACCTTTGGAACGGAGCTATTGGTTTTTCAGTTTTTAATCAAAAATCCGGATTGTTTAGTAATTCTAACCTTAAAGTTTCCTATAATAAAGTTCTTGGAACACCATTTGGCTTTCTGTCATTCGGTGGTAGGATAGGAGTCGATCTGCTAAATATAGACGGTCTTGGGATAATTACGCCGGATGGCACCTATATTGGTGTTTACGACCATAAAGATCCGTTTTTACAAGCTGCTGCATTTGGAGGTGCAGGCTTTTCATGGGAGCTGGGTAGTTATTTTATGGGAAAATCAATCCAAGCGGGTATTACATTGAACGAATTACCTTCTCATACGTATTCCTTAGGGTCAGGTGCTTATAAAAGAGCCTTCTCTATGTCTGTATTCGGTCAGTACAAATTATTTCTTAATGAAGAGACGGAGATAATCCCTTCCATAATGATCAGGGCAGATGGAACTGTTTTACAGACTGACCTTGGTGTCATAATAAGACTTAACGACAATTTATTTGGCGGATTTAATTTTAGAGGCTATAGTCAAACATCAATTGATGCAGGATCAATTATTATTGGAACTAATCTTGGCGCAAAATATAAAGTTTCTTACAGTTATGATTTTGGGTTATCAGCCCTACGGACAGCTTACCAGGGAAGTCATGAAATTATGCTGTCATATAATCTCCAAAAATTGATTGGAATTGGATTACCACCTAAAATTATTTATAATCCAAGAGATTTATAACACCAAATTAATTATTTTGTGACATCTTTAAAAATTAATTTGTAAATTTGCGAACAATTTCTAGTTTTTTATTTTAAAGATTTTATTGGAATAAATGTCTGGATTGATGGACTTTATTTGTGGTGTTTCGACCAATTTATTTGTTACAAATAGTTTTATAATGTCAATTTAACAAGATTAAGTTAAGTTGAGTAAGAAGAATTAAATAAATATATAATATGATATAAAGTGATGATTATAAGCTTGTTATGAAATCATTTTATCGATAGCAAATCAAAAATACTCACTAAACAATTAAATATATAAAAATAATGAATCTATGTTACAATATTATTATGTCAATAAGGCAATAATTGGATAAAATGTTCGTTGTAGAAACGCTAGAGAGTTTTTCAGGTATAAAAATATTTTAAAAAACGAATTTAAATAGTTGTAGTTTTAAAATACTCAATTATCTTTACGTCGCTTTATTCCGAAGCCCTTATTTTTAAAGGTAAAATCGCTAAAAAAAAATGAAAAGTTTATCAAGTTTAAGTGTGTTATTATTAGCTGTAATATTTATCTCCTCCTGTGGAAAACAAGAGAGTGGACAATTGACAGGAGCTCAAAATCGTCCTAAGTGGGCTGGATTTAATCCCTTTGGCATGGTATACGTACCATCAGGAACATTGACCATAGGTCAAAGTGATCAGGATGTTTTTTCTACCTTTACCCAGAGACAAAAATCAATATCAATTTCGGGATTTTTTATGGATGACACTGAAATCACCAATAATGAATATCGACAATTTGTTAATTGGGTGCGTGATTCCACAGCTCATGAATTAATGGGAAACAAAAAAACTGACGATTTTGAAAATGAAACAATAGACTGGGATGTTGAATTGGATTATGCAGATGAAACATTAGGTGAGATGTATTATGAAGGTGATATGGCCTTTGAAGGTCGAAGGGAAATAGATTTTGCAGGTCTTAAATATAAATATCAATGGATAGACTGGCAAAAAGCAGCACATGATAAAAAAGCGACACGTGCTTCTATTGTTAATAAAGCTGAAGTAGCGATTTTTCCTGATACCCTGTGCTGGATTCGGGACTTTACTTTTTCATATAATGAACCGCATTCAAGAAATTATTTCTGGCATCCTGCCTTTGATGATTATCCTGTAGTAGGTGTTAGCTGGAAGCAGGCTACTGCTTTCTGTCACTGGAGAACAAAACTTTGGAATCAATTTAAACAAGAAGAACCAAACACAGAAGTGTTTAGATTGCCTTCAGAAGCAGAATGGGAATATGCTGCAAGAGGAGGACATGATATTTCTCCATACCCTTGGGGCGGGCCGTATATCAGAAACGCAAAAGGTTGTTTGTTAGCAAATTTCAAACCAGGAAGAGGAAATTATCCTGAAGATGGTGGCTTGCATACTGTAAAAGCAGACGCTTACTTTCCCAATGATTATGGCTTATTCTGTATGGCAGGCAATGTTTCTGAATGGACATCATCCGCTTTCCACGAAAATGCTTATAATCACGAACATGATTTAAATTCTGATTACAGATATGATGCTGCAGATACTGACCCTGAAGCATTTAAGAGGAAAGTATTAAGAGGTGGATCCTGGAAAGATATTTCGTACTATTGTCAGACAGGTACCAGAAATTGGGAGTTTCAGGACAGTACCAAGTCATACATTGGATTCAGATGTGTAATTACATATTTGGGAAGATCAATAAATGACTTTTAATTCAGTTTTATGTATTAATTAGGCTAAAGAATGAAATCTCTTTTTAGGATTTCAATAATATATCAATTTATTATTTAACAAATCACAAAAATTAAATCACAATGAGTTTTTTTAAATCACCAACATTCAAATATGTTAAAAATTTTCTGATCGGTATAGGCGCATCAGTTGTAATGATCGGAGCCCTTGGAAAGATCAATAGTGAGCCATGGGGAGGACCAGCAATAACTGCGGGATTATTAGTAGAGGCATTTTTGTTTGCTATGTTAGGTATTCTTGGACCTGAAAAAGATTACTACTGGGAAAAGTTATATCCGGGATTAGATCAATATAGTGCAAACCTAACACCTCTTACAGCAGGCGGAACGGCTGCCCCATCAAGAACACTTAATGCAGAAACTGTTGAAAACAAATTGGGTGGAATGCTAACCGAATTACAATCAATGTCAAAAAGTATGGGTTCTTTAAAAGCACTTCAGGAAGTTGACTTTTCACAAACTGGAGAACAATTAAAAACCATGAATAATTTCTATTCTAGAATGAACGATGCAATGGCAACATTAAATGCTACTGTAGAGGATACAAAACAGTATCAGGCTCAAATGGCTAGCTTAAGCAAAAACCTTACGTCTTTGAACGCGGTGTATGGCAACGTACTTTCTGCTTACAGTGTTAAAGGGTAATTTTAGAATAATTTTTATTTATAAACTTATAAAAAGATAAAAAATGTCAATACCTAAGGAACCGCGGCAGTTGATGATAAATGTAATGTATCTCGTACTGACTGCGTTATTGGCACTTAACGTATCTGCTGAGATTTTTAATGCCTTTGATATGGTAGATAAAGGTCTTATTAAAGCAAATGATGCGTTGGATGCCTCAAACAAAGATATTCCTGCTGCAATTAAGAAAAGTGCAGCAAAAGGAAAACAATTCGAAACCTATGCTAATCGGGTGGATAAAGTCGGTGAGATTTCTAAACAAGGAACAGATTACATTCAAAAAGTAATGGATGCAGTTGTAGATGAAGCCGGGGATAGAAACAAAAAGCATGACGAAGGGGATTATGTTATGGCTTATGGTAACAGAGAATTGAAAGGAAAAAGAGATTATGATGCCACAACCAGATTGTTGGTGGAAGATGGAGAAGGTGAAAAAATGAAAGCCGAAATGATCAACATTAAAAATAAGTATCTTGAACTTATTGATGAGCCAGATAGAGCTGAATTTGCTAGTAAATTGCCAATAGTTATAGATGATGTAGCCTGGACAAAATCTGCTAATAAGAAAAAGAACTGGTCAGATTTCACATTTGGTCATATGCCTTTAGGTGCTTGTATGCCTATATTTTCAAAATTTTCAAATGACATAAAAAGTTCTGAAGCAGGGGTTCTAAATTATTTAGCGGCTAAAGTGGGTCTTACAGAAGAAGTAGTGCTAAGTAAATTCAGAGTTGTTTCGGCACCTAAAAAATCTTATGTTATAAAAGGAGAAAAATTTGAAACAGAAGTTTTTTTATCAGCTGCTGCAGACCAATCCAGTAATACAGGAATTTCAATTGCTGTGAATGGTGCAAGATTATCTGTTGATGCTGAAGGTTCAGCTAAGTGGTCTCAGAACGCTTCTGAAGTTGGTATTAAAAAATATGAAGCAGTTGCAAGTGTAACGAATCCGGTTACCAAAGAAACCAATCAATATCGGCAAACTTTTGAATACGAGGTGGGCGAGCGATCAGTAACCATCTCAGCTGCAAAAATGAATGTATTTTATATTGGTGTGGATAATCCGGTAGAAGTCTCAGCCGCTGGTGTACCATCTGCTCAGATTAAAGTAGATATGAGTGGAGGTTCTATAAAGAGAAATGGGGATGGTTCTTATACTGTAAATGTACCTGGTCCTCCGGGTCCGGCTAAAGTTACGGTTTCCGCACCCGGCATGACTGGTTCTAAAGACTTCAGGATAAAAAGAATTCCGGATCCTAGCCCAAGATTAGGCGGTAAGGAAATTGGCGGAAAAATCGGAAATGGTACATTTAAAGCTTATAGTGGCTTGATTCCTATGTTGGATAACTTTGATTTTGAAGCTAAATGTAATCTTGCCGGATTTACCTTAACCAGAGTGGCAAAAAGACAGGATCCTGAATCAGCAGCAAATCGAGGTGCTAAAATTGAAGGAGCTGCCGCTGCATTGCAAGGGAAAGCAACACCCGGCGATAAATATATTTTTCAGGATATCAGATGCAAATGCCCTGGTGATGTAGCTGACAGAAATTTGGGTCAGCTGGTATTTGATGTTCAATAAAGTTATTTTTAAAATATAATTCTTATGAAAATATTTCTTAATTATTTGGGATTGGTTTTTATCATGTTGATGACGACCGTATCTTTTGCTCAAAAAAGCGGAGATGCTGAGGTTATAAAAACAGAATCTTCTCAACCGACTGAAGACATTTTTGTCGATGATCTGGTTCGTAAAAGAATTGTTGTTGAAAACAAATTAATGTCACAACAACCAATTAGAGAAGCAGACATTGCCTGGGAAAAGAGAGTTCAAAGAGTCATTGACACAAGAGAGAAACTCAATCTGCCTTTCAGAAGTCAGGAGTTGAATCTTTTTTCAGTGTTCCGGGAATTGATAAACAAAGGTGAAATCACAGCTTTCGGAGATGAGAAGTTTACGACACCTTTAAGTCCGGCTGAAGTGGAAAGTAAAATGGTAACATTGGATACACTCGTTGAGTACGATCCTGAGACCTATACGGAAAATATCAAAGTAGCTAAAAATGAAATAAATTGGGAGAAAGTATTGTCGTACAGGATTAAAGAGGTGTGGTATTTTGATAAACAACGGTCTGTAATGGATGTCCGAATCCTTGGTATTGCACCTATTTATCAGAGTCCGAAAAATGAATCAGCAGGTATTCCTCCAGGTCCGATTTTTTGGATATATTATCCTGAGGCTAGGTCTCCATTATCGAAATACAGGATATTTAATGAAGAAAATGACATAGCACCTATGACATATGCCGATGTGTTTGACACAAGAGTATTTTCAAGCTATATTTACAAAAGATCAAATGTGTTGGATTTCAGGTTGAAAGATTTTTTTGTTCCTGAGCCGGATGATACCTCTAGTAGATCGGGCATAGATCTTTTGTTATTTTCTGATAAAATTAAGAATGAATTGCTCAACTTTGAGCATGATCTTTGGGAATACTAAAGTTCATATGTAATGTATATAAGGGGAATCGCCAATAGGTAGTTCCCCTTTTTTATTTAGTTTGGTTTCCGGATTTTGGTTTTTTCTTTTTATAGGCAAGGACATGTCAAAGCTTCCATTTTGAACATATTATGTCGGATTTTTTTCAGGATGTTTATGGTTAATTTATAGATCAAACACCAATATTCGTGATTTTACCCAATATAATCCTTACTTTTGTTTTCTAATTGTACATAGATAATTTATTTTATATAATGGATCCTAAAATCAAATCTGCACTTATATCAGTGTATTATAAAGACGGCTTGGAGCACATAGTCAGAAAACTGGATGGCCTTGGTGTTACAATATATACCACTGGTGGTACCCAATCATTTATTGAGGGTCTTGGTATAAAGGTAAAGGAGGTGGAAACCTTGACAGGATATCCATCAATTTTGGGCGGGAGGGTTAAAACGTTACACCCAAAAGTTTTTGGGGGTATCATGGCAATTCGTGAAGATGTTCACCTTGCTCAACTGGATGCATACGAAATTCCTCCCATTGATTTGGTTATCGTGGATTTGTATCCTTTTGAAGAAACAGTTTCTCAAACAACAAATGAAAGCGATATAATCGAAAAAATTGATATTGGCGGGATTTCACTCATCAGGGCAGCGGCAAAAAATTTTAAAGATGTAGTGGTTATTTCTTCAAAATCTCAGTATGGTTATTTGCTGGATATATTACATAAATACGATGGTTTCACACTTTTGGCTGATAGAAAAAAGCTGGCTTCAGAGGCTTTTATGATATCTTCCCATTACGATACGGCGATTTTTAATTACCTGGCGAAAGAAGATTTAAATGATGCTGTTTTTAAAAGAAGTATGTTAAAGTCAGAACCATTGCGGTATGGAGAAAATCCGCATCAAACGGCAAGTTATTTTGGGGATATGAGTGAAGTTTTTGACAAAATTTGCGGTAAAGACTTGTCATATAATAATCTTGTTGATGCGGATGCTGCCATAATGCTTATGGCCGAATTTAAGGATTTTGACCCCACATTTGCTATTATAAAACATACTAATCCTTGCGGAATAGCATCCCGATCATCTGCTTTCGAAGCATGGCATTCAGCGCTTGAAGCAGATCCGGTTTCTGCATTTGGTGGCATTTTGATTTGTAATGCAATCATCGATATAGACACCGCAAAAGAGATTGATAAAATATTTTATGAAGTTTTGATTGCCCCTGATTTTACACCCGATGCACTAAGCTTATTGGTTTCAAAGCCAAAAAGAATTGTTTTGAGATTAAAAAATTATAACATTCAGAAAAAAGGTTTTAAGAGCTTACTGAATGGAGTTATTGTGCAGGATAATGATCTGTTGACAGAATCTACTGAAAATTTTGAAACCAAAACAATATCACAACCTTCTCCACAGGAAATGACTGATTTGATTTTTGCTCTGAAATGCTGCAAACATTTGAAATCAAATACCATTGTTTTGGCAAAGAATGCACAAATGTTGGCAATGGGATGCGGGCAGACTTCACGGATAGATGCATGCAGGCATGCCATTGAAAAAGCCAGACAATATGGATTCGAACTAAATGGGGCTGTAATGGCTTCTGACGCATTTTTTCCATTCCCGGATTGCGTGGAATTAGTGCATCATGAAGGTATAAGCGCAGTAATTCAACCCGGAGGATCAATTAAAGACAATCTTAGCATTGAGTACTGTAATGCTCATAGTATGTCTATGGTGTTCACAGGCATTCGACATTTTAAACATTAATTATTATTTGTGAATTTGATAATTGATATAGGCAATTCACGCACTAAAATTGCAGTATTTGATGGAGACATAATGCTTTTTTCTGAAGTTTTAACCAGATTGAAAGTTAAACATCTTCAAGCAATAAAAGAAAAATTTAATATCGATGCAGTAATACTTAGTAATACCGGTGAAATTGTTACCAGCACATACGACTACTTAAAGAACAATTTTATTCTATTTTGGCATCTGGATCATTTATCTCCATTACCTATTAAAAACTTATACGAAACACCACAGACTTTGGGAAAAGACCGATTGGCAGCGGCCGTTGGTGCTTTTTACAAATTCCATGGGGCTAATTGTCTCATTATTGATTTGGGTACATGTATAACACTGGATTTTATATCAGAAAAAGGAGAATTTTTGGGAGGAAATATAAGCCCTGGCATCAGAATGCGTCTAAAAGCAATGAACAGATATACAGCAAAATTGCCACTGGTTGACATAGATATTCCTGAGAGTTTATTTGGAACTAATACTAAAAATGCCTTACAAAATGGTGCTGTAAAAGGCGCGTTTAGGGAAATTGAAACGTTTATTAATGAAGTATCGACCAAATATGACGTTATTAACGTTATTTTAACTGGAGGAGACGCTCATTTGTTTGAAAAATACACAAAAAATAAGATATTTGTCTCCCCAAACCTGATATTGGAAGGGTTAAATGAAATTTTAAGATATAATGCACATTAAACAGACAGTTTGTTTTCTTATCGTCATGATTTTGACCTTCTCAATATCAGCCCAGGTTAACAGCCCTTATTCCAGGTACGGGATTGGTGATCTGACTGACAATAATTTTAATCATTTGAGACAAATGGGTGGACTTGGAGCTTCTTTTATTGATGGATATCATATTAACATTGTAAATCCCGCTTCATATAGTTATCTGAATGCTACAGCTTACGATATTGGTATATATGTAAAAAGAAGTTGGATTGCAGACAAAAATAGTACGACAAAAATATGGGGTGGAAACCTTGAATATCTCTCGATCGCTTTTCCTTTGCGTAATCCAATAAATGAAATATACGATGGTGTAAAAAAGCCTTATAAACTAGGTATGTCCTTCACTTTAATGCCGCATTCCAATGTTGGCTATAATATAAGATCAAGGGATTCTCTACCCAACATAGGCGTTTTTAACCGAAATTATATTGGAAGCGGCGGGTCTTATAAATTTATGTGGGGTAATTCCATCAAATATAAAGATATATCATTTGGATTAAATTTAGGATACGTTTTTGGCAAGATAAGCTATGAAAGACAAATTTTTTTTCCGGGAGAGGAGTTTGCGTACAATGACATTAATAGCAATGATTACAATATAAATGGCTACTTATGGAATGCAGGTTTGTTGTATTCTAAAATCCTGAATAAAGAAGATATTGAAAAAGATAAAACAACCCCAACAAAAAGAATTTCATTGGGATTACATGCAAACTCAGCTACCGGATTTAACACAAATGGTATTATCAATGATCGACAGATTCAGTATGTTGGTTCAAGTATTCCTACCGTTGATACTATCAGATATGATACTGTAAAAGGAAAAGGTAAATTACCAGCTGAATTTGGATTGGGATTGACATATTATAAAGGGGAAAAAAGTGCTTTTGGCATTAATTATTCAGCTTCTTTTTGGTCACAATATTATAATGATACAGCAGGAGATATAAAAGGAGACCTTAGGACTTCACATAAAATTTCAGCAGGAGGATTTTACAGACCAAACTATAAATCTTTTGATAATTTTCTTGAACGTGTATCATATCGGTATGGTGCCTATTATCATTTGGATCCAAGAGTTATTAATAACGAACAAATCACGGTTTATGGCGTCACAATGGGTTTTGGTATGCCATTTGTTTTTCAAAGGAAGATTTCACATGTAAACCTTGGCTTTAATGCGGGCATAAGTGGTCAGGGCACCCCAATATCAGAAAAATTTGTTAAAATATCTTTAGGTGTAACTTTTAATGACGATGAATGGTTCTTAAAGAGGAAATATAATTAATCGAATAATTAACTAAAATCAATAACCTTATTATGAAGTCTCATTTCTTTTTTATTGTCGCGACAGTTTTGTATTTAATTGGTTCATCCAAGATTAATGCACAATGTGATAGTTGGATAGGAAAAGCCAATCAAGCGGACGCCGAAAATGCACACTCGATTTACCGACAAGCTTTAAAAGTCAATGACTATGCTATTGCATTTGAAAATTGGCAAATAGCCTATAAGTTAGCCCCTGCTGCGGACGGAAAGCGCGATTATCATTATATGGATGGTGTAGAGCTATATAAACAAAAAATGGCAAAAGAACAGGATCAGAAGACAAAAGATATGGATGCAGCCATTATCATTAAGTTGTATGATGAAGCCATCTCATGTTATCAATCTAAAGCAATAACTACCAAAGCCAATACCGAGGAATCAATTAACCTTAAATTGGGCTATTTGTATGGAAGGAAGGCATATGATATGTTTTATCTTATTAATAGTCCTTATGTTGAAACAGTTGCTGCACTTGACAATTCTATAAAATATTCTGGAGACAAAGCAGAATATATCATATTTGATCCTTATGCCAGAATTATAGTTTTCGAATTTAAAGCTGGTCGTATGCCCAAAGAAAAGGCTGTTGAATTGTATAAACGACTGAATAGTATTGCGGAATACAATATTGCGAATAATGAATCCTTGTCAGAAGGATATCAGCAGGCGCAAGCCTCAATGGAAGGAATTTTCAGTGAAATAGAAAAAAATATATTTGACTGTGATTATTTCAAAGAAAAGTTGTTACCTGAATACGAAGAGAATAAAGATGATCCTCAAGTCTTAGGAAGAATACTGGCTACTTTTAAAGAGCAAGGCTGTCCAACTACAGATCCGGATATTATGAAATTAGCGGAAGAATGGAAAAAGTATGCAAATGTTGAAAATGCCCGTTTGCAGGCTGAATATGAAGCAAATAATCCGGCAGCAGCAGCAAAAGCTGCATATGATGCTGGAAGGTATAAGGAAGCAATATCCAAATATAGAGAGGCAATGGAAGATGAAACTGACAATGAAAAAAAGGCAACCATGCTATTTTCTATTGCTTCTATTGAGTTTAGAAAACTGAGTTTGTACAGTCAGGCTAGAAATACGGCATATTCAGCAGCAAAGTTAAAGCCTAATTGGGGTAGACCATATATCCTCATTGGAGATATGTATGGTAAAACTGCAAGATCTTGTGGGGATTCCTGGGATCAAAGAATGGCTATTCTTGCTGCTATTGAAAAATATAATTATGCTAAATCAGTAGATGGAAGTTTGGCAGGTGAAGTCAATGATAAACTATCCCACTATTATAGTTCCCTTCCTGATAAATCAGAAGGATTTATGAGGGGTGTTTCTGAGGGGCAAACAGCTTCTGTGGGATGTTGGATAGGCGAAACGGTCAGATTAAGGTTTAAGTAATTTTAACAGGATAAATAAAAAAGCATTCAATTTTTGGATGCTTTTTTTTTATGGCCATTTTCTGCCATCTTAGTTTGAATTAAGTGGTCCGGTTTATCAAAATTTACTTCCAAGAAATCACTATTATTAGAAGTTATATAAAACAATAAAATTATTATTTAAACGTATTCAAGTAATTATAAAGCCTTTTTTTGAGCCTCCTCAGAAGTAAACCTTATTAAATTTATTATCTGTAAAGACAGATTTAATCGAAATTTATTTTCTACTTTTGTCAATGTAACAATGATAGGATGAAAAATTATTTTTTAAATATAGGAAGTTATTGCTAAATGCACATAAGACATTTTTCATTCACAATCAATTGTATGGGCATTGTATTACGTCGAATAACGATTGAATAATTAAAATAATATATTAAATATGAAATTATTAATCCACTTTGCGGTATTATTACTTGTTGTCGGGTGTTCTCCCAAAGTAGTAAAACCTGTTGAAGAAGTAATTGTCGTACCTCCACCAACAAAACAAGAACCCAAAAAACCTTGTGTTGGCTTTACAGATTTATCCGATAAAGAGAGAGAGATAGCTGAAACCGCATTTGTTCTGTACAAGGATGAAATCAAACAGAAAAAATTTAAAGAGGCATTGTACCATTGGCGTATAGCCTATAATCTGGCTCCTGGTTCTAATGGAAGAGTGAAATCCCATTTTGATGATGGCGCAACCATATTTAAACATTTGTTTGACAATACAGAAGACGCCGGACTAAAACAAACATACGTTGATACAATCATGATGATATATGACAAACGTAAAGTTTGTTTCGGGGATGAAGCCTATGTAAATGGATTAAAAGGATTTGATTACTATTATTACTACAGTTCATATACCACAAATGATAGCATATTTAAATTATTAAAATCAAACTTTGATGTTAAAGGAAAAAATGCAGATTATTTTGTCATCAATCCATTCACAAAATTACTTACAGATAAAATGATAGAAGGTTCCATATCTAAAGAAGAAGGTAGGAAATACGCCGACCTCATATTTAGAGCAATTGACAATGGTTTGGCTACCTGCAAAGGAGATGGCTGCGAAACATGGAAGATAATTAATGAATACGCACCCCTTAGATTGGAAAGCCTTGAGGGAATTGACGGCTTTTATGACTGTAATTATTATAGTGCAAAATATTATCCATTATTCAAGATGTATCCGGACAGTTGCGAAATAATCAATTTGGCCTATGCAAGAATGTTGAGGGGAGACTGCGCACAAAATAATAACCAATTGATGGAAATTAAAAATGCAAAAACAACAAAATGTTATGTCGCACCGCCTTCTTTAAGTTGCGCAGCACAAGGAAATGAAAATTACGGACTGGGTAAGTACACTAAAGCTATTGAATCCTATCTAAGTTGTGTTGAGATGTCAACCGATAATGACCAAAAGGCAAGGTATCTGTTGTTGGTAGCTAAAATCTATTACAGAGACATAAAAAATTACAGTAAAGCAAGAAAGTATGCTTACGACGCTGCCAAAATCAAACCCGGATGGGGAGAACCTTATTTGTTGATTGGAAATTTATATGCATCCAGTGGCCCGTTGTGCGGAACCGGAAGAGGCTGGGAAAGCCAGATTGTAACCTGGCCTGCAATAGACATTTGGACCAAAGCAAAAAACGTAGACCCAAAGTCAGCAAACGAAGCCAATCAATTAATCAACAGATACAAACAATATATGCCTAGTAAAGAAGATATTTTCTTTCGGCAGATAAAACAAGGAGATACTTTTTTTGTACCATGCTGGATACAGGAAAGTACAACAGTGCGTACTTCAGACTAGCAAACTAAACTGCGGGCAAATAAGGTACTATGTCATTCTTCTTCACCGGCAGCGGTGAGTTCTTTTTCGATATCTTCCATAAAAACAAAGTCGATGGATTCCTCAACAGTCGGAAGGATGTTTAAGATAGACTCTAGTCTTGATATTTCTATCAATTTTTTAACAGCTGGGTGATTTGCTCCGGTAAGTACAAAACAACCATAGTCTTTCCATAGCCTGTTAGCTGTCAATATGGCGCTTAATCCTGACGAATCGACATACTTAGTATCCGATAGGTCCAGGATCAAATTTCGCACACCTTCATTTCTGAAAAAAACAAATTCTGACTTCAGATCTGGTGCTAATATAGAATTAAGGTTCTCTTCACCGAGCTTAATAGTGGTATACCTCTCTGTTTTATCTAATGTAAACTTCATTTTATTATGAATAAGTGTTATCTTGGTTTAAGGCCAAATGTATGTTGTATCAAGTTTCATAAGCGTTTTATGGCTTAGATGGTGCAAATGTATGTTATTTTTAAGAGTTTTTAGCTAAACTTTTACTTAATCCATTCAACTTATCAAGAATTTGGCAATAAATAAATAATATTAATTCATTAAATATTAAAAATGTGTCAGAAATGTATTATAATTATTTGTAATGTATTATATTTGTATTGTTTTACTTTTATAAAACAGATTATTATTAATTTTAAAATGGTTAAAGATTGGTTAATTGCCGCAAAATTTTAATATATAGCCCAAATATAAATTTTTAATAACTTATATTTACATGTAAATCAGGAATTGATCAAAAGCGGAATTTACTGACAATATAACATGGCTTTTCAAATGGCACGATATTGTTACTTAAAATAAATGTCAACACTTGTATTGTTTTATTGTTAGTATTTTGTAGTTTTGATTTAACAATAGATCTGCGTTTAGAAACAATCGTTCAAAGTGGTTTTAGTAAATCATGTTTTAATATAATTTATAGATGAACAATAGAAAATTTTCGCCTAAAGTAAAAAAAATAATTCAGATTAGTCGTGAAGAAGCAATCAGGCTAGGTCATGACTATATAGGTACTGAGCATTTTTTATTAGGTTTATTGCATGAGAAGGATAGTCTTGCCGTGAAGGTTTTAGATTCTCTGGAGGTGAATATTGAAGAGTTGAAACATAAAATAGAAAAGACTCATACCCCAAGACACGAAGAAGAAATGGGTTATAATTACGGTAGTATTCCTCTGAATAAACATGCCGAAAAAGTATTAAAAGTAACATCTCTTGAAGCGAAAGTATATAAAAGCGATGAGATAAGACCGGAACATTTGATGCTGTCAATTTTAAAGCACGACGAAAATGTTGCCAACAAAATTTTGAATGACTTTAATGTTGATTATGAATCATTTAAAGCTGAATTGGAATTTGTAAGACAGGAACAGGATCCGGGAGCACCTGACTTTTTTGATCAGGCTCCTTCAGACTCTGATTCTCCAATGGATGAAGATGATTCTGGAGATCAATATGGAGCGACAAGGAAAGCTACAGGAAAATCCAGAACACCTGTATTGGATAATTTCGGGAGGGATGTATCAAGGCTAGCCGAAGAAGGCAAGCTGGATCCTATTATTGGTAGAGAAGTTGAAATTGAGCGGGTTTCTCAAATACTGAGTAGAAGAAAAAAAAATAATCCCATCCTTATTGGAGAGCCTGGAGTTGGTAAAACAGCCATAGTCGAAGGCCTTGCCCTTAGAATTGTTCAGAGAAAAGTATCAAGAACATTATTTAATAAAAGGGTGGTCATGCTCGATCTGGCAGCATTGGTAGCCGGAACAAAATATCGTGGACAGTTTGAAGAAAGAATGAAAGCTATAATGACCGAACTTGAAAAAGCAAGGGATATTATACTTTTTATAGATGAGATACATACCATCGTTGGTGCTGGAGGAGCTACGGGTTCGCTCGATGCATCAAATATTTTCAAACCAGCATTAGCAAGGGGAGAGTTGCAATGTATTGGAGCTTCTACTCTGGATGAGTATCGTCAGTATATTGAGAAGGATGGTGCCTTGGATAGAAGATTTCAAAAAGTATTGGTTGAACCACCTTCACCGGAAGAAACTATCCATATCCTACATAATATTAAAAGCAAATATGAAGAGTTTCATAATGTCACATATTCTCAGGAAGCAATTGTAGCTTGTGTAAAACTTAGTGAGCGTTATATTTCTGACCGTTTTTTTCCTGATAAAGCCATTGATGTTATGGATGAAGTTGGCGCCAGAACCCATTTGAAAAATATTCACGTTCCTAAATATATTGAGGATCTCGAGAAAGAAATAGAGATCGTCAAAGAACAAAAAAATCAGGCTGTAAAAAGTCAGCAATATGAGAGAGCAGCCGATCTGAGAGATCAGGAATCTAAATTATTACGTAAACTGGAACAAAATAAGGAAGAATGGGAGGAGGAAGCTAAGACTAAGAAGTTTCCCGTAAATGAAGATGATATTGCCGAGGTGGTGTCTATGATGACAGGTATACCTGTAAAAAGAGTAGGGCAAAGTGAGTCAAATAAGCTGGTCAAAATGACTAAAGATCTTGAAGGAATGATCATTGGTCAGGAAGATGCCATACTAAAAGTTACAAAAGCCATTCAAAGGAATAGGGTTGGTCTTAAAGATCCTTCTAAACCTATAGGATCGTTTATATTTTTAGGCCCGACTGGTGTTGGAAAAACTGAGTTGGCAAAAGCATTGGCAAAATATATGTTTGATTCTGAAGATGCTTTGATCCGTATTGACATGACAGAATATATGGAGAAGTTTTCGATATCACGGCTTATAGGTGCTCCTCCGGGATATGTTGGTTATGAAGAAGGTGGTCAGCTTACTGAAAAAGTAAGAAGAAAGCCTTATTCAGTGATATTATTGGATGAGATCGAAAAAGCACATCCGGATGTATATAATATTTTACTTCAGGTACTTGATGATGGTCAATTGACAGATGGCTTAGGCCGGAAAGTAGATTTTAAGAATACAATGATAATAATGACGTCAAACATTGGTGTCAGACAATTGAAAGATTTTGGTCAGGGACTAGGATTTGCTACTAGTAGCCGACAGGAGAATACTGAAGAAAATACTAAGGCTATTATTCAGGGAGCACTTAAAAAAACATTTTCACCTGAGTTTTTAAATAGAATTGATGATGTAGTTATTTTCAATAGTCTTGAGCAGGAAGATATATTCAAGATAATTGATATCAATCTTGAGCATTTATTCAAACGAATGAGTAATCTTGAATATGAATTGGTATTATCTGATGAAGCCAAAAAATTTGTTTCTGAAAAAGGATATGATCCTCAATTTGGCGCCAGACCGTTGAATAGAGCGATTCAAAAATATGTAGAAGACCCGCTTGCTGAATTCATTCTTGGTGAAAATCCTGAAAGGGGCAGCAAGTTAATGGCTGAGGTAAACGATGAAAAAAATGGTATTAAAATTGTTCTTTTGTCAGAAGCAAATACACATGAGGATATCAAATAAGCATTAAATATCATAAGAGTTGAGGGTTTTGATAAATTAATGCCCTGATGTATTTATATTTGCATTTAAATTAAAACAAAAAATCAAAGCATTTGGCAAAAGGACGAGTACAACCACAAGCTAAAGTACAGGATGATAAGTATAATTACAGACTGAACAGAGAAATAAATGTGCCCAGGATAAGATTAGTGGGGGATAATTTGGAAGAGATCAGTGAAGTGGCAAAAAAAACCATAGAGCCGGGTGTTTACAGTACATATCAGGTCTTACAATGGGCTGAAGAGTTGAAATGGACCTGGTTGAAATAAGTCCCAATGCGGACCCTCAGGTCTGTAAAGTAATTGATTATAAAAAATTCATTTACGACAGAAAGAAGAAGGAAAAAGAGCTAAAAGCTAAAACTGCAAAGACGGTCATCAAAGAAATCCGTTTTGGACCTAACACTGATGAGCACGATTTTGAATTTAAGGTAAAACATGCCTTAAAATTTTTGGAAGAGAGTGCCAAAATTAAAGCTTATGTTCAGTTCAAAGGTAGGGCGATTATTTTTAAAGATCGAGGTGAGTTAATTTTACTTAGATTTTTAAAAGAGCTTGAAGAATTGGGTGCTGCTGAAGAGTTGCCAAAATTGGAAGGTAAACGTATGATAGTTATGATTTCTCCAAAGAAAAAAAGAGTAACTTAGACTTTTGTCAATCATTATTTTATGGTATTTTGACATAAAATATAGTAATTATCAAATAATTGGGCAATTATATGAGATTATTTTTATTTCATTATTAAAATTCTGTCTGATTTTTCGAATTATTGAAATCAATTTAATACCTTTGCGCCCCTAAATAAGTATATAGTCATGCCAAAAATGAAAACCCACTCAAGTGCTAAAAAAAGATTTACCCTTACTGGTAGCGGCAAGGTAAAAAGATTTCAGGCGAACGCGCGTCACTTGATGAGAAAAAAATCTAACAAAGCGAAAACCAGATTATTGGGTTCGACTTTAGTTAATGAAGCAGATGTTGCAAAAGTTAAGCGTTTGCTTTGTTTGTAATATAGAATTTTTATTTTTTAACGAGAACTCAGGAGTAAAGCATTCAGTTTAGAGTCCCTGGGTTGTACTAAAACCAAATATTATGCCTAGATCAGTTAATTCCGTTGCATCAAGACAACGAAGAAAAAAAGTACTTAAAGCAGCCAGAGGATTTTTTGGTGCGAGAAGTAAAGTGTACACCGTAGCAGTAAATGCGCTTGAAAAGTCTTATGTATACGCATTCAGGGACAGAAGAAATAAAAAAAGAGCATTTAGACGACTTTGGATAATCAGGATTAACGCAGCAACTAGAATGTTGGGAATGCCTTATTCGAAGTTTATTTATGCCCTGGGACAGAAAGGTATTGAACTTAATCGTAAAGTTTTAGCAGATCTTGCCATGAATCACCCTGATGCTTTTAAAGCCGTGGTTGATTCAGTTAAATAAGGGAGATATACTAACAGTATCATACAAAAAAGCAGCTTTCAATGATTTGAAAGCTGCTTTTTTATTTTTATAAATGAGCAGATATTAATATTTGTTATTAACCTTTATGGTATAATAGTTTTATATTTTCAACACATATTTTATTTTTACCATCACTATTCCATAAAAGAATTTCAGCTTCGTCCGGGTTGTATCTAAGTTTTGAATCAAGCCAAAGATTTATTTTTTGGCCATTGCTCAGATGCCGCTGTACCCTTAAAACATCACTTCGCAATTCTTTACCGTTTTTATAATATCTGATTATAAGTTGGGTCATCTTCCAGGTATCCCATTCTTTATTTTCAGTATAAAAATCTGCCGATGCTCTAAGCCAGCCTTCAGAAGAAGGAAGTTTAAATTTTTTAGCCGGACTGAATTGGATTGAATCACTTAGGCACATGTCACCAATATAATTTATAGTATCGGTATGACTCATTAATGTTTGGGGGTCAATTATATCTCCAGAGTATATTTTTCGGGTATCTAAAAGCTTTAAGGCCTGATCGGGCATTTTGTTTCTGAGGAAGATACTTTTTAAATAATCACTAGTCATTTCACCAGCAACCAATAACCCACCATAATGCGCATTATGTATTACCCAAATACTATAGTGAACTGAAATAATGATGAAAAAAGAAACGATGATACTTTTAACATTTACCTTCTTAAAATGGTCGATCAAAGCAGCTAAGGGAAAAGCCAGTACAGGATATATCTGAACCAGTGACCTTTGTCCTACACTCCCGCCATACCACCATATATCCCACGCAAACGTCACATAGATAAAAATCAAAGAAAAAATAAATAATGAAGGCGCTAAAGCAGCATGCCTTTTAAACAATGGAAGGAATCCGATTAAGCTCAAGACCATTACCGGCGTGTATACCAAACATCCTGCTCTACCGCTTAACATTCCATCAAAAAAATGTGGACGCAACCAACTAAAGCCCTGATCAGTGTAGCTGTATACTACCCAGGAATTTGCAGTAAATTTCCAATAAAAAAGTTGAATTGAGCCAACAATAAGCACACAAAACACTGACAATATGATTTGTTTGTATTGTGTGACAAATAGTTTAACTCTGGCCGTAATGGAGCTAATATGTATACTTACACCCCAAAGAACAGGAATAATCGAGGCAATTATTTCGGTAGGACGCGTTAATGCCATCAGGCCAAGACATAGTCCTAAACCGACAGCTTGTAAATAACCGGGCCTTTTATAAAAATATATTGTGAACCAAAGCAGCATTGTATATAATGTGAACAGATAATTGTGCGTCATGGCATTTGTAATTGCGCCATACTCAAGGTAATTTGTACCAAGTGCAATAATAAGTAAAATTATTCCTGTTGCATGTTCAGAAAAAAAATGAAGCATTACTTTTCTTAATAGTATTAATCCAAAAATACTTATTAATATACCCCAAAAAAAAATGGCAAACTGATAGGGTTTTGAAAAACCATCAGCTTCATAACCCATTGTTTTGGCCCATAGATGACCGGCGTAAAAAGCCGGGAACATCATAATAGCTTGTCCGCAACTATATTTCATCACATAATTATCATTAGGAGCCTTAAAAGCTTGTTGAAGCTCAGGAGTTGGTTTATACTTATTAAGAACAGCCTGATTGAAACCTAATTTTCGTAAATCTTTATATATAAAAATGGCAGGTAAATACCAATAGTAGCCTGAAACATCCCAGCTTATCGTTGCCTCATTATGTGCTTTATTCCACTTAGGATAGTAAAATAATGATATTGTGGTGATAAAAATAATGGATATCCATAGCGTCAATAGACTAAACTTCATAAATAAAATGATTTTTATATAACAAAGCTAATGCAATTTATCATTAAAAAAATTTTGGGAGGATCAAAAAAAAAAGACAGCTTCATATGAAACTGTCTTTTTTTAAGGGAGGCTAATGGGGTTCGAACCCACGACCCTCGGTACCACAAACCGATACTCTAACCAACTGAGCTATAACCTCCGTATTAATCTAAATCTGCCAAAGTCTTGGCCTGTTCAAATCGGATGCAAATCTACAAAAGATTTTATCAAATTGAAAACATCGAATAGGGCTTTTTGATAAAAATTTAAATATATTTGTTTTGAGGTAAATTTAAAACTGTATTATATGTTGCATTTTCATTTTTAAGTATTTTATTTACAAGAAATTTTAGAATTAGACCTAAAAATGTATCTTTACCTTAAATTAAATCAAAGTTTAATGCTAAGTTTTTTGTCTGACTGAAACAAATAAAAACCGGATATTTTAGATAGTGGTACAAACTGAACAATTTTCTTTTTTAATAAAATCAAACCCTGAAAAGGCTTTGGAATCATTATATGGCCAGTTTTATGAGAAACTTTGTAATCAGGTTTATTTTATACTGCACGACAGCGATATTGCAGAAGACATCGTTCAGGAAGTATTTGTAGAGATATGGAAAAAAAGAGAAGATTTAAATGTTTTGTTGTCTATTGAGGCATATCTTAAAAGAGCTTGCAGAAACAGGGCGCTAAACTTTATCAGAGATAATCATATTAAATGGGAGGAAGAGTCCACCCTAGTAGGATTTGAAGATGCTGGATTTACAACGGATCAATATTTATCGGCAGAAGAATTAAATATTAAAATACAACGATTAATAAGCGATCTGCCTGAAAAATGTGGAATCATTTTTTCTTTAAGTAGATATGAAGATATGAGTTATTCTGAGATTGCCAGCGAACTAAATATATCTGTAAAAACTGTTGAAAACCAGATTTCCAAAGCATTAAAGGTATTAAGAAGTGAAATATATAAAAAAACAACAAATGAATAGGGGTAATGACCTCATTCATGTGTCGTATTCATGTCAAATAGTAATTTAATGAAACCCACTGATAAGATTCAATATATTCATAGCTATATTTCAGAAGAATTAGACTCTTCAGAAGCAAGTGCTTTTGAAGCCTGGCTCAATGAAAGTAATGAGAATCAATTACTTTTTGATCAGATATCTAAAGTGTGGAATAATTCTCTTACCAAAGAGGTCAAACAATTTAATCATTCCAAAGCTTTTAATAAACACCTTGATTTATTAAAAAGCAAAGATCATACCATAATTACACCAATTGAAAGTAAACAGCAAAAAAATATATTTTTAAACTTCAATTGGACATCAGTAGCTGCAATTATGATATTGATGGTTTCGGTTCTGATGGTTTTTAAATGGATGAATAATGGTACTGAATATATTTCTGATAAAATAACCTCTCCTTTGGCGTTGGAAGATGGCTCAAAAGTATGGCTTGACAAAGGGGCGAAATTAAAGGTTTCAAAAATGACTAAAGATCAACGTACGATTGTTTTGAATGGAAGAGCATATTTTGAAATAGCAACTAATGTAAATGTACCTTTTGTAATAAAAACAAAGGATATTGAAATAAATGTCACAGGTACCAGTTTTATAGTTGACGCAGATGAAAAATCAGTTCTTGTAAAAGAAGGTCAGGTCGAAGTAAAACATGATAAACAGGTGAGACTTCTGACCAAAAATCAGAAAGTCATTTTAACTCAAAATGTTTTAAGCCAGGTTACTGAAGTTCCGTTTGAAAATATTGATTTGTGGTTTAACGAAGAACTTAAGTTTAATAATGCACCTTTTGATAAAGTAATCAAAGATATTTCAGAAAAGTATAAAATAAAATTTGAATTACCTGTTAGATCGGATTGGGCAAGATGTACGCTTACTTCAGGATCATTGAGTAACAATACGTTGGAACAAATAATGACTACGCTGCAACTAACCTGGGATATGGACTATAAAAAAATTGATGATGCTACTTATAAGATTACTAAAGTAAAATGTAAATAATCATCAACGTTGGATTTGATTATGTGTATGGATATCACCTGTATATAATTTAATTTTTGAATTTAGGACTACAGTTATTAGGCTGAATATTTGTTAGGAAATTGTACCTTTGGGTCGGTTTTTGTATTAGACAGGTATATCAGGTAACTAATTTGAAGAGATTTCTATTTATATTTATATTATTGTCACTTACTGTCAGTATTTGTATAGGTCAATCGCGCCCTGACGAAATTGTGATCAGCTATAATTCTTTTAACAAGCCACTTAAATTAATTCTCAAAGAACTGGCGTCCATTAGCAAAGTTAATCTGGTTTATTCTGAATCAAGAATTCCAGCTGAAAAGATGGTTACAATTAACGCAAAAAACGAGAAATTAGGAAATATTCTATCCGTCATTCTTGAAGAGTATGATATTACATATCAAATAGTGGGAGACCAGCTTGTACTTGTAAAGGACATTAAAAAACAAAAGGAGGAAAGTATTACTATCTATGGTTATGTTAAGGACAATTCGTCAGGCGAGGTCCTCATCGGTGCCAATGTTTTTTTGCATGATAGAAGTAAAGGGACAGTTAGTAACGAATATGGTTTTTACAGTTTTAAGGTAAGTAAACAGACACAAAGATTGCACTATTCATATCTGGGATATAAATCTGAAATCATAGAATTAAGTGTTTTTAAAGATACATTAATAAATATTAAGCTTCATCCGGATGGATTCCTAAACGAAATTGTCATTATGGGCGATTTGCTAGAAGAAGAACATGAATCTACTGCATCTCAGCAAAATCTGCACATTGACAAAATTTTATCTTCCAATCATCTTGTGGGTGAAGCGGATTTGTTCAGGTATCTATCCAATCAACCGGGAATAAGTACAGCAGCAGATGGCATAGGTGGGCTAAATGTACGTGGTGGATCAGCAGACCAGAACTTAGTTTTACTTGATGGTGTGCCGGTATATAACACAGGCCATGCCTTAGGCATATTTTCTATTTTTAATTCCAATTCCATAAAGAGTGCCAGCTTTTACAAAGGAAGTATACCTGCAAGATATGTCTGGATAAAACAACTCACAAAATATCAGAATAATGACAAGGAAAGACGAGGCTTCTCAAATTATTTTTTTAATGATTTTAATGCCAAGCTAAACTTTAAAATTGGTCAAAAACACAGATTGCTTTTGAGTACCTTTCATAGTAATGATGCGTTTTCAAGTCAAACCAAAGAAAAAGATGATTCGGCCCTAAGAGATGAGAGTGCCAAACAAATTAACTGGGGTAATCAATTATATTCACTTAGGTTTAACAGCCAGATTACTAAATCATTTTTTTCCAGATTTACTTTATATCATACCGGATATACCTTCAACAGTTACAGAAATAATCTTTTTGAAAATGTATCCAATATTGATACCTCTGTATATTTTGATGCTTATCTTTTAGGTCGCAGATTTTAGAATATGGTTTAAGACAGGAGTTTGATTGGTTGCCAAGTAACACACATACAATTAAGTTTGGGGCGGGCTTGCAAAAGAGATCTTTTTTTCCTAAGGTAACAAATTTAAATGAAACAAATTTTAAGCCGGGTATAAATAATATTGATTTTGAAACTGTAAGGAATTATGCAAAAGATATAAACATAAAGGGCGATGAATTAAATGCTTTTATAGAGGATGATATAGATTTAGGGGATGGGGTAAGAGTAAATGGCGGTATCAATTATTCCATGATTTTTGCTGACAAGAACTCCAGATATAGCTCATTGCAACCAAGATTTGCTTTATTGGCCAATAGCGATAACCTACATTTCAAAATTGGTGTTACGAGGATGCAGCAATATCTTCACTTATTAACAAATAATGGTCTTGGCTTACCTACTGATGTATGGCTACCTACAAATTCAAATTTGCCGCCTCAAAAGTCATGGATATTTAATACTTCATTTGGATATAAATTAAATAATGGGTTTAAGTTTGGAACAGAAGTATATTATAAAAAATTTGATGACATCAGTAGTTTTAAAGAAGGTGGTGGTTTGGATATCAGTGAAGGAATAGACTGGCAATCTTCCATTCCGATAGGTAACGGATATGCATATGGTTTTGAAACTTTTGTTGAAAAAGTATTAGGGAATACATTATTTTCAGTTAATTATACTTATTCAATTTCTGACAGAACATATGCAGATCTAAATAATGGTTTAAAATTTCCTTTTAGCTTAAACAGAAGTCATAGTTTTAAAGTCTCCTTTACACACAGACTTTCCCAATTTTCTGAATTTTTACTTAATTGGTCATATTCCACCGGTAATTATTATTCTAAACCTGAAAATATAACCATTGATAATAGCGGTCGTCCTACTGTGGTATATTTTTCAAAAAACAATGCATTATTTCCAGCTTTTCACCGATTGGATATTGGGTTTGGTTTTTATAATTCCTTCAAATGGGGTAAAGCTAAGTTTTTTCTTGGCCTATATAATGCATACAATAGAAACAATCCATTTTACACAGAACTGGTAAAAAATAATCAGAATCAGGCCCTTTATGAATTCAGACAGTATAGTTTATTGCCGATTCTGCCTACCATTAGTTATAGTGTTTCATTTTAAATCATCAAGACTAACAAAAAAGCTTAATGTATTTTTTTATTATGCATATTGGTAATATTATTATTTATCCCTTTTACGGACTATTTTATTGTAAGTTTTGTGACAATTATTAATTTTTTTATCATATTTGTGTCTTAAATTGGATAAGTTATTAAGGTCAGAATCTTATTATTAACATTAATCTGTTTTTCTTCAGGTTGTGTAGATGTGATTCCCATCCCAAAAGACGAGGGAGGTAGTAAATTATTTGTATTATGTGAACTAAAAGCAGGAGAGAGAATAACTGCTAATGTGTCGATTTCAGGTGATGCAAATGGAACACTACCAAAGTTTTTGAATAATATGGATTCTCTTAGATTTTCTCTTTCGGAGGGTGAAAGTGATGAAAATTTTTCTTTTACTCCCGATAATGAAGAAAAAAATTACTTTATTGACCCTTCACAATTGCGTATTAAAATTGCGCAAAAATACAAGTTTAAAGGCGTAAATGAATTTTCTTCGGGTGAGTTGGAACCTCAGATTATTGTTCCTCAGACGATTGTCATTGATTCATTTATTATTAATAAAAAAATGACCGAAAATGAAGCAGGAAAAGTAAAAACATTTCTTGACTGTACAATTAAAATTAAAAGCCCGGAAAGTCTGCCGGCATATTTTTATATTATTCCAACTACTGAGAATGGGACCATTTGGAAGGTTGAAGAATTTAGAATTAATCAAGGTGCATATAAAAGAATGGAACACAGGGATGGATTCTTAGTTGATTATTCTAGAATTAGTAATGATCAAATAAATCTGGTTTTATCCGTAACGGAAACTACTCCTACAAAAGGCGGTCATATAGAGTTTAATAATGTGACTGAATCATTCTACAGATTTAATGCATATAAAACAAATGTATTAATAAGTGAAGGTGTAAATCCTCCAATTGCAAGTTTTAATATCATGACTTCGAGAGCATATGGTACTTTTAGTGCACTGGCTGGAACCTCAATGTCATTTGAGGTTAAGTAATTTCAACTTATATATTAGTAAAACAAAAATGCAAGTAATCTTACATTGAGATAGGGGTAAGCATGGTTCATTCGTGTCTTTTTTTCGAGAATCAGTCAATTAAATGCAACATTATATGAATCTTCCTGAAATAGTAAATGCAATAAAGGATTTTTCTTTATCAAAATGTTTATCAGATAAAGAGATATTGTATCTTATAAACTCCAGCAATCTAAGAACGCTGGAAAAACACGGATTAATTTTCCAGTCCGGTCAGCCCAGCATTGAAATTTTCTTTTTACTAAATGGAGTGGTAAAGATAACAATGAACGCCTCTGATGGTAGGGAAGTAATCAAAACAATACTCCATCCAAAAGCCATTTTAAGTGAACATAGTATTGCAGGGGAAGAAATTCGAAATAATAATGCTACGGTAATGACACCTACAGCAATTTATCTGGCTGTCAAAGTAGAAGTTATAAATGAACTAATGATTAATAACCCGCAATTGGCAGTATGCGTAATAAATTTTTTAGGAAGAAAGCTCAAATACAGCGAAGAAAGGTTGGAATCTTTGGTATTGAATGATGCCAGAGAAAGAATCGTACAATTCCTTAAGGTAAACGCTCAATCTTTTGGCCAACCAATAGGGTTTGAATTATTGCTTAAACACGATTTTACGCAACAGGACATTGCAAACTTTACAGGTACTTCAAGACAAACTGTAACTACTGTTTTAAATGACCTTAAAAAGACAAATAAAATACATTTTAAAAGAAAATCTATTCTGATCAGGGACATTAAAGCCCTGTGTTAGTGTAGATTAGTTTTCTCATAATTTAGTTATACCTGAATTTTAGTAACGAGTAGATTCAAAAGTGAGTCTACTTTTTTTTTGTTTAAAAATTTCTGTATTAGAAAATAAACGTTACTTTTGCAGCGCTTTACAAGAAAGCAATTTGGAAGAGTGGCAGAGCGGTTGAATGCGGCAGTCTTGAAAACTGTTTTAGTGAGAGCTAACGGGGGTTCGAATCCCTCCTCTTCCGCCCAAGAAAAAAGCATCCTGTAAGTAAAGCTTATAAGATGCTTTTTTATTTATGGATGATTATTATTTCTCAATAGATGCATGAAGCCCACCTGGTCTTTTAATGCTTAAAATTTTAATTTAATGGGAAGAGCATTTGAATACAGACGTGCAGCAAAGGAAAAAAGATGGGCGACAATGTCCAGGATTTTTCCGAAAATATCCAGAATTATAACATTAGCAGTCAAAGAATCGGGACCGGATCCTGATACAAACTCAAAATTGAGAATGGCAATCCAGGCTGCAAAGGCTGCCAATATGCCAAAAGACAATGTTGATAATGCTATTAAAAGAGCTACTGCAAAAGATTCAGAAGATTATGCAGAAGTAAATTATGAAGGTAAGGGTCCACACGGAGTACTTGTTTTTGTTGAGTGTGCGACGGATAATAGTGTACGAACTGTAGCAAATGTTAAAGCTTACTTTAGTAAGTCAGGTGGCGGAATAGTTCCAACTGGCTCGCTTGAGTTTATGTTTGACAGAAAGACTGTAGTAGAGTTTGAAAAACCTGCTGATTTGGATATGGAAGAATTTGAATTGGAAATGATAGATTTTGGTTTGGAATATTATGAACTGGATGGAAACACTGTATATGCTTATGGGGATTATACCAATTTTGGTACATTAACTAAGGCCATAGAGGAGAAGGGTATAACCATATCAAAGGCAAATCTTCAAAGAATAGCCAAAACTCCGGTTGAATTTACGGATGAGCAGATAGCTGATATGGAAAAGATGCTGGATAAACTGGAAGACGATGATGACGTTCAGGCAGTGTATACTAATATTGCTTAAGTCGCTGTTTCCTGATCCAGTACATATATTACTTTTTTATAATAAAATTCAGCACTTTCGCGGGATTTACCTATACTTGTTAATCCGATTTTACCATATTGCGATAAAGTACTTATCAGGTGGAATATGACACCTTCTTCTTTTGATTGGTTATAATGTAAGCTATGGTGCATTGCTATATCAATCAAATCATCAGGGATCAATCCTTTAAATTTATCACTCTGCAAATTGTCAGTAGCAAAATAATATCGTTCCGTTCCGTCAGGTAAAATGAAAACGCCTCTTTTTGGATCATATTCACCATTAGTCAAAAATTGTAACATTAAAAACGGATGCGTTGTACCGCCTTTTCTTAAATTTATTTCTATCGCATAATGTTCCCATACATCATTTACTTTCCTGCTCATGAAGTCAATACCATATCTGCCCCGAACTCCCAATTCATTCATTTTTTCAGAAATTTTATAACTTATTGCGCTAAGTTCTGCAGCATATTCCTGATTTGCCGGAAAAAACGCCCCCAAAAATACCTGATTACTTTCGCCTCCAAGACATTGGTCGTGGGTTGAAATAATGCAGATTTCACCCAAAGGATTAATTCTGCACTGAACAGAAGGTGAAGTAATTACGGTTCCATCTAAAAATTCTTCTACTATCCCACCCATGCTACAAAATTTAACAAAAAATTGCTGATAATTTACTTTTTCAGCAACAATTTTTGTTTTGTTTTCCATATTTTCTTTGATCCAGCCGTATATCTTTTTTTTATTTTTTGGTGCTCCCTCAAAAGAAAAAATAGCATTACCATCACCTGAAAAGCCGTCATTCATTTTAATTACTGCTTTATGCATAGATGGATTATCAGCTTTTAAAATTGCCAATGCTGTTATAACATCTTCCTCGTTTTTTAGATGTTCAAATCCTTTTGGAAGCTTTATATTTAATTCTTTAAATAATTGTCGGCTGCCACTTTTTATACCAAGATAATTGAGCGCTGGGTCGCAACCATAGATGGGTATATTTAATTTTATGGCCAGTTCTTTTTCTTTATCAGTGACATTAAAAAAGACCAGATGAGAAGGTTGGCCATGGGGAACACTTCTTCTTATTCGATCAATAATTCTGGGTCT
Organism: Saprospiraceae bacterium; assembly: GCA_016717145.1. GTDB lineage: Bacteria > Bacteroidota > Bacteroidia > Chitinophagales > Saprospiraceae > OLB9. The sequence continues at coordinate 50,107 of JADKGD010000029.1, read as the reverse complement.
GTTGAGCACTTTGTCAGTTAAAGAAATTTTGTCAATGTCGTGACAACTTAGTAATGTAAGCCTTTTTTTTGCATGAAGACCAGTGATGCCCGGTATCAAGTGGAAATAATAATCGATTATGACCGAAGAAATCGGAACACTGGTTACATAGGTAATATGCATTTCAGGCATTTTGAGCAGCATAAGCAAACAAAGCAAACGCTCTTCATAGTAGTAATGACCTTTTATCTTTGACAATATTTGTTGGTCAAGAGACAGGCTGGGTATTACTACAATAGAATGTGGCGCTAAGCTGTCACTGAAAACATCTATATATTGCTGAATAAATGTTTCCTGTAGTGCATTAAAAATATCATCCTGACCCTGTGGTGAATTTGGTACCATCGCCTGCGAAAATTACTTATTACGGTAGCGAAGTTATAATTATTTTTCCTTAGACGTTATGATATGTATCATTTTTTTTATTATTATTCTTTTTATTAATATTAAAATTCAGTTGTAAAAGAATCATTAATCTGATAGAATTGAATTGTAAAGCCATACTTTTGCAAAACAAAGATTATGAATTGAGTATATTGAGATAATGTTTAAGTAATTGATTGACCATAATTTATTTATTAAATAATTAAAATGGATAGTTTTATACAAATACCAAAAGATAGTGATTTTACGATGTTTAATCTTCCATATGGAGCTTATGGCAAAGGAGATGTAGCAGCTATTTGTACCAGGGTAGGGGATACCATCATTGACCTTCACGAGTGTCAGGTTAATAATGTATTTGATAATATTGACTTACCTAGAGATATTTTTAACTCCAGGTATCTTAATGACTTTATGGCATTAGGCAAAGATATCAGTAAAGCTGTGCGTCAAAGACTGCAACGTGGTTTATCACTCGGTGGAGACATGGACAATGCCACTATTAAAAATACAGACATATTTCATTCAAGTGTAGATGTCACTATGTTGTTGCCTATTCAGATTGGTGATTATACTGATTTTTATTCGAGCCGGGAGCATGCATATAATGTTGGTGTGATGTTTAGGGATCCTGCCAATGCACTCCTTCCAAATTGGTTGCATCTGCCTGTTGGCTATCATGGCAGGGCTTCTTCAATTGTTGTCTCAGGCACACCTATACATCGCCCCAATGGTCAGACGATGCCTGATGGCGGCGATAAACCCGTATTTGGACCGACAAAACAATTGGATTTTGAACTTGAAGTGGCCTTTGTAATTGGTAAAGAAAGTAAAATGGGACAAGCCATTGCCACATCTGAAGCAGAGGATTATATTTTTGGCGCCATGCTATTTAATGACTGGTCGGCACGGGATATTCAAAAATGGGAATATGTACCACTTGGTCCATTCCTGGCTAAAAATTTTGCCTCTACATTGTCGCCATGGATCGTTACTATGGATGCTTTGGAGCCATTTAGACATGTTGGGCCTATTCAGGAACCTGAGGTTTTGGATTACCTTAAATTTAAAGGTATTAAGAATTATGACATTAACCTTACCGTTGATATTATAACAAAAAATGGAGTTAAAAAGAATGTATCACATTCTAATTTTAAATATATGTACTGGAATATATGTCAGCAACTTGCACATCATACTGTCAATGGGTGTAATCTAAGGGTAGGGGATTTATTAGCATCCGGTACGATAAGCGGTCCAACATCTGATGCTTATGGTTCGATGCTTGAAATTGCCTGGAAAGGGAGCAAACCTGTTCTAATGCCGGATGGCACTACCCGTACTTTTATCCTTGATGGAGACACGGTATCCATGCATGGATGGTGTGAGAAGAATGGGAGACGTATTGGTTTTGGTGAATGCGACGGGACAATTATTGGTTAAAATGATAAGAAAGAAAAACTGATTCCTGATGATAATATAGGTTATTACATAGTATCTTACAATGATAATTTATTAAGTATAATTATCAGCATTTTAAAGTTATGCTATGACATAAAATGTAGTGTTTTTACACCATTAAAAAGTTTATAAAAATTTGACTTTTTATTGCCACAAACAGAACTTAAAAAGTAGCTTTTATTTGCGCCCGACCAACATTAACCAATGGGGACAAGCCGGCTTTTCTACCCTCGTAATTTATAGTGAGGTCAATATTTTTAGCCAGACGTTTTGTATAAATTAAATTCCAAAGGAAGTTTTTTCCGTTTTTAAGCCCTTCAAGCATATCGTATTCAATAGGTGAATTGGGTTTTCCTGAAAAATTGATATTTACATAACTCAACGTAAAATCAAAGCTGTATTTACTTGCTTTCCGGAGTGCAAATTCAGTTGAAATTTCTTTAATAAAAGCAACGTCTTTAGATAGTATGTTTTGTTTTTTATCCTGATAATTGTATTTAAGATTTATCCTGGTATTTGCTGTAGGGCGAAAGCTGATTTCGGGTTTTATTCTATAGATTTGTATGTCCAGATTGCGATCTCCAAAAGCTTCGGATTGATAGGATTTTTTTGAGTTTTCCAGGATCAGAAAAATATCAGCTTTGTTTTTGATATTAAATCTGGAGCGGATAAAAAAATCATTTAAACCTCTGTCTTCCCGACCGGAAACCTGGATGATTCTGTTTTGATTGTTTCTGTTACCGATTTGGATGTCATATTTTACATTACCCCGGTTAAAAAATAAAGTATTGGAATTCAAAGCATTATAGGCTACAAGTGAGGTGTCAGAAAGATTAAAATTAATGTAAGAAGAAAGTGGTGTTTCCACATCTGCCATTTGTTTTTTGCTTATTCGAAGATTTGACAGTGTGGAGAATCTTGACAAAAATACATGTAATCTGCCTTGTTTGACACCTTCTTTTTTAAGTATAAACTTTGATGGATCGATGGTCAGATTCTGATTGAGTTCAATATTATTGGTGCGTATAAATTCATTATTGGTAAGGACTAATCTAATATAACTTGACAATGGATTGCTTGGATCATACCTGAAGTCCTGTATATTACTTAGGTTAGGATTGGCTGATTCGTTGATAAGAAAATAGTCTCCGAGACCTACTTCTACTTTTTGAAAAATGTATTCAATTTTTGGTTCCTGACCAGAATTTGTATTATAACTTGTTGTGGATCTGATACCTTGATTTATAGCCGAAAAAGCATAATCCACCCTTCCTAAGATTGTCTTTTTACTTTTGTCAGTTGGCAGCAATTCTGCTGAAATGATATTCAGATCGCGGGCAATAAAACTCCATTGCAGGTCTGAATTATTGGAAGTAGTCCACTATCCTGCTATTTCGATCTCATTTGCTGTAGCTGCGTGCTGAAGACTCTTTTTATTTGCAAAATAATCATTTCGTTCAGCGAATGAAAATTTGAGTGCAAAATCTCGGGTGAAGTCATTGGCAATAAAACACTTTAGGTTTTGAAAAGCATAACTTTTTGTAATCAGCGTGTCGGCACTTATGCTTTTACGTTCATTTCGTTCAGCATCAAACTCTCCCCCGATAGCCCAGCTACTATTGGCACCCAATTTATAAGCTACTGTCACATTTGGTCTGATAAATGTGCTGTTTTGATCCAGAAAAGGAGATGATGAAAACAAAACATTACCATAAGCCCGCATCGTCAGACGAGTTCCATCATATTTGACAGAAGCTTCGTGCCTTTTACCGTTATAAATGTCTTTTTTATCAAAACTATTAAAGCCATAATCAAGGGTAAAGCCCGATTTATTAGCGAGACTAAAATTGCTGTAGATCAGATTCTCGCTTCCTTTTTGGGTGATTTGGGCAATGTTCCAATCCCGGGTAAATTCAGGAACTCTGAATGGATTTAACGCATTAAAATATTTATCTATATGTTCATGTTTTACAGTGGCTTTAAGTTTCCATGTCGCAGCAGAATCCAGGTTAATACTATGGTTTAAGGCAAGATGAGAAGACCAGCCCACATTGTCATTATTGTTGACTGCTGATCTTCTGTTTTTATCCAGATTGCTTAGACCCATTTCAGCAAAAACATTGGTTTTTTCAGATACATAGTAACTTCCGTTTACCGTAATCAATTGTTTCTGCTCAGGTGGAATCAGCTGAATGACAGGAAGATATTGACCTAAGTTTTTACCTGAATATTTATACACCCTTGCATTTTTATTTTTTGTATTGTCGATGATATAGTCGCCTTTTCCCTGACCCACTTCGGTAAATACGGCGGTATATTGTGCGCTGTCTATATTTTCAGTAAAAGAAAGAATGATTTCCGCAGGGTTTAACGGATCAGGGAGCCCTACATACAGAATTTTTGTTATTTCCTTTTTATCTGCATCAGTTACCAGTCGAAGACTTTTTCTGACAGATCTTGTTGGGTCATCACCGCTCTGTTCAAGGATGAGAATATCTGTAGAATCCAGCTGTACATCACCGGTCGAAGTTTTACTATCCTGCTCTGAGTAAAAGTTGACATTAACGTTCCAATATTTGCTTTTATATTCCGTTTGTGTGGCATACAGTGACCTTAGATATGAGATGTCCGTATATTCAAACTCCACTATGACCCGTGAATCCCTTGCAACAACCCTATTGGGCGAAAAAGTAATATCCGCCCGGTTATAATCAATGACGTAATCATAATCAAATCCCCTTGTAAGTAAGATGCCGTTAAAATAAATTTTTTCGGTACCTGCCAGCACGATTATAAATCGCTCTCCGTTGTTGCCTTCCAGCCTGTAAGGCCCTTGATTGCCTTCTTTTGTCGTTAAAAATTGACGTGCAAACTTCCCTCTTGAAATGGCAAAACTACCTTTGGTAAATACTTCTGAATCCTTATTTGTTTGAATGGTGCTTGCAAGTGTGATGCCCTTGAGTTTTTTGAAGTAGTTCATAAAGTAGCTATTGGGTTTTCTGAGTTCGTAATCACCTGCTGTGATAGATGATCGGTCCTTGCTCACCTGAATAAAAACTTTGTCAAATTCCTGTAATTGCTGGGTGTTGCCCTGGGCTTGTATCGGCAGATTTTCATCAGAAATAGCTGCAACAACTTTTAGTCCATTACCGAGATCTCCGATAAGTTGCATATCAAAGTTTGAATTTAATACCAGACTCTGGCTGTTTCCAACAGATAAGCCACGGGAAAAACTGCCTTTATAATCAAGCCCTTTAGAATCTATGATGTCTTTTTTTTGTCCATTTGGATTGTATTCATAACCTGAAATCAGCGATTTTTCTTTGAATGTGAGCAAAGAGGTATCAATCCTGAAATACGTTTTTTCGATATTAAAATCAAAAGAGCGGTAGCTTATAGTAAGTGATTTGCCTTTATAGACTGTACAGACTGCCTGATTGAATTTGATTTCGTTGTTGAATAGCTGATAATTTTTGATGGTATCGTTTTCATATTTTATGAGTATTGTATTGGGAATCAGAGTGTTGGAATCAGGTTTTATGGAACAGGCATCCAATGTGACCATGATTGTCTTCAAAGGTGTACGTGAAACAAGCTGGGCATATGCTGCCATGCCGGATATAAAAAATAAACATAAACTAAGCAGAACTCTAAGATGCATATGCTAATATACGAAATAAATCATCATTATAGTATATCAAGGGGAAAGTCGATTATATGAATGGATAGATTACGAATTTACTCTGGAAGTGTAAATAATCAAGGATAAGTATTCCTGAATTTTTACTAATGCAATCCAAATATATTTATCGTATATGATGGTGTGAAGAGCAAAGTGACAATCCCGGAGCTAAACAGCCTGATGGTTCGTACATCAAACCTAAAATGACAGAGGCAGATATTGATAGTGCGCTGGAGGATGCTTTGGAAGGGGAGGATTATATTACTAATAATCAATTAGAAACAATTAATAACTCGTTAACCGGATCAAATTTAAGCCTTGAAGAAATAAAAAATAATTGGTGTGCAATAGGTCCCAATTATGAACTTAATTCGTGCGAAATAGCATTAATTGAAAAATATGGTGATGCTGTAAAATTTAGTTTATTTGCAAGTAAATCAATAGCCGAAAAGTGGACAAAATTAAAATTTGGTTATAATGGCAGAAATGATTGTTCTGATGCTTTTAGACATGCAATGTTTAATGCAAATAATGCTTTTTATTTAGGTGCGGATGTTGCAAAAGAATTTGGCGATGCACATGAATGTGCTAATACAGCAGATTTAAATTTTGAAGTTGTAATGGATTTACATAATAATGCCAAGGGAATATCAATTTATAACTCTTTGCCTAAGAACCCTAATGGTTCGATACCATCACATACTTTGGCCGACGAAATTTGTAAACAATTAGAAAATGGTGAATTAAAAGTATTTTCAGATCCCACGGATAACCAATCCTCTTTAATTTCTTCCAATAATTGTGAATGCAACTAAACAAGCATAAGTTATGACATTTCTCAAGAAGTTCTCTATTTTTTTTATTAATTATTTGGCAACTTTCATGTAATGTTAGTAATAGCTATAGGATAATCTTTAACACAAATCATGACTCCTTATCAGAAATATTTTTACCACCGTCAGGCTGTTATAGAGTTAAAATTATAGCTAACGGAAAATTAAGTTGTGAAAGCAAGTTAGAACTGTTTATGGATTCTAAAAAAACTAATTTTGGAAATCATTCTACCTAAATGGTATTTTTGTTGATAAGAAATATATAATAATGATTGGTATGAAAACTCTTTGCAATTAAGACTAAGCCCAGATAGTTGTATCAGTAATGAATTCACAATTGATGTTACCTTTTTTGATTAGTTGGGCTCTATTCCATTTTATTAAACAATCATTTGAAAACAGGTTATCTATAGTGGAATAAACCAGAAGAGTGCCTAGCTAACAAATAGTTTGGTTTGTGTGGTTAGTAGGCAAAAAAATATAGCGGATGGGAACGTTTAATAGCATATGATGTAGTGTACATTCAAATTAATAATCTGGCACCACTAAGACCTCGGCCTAGCCCGAATTATAACTTAGTCAACAGCTAACAAATGCAGATTCATTTGCTAAATTTATAACTTCGATTTGCTTATGAAAAAACAAAATGTTATTATTTCAACAATGATTATAATCTCAATACTTTCAAGTTGTAAACAAGTTGAAACTGTGTCTCCAAGAAAAGAATTTTATCTAACAATTGAAAAACCTGATAAAGATAAAAATATTGATATTGTTGTATCTGCCGGGGTCATCACAAAAACTTAAAACCAAAAGTGAAAACGTACTATACAAGATACTTCTATTCAAAGTGAGAGGAGGTTATTCAGATTTATTTGGACAAAAGTTCAATAACCATGATGGTCTGGATGCTAGCAGAATAAGCATTTATAAAAATGAAGAATTAATAATATCACTTTCTTACAATTATATCCTAAACCATGATTTTGTACAGGTTGATTCTATTGCTGCTTATAATATCAAATTGAAATAAATTCAATTATTTACCCTCTGATAAGAAAAATTTTAAATTTCGGTATCACCAAAATGTCAGTTTTCTGGGCTTTGCTGCATTTGTAGCGTGACACAAAGCCCCATAGGGGCGTCATTTTGGAAAAATCAACTCAATAATCTGCCCAAAAGCCCCATAGGGGCGACATTTCTTACGACTGGAATTTTGGCGTAGTATCAAAAAGTTAGCCCTTTGGGCTTTCCTCTCTTCAAATATGGCAAACCCCAAAGCCCTATAGAGGCGTCATTTCAAATTGAACTCCCCCCGTTCGGCGTAGTATTTACTACATCGCTATGCTGCCATGGCTGTGCCATGAATCCTGGACGAATGATTAATTTTTTTTAACTTTGTGTGACATGAGTTCAGGTTATCTATTCTAGGATAAACCAGGAAAGTGTCTACCTAACAAATAGTATGGTTTGTGTGGTTAGTAGGCAAAAAAATATAGCGGATGGGAACGTTTACTAGAATAGACGTTTTTTTAAATTTATTTGCATGAATGATTATCTTTGCACTTAGGAAATACACTTGTATGATAAAATTACAGTTTACGATGTTATCGGTCATTTTTGCTCCAGTATTATTCGTTGGCAAGATCAATTTTATTTCAAGCTTTAGCGAAGCACAAAAATTAGCTGCTCAGCAAGATAAACTTATCTTCGTAGATGTAATGGCTGACTGGTGTGGTCCCTGTAAAGTAATGATAAAAGATATGGAGAGCGATGCAGCTATCGTTGACTTTTTTAATACCAATTTTATTAATCTTAAAGATCAATGAAAAATATGATAAACAATTTATCTCAAAATTTGATATTGTAGCTTATCCGACTTGTTTATATTTAAATAAAAATGGAGAAGTTGTAGAGAAGATTCGTGGTTATGCAGGGATTGAGTATCTGTTTAATGTCGCTAAATCCTTAAATAAAGGTCAGGATCTGTACAAAAAAGATGTTGACATTGAATTTGATGAGCAGGAATTTATAAATAACCTCACTAAAACAATTGCTCCATTATCTCCGACACAGCGGAAGTTCTTTCTTCATGATGCCATACAAAAAGGTAAACCATATTCAAGACCGGTTTTGTTAAATTTTGAATCATTGATCGATATTCAGATTTTTCTTGATGCTTACAAAAAACTAAATGGGAAATCAGATCTGTTGCTAACCGAAAGTTTAATGCTTTGTCATTTACTATCAGATCATAATTTTAAGTCTAATGAATTGATCAGAGATAAAAGTAAAACGTTGTCACAGGACATTGGTTTTCCTCAGAATAAGATATTGGCTTATATATTGGCATATCGCGAAATAATCTTATACAAACAATTGAATATTGCTTCAAAACAAAGTCTTATCATCAATTCAAAAAGTTTATTAAAACATTATCCCGAAACGAAAGATATGGATTTGCTGATTAAGGCATTTATAGAAGTTGTAAGGGAAGAAAAAGATGTTACTTTTTATGCTGCCATCGAAGATGATTTCACCATGTTGGCGAATGCATCACAAGAATATTTGTATTATGACATGTTGAGTATCATACATTATGCGCAGGATAAAAAAGAAGCGTGTACCAAAGATATTGCAAAGGCAAATGATCTTGCTTATAAAAATGGCATTAAATATGATCCGCTTTATAAAAAATTGCGTAAATATTTGGATGACGAACATTAAACCTGGATTTTAGGTTATAGAGCTAAAAGAAATCTGTTGCTAACAAAGACTTGCTGAGTATGAGTTAAATGTCTGGTAAACCAATTTTTATAAGAATATTTAGACATTTGAGTGCAAGGGTTTTTTAATCAGCTCAATCAAAACTCAAGCACTTACATTTTATTAATCAGCGCCTAATGCCCTGAGCTGCATTCCGTAGGAATATGGAAAGGAAAAAAGGCAAATACTTTTTTACATTGCTAAAAAAGTATTCAATCCGCCATTGGTGGACTAGTTCAAAAAAAGGCGATTGCGAAGCACCGTTCATTCTCGAGTCAAAATGCTTTTTCTATCGCCTTGATTATCATTCGTTTATTTTTAATATTCTATCAAGGCGATAGACGCACTTTTGACTCTTCATTCTCTATCGCTTGTTTTTTGAACGATATCCCAGTCCAATGGCTGTTATTAAATGAAACGATTTTGACTTTTTCAGCAGACCCTAAATAACATTTTTGATTTTGAAAAGCATTAAAAAAATATTAACAAACCTCACCTTTTGGGTACTTTTAGCCATTTTTGCTGGCGTTTTACTGGGTCATTTTTTGCCTGATAAAGGGGTGGAGATGAAGGTATTGGGCACTTGGTTTATAGCTGTCGTAAAGGTTTTTATCAATCCGATCATCTTTCTGACCATTACACTTGGCATAGGTAGTATGGGTGATCTCAGTAAGGTAGGAAGGGTAGGCGGCAAGGCGCTTTTATATTTTGAAGTGGTGACTACTTTTGCATTGATCATAGGCATTTTGGTGGCATATATGATTCAGCCTGGCGTTGGCGTTATCGTTTCTACTGAAGTGGATACGAACCAAATTTCCGGTTTTACAAAACAAGCTCAGGAACATTCGTGGTGGCAGTTTATTGCTGATAATCATACGTTTCAAGTATTGATTTTTTCCATTTTTTTTGGTATTATTCTGGGCAGATTACCTCAGAAAGTAAGGATTACAAATTTGCTTAATCTAGCGGCTAAATTTGTTTTTAAGCTGTTGCATTGGGTGATGATTCTCGCGCCATTGGGTGCATTTGGTGGTATGGCATTTACGATTGGGAAGTATGGCATTCACTCCATAATTCCATTGGCCAAATTGATGGTAACAGTCTATGCTACTATGACACTTTTTATATTTGGTGTCCTGTATATAATACTTCGAATGTATAAGGTCAGTTTATTAAAATTTTTGAATTATATTAAAGAGGAATTATTGATTGTTTTGGGCACATCATCATCAGAGGCCGCACTTCCGAACCTCATGGAGAAACTCGAAAAAATGGGATGTGCCAAATCGACTGTTGGCCTGGTTGTACCTGCAGGATATTCTTTTAATCTTGATGGCACAACGATCTACTTGTCTATGGCTGTGATTTTTCTGGCTCAGGTCTATCAGATCCATCTGGATTTTGCACAGTTGATGACCATTATAGGCGTACTCATGATCACTTCAAAAGGTGCTGCCGGGGTTACTGGTAGTGGCTTTGTTGTTTTGGCGTCTACCTTGACCGCAGTCAAGGTAATACCCCTGGATGGGTTAGCTATGTTACTTGGTGTGGATAGATTTATGTCGGAAGCCAGAGCCATTACTAATTTTATTGGTAATGGTGTCGCAACCATTTGGATTTCAAATCACGAAAAAGAATTTGATCGTCAAAAGATGGATTATGCTTTCGCTCATGTCAGTGAATATGAAGATATTTTGACAGACAATTTGGGAATTAATAGTAGAGACAGATAACAGTAATTTGTCTATTCCTCTTCTGTGTTTGGTTCAGGTGCTGCTGTAAGATACCCTCGGTCATTAAGAAAAGTAAACCATTTGATCACTTTTTTCATATCGCTGTGGAATACTTTATCGCGATCATAGTCGGGTAAAATGACTTCAAAATATTTTTGTAACTCTTTATGCGAACCGCTTGCCGAAGGTACAGGAAGTTCATTCATTTTATCCAGCATGGCTTGAAATACGGTGGATATTTCAGCCGTATCCGTATCCGTATAAATGGCTACTGTCTCCATAGGCGTAAATTGATGTTGCCTTACAGAACAAAATCTTGACTTACCTGTATCCATATCTGCCACCAGCAAACCATTTGTTTTTGATGCTACAAGTTTAAATAACCCGGGTAAGCCGCTTACTGCAATGATGTTTTTGATATTCATTTGTATATATCAATGTTAAAAGGCCGCAAAGATATGTTTTTAAATAATACGTCAGATAGTTATGCGATTAAAATTATCTACAAATCAGATTACAATACTTTCCTAATTTGGATTAATTATTAGGTATGCCGATCTTTTAAGCATAATTTATTTGCCGTTATTCTACTTTGAAAAATATGCTCTGCAAAGATCACATTATTTTATTTTTTCGTCAATTAATTTAATTTGTATTTCCATTGTGCATGCTTATCTTGCGCCAAAATAAGTCAATAAATGCCATCACTTTATGAAAAAATTGAGGAAAGTGCCCATTACTTATCTGACAGGATACCACTTGTCGCAAAAACTGCAGTAGTATTGGGTACGGGTCTTGGTGACTTCGTAGACTCTATTAGTAATAAAATTGAGATAGCATACGATGACATTCCATACTTTGTAGTATCAACAGTCCAAAGCCACTCAGGCAAATTTATTTTTGGATATAAATCAGGTGTACCTATTATTGTAATGGCGGGTAGACTTCATTACTATGAAGGGTACAGTACAGCTGAAATCACATTCCCGATAAGGGTTTTAAAAGCCTTGGGCGTCGAAAATATTATAATGACAAATGCATCCGGAGGCATCAATGCCCACTTTACGGAAGGTGATATCGTCATTGTCACTGACCACATTAATTTGATGCCTGACAATCCGCTAAGGGGCAAAAACGATGAAAGATTGGGGCCCAGATTTCCTGACATGCTGCATGCATATGATGAGTCATTGATAAAAAAATTTCATTCGATCGGAGAAAAAATAAACATTAAGCTGCAATACGGGGTTTATCTTGGACTACAAGGCCCAAGTCTGGAGACACCTGCTGAATATCGAATGGCTCATATCCTTGGTGCCGATCTTGTTGGTATGTCAACCATTCCTGAAGTTATTGTGGCAAAACATTCAGGTATGAAAGTATGTGTTTTTTCCATAGTTTCCAATGTGTGTTTTCCTAAGTCAGCATTGACTGAAACCACACTGGAGGAAGTTATTATGGTAGTTAACAGGTCTTCCGGAAAATTGATGGAAATTTTAGATCATTATTTTGAATTTTTAAAAGATTAATGCAAAACATAGAATCAGATATACAGGGCCTTGAAGAAGTCGAAGAGTATATAGACATCATCGGGGCCAATGAAAATAATCTTAAAAATGTTTCTGTTAAAATCCCAAGAAACAAACTGGTCGTAATCACAGGGCTAAGTGGTAGTGGCAAATCTTCACTAGCTTTTGATACGCTTTATGCTGAGGGGCAAAGACGTTACATGGAAACATTTTCTGCTTATGCACGTCAGTTTATAGGCGCTATGGACAGACCTGATGTAGAAAAAATTGATGGCCTTAGTCCGGTGATTTCAATTGAGCAAAAGACTACAGCCTGGAACCCAAGATCGACTGTAGGCACTACTACAGAGATTTATGATTTTCTCAGACTTATGTTTGCAAGGGTAGGTGAGGCATATTCATATGTCACGGGCGAAAAAATGGTAAAGTATACGGAGGAACAAATTATCACACATGCGCTTACTTTTTTTGAGGGGCAAAAAATTGCTATTTTAGCACCTGTCATTCGATCCCGGAAAGGACATTACCGCGAATTATTTGACCAGACACGTAAAAAGGGATTTACCAAAGTCCGGGTTGATGGTGAGATCATAGATTTGGTGCCAGGCTTGCAATTAGACAGATACAAGACTCATGATATTGAAATTGTTGTGGACCGTCTGAAAGTTGAATCGGACAAAAGGGATAGAATCTCTGCGTCACTTCAGATGGGGCTGAAACTTGGTAATGACTTTATTATGATCCTGAATACGGATAGTTTGGCACTAAAGGCGTATTCAAAAAGTCTGATGGACCCTTTGTCGGGCATTTCTTATGACGAACCGTCACCCAATAATTTTTCTTTTAATTCTCCTTATGGCGCTTGTCCTGATTGTAATGGCCTTGGCGAACAGCATAAAGCAGATATGGATAAAATAATTCCGGACAAAAGTCTTAGTATCAATGAAGAAGCAATTAAACCTTTTGGAGCAGTAAGAGATACAAACACTTTTAAACAATTATCAAAAATCGCTAAAGATTATAAGTTTGAATTCACCACACCCATAAAAGATATACCAGATCAAGCACTGCAAATCATCCTATATGGAGGCGATAATTCTTATGGTGTATCAAAAGGCATCGTCCAAAATGACTATCTTTACGATCTGGCAAACGAAGGTATTGTCAATATGGTCGAACGATGGTATAAAGAGTCTTCATCAGAAAAAATAAGAAGCTGGGCGGAAGATTTTCTAAGCATTATGCCCTGCCCGACATGCGAAGGTTTCAGGTTGAAAAAAGAATCCCTGCATTTTAAACTCGGGGATAAACATATCGGGCAATTGGGGGAAATGAATATAGATGAACTCCATTTATGGATAACTGAGCTTCCTAACCAACTTAACGAAAAACAGAAAACGGTTTCTTTTGAATTGTTGAAAGAAATCAGATTACGTTTGGGTTTTTTGCTGGAAGTAGGTTTAGGTTACCTGAATCTCAACAGACCTACCAGGACATTATCGGGTGGAGAATCTCAAAGGACAAGGCTGGCAACTCAGATCGGGAGCCAACTTACGGGCATCACCTACATCATGGACGAACCAAGTATCGGACTTCATCAGCGGGATAATATGCGGCTTATTAAAGCATTAAAGGAATTGACGGAAATAGGAAATTCTGTGCTGGTAGTAGAGCATGATAAAGATATTATGCTTGCTTCAGACTATATCATTGATCTTGGACCTGGCGCTGGTTTGCATGGTGGTGACATTGTAAGTCAGGGAACACCGGAGGCCTTTATGAAGTTAGGAGGCACAACTGCATCGTATCTAAATAATACGCTGCGCATAGAGGTGCCCAAAAAAAGGAGAAAAGGCAATGGAAATTTTCTGGAACTGGAAAATGCAAGTGGCCACAATTTAAAAAATGTAGGTATGAAGCTACCACTTGGCACGCTCATTTGTGTAACTGGTGTTTCTGGTAGTGGTAAATCATCGCTTATAAATGAAACCTTGTATCCCATTTTGAGACAACATTTTTATAACAGCATTCAAAAGCCATTGCCTTATACATCGATAAATGGACTGGAATATCTTGATAAAGTCATAGAGATAGATCAATCTGCAATTGGGCGCACACCAAGGTCTAATCCTGCAACCTATACAGGTGTGTTTACCGATATACGCAAACTTTTTGGCAATATGCCTGAAGCTAAGATAAGGGGATACCAACTTGGTCGTTTTTCTTTTAATGTCCCCGGCGGGCGCTGTGAAGCTTGCGAAGGTGCCGGGAAAAAACTTATAGAAATGAATTTCCTGCCTGATGTTTTGGTTGATTGTGAACAATGTATGGGCAAAAGATACAACAGAGAAACAAGAGAAATCCTATTCAAAGGAAAGTCGATATCTGATGTTTTAGAAATGCCCGTTGAAGAGGCAACCGAATTTTTTAAAAATATACCTGCCATTTATCGCAAACTTAAAACTTTGGATAGTGTAGGTTTAGGTTATATTACCTTGGGTCAGCAAGCTACAACATTGTCCGGTGGAGAAGCACAAAGAGTCAAACTATCTGAAGAACTTTCCAAAAAAGATACCGGCAACACTATTTATATTCTTGACGAGCCGACTACAGGTTTACATTTTGATGATATAAAACAATTATTGGGTGTGCTTAACAAGCTCGTTGATAAAGGAAACACTGTCATTATCATCGAACATAATATGGACGTCATTAAAGTGGCTGATCATATTATTGACCTGGGCCCTGAAGGCGGCAATGGTGGCGGAAAAATTTTGTTTTCGGGGACACCTGAACAAATGATAAAAACCGGGCTTGGATTTACAGCAGAATATCTTATTAAGGAGATGCAACATTAATTTTATCGGATGATCATTTTGTTTTTTAATGATGTTGGTAAACACTTATGA
Source organism: Saprospiraceae bacterium (assembly GCA_016717145.1). Taxonomy (GTDB): domain Bacteria; phylum Bacteroidota; class Bacteroidia; order Chitinophagales; family Saprospiraceae; genus OLB9. The sequence continues at coordinate 34,771 of JADKGD010000029.1, read as the reverse complement.
TAGGTGATATTATAATTTTCAATAAGAAATTATACTACATCATAAATACTTTGTATTTTCGTTTGTACATTAACAAAAAAGACTTTACATGTAACACTTAAACCCAGAATCCGCATTAGAAATTTATTCCGATAATATCTGACTTTATATTTGTTTCTGTACTCATTTTTCCGTCCTCAATGTAGCAAAGGCTACATTTCCGGGTGAAAAACTCCGTGCATCACAACTATTTTGTCATATATTATCTCATTACAAAGTCCAATGCGGAATCTGGGTTAAATTAAGCTATAAAAATAATTACAACTTTCTAAAATACTACAATCATGCACGACGTATTAAACTACATCAGATTATTATTTGATGACATTTGCCATACATTATATCCGGATTTATGTATTGCTTGCGGGAAACGACCTAAAACAAGTAATGCCATATTTTGTGTAGATTGTTTACACAAAATGCCGTATACTGACCATTTTTCTATCAAAGCAAACAAGGTGACCCAACATTTCTGGGGTAGGCTGCCTCTTGACCATGGTGCAGCTATGTTACATTTCCGACAGGAAGGTATTGTTGGCAATATGATTCATAAATTAAAATACAAAAATAGGGGAGAAACAGCTCATGTATTAGGTGGACTGGCAGGCACACTGTTGATTCATTCCCCATTATTTTCATTGCCTGATTTTATCATTCCGGTACCGATTACAAATAAAAAGAAAATAAAAAGGGGATACAATCAAAGCGTACTTTTTGGAAGAGGTGTGAGCGAAGTTACCGGAATTAAACTTATTGAGGATATTCTTATTAAGGTAACTGAAACAGATTCTCAAACAGGCAAATCAAGAACCGGGCGCGTTGAAAATGTATCCAAAACATTTAATGTAGTAAAAAGAGATACTATAAAAGGGAGGCATATTCTTATTGTTGATGATGTTGTGACAACAGGTGCTACGCTGGAGGCCTGCGGACTGAAATTGCTGGAAGCCGGCGTATCAAAAATTTCGCTACTTACCATTGCAGTAGCAGAATGAAACCATACATGATTTATTTTTGTAATATATAAATTTGAATTATACATAGAGAATTTTTTACAAAATAAAATACTTACTAAAAGAAAATCATTGAATTCTTTTCTTCCTTTCCCATAGGGTTGTTATATATCTGACCTGTACATAAAATATTAAATTGATATTTCTACAAAGGTGACAAAATTAATCTGTGTGGTTTGGAGTAAAATTGTTTTAAAATATATATTAGATTAATAAAATATATATTAACTTCGTGCTATCAATTCAATGGATATAAATTTGTTGTGATTTTAAGTAAACATGTATACCATTAATCTATTAAAATGACTATTATTTTTGTGTATTTATTTTTAAGACATACTAATCATATTTAAAAAATATTTATGAAACCAGTAATTATAGAACCGGCAACGCAGCACCTCCAAGACATTATTGCTCAAACGGAAAAGGAATTTAATAATGAAGTGAAAATTACACCCGGGGAAGCACGGCGTATTGACCTGATTCGTCGAATGAAGGAAGATACTGACAAAAGAGAGTATATGATCATGTTTAACACTTTGATTATAGTGTTGAGTGTCTCAGCCTTGACGCATTATTTTTATTATGGAACATGGTTTTCTTTGATTTTTCTATTTATTGGTTTGGTCTTTTTTGGATTTATCAGACAGAGACTTAAGCACGCTACAGTTTATTTAGGGGAATTAAAAAACGATTTCGACAGATATCTTTGGGAAGGCTTCCATCTTAAAGAGATGCGGTATACTGCTGTCAAAATAGGATATATACTTTTTTTTCCTGTGTTAGCAATACTTTTGGCTGATCTGGTGTCTGATAGGGCTGAAAGTCTTTCCATCTGGATAAATCTTATCATAGCAGGAGCCATAAGTACAATAGCATGGTTGATCTATTTTAGCGATGATCAGAAAACCCTGGACAGTATAGAGTCGGACCTTAAATCACTTGAATATTTATAAGGGCGGTTGCTTCGATGGAAATTATAATTAATTTTATTGAGCTACCTTAAGGTTTTGTGTAATAATGTACTGATTGCAGAATATTTACCTCTTTTTAAGTGTAATTGCATAGTATAAAAAAAGGGGAAAAGCAGTGTATACCTTTCCCCTTAATTCTATATGTCTAATTTTTTATTACAACGTACCCCTCAACTCCTGTTCACGTTCGATGGCTTCAAAAAGTGCTTTAAAATTTCCCTTACCAAATGATTTAGCGCCGTGTCTTTCGATGATTTCAAAAAATACGGTAGGTCTGTCCTGAATTGGTTTTGTAAATATCTGAAGTAAATAACCTTCTTCGTCCCTGTCTACCAGAATATTCATTCGCTTAAGTTCGTTGATATCTTCTTTGATCGTGCCTACGCGTTCCAGAACAGTATCGTAGTAGTTGTCCGGGACATACAGGAACTCTATGCCGTTATTCCTCAAGGTCTCCACTGTATGTACAATATCATTCGTTGCAATGGCGATATGCTGAACGCCAGCTCCTTTATAGAAATCAAGATATTCTTCAATTTGTGATTTTTTCTTACCCGCTGCAGGTTCATTTATTGGAAATTTGATAAAACCATTTCCGTTACTGACTACCTTACTCATTAAAGCAGTATAGTCAGTAGAAATGTCTTTGTCATCAAAAGTCACCAATAACTTGAATCCCATGACTTCTTCATAAAATTTAACCCATTTGTTCATATCACCTAGTTCGACATTTCCGACACAGTGATCGACATATTTAAACCCAAGAGAATTGACTTTTGTCAGACTTTTTTTTGGCAAATAACCCGGTAAAAAAACGCCATTGTAAGCAGACCTTTCTACTAAGGTATGGATGGTTTCACCATAAGTTTTAATGGCTGCCATTTTTACAAAACCATATTCATCTTCTATTTTCATGGGTTCAAATGCACTTTCTGCACCTCTGTCAATAGCTTTATGGTAAGCATCAAAAGCATCATCAACCCATAATGCCAGAACTTTTACCCCATCACCATGAAGGGCCACATGTTTCATAATTTCATGGTCCGGGCTAAATGCTGATGTAATAACAAAAGTAATTTTACCTTGCTTAAGAACATAAGAAGCGACTTCTCTCGAACCTGTCTCAGGTCCTTTGTAAGCTACAAGTTCAAATCCAAAACAATGTTGGTAAAAGAGAGAAGTTTGTTTTGCGTTTCCGACGTAAAATTCTACAAAATCCGTTCCGTTGATAGGAAAAGTGTCGGTTACTTTTTGGTTGGTTGTTAAGGTTGAAGTATGCATATTATTTATTTTTCTATTTTTTTATTCATTTGAATTAAAGCCAGCTAAGCGCATAGGAGTTATCTTCAATGCCTGCAGCATAATTTGTCATCAGTAGTGGTCTGAATGTATCGACCATAACAGCAAGTTCTTTGGTTTCTGTTTTACCGATGCTTTTTTCAGCAGTACCGGGGTGAGGTCCATGTGGAATGCCTCCGGGGTGTAATGTAATTTGACCCTTATCCACGTGTTTGCGGCTCATAAATTCTCCATCAACATAATATAGTACCTCGTCACTGTCAATGTTGCTGTGGTTATATGGCGCCGGTATGGCAAGCGGGTGATAATCATACATTCTCGGCACGAATGAACATATCACAAAATGTTTGGCATCAAAGGTTTGATGGATTGGTGGTGGTAAGTGAACCCGACCTGTAATCGGTTCAAAATTGTGTATAGAAAATGCATAAGGGTATAAAAAGCCATCCCAACCGACGACGTCGAAAGGATGGGCTTTATAATGGTAAGGGTAGAGGTTGTCCTGTTTTTTAATATAAAGAAGAAAATCTCCTTTTTCATCATGTGTGATAAGCTGGTTTGGTTTTCTGATATCCCGTTCACAGAAAGGTGCATGTTCTTCAAGTTGACCAAACTCATTTCTGTATCTTTTTGGCGTGGTAATGGGGGAAGTTGATTCCACTATAAATAAACGGTTTTCTGGTGTATCAAATTCCATTTGGTATATCGTTCCTCTCGGTACAATCAGATAATCTCCGTAACCAAAAGGGATGTTGCCATACATCGTTTTTAACGTGCCTGAACCAATATGGACGAATATACATTCATCTGCATCAGCATTTTTATAGAAGTAAGACGTAACACTTTTGCGGGGTGCGGCTAGTATAATTCGGCAATCTCCATTGACAAGAACTGGTTTTCGACTTTCCAGATAGTCATCTTCGGGTGGTATATTAAAGCCCTGTAAACTTCTATGTTTGAGCTGTTTGTCGTGAATGGTTTTTGGTGCAACATTGACAGGGTCCCCTACCTGAGTAATCATCGTGGGGGGATAATTATGGTAAAGTAATGAGTACATATTGCTAAAGCCTTCAGTGGAAAACAGCTGTTCATTGTATAGGGAACCATCGGCTTTTCTAAACTGGGTATGCCTTTTTGGCGGAATTGAACCTAGAGAATGGTAATGCATGTTAATTTTGTTTAGAAAGGTTTAGGAAAATTTTATTCATTATTTTTTCCAGTGTTGCCAGCTCCTCATTCGATATATCTGCATAAGCTTCTGCTCTGAATTCGTTGACAACCGGACTAACCTGTTTATACATAAAGATGCCCTGATTAGTTAGTGAGATGATAAATTTTCGACGGTCGTTAGAATCCGGATTTCTTGTAGCAAGATTTTTCTGAACCATCAAATCAATCATTCTTGTAATGGTAGGTGCATCTTTGAAAGCCAGATCGGATAATTCCTGCTGACTGAGTGAAGTATGTTTGTGCAGTAATTGAATGATGATCCATTGATCAACGGTAATGTCGATTTCGGGATGAAGTAAAAGAATCCTCGAAAAACTCAATTTCATCAATTTAACCGTCTTTTCAATAGCAAATCCAGACACTTCGTATCGTTTTTGAATAGATCTCTGAGCAGTTGGAAAGGCCATAAAAATAGTTAGTACACTAATAATACGCAAAGCAAGTAAATTTTACTGAATCCAACAAATATTATTGATTTTATTTTATGTTAAATAGTAATCAAACTGATAATTTTTACATGAATGTCGTTTTGAAAAAATAATAATCATGTTTATTATGGTCGGGGGAAATAGCTTGAATTTATGTAAATAGCTAAGCTGATGTAAAAATTAGACAAATTCAATATTAAATTAAATATAATATGTATTCAAAAATTATTTTGATTACTATCTTTGAACCAATTATAAAATCCGAGCTCAATCAAAAAATGTGTTCATGATAAAATTTTTATTTTTTTCAATATTTTTTGTTTTTGTTTGCCAATTTTCCAGTGCACAATCTGCACCACCATTGATAGAAATTTCAGTTGATGCACCCGAGTGGATGAAAATGTTTGAAAAGCCTACTTTAAATGTTTTAGATATTCAGAAGGCTAATTCAGATTATTATTCAATCCACAAATTCCAGAAAAACAGATATACACAATATTATAAAAGGTTTATGAGATGGGCCCGCCCACATACAATGGAAGATGGAAGTCTTATAATGGCCGATAATACCATTTTGGCAATAAGAGAAAGAAAGGCATTAGCCTGCAGAAGTACATCAAATAGAACCGACAACTGGACATTTGCGGGCCCAAAAAAACCTACCACACTGACGGCACTACCAAAGTTACATGGCAAACCAATGTCTATTGTATTGATATAGCAGCATCTGATGCCAATGTTTTGTATGCCGGTGGTGAAGGTGGCGGATTATGGAAAACCACTGATAAAGGTCTCAATTGGACATTGACTACAAAAAATGTGTTACATGGTGCTTTTGGCGCAGTAAAAATACACCCGAGTGATCCTAATATTGTCTATGCCGGTACAGGAGGTAAAATACTAAAAACCATCAACGGAGGTGCAACCTGGACGACCGTGTATTCGGAAAGTAATATGTGGACCAATGAGTTTTCCATATCCTCCGATGATGGTCAGATAGTGATGGCTGCCACAGAAACGGGTATGTTGCGATCTGTAAACGGAGGTGCTTCATGGACTAAGTTATTTACATCAAATGTATGGACAATCAAGAAAAAAGAAGGTAGCGGCAGTGCTTTTTATGCTGTGAGAGATGCAGGTACTTCATCTGAGTTTGTCAAATCTTCTGACTATGGTGCAACCTGGACCGTATCCAATACTGGCTGGTGGAGTCCATCTTCCGGTGAAAGTATGACTGGTGCTATAATTGCGACCTGTCCTAATAATACATCAAAATTATACGCATATCTTTGTGGAAACGGCGGTACACTTAATGGATATGTTGGCGTTTTTGTGTCGGTAAATGATGGGGCTTCATGGGCTAATACAAATCCTTTGGGTAGTATCGGTGGCACTTATTCAATTCCAACACATACCAATCTTATGGCCAATAACGGAACTAACGGCTTTGATCAGGGATTTTATGATATGGCTATTGTAGTTAACCCATCCAATAATAATGAATTAATTGCCGGAGGTACATCATGGTTTAAAAGTACGGATGGCGGAATCACCTGGAATGGTCTAGGTGGATATGTAGGTAGCCTTGGTTGGTCTCACCCTGATATTCAATGGTGTGCTGCAAGTGGAAATGATCTTTGGATTACTTCCGATGGTGGGATAAATTATTCATCAAATTTCGGAACAAGCATTGAAGCCAGAATGGATGGTATTTCCGGCGCAGATATGTGGGGCTTTGGATCAGGCTGGAATACCGATATTATGGCCGGCGGCAGGTATCACAATGGCAATATGGCATATCATCAGTCATTTCCCCAAGGTCAATTTTACCGGATGGGCGGAGCTGAAGCTGCTACAGGGTATGTCAACCCTGGACCTGGAAATAAGGTCTACCATTCTGATATAGGTGGGTACAAGATCAAGAACGGTTTTGGTTCGGGTGTGGATTATTTTGCCGTAGGTGCCTGGCCAAATGAAAGTTATGCTTATTACGCCAACAGTGAAATGGTGTTTCACCCTAATTACTATAATACTGTTTTTTTGGGTAAATACAATACCATAATGAAGAGTATGGATGGTGGTTCATCGTTTTCTGTATTATATACTTTTCCGGGCGCTGTAGGTAATGAAGTCTATGAGATTGAAATTGCCAGATCAAACCCGGCCATAATGTACTGTTCTCAATGGGATGGAACAGATGATAAAATGTGGAAATCAATTAATAGTGGGGCAACCTGGACAGCACTGACTTCTTTACCTTTACCCAATAACAATGACCGTGTCAAAATGGATGTTTCTGCTACGGATCCTAACGTCATATGGGTAGCAGTTACCTATGGTTCAAATGGTAAAAAAGTGTATAAATCTATCAATGGAGGCAGCTCCTGGATCAACCTTACCACATCTTTACTAGACAATGTCACTGTACAGGATATCATGGCCCAACACGGCACTGATGGAGGTGTATATCTTGGTACAAATGCCGGAGTATTTTACAGAAATAACAGCCATACAAACTGGCAACCGTATAGTTCCGGCCTGCCGGTAAGTGTTGAAACCAATAGACTAAAACCATTCTACAGAGATAATAAACTTAGAAATGCCTGTTGGGGCTTTGGAGTATGGGAATCAGAAATGTATGAAACATCTGCCCCTCAAGCTATGCCTACAGTAGCTGCTAATTTAGTAGGATGTGTGCGTGACACTGTTTATTTTGATGATTATTCTATATTGAATCATGCAGGTGCGACATGGATGTGGTCTTTCCCGGGTGCTAGTTATGTTAGTAGCAATTCTATAAGAAACCCAAAGGTCAAGTATGCTTCAAATGGAAATTACGATGTTTCTTTGACCATTACAAATAACATGGGCCAGACAAGTACAAAAACGATAGCCGGCATGATCCAGGTTCAAAACTTATGTAGTGTGGATACAATTCCAGGGAAGGCATTAGTTGCCAGTGGGTCAGACAAACATGGCTACGTTCCTGATTTCGGCCTCACAAATGTTAGTTCGATGACGGTCACAGCATGGGTGAAGCCAAATGGAATTCAAGCTGATTATTCAGCTATTTTTATGGGAGAAGGATCGAATGCTGCCGGGTTTAACTTTAAAGATGGGAATAATAAACTTGCTTATCATTGGCCTGGTGGGCAATGGTGGTGGAATAGTGGCATTATTGTTCCTTCCAATCAATGGAGTTTTGTAGCCATGGTAGTTAAGCCAACCGGTATCACACTATATTGCAACGAACAGTCAGCAACGCATAATTTTACGTTGGCCCCTACGGATATCCCTTCATTCAGAATTGGCAGATACAGGGACTGGACGGATAGAAATATGAATGGTAAAATTGACGAGGTGGCCATTTACAACCGTTCGTTGAGTACATCAGAAATCAGAGAATTGAGACACCTTACAAAAAACCCGGAGAATGACGGATCCCTGATAGCTTATTATCAATTTAACGATAATGGAAACAATGACTATGACAAGGTAGGTATCCATCACATTTCGCTGGTTGGGGGAGCCGTGAAAGAAATTTCCGATGCACCATTAGGTGGTGGATTTTCTACCAGGCTTACTGTAAATAGTGGTGGTTTAAAAGATTTTGGTAATGCCGATATTAAGATGAATTTCCCCTTTTCAGGAACGTATCCAAACGGTGAAGTCGTGGTTACAAAAATCAACCAATTACCTGATTCGTCTCCATCGTCATACTTTTTACCTGATTGTTATTGGATTGTAAATAATTATGGAACAAATTTGACTTTTACTACCCTGGATTCTATCAGATTTTACGACTCAGGGAATATATCCGCAGGATGCGATGTAATGGTTTATGAATATTATAAAAGAGACGTAAATGGGGAGGGAATGACTTGGGGTTCAGCTGTTGATATTGCTGAATCATATGATGCGACTCCTCCGGGTAGGGTCAGTTTTGTATTGGGTAATGGTGTCAACAGTTTTTCACAATTTATTCTAAACAGAAGTAATAAACTTGCAAATGAAAACGCGATGGAGATATGTAATGGGATCGATGATGATTGTGACGGATTGATTGATGAAAATTATGCTTTGCTGGTAACAAATAATGCTGATTCCGGATTAAACTCACTAAGAACAATTTTAAGTTGTGCTCAGAATGGAGACACTGTAAGATTTAGCAACTCGATCGATACCATTACATTACTATCACCGATTATTTTGTCAAAGCAAGTCGTATTACTTGATGAAAACGGAAGTAGCGTAGTTATAAAAAGTAATTTGAATGATGTTGGTTTTTCCATGTCAACATTTGCAATAAAAATAAGTACATCATCTAATTTGACCTGTCAAAACATCCATTTCAGACAACAGAATAATTCCATTATTAAACCATTGGTATTGAATGAAGGATCTCTTACAATGAACAATTGTAAATTAAGTGGTGTACCTGATATTGTATTAAAAAATCAGCCAGGTGCTATTTTTAAAGCAATCGGATTGGTAGAGATAGACAAGTAAAAAATGCTAATTTATCCTCTGCTTCTTTCCAGTAAAACCATCATCATTAGGCTTAGAATGATACGTTCTTCTTCCTGCACATTTATCGAGGCCAATTGATGCAACTTAAACTTTTTACCAAAAAATGTTGCTTCTTTTACAAACTCGGCAACCTGAGTACCATCCGGGCGGAAAATATTGTATTTAGGGTTAAAAACATAACCAGTAAATAAGCCAAGAATAGGAATTTCAGAAAATAAACCATCCATGATTTTTACAAATGCATTGGCTTCTTCCAATTTAAATTCGAAGGCATCGTTTTCGTCAAATATTTCGTAGGTGGCTTTCCATATAGATCTGGCTCCCTTTCGCCCCATTTTACCAAGATTAGTACCGGCAGCATCTGTAAACATATAAGAAGCTGACCAGTCTATCCATTTGTTGGCTTTAATTTTATAGATGGGTGTCGTTTGAGCATCATTCTCGAAAACAGTAATATCTTCTTTAAGTTTAAATAATTTTTGTTTTACATATGCAATTTCGCCGCCATTAGCATCCCTTACATAAAACTGTGGAGCCAAAGCCATTATTTTAAACTCAAATTCAATAGGATATACAATTTCTTTGTTCATATTATGCTGGTAATTATTTTATGCCTAAAGATAGTTATATAATTGGTAATGACAATATTTACAAATTGATTTTAGCAGGAAAAAATGTATTGGTTTTAAATATATACTTATCCTCATTTATATATGGAGCTTTCATATTACCTTCTATAATTAACTAATAGAATATATCGTTCAGATTTATCTTTGATGAAAGTACAGATAAGATTTGATAAAATAAAATGTATACCTAATTAAGGGTAATTTTGAGTACTGTCATATAATAAATAAAAATGCATTAAGGAAATAAGCCATACAAAAACCATTGACCGCATGGTAACAATGGAATACTTATTTAATGCAAGTATTTTGTAACCACAAATTTCTGTTGTTTTTTAGGTTAGTTTTCATATTATCTTTATTCTATATGGTATCATTTTGGCTTATCATTACAAGACGAGACGAATATAATTCATTTAAGATGTAAACTTAGTAACCAAGACGAAACTCATATTATGATCTACAGAAAAGACGAAATTCTGTTTAAGGATGCACGTTTTGTTTTTGCTTTCTTATTACTCAGCCTATTAGTTATTTTTATGGTATTGAGTTATGAAGGTGTAAACTGACAAAAGAGGTATTCTTTTAAATGCTAAGCCCGAATGAAAGTTCGGGCTTTTTTTTTGAGCTCAATAAAAAAACAATAACGCTGAAGGTTAAATTCATAGTTTCTTATTGGATTTGTTTGTTGTGATTTTTACAATATATATATTTATTAAAACAAGAAAATAATGTATATAAAAGTTGTCTGATCATTCCTTATTGTTTTAAAATTTAAAAAGTAAAATAAAAAACTAACTTGCCGAAATGGTGACGAAAAAGCTGATTCCAAAATTGTTTATTGACTTTAAAAATATGATTAGGGCGAAAAGAAAACGGCGATCATATCTGATATTTTATTTTTAGGGTAAAAAAAAATACTATAAATTATTTTGTACCCTATTATGGGTATTTTATGATGAGACATATGTTACAATAAAATGCATTATTAAATTGAACCATATAAAACCTGCTGACCATCTGTAAAGAATGTAGGTCAATTTTAAGTCAGGCATTTTATAACCCGAAATTTATGTTGTTTTATAGGTTAGTTTTCATATGATTATAATTCCTTATGGTATCATATTTGGTTTATACCTATCAGACGAGAAGATTTTTATTCATATAATATTAAATTTAGTAACCATTCCGAAACTCATGTTATGTTTTACAGAAAAGACGAAGTTCTGTTTAGCGACACCCGATTTATTTTTGCATTTTTATTATTAAGCCTGTTACTTATTTTTCTGGTAATTAGCTATGATGGATTATGAAAATAAAAAGGTGTTTGCAATTAACTAAACAGCCCGGACGTATACCGGGCTGTTTACATTTACAACTAATTAAGTTTTATAATTTTATCGGTTAAACCACTTTTGTGGATCAAGTTTTGACTTATCTTTCCATAATTCAAAATGCAATTCCGTTTGTCCATCATCTCCGGGACTCACTTGACCTATTTGTTGTCCCCGTTTTATTTTTTGTCCTTTTGAGACAATCGAATGTTCTAGTTTTGAATAAACGGAATAGTAAGATCCATGCTTAATTATGATCATGGTATTGAATCCCGGAATGGTTGTCACACCTACAACTTCACCGTCATACACACATGTCACATCACTTTTGGCAGGTAATGTAAAATCTACTCCATTATTAGATATCTTCACATTTTTTATACTGGGATGTGGGTGGGTTCCGAATTGACCTGAGATGAATCCTTTAGTTACCGGCCAATTTAATGCACCTTTATTTTTTGAAAAATCCGAGTTATCAATTTCTTTCTTTTTTATTACAGCAACATCATCTTTTTCTTTTTCTCTTGATTTTGCAAGCACCGAAAGGATAATTTTTTCTATTGCGGTGTTTAAATTTTCGCGTTCAAGTTCATTTTTCCTCAGGGTTATCTTGAGATTTTCTTCTTCTTTTGACAATTTTTTTATAATCTGATCTTTTTCTTTCTGCTCTTTTTCAAGTTCAAGAACATTTTTTGAAGTTTCCTTTAAATTGTTGAGATTATCTTCTTTTGTTTTTTCTATTTCAATATTTTTTGATTTGATCTCTCCTGTAATAGATAGTATGTCGCGTAATTTTTGTCTTGTAAAATTGTCAAATTGGTTGATATATCGCCATCTTATGAATATGCTGTTTAGATTGTCGGAGGAAAGTATATATGACCATTTGGAGTTTGTAAGTTTGTTAAGATAACTAGCATGTAATATAGATGCATATTGAAGTTTTAGTTGATCATGTTTGAGTTTGAGTGATTCAATTTTATCAAGATTTTTTTCTATTGTTTTTTCGTTAAGTTTTATTTCAGTTTGTATATTGGATAAAAGCTTCTTGCGACTGTCCATCTGTTGTTCGAGAACCTTGAGTTGTGTGACGTTTTTTTGTTTCGTTTTTTTTGTAGCCTCCAACGCTTTAGAAGTTTTTTCTATATCTTTTATAATTTTAAGGCGCTGTTTTTCAAGTTCCTGACGACTCTGACAATTGGCATTTATTACTGATAAAATAATGAATATCAATATACTATATATACTAATTAATCTTCTCATAACTCTCAGGTATTGAAAATTTAAATTCTTTAGCAACGTCTATATCCATTTCTGAAAACCTTATGTTTATTGAAGCATCATGTTCATCATTGTATGGAAATATCAGGGTTCTGTCAAATGATACTTTTCCATGCCTTCCTATATGTTTATAATCGCTGTACATAGCCTGAGCTGTTCTGTTCATCTTATCCGTAATAGCCATTTTGTCCAACTCCATAGTATATCCGTTGACATAATATTTCAAATGTAAATCATCATGTGTTGCTTCAGCAATATAATAAATAGAATCTTTACGTATCATCATACTACTCGAATCTGCCAGAATCACATTGCCAAATATCAATTGCTGCATATCATCAAAATTAGCTGCAACAGAAAACAGTTCATTGAGTTTACTAACCGGTGAAGTTTCATACATACTTTCAAGCCTGTATAAAACTGTATATTTTTCTCTATCTATCAATACCCGAGCGGCCTCAATGCCAAATTTTTTAACTACAACCCAGATTAAACTGTCTTTTTTCATTCTGATAGCCATTGATCCGGAGACGTGTTCATCAGGAGAATCCAGTTCTGTACTCATCCTTCCGCTAAACCATTTAAAATCAATATTCCTGTTGACGAGGGCTGTATAAATATCAGATTTTGTTCTTTCAGGCAATGGAGCTGTAATTAACCGTCTTGAAGTACCGCAAGAAAATAAAATCAACAAAAAAACAAGATACATTATAGCTTTCATTAATTGCCGCTTATGCTGGTTAATTTGTTTTTTAGTTTTTCTGACAGGTTACCTGATTCTTTTGATTTTTTCCAATATAATTCGGCGTTCTTAATGTCATTTTGTTCTTTAAAGATATCACCTTTAATTTCAAAAGCAGCAGCGTTTTTATGATTACTTAAGGATATTGCCTGATCTATCTGGGACATTGCTTTAGTAAAATCCTTTTTCTTTATGGATATTTCAGCATAAACGTTCATAATTCTGCTCTCTATATTTGGATTGCCGGCACTAATCAGACTTGCTTCCGATAATGCAGATTCAGCTTTGGTAAGTTCATTTTTTTCAGCCATCGCTTTTCCTGAAAAATAGTATGATATCGCTTGATTTGGAAATAGATCAATAGCTTCTAATGACACTTTTAATAATTGGTCAAAGTTTCCCACAGCTTCCAGGCCATACATAAGTTGTTCCCAAACCAAAAAGTTTTTATTATTTAAAGATAACGTTTTTTCATATTGTCTGATAGCTGCAGTTGTTTCGCCATTATTCATCAGAACATCTCCATAAATGGCATGTGCCTTTGCTTCATTAGGATGTATGATGGTTAAGTTATCACACAGGGCTATCAACTGTTTTCCAAGGATTGTATCTTGAGTAGAAGCATGTTTTGTTACAAATTTTATGAGCTCTTTGATTTTTATGTCAATAGGAATATCAGGATTTTTAATTAGCGGCGTCAGTGTGACCAAATAATCTTCCTCATTAACAGGACGATTTGTGGATATGATCAATGCAATTTTAGCATCTGCATTGTCCGGATCCAAATCAAGTATTTTTTTATAATATGGCTCAGCATCTTTTGATTTATCGTTTGACATGAGCAAATTGGCGATTAGTTTCAGGTATTTGATTTCTTTAGGAAATTTTGTGGTAAGTTTATTCAGTTCAATTACAGCTTCAGATATTTTGCCCCAGTTATCCAGAATTTCTGCTTTTTTTAAAATAGTATTTGCTGTAAAACCGATATGTTGTTCTTTGTTTTCAAGCGTTTTCAGGGCAGCGGCATAGTCTTTTTTTCTGATATAGAGACTTACAAGCTGATCGTAATATTCAACGTTTTTTGGTTGTAAAAGACAGATATGTGTCAGAGTATTGGCGGCTGCTTCAAATCTTCCTGTTTCCGTAAGGTATTTTACTTCAAAAACCCTGATCCATATATTATCGGGTTCCAGTTTTATAGCCGCGTCAAGATTTGACTCTGTCTGATTCAAATCCTTAAGTTCATAATGTAGTTTCGCAAGTTCAAAAAATATCGTTGCATTTGGTACATACTGTCTCCGTATTGTATCAAGAAGTTTAACCGCATCTTGCTTTTTACCGGCAACAATGAGAAATTTAGCTGAAACGAACCTGTCTTCAATTTTTATATCAGCTTCGGTCTTGCGGTTGTCAACAATAGTTTGTTGCTCCTGACAATAAAGATAAGCGCTGCTAAATAAAATAAAAAATAAAATAATAAACTTCCGTATATACAATGTCATGTAGATTGATCTATTGATTAAAACTTCAAACGTCTAATAATGGTTCAAAGGTACATAATACATTAAGTTTTTATGGAATATTTACATTAAAACCTTTAATCGGTAGGTAATGCTACGTTTTAGGTTCAAGCCTGCTAATTGGTGTAAATTTTTACACCATCTTTACAGATGATAATAGCATTATTTTTTATGTACGTGATGGCTACTCAATAACGGTAATTTTAAGCATATTTGTGCGGAATCGTTTATGTAAAGGCATGCTGCCGGTGTTTACAACAATATCCCCAACATCAACAGCACCTTCTTCTTTCAAAATAGCATTGACATCTTCTATAGTTTCATCAGTAGTAGTAAATTTAGTATACAAATATCCTTTTACACCCCAAACAAGACTAAGGGTATTCAGCATATAACTTTTATCTGAAAATATATGGATTTCGCTTTTTGGTCTATAGGAAGATATTTTAAAAGCAGTATACCCATTTACGGTAAGACCTAAAATTGCTTTGGCATTTATTTCTTCTGCCAACCTGGGAGCACTGAGGCATAGAACATCCGAAAGGAAGGTTTCAGATTCAGGATCCGGCTGAGGTCTTTTACCGTGCATTTGATAATGCTTTTCTGCTTCACATATAATTCTATTCATCGCTTCCACTACAAGAGCAGGGTGCTTACCTACGGCAGTTTCTCCGCTTAACATTACAGCATCGGTTCCATCAAGAACTGCATTAGCTACATCTGTAACTTCTGCCCTTGAAGGTGAAGGATTGACAATCATACTTTCCATCATCTGGGTAGCTACAATTACCGGTTTTGCTTTTTGAATACATCGGGCTATAATCATTTTCTGAAGCGCCGGAAGTTTTTCTATTGGCATTTCTACACCGAGATCTCCTCTTGCAATCATTATGGCATCAGAAACCTTAATAATTTCTTTAATATTATTTATAGCTTCCGGTTTTTCAATTTTAGCTATAACCTTTGCAAAATGTTTTTTGGCTTTTATCCTACGTTGTAGGTCTTTTACATCCTTCGCTTCTCTGACAAAAGATAGGGCAATCCAGTTTATTGGTTGAGTAAGAATGTAATCAAGATCTGCCAGGTCCTTCTCAGTGAGAGAAGGTTGGGAAACTTTAGTATCGGGCAAGTTTACCCTTTATTGGAGGATAAAATATTACCAAAGAGTACCATTAGTTTAACTTCATTTGCCATATTGGTTGATAAAACCTCCAGGACTACTTTACCATCGTCAACAAGTACTTTTTCTCCAACTTTTACGTCCTGCGCAAACAGTTCGTAACTCATATAAATTCTGTTCTTATTTCCGATACATTTTTCACTTACAAAAGTTAGTATATCTCCGGGGCTGATTTCCATTGAGTCGTTTTCCATTTTACCGATGCGCAACTTTGGACCCTGCAGATCCGCCAGCATACCTACATGTACATTATATTTTTCATTTATTTCGAGAATATTATCAATCACTTCCTGATGTGCTTCGTATGCGCCGTGTGAAAAATTCAATCTGAATACATTTACACCAGCTTTTACAAGGCCAAGTAAGGCTTCTTTATTGCTGGAGGCAGGACCTATAGTCGCCACGATTTTTGTTTTTTGATGTACAGGCATATGAATTAAGGCAGACATAAAAATTTATTATATTGATTGAGCCGGCGAAGATAGTGTATATTTTACAATAATTAAGAATGAAATTATATAAATTATTATGATATTCTCACTAATATACTGATTATTGTACAATATATGGAAATATTCGAAATATTATTTTGATTTTATATAAAACAGTTAATTATATTTTTTATACGTTGTGTTTTGTAATTATAGTTCAAAATATCACAATATCTTTTAAGTATTCAGATTTAAGGATTGTTCAGATTTTTTAACATTAAAGATATGTTCTTTTTATAATGTAATTTATTGATAGTCAGTAGTTCATATAACATTACAAAAAAAAATAATATGAAAATATATTGTTAAATATTTGTTTATGAGAACCCGAATGACTTATTTTGCGTCTTTATTAGAATAACAATAATGTAAAATGTCACAAATAGCAGAAAAAGTAAGAAAAATTATCATTGACAAATTAGGTGTTGATGAGGCTGAAGTAACAAATGAAGCAAGTTTCACAAATGATCTTGGTGCTGATTCACTTGATACCGTTGAATTAATCATGGAGTTTGAAAAAGAATTTGATGTTTCAATTCCTGATGATCAGGCTGAGAAGATTCAAACGGTGGGTCAGGCTATTGATTTTCTGGAAGCGAGCAAAGCATAAGGCTTTTTTTCTTAAAGATTTAAATCCACAAAAGCATCAGTTTTTGTGGATTTTTTTTTAAATTGGTACCGTAAATAAAACATATCAACAAATTAATTGAATTAATGGTATAAATTGTTCAAATTTGACCTAAATATATTAAGAGAATATAAATGAGACGTGTTGTAATAACCGGAATTGGTGCCTTGACTCCCATCGGCAATACTTATCCAGAGTATAAAAACGGACTTCGACAAGGAATGAGTGGCGCAGGGCCAATCACAAGATTTGATGCTTCATTATTTAAAGTGAGATTTGCTTGTGAATTGAAAAACTTTGATGTAGAACAATTCATACCGAAAAAAGAAGCCAGGCGCTTGGATCCTTTTGCACAATACGCATTGGTTGTAGCGGATGAAGCAATGATAATGTCGGGCCTTGATGTAGATACCATCGATCTTGATCGGGCAGGGGTAGTGTGGGGTAGTGGTATAGGTGGATTTGAAACAATGGAACATGATATTACTGAGGCTGCCCTATGGCACGGTGAACCAAGATACAGTCCATTTTTAATCCCAAAGCTCATATCTGATATTGCTCCGGGTCATATTTCTATAAAATATGGTTTCAGAGGAATTAATTATGCGACAGTGTCTGCATGTGCTTCATCTACCCATGCCATTATTGCGTCTTTTGATTACATCCGTATGGGTAGAGCAGATATCATGATGACCGGTGGATCTGAAGCTGCAATTACAAAGGCCTCTGTGGGTGGATTTGCCTCAATGAAGGCGATGTCTGAAAGAAATAGTGAACCATTGACAGCAAGCCGGCCTTTTGATAAGGATCGTGATGGTTTTGTATTGGGTGAAGGTGGAGGTGCCTTGATTTTAGAAGAGATGGAGCATGCTCTAAAGAGGGGAGCTACAATATATGGGGAAGTTATTGGAGCAGGAATGACAGCTGATGCATATCATATGACAGCACCACATCCTGAAGGCATTGGTGCGCGCAATGTAATGAATCTTGCTTTAAAAGATGCCGGCATCGTAGCGGCTGATGTAGATTATGTAAATGTACATGGTACTTCCACTCCTTTGGGCGATGTAGCTGAAACAAAAGCTATTTTGTCTGTTTTCGGCGAATCAGCTTATAAACTAAATATTAGCAGTACAAAGTCCATGACCGGCCACCTTTTGGGCGGAGCCGGTGCAATAGAAGCCATTGCAGGTGTTATTGCCATAAATGAAGGTTTCATTCCACCTACCATCAATCATTTTACAGATGATCCTGATTTTGATCCAAAATTGAATTTTACTTTTAATGAAGCTCAGGAACGGAAACCGGATGTAATATTGAGTAATACTTTTGGTTTTGGTGGCCATAATGCTTCGGTTATTATAAGAAGATTTAAAGCTTAGCTTTGGATATAATACGTCGTTTTTACAATAGATTTATTTCTGCAGATAAAGCACTTACCATGCAGCTTCGGCCTATTTTAGGTTTTACACCTGCACGTTTAAATCTTTTTAAAACGGCGTTCTATCATAAATCCATGACCAATGAAACCCCTGGTCGACCCACGAACGAAAGGTTGGAGTATCTTGGGGATGCAATTTTGTCCACTATTGTTGCTGAATATTTGTTTAAAAAATATCCGAATAAAGACGAGGGCTTTTTGACCAAAATGAGGTCTAAAATTGTAAAACGGCATACGCTCAATGAAATAGCTGACAATATGGGTCTGGATGTTATATTATCTGAATATAGCCTGGGCAAGATGAGTAGTTCAATGTTGGGAAATGCATTGGAAGCATTGGTAGGTGCTATTTATATTGAATTTGGTTATGAAAAAACAAAAAATTACGTCATCAAAAATATCCTGATGAGATATCTCGATATGAATGAACTCGAAACCAAAGACGATAATCATAAATCGCAATTGCTCGAATGGTGTCAAAAAAACGGTAAGGAAATCAGTTTTACGACGCTTGCAAAATTTAAACTGGATAAGAGAGATTGTTTTAAGGTGGCCGTAATTATAGATGGAGTGGAAATATCCACTTCTGAAGATTTTAATAAAAAATCAGCCGAACAAGCAGCAGCAAGCAAAGCTATGGATAAGCTACATATTGTCCAGACATAAAATATAGTAATGGATTCATTGACACAAATTATTCTTGGTGCAGCAGTTGGTGAAGCCACATTGGGAAAAAAGGCAGGCAATAGGGCTATGGTTTGGGGTGCTATTGCAGGCACCATTCCTGATCTTGATGTTCTGTCCAATTTTTTTATGGAACCAATAGATTCTCTCGCCTTTCACAGGGGGATATCCCACTCATTTATTTTCTCATTGATTTTGGCATTTTTGATGGGCTGGCTTGTCTGGAAGATGTATGCCAGTAATTATCATAAGACTTTTGGCATTATTGGCTGGAGTCTTCTTTTGGGCATCATAGGGCTTGCTATCATGTTTGTGGGTTCAATTTCTGTATTCAAGGTTACTTTTGGTTTGGCCTGGATGTTTGGATTTGGTTATTTAGTGTACAGAAGGTATCACCGTAAGTCATATGGGCCAGCTGAAGCTAGCATCAGGCAGTGGCAGTGGATGTTTTTTCTTGCCTTGGTTACCCATCCGATTTTAGACTGCTTTACTACTTATGGCACACAATTTTTTTCACCTTTTTCAAATCAACGCATAGCGTTTAATAATATAGCTGTAGCAGACCCTGCTTATACAGTGCCATTTATGCTATGTCTGATCATTGCTTTATTTTTGCAAAAGCTAGTCCAAAAGACGTTTTTGGAACAATACCGGATTGATAATCAGCAGTATATATATGTTGTTCACTATTTTTAACAAAACGAGAATCAATACTATTTTTGAAAATTCATTGCATCATGACCACATTGAATTTTCCAGATATATGACTACACCTACCATTTTGAATAATGTTTTATGGGGAGGCATTGCTGAGACAGACAGTGCTTATTATTACGGCCAATATTCGTTTTTTGATAAGGAAAAACTATTTAAATTGACCAGGATAAATAAGACTGATGCTGCATTTAAAGATGACCTTGAAACGGATGCTACCTTAAAAACGCTTAGATGGTTTAGTAATGGTTATTATGTTCTGGAACGACAAAACAACGATTCACTTTTATATTATGATCTTCGATTCGGCACCTTTAGACTAGCAGAAAACGAGCCTGAAAATTTTGTGTTTAAATTTAATGTCCAGGAAAAACCAAAGGGTAGCTTTACCTTGCTTGATCAGGGTGAAGGTCCCCGTGATGCTGATTTTGGTATTGCATTTCGGGCTTTATGGAATAGAATTTCAGGAATATAGTTTCCCTAAAATTTGGCTTCATTTTAACCAATATTTTATTTTATTTTTATTACCTTTATGACCTGTCAGGGACATTGGGAGTCTGTGATCGTAAACCAACTTTATGCCAATTTATAAATTGTTGATTGTCATCTTTTTGTTGCTGTCATCATGGCTGCAGGGAAGACATGTGGACCCTTCAGTATACTGGCTCCAAGTTTCAGATTCAAAGATAATGTACATCCATCCTACTGAAAATGAAACAGTTTATTTTAAAGATATTTTATTAAAATGGCGACCTTCGACTGTTGCCCAAAGATATCATATTCAAATATCTGATACAAAATCTTTTAAAAACATAATTTTAGACTCTATAATTTTAGATAGTGAAATACAAATAACCAGGCTAAAAATTTCAGTGAAATATATTGGCACGTAAGGGCTTTAGGAGAAAATGCGACAGGCACCAAATTTGAAACATTCACTTTTTTTAAAACATCAAATATAGTTGTGTCAAAGCAGGCTCTTATAACAAATATTCACATCATTCCGACCAGTATAGAAGGACAAGAGATTTTATTTATTGACAATCCGGATCAATTGGCGTATCAAATAAGGATTTATGATGCTGGAAAAAATATCAGATTTCAACACCGCTTGCAGGTTCAAAAATATGGTCTGGCTACCCGATTCTGGACACGTGGAAAGTATGAAGTAGAAATTACACTGGATGATGGTCATTATTGGACAGAACAAATATTTTTACACTAATGGGTATCGATTTAATGCAAGAATGGTCAGAAAATGCAAAGACGCAAAAAGAAGAAAACAAAGCTTTTTTGAAAACATTGCTACCTTTACCGAAACTGAAGATATTGCCAACATTGTTGAAGGCTCATACCGAGGTTTTTGAAGCCATCGATTGTTTAAAATGTGCCAATTGCTGTCGTACATCACCTGCAATTGTTATCAAGTCGGACATTAACAGATTGGCAAAACATTTTAATCAAAGTCCAAAACAGTTTATCCGACAGCACGTACTTACTGACATTAATGGGGATATGGTACTCAACGGTGTGCCTTGTTCTTTTCTGAACGATGACAACACCTGTGCAGTTTATGAGATAAGGCCTGATGCCTGTCGGAGATACCCACACACAGACGAAGCAGATTTCGGGAGCAGACCAGCCTTAAATCTTGCAAATACCATTGTTTGCCCTGCAGCTTATCATATCGTAAACTTACTTAAGTCCCAACTATCATCAAATGACATATGAGTTTAATGGATATATTCCGGTAATTCACGAGACCTCTTTTGTTCATCAGCAAGCAACGGTCACGGGAAATGTAATCATAGGCCGACATGTTTATATAGGCCCTGGCGCCGCCATTCGGGGAGATTGGGGCGAAATCATAATCAGTGATGGTTGTAATGTCCAGGAGAATTGTACCATTCATATGTTTCCAGGCAAAAGGGTTGTCTTATATGCCGACGCACATATCGGACACGGCGCCATTATACATGGAGCCACTATCGGAAAAAATACACTGATAGGAATGAATAGTGTCATTATGGATGAAGCAGTAATCGGGGACGAATGTATTGTGGGTGCATTAACTTTTGTTGCATCTAGTGCATCTTTTCCTTCAAGAAGCCTGATAGTTGGTAACCCTGCCCGAATTATTAAGACAGTAAGTGATGATATGTTAAACTGGAAAAGTGAAGGAACCAAACTTTATCAGCAATTGCCGGATGATTGTTATCAGACATTAAAACCTTGCGAACCGCTGAGAAATTTGCCTGCAGATCGTCCAAAACAACAGGAAAAATATCGTTTTTTCGGAAGCAGGGAGGAGCAATAAGTTTTCCTTAAAAATTGGAGCTGAAGTGATTTGTCAGTGATTCATGAACGAGTCATAGTTTCCACTATGAGGAGGGAACTCATGAAATTTTTGTGCCGAAACTGAGTATATGAAAACAATGAACTAGCAGCATATGGCATTAATTATTATTCATGGTAATACTTCCCGATTCATAAAATCTTTATCTTTGATATTTTTTTATTCTTCATGACAAAAAAAATATACGCTGTAGTAGACATAGAGACCACAGGTGGTCTTGCCCGTCGGGATCGTATTACTGAAATTGCCATCGCACTTTATGATGGTGATAAAATCATTGACACCTTTCAGTCTTTAGTTAATCCCGAAAGATCAATTCCTACTGAAATCACCCGAATTACAGGCATTACAAATAGCATGGTGGCTACTGCGCCCAGATTTTATGAGATCGCAAAACAGGTAGTAACCATGACGGAAGGCGCCATTTTTGTAGCGCATAATGTACGCTTTGATTATAGTTTCATCCGGGAAGAACTGGCATCACTTGGGTTTACCTACACACGCAAACAATTATGTACAGTGGTATTAAGCCGTAAGGCCTTCCCTGGTCTCAGATCTTATAGTCTTGGAAACCTGATCAGACATTTTGATATAAAAGTGGAAAACCGGCATCGTGCCATGGATGATGTATTGGCAACGGTAGACGTGCTAAATCGGGTGATGCGACAGGAGGATGGTATACACAAAGTAGACAGAATCGTTAATGCAGGTATCAAGGCGTCACATTTACCAAAAGATATTTCACTGGAACGTATTCATAACTTGCCGGAATCTGCAGGTGTATATTATTTTTATAACGTTTATGGACATGTCATTTATGTAGGTAAAAGCATCAATATTAAAAAACGTGTCATGCAACACTTCGGAAATATGGATGCAAAAACGGACAAATTTATCAATAAAGTTGCAGACATAACATATGAAGAAACAGGCAACGAACTTTTAGCCATGCTGTTTGAATCCAGCGAAATTAAAGCATTGCAACCAGAGATTAATAAGGCACAAAAAACAAAAGAATACCCATATTTTATTCATCAATACACAGACGAAAAAGGTTATATTCGTTTTGATTGGGACAAATCAAATGTTAAATCGAGGCTACATAAACACATACTCAATCATTACGGCTCCAAGGCTTCGGCGCGTAGTCACTTGCTGATGATTACGGAAGGGCTCAGCTTATGTTCCGGACTGAATGGATTATATACCCACGAAGGAAGCTGCTTTTATTTCCAGACGGGTATCTGTGCGGGCGCTTGCATGCATATAGAGCCAGCGGAAATATATAATTTAAGGGCAATTGAAGCTATTGACTTGTTAAAGAGGTATTTTGATGAAAATTTTTTTATTGTGGTTGATGGAAGAAATAAAGAAGAAAAAGGTATTGTGCTTGTGGAGGAAGGACACTATCGTGGTTACGGTTATATATCAATATCTGACATCAATTATGGTGTAGAAGAATGGAAGGAAGCTATCAAATATTTGGCACCCAATCCGGAATGTAATCAAATTATCAAAACCTGGATAGAAAAATATCCTTCCACAAAAGTTTTAACATTCTAACATACATACTGAGGATATGTTCTGTTCTGATCCTATGTTGGTTTGTTTCAAATTTTTAATGTCCGGCATAGTTTTCCAAATTCAAAATTCTGCAACAATACAATTTTAAAGATACTGATTAAGTGGTATTTTATAAAATTATATTATATGACAAGTCAATATTCAGTATAATATATCTTCCAAACAATATAATTAAATATAAATATAATAAAACATATTGAAAAAAAAGTAATGCATCACTAAAAAAAACTATATTTGTTTTATCAAACAATTTTTTTAACAAAATAAACTTATTATCATGGTGAAGTATTTTACATTTTTATTTTGCTGTATTGTTTTTACAGGTATACAAGCACAGAAAGCCACTTTCTCAGGAACCATTACTGATAGTGGCGGGAGCCCTATCATTGGTGCAAATGTTACAGCAAGCCCCGGAAATATTGGTACAATTACGGATGTCAGCGGGGATTATAGTTTTACCCTTGACCCGGGGATGTATACCATATCGGCAAGTTTTATTGGATATTCCACTCAAATGATCAATGTTACTCTTGGCACAAGAGAAACACGTATCTGGAACGTTTCTATGGCTGATGATGCCATAAGACTGGAAGATGTCGTTTTGGTTGGAAGCAGATCAGCCCCTCGATCCAACACTACCAGCCCACTGCCTATAGATGTGTTGTCTGCTAAGGACATAATGGGGACAGGTCAGACAACTTTTGACAAAGCGTTACAATATAGAATCCCGTCTTTTAATACAGTGCAAACGCCTGTAAACGATGCGACCTCATTATTGGATCCCTATGAAATCAGAAATATGGGACCAAGCAGAACTTTGATCCTGATCAATGGCAAAAGAAAAAACATGAGCTCATTGGTTTATGTTCAAACTTCACCGGGACGTGGAGAGACTGGTGCTGATATCTCAGCCATTCCTACTGATGCGATTGAAAGGGTTGAAATCCTGAGAGATGGTGCTTCAGCTCAATATGGTTCCGATGCGATAGCAGGAGTAATGAATGTTATTTTGAAAAAGAAAGTTAATTACGGATCAGCCACCATCAGAGGCGGTGCGACAAGCAAAGGCGATGGTGAAATGTTGGGCTTAAGTATAAACCAGGGTTTAAGTGTTGGTGAAAAAGGCTTTGTTAATTATACCATTGATTTCTCCAAGATAGATTTGGCAAACAGACCTGGAAAAGTTGATGCAGCAGCAGAGGCTGATGATGTACTTGGTTTTGGCGCTCCATTGGCTGATGTGCAGGCATTTTTGAATAAATATCCTGATGCAGGAAATATCAACGGTTCGCCGGCAACTGCTTCTGCAAAATTTCTTGTCAATGGCGGGCATAAATTAAACGCAAATTCAGAGATTTATTACAACGCTGCCTACGTTTATAAGAAGGTAAACAGTTTTGCCAATTACAGAACACCATATTGGAGAACATTGTCTGATTTTCCTTATTTACTCGATTTATTTGGTGATGGAAAGGATCCAAAATCGTATAAAGGTTATGTGCCCACGTTTACAGGAGACCTGAATGATTACAATGCTACAGTCGGATATAAAACATCCATGAACGGCTGGCAGACTGATGCCAGTTTGACTACAGGTGGCAATGAACAGACTTATAATGTTTCCAATACACATAATCGTTCAACAGATGCAAACGGAAATTTTATTTACGGTGCTTTGACTCCTATTTCTTTTAAACCTGGAGGAACATCTTTTAAACATATAGTAGGCAATATTGATATTTCAAAACCTATTTCGGATAAAATTTCAGTTGCCTTTGGCTCTGAATTCAGAAGTGAAAACTTTGAAGTCATTCAGGGCGATGAAGCTTCTTATGTAGGCTTAGGCGCTGACTCTTTTCAGGGTAATACACCAGCCAACTCAGGAAAATTTAATAGATATAATGTGGGTGCTTATTTGGATTTGAGTTTTGATGTTACAAAGGATTTTCTCATCAATGGTACAGCACGTCACGAAGAATATAGTGATTTTGGTGGTGCGACTGTGTGGAAAATGAGTTCGAGATATAAATTATTTGATGATAAGTTTACGTTGAGGGCATCGGTTTCCACTGGCTTCAGAGCACCTTCTTTACATCAGATTTATACCGAAAAATCTCAGTCTTCGTTTCAGCCAGGTGGTGCTATTGTCATCACAGGCATCATCAATAACGTTTCTTCTGCTGCAAGGGCCAATGGTGTTCCGGCATTGTCACCTGAAAAGTCAAATAACATCACATTTGGATTTGGATTCAAGCCAACTAAGGATTTTAATTTGACGGTTGATTATTACGACATCAAAGTTAAGGATAGAATCATTTTGGGTGAAAAGATTGATTTTGCACAAACTGGCGATGGTGGACAAGCCTTTTTTGTTAACGCGATGGATTCTAAGACTTCAGGTATTGACTTTGTGGCAGGATACAAAAATGTGCCTTTGGGTTCAGGAAGTCTTGGATTCAACCTGGCTGGTAACTACACCATTACCAATAAGAGAGATGGGGCCATTAAGAATCCAGCATCTGTTGCTGCATTACCGGGAAATTTAAGTGTATTAAGTGCAACTCAGGAAGCCCTTTTGTTTACATCAAGGCCTAAATTTAAAGCCATTTTAGGTTTGGATTATGAAATAGGCAAGTTCGGATTCTCTATTAATAACACACTATTCGGACCAACTAAATTCAAAAATGATGGTATGGACAGTAATTTAAGAATAGAATTTCTTACCAAAATAGTTTCAGATTTAGGTATAAGTTTTGCCGCAAGTGATAAAGTAACCATTGCTTTGAATGTCAATAACTTCCTTAATGTAGTACCGGAATGGGTATTTAAAGCCGAAAATGCAGCGGGTACCACATTAATAAATAATGCAGAGTTGATTAAGAGACAGTCGAATCTGATCACATTCAATAATAGGTACGCGCTTACTACTTATGATGGCTCACATTTCAGTCAGCTAGGTACCATGTTTAATGGTGCGGTGAATGTAAAATTTTAAGAGACCAACATAACGTTATAAAAAAGCCCTATCCGAAATTTGTCGGATAGGGCTTTTATTTTGTCAGTCATCAATCCTGATATATAATCAAAATGTCAGGATGGATCATCAGATATTTCTTCTCCAAGTGTTTCCAAAGCATAAAAATTATCCCTGTCTGTTTCCAATTGTTTTTTCTTTACTACATAAGTATTAGATATGGTATCATGCCAGCCACGTCCTTGCTGACCAAGAAACGATAAGGCATCAAAAGGAATTATTCTTGTAAAAGTTCTTTTTAAAATTGATTTTGTATCGGGAGGATTTCCTTCTTTATCTACCACAGTAGTTCCTGTGACCAATTTGCCAATAGTAGTGTAAGTTAGTGATTCCATAAAAAAGTAATAAGGTATGGTAAAAAACATGCCAAAAACATATTCTTCCGCTGAATTCATGTTTTCTATCCAAAGCAAGGTATTGGCCATATCAAAGCCCAGGACATCATTTAAAAGATACAGAGCCATCAAAAACACAATAGACAACCCTATAACTACTATATAATCAATGAGATAATTGGCCAATCTGCTTCCTTTGTCAGCCAATACATTACGCTTAACAAAATATGTTTTTTCCAAAATAATAATGTTCTGTACGATGGATATTTGGCTATTTAATACCTAAAGCTGCCAAAGTTGATAAAGTCAGGTCTCCGTAGGCAAGACCCTTGGATTTTTGAAAATCAGTGATAGACAGGTTTGTTGCCTGATCAAGAATTCCGTTTACACTCAACGGATATCCAACAGCTATAAGTCCCTGCTGCACTTTTTTAATAAGTTTTGTTGATCTGTTTTTTATACACACAATGTCCTCATTACTTTTACCGCCTTCCTTTTTGACGACATTAATTTTTTCTTTACGGATGTCATATTCTTTGGTTTTATCCCCATTGGGCAAGGTATATAAATTCATCGTTACAGGCGGGATATCTTCCATAACTTCGATAAAACAATCCATAGGGTTTTCTGAAATGCAGTCTTTATCTTTTCGTTTTTTTACCATTTCCTTTCTACCTTCAACGACGGTAATCTTTGTCATTTTTACATTAAGTCCTGTAGTATCAGCACCTGTAAATATGTAGTGAATTTTTTCAACTGTCTCGATCACAGGATCAGTAGTGCAAGTTGCCTTACAGCCGGAAGATTTTGATTTTTGAGCCATTGAAACGATGGAGAAACTCAAAAGAATTACAATTAAAAATACGTTTTTCATATGTTTGTTTTTAAAATAAGGCCAGCTTTTTAAAACATAATACAAACTTCATGCTACAAAAATGTTTAGTTTATATTAAATTTTAATCCGAATTGGTCTTGTGTTTGTTTTGATAAAATATATATATAAAACAAATATACGATCATTATCAATATTTGCAATATGAAAGACAAAAAAATTGCATATCAAGGGTTAATAAATGTATTTTTTTATAAATTATAATAAAATGACATACCATTTTTCACTATTTGAAAGTTATCTTTGCAATCAAAAGTTCAATTAATGATGTCCCGATTTGTAAAGATATTTTTTTCTTTTTTAATTATTTCATTTTTGTCCGCATGTGGTACAAAAAAAGAAATAGTTTATGTACCTGTCAAGCAGTCTGAAACTCAAAAAGACTTTTACACAGACCTCATAATAAACTACAGACTGGATAAGTCAGGCATAAAAGATACCTTCAACCGTTCTATAGAGGAAACGTTCAAAACGAGTTTTAATCTGCCTGACTTTGATATTAAAATGACACTTTCCAAACCCAAAGAGGCGACTGTTGAAATCGAAGGGAAAAATATCCTCGTAGTTATTCCGGTAGGTATTCTGGTAGAGAAACAAACCCTGCTGGCAAACCTCAAAGCCAAAGGTGTTTTGGAAATGAGTTTTATCACAGATGTTGATCTCGACAGTACCTGGAATCTTAAAACAAAAACCAATCTGTCGGTTCACCGCTGGATCGAAAAGCCTAAGTTAAATATAGCCGGCTTGAACCTGCCTATCGAAATGATATCAAATGTCATCATTAAAAAAACAAAGAGTCAGATTGAACAGTCCATAGATGATGGCGTCAAAGAGAGTTTTACCATCAAACAAAAGATGAAAGAAACCATGCGTATGTTTGATCAGCCCATACAGATGGATCCTAATGTAAGCGCCTGGCTCAACATTAAGCCGGAAAAAATTCAACTGAATAGAATCATCAATAGTCGGTTTAGTGCTCAGGGCAAAATAAGCATAAAGGCATTGTCGACATTTACCACATATAAACCTGTACCTGTACCGGCAAGTCTCAACCTTCCTAAGGTCTATTGGAATGAGACAATACCTGATAGCTCGCTGTTCAGACTGGTAGCCGATATACAGATGTATGATGTCAATACATTAATAAAAGCCAATCTGGATGGTCAGACATTTACTGCAGGTGATAAGACCATCACGTTGAGTAATATTGTGACCAATTGTGATTACGAATTCCTTCGTGTGGTCACCGATGTAGCCGGGTCTGTAAATGGCACACTAATCATCAAAGGAAGGCCAAAATATGATGCAGCAGCAAATAATTTTTATTTGGAGCATATTGATATTCAACTTAAAACAAAAAATGTCATACACAAAGCGGCTGCCTGGATAGCTGAAGGTAAAATCAGAAATGAAATGGAAAAAATGCTGAAGTTTTCCATTAAAGACAATGTCGCCAAAGTGCAGGAAAATATCAATGCCCAGATTGCTGCCATAAATAGTAAGTATAATATGGAAATGAAGGTAAATATTGGTAGTGTTGACGTGGAGAGTTTTGAACTTAAACCCGGACAAATCCAGGCATTGATGCGGTCTAAGTTTTATTTGGAAATCAGGCTCAAGGATTTCAGAACATTTAATAAGTTTTGACATTGTTTCACCGTGATGGTTTAGCCATTCTGAATGAAGGCATTGAAGCTGTAAAACCAAATGTTTTTACTCATGAACATGTAAATGTACTTGATAACACACTGATAATCTGTGATAAACACTATATTTTAAATCATAATATATTAAAGGTGATTGCCCTGGGTAAGGCTGCAGCA
This sequence comes from Saprospiraceae bacterium, assembly GCA_016717145.1. Taxonomy (GTDB): domain Bacteria; phylum Bacteroidota; class Bacteroidia; order Chitinophagales; family Saprospiraceae; genus OLB9. Next base: position 4,596 of record JADKGD010000029.1, on the reverse strand, counting down.
GAGATGGTTATGGCCATAAAAAAGAGCTGTGACACATTATTGGTAGAAGGCATTTGTATTACAAAATACGGACATGGATTTCCTATTGAAGGTTTTGAAAGTGTGGAAGCAGCTCACCCGATTCCGGATGAAAATAGTGTACTTGCTTTCCAAAAAATCGACAAATTTTGTCACAAACTTAAGGCAGATGACACTGTCATGGTATTGTTGAGTGGAGGCGCTTCTGCTTTGGTTATGGACTTACCTTTTGGCACCACATTGGCCGAAATGCAGGAAGTAAACGATCGCCTTTTAAAATCTGGAGCGGATATTCACGAGATAAATACGGTCAGAAAAAAACTTAGTGTTTTTAAAGGTGGCGGACTTAAAAAAGCATTGGGTCATCATAAATTGATTACGATTGTGTTGAGTGATGTGATCGGCGATGACCCAAGCATTATTGGTTCTGGTCCGACTGTCGGGGACACATCAACATTCAAAAATGCTTATGATATTCTGATAAAATACAACATATGGTATAAGCTGCCTAATCATACTCAACACACCATTGCAGATGGCATGATCATCGAAAGCGCAAGTGAAAAACAGGAAAAAGTACAACCGGAATTATCCGATTATTATATCCTGGCAAATAATAAAATGGCCTTGTCAGCTGCAAAAGAGAAAGCAACAAATCTGGGGTATAAGACGGATATTATGGAAATGGATATTTCCTGTACAGTCACGGATTTTGTACATAGCATATGTTACCACATCCTGACTTGCAAGGACACTTTGCCGGCTTGTTTGATTTGGGGTGGTGAGCCCACACTGGAAGTTATGGGTACAGGAAAAGGTGGCAGAAATCAGCATCTGGTGCTTTGTGTTTTGGCTGAATTGGTCAAAACCCCACTGAAATATGATGTGATGATCGTGAGTGCCGGCACTGATGGTACTGATGGCCCTACAGATGCAGCAGGGGCTTATATTGACAGCTTATTGATCGATCGGGTGGCTCTGGAAAACATAGATATGCAATCATATATGTACAACTTTGATGCATATCATTTTTTTGAAAAGTATGGTAGTCTTATAAAAACGGGACCCACCGGAACCAATGTGATGGATATGGTTATTGTGTTAGTGAGGGCTAAGTAGGGTCTGTTGTCATTGGAAAAGGTGCAAAATGTCCTGAGCATCAATTATCTGATGTACAAATAGTCAAAAATCATAGTCATCAAGTTAATCATAAAAATCATGCTTTACATAAATTCACACAAAGTCTGAACGGTGATTTAGATCTGATTTTTTTGATTGAAATGATGAATAACAAAATATAACGATGATAAATGCAGCATATAAATTTAGCGAATTGACCGGTAAAATCACAAGCTACATCATGCATCATAATAATCACATAAATCATAAAAATCACAGTTCAGACAATAGGCTGTCTGGTCCATGAATTAAAAGGAGCCTTGGAAAAAGATTTTAGAAAAAATATTATATCAAACAACAGACAGTATGTTTAATCATACGGACATTATACCAATGTAATAAACACATATAATAATATAACATACGTATTATATATATATATATATATATATAATTGTATATCAATAACTATGGCACGGTAGTTGCATATTTATAAGTGTAAATCTTACATTAATATATAAAAAACAAAATACTATGCTGCAAATAATCCCACGGAGATCGCATTAAGTCGATCCTATGGCTTAAACCCAGAATCCGCATTAGAAATTTATTCCGATAATATCTGACTTTATATTTGTTTCTGTACTCATTTTTCCGTCCTCAATGTAGCAAATGTTGCACTTTATGGCAGATGTCGAAGCCACGATCCAGTTGTTCGTGGTTCAAGCCTAAAAAGCCATTTCTTATGGCTTTTTTAAACGGCTTTCATGTGCATCACAACTATTTTGTCGGATATTCTCTCATTACAAAGTCCAATGCGGAATCTGGCTTAATGCTAACATAAAAAAACGCACCCAATACTGTAGGACTTACCATTTTATGGGCGTCCAAAAATGAATCTAAATGCACACAGCACATGAAATACATTCTGGTCAAAAAATTAGCAGTCTTACTGCATTGTAGCACCTGTTGTGATCGGTTGATTCCTATTTGTAACATGCTGGAAGCCTAAGTGATAGTCAGTAGAAACATTGATCAAAGTGGCAGCATTTTTATTTGCCAATAGAAAATTTTTGACCGTGGAGCGTGGAGCGACCCGTGAGCAAAAATTTACTGGACAATTAAATTTAAAAAATTAATAAAATAAAATAAATGAAAAACAATATCTTTAAACAAAAAATAAAAGTCATGAGGAGCCATATTAGCACACTATTGAGCACACCCATTGTCACTTTGATCTTCGTTTCAATGGGATGTGGTGGATGTGGAGGGGTGAAGGATGTGGGGAAAGAAAAAATAGTTTCCCTTTCTCCGAAGAATAAAATAGAGTCAACAGCTGCGAAAGTTGATATTGGGAAAATCGACACAACTACACTCATTAGAACTAGCTTTCCTGAACTGATTACATTTAAATATTACAATCAAGAGAAAAATCAATTTGAACAGTATGATGAGTATAATTATGCACGTAAAATCCTAGTATTCAAAGATAGTAAAACTAAAAATGTAATTAAAGAAATAGATATAGTCAAAGATAGCCCATTCCATGCCCAGGGTTTCAAAAGAAAAAATGAATCATATACATCAATTTTTCATATTTTTTGTATAAAAAAGGAACAGAAAATAAGTACGACTTACGTGAATATCTACCCAGTGAAATATTTGATGAGATCCCAAATGATTTTGACTTTGAAAGAGGAATGGCATCTATTTCACATCAGTATACTGCCGATAAATACGTGACAGTTACGTATGAAATTTCTTGGAATCCTGACACTTATACTGAAAATATGGAAATTTTTGGACCAGGATATGGTTCACATTATGTAGAAGTTTATGATTCGTTAGGTATAAAAATATTTTCGCATAAATACGGTGGCACTTCCCATAATGCTAGTATAAGTGCGGATGGGAAGTATGTATTCAATATGACATGCCTTAGCCCAGAATGGGATAAAAATCTTAGGTTCCATTTTACTGTGTACAAAGTGAGTGATGGTAGCTTAGTTTATGAAGAGAAGTTTGAGAATTGTATGAGGGAAGGCGGAAATGGCGGTGTCCAAACAATTTCTGGAGAAAATAGTATTGGTTATGGTATTAAAATGAACAACGGCACAAGTAAAGATTTTCGATATTCTAGGGGAAACTTTATGGCTACTTTTAAAGAATTTACAAATGTAGATTTAATATTATTACATGAGAACGAGCAACTAAAATTACGCTTTTTAGATGGTACATTTAAGGTTGTAAGCATTTTCGACTATTATAAAATTGTAAACCTAAAATAAAATGAAAACAAGGATATTTTTTAATGTAGTCAATATAATTGGCTTAATATTGATATGTCATCAATTATGCATTGCACAAACTGTTTATGGCGGATTACAAATTCCATATGACCCATGTAGTCCATGCACAGGTATTGTATCTTATGGCAACACCGCATATTTTAATCTACCTGCACAAGTTGCATCTGATTTTGGTCCAAGATATTTAAGCAGTTCACAACCTTATGATTGGCATGGCGGGATTGATTACAGTATTAATCCAAATGATGGAAATGCTGATAAAGGGGCACATCTAAGAGCAATAGTTGGAGGCACTGTGTATAGTATTGGCGGAGGTAGTGGTGTTAAGTGGATCATCATTGATGGTGTTGATCATGATTTTGGGTATCTTCACATTTTTAAAGACGGGTTAGTTTTTCCGATGGATATTGGAGATTGTTCAATGGTATTGTTGGATCAATCAACTGATGATACTAAATTTTATGGAATTCTTGTCCCACACGGCACGAGTCAACGACTTTTAGCAGTTTGTCCAAGCAATAATTGTACTAATCGAACATATAAATTTCCTAATGGAACCGTACTTGAAGCTACCAACCAAGTGGCTAGTGGCGACATCATCGGGGTGCTTGGCGATTCGGGTGCTTCAAATAGAGCTCATCTTCATCTCAATCGATATGAATCTCTTACATTATGTGCAGGAGCATATGGTACTTGTGATGGTTGCTATTTCCAGAGAAATAGGGCCAGTAGGTTTAGAGTGTTCTCTCGACTGGATAAGATTTAAAGATGGAGCGCAACCAGCTTCAATGATACCTGTTATGAATGGTGTTTTAACTAATTTTAAACCATTAGAAGGACTAAATACATCAACAGTCACATCCAATAATACCTGTCTTTGTTCAACTGGTGTACAGGCTTTGGAAAATAGTTTTAGTCAGGGAGAGGTAAATCTGTGGGTGCATCAATTTTTTACCACATCGGTTCAAAAAAAAGGAATACTTTTTGTTAAGGGTCGAATGCCTTCAGAACCTGAGCTTCCGATAATTGCCCAAAAAGAACATCTTACATCTATACATATACATAATACGATACTTGCTCAAAATACAACAACAGCCGAGCAAGGTCGTGTTATCTTCTCAAATATTTTTATGCCACATCCGATAGGGGT
>JADKGD010000028.1 GCA_016717145.1 Saprospiraceae bacterium | reverse complement strand
ATGATATAACGATTTGCTCAAGGCTGCTGCGCACTCCCCGATCAAATCGTCGCAACCAATTGTAACGTTATGAACTTTATAAGCGATGGCCTATTCACTCACCACTAAAATCCAGATAATATACATCTGACAAGTTTCTTAAGATGTTTGGTACAGAAAATCCATTGGATTGAGGAATTACTTCTTTGAGATCAAAAAGAATACAAGACTTAGGTAACGGCGAAAAGATAAGGGTAAATACAAATTCTGTATGAGCGGGCACCAAAGTCCAGGCAGGAAAACCGCTGATTTTTTCAAAATAAAGCAGATCACATCTGTGGTCCGAATGCTGATCGTACAGGTGTTGTCGGCCAAATCCGAATATATGTCTGAAACACCTGTTTTGCAATAACCGTGCACAATGACCTGTCCTTCAGTTGATGTATAGTTTTCCAGTGATTTTAAGGTGTCTGCCGAAATTATTGTTTTTGGTTTTTCGATGATAGCCGGAGTCATATTTCAGTACTTTAATATTAAAATAAGCGTCAAAAACACAAAAAGTGAACAATAATAGGCTTTTATTTAAAATTATGGATGTTTTTGATAAAATAATTAATAATAATCGGGTCTGAAAAAAATATTATCCTTACTTTTGTGCTCATTTTTAATTAACTAAATTTTTTAACACATGATTGCAATCGTAACAATAGCTGGTCAGCAATTTAAAGTGACAGAAGGTCAAAACCTTTTGTCCACCAGTTAGAAGCCGGATCAGGTGCCACCGTTAGTTTTGACCGTGTCTTAATGGTCGATAACAATGGTAGTATCCAAGTAGGTACGCCGGTATTGAGCAATGCCAAAGTAACAGCCACTGTCATTGGCAACCAAAAAGGTGACAAAGTTGTCGTTTTCAAAAAGAAGCGACGTAAAGGGTATCAAAAGAAAAACGGTCACAGACAGAGTTTTACTAAAATTAAAATCGAATCGATCACTGCGTAATGTTATGCAGGTATTATCTAACCTAAATTAAAAGAATAGAAAAATGGCTCATAAAAAAGGTGTCGGTAGTTCGGATAACGGACGTGATAGTCATAGTAAACGACTTGGCGTAAAACTCTTCGGAGGACAGTTTGCAAAAGCTGGAAATATTTTGGTCAGACAAAGAGGAACAAGATTTCATCCGGGTGATAATGTTTATCTTGGCAAAGACTTTACCATCCATGCAAATGTTGCTGGTACTGTGGCCTTCAAAAAAGGTAAAGATGACAGATGCTGGGTAAGTATTATACCTAAAATAGAAGAAGTAAAAGAAACAATAGCAGTAATGCCTAAGGCAAAACCAGCTCCGGCCGCAGCTCCAAAAGCTTCACCGGTGGCTGAGTCAAAGGCTGCACCTGCAAAACCTGCCAAAGCGGCTAAAGCAGATGACCTTAAAAAAATTGAAGGTATTGGTCCAAAAATAGCAGAATTATTGCATGCCGCAGGCATTATTACTTTTGCTGATTTAGCTGCTGCCAGCGTAGACAAGGTACAAAATGTGCTTACAGAAGCAGGTCCAAGATTTTCTTCCCACAACCCTGGCACATGGCCTGCACAGGCAGATATGGCTGCAAAAGGTGAGTGGGACAAACTTAAAGAGTGGCAAGATCAGATGGATGGCGGTAAAGTAGCTGCTCCATCATCTGAGGAGGAATAACTTCTACTTAATTATCAATGAAATCAAAATCGATGTTTCAGATTATGGTGTTCAAATGATTAAATTAGCAAACAAAAAAAAGGAATCATAATTTTGGTTCCTTTTTTTATAATGTCAATAACTCAGTTAAAATAACGATAAATAATAATTCGTTTAATAATTTGGCTCTGGCTTAATTAATGATTATCCATAGGATCTTTATTCCAACACGTGAACCTGCTGCCTGAACTACGCTTTTACATTCCCTGATGGCTGATCATAACAACTACTTTCATGTTTTTTGGATTCCATAAACCTTCCGGAGTTGTCCGGTAGAGTATATGCATAGTTACGGTTGATAATATCACCTTTTTCAGATCTGTACCGAATGCATCTCCATCAAATTTTGTAATCATGTCACGGAGGACGTGATTGTGGGTATAATTTTCAGGTCTATATTAGCTCCGTTTGTTTGCGCATCGATAATTTTTGATTCGATCAGATAGATGCTGATATTATAATTTCCACCAAATTTACTAAAGGGAATGGCAGCCATGTCAAGTTCCAATACCCTGCTGGCTTCATTATAATCTGATTTTAATATGATGTTGAGTTGGTGATCTTTTGACAATTCTTTTTCTACTGCTGCCTGCCAAATCGGGATTGCTATTTGCATAAGGTTCGGTTACATCAGAGGTTGGTACTCTGTTAATGGATGCTGCAGGTTTACCATACCAAGGTTTAAACCAATTTTCCAGGTCTTTTGCTTTGGGATTTCTAAAATCGTATTTGCTTTTGCCTATAATGGGATCAGAAAGAAACTCACCATGCACGGCAACCGCCAGTACGCGACCCGGGTATTTATTTAAAATATTTTCAACAGCAGCACTACCTTTAGGACAATTTGTGCAATGTGCTCCGGAAAGTTCTTCTATAAGCACAACCCTGTCAGACTCCGGAATGGGCGGATCTGATATTTTTAATTGCACTTCAGTACAGGATGAAAACACGAAAACGAGGCATAGCAGGGTTGCAAAAAAATATAACTTATTCATGTTACAAATATTTATTTTGATCATTTAAAATGTTGTGTTCATACTAAATCGGAATCCACTGAAAGCCGGCTCCAGACGGCATATTCCACCGCTACATACGATACCTTCCACTTGCTTAACATATCTGAGGTTGTAACGTTGTGTGTCCTTAAGAAAAACTACCCCAAATGTCGGATAAAATATCTTTTCTATCAAACCTTTGGAATTAACTCTTTTGGTATGATGTTATATACCGGAGGCTTCAAAAATCCATGTAGGCGCAATGCTATATTCCGTCAAACCAAAAACCCAGCTTCCAAAGTCCTGCTTGGTAGACATATATTGAAATTCAGTACGTAAGGCCCTTGGTGGCGCAAACTTGTACAAAAAGTCAACGTACGGTACGACAGTCTTTACCAGAGGCACCTCAGCTTTCATTTCATATACTTCCTGATTATATGTTACTAATTGCAGCCCTGTAGTAAGTTGCCATTTTCTTTTATGTTTGTAGATTATTTCAGTGTACAGTTCCTTAAATAATCGATCTCCTTCCAAAGTAGCAATATCAGAATAATTTACACCTAAGCTTAGCGACTTATTAAATTTATACTTTATATCGAGACCATAAGCCATTTCTGAAATATCCAGCGCTGCCGGACTATACCGTGCTGTAAGTCTATAGGTATTCTGGCGATTTAGAGGAACCAGATAATTGACAAGTCCACGTAGTAATCGTAGATTTGGGTCGACCCTGAAATTAAAATGCTGCGTACGTTTTGCTTCAGCTGTTATACCAAGTTTGCCCTTGGCAAAAGAAAGACTTCCGTACAGAACTGAACCTGATTTTTGTTCGAGTTTGCCCAGTGTATTGCCTATTATTTCTTTTTTCTGAGCAAATGGATTGTAGTATATGTCTTCAGATTTTAGCGCGACTTCGGTATATAAGGATAAACTTTTATATGAAAGTGTATTGTATACCGTGCCTGAATACGCATTATGGTTTGGTACAAATCTATCTTCCGGAAGATAGGTACGCAATGAATTTACGACGCCTTCCATATTTTCGTCAGATATCGTCCTCCCAACAAAACCAAAACCAGGTGCCAGTGTCAGCGGATGTTCTTCTCCAAAACTGGCAAATCCTTCTAACCGAAGCCCTTTTATATTCCCGGTAAAGACTTCGAAGGCGTTTTTTTGTTTGCCGACAAAACCCATAATATTCCAAGATTTGCCCAAATCATATTTAACGCGTGCACCGTACAAGGCATTATCAATAAATAATGGTCTGGTTTCAAATGCTCTGAAAATCAAACCCGCCCCTATCTGATCGTATAAATATCCTACACTGATTTCAAGATGATTTAGTTTTTTTGTAGCATACCATCGTCCTATGCCTACGCCACTAAATGAAGCAGTAGGATTTCGCAAATTTGAATTATTAAACATATCAAATCTTGCCCCTATAGTTAGCCCATCTTTATTATAATTCAGATTTAACCAGGATTCACCACCAAAAAACTGTCTGTCATATTGAGGTGTGTTAATGGCATTTATACTTGAATCACGAAGGAAAACATTTGCATTTGTATCAAATGCTCCTGCAAAAACACCTTTATCCGACGATTCCTGAGCTATTGAATTCTGACTGTGTATGAAAAAAAGAGGACAGTATATAGAAAGGTTTGTCGCATCAAAAAAAAATTCAGTTATAAAAATAAAAATACAACCACAAGGTAAAAAAATAACCAAAAGTGATCAACAAAATTAGTAAAATTCATCTTTACCTGACATTTTTACGCAATTTGGTTAAAGTATAGTTAAGTTTGTATCAAAATATTCATATCATTGTGTCTTTACAATATTTTGCATGTCTAAATTATAAAATATCAAAATGAAAGTTTTAAAATCATTGTCTTTAGTGCTGGTAATGGCGCTGTTTTTTGGATTTACCGACACCAATAATCCATTTCCATCTATCAACATTAAAACAATAGACGGCAAGACGGTCAATACAAACGAATATACCTCAAAGGGTAAAATAACGGTAGTTAGTTTTTGGGCTACCTGGTGTACACCATGTAAAAGGGAGTTGGATGCTATCAATGAAGTTTATGCTGATTGGGTAGAAAAATATGATATTCAACTGCTTGCTATCACCATCGATGATGCCAGAGGTTTGACAAAAGTTCCTGCAACCATTCAGAGTAAAGGTTGGGAATTTACTGTATTGGCTGACAGTAAGCAGGAATTACAACAAGCCCTTAATTTCCAGACGATACCACAGACTTTTTTGTTGGATCAAAAAGGTGAGATCGTTTATGCCCACAACGGATATAGTCCCGGAGACGAGCTAAAACTTGAAGAAAAAATTGCCGCACTTAAAAAATAACGGTCTTCTTTTTATACATTTATCATCGTTCAATATGATAAATTTTAATCAAAAAAAGGTAGTAAATTCAACATTTACTACCTTTTTTATTTTTATACCAACCAATAGTTAAGATAAAAACTACATCTTAACGATGGATTTATTATATATAGTTTTCCCATTTTGCAAGACTATAAACCTGTACAAGCCACTACTCAGGCCCGAGATATTTACTTTGTCAGTTTTAGTGGTGATATAGCCGTTTCTTGCTATTTTCCCATTGGTATCTATTAATGTCCAGGTTACGGGTACAGATGCATTGTCATTCATTTTTATGAAGAAAAGGTCAGTAGCCGGATTAGGATAGATGCTGATGGATTCAGGATTGCTATCTGAAGAGGAAGACAATAATATATCTTCTTTGATCACAGTTCCTATTGCGGCAAGCCATAAGTCAGGATCAAATTCTACAGTCTCTACTTTAAAGTCAGGATAGACCGGAAATATTTGATCAGGATTATCATTATCAAGTCTTACCAGCAATTCTTTTCCTTCACCTTTTAGTTTGACAGGCACAGGCATTTCAAAAAACGAAACGGATGGGTGGGAAGAAATCTGGTTAAGTTTTATCAATGTTCTGTTAGATTCCTGATCCCAGGAAACGGTATATGTAGGGTAGCCCTGTCCAAAATACCAATCTTTAAAATATTCATCCAGATCTTGTCCTGATGTACTCTCAAGGTGACTCTGCAACTGACTGGTGACCGCATAACCATATTTCCGATCGTTTAAGTATGACCTCAAGGCTTTGAAAAAGAGGTCATCTCCAAGTTTCCACCTTAACATATGAAGTAGATAAGATCCTTTGCTGTAGCTTAATCTGCCACTAAAGATTCTATTTACAGAGCTAGGGTCATCCACCCTCACAGAACCTCCGGCATTAGATGTGATGGAGTTTATTTTGCCTGATTTCCAGTTTTTCCATGCATTTGGACCCCTAAATCGCTCTTGGGTAAGCCCTTCCAGATAGGTTGCAAATCCTTCATTCAACCAGATATCTTCCCATGCCCCACAGGTTACCATATCACCAAACCACTGGTGAGCCAATTCATGAGCCAGCAAGCCCCAACCAAAATTGATCACAAAACTCATCGTCTGATGTTCCATACCGCCACCCCATCCGAATTGTGCATGGCCATATTTTTCTTTTTTAAATGGATAGTCCACAAACAAACTATCATAAAATTGTAACACGCTAACATTATCTTTTGTACCGACTTTGGCGTCGTTTAAATTTTCAGGGTAGACGTAATTTACCATGGGCATCACTTTACCATCACTCAGCAACACATCATCAGTATATACAGCATAATTTGTCACCGCGATGGCAACAAGATATGACGCAATAGCATATCTGTGTCTCCAGTGATAAGATTTTTTCTGATTCCCCAAGTTCACTTCATTTATAAGGCTTCCATTACTTGCTGCCCTATATCTCTCATCTGTAATTACCGTCACATCAATACTATCAATTTTATCTTCGAGGCCATTTTTACAAGGCCACCAATCCTGGGCACCAAATGGTTCAGAAAGTGTCCACAGTATTGGTTCGCCACTATGATTGTCCTGAATAAATGACCCAAATCCTCCTGAAGGAGGTGAACCATGATAAGAAATTGACAAACTATCCAGACTTCCTTTATTTATTACTGAAGGTAATTGTATATTTAGCTGATAGACCCCAGGTTGAGAAAAACTCAGTTTTTGTCCATGCCACATAATACTGTCAATAATTAAGAGATTAGACAAATCAAAATTAATTTCTTTGAAATCGTTTTCCAATACTTTAAAATATGGTGTTGCGGTGCCCTTGATCGCATAGATTGCGGGATCGATTTCCCATTCAAACCTATAGTACTTCAGGTCATAATTGGCTGTAAGCAGATTTGAACGCAACATAGGATTAAATAAATGCCGGTGCGCGTTTGTTTCTTTACAGACAATGTCCTCAAAGGCTTCATCTGTTTGTCCCACCACAGTCAGACCTGACATAAAAAATGTTAAAAATACTGACCAGGATAAAAAAGTCCTTATTGATTGTTTCATAAACATTTTAATTGTGACACAAATATAAGAAATTTGACCATATATATTTGTTGTTAAAATAATATAAATGAATAAGACCATACAATATGTCTCTGTAGCGACATAAATAATAAAATGTAACATACATTGAGCCAATCACTTCCTGATTTGTTATTTATTCCCGTCGAATAATATAAACATTAGGTCTATATGTTCAAATTATTAAAGCTTGAGCGTTTACTTTTATTCGAAAATTCATTTATCCCATTCAATCTTAATAACTTTAGATGAAAATTAAATATATTCTAAACCTTGTCATTTTGCTTTTTGTGCTTACAGATACCACAGCGCAACCTGTCTATACCATTCAAGGTATGGTAACAGATACACAAAACAAAGGAAAAGATTTTGCACTGGTCACACTTCTATCTGCCATAGACTCAACCATCATTAAAGGAGTACACTGATGAAGACGGAAAATTTGAATTCTCAAATGTAAAACAAGGTGATTACACTATAACGGTCAGCTTCCTCGGTTATGAAAAATATTCTATGGAAGAACTACACGTTTCCGGAGTAACTCAAAAGATCATTCTTCCAACAATTATATTAACAGAAGCATCAAAAGTTCTTGAATCAGTGACAATAACCGGCAAAGTCCCTTATGTCGAACGAAAAATAGATCGAACCGTCGTTAATGTAGATGCGCTCATATCAAACGCTGGAAGCAGTGCTTTAGAAGCGCTTGAGCGGTCACCAGGCATTTCGGTAGATCAAAACGGCTCATTAAAATTAAAAGGGAGATCAGGCGTGAGTGTTTTTATCGATGATAAACCAAGTTATCTGTCAGGAGCAGAATTGGAAAATTACCTGAAGTCATTGCCCGCCAGTTCCATCAAACAAATAGAAATCATGACAAATCCGCCTGCCAAATATGAGGCTGCAGGAAATTCCGGAATTATCAACATCATTACACGCAAAAACAGGTCAGCGGGTTTTCATGGTAACGTGGTAACAAACATTCAAAGGGGTCGCTACACCAGAAGCAACAATAGTCTTAATCTACATGTCAACAAAAGTAAGATAAGCGCCTATGCCAATATAAATGTCGGTTTCAGAAGTTCTTTTCAGGATCTTACTATCAACAGGTATTATAAAAATGAAGATCTGACGCCAGCTACCTCATTTTCTCAAAATTCATTTATTGTAAAATCAGGTCAATCGATCAATGGCAAAATAGGCCTGGATTATTATGTAAATGACAAAACGACCATAGGATTTTCCGGAAAAGGTATTTTTAATCCTTCAAAAAATGATACAGACAATAAAGCGATTGTGATGTCTTCTGAAAATATTATTATTAAAAAAGTGAATGCAGACAATGTTCAAAATGGAAGTTTTAACAACGGGACTTTTAATGTCTACCTTAAACAGCAACTAGACACTACAGGCAGCAATATTGTTGTAGATCTTGATTATGTATCATATCTATCAGGTAATAATCAGATTTTTAAAAACTACATATACCAACCGAATGATGTCCTTGATTTTAATGATCAAATCATGGGAAACATCCCTTCTGATATTAAAATTTATGCCGCTAAAGCAGATTACACTAAACCATTAAATGCTACCTCAAAGTTTGATGCAGGGCTTAAAACAGCTTATACAAAAACCGATAATGAAGCAGCTTATTCCACCACAATTGATGGTATCACATCTACAAATTATGACCTTAGCAATCGTTTTCTTTATGATGAACAAATCCATGCCGCTTACGGAAACTTTTCAACAAATATTGGTCGGGTTGAATTTCAGGCGGGCCTTAGGGCAGAAAATACGACGCTTAAGGGAAATCAGCTTGGCAATCCACTAAAACCGGCTTCCTCCTTTACAAGATCTTATAATAATGTTTTTCCAACGATCTATGTATCCTGGAATACAGATAGTACAGCACACAATAATCTATCTTTCACTTATGGCAGACGTATCGACAGACCATATTTCCAGGACCTTAATCCATTCATAAGCCCTTTGGATAAGTTTACCTTTTATGGAGGCAATCCAAATTTACTACCTACCTATGCACATAATCTATCTTTGGCGCACTCGTACAAAGGCACCATTAATACTACCATAAACTATTCAAAAACACTCAACGGCATCAACGAAACCCTTGAAATAAAAGATGGCATTTATTATAGCAGACCAGGGAATATTGCCAATAACACCACGATAAGTTTATCCATAGACGCAGCCATACCCGTCAAAAAATGGTATAATATCAATGCCTATGTTGAGCTCGGTAATCTGTCATATAAAAGTCAATTGTATACAGAACAACTTAATTCCAGCGGTAACTACGGATACTTTTCAGCCAACAACAGTTTTCAATTGGGCCGTGGCTGGAATGCTGATGTCCGTGGTGAATATCAAAGTGATATCGTATATGCTCAATTACTAATTAAAAGTTACCGGACACTACAGTTTGCTTTCCAAAAGAAAATGCTTAAAGATGCCGGAAGTATTAAACTAAGTATCAATGACATTTTGTATACCAGACGTTCCAATGGTGTCATCAACAATTTACGTCTTACGGATGCAAACTGGCAAAGCAATCTTGATACAAGATCTGTATCTTTGACATTTTCAGTCAGATTCGGTAAATCTACTTCAGACAAACCTAAACACACATCAACAGGTTCGGATACTGAGCAACAACGGGTGAAAGGATAAGTAATAATTGATGTGCATGATAAGAATTTTTAACGTGGTAACGAGAAAATTTCAATCAAACAAAACCGAATTTTTGTACTGCACTATTTACTATTGTTATTAATTATAAATTACGCAATTAAACATCATAATTTGAAGTGATTTATCTCACCTTTTGTATTTAGCTATTGTTTTTACTTTGCTGCAACATACATAATTGAAGTCAATTTAAATTATATTTATATGCTTAGCAATACAGAAACGATTCAGAAATATGTGTATAATTTTGGCGGCGGAAGTGCTGATGGAAATGAAGCTATGAAAAACCTTCTGGGTGGCAAAGGCGCCAACCTTGCTGAAATGGCAGGACATCCTGATTTAAAACTTCCTGTCCCTCCGGGTTTTACCATAACCACTGAAGTTTGTACGTATTATTACGACCATGATAAAACGTATCCTTCCAAACTTCAAACAGAAACCAATGATGCTTTACGGAATATTGAAAAAATAATGGGTAGAAAATTTGGTGATGAACATGACCCCTTATTACTTTCTGTACGGTCAGGTGCCAGGCGATCCATGCCCGGGATGATGGATACGGTATTAAATATTGGCTTAAATGATAAAACTATTCTTGGGTTGATAAAACAAACCGGCAACGAACGATTTGCGTACGATGCTTACAGACGGCTGGTCATGATGTATGCAGATGTTGTAATGGAAAAAGCAGCAGGTATTGAACCCAAACACGGAAAAGGAATCCGTAAAATACTGGAAGATAAACTTGTAGCGGTAAAAGATAAAAATGGATATACTTCGGATACTGAACTTACTGCCGGCGATTTGAAGGAGCTTGTTAAAGTGTTTAAAAAAACAATTGAAAAAACACTGGGTAAATCGTTTCCTGATGATCCAATGGATCAATTATGGGGTGGCATAAGTGCCGTTTTTGGCAGCTGGAATGGCAAACGCGCTGTAGAATATCGACGCATTGAAAAGATACCAAATGAATGGGGCACCGCAGTGAATGTTCAGGCAATGGTTTTTGGAAATATGGGCGATGATTGTGCTACAGGTGTAGCATTCACCAGAAACCCCGGCAATGGAGAAAATTTTTTTTATGGAGAATATTTGGTAAACGCACAGGGAGAAGATGTGGTCGCCGGAACCCGAACTCCTGCTCCTATTAATGACATGTCAAAAAATGCGCAGAGCAAACATTTGAAGACACTCTCAGCTATTATGCCCGATCTGTATAAGGAGCTCGACCACTATCAAAAGAAACTGGAAAAACACTATACTGATATGCAAGATATTGAATTTACCATAGAGCAAGGTAAACTTTATATGTTGCAGTGCAGGGTTGGAAAACGCAATGGTATTGCCGCTGTTAAAATGGCAGTAGATATGTGTAAGGAAGGATTAATCTCAAAAGAAACAGCTATTATGAGGATCGGCGACAACCAATTGGTGGAGTTGTTATTACCTATGCTTGATCCGGAAGTAGAAAGGACGTCCTTAGCCATCGCCAAGGGTCTTCCTGCCGGACCAGGCGGAGCTAAAGGCAGAATAGTTTTTGACGCACAAAAAGCTGTCGAATGGGCTGAAAAAGGCATTCCCGTTATTCTGGTAAGGGATGAAACCTCTCCGGAAGATGTGGATGGTATGCATGCTGCAAAGGCCATCCTAACGAGCAAAGGTGGTATGACCTCGCACGCTGCACTTGTCGCCCGTGGATGGGGTAAGTGTTGTATTGTAGGTTGTAATGATGTGGAGATAAATTCGGAAAATCATACCTTAAAAGCCAAAAATGGTATAACACTACATGAAGGTGACTGGATCAGTCTCAATGGTACTACCGGTCTCGTTTATGAGGGCGATCTTCACTTAGTAGCGGTTGATGTGGAAAAAAATGAATCCTACAGGGATTTAATGAAAATAGTAAATGATGTGAAAATCATGGAAGTCAGGGCAAATGTCGAAACACCCGAAGATGCACAACAAGCGTTGAAATTTGGGGCTGAAGGCATAGGTCTCTTCAGAACCGAACATATGTTTTACGGGGAGAACAGTGAAGAACCATTATTATTGCTGCGTAAAATGATCGTTAGTAAAAACGAAGAAGAACGTCGTGCAGCACTGGATGAACTTTTTATCTATGTGAAATCCGATATCAAACGGACTATGGCGGTTATGGACGGGCATCCGGTCACTATCAGATTGCTTGACCCACCGCTGCATGAGTTTGTTCCTCATGACCAGACAAAACTTATTGAACTAAGTAAAGAATTGGGTATAAGATTGAATACATTAAAAAAAAGGGTGCTCTCGCTCTATGAAAATAATCCGATGCTTGGGCATCGAGGTGTGCGACTGGGTATCAGCTATCCTGAAATTACAGAGATGCAGATCAGGGCCATTTTGGAGTCAGCCAGTGAACTGACAGATGCGGGCAAAAAGGTATTTCCGGAAATTATGATCCCTGTTACCTGTACTGCAAATGAGTTGAGACATCAGAAGGCAATAGTTGACGAAGTATATGCAGAGGTATGCCAAAAAACAGGTAAAACAAAAATTAAATACGCTTACGGTACCATGATTGAAATACCACGGGCTGCCCTTCAGGCAAACTACATGGCAGAAGAAGCTGAGTTTTTTAGTTTCGGCACCAATGACCTTACACAAATGAGCTTTGGATTCAGCCGGGATGACATTGGTGGTTTTTGCCCATATATCTGGACCAGAAATTATTACAGGCTGATCCCTTTCAGACTATAGATCAGGAAGGTGTCGGTGAATTAATCCGTATCGGTATAGAACGTGGTCGAAGTGTGCGTCCTAATTTGGAAGTGGGTATATGTGGTGAACATGGTGGAGATCCGGAAAGTGTACGATTCTGCCATAGGGTAGGTATGAATTATGTCAGTTGTTCACCATTCAGGGTTCCAATAGCGAGATTGGCGGCAGCTCAGGCAGCCATATTATACAAACGGGATAAAAAATAAATGTATAGTGTGATTGGGAGGCACGTTAACACTTCATTTTTAACCCAGATTCCGCATTGGACTTTGTAATGAGAAAATATATGACCTTCCAAAGGCAGGCAAGCAAAATAGTTGTGATGCACATGAAAGCCGTTTAAAAAAGCCATACGAAATGGCTTTTTAGGCTTGAACCACGAACAACTGGATCGTGGCTTCGACAAATGCCATAAAGTGTAGCCTTTGCTACCTTGAGGACGGAAAAATGAGTACAGAAACAAATATAAAGTCAGATATTATCGGAATAAATTTCTAATGCGGATTCTGGGTTTAAGCGAGCAAGGTTGATCGCATCTCCATATAGATCAACGCACTCGCTCCTATTTGTTTTGTCTTAGGAATTGTCATTATATCTTCACCACTTGTCTCCCATAAAATATCCGCTCCGTATTATCTTCAGGATAGATCTCAACATTGTAACGGCCTGAGGGTAACGATGTTAAATCGAGCTCTTCTATAGCACTATTATTGATCTCGAGCTGAATTATGATCTTGCTGTTGATATCCGTAACTACTAGATGAGCCCGACCTATAAGATCAGGAACTTTGACGGTGATGTCGCCAGTCGTAGGATTAGGATAGATAGTGAGATCGCGCCGATAATATACCGCCTCGCCGAATACCGATGAGATCGTAGGATCGCACTTATCTTCTTCATCAACACGCAGACGTGGAAAGTTAGGTAAGAACCAGAATTATCATTAGGTAGTTTGATGCCGTTTTGTACAAAGTTGCAAGCCGCGCCGAGTTCATTGGGGTTTTTGATCACATGTATAGATCGAGATCCATCTACTGGAGTTAAATATATCCTACAATCTGGCCCAAGGACCATTAAGAAAAAAGATGTTCTAAATGGATCAAGTGTGCCGTTGTATCGATCAATCAATTGAATAGCTTTGCTATCGTCGGTCTCCCAGGTATCGATCTGGTGCAAGTAATCTGAGGTAGCCGTATAGATAAATCTACTATTGGGCGACCACTCTACACTACAGAAGATACCTATACCACTGGTGTCAATGGGTACCATCTTTTTCTTAAAGGTAAGCTGGCCTGTAGACCGATCGAAATCATAGATGAGCAAATTGTCCGTCTCATTGTATATGGCATAATGCTTGCCATCAGGGCTAAATCGCGCTGTACCTGAAGAGCTAGACTTCTCAGCAGTGAATCTGTGATTGGCATCTTGATCTGGCATTACTCGAATACCTGATGTATCGATTAAAAATGTCTTTATTTTATCACTATTTGTAGGTTGTAATACCCACCAGTCACGCTGATTTTGGTGATGGATAGCTGTGAGGTACCCTAGCAACAGGTTTTGAGTTTTATAAAAATATTGATTCTTAAAAGTGACATCTCCAAGTCCGTTGTCTAGGGCCATATCAATATATGAAACTCTAATCTCAATAGAGTCATAGCCTATAGGGTAATATACTGGTGTCTTATGAATTAAATAATGCCCAAGATTGTATTTTGGATCTTGTAAGATTAAGACATCTTGATCTCCTGGGTAACCACTTATTGGGTCTGGAAAAAATCGATCAGACCAATCACCTTTATTAATGTCACTTCCATTTGGCATTGGATTGTTATTCTTATCAATTACCTTACGACCATTTGTGTAAAACTGCAAATTACCCACTGAATCACACAATGATGAATTACTGCTTGCAAATCTAAAGGGTAAATCAATTTTTGAAATTACATTATTATGATTTTTAAAGTCATACTTATGAGCATTAAAAATATTGGGCGTAGGAGAAGACTCGTACCCGCAAAACCAAATGTAATCTTGTTTTGATTGAGTATGTACTGTAACAGTCGAAATACAAATTATTATTAATATTATTATGAAATAATAAAATCTCATACTATTTATCCTATTTGACAATAACCACCTTAATTACTTTTACACTACCACTATCACTCAAAAAATGTAGTAGATTGATTCCCTTGTGATCAGCTAAGTCTATCATTATTTGCTTATCCCATTCAACTTTCTTTGCCATAATAATTGACCTATATGATTAAAGACAGTATAACTGCCTACATAATTTCAGGAAGACTTACACTCACAAGTCCAGTACTTGGATTAGGAAATACAGAAATATCATTAGCTCGTTCATATCCTTGCTTATTTCTATTCTCAGGTAATGCGATACAATCATCATTGACGGTATAATCTTGATCTGTAAAAGTAGAGGCCATGACGCGAGCTAAATGGATGGCATCGCCATACTGAGCGGCACATTTACTACTGTATGTCTTGATGGCAGTGGTATCGGATGCCAATACCCTTTTGTGCTGCTTAAAGTCGATGTATAGCTTATATATTTCTTTCCATTTATGAACGAGCGAATCACAAAACAACTTATTTAATTCACCCTTTAGACTATCAAGTGCTAGACTGTCTTTAAGTTTCACTGCAGGTAACTTGGTGTAGATTGATGACCACTCAGATTTTATACTCTGCTCAAGATTATGCTTTGTAGTAGGAGTATTTGATTTGAGATATTGATCCCGAAGCATCCGTACATCTTTGGTCAATGACTTATGCGTCCCTAATGTATCTAAAACAAAGCTTATTTCGGCTAATTTCTTTATGCCGCAAAGTTGCGCAAGCGTACTGTCATTTTTGATACAAGGTGGTAGTGCAAAGCCTGGATTCAGCTTTTCATACTTGAGCAAATGAAATAAATTGATAAAAAATCGCTCGGGTAGGCTGTCCTTGATGGTCTTAAGGTAGGCATAATAAGTGCATAAACGCATGGGATCGGGAGTCCAGCCCGGTCCTGGTGTGATTTGTAAAGTGGAGCAAGTCTCCATAGGCTTATTATTTTCCCGAAAAAACCAACCTTCAGCTGGAGTTCTATTCGGCGGTAAATAAGGTGTCATTGGCTGTACTCTGAATCGAGACAATCTAATTTCATCATCACTCAAACCTATTGCCTTAACAGTGCCCCCTACAAATTTATTTCCATGGTGATTTTGCCCTTCTTCAGGTTGCGGTCCTATGAGAGATCGGATATTGAGGTCATCAGTACCAGTGAGTGTATTGGCTTTGATCGTATGATTGTCAGAGTTATGTAGGATATTAAGACTGACATTTGAGTTGATCACTTCATTACATTGTATATTGGTACCCATCGTATTCTGTAGCTGTATGCCTCTTGCCCATGGGTCACCATCGACAATATTTCCATCAACATTGCCATCTATAATGCCACTAACGTCTATGGCTGCAGATCGAGAGCCATTAGGTACCTTAAATTTTACATCATTGTTATTTACAAAGGTATTAGATTCATATTCTGAGAAAATGCCATAGTTGGCTCCATTAGCGACTAAGAAGTTGTTAGTGATTTGGCTGCCTTCCTTATTAGTGCCTGATATTATGCATCCCTTTACTTTAGGAAATAAAAATCCAGATAATACTCCAGAGACATCCAAGTAATTTTCTTTGATAGACACAGAAGATTCTATACTATTAATACATCTTCCTGTTGTGTATATATGGTTCTGATTCACAATATTGACGTTCGAGAAATAACTTTGTATTCCTGTAAATCCTCGCTGTGTTAAAGAGCCTATGACATTATCGTCGATTATTATATCGTTACATTCATCTACATATATACCAGTATAAAAACTACCTTCAATAATATTGTTGGTAATGAAGCAGGAACTTATTGTGTTTTTTAGAACAATGGGACGGCTGCAGTTGTCAAATTCAAAATTTTTTTAGATCTACATATCCGCCTTGGATACTTACCCCCACCAGGCAATTTGAAATATTCTTTTTAAATTAGAAAAATCTATTTGTTCTGAACCTGTGAGCAAAATGCCTGTTTTACAATTAGAAATGTCAATTACTTGACCTACAATGAGACTAGAGTTACCTGTTAATGAAATACCAGTATTGCTTAGACCATACCCACAATATTTAATCGCCCATATATATTTATAATGGCATTTGGATCAGCTTGTATACCATTAACTGCATTAGAAATTTCTAAATTATTGATCACATTTAACCTTCCACCAGTTTCAATTTTTATTCCCTTCCAAGTTTCGTTAATACCACAGCTAGAAATTGATCCTGATACTAATAATTCTCCACCATTTTGGACTGTGATGACTTTGTTAGCTAATACGTGAAAATTATTATTTATTAATGTCAATTTTCCCT
>JADKGD010000027.1 GCA_016717145.1 Saprospiraceae bacterium | reverse complement strand
AAATACAGGATCAATAAGGAAAACAAGCTATTACCTTTTTCTATCTTATTTTAATTACGAGTTTCGGTTTCAGGCGAATTTAGCTCTTAGTGCTCAAAAAGCCTTTAAAGCAATAATTTTTCAACAAATAACTCATGCAAATTTTTTACTGATATATATTTTAACTTTGATTATTAGTTGTCATCTTTAAGTTATGCCTTTATATTTAATGTTGCATTTAAAAGTGCTTTGGTTTCTTTAAATCATTGATTCAAATATTTATTGATAGCCGTAAAATTTATTGTAAAAAATTCAATAGATAAATATCATCAGCTTGCCTAATAAAAGAGATATAATTGTTAAAACAAATGTAGATTTGTGCTATTTATTTGTAATCATTTGGGTTTAATGTATACAAAATCTTGAAAATATGATGTTGTTTCAAAGCAAGCACAAAATATTATGGAATTAAATCTATATTTATAACAGGAGTTCTTTTTCTGATTACTGCAGGCATACAGTCAGCAATGGTCTGAAGATGGCAATGCCTATTATCAAATAGAAAACAATGAAATTGTCAAATATAGTTTGCCTGAAAATACGGCAACAATATTAGTATCAACACAACAGCTAACATCATCAGAAAATAAGGATACGCTGGAAATTAGTCATTTTTCTATTTCAAAGGACGGCCAAAAGTTTTTACTTTTTACCAATTCAAAAAAAGTGTGGCGGTTACATACTAAAGGTAATTATTGGGTATTGGATAAAAATAAAGGAACATTACAACAATTGGGGAAAACCTTACCGACATCCTCCCTTATGTTTGCAAAATTTTCACCCGATGGAAAAATCAGTAGCCTACGTCAGTGAATAATAACATTTATGTTGAAAATTTAACTACATCCGTTATTAAGCCATTAACAGCCGATGGTAGTACATCAATTATAAATGGCACATTTGATTGGGCATATGAGGAAGAATTTGCTTGCAGGGATGTTTTTCGGTGGAGTCCGGATAGTAAGTCCATTGCATATTGGCAATTAGATGCAAGTGCTATTAAAAAGTTTTATCTGATTAATAATACAGGATAATATTTATGCAACAATAAATCCATTGAATATCCAAAAGTTGGTGAAGACCCATCTTCATGCAAAGTGGGTGTCGTGACCATTGATGAAGGTAAAACGACCCGGGTGAATATCCCCGAAATGTCAAATCAACATTATATTGTACGAATGGAATTCATCCCGTTTACAACAAATTATTGATACATCAATTAAAACTGAAAACAGAATCAAAGTAAACTTTATGTAGCCGATGCAACAAATGGGACTAGCCAATTGATTAATCATGAAATAGATGAAGCTTGGATAGATGTTTTTCAAACAGAAGATCCCTATTCAATAGACTATACCAATAATTATATTTGGATGCGACAAAACAAAAGTATACTAGGGTATCTGAAAAGACGGATGGCGGCATTTGTATGAAATATCAATCGATGGGGAAAAGAAATTTCATCACTAAAGGTAATTATGATGTCTGATGTAAATTATCTGGATGATAAAAAAGGATATGTTTTACTTTATGGCCTCTCCTGATAATGCCACACTAAAGCTATTTACATCGCACCAAAACTAAATGGGCAGGAAAATGCAGAATTACTGAATGCGACAAATTTAAAAGGAACACATGATTATAATTTTTCACCGACCGGCCAATATGCATCCCATAGCTTTTCAAACCATTTCCACTAATTTTTCAAGTGAAATAATACACGTGGAAAGTCAAACCAATCAATGAATCAGATGGTATTTAAAAAGAATGAACAATTTCTGGAAAAATCAATTACGAAATTTTTCAAAATAACAACCAAAGATGGTATTGTAGATGGATGGCTGGATGGTAAAGCCAAATACTTTCGACCCGACAAAAAAAATATCCTGTTGTATTTTATGTATATACAGAACCGGCAGGAACTAATGTAAAGATAGTTATGGTACCGGCCAAAACGGGCTTTACATTGGTGATATGCAGGCAGATGGATATATATACATCTCTCTCGACAACCGCGGTACTCCGGCACCAAAGGGTAGAGTATGGAGAAAATCAATTTACAGGAAAATAGGCAAAATAAATATTCAGGACCGTGCAATGGCAGCACAGGAAATATTGAAATGGAATTTGTTGATCCAGAAAGGATTGCATTTTGGGGATGGAGTGACGGCAGGTACTGCAACTTTAAACCTGCTTTTCAATATCCGGATATTTACAAAACAGGCATAGCCATTGCTGCAGGGCAACCAACTTACCTATGACAATATTTATCAGGAAAGATTTATGGGGCTACCACAGGAAAATTTAGATGATTTTGTAAATGGTTCTCCAATTACGCACGCCAAAAATTTAGAAGGAAATTTATTGTATATTCACGGTACGGCGACGATAATGTGCATTATCAAAATGCTGAAATGTTAGTCAATGAACTAATCAGATGGAACAAACAGTTCCAGTTTATGCCCTACCCAAACCGTACACATAGTATAAACGAAGGAGCCGGAACAAGTTTACATTTGGCTACCTTATACACAAATTATTTAAGGGAAAATTGTCCGCCGGGAGGTAAATAAATTAAGTGTAATCACTTATTTTTTTAGATAACAAAGGCAATTCCAAAAACACCTATCGAAAGATTGAAAGCGTTCATCGCATGTCCGCTGGACACGACGAACGCTTAGTTGTTAGAGGTATTTTTCTTTCGACCAGATGTATGCTCGTTTGCTTTTCATTCTTTGTCTTTGTATGGTCGTTCAATTAAGTCAATGATTTCAAAACCTGTCTGTAATAAAAGTTCCTTTATTTTTTCGGTCTGTAAAGCATAGAAGTCAATGTTTACTTTTTCGTCAAAAAGTTGTCCAAGTGAACGGTATAGTCACCAATATGAAATGAAAATAAAAACTCACCACCTTCAATAAGTATTTTGTTGATTTCTTGAAAAGCTGTTTTTACTTGTTCGTAGTCAAAGTGAACAATGGCATAAAAAGCAATAGCAGAACCAAAAGAATTTACAGGATAATTTAGTTGCAACATGTCCGCTACCGCAAATTTTATGTTTGGGTTTAGCTTACTTGCTACATTAACCATTTCTGGTGAAAGGTCTGTCCCCAAAATATTGGCAACTCCGTTGTCATAAAGAAATTTTGTTGTCTGTCCCGGTCCACAACCAAGGTCTATGAGTTGCCCTTTAGTTTTATTTTTTTCAGAAAATGCTTTAAGAATTAATGCGTCAAAATGTTTCCATTCAAGTTCACTTTTGAACTTGTCTGCATACTTTTCAGCTGTTTTGGCGTAACACTCAATGACATTCTTTTTGTCTTGCATGCTTTTAAATATTTACAGTCAAGTTTTAATTATCGTTTTGTCATGGTGTTGTTATTCAAAATTACCGCCAACATTGTTGTTTCCCGACGTGCCGTTGCGAAAGCAGGCATGTACGTGGAAGCTGATGTTAGTCGATTTTATGGTATAAAATTTTAAAGTTAAGCTACTTTTTAAAAATCATCTGATGAAGTAATGCCAAGCTCTTGTCATCAAATGTTTGATTTGTGCAGTAGGCTGATCATGGACACGACGAACGCTTAGTTATTGTAGGCTGGCTTTTTTCTTTTTTATTATTATTTTCGAAAATTCTTGTCTAAGAAGTCATATACCAAATTAAAATTCTCTAATGGTGCAATATGTCCACCTTTTAATTTGATATGGGAATAGTAATGTTTAAAATTGTTTTGTTTTAATCGCTTAACTATTTGGTCTGACATTTCAGTGGAAGGCCACTGTTCGTCTTTTATACCTGATATAAGCAAAACAGAACCATTAATATTTTCAACTTCAATTTCTGCTTTTTTAACGGCTTCTTTGTCTTCAAGCATCATACTGTGTGCAGTATATAAATCGCCTTTTAGTGCAGGTGATATTGTTTTTAAAGTGGCTGGAACATATGGAACTTCTTGGTTTTTATATGTCCAAGATGATGTATTTGATGACCATGTAATTGCTGGGAAACTTACATTTGAAGTTGACAAAGCAATAACACCTTTAAAATCGTTATATCTACTGGCTAAATTCAATGCCAATTCACCACCACGTGAACCTCCCAATAGTATTATTCTTGATCCATCAATTTTTGGCTGTTTGGCTACAGATAGAATAGAATCACGAATTGCGTCTAATGAGATTCTATCTAAACTTGTAGGTGTACCGTTTGATTTGAAATATCCAATTGCTAAAACGGCATAACCTTTATTATTTAGACTATCCCGTTTTCCTTTTAAGTAGGTTCTACTCCAGTCATTTCCTCCGCCTCCGCCTCCAAAAGCTACGACCAAGGGTTGATTTTCAGAATTTCCTAAATACAATACAGATTCGACAATTCCGTGTTGCTTTGAAATGGGCGGAACATAGGTAAAAACATATGCAATACAGAAAAACGCAATACACGTAATTACAATTAAAGATATTTTTACTTTTTTTGACATTTTATTATTCATTTAAATTTTTATGCAAATATCAGTCACTGATTTCTATAAATTTTTGATCTATATCAAAAAATCATTTTTCTGCTCTTATTCTGCTTAAAGTTTCTTGTGTAATGCCCAAATATGAGGATACCATACCTAATGGAATACGGTAATAAATATCGATAGGTTTCGCAAAAATGCTGATATTTTTCTTTGCTTTTGTGAAACGCATTGAGGTTATACGGTCCATATAATGTCCAAATACAGTTCCCATCGAAAGTCTGGCATAGCGTTCCATTTCAGGGAAGTTGTCAAAAGAAAAACAAGGTCTTTAACATTCAAACAAAAACAATCTGTCTGTTCGATAGTGTCTATGTAGTATATGTCTAATTGCTGTTGCATAAAACTTTTGGGAGAATTAACCCATTCATTTTCTGCACTAAAATATTCTGTAATTTCTTTTCCATCTTTTATAAAATAGGTACGCATTAATCCCTTGTGAATAAAGTAGCTTGTAATGCAAATCTTGTCGGCATTATGAATAAGTTCTCCTTTTTTGAAGGTTTTAAAAGATATTCTTTTAGTCAATTCACTTTTTAAAGTGTCGCTAAGTTTAATATACTTTTCAAAGTGGCTATATAATTCGGTTGTCTGTTCGATTGTCTTTATATTTTTATGGTTAAGCGGTTCGGCACGCTTGCAGCTAACGATTTGTATTGACAATGGTCAGTCCCGATAGGGCTGACTCTCGTTCAATACTGTGTTGTCATCTGGTTGATTTTATTCTGTCATGTTAGGCTTAAATTTATTATAAATTCTCACTCATCACTATCATTATACCATAAATATATTCCTTTGTCATCAGTAAACAATGTATTATTTCTGATGTAATAAGGTAATTTTAAAGTCCCGTCTAAATTAATAAAGGACGAAAAAAAATTTTACATTAAATGATTCAACATCTTGAGAGTATTGGATTCTTGGGAAAAAAATTATTAACCCTTTTGGTTCATTCTCTCTAGAATACATTTTTTTAAAATCACCAATTGTAATAGGTGTTATATTAGTTTTATGGAAATGTTCAGTAATACATTGAATATTAGAATCATCTGTCATAATTACAATGATTTTATTATGTGAAATATTTTCTCTTTCGAAAAATAACTCAATCTTGTTAATTGAGGTTTCTATTAACTTTATATCAAAATTACAAGAGTCGGTAGAATTCACCATACTATGAATTAAAGTAAGCCGCCAAAGCCTGCGAATAAGTCTACAAATTTCAATTTACTCATTTCAGGTTCAGTTTCTTTAAATGTCTTTGCACTTCTCGTTCTACTTGGTCAAAGTCGGGCAAGTCTTTTATTTGTTCACTCATTGAACTTTGCCAACGACCTTTGTATTGTGGTAATCTTTCAGTTAATTTTTTCGGAAAATCTGTGTGAGTTAATTCTTTGCTTTTACACTTTGTTTCGAATTCATTCAAATAAAAATCAACGTCCATTCCGTGTTGTTCCAAAAGATACCAGATGTCGTAAAAATCACGGGCTTGCATTCTTTGCATCACTGACCGCATTTTTTCCACTAATATTTCTTCCAATGGATAACACCAAAGTTGGTGTTCTTCCATATCAGAATAGCTAATGAAAACATCTTTCATTACTGGCTCGAAAACCAGTTGTTCGCTTCTTGAAATGTCAATCTTTAATTGTTTATTATTTCCCTGTCCGCCAAGTGGGCCGATATAGCTTATGTAAAAGTTAATGCCACCATCTTCGTGTTCGTTATTATCAATGATTTCAAGTGGAATATTGGCTTCTTCCTTAATGTATTCAAATGTTTCCCTGAACCATTTAAAAATTTGCTCATTAGAAATTTCATTATTGATTAGGGTAAAATCCAAGTCTTCTGAAAATCGGTAATCTTCAAAGTAGATTTTCTTTAAAACAGTTCCTCCTTTAAACACGATAACTTTTGAAAGTTGTTCATGTTGTGAAATACCTTTTAATATCCAGGAAAGAATGTAATCTTTTTCAATCTGCTGGTCACGAACGCCAACAGCTCTTGCTTTTTGCTGTATCTCTCCGGGCTTTATCATGTGTAAATGGCAGCTTTAATGGTTTCTGTTTCTAAGTTTTGTTGAATGCTCCACCGACTGTTGCGTTTGCCAATCTTTGGTAATTCAGTGTCAAGCACTACATAAGAGGCAGTTTTTATTTTATGTAAATCGTAAATAATTTCTGAATTGATGTCGAGTATTTCCAACAAAAATCCTAAACGTTTTATTACAGCTTGAGAATCGAATTTTTTTGCATAATCAAACAGTATATCGAACTTTATTTTTCTTTTGAAGTATAAATTGCCCTCGCTACTTCCACTATACCACCAGCATAGTCAGGTTTGAAGAGGCAGTCTATAAATGTTTTTTCTAAATCAGAACAAAGCACTTTATTGAAACTATCAATCCATATTTTTTTGCACCGAAAAATGTTTATCGTTGTGATAAATGAATTGAAAGGGAATATTTTTAATTTTAATTTCCGATGGTCGAATTTGTTTTGAAACAACAATTTGTTCCTTCAAAGACGGTTGTGTGATGAGATTATGAATTTGCAAAGCTGAATAGTAACCAATATAGTATCGGGCATCATTTACCAGGTTTCCCGCTATTAAATGCCAGTCGGGCATAAAATTTTCAGCATTTGCTTCGTATGGTATGGTGTAATAAACTCCGTCTTTCAATCTCATTAGAGTCCACGCTTTGTCATGTCGCTAAGAAGTTCCCGAAGTGTGCTTTCCTTTGAATCAGGCATTGCGTGGAATGCTTCGCTATAGTCAAAGCAAGTCTTGTTCTGTCCATTGAAATAGGTTAAAAGTTCGTTTGATTGCGTTGATATGTATTTACTTTCATAGTAATATTGTCAGGATAAACCTGACTACAATGATACGAAAGATAATTTAATATTTTGCCTTTTTGTTTTAAAAAATTATACTTTATAGTTTAATTGTCAGGATAAACCTGATATTTAAGATATGAAACATCATTTATAACGGTGCATTGGCTAAAAAGTGGCTCTTTTGGTTTTGCCGAAGGGGTTGGCTTTGTGTGTCAGTGCAAAACCAAATATGCCACTTGTGCGGCTGGCTAAAATTGTTTTTAAAAAATGCGGGGACAAAAAAAAATAAATAACTTCGGGTCGGCTTAAGTGTCGGCTTACTTGCTGTCCCTTTGTAATTTCCAAAGCATATCTACCAAAAATTAATTATTCTATACGACCTGATTAACCAATTTTGCTTCGTTTTCCAAATAGTTTTTTTCCAAAACATCTACGTGTTCAAAATGTGTTTTCATTTTCAAATACTGCAATAGTATAACTACCAAAAATACCATGACAGTAAAAATAAAAAATGATTTGCCATCCAAAATGGCTACGAAAAAATCCTAAAACTGCTGCTCCTGCAGTCATTCCAAAGTTAGCCAAGGTCATAAAAAGGTAAATTGTAAGGCAGAGATGCGCTTCCAACAAACCTGCATAGCAGTAGCGAGTTGACTAATAACAAGTAAGGTATACATTAGATTAAAAATGGCTATAAATGCCGAAACATACATAGCATTTTGCCAAAATAACTTGAAAAAACCCATGGATGCGGCGAGTAATCCTACCAAAAAAAGGCAGATTTGAAACATACGTATAGTGCCAAAACGTGCTATAAGCATGCCTCCCATAACCATCCTGGATTATCCCACCCACCAATTTGGAAGTAGAATAGGTATTGGAATAGGTAACGTTGTTCCAGCCAAGTTCCTGGATGCTAAAGATAGGAAGCATGGTTTCTATGTAGGTCAACGCACCTTTGGAAACAAATATAATAAGACAAACCAATAGAGTATTGGGTAAGAGAACTACTTTTTTAAAGGAAATGAAGAGCTTACCCCATTTATCAATTTTGAGCAGGTCCGATTCGGGAGAAGTAGCACCCGATGACCAGGGCATTAGTTTTTCACCTTGCCTTTCCCGCAATAGAAGTGGTATCAACATGATAAAACAAATGGAAACAGACATCAAAGCACCGCAGTAGAAAACCCATATTGATTGATTAGCCAACTCCCCAACGCCAAAGCGATAGATATTCCGACAGTTTTGGAGCCCCACATAAAGCTATTAGCTTTCCTTGTTGTTCAAGGGGTACTATATCAATTACCAAACTATCAGTAGCAATGTCTTGGAACATAATAAAACGTGCGCGAAAAGCACAGCAGTTATAAGCAAAGTAAGGTTATTCAGAGGGTCTGGCACATAGGCTAAGCCAATAATACTGCAAAGATGCCAAATTGCCCAAAGAGCAACCAAGGTCGTCTTCGCCCCATGGGCAAAAATGTAAACCGTTCCATGATGGGTGCTAAGAAGATTTTAAAGCTAAATGGAATCATCACAATTGCCCCGTAAGTAGCTATTTCACTGGCTGATTTTCCATTCATTGCCATCCATGCAGGAATCCCAAATAACGTGATACCTTCTGGAATACCTTGTGAAAAATACAAGGCAATAAATGAGAAATACCTTAAATTGGTATGCTCCGCAAGTGCGGGAAAACGGGTGTTTTTTTGAAAGTAACTCGGCTTCATAGTTAAGAAAGGTGTACCTGCTTCTTTGGTTGTGGGTTTCAAATTGTCCATTTTGTAAATTTCAAAATAAGTTACTTTAAAGTCAGGTAATTTTTATTGGCGTTTCAAATTATAATGGTGAGTCAAACAGGCTTGCAGGCAACGTCAGTCTGTCTAAAAACTGCCATTTTTGTTTCAAAGGTATCTAATAACGACACACTCAGGTGCATTCTAAGCTATTTTTATTTTTGAAGTGAAAAAATGGATTGAAAATATGAGTAAAAAAATAATAACATAAAATCAACTACATCAGACCTTTGTAAAACCTGACACAAAGAATCAGAAAATGAGATAATCTCAGGCGATATCTCAATATTGCATCAAATTCGTTTTTTTTGTTTGGCCCAGCAACTGAAGGTACAGTTCAACAGTGCGTTCATCGTATGACCGCTGGACAGGACGAACGCTTAGTTGTTATAAGCCGTTATTTTATTGAATAATTTGTTCCCGGTCCAATTCCATGTTTTTCTATTAGATTTTTTTCAACCAACTCTGTTAAGATTCTTTTTACTGTAGGACTTGGAATTCCAAGTTTACTTGCAATATCTCCAGATTTACATCCTGGTCGATTTCCTATGAATGTAATAATTGCTTTTTCACGCGGAGACAATTGCATTTCTATTCCACTTGTTTCGAGTTTTTGCATTAATTGTTCTTGAATGTTTTTCAAAGCATCAAAAGAAATTTCCCCAATCACTTACATTTTCATTT
Organism: Saprospiraceae bacterium; assembly: GCA_016717145.1. Classification (GTDB taxonomy): domain Bacteria; phylum Bacteroidota; class Bacteroidia; order Chitinophagales; family Saprospiraceae; genus OLB9. The sequence continues at coordinate 37,572 of JADKGD010000027.1, read as the reverse complement.
GGACGCTGTGATTGGCAACTTCTCAATACTCTATAATATTCTGGTTTTCTGTTTTCAATTTCGTGTTCGAAACTTACATATTGAATCCAATTGTACCCATTTTTTAATAATAATAATGATGAAATTAACCTGCTTAATCTTCCATTTCCATCTTGAAAGGGATGAATGCTTAAAAACTCATAAGTAAATAAAGCGCACTTTACTAACGGATGAGGAGATTTATCATTTACATACCAATCGACAAGATTTCTCATTGCATCTTCTGTAGGAGATCCAGCTTCTGTTGTTTGAAATACAATTTGTTTTGTACCATCGGGTAGAGTGGCTTCTACTGCATTGCTATGTTGTTTATAATTGCCTTTATGCCATTGATCCTTTTTACTATGTTTCATTAGGATGTTGTGCAGATTTTTTATGTTGTTTTCCGTTATTTCAATGTCAATATATGATTCAGAAATTATATCTAATGTTTCAAAATAACCTACTACTTCTTGCTCGTCTCTATCTTCAAGTTTAGAGATGTCAATTTTTTTGAGTAATTGTTCAACTTCTTCATCACTCATTCTAGAACCTTCAATTCTAGTAGACGCTCCTACACTTCTAACTGTAGCTATTGATTTAAGTTGCTTTAAACTTTGGCCTTCTTTTCGTTCTACTGAAGACCAAGCGGCATCAAATCTATCGATTAGGCTTATTACATTAATTAATTTCCAATCTAAATCTATTTTAAAATTGTAAACGTTATTTTCCATATAGCAAATGTATGATATTTTTAATAACGATACGATATGATTCGTTTTTATTCGATAAATATTCGATAAATATTCAATAAATATTTTGAATGATACGAAAAGATACGATTTTAGACGATATTGGTTCGATAACGGCTTATAAGTCACAGGAATATCTACGAGTCCGCCCGCACACTACTCAAACACCTCTTTCAAATCAAATTCAAGACCAGGTAAAGTATGACAAGGCACGATGTCATCTTCTACGTAAGTGGATATCCTTTTGTATTTATCATTCTCAAGTACGAATACTTCTGCTGTCTGATTTCTCGGCTCTACGATCCAATATTCTTTGACTCCGGATTCTTCATACAATTCATACTTGGTTTGAATGTCTTTTTTGGTGGTGTGTGGCGAAAGTATTTCTATGATGAAATCTGGTGAACCGAAACAACCCCTTTCTTTTATTTTTTCAGTATCGCATATGACTACAATGTCTGGTTGTACTACCCGATCGGATTCCATAAAATCTTTTCCCTTCACAGGCAATATGACGTCGAAAGGAGCATTGTACATTTTACACTTTTTCCCTTTTAGGTAATTGTAAAGCATACCACACAGATTTCTTGAGACCATTTGGTGCAAGGAGGTAGGTGCCGGGCTCATTCTATAGATTTTCCCCTTGATGATTTCTACCATCTCATCAAAAGTGAAATTCAAGTAATCGGCATAAGTATAATGATTGCCGTAAACTGTAGGCGGTTCATTGATTTTACTTTCTTTTAATTTTTCTTCCATTACTTAGTATTTTTTAGTATTCAAAGATAAGGACAAAATGGGTCATAATGCCATACAACATTCAAAATATTTTTGTCTTATAACCATTATGTGGTATCTTCACAATTCAATCTTTTACAAGATGGAAGTAACAGCTGTGATATGGAGCGGACGAAGCGATAGCAAGTCTGATCTCATATCACTTGTTCAAGCGACACCTTCGGTGAAGACTGTATGTACAAAAAGATTCGTTCCTTTAGCCTTCACAAAAATAAATAAAAAAAAATGAAAGGAGGGAATGAATTTCGTCAAAAAATGAGTGCAAATGCTGGAAGCATGGATTTTCCAAGTTGCACCAAGCATTAACCATTAAAGAGTATGGCAAAGGCACATTGAAGCTATGTGCAAGAAATGACACTCTTGTTTAAATACTACCATGACAAACTGTTGAAGATATCATACAAGGTGACTCGAACAATATTTGATGTACATAAAATCAGCGCATCAAGTAGGTCGTCTAAATGTCGTAGTGTCGCAGTCCTGTAGTTTTTTTCTTTAAGAAAGTGATGCCTATATTGTTCAAGCAATTTGTATCTAAAAGCAATTTATACTTCCTAATATCATGACGGAAGATGAAATAATCCTTATTGAAACACCTTACTTAAACATAAAAGAACAATCTGTGATCGGCTTACTTTATGGTAGTGGGATGCCGCATCAGCGAACTATGCAATTACGTATAAAAGATATTGAGTCGTCACAAAAACGAATTAAAATTTATCAAGGCAAGGGGATAAAGATAGATACACCTTACTCCGGAAACAATAATTGAGAGTTAAGGCAATTATATATATCGGAAGGCAGGCCACAAGAATATCTATTTACCAACAAACAAACCAAGAGCCATGCATGTTCGATCTATGCAACTCGTTGTCAATGGCGCAATGCAAAGCTGGTTTTAAAGATCCGTGGATTTACAGCCCGCCCTACGGCTTTAGCTTTGCTACACACATGCTCAATCTTGGCAGTAATATCCATGTCATCAAGACCTTATTAGGCCATAGCAAGATAGAGACGACGATGATCTATCTGCATCTAGAGGCACACACTAGGCATTGTATCACCTCTCGATATCTCACGCTACCATCTGAACAGAATAAGTACCAGCCACCAAAGCGACAATGCAAAAGTCAGCTGAGATCAAACAGCTACTTCAACAAAATATTTAATCATCCATCCACCGCCGGATACAATAAATACAGTCAAAATGTGTTGAGCAAGCTTAGGCGCTGTCACCATGGAGACAGGAGTTCATGTTACAAATGCAACAATAGCGCTTGTGGCCATGTGCACCATCAATACCATAGCTGCGGCAATCGACCTGTCCAAATTGCGGAGGTGCTAAACGAGATCAATGGATCAAAGCATCGAATGAGCGAATTGTTGCCGACCAAATATTATCACATAGTGTTTACAGTGCCCCATCAGTTACATTCCATTGTTTCTTTGTAATCGAAAAAAGATGTTTGATTGATATTGAATCCGGGCATTACACATTGACCAAGTTAGGTCCGAGACCCAAATGGCTCGGGCTACACCGGGCATAGTATCGATATTACATACCCATGGTCGGAGCTAGTTTTCACCCACACATCCACTGTATCGTGACTGGTGGTGGGGGATATTAATGGCAAATGGGTGGATGGAAAACGGTCAAATGATAATTTTTGTTCCCGCGAGTGATGGAAAAGATGTACAAAGCCTATTTTCTCAAAAAGGCTACGATCAATGCTCGGTGCTGGAGCGTGACGATACCGATAGATTGAAGCGAAATCATAAACGATGTAGGCTTCAAAAGTGGAATGTTTATGCTAAAGCTCCTTTGGCGGCCCTGCGCAAATTATCGAATATCTGGGTCGATATGCCCACAAAGTCGCTATCACAAGTCATCGCATCAAGGAGATAAGCGGTGGCGATGATTCAATACAAGGATTACAGGAAGATGGAAGCAAAGGTCAAAGCATGGCCTTGACGCATGAAGAATTTGTCGAAGATTGGTTACACATCTTACCTATCGATATGTCAAAATTCGTCACACCCGGAACTTGTCTCACCAAGGCAAAATTGGAGATAAGCCAGTATGTATCAACAATTGAAGTTGCCTCCACGATGCCTAAAGGTAGTAATATCAACAGCTTTACACGTACTCCTAAGTACAAGCAAAGAAACATCCAGTGTATGCAAGATATGCAATAAGGGAGCTGATCTTACTGGACTCTCTGATCATGCACCATGGTGTATTGAGTGTCCATGAAATCGGAAATCGGGGAGGACCTATCAGAGTAGAAAAAATAACCATTATAAACCAGTTATAAAAGTCAAACAATAAGTCAAAATAAACGTAGGTAAATTACGCGATTACAAAATCATAGATTTTGTAAAGCCTCTGTGTCCGCCAGCGGCGGGTGCAATTGGAACAGCACTTTGATATGAAAAGGCATGGCCACATTTACTAATCCCCTACGTTGTCCTTTAGACACCGTATAAGCAAAAGCCCCAAATGTTTAGCATTTGGGGAACTTTCATTGGTCATCTGTACTTCGATTTGATCGGAGGGCTTTTTCTATATACGGCTTAATGTTATCTGTATTCATTTTTTGTACTCGTAGGTCTCAACTAAATAATTTGATTGATTGTAATTAAACATAACCTTTTCTAAACTCCATTTTTCTTGTTTAGTTTCTCCAATACAAAACAAAAACCCATTTCGCCTTCCAGAACCTAAGGAAATTCCATCTTTGTCATTAATCCTTAAAAGTTTGAAATCATATATTTGATCAATTCATTCTAATTCAAAATCGCTCTGACAATTACAAGCTGGCAAGTTGTATGTTTTCGTTTTTGGATATTCATCTAGTAATTCAAAAATGGCGTTATCTTTTACCCTTTTCAGATTTCTTAGCTGTTCTTTCAAAGTTTCATAGGAGTTTTTGCCTTGAATAGAATTTATTGCAATGGGTTCTAAACTATCTATTATTGTTGTCTGTTTCGCGATTTTATACAGGGTAAGGTTATTGTGTTCAGGTTTGATAATGTCATATTCATAATGATTCTTAACTTCTATTTTTTGTGATTTAAATGAGATTTGTTCATAGGTTACATCACCATGTTCATTATAGTCATATTCAATCTTTAGACTTCCTTTATTTGGAATTTTAATTAGTGATTCTTCAATCCTTTTATTAGAACCTATTTTATGTGTTATTTTATATTGACATCCAAATTCACCAAATTTTACCATTTGATTTATTTTAAATACTTCTTGGTAAACAGATGCTTGAACATCAATTTGTCCAATACATAGATTGTTGTTGAATATAATTAGCCCAAAAGGATTGATATTATGTTCTTTAAATTTATACTCATTAATGTTTCATTCTTTGATTACAGATAACTATTTTATCTGCCCACCAATTAAATATTAAAGATACAAATTTACTCTTTAATTCTACACAAATGACATTTTTGACAATACAATATCAGTCAAATCTATGACTTGACATTTCCAAAATAAATATTTTTAACCATACCTGTTTTTACTTTTAATATAATATGTTGGCCGGCTTTATTGCCGTATGTCCTATGCCACGGTTACCATGCCGGGGCTTGAAAGGAAAAAAAGTATAATCGACATGGTACTGACTGCCATTTTCAATTATTATGACTAAATGTAAGGCCCTGCTTTCAGGGTTCTTAAACCCAGAATCCGCATTAGAAATTTATTCGAGAATATCCGACTTTATATTTGTTTCTGTACTCGTTTTTCCGTCCTCAATGTAGTAATGACTACATTTCCGGGTGAAAAACTCCGTGCATCACAACTATTTTGTCGGATATTCTCTCATTACAAAGTCCAATGCGGAATCTGGGTTAAACAGATAAGTTTAGCCTATCCAAAGGGCAAACCTTCAATCTATGAATGCAATTCAAATAGGGTTTCTGTAATCAGTTAATAAGATATATTTAAGGTCATTTTTATTCGTATATTTACAGTGCCGAAATAATAATTTTTTGCACAAAATTTATCCTTTGCGATTATTTTTAGCCTTCATAATTTGCTTTTTTGACATTTTCCTTATTGATCATAAATCTATTTACGGTCAAAGTACTTCATTATATATCAATGAATTATTAGGCGGCTCAAAACTTTCCACCCATGGGATCAGCACTAATTTTTTGAAGACAGAGATGGGTATTTGTGGATCATAACGGAAGAGGGACTAGTGAGATATACGGGTCATGAATTTGATGTCATCAAACCAAACCCCATGGACCTTAACTCTTTATCATCAAGTCGGGTAAAAGATGTGAAACAGGATAAAAACGGCCTGTTCTGGATCAGTACCGGAGATGGCGGGTTGAATGCATATAACCCAAACACGGGCAAGTTTAAACATTATAGACATGATGCCAAAGATGCATCTACACTTTCGACTGACAACCTGCTTTTTATGGGAAAGGACGAAAAAGACAATCTTTGGATTGGCAGCCGTTACGGTTTAAATTTTTTTGACCATGCTACAGAAAAAATAATTCGTTTTATGCCTGAACCAGGTGTTTCTGGAAAATTACAAGGCAGCCCACTATCACCGATCATACTGGACTCGAAAAATGTGTATTTAAGTTCCAGTGCAGGATTTGAATATTTTGATCGCCTAAAACAAGAATGGCATTTTTCCCGGTCATCGATGCTAAAGGTGATACAATCCCGCAGTTTGAAAATGGCATTTTTACGCTAAACAGTATGTGCAAAGACCACTCAGGTAAAATCTGGATGGGTATACATGGCAAAACAGGACTCAGGGTATATGACCCATTAACAGATGAGTTATCATATGTTGACATTAAAACTTCTGATGGAAAAAGAAATAATTTTCCTGCTACAATAATTGAAGACAAATCAGGAAGACTTTGGTTGCTGGAACGTGAGGCGGAAAAACAAGTATTTGGAGGGTATCTGCAGACCGCAAAACACTAGAGCATTGTGAGATAAAATCAGAAAAAGATCACCAGAGATAACAGATCAATTTATAAATCTATATGAAGATAGATATGGTTTAATTTGGATCGGTAGTTATACGCCAAACAAATTATACTATTACAAACCAGATCAGGAATTGATTAAGTATACATTGTTTGATGATATGAAAGGGCATATAACAGATGATTTGCTCGTAGACAAGGATGATATTGTTTGGATGGGTGCTATGAAAGGCCTTCACCGATATGATCCTAAAACAAAAAGCCTAAAGATTTTTCCAGCCGGGGTCTCCATTTGGAGTATAACAGCTGCCTCAGACAATCGTCTTCTTTTGACTGGTCCGAATGGTGTTTTTATATTTAATAAAAATACAAGCAGTATGCTTCAGCTATCGATGAAGGACGGAAAATCATTTCTTTTAGACAATTCAATGAACGCTGTTTTTGATCAGGAAGGCGATTTGTGGATTTCCACTTGGGGTAAAGGATTATTCAGGGTTCCCAAAGGAGCATTGGACGAAAAGACTGGTAAGATTGATTCTTATCAACAGTACATACATGACGAGAACAATCCTGGTAGCATTCCTGGCAACAACCTTCAACAGGTAATGGTAGACAGCAAAATAATATCTGGGTTTGCGGCGCAATCATTGGGCTATGTAAAGTGGATAAACGTACACGAAGTGTACAAAGTTTTAGGTATACACAAACAGATCCAAATAGTATATCAGACAATTATACATTTAGAGCACTTGAAGATAAAAACGGTGACATCTGGGTGACTTCCAGAGGACTCAACCGATTTACACCTAGCACAGGGATTTTTAAAAAGTATACTATATCAAATGGCCTTCCGGATGATCATGTTTTGAATATGGAAATGGATAAGGAAGGTAAAATTTGGCTTGTTTATACAAACAAGATTTTTTCATTTGACCCTATTTCTGAAACTATAGTTTTGATAGGACAAAGTACGGAGTGGAGCCCAATCGTATTTCAATTTCAATAAACCCAACTACCGGCGAAATTGTATCTTCTATCTCCGGTGGTTTCCAATCTATTCAACCACAAGCATTTCAAGATTTACCCAAACAGATTTCCCCATTGCGACTTTCTACGGTTTCGTGCTACAATATAAAAGCAAAAGAGATGAAAACACTTCTGCCTGAAAATTGGGAAAACAAACCAATGAGCCTATCTTATAATGAAAATAATATAGATCTTACTTTTTCAGTACTCGATTATCGCAATCCTACGACCGAGGTCTATCAATACTCTTTGGTAGCAGAAGGAAAGGCACCATATTGGATTGACCTTGGAGAAAAAAACAAGGTAAGTTTTGCACAAATGGCACCCGGTTCATATATCTTTAGTGCAAAAGGCGCAATAGTAATGGATTATGGAGTGAGCTCGATCGACCTCTGCATTTTGTAATACTGCCTCCATGGTGGAAATCAATTTGGGCCTATTTGGTTTATTCATTATTATTAATTTCACTGATATATAGTTTATATCAAATGCAGATCAGACGTCTTCTTGAAAAAGCTGAATCGGCTCGCCTATCCGAATTGGATAGACTCAAGACCAGACTGTACACCAACATCACGCATGAATTCCGGACACCATTGACACTTATTTTGGGGCCTGTGAGAAAATTGCTAAGTAAAACGGACGATGTATCCAGTGAAGAGTTGGTTTCTAAACTCAATGTAGTTAAGGAAAATGGAGAAAGGTTGCTCACTTTGGTTAATCAAATTCTTGATGTACAAAAACTTGAAGCCCATCACATACAAATCAATTATGAATCGGGTGATGTCATGGCCTTACTTCGCTATATTGTTAATCTTTTTGAATCCATTGGTGATGCTAAAAACATAAAATTGATATTTGAGTGTAACCCCCCAACATTTCATATGGATTACGACAAAGATAAATTGCTTAAAATAGTCACCAATCTGATTGCTAATGCTTTAAAATTTACACCAGCTGAATCCGGAGGACAAGTCAAAATTAGCGCTAGTGAAAAAGATAATCTACTTATCATAGCCGTGTCAGATACAGGTATTGGTATTCCAAAAGACAAGGTGTCTACTATATTCAATCTCTTTTATCAGGTGGATAAAACACCAAGTGCCATTGGAAGTGGAACCGGAATAGGATTAACTTTGGTTAAAGAATTAGTAGAAGTCCTCCAAGGTAAAATCACAGTGGAAAGCCCTGATCCATCAACAAGTACTGGAACTTTATTTTTGGTACAATTGCCAATCATAAAAGTCGATAAAACCCAATCCGGTTCCAAAGTACTGGCTATTGACCTGCCCAAAATTGCACCTGATAACAAATTGCCCGTTTCCGCAACTGTTCACTCAAATGATGTTAATGATGATTTACCGGTTGTGCTTATTGTGGAAGATAATGCCGATGTGGCCAATTTTATTAGTGAATGTTTGAGCACTTCATACAGGATTGAGTTTGCAACAAATGGAAAGTCAGGAATGAAAAGAGCGTTGGAACTGGTGCCTGATCTGGTCATAAGTGATGTCATGATGCCGGAAGCTGACGGTTTTGAAGTATGCCAATTCTTAAAAAATGATCTTCGTACGAGCCATATTCCTGTTATACTTCTGACTGCACTTGCCGGAATAAAAAATAGATTGGATGGCTTACGCAGAGGTGCAGATGCATATTTATCAAAACCTTTTTATGAAGAAGAATTGTTGGTCACTGTCGAAAAACTTTTATTATTAAGGCAGTCTTTGTTGAAACGATATGAAGGATTAAAATTTGATGATGGTAAAACTTCCTTAACAAAAATCCAATTTGAATCGTCTGAATTACAAACGAATTTCGATCTTCATTTAGAAGATGCATTTATTAAAAAAGCGTCTGATATCATTCGATTGCATTTGAATGATGCCAATTTTTCTGTTGAATATCTTTGTCGCGAAATGAGTATGAGTAATACACAGTTATTTCGTAAAATGAAGGCCCTTACAGATCAATCTGCCGGTGAACTAATACAGGATATTCGATTACAGAAAGCCAAAGATTTACTACTTGAAACAAACCTGACTATATCAGAAATTGCATATGAAACGGGTTTCAACGACCCTGCATATTTCTCCAGACTATTTATGAAAGTCGAAGGAATGAACCCTTCTACATATAGAAAGGGGAAAAGCGAATAATCAGGACTTTTATCTAAGATGCCTGCACAAAATTACTCACGTGCATGATTTGTCCAATAATTTGCACGATTTGTACAAGATTTGAAATGTGCCCTGTCACACCTTTGCTTTATCTTAATTGCTAAGACTAAAAACAAATTTTAGTCAAATCATTCAATATATTAATTAACATTAAGTAAAGTCAATGAACATAATTAATATAAAAGACCTTATGATTGGCCTGGTTTTTATTTTTTCACAAACGTGGAATACTTCCCGGTTAGTAGCGCAAGCCCAATGTAAGGACTTTGCTATTATAGTTTCTTATGGGCTTTACATTAGACAAATGGTACCTGATTTTAAGGCGGGAAAGTTCTACTCCGAATTTTATTGGTGGACTCGTTTCCAAAATGATTCTACCATTACAAAAATCGGCAATGATGAGATCATGAATCTGGAATACGTAAATGGTTTTCAAAATGATGTTGGCAAAATAAAATCTGAAATAACAAACATTATTAAACAGGCCGACCATTATTATGTATACCAGGGTTTGCATCAAGGAGAATTTTACTTCAATACTGACTTTAGGTCATATCCCATAGATAAACAGCAACTAACAATCAGTGTCGAAAGTGTAAATTTATTGATTGATAAGCTCAAAATTATACCTGACACATCTTCATTTTTAAAATCAGACAAAAGTAAAAAGTTTTGGGGCGTTTCTGATGAGCTTTTGGATAGTAAAAATTTTGGATTTAATATTTATAAAGCAGAAATTAAAAGCGACTCCGGATATTATAACTCAAATTTTGGTGATGACTTTTTTCCTGATAAAACAAATTATGGCAGAATAACGAGCACCATATTTATCAATCGATCATTTATTCCGTATATTAGTAAGTTGATTATACCACTTCTGATTATTTTGTTTTTGGTCTATTTGGTCTATTACATTCCTCCACCAAAAGTTGAAATGGCATCCGCCATAACAGTTACATCCTTGTTGAGTGCGATAGCATTCCAATTGTCAATATCAGGAAACCTTCCGGATATCGGCTATATCATGTATGTCGATAAGATTTTTTACTGTTGCTATTTTTTGATTGCCATGACTATGGCGTTATCGCTCATCTGCTTCCATATTGACAAGTCAGGAAAGCCAAAACAGCAGGTCATTGCTCAAAATATTCATATGATATTCAGGGTAATATTTCCATTTATGTTTCTGGCTAGCCTGCTCATATTTTATGTGAAATAACTTTAAAGGTCAAAAAATTATTTTTAAAATTTTGTAATATGCTGATATTCAACACGATATACTTAGTGGAAGATTTATCCAAGTATTTGGAAGATTAGTCCATCATTGATTTATACATGTAAGCCACCTTTGCATTAAGTAATTATACCGCATAACCGCCATCAACCAAGGTAGATTTTTTTAACATTTAAAAATAAAAATAAATCATGAAAAGCAAACTTTATCAAACATTAACTCTTACATCTTTTTTGTTATCGATGTTCTTTTACTCAATAGATGTGAAGGCTCAAACAAAGCCACCGTTACAAGAGATAATTCATACCACTCTACAAGGTACCGTAATAAAAATTTCAGGTTTACCTGGTCCACATTGTGCAGGTAATGTTAGTGGCAAGAGTACATGGGAATATAATTTTCAACCATTTCTTTTTCCTTCTGCAATAGAAGTAGGAAATGCCCTTAATATTTCATCTAAATTGAATTTTATGAACCTTAACTATACTGATGAATACGAAGTAACCGTAGATATTACACACGCTTCATATCCATTTATGTATCTTACTCCCCTAGAAGGAGGTCTTGATGAATATTACCTCCAACTGTTTTATGGTGCAGAATACTATAGTCCTTATCCTCCCTACCAAGCGGAATCAAAAAATTTCGTTATAAAGTTATCTCCTTTTAAATTTGACAAAATACATCGAAATGCGAATTCAATTTGGAAAGGTAAAATTAAAATTCCTTATGCCTCAAGAACAGGATTTGTTTTACTTGAGGTTAAAGAAGAGGATTTAGGTTCTATTATTTTTCCGGCCCCTCTCTACAATACTTTTCTGGCCGTTCCTGCTTATATTGAAGGAAGTCTTGAAAAAACAGTTGCCCGTTTAGGTGATATCACAAGACCACAAGTTCCCTATATGGTATTGCATGATCCTCCAGGGGATGGCAGTTTTACAGAATTATTAAAATCTAAAAAGACCTGCAGAAATGTAGAAGATACTTATTCAACCGAAAATAGCACTTCAACACAAGCTGGAGTAAAAGTAGGAGCCGGGGGTGAATTTGGGCCCATTGAAGTAGAAGTTTCAATCGAAGCCAGCACAACTGATATAAGCGGAAAAATCAGAACAACGGTGAAAGGTTTAGAAACCTGTGTAACTATTGATGAAGGTTTTCAAACATCTGATGTTCCTGGATTGAAAGATGGGTCGGATGTGTTTATTGGTTTTGGTGAAAAAATGAGTTATGGAAAATTTAAAAATTTGGAATTCGATGGGAGTTCATGTGAACCTGTAGAAAAGTATAGACTTATTTATGCACCTATAGTTGGCAGCCAAACTCCATTTTCATTCACCCTTGATGGCATTAAAAACGAAATAGTCAATAATCAATTAATCGTGGATAATCTATCCAAAACATTACGTCAACGAAATGATGCACAGTACCAGATAAATGCATGGAATAGAATTATCCAGCTCAATGAGGATAATAAAAATAATCCAGCCAATGTACCAAAATATCCTCCTCAAAATTTTAGTGCTGGTCTCATGAAAACACTTTCTACTACGATTTCAGTTGCTAATACAAGTTCTTTGACATTGGAAAGTTATATTGAAAATGAAAATGAACTAAAAGGTGTTGCCGAAGTGAATGGAAATGGGTTCAACGGCAGTTATAAAATCACAAACAAAAAAAGGTTTGGTGCTACAAATAGTGCTACTAGCAGTACAGACGATATGATCAAAATCACATTAAAGGATGATGATTTGGGCGACAAATTTGACATGGAAATAGTAGGGGATGCTATGTTTGGCACACCAGTATTTCGATTAAAAGACGCAGGCACCAAAAGTAGCTGTCCTTTTGAAGGTGGTTATAAAAGAGATCAACCCAGTATATCTCAACCGTTTTATGCGCCTACTTCTTGGAGAGCGGTGACAAACAAACAATATCGAATGTAGGAAATTTGGCTGAAGGACAATCTTTTTCATGGCCTATAAATATTAGCAATAATAGTAATGAATCGAGAACCTATCGCATTTATCTGATTCAGAATCAGGACAATGCCACAATCAAACTAAAGGGTGCAGATCTGGGGTTGACGAATAGTTATGTTACCTATACAGTGCCACCCAATGATTGGGTAAAAGAAAGCGGACTACTTCCCAGATTGTTGATTAGTCCGAGTGTTGACAAAAATATTAAAATTTATAGAGATATTAAATTGTTTATCACACCAGATTGTACAGATACTAAAGCAGAGGATTATGATCAATTTCCTGAGCAGATACTTACGATAAATTTTGAGGTAGGTACCCGAACATTGGCAGATGATGATTGTGATGGTATGTTGAATGGGGTAGACAATTGTCCAACTTTGGCCACTTCAGGTATCAATTTTGATGGCGTGGATGATCAGGTGGAGATATGGAATAATTATGCTATTGATTTTGGTGCCAAGGATAATTTTACCATCGAGTGCTGGGTGAATATTCCTGACACTCCTCAGATTGACAAAGGAAATAATTTGGTTAGCAGTATTCTAGAAAGTTGGGATGAGAGTTTACAAAAATCTCCTTATACCATCCGCTACCGTACAGACACCAAAACCATTTTTGCGATGAGAAATGATGGCCCAATGAGCTCGTTTGTATTTACACATACAAAAGTTAATGACGGTAAGTGGCACCATATCGCATTTGTGAAAGACGATAATGAGCTACGATTGTTGATTGATGGAAAGATAGATGGTATTGGGGAAGACTTCTCAACGATTAATACACCACATAATAGTTTGTTTTTGGGACAACGTCGCGACAATGTATTAAATTTGAAAGGAGGTATAGATGAGCTTCGTTTTTGGAATACATCAAGAACTGAAGCGGATATTGACAAAAATAGATTTAAGGAAATGAGCGCAACGGAACCTGGACTTGTAGCATATTATAAATTGGAAGGCTTAGTAAGGGGTGATAATTCTACCACAAAAGCAGTTAATGATCTTCTTAATACAAGTAGTTACGGTTGGATGACAAATTTTGACCTGACAGGTGATAGTTCGAATTATGTTGTAGGCGCAAAGGTTAGATTTGCTGATTTGAATTTTAATAGTATCGGAGATCAATGCGAAGCCACCGCCACAAATGATGTAAACAAAACAGATCTTCAAAGATTTGTGATATTACCTAATCCTGCTTCTTCGCACATAATGTTGGAATATTTACTATATGAATCAACAGATGTGAACATCGAACTTTATGACATGTTAGGCAGCATACAATATAAAAGTTTTCAAAATAAACTTACTTCCGGCATTCAGCAAAAACAAATCGATATTCAACATCTACTACCCGGCATGTATAATGTTATTATAAAAACAGGTAAAACTATTTTGTCCAAAAAATTAATTGTAGCTCATTGATATGGTTATAGAATATTATTTTACCAAGAATTTTATCGATTTTACTGATAGACAAAGTAATGAACACTTAGGAATCATTAAGTCGATATAAAAAATAAACACATAAAATCCCCATGATAAAAATATCACAAAACATGATGATTAAATCATGGGGATTTCAGCAACATAATTTTAAAGACCTTATGTAAATGCCTTTAATTGTCTTTTATCTCAGAGTCAATACTTGAGTTTGATGAATTATTGCGGAATAATTCAATAAAATAACCGATTTGAAGAAAATCCCGGCCTGTTTCATCATTGATTTTATAGTCAAACTGGTGTAAATAGCCAATTTGTAAAGTTGTCGATTTTGAAGATTTGTAATTGAACATTATTGACAATCTGTTTCGTTCAAAGTAAGGTTCTTTATCGGTAAAAAAGATTTCATTACTTGCACTGATTTGAAATGGTTTGTATCCATTTCTTTCACTTCCAAATGGATAGGATAAGCCAAGTCTGTATCTAAACCTATTTCGATATCCATTGCTTGTAAATCTAAACTCTGTCCGATAACGCTGTTCTATTTTCAGCTTGCCTATCGGTTGAAAAAAAACAACTTGTGGCCAAAATCTAAATTCATCATTATTTTTAGGTGTGACAAAATCACCTCCTTCTTTGTATGTTTGGTAACTACCTGCACCAAAAGTCAGGTTTACATTTTTATAAATTTTATAGTTAATTCCTCCCTTGTATTCATAATAATGAAAATTTTTATAGAATTTTAATGACCGCAATTGTGTTTCAGCAAAAACACTCCATTTTTCATCATAGTTGTATTTCAATTGCAGGATATTCCATGTTCCTAAGTCGAAATTTTGACCATATGAATGATTTATCAAAATATAAAATATGAATGTCGTCAGATATATTATCCTCATTTAAATGTCTTTTTTAACCAAAATCTAAGTTTCTCGGGTTGTTTGTTGTTCTACTGTGCTATTATTAAAACGCAATTCTTCTCAACATGTCCACTAAAACAGCAAACTACCTTTCTCTATCAAAAGTAGATATTAACGACTAGTTGTAGCATATTTTAAATGATTTTTCTTTTCGGATAACTAGAAACGGGTCTAAATATTAAGCATCTTATTTACTGGATAATTCATTTTTTTAAGTTATTAGAAGAGAATGTATAATTTTTAAACTATGCTTAATTCGCTATTTATTTTTTGTACTCCAACATTTTTTTGTTGGAAAATTATTTTATTGGCCATCTTATCAACACCAGTCCGAAATAAATTTCTTACCCACATCCTTCTTTGAGCTTATTTATATCAAAGTCTTTTGGAATAGGAACAGTTTTAATAAAATTAAACCAATCTGTTTCTAATTGTGGGATTGTCAAACCATAAATTAAACTGAATTGTTCGAATCCACCCAACCAAAGTAGTTTCATCTTTTCTGCTCCGTACGTCTCGTAAAGATATTTAAATATTCCGGCACTCTGAATGTAAGCAATCACATCATTTATTTTTGCTTGATTATCAAAGCTTTTAATTAAACTGTCAAGCGGCAATAGTTGTTTTTGTTTAAGATAGTATGCATTGATAGCATACATTGGATTGTCATAAAAACAATAATTATCAGTGTACGTTGCACCACCTTCATCCAATAAACGATAATTTGTCGGGCCCCAGATTTCATGTGCAATAAGGTGAAATATTTCGTGTTTAAATTGAGGACGAATAGTTTGATTGTACACAAAAAAAACCAAGTCGTGCCCTTTAGCTGCGCCACCTTTTATTTTGTAACCCATAACTTTCTGCATCTCTTCTTTACTGTCAACTGCAAGCAAATAAATTCCATTATGATAACTTGGAATATCTAAAACTGATAGTACCTTACTGTACGCTATATCCAGCTCATTTTTTATTTCGTCAAGATGAGTTGCCGTGTAGGAGTTTTCTTTATAATAAATTCTAAATGATTTATAGTTGACAGAAGAAAGCGTGATAGAATCATTTCCTATAAATCCTAAAACATATGAAGACGGTTGTCTGAATACAATCTGCTGACAAAAACTGATCTGACAAATAGAGGCTAGGAATAAGATTGCTATTATTGATGTTTTCATTTTTGTCATCTTATAAATTATCTTTAACGTGTTGATCAGTCTAAAAATTATGTTTTCTAAACCCGGACCGTATACAACTTGGATAAGCTACATTAAGCATTTGTAATGTAATGCCATTCAATAAATCCATTATTTAGCTTTAATCAGCGCCTGCTATCTTAACTACTTTTTTGTAGTACTTTATGCCAGTTTTGGTACTTACTTCAAGCAAATACAAGCCCGCTGGAAAGCTGTTCATATAAATGATATGTTGTTGACTATCAACACTTTTATAACGCTGGGTTGTCATCGTTTTGCCTGTCTGATCTATCAATCTTAAAGATGTAATATGATTGGAATATTTATCCGCTTTAACAGTCAATAAATCATAACATGGATTTGGATATACAACCAGGGCGTCAAAAAACTGATCATGTACACCTATTTTACATGCCGTCTTAAATGTATCTATAGCGGACACTTCTGAAAAAATATTACCACATTGTGACCTGAATGTATATTCATACATTGTGCACTCAGAAAGTCCGGCAATGGTGATGGTATCTATAGAAAATACTTCAATCCAATCAGCCTGTCCTATTTCACGATAAGAAATCAAAATAGAATCTTTTACATCAGGAAGATATTCGGTAGCGAATATAATTTTATTTTTATCTAAAAAAACCGGCGTGACTTTAGCTTCATTGCGGCAAGTATTTTTAATAATATTGACACAATAATCTTCAACTTCTCCAAAATCAAAAATATCAGTATCACATCCACTTTCAAAATCTTCATATGACAATATCAATCTGAGGCGGGTATATCCTTCAACTGCCTGATCAGGTATTCTGAATGAACCTGAAACCATCTCACTGACAGGTGTTGTGGTTTTGAATACCTGTTCGTCTTGATTCCAAAAGCCATCCTGATTCCAATCCAAAAGAATTTTGACATAATCTGGAAAAGTTGTCCCTGCATATTGTATAGCCACTTCAAAATCATACTTTTGATCCATTAAAAAATCCGTAGTAGCTACACCTGCAAAATTTCTGTAGCCACTTTCTGATGTACCACTCTGATTTTCAAGCGTTCCTGTTCTAAACATGCTGATCCATTCCTGACTAGCGTCTTTGGTACTAAAACCACAATATTCATTTTCGGTACATTTTCCACATGATGTTGATATAGCGATTTCTTTGGTAAAATCGGAGGTATTACTGTACTTGTTGCAAAATGCCTGAACTCTGAAATCGTAACCTGAACAGCCCGGTAAATCAGATAAATTAAATGCATTGGTATTTAAGTTTACTTCCTGCCACATACCGGAAGAAGGTTTATACTGTATCAGATAAGTGGCATTTTCAACAGATGTCCAATTGACATTTATAGCGTTTCCGTTGGATGACCATTCTATAGCTTCGGGTTTAGGGCAGCATCCCCCGGTTATGACGTATTTTGAATAACTAAAATCTCCGGGAATCAGACCACAACTGCTTCCAATTTGTACTTCATATTCTGAACAATAATCCAGTCCGGTTATTATCTGTCCTTTGATCACATTGGTCAAAGTTGTCCAATTCTGCTGGTCCGGCTTCCTGTACCTGACCTTAATCTCCGAGCTACCTGAATTGCTCGCCCAATCAATTTTCATCGAGAGGTCATCCATCTCATAACGTATGCCTGCAGGGACAGAACATGGTTCACAAAGTTTCATCATATTGGATATTGAACGAAATGCGTTTAGTTTTCCACCTGATGTTGTAATTCCCTGAAGTGAATTATTTGATATTACACCATGTAATATCATATCTTTGGCAATAAGGGCAGCATTAGCGGGCTGATCTTTTGCCAGATTGCTAAATGCCGCACATGGTACAGCATAGAGTAGACCGACCATACCACTCACATGTGGTGTGGCCCCTGAAGTGCCCCCGAAAGTCCTGTAACCATTTGCCGCTGTGGTATATGTTCTTTCGCCATATGATCCAAGATCCACGGATTTGCGTCCATAAGCTGCCTGACCTACTTTTAGGTCCGATTTATTCAAATTTGTTACAGCAATCAGAAATTCACTTGAGCAAGAAGTAGGCAAATCTCCCTCAATATCAACATCAATTCCTAAATTGGAAGTAGCTCCACAATTGAGAATGCCTACCTGTCCGAGAGAATCAAACAAGGCACACCATAATGGGGCAGAACTTGCAGAGGCCTGATCAATACCCCAGGAAGCATTGGTAACAACCACAAAAGCGCCTTTACTACCATTAGACTGGTTATACAATTTACGCATTTGATAGGGGTATGCATATGATGATATTGCATTGGCCTCTGTAGCCTGCCCATATACTACAAGCATGACTTTTACATTCCAGTTGACCCCACTTACTCCGATGCCATTATTTCCTTTAGCACCTACAATACCTGCCACACTGCTACCATGAGTATCATTTCCGGTAACCACATCATCATCAGATGTCACATTCCAACCTTTGAAATCATCCACGTATCCATTGGCGTCATCATCCAAACCATTGCCCGGTATTTCATGATAATTTGTCCATACATTGTCTTTGAGATCTTCATGATTGCTGTTGAATCCTTCGTCAATGACACATACTACGATGGTGTCACCTAAAGCAGTCAAGCCCCCTGTGGTGATATCCCATGCAAGTTCCATGTCCATATCAGCGCCTGCAATCCCCCCGGTACTTCCTGTGTTTATATATTGCCATTGTTTGAAGAACTCCGCATCATTTGGTTCTCTTCTAGGACTAATAATCCTGTTTCGCCTTACATCCATTAAGCCGCTGAAAGACTTAAGTGATTTTTCAAACGCAATATCATCAACCTGTGCAAAGTCAACTGATATCAGCCAGATGTTTAGTGGCTCGGACATAAGTTGCCGGGATTTAAAATCAAAATTTCGTGCAGAAGCGGATCTGAGTTTATTTTTTAATCTCATCATATCGTTATCTGATGATACCTGCACAATAAATTCTCCTTGTACATAGTCTAGTTTTTGAGCATTTGCATTCAAAAAAAGGCCATAACAAAGACATATAAAAACAGCCCTAAAACCTGTAAATGGTGTCATTGAATCTATTTTTCCCAAAAGTAGAGGTTTATTTTCAAAATTACAAAAAACAATGATTTTTAGAACCGAAGACGACAAATATAGTGAAAAAGTATAAAATAAGACATTTTTAACAAATTATAAAAATATTTAATGTATAATGTAGCATCATATTACAATTTAGTATTATATTTGTATTCTCAAAATAATTAAATTAAAATACTGACAAATGTTCAAGAAAACACTTTTTATATCTTGCTTCTTAATGATGCTTTTCTGCGCATCCATTACGGGACAAAAACTGATTAAAAAAGCTGAACTGCAAACAGCTAACGGAGATTTTGATCTTGCAATAGAATCATACAAAAAATACCTGACTGACAATCCATCAGACATTAATGTTCTCGCCAAATTAGCAGATACTTATGCTGTCTCCGGAAACTTTATGGAAGCGGTTACATTATTCGAATCACTTCCCGCAAATGCAAACCTAGATCCAAATCTATATAAAAATTATGGAGATGCACTTAAAAAATGGGGCGCTACAGCGAATCAAAAATTCAATATCAGACATTTCGGTTGTATAATCCGTTGGCAGCAGATCATTGTTTGGAAAGCAACGAATTTGCTATAAAAACAATGTCAGATAAACCGGCGTATGAAACCTTCGTGTTGCCAACAAACAGTAATGTTTCAGATTTTGGTCTGACGTTTTACAAGGATGCACCGGTGTTTAGTTCTTTCAGATCAGATATCTTAATGGACGAAGTTGAAAGGGAAATTAACATTCAGCAAACTGCACATAAGTCGTTTCTTTACAATCAAAAGAAAAACAGACTTGGTTTTATAAAAGCGATGGATGGTACCATTAACCATATTGGACCCCTGAGCTTCTCTTCCAATGGCATAAGTTGTGCTATTATCGAATCCAAAATAACAGATTCTTATAATTTTATTACAAGTAGTAAGGGTGCCGGTTTACACATTGCTATGGTCAATGATCAAGGTGAAATTACATCTTCAAAACCATTTTTATACAATGAAGTAGGCTCATCCATTAACGCTGCGCATATGGCATTTGATGGAACAGCTTTATATTTTTCTTCCAATAGAAAAGGTGGATTTGGAGGTTATGACATTTATGTAAGTTACCTGAATAATGGAATTTGGTCACTTCCAGTAAATCTCGGAAATAATGTTAACACCACGGGAAATGAAATAACACCTTTTTTGAAAGGCAGTTCTTTGTATTTTGCTTCAGATTACCATATTGGTCTTGGTGGTTATGATATTGTCAAAAGTGAAGTAATAAATGGTGTATGGACCACTCCGATAAATATGGGGCTTGGTGTAAATTCCATAAACGATGACTATTTCCCTGCAATAAACAGTAAAGGTGAATTATTTTTGACGTCAAACAGACTTGGTGGCAAGGGTTCAAATGATATATACAAAACTATGAAACTAACACCTAATGAAGTCGCAACAACAGATTATACAAATATTCCAAAAGCGGTTTCATTGGAAGATCTAACCACCCAAACCCAAAAACATACCGGCAATCCTGAAATGGCAACTGCAGTTTCGCTCAAAAACGCCGACGTAAAAATTGTCTCTGAAAAACAAGAAACCATGGACAATAAAGTTGCTTTTACACTTCCTGAATTTGATACTAAAAAAGTGGGATCAAATGCTAACTCAGAAATGGCCCTTGAAGGTGCACATAGGATTGGCTTGGAAGAAGTGATACCAACAACGGAAGTCTTTTTTATACAATTGGCATCTGTTTCAGAGACTAAGCCAAATTTTTCCAGATTCAAATCCCTGATCAGATTTGGTAATGTGTATAAAATGAATAACAACAAGTCCATCAAAGTAAGATTGGGTTATTACATGGATAGAAAAGAGGCTGAAGCCATTCTGACAAAAGTTCGTGCAAATGGTTTTAAAGATGCTTTCATTACTTTTGAAGTGTTAAATACAGCTCAAATGGAATTGATTTTGTCGAGTAGTGATGAGAATAATTTTACGGATGAAGGAAATTTAAACAGTAAAAATCCAACCGAAGAAATGAAAAGTTTCAAATTGGGTAGTAAGTATAAAGTAAGATTGGCTTCTTATGAAGATCCGATATGGTTTGATATTAATAAGGTAAAAGATCTTGGAAGAATTGAACAATGGACAAAAGGCGGCTGGACCATTTTTATTCTTGCAGGATATACCAACCTCGAAGAAGCAAAAAAAGCTGCCATCCAATCTATAAACAGGGGATTTAAAACAGCAGAAGTGGTGATAGATAACGGTGGCATCCTGGAACGAATGAAACAAAATTAACAAAAAACATACTATTTATCAAAAAGGGTTTATGTTTTTCATAAACCCTTTTTTTTTAATGCTATTGATTCTTCCGCAATATTCTGATGTATCTGACCAAGCAGCATCTACTATTCAGGAATACTCGTTCCTGATCTAGACACATCAAATAAACACGTACAGTAGTGTCGTTATGATAGCTTGTTTATGATGTATTAAAGTTATATCATCGAGGCAGAATGTCTTCGCAATACTTTTGTTTTTCTGATGCCAAGATCAATCAATAGGAGCAATAAAAAACAAATGGTAACCCAGGAAGTCATCTCCATTATCTTACCATCAATAACCGGCATTGTAATATGCGTACCTGATGTTCCCTTATAATAAATTGCTGCAAATACGCCTGTAAGCGTAATTACAATGCAGCCAATAATCCATGGCAATGGCAAAATGGATATGGGTTTTTTTGATTCGTATTCCTTAACTATGGCAGTAGTCAATTTTTCAGCATAAGTCGATGAAGGAAAAGCCATGGCAGCAGCTTTCAGGCTACTATCAATCTGACTTAAGGACTCATATGCCATAAGAAAATGCTCATCTGATTTAAGCTTTTGTTTCACCAGCTCAAGTTCTTCAGTGGTGCATGTATCATCTAAATATTTCCAAATCAAATCTTCCATAATAATTAATACTATTTTTTACATTAAACTTTATCAAAATATTTTTCTGCATGTTTGGCTAACTCCTTACGTGCCCTGAATAACTTTATCTTTACATTACTTTCGGTCAATCCTGTTATGTCAATGACTTCCTTTATATTTTTTTCTTCAAGATAGAACAAAGAAATAACAGATCTCGATTCATCATCCAAATGTCTTAATAACATCTCAATGCCGTACCTGGTTTCTTTATTGTGCATATTTTGATCTGCATATGAATCATTGGAAAGTTCGGGACTTGAAGACAAATCTTCATGTCTTCTGATTTTTCTTTTAAAATCAATAGCCGTTCTGAATGCAATAGTATAACACCATGCTTTAAGTGAATACGAAGGTTCAAATGTGTCCAATGCTTTGAGCACTTTCATGACAGTATCCTGGGCAGCTTCCTCTGCTTCAAAAGCATTTAATAATACTTTATAGCAAACATGGTATATAAATTGACCATAAGAGTCTACAAAAGTATTAATAGCCCTTCTATCCCCTGTCTGAAGCAGTTTTACCATCCTTGCATCCATAATATTCGGCGCCATCTACAGTATTATACACCAATATACGTAAATAATTGAATTCAGGTTACAAGCTACATTTTGACGTGTCTATAACATATTGCACTACAATTAGATAAAAACTTGAAAATGACCGGCAAAACAAAAGAGTATCCCAGGGCTTCGAGTAGAAGAATTGGGTGGGTCGTCCCTTTGGGGAATGAGCTAGCCTGACTCCGAAGGCAGGCAGGGGTTGAAAAGGCACAAACTTTTAAGTGCAGTATGTTATACACACCATTTTGACTATATCATATCTTATATTTCCATGATTTTTTTATAAAGCTGTAATCTCTGACTTGTCCCAGTAAATTTAGTGCGGTTTTTAAATATCTGATTATCAGCTCATAATGATTTAAAGTGGTTTTTGGCATGAAAATCAAGATATAAAGACCGCATCAAAAGCCAAAGTGATACAAATATTAGTGTATCAAAAATAAAAAATATTTAGGGTAAAAGTACTTTTTTCGGAGGAGGGTTGTCTTCCGCCTTTTTGTCTTTAGCTTAAAAGTCACTGGAGACGGTACAAACAAAAAACTGTTGAGCCAATAGAATTATTTATAAAAGCACAACTCTAAAATAACTCGTAAATATATTTAAAGAACGGATGTAAAAGGCGAGTTTTTTTTTCCGTCGGAAGATGACTTTTAAGCGTTAAGAAGACAAAACAGGGCGGCATTTTTTGTTTACTTTTTTTTGCTGCAGAAAAAAAGTAAAAGCCTTACCGGCTTGAGGTAATAGTATAATCAAAGTTGAGATTTTTAGTTTATTAGCAATGATCAATTGAAATAGTTTCAAACGTGCAATGTGTTAAACACACATCTAAAAAATAGTAGATGGCCAAATCCTAAATAATATAACCTATAAAACCGTCACAGTAAAGGCAAAACTTACTCCAAAAATAACCTCTTTGCAATTAATTGCGTAATGCTATTTTAACAAACAAAATTAAATATTATGGCAACAGAAATTATTGGAACAATCGGAATTTTTTTAACATTAATTGTATTTATTGTATCTTTTTTTCGCACTAGACATGCTGAAAGAATGGAACTTATAAAAAACGGCAAAACAGCAAAAATATTTGATGCAAATTCAAGTGATTCAAATGGAGCATTAAAACTTGGATTGTTGTTATTATCTATTGGCGTGGGCTTATTGGTTGGTTTATTTATTGATTATATGCTTGACTCTGAGCCTGCTGCGACATTTGTAAGCATCCTGATATGTGGTGGGATTTCTTTGATATTCTACCATAGCTATATTGAAAGAAAGAATCAAAATAAACAGAAAGAAGAAGACAGTTTAGTATAGACAATTCAGGTTCATAGAAAATAAGGCTTGTGTCGTTTTATACCACACAGGCCTTATTTATTTTAAGAAACTACTACTTTTAAAAGCCTGCCAGAGTTAAATCAGTCGCATAAAAGACAAACATTAAAGTAAAAATGATTTTGAATACTTCTTTTTGTCGCATTCAAACTAAAAATAATACCTTTGTGTCTCTTTTCGGTAAAGATTTAACATCATATAATGCACTTTAATAAATATTTTTTCATTTATACTACTTCTCTGTTATTTTTAATGGTGCAGTTGGCCTGTTCTAATGAATTTCAACTGACAGAAGGAACTGTAGACATTCCAATCGTTTATGGAGACATTAGTGTTACAGATACTGCAACATATATCAGGGTAGAAAGAGCCTTTGTAAATGAAACTACATCTGCTTATGAATTGTCAAAAGACCCAAATTTACTGTATTATGAGGATGCTATAGTGAAAATTAAACATATCAAAAGCGGCAAAGAATTTCTTTTAAAACGAGTAGATGGAAATCTGGAGGGATACAAAAGAGATGCCGGAGCTTTTGCTGAAGCACCAAATTATTTGTATAAAATTAGCCAGAGGGATTTAAAATTAATACCCAAGGATGAATACAAACTGATCATTTCGAAAAGCGATGGTGCCGTATTGACTGAGGCTAGCGCTGTCGTTATATCCGAACTAATTGAAGGAGACGTTGAACCAAAAATATCTGCAAAATTGTCATTCGCATACAATATCGATTTTAAAGTTACCTGGTATCCGGATTTAAATGCCGTTATTCATGATTTGACGATTCATTTTCTTTTTGATGAAGAAAAGAATGGTAAAACGGAACTGAAAACCGTGAGCTGGACAGCAGCCAAAAATTTTACGGACAAAGCTCTTACAGGTAACGGTTACCCATTTACTACAAAAGGGAGAGGTTTCTATGAATTTATGCAGGGCGCTATGGAAAAAAATCCTGCTATCAAACGATATTTTAAAAGTGCTACTATGGAAATAACATCGGGGAGTAAAGAGGTAAAAGAATATATCAGTTATGGTCAGGTGAATCTTGGCATTACTTCTAGTGGAGAAATTCCGGTTTACAGCAATTTTTCCAATAACGGACGAGGTTTGTTTTATTCCAAAACTAAGTTTAAAAGAACAAACATAGAGCTTGCCAAGGAAACACTCGATTCTCTAAGGAATGGCATTATTACTAAGGAGCTTAATTTTCAATAATAATCTGACGAACTGTCAGACAAACTTGACGAAATTTCAGTTTTTATTCATCTTTTGACAGACTGCTCCCATCTTTGCAGCCTGTTTTCGCATTGGCACATAGATTGTCTATATAATTGTGTTTAGCAAAAATTAATTACTTAAAATTTAAATACAATTACATACCATGGGTAAAATAATAGGAATAGACTTAGGAACAACAAATTCTTGTGTCGCTGTTATGGAAGGTAACGAACCGGTTGTAATCGCCAATGAAGAAGGTAAACGGACTACGCCATCAATCGTAGCATTTCTGGACAATGGCGAACGAAAAATCGGTGATCCTGCCAAAAGACAGGCCATCACAAATCCTACAAGAACAATCGCTTCCATAAAGAGATTTATGGGCAACAGATTCAGCGAAGTAGGTAAAGAAGCAGCAAGAGTAGCCTACAAGGCGACCAAAGGTGATAATGATACAGTCAGGATTAATATTGATGGAAGGATGTACACGCCACAGGAAATTTCGGCTATGGTACTCCAGAAAATGAAAAAAACCGCAGAAGATTTTCTAGGACAGGAAGTTACTGATGCCGTCATCACAGTACCGGCTTATTTTAATGATTCTCAGAGACAAGCCACAAAAGAAGCAGGAGAAATCGCAGGTCTCAAAGTACAAAGAATAATAAACGAACCTACTGCTGCAGCTTTGGCATATGGTCTTGATAAAAAGAAACATGATAGTACTATTGCCGTATTCGACTTGGGTGGAGGTACCTTTGACGTATCCATCCTGGAGTTGGGTGATGGTGTATTTGAAGTAAAATCTACCAATGGGGATACACACCTTGGAGGAGATGACTTTGATCAGGTGATCATAGATTGGTTGGCAGATGAATTCAAAGCACAGGAAAATATGGACCTCAGAAAGGACCCTATGTCTTTGCAAAGAATTAAAGATGCTGCTGAAAAAGCAAAAATCGAATTGTCATCATCTACAGAAACTGAAATTACCTTGCCTTACGCAACAGCTGTGGATGGTGTGCCAAAACACCTCGTGATGAAACTTAGCAGGGCAAAATTTGAACAGCTTGCAGACAGTCTGATCAAAAGAACTCTGAAGCCTTGCGAGGATGCACTAAAAGATGCAGGCATGTCAAAAAGCAAAATTGACGAAATAATTTTAGTTGGTGGTTCGACCAGAATTCCGGCTATCCAACAAGCGGTAGAAGACTTCTTTGGTAAAAAACCAAACAGAAGTGTAAACCCGGACGAAGTAGTAGCCCTTGGTGCTGCCATTCAGGGAGGTGTGTTAAGTGGTGACGTTAAAGATGTACTTCTTCTGGATGTGACACCACTGTCACTTGGAATTGAAACTATGGGAAATGTGTTTGATGTGGTTATAGAGTCTAATAGTACCATTCCAACCAAAAAAACTAAAACATACTCCACTGCAGCTGACAATCAGCCAAGTGTGGAAATCCATATCCTACAAGGAGAGCGACCTATGGCAAGAGACAACAGAAGTGTGGGCAGATTTATCCTGGATGGTATTCCGCCAGCTCCAAGAGGTGTGCCACAAGTAGAGGTTACTTTTGACATGGATGCAAATGGTATTCTAAAAGTTGCAGCAAAAGACAAAGGAACAGGTAAAGAACAAAACATCAGAATTGAAGCCTCTACAGGATTGTCACAGGAAGAAATAGCAAAAATGAAAGCTGATGCTGCTGCCAATGCAGACAGTGACAAACAGGCAAAAGAGAAAGCTGAAAAACTGAATGCGGCTGATGGCTTGATCTTCCAAACTGAAAAGCAAATGAAAGAATTGGGTGACAAAATACCGGCCGACAAAAAAGAAGCAATCGAAAATGCATTATCAACACTTAAAGAAGCACACAAAATGCAGGATATAGCTGGTATTGATAAAGCAATGGAGGTCATGAATACAGCTTGGCAAGCTGCTTCTCAGGACATCTATCAGGCATCTCAAAATGGTGGAACTGAAGATGGCCAGGACGCAGGTCAGGGATTTAATGGCGGTTCAAATGCCAACCAATCAAACAACGGAACGGAAGAAGTTACCGACGTAGAGTTTGAAGAAGTAGGTGGCGATAAAAAGTAATGCACGAGTTACAATTCTAAACATGTACAGACCGGAAGTCAGCAATGGCTTCCGGTCTTTTTATTGATATGTGCTTCTAAATTATCAATAACAGTACGGTGAGTGTATATTCCTGTAAACTCGCACATTATTTTTGTTTCTTTCTTTTAAAATAATAATAAACCGGAATACCGATTAATAGTATACCTAGCCCGCCCCAGGATTCAGCGCTCAGGCCAGAAAGTGTATTAATCACAAAAGCAATCGTTACTACCAGGTATATAATCGGAATCCATGGAAACAAGCCCAGTGTATATCCATCAATCATACCTCCACGTTTGCGAAAAATAAATATTGTTGCTGTTGCCAGAGCCATAAAAACAATATCCATAAACGTTACGAATGTTATGATCCGGCTAAAAGATCCCCATATCAGAATTAAAATGGTAGCCCAGACTGCCTGAAATATCATCGCCTTATATGGCGTACCATACTTAGAAAGATCAGCCAGAAAAGGAAAAAAAATACCATCCTTGGCCATAGCATAATAAATTCTTGGCGCTGTCATAGTGTAAATGCCGATGGTACCAAAAATAGAAATAGATATAGCGATGGAGACAAACTTTCCGCCCTGTGCAAATACGACAGACAGCGCATCACCAGCAACTCTGTCGCTCACCGACATCAAATTTGAAGGCAAAAGTATCATATAGGCAGCAACAACGAGTACATACACACAGGTCACAGTGAGCGTACCTATGAGCATTGCTTTGGGAACAGTACGACGGGCATCAATAGCTTCTCCTGCCAAATAAGTGGCATGATGCCAGCCCCCCATCGACCAGAATATGCCCACAAAGGCAAGTAAGATACCACTAAACAAATTAGCAGGGACATCGGTCATCAGGTTCAGATGGATGTCATGATGACTCTCCGGCAGATATAAAAAGCCTGTTATAATAATGAGTGCTATGGCCAATAATTTAAGCGCAGTAAATACGGACGCAAAAGTCTGACTGATATTGACACCAAATATATTGATGATCGTCAGTCCCCATAAAATGGAAATTGCAATCAATGATTTTTGACCATCACTTATCGGAAGAAAAAATTTAAGGTAATCTGCTAATGCCAATCCCAGAGCCCCCAAAGCACCTGTATTTACAATCAACAATATGATCCATCCATATAAAAAACCAGCGATATCACCATATGCTTCTTTCAGATATACATACACACCACCTTCTTTTGGAAATCTTGAACCTAACTCCGAAAATGTCATCGCCCCTAGAAATGCAATGATACCTCCTATAATCCATGCCAGCAAAGCATATCCATGATGGGGAATATATCGCATCGTAGCGGCCGGAGTGACAAAAATCCCTGAACCTATACATGCTCCAATAGCAATCATGGATAAGCCACGCACATTCAATGATTTTTTCAGGTCTGCCATTTTATTATTTCAATCAGAATATTTCATAAAAATAAACAAACATCCTATCTTTAGCATTAATATTGGGGCAAAATGTAGTTCGCAATCTATCGCGACGGTGAAATATAATTAAATTAAAAAAATAAATAAAGTTTTAATAATTGAGTCGTGATCATATACAGCTTATAAAAACAAACAAAATCCTTGTGCTTTTTTTTGTTTTGTGTCTATTCCGTTCAGCTACAAGTCATGCTCAATCCTCATTGAGTCTGCTGGACCCTTCCGGAGAAGTTACTTTCCCATTTGACTATGTGCAAGGCTTTATTGTGGTAGATATCGTTTTACAAAAAATAATGCCGCTTAAATTTATACTTGACACAGGGGCAGAAAACACCATTCTTTTAAAAAAGGAATATACAAATATTCTGCAAATTCCATATCATAAAAAAATTAGCCTCTTAGGGTCAGACATGGCTACAAGCATTGAGGCATATGTTTGTAATGGTGTTTATCTTCAATTGGTAAATTCTCAAAGAGTTAGACACAACATCATTGTGCTGGAAAAAGATAATTTATTTCTCGAAGAATATCTTGGTGAAAAAATTGACGGCATACTAGGCGCCGAATTTTTCAAAGGGCTTATTTTAAAAATAGATTATGTAAGAAGGATCATCACCATTACAAACCCTGCCGTTTTTAATCCTTCGAAATTAAAAAAATTTGAAGCCTTTGATATTGATATTATTGAAAATAAGCCTTATTTAAATTGTATCACAGAAGTCTCTTTTGGAAAGCCAACCAAAACAAAATTGCTGTTGGATACCGGTGCAGGATTGACAGCTTTATTTCATAATAATACAGATAGTCTGCTTTCCTTACCATCCGTGGTTATTAAAGGGAGTCTGGGAAAGGGTCTGGGTGGTGATATAGAAGGATTTTCCGGTAAAATTCATCGGCTTTCTTTTGGAAACATTGAATTTACTAATTTGATAAGCAGCTTTCAGTCTCTCGAAGATATTCAACTTCATCCAAAAAAGGTTATTAGGAATGGTATAATAGGCAATTTAATCCTTGAAAGATTTGAAGTGATTTTTGACTTACTTAAGTCAAAGATGTATTTAAAACCATCAAAAAATTACAAAAAAGATTTTGAATTTGATAAAAGTGGATTGACAATTTTTGCCTATGGAGAAAATCTTAAAAATTATTACGTTAAATTTGTGCTTGAAAACTCACCAGCATATGATGCAGATATAAGAAGTGGTGATATCATTCTGAAGCTAGGTTTTTGGTCATATAAATGGTTTAGTTTGAATCAAATAAATAAAAAATTTATCGGTAAAACAGGTAAGAAGGTCAAACTCAAAATAAAACGAGGTAATGAAGTCCTTACTAAGAAAATTATCCTTAGAGATCTATTTTAATCTTTATTTTTTTAACTAACAAATAAAAACAAAACAGCGATATGATTAGTTTTTTACTTTTAATTGTGGGCTTGGCAATGGTTGTTTATGGCGCCAATATTCTTGTAGATGGCGCTTCATCTTTAGCTAAAAAATATAATATTCCCAACATTGTGATAGGATTGACAGTAGTAGCTTTTGGTACTTCTGCTCCGGAATTTGCTGTAAGCACATATGCAGCTTATACAGGAAATTCCGAAATTGCCATTGGAAATGTGATAGGCAGTAACATTTTTAATATATTTTTTATCCTTGGTGTTTCCGCCATAATTTTTCCACTAACAATTTTGAGAAATACAGTATTTAAAGAAATACCATTAAGTCTTTTAGCCGCCATAGTTGTTTATATACTTGTTAATGACATACTTCTTTCTAAAGGGATTGAAAACATAATTTCTTTTGCTGATGGGCTAATTCTTCTATCTTTTTTCATAATTTTTATGTATTATTTAGTTCATCTTGCCAAAACAAGTGGAGAAGATGAAGATCTTTCCATAAAAAATATGACTAAATATAAATCTTTACTGTTGATACTTGGAGGTTTAGTTCTATTGGTTGGAGGAGGCAAAATTTTTGTGGATAATGCTGTAGCGTTAGCTCTTGGATTTGGAATGAGTCAGGCAGTTGTAGGTCTAACCGTTGTTGCAGCAGGTACATCTTTACCCGAGTTGGCAACAAGTGTCGTTGCGACCCTTAAGAAAAATTCAGATATAGCAGTGGGAAATATCGTTGGCAGTAATATTTTTAACATTTTTTTTATTTTGGGTACCAGTGCTTTGATTTCACCATTACCCAAAGGAAATATCACTGATATTGATATGTATGTCTGCATTATTGCAAGTATTATATTATTTGGTTCATGTTATGTTTTGGGAAGACAAAAAATTACCAAATTGGAAGGCGTATTTTTTCTGCTGTGTTATATTGTATACATTGGATATCAGGTGAGTCAGGTTTAAAGGATAAAAAAAAAGAAAGTCCCTATAAACCCATAGGAAGCAATGCCTTAATTTTATTAATTTCCTGACTCAACATTTTGTAATTGCCCTCAGACAAAGGTGCCAATGGCAATCTCACTTCGTTGGTACAAAATCCTAGTATTTCCATGGCTGATTTTATTCCTACCGGATTGCCCTCTATGTAAAGCCATTTGTGCAAATCATACGTCTTAAAATTTAATTCCCTGGCGGCATAATAATCCTGATCCAGTGCAAAATTTATCATTTGACTGAAAGCTTTAGGCAAAGCATTGGCCATTACAGATATGACACCATCTCCACCTACAGCAGTCATAGGTAAGGCTACTTCATCATCACCTGATGTAACAATAAAGTGATCAGGCTTATTTTTGATAATACGTGTAGTCTGGATAAGGTCTCCGGATGCTTCTTTTATACCAATAATGTTTCGACTGTATTCTGCCAGTCTTATGGTAGTTTCCCATTCCATATTTGATCTTGTCCGTCCGGGCACATTATATAACAATACCGGAACCGGGCAAATATCAGCTACAGCAGCATAGTGTCTGAATATACCTTCTTGAGAAGGTTTGACATATGCCGGACTGGATGATAAGATAGCCTGAATACCATGAAATTCATACTCTTTAATTTTCCTGCATAGCTCTTTGGTATCATTCCATCCAAAATTTCCGGCCACAAGCGGAACCCGATTGTTTATTTTTTGAATACAAAAGTCAAGAACTGATCTTGCTTCTTCCTCATTAAGTGTGGCTGTTTCTCCGGTCGACCCAAGCGCAACGATATAGTTTATACCCCCGTTAATTACATAATCAATGATCTTGCCCATAGCCGGATAATCGACTTCGTTGTTTGAGAATGGTGTGATGATGGCAACACCTGTGCCTATAAATCTCTGATCTTTCACGTTACTTTATTTTACGGATATCTTATCTGTGTTTAGTATGATCTTGTCAATTAATGTTTGCAGCCCCGGCTTACCTAAGGTGTCAATAATTAAATTAAAATATTTTTCTGATTTGTCTATATTCGGTCCAATGATAAAATCTGCATTGGCATGAGCAATTATATATTCGTAATGCGGAAGCATACGTTCACATAATACAACAAAAATATCACTGTGCTGATGTATAAATTCATCAATTTTTGGACCAAAAGGCAGGCCATACCATTTTAGGTTTATGTTATTATAAGCATCATAGTCAACATTGTCCAGAGGCAATGTATTATCTATAAATGCCAATGATTTAATATTTTTTTGCCCCGATGGATTTAATACCTTTTTAAATTTATGTATTATTTTCCTGTCATCTTCAGAAGTGCCATTAAACAAAATGGATATCTTATTACCTGAATTAACTTTTGATACCGCACTTTTTTGGGATTTGTCAATGACTTTAAATTCCCTATATAAAAACCATTGTTTGATTTGTTCAATCATTATTTGTGTTTATACACTGTTACAGATTCTCAACTATTGCATACCTTCCCATATTACTGTACTTTTCTATTCTTTTCGTAATACGTTCTTCAACATCCATATTTATGAGACTTGCCAGTTCTGCTTTAATGTGAGACTTAAGGGTTTTGGCCATTTTTTCGGGGTCAGTATGTGCCCCACCGAGTGGCTCTTTAACAATATCATCTATCAGTTTAAATTCCAGCATATGTTCAGGCGTCAGTTTTAACGCTTCTGCAGCTTCTTCTTTATGGTCCCAGCTCCTCCATAAAATAGATGAGCATGACTCAGGAGAAATAACAGTATACCAGGTATTTTCAAGCATAAATACCTTGTCACCTAGGCCAATACCCAAGGCTCCCCCGGAAGCACCTTCACCAATGATGTAGCATAAAATTGGTACACGCAACTGGGCCATTTCGAAAAGATTTCTGGCAATGGCTTCCGCTTGTCCTCTTCTTCAGCTTCCAAACCGGGGTAAGCTCCCGGAGTGTCTATCAGACAAATGACGGGCATGTTAAATCTTTCTGCCAGTTTCATCAGCCTCAATGCTTTGCGGTAACCATCAGGATTTGCCATTCCAAAATTTCTATATTGTCTCATCTTGGTATTTATACCTTTTTGATGTCCAAGGATGACAACGCTTTGATTATCGATTTTTGCGATACCTCCTATTATGGCCTTGTCATCTTTACAATACCGATCACCATGAAGTTCGGTATACCGCTTAGTCATCTGATCGATATAAAACAATGTGTATGGACGTTCGGGATGGCGGGACAACTGGACTCTTTGCCAGCCAGTGAGATTGGCATAGATATCCTTTTTGGTGATTTGGATTTTTTTCTCCAGTTCTTTGATGTTTTCGGACACATCAATGATTCCTTCTTCACCAACCTGCTTTAACTTTTCAATTTGTTCGTAAAGACTTTCGAGCGGTTTTTCAAAATCCAGGAATACCATAATAACTATTTTTGGGTTTACTCAATACTACTGCAGGGACAAAATTAACCATAGTAATGCTATTATAAACAAAAAACACGTAAATAAAATATTTAATTTTTTATTGCCAAACTATTTTGAGATACCAAAACAATGAATATCTTTGCGACGCTTTAAAAAAGTGCTACTAGGATTGGTAGTTCAGCTGGTTAGAATGCCGCCCTGTCACGGCGGAGGTCGCGGGTTCGAGTCCCGTCCAGTCCGCAATTAAACATTATAAACCCTTGTAGATCAATGATTTGCAAGGGTTTTTTCTTTTTAGACTTAACATGTGGGTAACAATTGAAAAAAGATTAAGAACATATTACTTCCATAAATATTCCTTTCTTTCTCCCAATGGCATTTAAATCTTATTGCTTGATATGCAACAATCTTGCTGCAATAAAACTTTTCATTGGGCTTTACAAAGCCAGCTTTAGGCATTATTTCATCTGTTTAAATTTTGCTAAGTTGTTGAATTTGTTTAAGTTGTGAAATTTGTAAAATTCTTTTGAATGTCTCAAAGCCGTCTCAACGTATTTAATCATTCAGGTTTGTATGCGGACCGATTATGGGGATTTCATGTGTTTAAATTTTGTTAAGTTGTTGAATTTGTTTGATTTGCGGATTTGTATAAAGGACTAATATTCTTTGAAAAGCACCCATTTAATCATTCAGGATTGTACCCGCCTGCACACACGAGTCGGGCAGGTGCAGACCGATTATGGGGATTTCATGTGTTTAAATTTTGCTAAGTTGTTGAATTTGTTTGATTTGCGAATTTGGATAAAGGACTAATATTCTTTGAAAAGCACCCATTTAATCATTCAGGTTTGTACCCGCCTGCACACAAGAGTCGGGCAGGTGCAGACCGCTAATGGGGATTTCATGTGTTTATTTTTTATATTTATTTTTAAAGGCCAGATGGAATTAGCATGAGAAAATAATCATCACTATTTGTGTGGCTACTGCTCATGCTCATTTCATTTAATGATTTTCCATCAGGCATAAGTTCATTTTGAGCTGTTATCAATCTTGACTTACAAAATTTTATGCAGTATCCTAAAAAAATCGGTTAGGTTTCTTGCATTATTTCCTGCTAAACTGGCATTTCCCAAGATTTATATTAAGTCAAACAAATATTATGACATTAACCAATTGACGGAGACTACAAATAGCCATGCCAAAATTCTAATCTACGCTTAATTCTCTAATTACAAGCTTTTCTAATTGAGGAGTGATTTTTATTTTACGACAGTCGGGCAATATAATTTCTGGCGCATCAATTGTTCTTTCTACCCAAGATTTATCATCTTTGGTATAGGATATAGTGATTGGTAAGTTTCCATTAAAGATCAAGCGACGTTTTTTAGTATTTTGAAAATCTAAGGTAAGTTCTTTACCAGTCCAAGCAGTATGCTCATCATTATCGGACGTATGCTGCAAGCTATTTATTTCATCCTCTTCAGAGGCAAACCAAAGCGTATTGCCAAAGTCTTTTATTTCAAGATTTTTCCAAATGACATTTTTATTCTTTTTTGTTTCATCATTTCCAATGCTATGCACTTGAAGGCCAATGTAACCGCTTTTTGTTCTACCGTCATTAAAATCAGTAATAAGAGTACCATTGATCCATACTCTAATCGTATTGTCTACCGCAGAGATCTTGTAGTGATTCCACATTGATTTTTTAAAGCTTTTTGTGCCTCTGGCTTACCTTCTAATTTATACAACCAGCCTCTTCTGCTTTCGTCGTACAAACCTCCACTCCATGCCCTCGGTGAAGGGTCGATTTCTATTTGATAGCCATGGAAAACCCCTTTGTTGTAATTTTCATAACTGTTGCTTCTAATTTGAATTCCGGAATTAAGCAAAGTGTCTATCCAAACATCTGCTTCCAATTCAAAATCAGCATATGCTTTATTACTCACTAAAAAGGTATTGGGAGTATTGATTGTTGTAGTACCAATAATCTTATTGTTTTTATTTGATATCTTGCAGTTCCTCCAATTGTTTTCCATTTGGTAACATCACATCCATCTTTGGCCAATTTTTAGCATTTGATTTCGAATTATTTTTACTGCCTTTTATCTGTGTATTTGATGAATTGTTTAATGCTAATTTTGATGGCAATTTCATTGGAGCTTCAAGTCTAATTCCAGACACTTCTTCTGTATGTATTGGGCTAGCTTCATTGCCCCCACGCATTTCTTATGAAAGTAAGTATTTTAGCTATGGTGCCATCATTGATGCTCATATTGTCTTTGAGTCCTGGCATTGGGCCGTTGAAGTTGTAATCTCTTCCATTCACTGAAATAGGGCCGCTCATACCATGCAATAAGATTGAAACAGGAATACTAGGTTTTGGATGGACTACCCATTCAGATCCTTTTAGTGGTGGAGCTAAATTGGCAATACCTTCTCCTTTTGATCCATGACAAGATGAACAATATTTTTTTATAATTGTCTTTTCCTTCGTAGAATAATTCTTTTCTGATGCCGTAAATTTTGAAATATGTTGACTATTACTGTCTTTGGGCTTTTCACTATTCAGAGCCATTTTACAATGTAATTATTTTCTAAGCCTAGTGCTGACAACTTACTTATAAATTTCTTGCGCTGCACTGTATTGGCCTGCTCCAATATACCTCCGGCTATAATACCACATAGTACACTATCCGATTTGTGTATTACCGACAAGTCAGTTATTAAAGTAAGTGCAGCATTGAAATCTTCTTTAATGTATTGGCTTGATGCTGAAACATACAACATTGTATTTACTCTTGAATTGGGAAATTCTATTTTACTAAATACCTCAATTTTCAATCTTGAAGCCAAATGAATGCCCAGTTTATTAAGTTCTACATTTTTAGAAAGCAGTAGATTGTCAATGTCTTTTTTAGTAATGTCATTATGATTTTCCAGCAGCCACATGGCATGAATTTTGGAAATATCATTTGTCGATGAATCGATGATTGAATGCAATTTTGGTATAAAAGAAGTGTCTTTACTTGCAGCCAAGCTCCATTGTGCCTTGATTCTATTCCATCGATTTGGATGGCTTAATTGGTGCACCAACTCACTTGTATTTCCAATGGGGTAAGTAATTTTAGTGTTTTTTTGATTGACATGTGTGATGCGAAAGATACGACACATATGGATAGGGCTTGCTAATTTTTCATCCACTACATGCTTTCGAAGATAATTGGTGAGGTACGTACTATGTTGGATAAGACCGCGATGCATATCTACCACATACAAAGCCTCGTCTGGTCCGGTAGTAGTAAATACGGGTCTGAATCGCTGATCAGTTGATGTGAGAAATTCTTTATTTATATAAGGTAAGCTAGCGTGAATAGAATCTCCTTTTTGTGAAAGCACAACTCTTTTTATCAAATGACCACAGGGCTCTGGTGAAAAAATATTCCCTTGATAGGTTTGAGGAAATTTACGTCCACCATAAATTGAAAGCCCGCATGCTC
>JADKGD010000026.1 GCA_016717145.1 Saprospiraceae bacterium | reverse complement strand
AAAAACAAATACTAATAAACGAATGAATATTTTTACTTTGTCATTGATCATATCCAAATCATTGTTGTGTTGAGACTATTATGTTTCGGTTTTATTTTTTTGTTGTACTAAATAATAAAAAGTTTTAGCCAACACACGCCTCCTGTCAACTATTGGGTTTCAGACTACAAAGCACATCAACAAAACTGGGATATAGCTCAATCATCGGATAGGACCATACATTTTGGTAAACACCAGTGGTTCATGCTTTAATGGCAATCAGTGGAATCTTGACAGGCTTAATAAAATAATCAGATCAACGGCTGTTGTCTATGATCGAATTTATACAGGTGCTTATGGTGAATTTTGGGTATTGGGTCAAAACCAATGTTCAGATTTAACATATCATTCCTTAAGTAAAAATTTAAAGATGATGCCATTATTAAAGAAGAAATCTGGCACATAATGTCGTTTAATGGTAAAATTTATTTTCAGTCATTTTCGCTGTTACTAGTATATGATGGAAAAACAGTTCATAAAATTCCTTTGCCTGGAAGCATCATGTTTTTGCATAACGTTGGCGAAAGATTGATTTTTCTAGCTTTAGATTACG
Source organism: Saprospiraceae bacterium (assembly GCA_016717145.1). Classification (GTDB taxonomy): domain Bacteria; phylum Bacteroidota; class Bacteroidia; order Chitinophagales; family Saprospiraceae; genus OLB9. The sequence goes on along the minus strand of JADKGD010000026.1, from coordinate 19,021 downwards.
GGCTGTACGAACTAAAAACTGATCATTCCATTCAACCACTACCCGGATCGGGTTTTTTAAGGGTAAACTGTAACAGGCATACTCCCATATCATAAAGATGGCCTTATGGTTACGACCAATTCAAATGGCATTTACCTTATACAAAAAGGTAATATTACAGAATGGAACCCATCTTTAAAAAATTATTTTCCGAAATTCAAATCAATAAAGCGCTTTTGAGTAAAAAAAGGAGATCTGTTTTTTGGATCCATACGCGACGGCGTTTAATATTTAAATCAGACGGAGCCTTACTTTATCATATTAATACATCAAACGGGCTTCAGAATAATACCATTCTCTCCCTATTTGAAGATATGGATAAAAATGTCTGGCTTGGACTTGATAAAGGAATTGGAAAAATAAATATGAATGATGACATGCTTGTTTACTTTGATCATAAAGGAAATTTAGGTACTGTATACTCCTCAGCAATTTTGGATTCGATTTTATATCTTGCACAAATCAGGGTGTTTATTATTACAACCAAAACAATAAAAACCCTGAAAATCATATGGATTTTAGACTTGTTAAGGGCCCCTAAGGGCAAGTCTGGCAATTAAAAACACTTAACTCAAGCCTTTGTGGCCATAATGAAGGCAGCTTTATCATCAAGGGAGCCGGGCAAATAAAATCTCATCTGTGACAGGCGGATGGCATTCTGAATTTATTTCTCCTCAAAAACCAAAAGCCATACTTCAAGGTACGTATACAGGGCTAATAGTTTTGATCCATGATGGCGAATGGAAATTTTCTCATAGGGTAGAAGGATATAATGATCCTGTCAAAAAATTTGTTATCGACAAAGACACAAATATATGGGTTGTCGGGCCTAATATAGGATTGTTAAAATTGCGGGCAGATAAAGACTTTAAAAAATAATAAATATAAAAGCATATGGGAAAAATGAAGGTTTGACAGAAGACTTCAGTCCTGAATTGCACATTTATAATCATAAAATTATAATAAACTCATCCGGTCAACAGTATTTTTATGATCATCAGAATGATGTATTCACTATCGATCAAAATTTAAATACCTCAAAATTACCGTTTTTATTCAGAGCTATTGATGAGACTAATTTTTTATAAAGTGTATACTGATAGTTTGGCATATATGAAAAAACCGGGCAGCATGTACGCACTATTCGATATGCATTAAATAAAGATTATCACAATATTTCACGGTTTGGTGATCAGATCATTTATTGCCTTGATGAGGGTTATGCATTTGGTAAAAAAATTATACCCAAAGCAACCGAAGCATATAAAATACCTATTGAGCTTGATAAAATAATATTTAAACAAACAGGAAATTGTTTTGGATTAACAAATATTAAGTCCATCGAAATTCCTCATGCCGATAATAGTTTTGTCATCTATTTTCATCAACCAACATTTGACAATAATAATATTTTTACCTATAGTTTAGATAAAAATGCGGACAAATGGCAAGAAGTTAAAGACCCTTCTTTTATTGAGATTTCCAACCTTAAATCAGGTCAATATACATTAATGATCAAATCAAATAAGGGGGATACCACTTTAATTCCTTTGCGATTTACAGTATTAAAACCCTGGTACAATAGTTTAAAGGCGTTGATCTTTTACTTTTTAGCAGCTATTTGTTCCATATTATTTGCTAAAAGATATTTTAATAAAAAACTTTATGAAGAAAAAGTAAAACTAGAAATGGAAAATCAACGTCTGTTGCGCGAACATAAAATAGAAATTGAAAATGACAGACTAATCGAGGACAATTTGTCCAAAAGTAAAGAATTGGCCAATACCACCATGCACCTCATCCAAAAAAACGAGTTGCTCAACGAAATTAAAAACGAGCTAATAGATGTACGTAAAACCGGAGATCATACTTTGACGACAAAAGATTTTCAAAATCTAATGAAAATTATCAATGAAAATATGACTATAAAAGAAGATAAAAATCTTTTTGAATCAAATTTTAACCAGGTACATGATGTATTTCTTAAAAAAATAAAAGCAGCATTTCCGGAATTAACTGCGGCTGATATGAGACTTGCAGCATATTTAAAAATGAATCTATCTTCAAAAGAAATAGCACCACTTTTTAATATCTCGCTCAGAGGGCTGGAGAATAAAAGGTATCGACTACGAAAAAAGTTGGGCCTGCCTTTTGATGCCAATCTGACTGAATTCTTTTTGACTTATGGTTAGGGTCTTTTTAAGACTTGATAATGGATTGCATGTCATAATTCATCATCATCAAATCATTCATCGTTATGCGTATAATATATTGCACTTCTTTAAGGAAAATTATGAAGACGAGTTAAACATACTTTTTAGAATTTGTTTGGATGGATTATTTCCTCTATTTACCCCCGCCCCTGAAGGGGAGATCAGCCCTCTGATAGGAGGTTTTCCTGGGGCGTCCCTTATAAGGAATGAGCCCGCATGCCCCTGGAGTCTGGCAGGGATAGTGAGGCCTTTAATTATTTGTGTAATATTATATTCATACTTCATCGTTCTTCGTTCTTAGTTCTTCGTTCAAAATGACTACCTTTGGTCCTTATTTGTTTATTAAAAAATATGACTTTCAGAGATCTTAACCTTAGCAACCCGTTATGGAATGCACTGGATGATGCCGGTTATACCAAACCAACGACCATCCAGGCAAAGGCATTTTCAGTGATCATGTCAGGTCGGGATGTACAGGGCATTGCCCAGACGGGTACCGGCAAAACCATTGCTTATCTCCTGCCATTGCTCAAAATGTGGACCTTTAGCAAGTTGAGGCATCCACAGATTCTCATTATTGTTCCTACACGCGAACTGGTAGTTCAGGTTGTCGGACAGGTGGAGGAATTGACAAAGTATACCAGTGCAGTTGTTAGGGGTGTATATGGAGGTACCAACTTAAATACACAGGCAGCAGAAATTGCAGAGGGCCTTGATATTCTGGTCGGCACGCCAGGCAGATTGCTTGATCTTGGGTATCATGGTGCTTTAAATCTTAAGATCATAAAAAAATTGGTCATAGATGAAGTGGACGAAATGCTTAATCTGGGATTTCGGTCTCAACTGAAACACATCATGGAATTATTGCCTGAGAAAAGACAGAATCTGATGTTTTCAGCGACTATTACAGAAGATGTGGAAATGCTCATCAGTGAATATTTCAACAGTCCTGAAAAAATAGAAGCAGCACCATCCGGTTCGCCACTGACAAATATTAATCAGGTTTTGTACAGAGTACCCAACTTCAATACAAAAGTAAATCTCCTGGAATTGCTTTTGGCTACTAGAGCGGACATGACAAAAATCCTTATTTTTGTGTCTACAAAAGCATTGGCTGATGAATTATATGCAAATATTTCTGAAAAATATCCGGACAAAACAGGCGTAATACATTCCAATAAGGATCAGAATTTCAGATTTAACGCTGTAAACAAGTTTCAGGATGGCAGCTTCAGAATGCTCATCGCAACAGATATTATTGCACGTGGACTCGATATTGAAGATGTTTCACATGTTATTAATTTTGACCTTCCCGACGAACCCCAAAACTATGTACATCGCATCGGTCGGACCGGACGGGCTGATAAAAAAGGAGAATCTATTTCACTCGTATCCGATCTGGAACTCGACTATCTCGATGACATCCAGGACTTAATGAAGTTTATTGTTCCCATTACAGAACTTCCTGAGAGTCTGGTGATCTCGACGGAATTAACGGATGCTGAAATTCCCAAAATTCAAATGAAAAACATCCTGGGTAAATTACCTAAGGTCAAGGATGACAGCAGTGCTTTTCAGGAAAAGAAGGCAAGAAATAAAAAGGTCAACATCAAGGTAAGGCATACGGACAAAATGATGGCTAAGTACGGCAAAAAAAGACCAGAGGTCAAAAGAAAAATAGGATAAAACCACCCATAAAGAAGGGAAAATGCTTTAACGCTCAAATCATTCCACGTTCATTGCCTTATCTTCACTACCTACTAATCCTTGATCAATACACTTTTAGCCGCGCTGGTCCCGGCCCTAAAAGGGAGTACAACCCGATTAGTAGTCGATTTGACCTAAGAGCGCGTAGCAACCCTTGAGCAAATCGTCATAGCATTCATCGTTCGAAGTAATTTGTTCATTTTGCCTACGCTACCCCCGACCCCTGAAGAGGAGTGCTATTCTTTATTGTTTATTGAGCTGGGTCGAAAGTCCCTTTAGGGATTTAGGGTCGAGACTGGCTTTCTCTTTGCTCTTCTTACCCCTGACCCTGGAGGCATATGCGTCAACCCTAAGGAGATATGTTATAAATTAATTGTCCCATATTTTTCCTGTCGTTTCTATTTTCATAGCAACAATACTTTTGCAATTTCAGTACTTCTTCCTTTATAAACGTCATATTAATGTTGAGTATGATGTGTTTTAAATATTCGACTATTTTTTCTTTAAATCTCGTGGCAAATTTAAATGGACTCAATATCACCTTTGATTTTGTAAGTAAAATTTCATTAAAAATATTATAACTGGGTTGAAAAAAAGGCCCCATAAAAATCAAACTCAGATACATCATTATTTCAGGTTTAAGCGGGTCCGGACCTTTTGAAGCTGAAACCACCTTTTCAAAATTAAAATTTGATTTCCAATTTTTGAAAAGCATCTCTATATACCACCTTAGCTTATAGATGTCTATTATCTTGGTCAGTTCAAAACCTTCTGCTTCGATATTAGTTATAAATATGTTCCATGAGGTAAGGTACATTGCCAACTTTGATAAAGGTTGATTTTTATGGCGACTCTTTTTAGACGCACTTAGTTTCTTTTGTGCCTGTAGGCTATCAAGTTTGTAACCAACTATTCTTACCGGCACCTTAAGCACCCCAATAAGTACTTGCATATCTAACTGGTTAACACCTTGTTTGTCATATGATTTTAATACATTTTGAATATCTAAATTGCCCCATCCACGTTGAATATTGCTGTGCCAACCTTTAGTTTAGATAAAAAATATTTCATTCTCAACAAAATACCGAAATGCTGAAAGATTCCAATACCCCAAATCTCTTAAAACTAAATCTCCCTTTTCTACCCGATCTTGAATGTCAGTAGAAAAAGTATTATCTGTCACTTTATACGTTCCTAACTTACCGTTTAACCATTGACCACCTTTTAAATCGAAAGTAAACTGAATTCTTGACATGGTCTTTTTAACAAGGCCATTGCTATTTCCTGAAAAACTTTCAAACAATGCGTTACATAATTTAATACATGTACTGTCTTCGATGATGACACGATTAAAATTGTCAAAAATAGCGTGGTTATACCTTGTATTGTGAAAAATTGCATTCGACAAAACATATTGAACAACTCCTTCTAAAAACGAAAGGCATCTGATGGATAACTTTTTATGTATCGCTTGAAAAGATATAATGGTTTCGCTAAAAGTACTATATTTTAACGCCCATTCCCTTAATGAATATGATCCTTTAGCCAGAACAATTATAAATGAAGTCAATAAAAGACAAGGGTTGATCTTATAATTACTGCGTTTGATGAATTCTGTTTCAAAAGCAATCGATAAAATCTTTTCGGAATCGAAAAATTGATTATTTTTGTCTAACATTTTGAGAACCTGTTTTATGTTTATTAATATCTAAAGCAAATATAAACAGGTTCTTTTTATATTAAATAATTATATATATAAATTTTATAAGTTGACGCATATGCCCTGGAGGGGAGCGCATCGCGCTTTGTTGACGATTTGACCGAGGAGTGCGTAGCAACACTTGGACAAATTGTCATAGCAATCTTCATTCGAATTGTCCGTTGTTCAATTTGTACATATCATTCTACGTTCTTGGTCCCACTTTATTCCTTCACCCATTTACCGGTCCATATCTTTGCTGCCCTGACCATTAGTGTGATGAAGTACATACCTGCATCCAGCTTTGATGCACTGATGGTCAATGTACTACCACCGGAATGGTTTCCTATTTCTATACGCTGCCCACTGATGCTATTCAGTTCATATCTTATCGGCAATGCCATATCATCGGATAAGGAAATGTTGATCTGATCAAAGCCGGGATTGGGGATGATGATCATATCTTCGATGTATTCCGGTATAGTAGTCTCCGTGAGTACGCTGACTTCATAACAGTTGTTTTGTATGATACATCCATCTGCTCCTGTCCTAATAAACAATAGGTCCCAATCTTTATTCCATACAAAGCCTACAGCAAGGATACTGCCGTCGGAAAGTTCCTGAAAGTCCCATAGATTACCTCCCTTGTCTTCACCATCAGGTGCAACTTCTACATATGCATGCTCCCACAGCAACTTGCCATCCGAATCTAATCTGAACATAAAGCCGGAGCCATCTACCCTAAAACTACCAACAGTAGCAGCATACTCCCCACTTCCGAGAATGTCGCCATTTCTTAAAACTTTTAGCCGTCTAATCTTGCGTTTCCATGTTGCCGTACTTTTCCAGTCATATTGCCAGCTAATAGTACTATCAAGATTAACACACCTGACGGAATTAAGACCGCTACTCAACTTGGGGTGACCATAAACAAAAGCTATTCGACCATCCAAAAGCTCACATCCTTTGATGTAGGATTCATTTCTTATCAAACTATCAGAAGTGTAAGACCAGACCGTATTAAAATTGGAATCATATTTTACAACCTTACGATAATTAATTTTATAAGTATATTCATCAAGGTAATAAAATGCAGTATATAGACCATCACGACCTATGTAGGCATCCCATATAAGTGATATAAATTTAGTAGTCTCAGTTATGATAAGTGAATCCAGCATACCTTTAGGTCTCACAATATACAATAAAGATGATACACTATCATTCCTCCGGCCTGCTCCTGCTAAAACAAAATTATTATTGTACCTATTAATAGACTGAACAAACATGTTTGTAAATTTGATCGTAGGGTGTTCAATAAAATAGGTCGACAAACTATCACCGCCATCTATGTTCATTTGATGCAAGACAAATTTGTCATTGTGAAGGTTGTTACCCGTGACCGTGATGGTATCATTTTCTATTAGCATTGTTTTACTGGACACGTCCAGAAATGGCAAATTTTTACTCCAAATTATATTGGCTTGATCGTCTATTTCCATTACCGTAGCACATTCATTTGTGAAATTACAGACAGTAGTAATTGATACAAAAAACCTTCCTTTATATTCTACAAGTTGATATACTGCCTCATTGGCTTCCAAGTCAAGGGTTTTGTAAAAAAGATGTTGGGCTTTAATACCACTAATCAAAGAAATCCAAAAAACGAAACATATGATACTTTTCATATCATCATTGTTTTATGATCTTGGATACTCGTTCCTTCCCTGCTTTAGTCCTGGTTTTGATAAAATATAAGCCAGACGGAAGACCTGAAACATCTATTGTCTGCCTGCTATCAAATACAACTGACTGTGTAAGTCTTCGACCCGTCATACTTATGATGGCAGCTGTCACTGGCTCAGTGGACTGCACTGTGACATAGACCGACGCTGGATTGGGACTTATGATGATATCTTCAATATAATCCGGTATAGTAGTCTCCGTAAGCACGCTGACTTCATTACATTCATTAGGTATGATACAGCCATCTGCGCCAGTTCTTATGAATAGCACATCCCAATTTTTATTTCGGACATACCCTACTGCAAGGATTCTACCATCCGACAGCTCTTGAAAGTCCCATAGATTACCTCCTTGTCTTCACCATCAGGTGCAACTTCTACATATGCATGCTCCCACAGCAACTTGCCATCCGAATCTAATCTGAACATAAAGCCGGAGCCATCTACCCTAAAATTACCAACCGTAGCAGCATACTCCCCACATCCGAGAATGTCGCCATTTCTTAAAACTTTTAGCCGTCTAATCTTGCGTTTCCATGTTGCCGTACTTTTCCAGTCATATTGCCAGCTAATAGTACTATCAAGATTAACACACCTGACGGAATTAAGACCGCTACTCAACTTGGGGTGACCATAAACAAAAGCTATTCGACCATCCAAAAGCTCACATCCTTTGATGTAGGATTCATTTCTTATCAAACTATCAGAAGTGTAAGACCAGACCGTATTAAAATTGGAATCATATTTTACAAGCTTACGATAATTAATTTTATAAGTATATTCATCAAGGTAATAAAATGCGGTATATAGACCATCCTGACCTATGTAGTATCCCATAAAAGTGATATAAATTTTGTAGTTTCAGTTATGATAAGTAATCCACCATACCTTTAGTGTCACAATATACAATAAAGATGATACACTATCATTCCTGCGGCCTGCTCCTGCTAAAACAAGATTATTATTGTATTTAATGACAGACAAAGCAGACATGTTTGTAAATTTGATCGTAGGATGATCAATAAAATAGGTGGAAAGGCTATCTCCATCATCTATGTTCATTTGATGCAAGACAAATTTGTCACTCTGAAGATTGTTACCCATAAGCGTTATGGTATCATTTTCTATTAGCATTGTCTTAATGGATACATCCAGAAATGGCAGATTTTTGCGCCAGATTACATTGGCTTCATCATCTATTTCTATCACTGTTGTACATTCAACTGTAAAATTACAAATAGAAGAAATTGCTACAAAAAACCTTCCTTTATATTCCACAAGTTGATATGCTGCCTCATTGGAATCCAGTCCAAGGGTTTTATAATATAGATGTTGGGCATTAATATCACTTATCAAAAAAAAACAAAAAATAATTTGTATGATACTTTTCATAAATTTGACTTTAACTTATTTTAAGTCACTACAACCGTCAGGATATTAAAATCGTGAGAGATGCAGTGACCTGTAATACATATTTACATTTTGACAATTTTTTGATTGTGGATGATTTGACTGCCTTTTTTAATGATCACAATCAAAATTCCCTTTTCTTCAACTTCAATACTAAAAACAGAATTTTTTCTACTTATGTTTTGTTTTAAAATACGCATACCAAATATATCAGTTATTTCAATACTATAACGCTCATCTTCTCCGTAAAATGGAATTAACACATTTATTTCCTCTGATAATACTGGATTTGGATAAATGGATATATTCTCGGCGTCAACATTTAATATTATTCTTGTATTGGTAGTATCTTTAAGATGCGGCAGTAATATTTCAATTTTTTCACCTGTAAGTGTGATAAAGCGAGCGGGCATATCCTGAGATGGTATTTTTTTGTTCTCCTGCTTGTTTTATCATTGCTTTAGTGGTATTATTTAATACATAAGTTACTTCATTTTGCAAATAATCTAAAACTACATTTTGTACTGAAATAAAGTCTGTTTCTGCCTGATTATTTGGAATAAGTGCCTCAAAAAGCCCTGCTTTGGGCATAATTTCCATCATTATTCATGATGCCATAAGCCATTATCTGGTATCTGAAATCAGGCTGGGATGTCAAAAATATAATGGCTGCACTGCTTCCTTCAGTATTCAGTAAAAATTTTGCACGTTTTTTTATCAAACTATCCAGACACCGTTTGTATTTTGCAATAAGCCATTTTTAAGCCATGGATTCATTGAAACCAGATTCTTTATGCGAATAATTTCATTTTTTAAATAAGTAATCATTATGACTACATCTGCGGTGTTGTATGCAGTACAATCCCTATATCTGGACGGAATAGGGCCAATAAAATTAACCTGAGTACCACAATCTGTGTTACTGGCTTCATCAACGGATTGTAACTTATAAAAATTCCCGCTTCCCGGATTTTTACAACTTTGAGGTACGGAAAATCCATCTTTAGTAAAATATTCAAAAAATTCTGAATCTGTGCCTGTGCCGATACGGGCACTTGTTTCAAAACAGTTCCCAGCAGAATTCTGGTCATCTCCTTGTTGTCCATTTATTGAAGCATTATTGTATACTTCTATATCCAATTCATCAGTAGATTCAAAACAATTGATATCATATTTTATATCATTATCTCCCCAGGCAGAATTGCCATATTCATTATTATAAAAATGATTAGAAGAGACCACATTATCAATAGTTGCTTCACTATACCAGGAAGCTACTTCAGTACTTGAATCATAAAAGTCATTTTTCTGAATTGCAAAATCCAATTCCCCAAGTGTTATTACACCGCCACCATAAAATTGATTGTTATATATACCAAACTCAACCGCATTTCCTTGGGTCTCTGTTATAATACCTGAGTCAAAAATTGATTATTGTTTGATATTTCGGCCCCTTGAAAATTTGGATATAGCGCCTCAGCAGTAATGCCTCCTGCAAATATATTGCTTTGGGCTTGAAAAGTTGAAGTCCCTGATTCAATATCCAGAGAATTCTGATCAAATGTATTTCCATATATAAGCGAACCTATATTACGGTTTAATTTTATACCTATACCACACTTAATAAAGGACGACCTGAGGATCTCACTTTCGTCATCAGAAGAACCTAGTCCTGTGATTGCTCCCCAACCATATGGGCCCATTGATATACCTATATCACTATTTTTAATTGAACTTAGTGTAAGTTTGATCTTTCCTCCACCATAAGTAATGTTATTTCCAAATAGATTTAAATTGTCTACGGCATCTATTCCGATTCGTGCATTTTCGATGGTCGCACCATTGATCATTTCCACGCTTGCAGATGTTGTAAGACCCAATAAATTGCCTGCAACTTTTATACCGTTCCACTTTGCCAAAGGGTTACAAGAAGTTAATTTTGCACCATCAACAATCAACTTACTTCCACTCTGAACTATCAGGTATGAGTTATTATTGAATATCATATCCTGATTTATAGTTAATACAACTCCCGATGCTACAATCAGGTTTCCGGAAATCATAGACTGATTTAAGGTTTGAGTCATCGTTATATTTACATCATGTGGAATACATGGGCATACGATACAAGCTGTAGTAAACTTAAATGATATGTAATTCTCATTACAAGATGATCTAATTTGAACAATATACTCTGTATTGTCTTGCAACAATGCTAAATCAAAATATAAGTTGGGTGTGGCGACAGGGATTGACCATATTTCAGATGATAATTTTTTTGCTTATCTTACAAGGTAATTGCTAGAATTGCACAGCGTCCCAATTAATACGGGCACTAAAATCGTTAACCATAGTGGCATGAATGTTTCTAGGCTGCCAACAAACTGGTAAATTGATGTTAGGAAAGTAAGGATTGTAAATTACCGTGAGTGTTAATGGTGAAATTAGCTCTTGTAAATCTTCAAGATTATAATCACATTGTTCCCATCCCCATGGTGCACTTCTACACCGAAACCCATACAGTCTTCAGCTCCATAATGATAAAACTTATTTCCGGTAAATACATATTGGTTATTTCTTAAACTATTCAAACTATAGGGTGATAATCCAAAAATATCTTCTAAGACGTAAGTTCCAGATCCTTCCATCTGATTCCCATTTGAACTTGTTTCAGCGGTGATTGAAGTAGTATTACCAGGACTATAGGTAATATGTGGAAGAGAAAAAGGATTACAATTATCGCATGGTGATATAAAAGGTGGATTTGAAGTAAGAAAAATACAACCATTTCCAATATTTGCTTCTACAGCATGTGTACCATTGTCAATAAAGATGTCTGAAGTTGTAGGTGATTCAAAAGATAATCGAATACTGAGAAATAGTGGCTATTCTTCTTATAATAAAAGTACTGCGAGATACCACCAAGATAGCCCCCTCCAAATCATTTTCATGGTTATCAGGGCAACATGCCCATCCTGTTCCGGCATAATCTCTTGGGTGATAGAAGGCATATGTAATGACCCAATCCGCAGCTGTCCAAACAACAGAGTGATAGACAACAGGATTCAGTTGTGGGTGAGTAGATGCATTACCAGTTTGATATGTTGATAAACTTTCCCAATTATTACCCGTATTGAAGTCTCCATCGTAAAATGCAGAAGTTATTAAATCTCTCGCCCATTTGCAGAATTTGCGTCGTCATTATCAGTCATTGCATGAATAATGGGCGCAAAGCAAGTTGCAATTGTTTTATTGGCTATTTGTAGCTCAGTAAGGTTGTCAGGCAATGAAGTAGGAAGCGATCCAACACCGCAAGGTTGTGTAAATATTTTGAAGAAAATAAAAGGATTATACAAATCCAGATTATAAAATGTGTTTTCATTTTAATTATTTTTAAATTGTTTTTGGAATGTAAATAGTAAAATTAGGAACCTAAATTTGATTCCATGACTGGCGTGAAATAAGTATGATAAAGTGAGGAGAAATTTATTAAATTTCTCCTCAGATCAATATTGGCTATTTTGGCTTATGAATTTTAAAGGCATATATATCTTTAAAATTTTGACAGAAATAAAGATTATTATCTTTATTGTAGATTGTATTGGTATAAAAAGTGAATCGTCATGTGCTAGCCCCTTATGTACCAGCTTTCCGGTAAGTCCATCCAATACCATCACGGATCCATTGCCCCAGGCAGTATAGATCAACATGCCATCGTTATATATCATATTTGTGTACAGTTGGGCGCATCAGTCGTGTTGTGCCAAATGACTTGACCTGTACCTGCATCAAGACACATTATGTCATATACGTCAGGATTGACATAGATTCTATTATCCGCAAGCAAGCTCTGGTAGTTGTTAAATGATCCGAAATTGCCTAATTTAGGAAACTCTGTCCTCCAATTGATTTTACCTGTAAGAATATTGAAGCTATATATGCTCCAGTCACCTGAATTATGACATCGTTACCATAGATAACAGGTTTATAATTCAATCCAGTACCTATTTTGCAGAATTTCTTAATTTCCCAAACCAATTTCTTAGTTTTTAAATTATAGAGCCTTAAATCAGTTGGTGAGTCTTGGGGTGGTTTATTAATATTACCCCATCCTACTACTACGACAGCTAAAGTATCATCTGAATTAATATCTTTATATAATGCCAAGCCAGATAATTGAGGACTCCAGATACTATCTCTAAAAACTGTAAAAATTGTCTCTTCTTTTCCTGTCAAAATGTCATATCTAACATAAATACTGGAAGAAGGGTAATTAAAATCACCCTTTTGCAAATATTTATATGCAAAATTACCTTGTAAAGAAAATGGCGTACCATAGGTGTGCCCACTTTCTTCATGTAATACTTCCCACAAAACTGCTTTCGTATCCAAATTAAGTGCTATAATACCAGGACCGATATCCATTACTAGTATATTACCTTTGAGCCACATGCTATGAATAGATTTATTGACTTTTCCATTATGATGCCATTCCCATTCTCTTTTACCACTAAAGATGTTATATGCGTAAAGGTTTACTCCTTTATCCAAACCATCTCCTCTGTAATATAAACTTCACCATAATTTATTACATATCTATTGGCCACTACTTTTTGTTGTATCAATTCTTGTTTTCCAAATTGTTTGGAATGTGGTATCTTTCGATGGGCCAGGGATAACCGGGTCTTCAATTAATAAAGGATCAGTACAATTAAAAATCATTATTATGCTCAATAAAACAGTAAACATTATATATTTCATTACTTTATTGATTTAAAATATGTTTGCCCTATACCTTCTTCAAAAATCAACATAGTTGCTAACCTGGTTTTACTATCATTTCTCATTTGGAAGTGATTTGAACCTAGCATCACTTGTACCGGATAATTGGCTCCGGGACCATTCATGGCAGATTCTGCAAGGATAAATCCATCATTTGGTTTGTAAATGAAATTTGAAGAATAAATAGTACTACACTCCGTTGATGATGTATTACCACCACTGTCTCCACTAGAACAATCTCCAGACGTATTTGGTAAAACATATGAATAAACTGGATTTGCATAGTCATATACAACGCACTGACACTCGCCGGTATTTATTATTTCAAGTTCTGCGCTACCAATCAGATGTTTCCAAGTTGGATCAATAGTTGGAAACCAATCTACTCCTTCCTTGAATGCATGGCGCATTTTAGATATTATGATTTCATCACGGATGGCTATATGAGGTAGTACCCAAGCATACCAAGGTACAGATTGTGCTTCCCAAAAATTAAAATCTAAAACATATGAACCCAATTCAGAAGCATATCTTGTCAGTCCGGCAGCATCAGATGCATCAGCACCAAAAACAGGATAGCTTCCAGGAGGATTAAAAAATGCTCCAAAAAACCTAGGAGTCAACGTCCCATCCGTATTGCCATCTTCAATACCGTAAAACAGCCTATGATCGGTTACCATTGGCGGAATTGACGAGGCAGCTGTTGTGGTGAGCGATGGCTCAATACCTGTACTCAATACTGAAATAGCAGCTGGGATGCCTACGTCGGTAGCATTTTGACATGCACCATCCAGTATAGCATCAACAATAAAACCACCTGCTGCTAATATCCATGGCCCAAAGGTCATATCAGAATATAATATTTCTTCATAAATAGGTCCAATAAGTAGACTATTGCAAGCATCATCAGCCAGTTTGGTAAGGATTTGAGGGTTATTTACCAAGGTATTGGCAGCAGCTACACCTTGGTGAGGTGTTCCAAATGTAATCATGCCATTAAAAGCTTTACCTCCACCGGAACCATTAGGGAGTTGACCCATAGTTCTAGTAATTAATCCGCCTAAGCTGTGTGCAATAATAAAGTTTTTATCAGTATTTACGACTGCAGTTCCAATCACAGCATTAATATCTGCCTTCACATTATCTGCACCGGATTGAAGTGACGAAGGGTTGGCGCTATAATCCGGATAAATGCTGTTTATTTTATATTTACCTATATTATTTTGTATATTTCCACAATATTGACCGACTGGCTGCCAAGCCAACTCGCTTCCTCCATATCCATGTACCCAAAATACTTTCCGATAATTTGAAGGGCTAGTATCATTATAACCATAATTTGGATCTGTAGCATCCGGCAGGCCATCTCCATCACTATCAAGATCTACAAAATTACCTTGCCATCTCCATCATCATCATTAGCCGTTTCAAATTCATCTGATTCGCCATCACCATCACTATCAAGATCGTCAGCATTAAATATGCCGTCACCATCGGTGTCGCAAGTAACGGATGATGGAGTGCAGGCAGCGTTTTCTATGTCGTCAGGTATGCCATCACCGTCTCGGTCTGTTACAACAATAATAGGTGGTACTAGCGGATTCACAGAAACTGTTTCAGTAAAAGTTATAATATGAGTAGGGCAAGGTGTAAGAACTGAAGGTAACGTATTGTTGGTATTGTTGTTCAAAATTTGTTGCCCAAAAGATTGAAAAAAAATCAGGGCAAAAATTGAAATTAAACTTACATTTTTCATTATTTTTATAGTTTTAAATTTTGATAAATTTTGATGAATAAGTTTTTAAACCTTTTTGGACAGTTATGATATACATCCCGTTAGGAAATGTAGTAATGTCATGTAATGAAATGGCTGGATTTAGGATTCAACACATTTGAAGACATCAAAAATGCAGTTGAATATATTTTTATAGTTCCTGTTAAATCATCCATAGGATATGTAATAGAAATTTCGTTTTGAGCAGGGTTCGGAAATACTTTAATTTCGCTTACATTACTTCGCTGTTCGGATTGTGGAAGTACAGCTTCTGTAGTGCAAACGTCGCTGTAGTCGGAAAATAAAAACTCTGTTAAATTATCATAACAATCGCCATTTTCAAAAACTAAGGGTTGTATCCCCAATTCTGATTTTTTTAGATATTGTTGAAAATATGGATCAAGTGTATATTTTGTAATGATGGTATTAACAACGGATGAATTTTTTAAAAATTCTTTAATAATTGTTTTTTCATTTAGCTTCCATGTAATCCTAATATTAGGCTGTGAAATTTTAATATAGGATAATGTTTGTTCTACATAAATACCTTGTTGGGTCATTTGAGCTAGCAATGTGGCTGTTGGCACTTCAAATATAAACTTTGACAAGAAACCAAAATTTTGAAATGTACTCAATGAGCCATTATAGTATAAAAGCTTAGCATCATTATGATCTTCTTTATAATATCTACTGTAAGTACCTAATCTGGTATCAATCCCATAATATCCAGTTTTAGTATTTGGTGCTGTATGACCTACCCATCCTCCAGGGAGATAAGGACTATTTGTCACATAATAAGAAGTCACCCCCGTTTCGTCTGTTCTGATCAGATCAGCGACTGTATACCATTTAGGAAAGATATTATTCCAATTTTTATATTTTATATCATGATTTGGGTAGAAGAAATCTTTTAAATACTGATGGTGCTCCTGAGTGTAAGATTTTTCAGTAAACTTTAGTTTGTCTGAAAATGTCAGCGTCTGAATATGTACAGTATTGGAAATTTTTATAACTTCCTTAAAACTAACTTTGTAGCATAAGTTATTTACATTTGGGTAAGTTGTTATATTAATTGAAGATTGAGAAAAACCTTGCCAAGATGTAAACAAACATACAAAAATACACAGAATTAAATTCCGCCCCCCCCATTTTTAAAGATTAAAATTTCGGTTTTCATGATAATAAATTTTTGGATTAAAAGATAATTAAATAAAAGCTATTTTAAAAGTCCTTTCATGATCATCCAAATAAATGCTGGCTTTTATCGTGCACTACAAAAGCAAAAGTATAGTTTTCAGGTAATCGTGAATTTCGTAACAAATATACATCAAATTTATCAATATTAACATTTTATTTACATCATTAACATATGAAATATATACATATATAACTATTTAATTGTGTGAAGCATACCTTAATTTGGATAGGGTCAGACTTCTTGTTTTGAAATATTAATGTTTTTCTTAAATCTAAATTTATCTATTGGTTAGGAAGTCCAGAATGTAGTCCTTCAAATGTTCGCCTTCTAAATCACTCTTCACGCTATTATTAGGCTGGCTTGTAGTTCGTCTCTCAAAACTTTCGTTCCTTCGATTTGCTACTATAACAAAATAGCCAACACCACGGTCAAGCCAGCAATGACCCAAGGAAAAACCCTGACAAATGCTTCAATTGGTGTGGGTTTATTTTTTTGGTTTGTATTTTCAGCGTACCTGAAATTTCTGAGACCCACATTGTAATCAGGTTCAATAAGCCTTAATTTTCTGTTTTCTCTGATGGTATTAAAATGGCTTTCTCTTTCGAATGGTTTGTTTTTTACACTATTTGTCATAATTAAACTTTATGTATGTTGTATTAAATTTTAATATACTTATGTTGCTTTAACAACACCAAATTGACGAAAAATAAGTTATTTTAGTTTCATAGTTTCAAAAGATACAGACCAATGCGTGTATTACATCGACTTATCCAAGATCATTGCGGAGGAAAATTTTAATTATTTTATAGCCAAAATGCTATTTTTGACTTGAGGCTAGTGCTCTGTCAAGATAAAGAACTTAATTAAATGTGGTTCTTTTTTCGAATATCTGCGTTAAAAATACTCGCCGTAGCTACGGCTATGGCTGCGTTTTTTGCCTTGATCTTCAAAAAAATAACTCCCATTATAATTTAACTTATTATCTGGACAGAGCACTAGCTTAAACCCGAATTATTTCCTGAGTATTGATTTGTCACTGATCATCATACAATTGCCTTTTATTTTCAGGCTTGCTCCATTAGGAAATACCTTTTCAAATACATTGGTATAATAGTCATCAGCTGCCTTCTTATCACTTTTATTATATGCAAGATGGTTAAAGATAATAAATCCATTTGGTGCAAGATTGTCCTGGGCATCGTATAAAATCAATATCGAAACACATCCGGTATCCTATCATCCACAAAAACATCAATACAAATCATATCGTATCTTGAACTGGCCTGCATAATAAAATTATCAGCGTTTGCCTGAATCAGTTGAATATCAGCCTTAATTCATCCAACACATATTTTGAAGCCAGATAAATAATGGTTTCGTCAATTTCAATGCCGGTAAAGAATATAATTTGCCGAATTTTTTCGAGTATATATGGTATACTACCCAGGCCAAAACCGAGGAGCAGAACATTTTGAATGACCGTACTGATCAAGGTCGATCTGATCGAAAGTCCCCACTAAAATTTCCATATTTGTCGCCATAACTATAGATTGCATTGGCAGTACACAGCTGATACTGCCCATTTTTAACGGACATGAAGCGCTTCATTATAATAGATGAAATAGTTTCGATATGCATCTCTGTAATATAGCTTAATAAAGATTTCAACGTGATTGTTTCCATGTAATCCTTTTGTTTAATATCATCCAAAGCTTTTAAAATAACAGAAACTCCCAAACTAATTTCATCTTCACTAATAACAAGCGGTGGCGCTATCCTGAAAGAAGCACTGTTAAATAAAAATAATCTATCAATACCCCATTGGCTATAACCCGATCTATCAGTGGCGTCAGGTATTTTGTTTCACAAAGTTCTACGCCTATCATAAGACCGGATGATCTCACTTCTTTGATTAATGGGTGAATCAACAATTTGTGTATTAAAGCTTCTTTTGCTGATACTTTACATATATAATCTTCCCTGTTTAATACTTTCAGCGTGGCTAATGCTGCAGCAACACATACCGGATGACCGCCGAATGTGGTGATGTGGCCGAGCATAGGATTTCTGGCCAATGTCATCATGACTTCCTTTTTTGCTACCAGGCCACCTATAGGCATGCCACCACCCATGGCCTTGGCTATCAATAGGATATCAGGTATTACGTCATACTTTTGATGGGCAAAATATATCCTGTACGGGCCAAATCCCGTCTGAATCTCATCTAATATCATTAGTGTCCCTGTCTCATTACATCGTTCTCTTACCTTTTTAAGGTAGTCATCTTTGGGTGAGATGATGCCACCTTCGGCCTGTACAGGTTCGAGGATGATACAGGCAGTTCGCTCTGTAATTCTGCTTAGTTGGGTTTCATCATTGAAAGATATATGGCGCACGTCAGGTGTGCCGGGTAAAAATTTCTGGTGTAAGATGTATCGCTCTAAGACTCTCTGC
>JADKGD010000025.1 GCA_016717145.1 Saprospiraceae bacterium | reverse complement strand
CAAAGCACGACCCAAAGTAGCCCATTATATTCTCCTATTATGCTATTGATATCATTTTTTTCAATGGATTCTTGTCCCCACATATCTGTATGTAGGTAATCATATTTGGGCGTAACGGAGTATTGCCACTTCACATCACCAGTATTGAAGTCAAAAACTTTCAACAGACGGCTATTGTCATATAAATTATGTAGAGCTTCTGAATTTTTAATCAAATGAAAATTAAATAAAGAGTTCTTGGTCCAATAAATATTGTTTTTACTAAATGAATAAAGTGACGTTGTATTATTTGTATAATTAATAATACATGTTAAATCAACCGGGCTTTGGAAAATTTCAATTCCTTCTTCAAGTATTTTCAATTTTTTACAATCCGATATGTCTAACCTTTGACAATCGCCCTTACCATCATCAATAAAAATATTTTCATCCACAAATCTCCAAGAATATCCTTTGCTTTTTTCGATGCACTTTGTTACAAATAAATCTTTATTTATTTTGTACAATGTGTCATTAATGGTCATAATAAACGTATCAATCTTAGGTAAATATTTAAAAACATGGCAATTGCCAATTTCAAATTTGATGTTAGATATGAATTTCATTAGTTTGGTTTTACAATAATAAATTTAAAAAAATCATTTGTTATTTCTGTTTCGTCTATAAATTGTCTGAATCTTGCTTCACTATTTACTTCTAATCCATTTGACAATTTTAATTTTGAAAACACGATTGGGTTCATTTCCCAAATTGCTTCTGCATTATTTGGTTTCAGGAAAAAACTCTTCATCCCGTTTTTTGCCTGAGGTTCAGATAATTATGCACGGTTAAATACAAGCATTAGTCTGCTTCAACTTATAGGTCTGAACCGTGATTTTTATGATTTATGTGATTATTATGATGCATGATGTTTCCTATGATTTTACCAGTCAGTTCGCTATATTTGTATTGTACATTTATCATATGCTGTTCTAGTATTGATCATATCAATCAAAATAATCAGTCGTACATCACCGTTCAGACTGTGAGTGAAATGGTCTGAACTATGATTTTTATGATTTATGTGATACCTATCATTTAAGACTTGTTATCCCTCGTCAGCTTAATACTTGAAAAGCCACAAATGCACCCACATAAGCCATCACACTCATAAACAAAAACTGAACGATAGGCCACTTCCATGTGTTTGTCTCCCGCTTTACAATGGCCAGCGTGCTCATACATTGCATGGCAAAGACATAAAAGATGAGCAAGGAGAGCGCAGTGGGTGTATTATAGACTTTAATATCGGTACCGGGACGTAACTCTTCGGCCATTTTCTGTCGTAGTGTCCGTTCGTCCTGATCGCTACCTATACTATATATCGTTGCCATGGTGCCGACAAAAACTTCACGTGCCGCAAAAGAAGTGAGGATGGCAATACCAATTTTCCAGTCAAAACCAAGTGGCGAGATCGCCGGTTCCATCCATTTGCCTATATGGCCGATGAAAGACGCTTCTATGTTATAAGATGCAATCAGATTAGATTTCTGGTCAACATTCAGTTTTTTTGAAACACTTTCGGATTCCGCTTTTAATGTCGCATTGGTCATCGCTTCGGGCGGGCCGTAACTGGCAAGAAACCACAAAACCATCGAAATTAAAACGATGACTTTACCGGCTTCCCATATAAAAGTCAATACTTTTTCTTTGACTGTCAGCAAGACATTCTTCCATATTGGTGGTTTGTAATTCGGTAGTTCTATCATTAAAAAAGAACCGGTTTCTGATGCCAGAATGGTTTTAAAAACTAAGGCTGCCATTAAAGCACCGACAATGCCAAGTAAATACAAACCCATAAAAACAAGCCCTTGTGCGTTAAAAATACCAAAAACCTGATTGGCCGGTACTACAAAACCAACAAGCACTGCATATACCGGTAGTCGGGCTGAACAACTAATGAGCGGACTTACAAGTATGGTGATGAGTCGTTCTTTTGGATTGCTTATGGTACGTGTAGACATGATGGCAGGAATGGCACAGGCACCACTGGAAATAAGTGCTACCATACTACGTCCATTCATCCCAAAACGCTGCATGATGGAATCAAACATATACACTGCGCGGCTCATATAGCCGGATTCTTCAAGCAGCGCCACCAAAAAAAATAAGATGGCTATCTGAGGCACAAATACCATTACACCACCCAAACCAGCCAGCAGACCATTGATCAAAAGATCAGACCACCAAACATCAGGCATGTTATTTCCGGCAAAGGCGCCAGCCCGGGCAAATAACTGCTCAATCAGATCCATAGGAATCGTCGCCCACGAATATATAGATTGAAAAACTAAAAACATAATGCCAAAAAATATAATCGGCCCGTATAATCGATGCGTGATGATGTCGTCAATCTTATCTGTGGCGGTTTTTGATTCTTTTGCCGGCAATACAATAGTGTTTCTGACAACCTGACCAAACTGATCATACCTCTGCATGGTTTCCTGTACCTGAATTTTCAGGTCGTTAAATCCCGAATGACTTATGATGTCAGCTATCTGCAATTTTTGTTCTGATGGTATATGATTGAGCCATTTGTAATGATGGCCTATAATTTTAGCGAGGTATAAGTTGTGGCAATTGGTTATTTTTTTGACCCTTGTCGCGACAAAAGTCTCCACATCTGAAGCTTTATAAATTGGTTTTATTTCTTTTTGTTCGCTTTGAATCAATCGCTCACCGATGGCATTTTTCAGCACATCCAGGTGAACATTTTTTCTGACAGACGTTGAAATTACTTGTACGCCCAAATATTGTTCAAGCTTTTCCAAATGGATGTCTGCTTCTTTACCTTCGATAAGGTCGATCATATTCAACACAAAAATCATGTCAAAACCCAAATCAACTATTTGTGTCGCAAATAATAAATGCCGCTCAAGTTGTGTGGCATCAGCAACATAAATAACCAGATCAGGATAATTGTCATCTGCCGGGTTGGTGAGTGTCTTAATGACAATTTTTTCTTCTGTGGAATTTGGATATAAACTATAAGTGCCTGGAAAATCAATCAATAAGGCCTCACTTCCGTCTTTCAATTCAAAAATTCCAGACTTTTTATCTACCGTAACCCCCGGAAAATTGGATACATTTTGTCTCAGTCCTGTAAGGTAATTAAATAAAGATGACTTACCTGAATTCGGGTTTCCAAGCAGCGCTATACACGGCATCTTTTTATATGTCATGATATGTCTTCCAGATAAATGGTCTCAGCCTCTTCAGTTCGTACTGCCAATTGGTAATTACCCAGTTTGATGTAATATGCACCTCCAAAAGGAGATTTGCGCACTAAGGTAACTCTGGTCTTTGGTAAGATGCCTAAATTCATAAACTTACATGTAAAACTGCACTCATCAAGCACTTCTACGTAAGCTGATTCGCCTGGTTTTAATGAGGATAAGGTTCTTTTATTTTTCAAAATCTTATTTAGACTAAATTTAGATTGCAAAGATAGTAAACAAATAATTGTTCCAAAGTTTTTAATAAGCTAATAAAAATGATTTTTGTCATAAAACGTCCACAAAATCTATTTTAATGCATTGGATCAGGAGTGGGTTTAAAATTATTTTAACAAAATTTTAAAAATAGTTGTCCGCCAAATAGGGGTTTTTTGATTCCCGATCATATTAGTAATAAATAACAACAAGATGAACAACGCACTAAAAGTAATCGCATTAAGAGAAATCGGCATCCTAAAGTCCCTTACTCCTTCAGAACTGGAGATGCTTGCCGAAGCTGCCATCTTCCAGAAAGTGCTTAAAAACAAGGTAATTTATGATATTGGAAGTAAGATGGAGTATGTTTACATTGTTGAAAAAGGCAGTATCAAACTAGGTATAATTTCTTCTTGTGGCAAGACACTCACTAAAGATATTATTTATGATCAGGAAATATTTGGTGAAAACATATTTACTCCCGGTTTGCAGAATAAGGAATACGCTGAGTCCATGACTGAAACTAAATTTTTTAAAATTCCGGTAAGCATATTTCAAACGCTTGTTGTTCAGAATAATACATTTGCCACTTCTATCATGAATGTCATTGTAACTAAACTGTCAAATCTTGAAGATCGTTTACAAAATTTTGTGTTCAGAAAAGCCAAAGAACGAATAGTAGATTTTATATGCAGAACAGGTGTGCGAAAAGGTGTCAAAATAGGCATCAATGAGTGCCTTATCGATCATGGAATGTCGCACAGAGAGATTGCTTATCTCACAGATACCAGCAGACAAACCGTAGCAAGAATTATGAATGAATTAAAAAAAGAAAACTTCATACATTATGGCTCCCACAAGAGTAGTAAAATACTGATCAGAGATCTTAGTTTTCTTCAGCAATATGGATTGGTTAGTTAATAATAATTTGATTGGTTAATTTTTTTATTCAAAATTAACTATTAAAACTGTGAAAAGGTCTTGAGAAATCAGGACCTTTTTTTATTGATTTGACATCTCCGGATACGGAAAAGACTATTATAATCATAAAAAATAGAAACCTGTCTTTTTGTTATAAGTCAATTGAATATATAAAATAAAATATGAACTATAAACTTTTTTCAAACAAAACATGTTTACTGTGTATTGTAATATTGCAATATAAAAATACATTTGATTTTGGGCGCAACAAAAACGGATCACTTTACAACACAACAAAATGACATTGCACAAATGACCAAGGCCCTCGGGCATCCGGCGCGTGTAGCCATCATCGAATATTTAATGAAGACACAGGCATGTATTTGTGGTGACATAGTCAATGTGTTGCCACTGGCACAACCTACTGTTTCTCAACATCTTAAAGAATTAAAATCTGCAAACCTCATCAAAGGAAACATCGAGGGCAATGCCATTTGTTATTGTATTAATGAAACCACCATTCAAAAATTAAAAAAATATGTAGATCATTTAGCCCAACATTTTATCTCAAAAGAAGCAGATCAAAAATAAGCCATTATTATTTATTTATCACCAATTAAAATATCAATCATATGACTTTAACAGCTTTAAAATCAATACTTAAAAACGTGGATAACTTACAGTTTAATTTGCCAAATGGCGAAATTATTCCGACACACTTCCACATTACAGAAGCAGGAATACTCACTAAAAACTTTATAGATTGTGGCGGTAAAGTAAGGATTGAAAAAAGTATTAGTTTTCAGATTTGGGTTGCTGCTGATATTGACCACAGACTCTCGCCTTCCAAACTCCTTCAAATCATTCACGCCTCTGAAAAAGTAATAGGACAGGAAGACTTAGATATTGACATCGAATACCAAACAGATACGATAGGAAAATATGGCCTCGACTATAACGGACATAATTTCTCCCTTACGCCCAAATTTACTAATTGTCTGGCTCAGGACCATTGTGGTATTCCTATGGATAAATTGAAAGTCAATCTTGCTGATTTGGTAGCATCCTCATCCTCTTGTTGTACTCCGGGCGGAGGTTGTTGCTAAAACAAAATGACGCAATAATGATAACATTTAAAGAAATCACTGTTCAAAATTATCCTGATGTCCAAACCATATATCTGGAAGGCATCCAATCAGGCATGGCAACATTTCAGACAAGCACGTATACTTGGGAAGAGTGGGATCGGGACCATCTGCCTTTTGGCAGAATAGCCGCGTACCAAGGCGATATTATGTCAGGCTGGGCATCACTTTCTTCGGTCTCAGGTAGATGCGTTTATAAAGGTGTTGCTGAATTAAGCATTTATATAGCAACAAATTTTAGAGGGCAAGGCATAGGTACCAAACTTTTGGAACAACTCATCACCATCAGTGAAGAAAATGGCATTTGGACTATAAACGGAGTAGTTTTTGCAGAAAATGAAGCCAGTATCCGGATACACAAAAAATGTGGTTTTAGAGTGGTCGGAATCAAGGAAAAAATAGGCCAGCTTAATGGCCAATGGAAGGATAATATGGTGCTGGAACGCAGAAGCAAATTAGTGGGAATATAAAGCCGGATATTGTTTCTTTTTAAAAGATAAGCCCTTTCAGGAAAAATATTTGGGAACAGTATCGTTGGGTCTAATGTACTTTTTATTAAATAAAAAGAAGCAAGGGCATATAAATGTACAAAGCCACTGTTAAGTTTTTAATTGTTTTTACCTAAACGATTAAAACACCATCTCAGCGCTACACTTTTAACGACAAAACCCATGATAATTCAGACAAACATAATTTATCTTACCGATAAAACATATATTTGCCATACAATCGGTAAAGGATTATCAGACATTGGACAAATCAACATTTAAAATACTTTTTGACACCCATTATGCATCCTTATGCAATCTAGCCTATCGTATCGTTGGTGATACTGATAAAGCTGAAGACATCGTCCAGGATATGTTTGTTAAATTGTGGGATGAGCGACACAAGATAAATCCAGAAAAAAGTGTAAAATCTCTTGTCTTTATGATGGTCAAAAATCATAGCCTTGAAGTGCTGCGCAGAGATGGCATTGGGGCAAGAATAGCGCATCATTTTTTTACTTCTGAAACGGATGATCAAACCATCATTGAAGAAGAAGAAATAGAAAAATACGAACTCATAGATCAAATTTATGTATCTATACGACAATTACCACCAAAATGTGGTGAAGTTTTTACCCTGTCTAAAGTTAATGGTTTATCTTACATTCAAATTGCGGATAAACTGAATATATCAGTTAAAACCGTAGAAAATCATATGGGCAAAGCCTTAAAATTATTAAGAGAGATAATGTTCACTAAACGTAAATAAAAAACTAAGGATATACTATAATATGAATCTGGATCAATTAATATCAAAATTCATTCTTGGTCAATCAAATAGCGAAGAAAAAGAAGCGCTTGAAAACTGGAAAAAAGAATCAGAAGAAAATCTTAGTATATTAAAAGAAACTATAAGGGTCAACGAATTGTCTGATAACTTGCTTGGTTACAAGGATGTAAATACATCAAAAGCTTGGGATAAGGTGGCGCAGCGTACGGTACAACCAACTAAGATTATCAGCATTTCCCGATGGGCCAAAATTGCAGCCGTGGTTATAACTGTCGTGATGGCAGTGGCCATTATTAAATTTAATGCAAATCCTTTGCCTGTTAGTATTGTGCATACTTCAAATGAAGCATCAAATTTAAATCTTCAGGATGGATCTGTTATAAACCTTGACAAACATGCTACACTTATTGAAAACGGAACAAGAGCCGTAACCTTGAAAGGCAGAGCATATTTTGACATCGCCCCGGATAAAAACGCTCCTTTTATCGTTGAAACAAATCATGGTACATTGACAGTTTTGGGTACTGAATTTAATATCGTTACTAATGATTATAGTTCTCAGATCTATGTTACTGAAGGAAAAGTAAGCCATAAATACAAGGGAAAGGAGTATATTTTAGTACCCGGAGACATATTGCAAATTGATGGCGATCAGGTTTTAAAGACCTCAAAACCGAGCACACAAATTACCGCATGGAAATTACATAAACTTAAGTTTACAAACGAAAGTCTGCGTAATGTATTGGAAAGTATAGCAGTTTATTATAATGTAAGCCTCGTCTTTCAGACGCAACAAATGGATGATCAATGTAAAATAAACACCACATATAATGACGAAACAATCGAACAAATACTAAAAGAATTGGCTATTGTTGCTGGTTTAAAATATCAATATTCAAACAATAATATTATCATAAAGTCTTTTAAATGCTAGCTCATGTCTGTCAGATGTTTGATTTGGTTAGTAGTCATGATAGGCTGCTCAATAAAAGTTCAGGCTCAAAAAGAATTGCTGGCAAAACAAATTAAGATACCTTCCACTCAAAAACCACAGACTCAAAAGAATTTTTTAGATTTTATTTCCAGCCAGTGCAATGTTGTTTTTACATATAATGCAAACCTCTTAAAAGACGACAAAATAATCGAAATAGATGGCTATCAGGGCGATATCGGCCCATTGATCCATACGATCTTTAGCGACCATCAATTATTGATTTTAACCTCTCCACCAAATAAAATAATCCTGCATAGCAAGGGCTCTAAAGTAAATAAAACACTGTTTCTGTTAAGTGGCAATGTGGTTGATCAATTATCAGGAGAGTATATAAATGGTGCTATAGTAGTAGAACAACTTTCAAATACATCTGTCATTTCTAATGATAAAGGATATTATATCATGGAAGTTCCTGCAGGCAAAAGCCATATTTCTGTCAGGTATTTGGGGTATAAAAACAATGAGATAGATCTCAAGATTAACAACCATCTCACTCAGGATATATACCTTGAAAATAATAATGAATTACCAGTAATTACCATTAATGAGGAGCCTAGCCCAGCCATTAACTTTATAACCAGTGGGGAAATTATCGATGTATTTAAAACGAAAGCATATAAATCTATAATCGGGGACAAAGACATTATCAACAATACCAGAATTTTACCTGGCGTACAATCTGGAGGGGAAGGTCAGAGTGGTTTATATGTCAGGGGTGGAAGTGCAGATCAAAACTTAATATTGCTGGAAGGTGTCGCTCTTTATGAAACAAGCCATACTGCAGGTATATCATCCATTTTTATGGACGAAAGCATTAAAGAAGTCAGCTTCATAAGAAATGGTTTTCCCGCCAGATATGGAGGTCGGTTGTCTTCTGTCATGGACATCCAATTGAAAGATGGGGACAAAAAGGCACATCAAACTGCCATATCTATTGGTCTACCCGGTGCAAAAATTCACTTCAATGGTCCCATTTATAAAAAGACGAGTTACACTATAACAGCACGTACTTCGTGGTTAAATTTTTACGTAAATAATCTGGTCAAAAAATATACAAAATATGATGATATTAATATAGCGTATAATGATATTCTCACAAAAGTAACCCATCATTTTAGCACAACAAATAGCTTAAGTCTGGCATTATATTCCGGTTCTGATAAACTAAATCTTACAAAAAATGACGTCATACCATCGGCGAATAATATTCTTAATGTATATGACAGAAATGGAATCTCCTGGGGAAATAAAGTGGCTTCATTAAAATGGAATGTTTTACTTAATGACAAAACTGCTTTTAAATTACAGACCGGTATTCTGAGTTATAAAAACGGCTCCAGGTCGAGTTATAGTTTTAGTACGACATTTCCGGATTCCACCTCCAGAGACGAACTGGATGTCATTACATCATCAAATATCAAGGATATTAACTTAAGGGCTGAATTGGAATATTACCAAAGTGATAAACATGTATTCCGGATCGGGACCAATCTGATATCGCACAGATTTAATCCAACTTTGAAACAAAGCACAGTCATCCTTCAGGGATCAGCTGAAAATATCGAAGATAAAGATTCGGTCCTCGTATCATCAGAATATAATTTTTTTGCTGAGGATAATTTTAAAATCAACACCTCTCTATTTTTATATGGCGGTATTCATGCTGCTTTTTTTAAAATGGGAAATGCTTCATATCAGTCGCTGCAACCCAGATTAAAATTAATCTGGTCTCCTTCGCCTCGTCATCAGATAAGTGGTGCGTTTAGTCGCATGTCACAATTTGTACATTTATTATCAAATTCCGGCTTGGGATTACCATCTGATTTATGGGTACCGTCGACGGACAAAATTGCGCCACAATTTGCAGATCAATGGAGCGTAAACTATTCCTGTAATATTCACCAAACCACTTATATCAGTTTGGGAGCATACACTAAATTATTTAAAAACTCGCTTGAATATACTACACCAGTAGAACTTTTCTACTTTTTAATTAACAATCAAAACATTGTCCCGGTCTTTAATAAGACCAGAGACTGGCAAAGAAACTTATTGGTTGGCTCAAGTAAGTCAAGAGGTATTGAGCTGCTGATACACAAAAGAGAAGGTAGTATAAAGGCATGGTTATCATGTACATATGCTAAAACGGATAAAACATTTGAAGGCCTTACTTTTCCAGCTACTTACGACCGAAGATGGGATATAAATACCGGATTAATTTACCGTTTTTCGGACGCTTTTTCTTTGGGATCAAATTTTGTGTATGGTACCGGAAATACTTTTTCACTAGCAACTGAAGCCTACGATTCTTTCCTTGGAATTGAATTGCTTAAGTCCAGTGGCAGAAATAATTACAGATTACCTTCATTCCATCAATTGAGTTTTAATGCAAATTATCTGATAAAAGGCAAATTTTTTGACACATCGATTGATTTTAATATATACAATGTATACAATAAACTAAATACATACTTTATCTATATTTATAAAAATCCTGAAATGCCAGGTGAAAGCTATTTAAAAAAAGTAAGTATTCTGCCATTTACACCATCTATCAACGTTTCGATAAAATTTTAAAATATAATTCTGTTAATTAAAATATTTAGTGTAAAATAAATATTTAATTCTGTAATATTCATATTATAAGTATAATATAAATTCATCACATATTGGATAAAAAAATATTATTTTCATAAATCGTGGATTTAAAAAATATTTGCTTAAATTTGATGTTTCAATTGCAAGTATGAAATTTTGCCTCGTAAAATGTATTTTCTTTTTGAGTATCATTTGTTTGGTCTCATGTGAAGAAGACTTTTTACTCCACAGAGATCCATTCAAACCTTCAGTTACTGTAAATTCTATTTTCACGGTGGGACAACCTTGGATTGTTAACTTAAGCTTTAGCAGAGATATACTTGAAAATCAATCACAAATAAAGACTATTTTAAATGCCGAGGTTATTGTGGTGGACAAAAATAATGGCAGACAAATATTGCTAAACCATACAGGAAATGGTATTTATACCTCAAAGATATATCCTGCAGAACCTGACAAAAATTACGAACTACAGGTTATGGTTCCAGGTTTTGAAAAAATAACAGCTATAAGTATGTCGCCACAAAATGCACAGGTGGTCAAGATTATCTCGGAAGACTATGACCCAAAAACAACAAAAGTAAATTTTGAAATCCAAAACAGTTCCAATAGTTATTATATTTGGAATCTGGTTTTTACTAATAAAAACAATCCCATCGATACAACTTATACCGGAAACCCGAAAAATCTTGTAGGCTCGATAAAAAATTATAATAATTTATCCGGATATCTAAGTACAATTTCGAATCCGGGTAGTAATGACGGATCAGGTACAGGCGGTCAATTCTCTACTTACAATAATAGTACACTTGATAGTGAAGGTGATGATGGTGAAGAATCAGGCACCACCGGTTCAGATCCTGTTAAGAAAAAATATCTTAGATTGGTGACCGCAAGTAAAGAACTTTACAATTATTATAAAACAATTGAAAAATTTATTGAAGTGGAAAACCATAATTCCAGCTTCTCTCAAACACCTGGAGTATATTCGAATATACAAAATGGTTTAGGCATTTTTGCCGGATATACGGAAAAGTATATCGAGATAAAAAATTAATCAATCACGGATATGTTTTGCGCAATAATTGATTTCGGAACACCCGAATTTGACGAAGCTCTGCGTTTAAGGGATGAAATTCTACGTAAACCACTCAATCTGGAATTTGAAGCAGATGACATAGCTAAGGAATATAATGAATTTCATTTCGGTTGTTATGACGAAAAAAATAATGAACTTATAGGCGTAATGACGTTAAAACCAATAACAGATACCGTATTAAAAATGCGCCAGTTTGCCGTTGCAACAAATCGCCAATCACGTGGTGTGGGAAGTTTTTTATTGACTTCGGGTGAATTATTTGCCAGACAAAAAGGATATAAAAAAATAGAACTTCATGCCAGGTCTCAAGCTGTACCATTCTATGAAAAACATGCATACACTGTTGAAGGAAAGATTTTTAAAGAAGTTAACATAGACCACTTAGCTATGTACAAACATTTTTAAAGTAAAATCATAACTGATCAGAAAGACGATGAATGATCATTTGATTAATTCGTCTTCTATACTCTGTTTCATGAGTAAAATATGTATTCAGTTCATCTTCAGACATGACACCCAATATCACTCCAAGTAAAACATTTCGCAAACCAAGATCTTTTTGAATCACATTAGTAATAAAAAGTGTTTTTGTCGGTATGTCTGATTTGGAAAAATCAATCATCCTGGCGCCTAAATGGCTCTTAAAAATCAAAATGATCAAATTATTTCGAACTTTTATCACTGGTCGTAAAACTTCATTTTGAAATTTCTCTTGTGGCGACATGACTTCTGAGATTTCTATACCCTTTATTACCGGCCTGTCTGACTTGATTACTACTGATCTATCCATATGATCAATGAACAACAGTTTTGCCATTTCGTTCATTGATGACTATCCATTCCTGCATAGCCAGATACACACCGTTTGTCCAGCCAAAACCATCCTGAACTGGATATTCACCTCCGCCACTTTCCAAACCCTTATCAACCACATTATATTTCTCCATTATTTTACCCGTTTTTTCAAAAACAGCTTCAATCAATGTTGTCCATCTTTTTGCTATCGTCATTGCCAATCCGGACTGCTTATAATTTATGGCAGAGCGGAAAGCCATCCATTGAAGTGGAGCCCAGCCATTCGGTGCATCCCATTGCTGTCCACTTTTTATCGTAGTAGTCATAAGGCCTCCATCTTTCATCAGGTGTTTTTCCATATAAGCGAGGCATCTTTGAGCCTGTCCGGGAGAAGTCAATCCAAAAACCAATGGATATATACCTGCCATCGTAATGGCATTTGTTTGCTTACCTTCTTTGACATTATAATCATAATAGTATCCTTCTTGTTCATTCCAAAAAATGCTTTCTATCAATTTAGCCCTTGTTTCCGCCCGGAGTTTGAAAGTCAATGCTGATGCATCATTTTCAGCCATCACATATGCTTTATAAATGGTCATTTCAAGTTGGTAAATCAGACAATTTAAATCTACCGGCAATATATCAGTGGTCGCAATATGACCCAAATCAGATGTCCCGCCACACCATCTGCTACTGAAGTCCCAACCCGACTCACATGCAGACCGTAAATTTCTGAACAGGTATACGGGATCCTTTTTTGACCCGCTGGCAAGAAGGACATCCTCTTTGTACATCTCTGACCTTGGGG
The DNA here is from genome assembly GCA_016717145.1 of Saprospiraceae bacterium. Taxonomy (GTDB): domain Bacteria; phylum Bacteroidota; class Bacteroidia; order Chitinophagales; family Saprospiraceae; genus OLB9. The sequence continues at coordinate 88,474 of JADKGD010000025.1, read as the reverse complement.
TATCAAGCTGATCCCAATATCGATTGAGTATTGATTTTTTATCAAGATAAACTACATGATTGATTTCTGTACCAGATTCCGTATTATCATGTTCGCCGGACATCCAGAATTGATATTCTTTTAGCAACATTGGTAAATACTTTTTGAATATATCTTTACCTCTTAATTCAGCAAGCAATTCCACCATCATCGCAAAAAAAGGTGGCTGAGATCTGCTTAGGAAGTAAGTTCTGTTTCCATTGGGAATAAATCCCACTTCATGTATAAGAAAAGCAAAATTGGCCACCATTGCTTCGATCAGATCAATCCGACCGGCTACCCTTAAACCCAACATAGTAAAATAACTATCCCAGTAATATATCTCATTAAACCGACCACCAGGTACCACATATTTGTAGGGAAGCGGAATGAGTGAGCTGCCTGGTACAATTACATCTGCTTCCCTGGTAAGATAAGTCCATAACGAATCTATATGTTGCCTAATATTCAGACTTGAATCTGTCTTAAATCCGGAATCTTTTACATCATTAAAAATAAAATGTGTTTTTAAAAAATCTAAAAGATCAAAACCTTCTACACCTTTTGTCGACATGTAAGCCTCATTAATATAAGCCGGTGAAAATAATGGCACGGCATCAGCCAGGATTTTTCCATCTTCAATCAGCCCGCTAAATGCGGCGTCTTTGAATAATTGAGGAAAAGTATCTTCAGGTAAGATAAGCTGCATCATGGTAATTAAAAGTATTTTGGATACAATGATACAACTAAGGTTTCAATTAGCTATGTTTGTTCATAAATCAAAATAAATAAAAATGAAGCCCGGCATTAAACTCTCACTTTATATCAACTACTTTGTTTTTGCCATACTTCTAAATAGCGTAGGCATAGTAATTCTTAAATCTCAAAAAATATATGGTGTTGATGAAGTTCAGGCCAGCATTCTGGAATTGTTTAAAGATATGCCAATAGCGATAGTTTCTTTTTTGATTGCATCATTTCTCCCTAGAATTGGATATAAAAAATCTATGCTGATGGGCTTGGCAATTGTTAGTCTGGCCTGTTTGGGCATGTACTGGGGCAACTCTTTTTGGTCAGCAAAGATGCTTTTCGCTTCTGTAGGTGTTTCGTTTGCACTTATAAAAGTTTCCGTCTATTCAGCCATCGGATTGGTGACCAAAACCGAAAAAGAGCACAACAGTCTTATGAGTTCCATAGAAGGTGTTTTTATGTTTGGAATTGCACTTGCCTATTTTCTTTTTCCTGCCTTCAATAATGAAAATGATGTTAACAGCTGGCTGAATGTATACCTGCTCATTTCTGCGTTATGTATGATATCTTTTTTAATATTGTATTTCTCCCCATTTGATGAGTCAAATGAAATACCGGGAACAAATCTTGCTGATGACTTTAATAAAATGCTTGGGCTCATTACCCGAAAATTGGTCCTGGTGTTTGTATGTTCTGCCTTTTTATTTGTAATGATAGAGCAAGGCATTATGACATGGCTGCCAACTTTTAATGACAGGGTACTCAAGTTGCCGGAAAACATCAGTATTATGATGGCAAGTATCCTTGCAGTTACATTAGGTATAGGAAGAATTCTTGCAGGTGTTCTTGCACAAAAATTTACCTGGTTACAGGTCTTGTCTGTATGTCTTGTTGCGGCTATGGCTATGGTTATATTTGTATTGCCCGCTGCTGTAAATGCCAATGTGGGAACGATCACTAGTTTTAAAGAAATACCATTGATTGGTTTTGCTTTTCCAATAGTAGGTTTGTTTATCGCCCCGATTTATCCAATGCTTAATTCTGTTGTGCTAAGTTCTTTACCCAAAAAAATGCATAGCCCCATGACCGGTTTAATAGTCATATTTTCAGCTTTGGGTGGCACCATAGGTTCGAGAATTATAGGCTGGCTATTCAAAAACATGGGAGCGGGGCAGGCATTTTATTATACACTGATTCCAATGAGTCTATTATTTGGTGCACTATTTTTATTACATAGTATGACAAAAAAAACTGCCCTATGATGTATAAAATGATTAAAATATAAAGTCATGGTAGCATACCATTAAGCCATTTGTATCTGACTCTTCCTCCATCCTTTGATCAATATTATGATTGCGATGATACCTACAATGGGGTGGAAATATTGAGGAAGGAAACGAAGTCCAGGTATGGCATTCACGATGGAAATGATCAGGAAAACCAAAATAAGATAACTCAGGACTTTTACTATTTTGTATTGTTTGTCTTTTATAATCCACCAAAGAGGTATTAGGGGATTTGCCCATAGTAAATTCCAGTTGTCTTTTGTAGGTATGTGGTCTGTTCCAAACCACATAAAAATCATTAACAAACTTGCAAAACCTAATAAAAAGCACCAAGCTATATCATATCTTTTTATCCAAACATTATTGTGTCCCCTTAAACATCTAAATAATAGATTAATTTCAAGCAATAATAAAATGATGAAAAAAAACAGTGGTGAAAGGAAAAAATTAAGCCACGGATTCGATGGCGGCTTTACCTCAAATGAAATTATATTCCCTTTTCTATTTACAAGTTTTGACTCAACTTTGTTATTTAAAAACATTTTATCCAAGGCATTGGCAAGATAGTCAGGTATAAATGTTTCTTCTGCGTAAGTGGTTATTTTATCCGCCTTAGCACCGATAATCAAATCTATTCCGAAATTTATCCAAGGCATCTTTTGCTGATACTCTTTTATGATTTGGCGAAAAGTTTTGCCGGAAGATTTATTTTGCGCCAATGAAACATTTGAAGCATTATTGACTACCATATCACGCAGTCTTGTTGCACAGTTGTCCATAAAAAAGTCATATTTATAGGCTATGTTTTCAGGCAGCATATTTATAGCCAAAGCTTCTATTATCTTCCGTTTCTGCATATCGTCGAGATTCAAAATCTGTTCAGACACCCCACGTTCAAAATATTGGTATTCTCTGAGAAACATGTCAAAATCGACGGCAGTTAAAAGATATGGAAGTTTGCCTCGCATAAATTTAACAACAAATCCAGGAGTTTCAAAATCAAATGTCCCGTAGTTATAGACAATATCTGTTTGATTCAGCTTGTCAGCTATACGAATAGCATTATGTCCGTATATGGTGTAAATATCATTTCCGGGAGCACAGGTTAATATTGAAATGGTCACATCTGACAATCTGTTTTGAGCGTTACCTGCTAAAGTAGCTGCCAATAATACCAGAATGAGTTTAATCTTTGATTTCATATTCCAAAGATACTTGCTAAGTTTGATTTACCTATCAATGCCAAATTAAAAATATTTGATAGTACGAATTTAATTACCTTTGGGCTTGATTAAACATTTACTATTTGAAACTTATTCATAATTATTTCCCAAAACTATCAGAGCATCAAACATCACAATTTGACATGCTAAAACCGCTGTACGAAGAGTGGAACGCCAAAATCAATGTTATATCACGCAAGGACATTGACAATTTGTATCTTCATCATGTGCTTCATTCACTTGCCATTGCAAAATTTATCCAATTCAAACCAGGGACAAAAATTATTGATTTAGGTACAGGTGGCGGATTTCCTGGTATTCCACTCGCTATACTTTTTCCGGAATGCAACTTTACACTGGTGGATAGCATACGTAAAAAAATTACTGTTGTCCAGGCAGTCGCAGAAGCTCTTGAACTTTCAAATGTAAACACTCAAACCATAAGGGTCGAAGAAATGAAAGAAAAATTTGATTTTGTGGTGACTAGAGCCGTTGCCAAAATTGACCAGTTACTGCCGTGGAGTCGCAAGGTGCTGTCAAAAACGCAAACCAATATGTATCCCAACGGACTAATAGCCCTGAAAGGCAATATGAGTGAAGAAATCAAACTTATCCCAAAATTTGAGTACAAAGAAATCATACATATTCCAACTTATTTTAACGAACATTACTTTGAAGAGAAGTATGTATTTTATGTTCAGGGTTAAATAGGGTCTGCTGACGGTATCATAAATTATTGAGTTACAATTTTATATATAAAAATCGTAAGAATAAGGTGCACGAGATTTTCTCGATATATTTAAAAATCCGTGCACATTAGCTAATCTTTTGCCCTGTGCGGGCAGCAGTTACTTTTTTGCATTGCCCAAAAAAGTAACCAAAAAAAATCTAGTTCAAAAAAAGGCAATTGCGGAGCACCGTTCATTCTCGCTGCAAAATGCTTTTTCTATTGCCATTTCTACTTTTTTCATAGATTTTGTAGAAATTTGGCAATAGACGCACTTTTGCTGCTTCATTCTCTATTGCTGTTTTTTGAACGAACTACTCTAAAAAAAATATCCAAATATAACAGATGACTTTTTCAGCAGACCCAAATTAAGACTATTCTTTAAAAATCTTAACTTCAAGGTTCTTTGCTTTAGCTTGATAGGCACTCCATGGAACATTCATAAAATCATACACAGCCTTGACAACAATATTTGTCCTTATTTTTGCTTTCTCCAGAGCAACCATAGCATTTTGCTGAGGTTTAGTCCAGGATGATTCTATATAGTTTCTGGCATCATAAAGTACGCTGTTGAGTTCATCAGGATTGCGTTGAATTCCTTTTACGTTTTCGGGTCCAATAAAAAGAGTTGTCAAACTATCAAGTGTTGCATTAAGTTTTTTTATGCACTTTTTTAAAGTCTTTTTTGATGGTATCAGTTTGATTTTCAAGCAATTTTTCAACTATTGTGATTGCTTTACGGGCATCGCCTATTTTATCAAAAGCCTTTTTGGCATCTTTAACCAATGACTGGTGTTCGTCCTTAACAAGTTGAATAGCCTTTAAGTCTGCCAGGGTCATTTTAGATCTGGGGTCCATACGTACGTCCACTAAAACAGAATCTTTTTATTTTCATAAGTAATAACGGCCTTATATGTTCCCGGCATCACATCATCGCCTCCCGGAAGGTCATCATCATCTTTGACTTCATTTCTGGATGGATATCTTATTCCATTTGTTTCAAGACCCCAGGATAGCTTGTTTAGCCCATCCTCGACCTTTCTTTGATAATTTCTTATGAGACTATCCTGTTGATTATATATGCTTATTTTTGCTTTAGCACCTTTATCGCCACCGTCTTTTTTATCATTTTCTTTTTTATCATCGTTTTCCTTTTTTAAATCGATTGTTTTGTCATCATCTTTAGCTTTTTCCTTTGGCTTTTTCCACACATTAAAAGCTATTCTGTCGTATGATCTGTTATCTCCCTTGAACTCTGCCTGTCCACAGAACCTGACACCATCATACGATCTGTAACTCACTAAATAGGCTGCTGATGTCTTCATAACATCAAAATCAAGGCCAAGCAATGATTCGCCATTGGAAGCAATTTCCCGCAATGGATTGAGATCATCAAGTATCCAAAAAGCCCTGCCAAAAGTTCCAATCACAAGATCATCTTCAACTTGATGAATCTTCATATCAATAACCTGAACTTGTGGAAATCCCTTAGTCCAATGATGCCATTTCTGACCTTTGTCAAATGAAATGTAAAGTCCGGCATCTGTACCTAAAAACATTAAATTTGGTTCTTTATGATCCTGTATAACACTAAGGACAAAACCTTTAATTTGAGATTCATCAGCTATTCGCTTCCAGTTTTTACCAAAATCTGTTGTATGATATGTGTAGGGTGTATAATCATTCCTTCTGTAATTATTGGACACAACCCATGCTTCGCCTTCGACGTGTTCAGATGTCTGGATCTGAGGTATCCAACTGCCCGGAGGCAATCCTTTAAGTGATTTATTAAAATTATTCCATGTTTTACCTCCATCTTTTGTAAGTTGAACATTGCCATCATCGGTGCCCACCCAAATGACATCTTTATTGAGTGAACTCGGTGCTACAGTTAAAATAGTGGTATGGTTTTCGGCATTAGTGGCATCCATGGTGAGGCCACCACTTTTATCTGCTTTTTGTTTGATGCTATCATTGGTTGTTAAGTCGGGGGATTTAATGATCCATGATTCTCCACAATCATCAGAATAATGCAAATATTGACTACCAAAATAAACACCACAATCCTTAAATGGATCTTGAGCTATGCCTGCATTCCAATTAAATCTAAGCTTTGTTTCCTGCTCCGGATGATTTGGTTGGATAAATCTGGTTTTTCCTGTTTCCCGATCGTAAAAACCTAAATTACCTCCTTGGGACATGGCATAACCATACCTCGAGTCTTTTCTGAATGGTACCACATCAAAACCATCACCAAAATACAATTCCTGAAAATCACTATTTCTGATTCCACCTCTTTTAAGTACTGCTGAAGGCCCTACCCAAGAACCAGTGTCCTGCATGCCTCCATATACATTGTACGGAAAGTCATTATCTACGTTTACATGGTAAAATTGACCTATCGGAATATTTCCAACAAAATACCAATTAGCACCACCATCGCGGGATATATTCAAACCTCCGTCATTGCCGTCAATCAAATAATTTGTATCATTGGGATGAATCCAAAAAGCATGATGATCCGGATGCACATCATTGCCATAATCCGCAATATTCCTGAATGTTTTTCCACCATCTTCGCTTAGCGTAATATAGGTAAATACATTATAAATCCTATTTTCATTTTTTGGATCGACATACAATTCAGAATAATAAAAAGGTCTGTCACCGATATTTTTTGTGGATACCAGCGACCATTTTTTTCCACCATCAATAGATTTATACAAACCATTCTCTTTGGCTTCGATTAAAGCATAAATGATATTAGGTTTTCCTGCTGCAATCGCCAGTCCCATGCGACCCAAATCTCCTTTTGGTAAGCCATCCTCACTTGTCATTTTTTTCCATGTATCACCACCATCATAAGTAACATGCAAACCAGAACCTTTGCCACCTGAATTAAAAAACCAGGGATCCCGCTTATGCTCCCACATGGCTACAATTAGTTTATTGGGATTGCTAGGATCTGTAATCATGTCGGCAGCTCCGGTCAAGTCATTGACATAAAGAATTTTTTTCCACGTTTTTCCTCCATCTGTTGTTCTGAATACTCCCCTATCTACATTTGCGCCCCAAGGTGTACCTAAAGAAGCTGCGTATACGATGTCCGGATTATCCCTGTGCACTATTATTCTATGAATGGTTTTAGTATTTTCAAGTCCCATATTCGTCCATGTCTTTCCCCCATCAAGCGATTTGTATATGCCATTGCCTGTATTCATTGAGTTACGCGGATTTCCTTCTCCGGTGCCAACCCATATTTCTGAAGGATTCTTTTGATTGATTTCAATAGCCCCAATTGACAAGCTTGACTGTTCGTCAAATACAGGTGACCAACTGGTACCTCCGTTTTCAGACAACCAAACACCACCTGAGGCAGAACCAACAAATATTTTATTTGGATTGCTCAAATCCACATCTATTGCAGTGACCCTACCACTCATGCCTGCAGGCCCGATATTTCTAAACTTCATAGCTTTGAAATCTTCAGACTTGAATTGTCCGTAAAGCGAACAGACATTTGACAATAAAAAAATGAAAGCGATATATTTTAACATAGCATGCTTGTTTTTATGAATGAGGTGCAAAGTAATTTAAAAGGTTTTGATAGACAAATAATGACGAAAAAAAATCATTTCAACTCAATAACATCCAATACCTGCCATAAGCCATCTTGTTGCTCCTCAATCAGGCTGATATTATCGAATGACAAGGAGGACGGAAAATTATATTGTCTGATGAAATCAAAAATGCGGTCTGTACATGTTCCATTTCTTGGATGTATTAATGTAATATGTGGTTGAAATTCAAGTGTCTCATTAAAATTATCTGCCAGAATGAACTTCCTCAAATCACGGAAAGCTTCATTTTTACCTTTGCCGGGAATAAAAACCCCTTTCCCATCCGCAAATCTTACAGCTTGCCCAAGCTCCACTGTAATGGTTTTGAGATCAGATATTTTTAAGTGTTGAATTAGTTTGTCAATATTTTGTAATTCACTTTCTCTACATAAAGTGATATGGCTTTGTATGCATCGAAACTGCTCTGTATTATACTTCTTACGTATTTCTTCAATTATAAGCGCATCCTGTTTTTGCAAAAATAACGTTAATTGAATTCGTTTATTTAGTAACATGAAAAGCGTTTCAAATAACTATTGTCATTTTTAGGTTTCTTTTACATTTTTACAAATTTTCCATTCCAGGTGTGATGTCTATTTTTAACTTCATAAAAATAAATTCCGTCGGGTAATGAATGTACATCCATAGTACTCAAAATATGGTCATTTTGTTCGAAAGATTGTTTCAAAATTTTACCATTTGTATCAAAAATGATGATTTGATTTAAAGTGCTATTTCCTTCAGTTACCTTAAAAGTAATAAGGTCTTCTACAGGATTAGGAAAGACGTGTAGGCTTTGATCAGATCCATGCTGATTTGTTCCGGATATAAATTTACGTGCCATCTTTACAGCAGCCAATGCATCAATCCTACCATAACCATAAGCAGCGTTAGGAATTGTAGATCCCGGGAAATCTCCACAATCCTGGCTTGACTCAATTGGCATTGCTGTAGCTTCTATTATGTCTTCAATGATATCAACCTGGCCAGCCAAGTCCGGATTAGCCGAGATAATAAGCCCTACAAGGCCGGCCACATGCGGACCTGCCATACTGGTGCCATTATAATTTGCAAAAATGCCTCCTCTGATGACCGATCGTACATTTACACCCGGAGCAGAAACGTTGGGTTTAAGAATAAAACTACTATCAACGGTGACCGGACCTCTACTACTGAAACCAGCAATTAAATCCTGATCATTTGTTGCGCCAATAGAAAAGGAAGGTTCGAATATCGCAGGTGGTCCACTGACACTTCCACATCCTGCCCCACCACTATTACCCGCAGAAACTACTACAACGACACCTGAAGCCTTAAGGTTATAAATAACTTCCTTAAAAACGATCCAATTCGATAAGTTACAACCTTCTTGAGAAGAACAATACCATGAATTATTTATCACATGCGGGGCTTTGTCAGGGCTTGCATTTTTACCATCCAAATCATAGGGTGCCAAAAACCACTCAAAACATTCTATATAGGTAGATAACTGACCCCAACCACGATCCATATTACGACAACCCATCCACCTGGAGTCCGGCGAAACACCTATACTATTGTCTGCATCTTCACCGACCATTGTTCCCATAGTATGTGTGCCGTGATCCAAATCATCACAGGGCTGCTGTAATGTATAGCCACAAGGGTTAAGCACACTATCCGGAAAAGTAGGATTGTTTTTTACAATAGCATCATGCCAATTATAATTATGGTCGGTCGTTGTACTGTCTATTGTACCTCTGTATTTATTTTTTAGGGGGCTCACAGACCAATCATACCCTGTATCCTGACCTGCGATGACGACACCCTGGCCTCTGTAACCCACCTGCCATACACTGTCTGCCTTGATCATCCTGATGCCCCACTCAGGTTCCACACTACGGCTTGCTGGAATATTCCGCTCAACAGTATAATCATCCACTCTAAAAGAAGCATTGTCAAGTATCTTTTCTATATCTGTTCTAGATGCCAAATATTGTAATACATCTATACCGGATGAAACCTTAATGGCATTTGTGACATAAAATGATTGATGTGGAATATTGTTATTTTTTAAATATTCTATGATCGGTTTTTGTGTTTTTGTGGCCATACTTACTAATGAAGTATACACGTAATGTGCTTTTTCGCTTTTTGTTTTACCCGGCAATGCTGCATCAAAGACTTTTCTGGTCTTCATTAAAATAACATACTCTGCAATATCAACGTTATCAAATCGTGTCAGTAAACTTTTATCTATCTTATGATAGTCCTCGTTTTGAGATGACACTTTAAAAGAGAAAACAAAAAAATATAACTAGCGTACGTGGTATCATTTGATAAAATTATGTTTATTTTGAAGGTATAAAATTATACTTTTTTGAAGACCTTAACGATATGTACAGAGAGTTTTATTAAAAATAAGTCGTTATCATTACATTTTAAACAAAATCCGGTTTCATAAGTGGTATTTTATACTATTTTTGCAACTTTAAAATTAATTGTGTGAATAAGAAGGTAGCCATTTTGTTGACCATACTGACCGTGCTGATCATAGATCAGGTGCTTAAGATATACATCAAAACCCATATTTTGTATGGTGATGGTTTTAATATACTGGGATTGAGCTGGGCTAAAATTCATTTTGTTGAAAATGAAGGTATGGCATTTGGCATTAGTTACGGTGGCCTGACAGGTAAATATATTCTTAGCATATTCAGAATCCTGATGGTAGGTGCCTTGTTTTACATCCTAAACATGTTGCTTAAAAATAATGAAAGAATGGGTCTGATTATCAGTTTCAGCCTGATCATTGCGGGAGCAATAGGCAACATTATCGATTCCATGTTTTACGGACTAATATTTTCAGAATCATTTTTTCATGGCGGACTCGCTACTATGTTCCCACCAGAGGGAGGATATGGTTCCTTTCTTACCGGCAAGGTTGTAGATATGTTATATTTCCCTTTGTTCAACATTACATTACCTGAGTGGTTGCCTATATGGGGCGGACAACCTTTTGAATTTTTTCGACCTGTATTTAATATAGCCGATTCATCCATTACCATAGGTGTAGCGTCTATATTATTGTTTCACAGACGCTTTTTTAGCGGGGATGATAAGGCAAAAACTGAATTGCAAAGCAAGGATACAACAGCTAAAAATGATACTTTATCGAGTTGATATTATACCAATGATTTATTTATCCACTTTTTATATATATCACACAGCAGTTATAAATAAGTGGTTTTTATTTCTCCCAAACCAATTCCTCAAAAACGACTGTTGACAGGCATGGTTCAGCAGGCTTAAGGCCACCTCTGACACACACTGTGTCACATGACTTATTGATGAAGTAACTGTACCCGTCGTATGTATATGCAGCATCGTCCATGAAGTAGACCGTTTCTCCATTCAACTTGTATGCTTCAATTTTAACAGATACTTTTTTTACCTTAAAATCTTCAAAAGCCTTCAGGTAGCAATCATCTTTTGAAGTTGATTCCTTGCTGCAAGATGAACATAAAGAAACAATACAAATCAGTTGAATTAATTTAATATGCGTGTTCATATCTTTATAAAATCTTTATTCATAAAAAAACTCATTTACTTCTTCCATATCAATGATACAAATTCCAAATCATCATAACAAGGCGGATTTAAACCTTCACCCGCCACACTGCATACGGTATCACATTTTGTATCAATAAAATATGAAATACCATCATAATATGTTGCACCATCATCAAGATAAAATACACGCTCATTATTTAGTTTGTATTCTTCGATTCGCTGGGCATTTTCTTGATCTTTAAATTTTTCTAAAAAATCTTTATAACAATCTGAGGTCTCATCATCCGAAACACCTCTGGTACAATGTATTAAACATAACATTGATAACAAACTTAAAAAAAGCAATGATTTCATATCCAACTTAATTTGCCTGCAAATGAATACCAATAATATATATAGACCATTCTTTTTACAAAAAGGTTGGTTAGCTGCTATACATTTTATCTGTATTATAAAGACTGAATGATATCGTATTGCGTAAGTACGATCATACTCCCGGACATTTCTTCTGCAATTACAGCAGGCGTATTTTTTGACATGTACTTATTGAGTTCTCTGACAGGTAGGTCCAGGGCTACCTTAGGGAATGGAGGTGTCATAATCTCTGATACAAATTTTTCGCCATTATGCAATGGATTGCTGAGGATAAACTCAAGAATATTGCTTTCTGTCACTGAGCCTACCATGGTTGTATCTTTCATGACAGGCAATTGGGAGATATCCAGATCCTTCATCATGTTAAGTACGTATTTTACATTGTCCCCGGCATCTACAGAAATAAATTTTTTATCTCTTTTGGCCACTATAAGGTCTTTTACCTTCAACTCGCTTTCCAGAAAACCACGTTCTCGCATCCAATCATTATTGTACAGCTTTGCAATATATCGACTGCCATGATCATGGAAGATACATACTACAACATCATCTGCTTTTAACCTGTCTTTCAATTGCATTAATCCCTGCAAACAACTACCCGCGCTATAGCCACAAAAAATACCTTCTTCTTTAGCTATTCGTCTTGCCATTATGGCTCCGTCTTTATCAGTGACCTGTTCAAAATGATCAATCACACTCATATCGTAATTGAGCGGTACAAAATCTTCACCAAAGCCTTCACTAACATATGGGTGTACCTCAGTCATGTCTTGTTCGCCTGTTCGGAAATATTTTGTCAGCAAACTTCCGTACACGTCAATGGCCCATATCTGAATGTTTGGATTCTGTTCTTTTAGATACATTGCAGAACCCGTGATGGTTCCTCCTGTCCCGGCTGTACATACAAGATGTGTTATTTTACCATCTGTTTGTTTCCATATTTCCGGACCCGTGCTCTCATAATGAGCCTGTCTGTTGGCCAGATTGTCATATTGATTACAATGGAATGAATTTGGCACTTCTGTTGCCAGTCTTTTGGCCACACTATAATAACTCATAGGGTCTTCAGGAAGTACATTTGTTGGACAAACGATGACATCTGCACCTACCGCTTTTAATATGTCGGCCTTCTCTTTGCTTTGTTTATCCGTAGTGACAAATATACATTTATATCCTTTTATACATGCTGCAAGTGCCAAACCCATACCTGTATTTCCGCTCGTTCCCTCTATAATCGTTCCACCAGGTTTTAGTTTCCCTTCTTTTTCTGCCACTTCGATCATCTTTAGTGCCATTCTATCTTTTACTGAATTTCCCGGGTTAAACGTCTCAACCTTTGCAAGTACAAGACAGGGCAGTGAATCAGTGATCTTATTAAGCTTAACCATAGGTGTATTTCCTATAGTTTCCAAAATATTATTTCGATAATCCATCATAAACATTCTCTTTTTAATAAAATATTCTGCAAAGATAGTACTTACCGTGATTATTTACAAGTTACAATGTATTAACCATTGTATCACTTTACAAATAATCAAGCTTTAAACCACAAGGGCTTTCTAAAATAATGGCAAATTTATTTAATTGATCAACAGCGGCTTTGATTTATTGTTCCGCTGGTGGGTCTGTTTTTGGTTTTTCTTCGCCTTTAATACTATCCATTGCTTCAAGGGTTTTGTCCCAAAATCCCTGGAAGAGTGGTTTTAAAGCCATAAAAACAGCTTTACCTTTTTGTGGCAATGGTTCCAACAGACCATATGTAATTGATGCTGCCTTAGTTTCCGGATTCAGTACATTGAGGCTATTAACTAGCCATAAACCCAAACTGAGAATGTAGGCAAAAAATAAGCCTTGTAAAGCGCCGCCCGCAATTTTGTTTACAAAATTAATGTGTACCGCTTCAAGGATATCTTCCAGTTTTTTTCCAACAAACCTGATGAGTGCCATGACGGCGATAAAAGTAATGACAACACCAAGCAAAAAGGTCACTGCAGCCGAGGTTTTAATAATACTCTGCAGAATACCAATTACTATGGGTGACAGTTTTAGTGCTGCAAGGATGCCTATGATGAGCGAAAGACTATCAAATACTGTCTTGATTAATCCTCTGACATAACCTAGATAAAATCCAAGGGATATGACTATAGCTACAATAATATCTAATAACATAAGTTTATTATTTTTTACAATGATATGAAATAATACATTATGTTGAGGCAGTTTTTATACTAAAAGTCATAAAATAAGGTATAAAAGTAACAAAATAAGGTGTTTTCACTTTTTAACAAGCTACTTTATTTGAATAAAACTTTTGCCCTATAAACAGTAAATCCAAAATATTCGTAATATTACTCCACAATTCTTAAAGCAATACTATGCAAAAATATTATTTTTCATAACGTGTCTTATAACTTTGGCACTTACGTTATTTCTGAATGGAAACATAAACTTTCCCAAAAATCCTTTGCCCCCTCTTGGTAAATTTCTTAATCCATTTTCAGGTGCATGGACTTCTGATAACCAAAATGAAAAAGGGTCTCAAATGCTGGACCTAAAAGATTTAAAAGAAAAGGTGGAAATTATTTATGATGACAGACGAGTACCACATATTTTTGCTCAAAACACAGAAGATGCACTTTTTGCTCAGGGCTATGTTGAAGCCCAAAACAGGTTATTTCAAATGGAATTCCTGGCCATGGCAGCTTCAGGTGAACTTTCTTCAATCTTCGGTGAAAGAACCATCGAATACGATCTGGAAAGAAGGCGACGAGGCATGAAGTTTGCAGCTGAAAACGCAGTCAAGGGCTGGGAAAAATTTGAAGATTTTAAGATTGCTACAAAGTATATTGAAGGCGTAAATGCTTACATTTCATCGTTATCGCCATCTGAATATCCTTTTGAATTTAAACTTTTTAATATTAGCCCGACCGCATGGACACCACTCAAAACAGCATTAATATTTAAACAAATGTCTTTTACTTTGTCCGGATACGATGATGATATTGAGTGCACAAATCTTAGACTGGCATTGGGGAAAGAAACATTTGATTTTCTTTATCCCGAGCATCAAAAAATCGAAAATCCTGTCATTCCAACAGAAAAATCCTTATGTTTTTGACACATTGTACGGTACAAAACAAAATATATCCGCTGCAGTAAAAGATCCTGTGCTGAAAAAATATTATGAAAACAGAAATAAAGCCATTGGAAGCAATAGTTGGGCAGTCAGCGGTTCAAAAACAAATACCGGAAAACCGATATTTTGTAATGATCCACACCTAAGTCTTGGCCTGCCTTCCATATGGATAGAAGAACATATTAAAACGCCTGAATTCAATGCATATGGGGTTTCATTTCCAGGATTCCCTGGAATTATGATTGGTTTTAATGAACATATTGCATGGGGTGAAACAAATGTAGGTCAGGATGTAGAAGATCTTTTTTTGATCAAATGGGCTAATAAGGAACGAACCAAATATATTCTGGATGGAAAGGAAAAAGACGTCACCCTGAGGATAGAGGAAGTAAAAATAAAAGGTAAAAAAAGTGTCCTTGACACGGTAAGATATACTGTCTGGGGTCCTGTTTATCAAACATCTGATGACGGAATGCACGATCTCGCCATGCGCTGGCTAGCACATGACGAACCTGACATGGAGGAATTTAATGTGTTTATCAATGCTATGCGCTGCAAAAATTATAACGACTATCTGGAAGCGACAGGAAAATACATTTCTCCCGCTCAAAACTTTAATTTCGCATCAGTATCGGGTGATGTGGCATTAAGGGTTAATGGCAGATTTCCTGCAAAATATAACGAAGATGGCCGGTATGTCGAATATGGAGATGAAAGCAGTAATGATTGGCAAGCTTACATTCCAAGGGACCAAAATCCTCAGATTGTAAATCCAAAACGAGGTTTTATATCTTCAGCCAATCAGGTAAGTGCGGATAAAACATACCCTTATTATTTTACCGGAAAATTTGAAAGATACCGCAATAGCACTATAAATGGGAAATTGGAAAAAATGTCCAATATCTCAACTGATGATATGAAAAAAATGCAATTTGATGCTTATTCACAAAAAGCTGATGATTTTGTAACGGTCCTAAAAAATGTGATTAAAAAAGAAGCACTGAATGAAAAAGAAACAGCAGCTTTACAACAATTGACATCATGGGATTTTCAATACCGTGCCAATTTGGAAAGTCCTGTGCTATTTGATTTGTGGTACCAGAAAATAGCTGAAAATACCTGGGATGAAATCATCACTTTAAGAAAAAATATGGACATAAAACTGCCCGAAGACTGGCGTTTGCTTGAATTAATAAAAGAATTTCCTAACCACAAATATTTTGATATACAATCGACACCAGATATTGAAGATGCGGCAACTATAGTAACTAAATCATTGAAGGAAGCGGTTATTACACTTGATTTGAGGTCTAAAGAAGGAAAAAAGAATACCTGGGGCGCTTATAAACCATTGAATATTTACCACATTACCAGATTACCTGCGCTTTCTCAAATGGACATTGCTGCAGACGGATGTATAGATGCCATCAATGCAACAGGCGTTTCGTTTGGGCCAAGCTGGCGAATGGTCATTAGTTTGGAAGATAAAATTAAAGCATATGCAGTTTATCCCGGAGGTCAATCAGGCAATCCAAGCAGTAAATATTATAAAAATATGATAGCAGCATGGACAAAAGGTGAATATTATTCACTTAATTTTGTCAGCAGCCCTGAAGATATAAAAAGTAAACAAACACAACTTGTTCAATTAAACCCCAAAAAATGAAGCAGCTAATATTTGTTCCCATCATTCTAGTGATAACTTATCTTGTTCAGTTATTTGGACCATGGTGGCTACTAACGATCGTTTGTTTTGTGGTTTGTTATTATTTTAAACTTAATAAATTTATGGCTTTTACCGGATCCCTGCTGGCTATATTTATTTTGTGGTTTGTGAAGGCCTTTTTGGCTGATGCTAATTTTGATGAAGCCATGTCCGGCATTCTTGGGGCATTATTTGGTGGCATATCCGATACGACCGTTTTGTTTTTGACAGGGCTGACGGGAGGTTTAGCAGGTGGATTAAGTGGTTTACTGGGATCATGGTCTCAAACCCTATTCTCAAAAAATTGAAATTTTATGAAAAAAATAGGTATCACCGGCGGCATTGGATCAGGTAAAACTACTGTATGTAAAATTTTTGAGACGCTGGATGTTCCTGTTTATTATGCAGATATAGAAGCTAAAAAGATCATGTCATCAAACGCTTCTGTTAAAAAACAAATAAAAGATCTCCTTGGAGATGAAGCATATTTTAATAACGGCAGACCTGACCGTACATTCATTTCATCCAGAATATTTTCAGATAAAGCGTTGCTTGAGGGCATTAATAAAATAGTTCACCCTGCTGTTCAAATTGAAACTGCAAGGTGGATTGAAAATCTTAACGGCAGACATCCTTATGTTTTATGTGAAGCTGCTTTACTTGTGGAAAATGGAAGTTATCGAAATATGGATGGTCTTATAGTTGTGACGTGCCCTGAAAATATCCGCATTCATCGAGTGATGGGAAGAGATAAACTCTCATTCACAGATGTGGTTAAAAAAGTAAAAAACCAACTTCCTGAAGAAACAAAAATAAAAGTAGCAGACTTCATCATCAAAAATGATGGTACCTTACCCCTGATAAACCAAGTGTGGGAAATTCATAAAAAAATATTGAAAAAATAGTGGTCAGGTAAATATTTCAATGTTCGTATCAGTTTGTCAATCTTTAATTTTTCAAAGCTCAAAAAATAAAAAATAAATATGAAGTTTCTAAAATATTTTGGCATCCTACTCATATGCTTAATCTTAATTGGATTTTTAGGGCCAAAAGTCACATACGATAAGCCACTATTGTTGGATACAGATATAAATGTACCTATAGAAGGGATTGAAGCTTATGTTGCCGATATTGAGACAAAAGTAAAAGACATCAAACCGGATAATCAAGCGCGTATCATATGGGCCAATGACTCTTTAAAACAAAAGACAGAATACAGCATTGTGTATCTCCATGGTTTTTCTGCATCACAGGAAGAAGGTGATCCCATACATACAGATTTCGCAAAAAGATATGGTTGTAATCTGTATCTGGCCAGGCTTGAGGATCATGGGAGATTAGATAGCAATACTTTCATTCATCTGACACCTGATAATTTTTTGCAGTCAGCTGAAGACGCGATAGATATTGGTAAAATCCTTGGTGATAAAGTCATCGTGATGTCTTGTTCCACGGGTGGAACACTTGCAGCCATATTGGCAGCAGCTGGAGAAAAAATTCACAGCATGATCATGTATTCTCCCAATATTGAGATATATGACAGTAAGTCAGATTTGCTTTTATACCCATGGGGCAAACAATTATCAAAGCTGGTTTTAGGCGGTAATCACAATCATTTAAAGTATAAACCGGAACAAGCAAAATATTGGAATGAAGTGTATCACACGAATGGTCTTTTTGCCATAAAAACGCTCATAAAAGACAATATGAATCAGGCTTCTTTCAGCAAAATTACTATGCCTGTTTTTATTGGATATTATTATAAAGATGAAACGAATCAGGATAAAGTGGTCTCTGTAAAAAGAATGATTGATTTTTATAACGAGATAGGCACACCTGAAACACAAAAAAGAAAGATGGCCTTCCCTACTACCGGACATCACGTAATATCGTCACACGTAATGTCAGAAGATATACAAGGCGTAGAAAATGAAACGTTTAAATGGGCGGAAGAAGTATTGGGATTAAAACCAAAAAAAGGTGAATGAATGTAAATATCAATAAAAATCAATTTACCTTAAAGCAGTATTTATTAATTGTGAATATAACATAATACACTACTTTCAGGAAAAGTATTAAGACGAGTCTTCAATATTTTTCTTTGAGCGTGCGGAAAGTCCCTTTAGGGATTTAGGGTCGAGAATGGCTCTCTCTTTGCTCGCTCAACAAAATGATCATTTTTGCTCTTCGTGCCCTGCTCTTCAGTCCCCCGACCCTTAAGGGGAGTGCTCTTCTATTAGTTCTCTGCGGCGGAAAGTCCCTTTAGGGATTTAGGTCGAGATGGCTCTCTTTTGCTCGTCAACAAAATGATCTTTTTGCTCTTCTTACCCCCCATCCCTAAAGGGGAGCGCTCTTCTATATAGTTCTCTGTGTCGGTGGAAAGTCCCTTTAGGGATTTAGGGTCGAGAATGGCTTTATCTTTGTCATTCTTAACCCCTAAACCAAATGATCGTTTTTGCTCTTCTTACCCCCATCCCCTAAAGGGGAGCGCTCTTCTATATAGTTCTCTGTGCGGGCGGAAAGTCCCTTTAGGGATTTAGGGTCGAGAATGGCTTTCTCTTTGCTCTTCTTACTCCCGACTCCTACAGGGGAGGGCTGCCCACTGTTTTCTTTGAGCGTGCGGAAAGTCCCTTTAGGGATTTAGGGTCGAGAATGGCTCTCTCTTTGCTCTTCTTACCCTGCTTGCTTCGAAGCAGGCAAGCCCCGACCCCTTCAAGGGGAGTGCTCTTCAAACTGCTCGTTTTTGCTCCCCGCACCCCCGACCCCTAAAGGGGAGCGCTCAACAATATTGTTCATTGAGCGGGTGGAAAGTCCCTTTAGGGATTTAGGGTCGAGAATGGCTTTCTCTTCGCTCTTTTTACCCCCTGCTCGCCCTGCTTGATTCGAAGCAGGCAAGTTCGAAGCAGGCAAGTTCGAAGCAGGAAAGCCGACCCTTTAATAGGAGATCAGGGCAATTTGTTATACACACTTATTGATTTTGAAAATTTGATCAGTTAAACTTCTTTTTAAACCCGATACAAAAATAATGTCTCATAGATTTTGCATCAAGAAGATTTTTTGTAAACTCATTTGAAATGCCATAGTAATACATATACTGTGGTGAAATAATAATTGAATTTGTTAATTCAAAATCATATGCAAGTCGTCCCTGACACCCAATATTAAACTTTGGACTGTATTTATTACCAGGTAGAGTATCCGTCGTGTTAGGGTTATTCATCGACCATTTTGTATGGGTACCAATAAATGATTCATCAATCAATCCTGAGAATACCATACCAAAATTTACATACATTTTTTTTAAAATTCGAAAGTTAAAGGTATAAAGACTCAACGAAATGATTGATTTATTAGCCTTCCCTGATATTTTATCGTAGTAGCTTAAACCTCCGTTTGTTATATCCAATTTACCCTGATAATGATCAAATTGTAATGTTATTCTTAGTTTAATCCTATCTTTTTTTACAATATCCAAGCCCAGACCGGCTGTAAATCCTTCACCTGAAAAATAAGATGACAAGTAATGACCTTCTTGTTTATGGTAATCATGAAATAAATTAATATTTGGGCCAATAAAAAAGTCAGGATTTTGACTGAATAAATTATTTAAGTTAATCAAAACCAAAATTGCCATAGTTACATGCAATATTAAAGCCTTACCATGACAATTTCTTTAGACATCTGACAATTTGTCGAACCGGAACTTGCACTGCCGATTATCGCAAATATTTTTTTGTCCGTCATAAAAAATTATATGTCCCGAAGTTTATTATTTTTTGAAAGCTTCATAATCGTTTCAGCTATTCTTTTGACTTTTGTAGCTTCCGTTTTGCCAGAATAAATCCAGTCAATAAATTCTTTCTGCTGACCATCCGTATAGCCTAAAAAATTTTGAAGAGCCAACGGTTCTTCCTGTAAACAAAGCAACAATTCATCTGGTATTTCGACGGTGCTATTATCGGAAAATAAAACTACTTTAACCCAATCACCTGCGTCCTTTCCTATTTTTTTTCTGATGGCAGCTTTCACAGGTAAAAATAACTTTCCATTGCCCATAGGCATGAGTTTGTAATTTTTCAACTCAACATTATCAATTGTGCCTTTTACTTTTACCCAACCAAAAGGTGCTTTTTTGTCCTGACTAATTTCTGGGATAGCAGCATAGGTCCATCCGCCTTTGCCAGGATATTTTTCAAGCAGATACGAATGATTTACCAATGGTTTTTCAACTTCCATTTTCTCTTTTGAACGGCGTTCTTTTTAAGCACAAAATACAAAAAAAACCACACCAGAAATAAAAATAAAAAGAGAATATAGTTTGAATCAAATTAAATTACGTAGATAATATACCAAATATCAAAATAGCTATTTCCTTGTAAAACTTTTTGCTATTTTTTTAAAAGATTCCAGGTATTTTACAAAGTCTTCTTTAGCCTGACCTAAAATAATATAGTAATCACCACTTTCATTAAATAACATGACCTGATACAATAATTCAGGTTTGTTGTCTTTTGTTAAGCCGTCGGCTATTATTTCATAACCGGATAAATTATCTATGGTTATTTCTCCCGCTTTCTTTATTGTGCTAAACTCACCTCGTGGAAGTTTCTTAAGTCGCTCTTCTGCATATTTTTTCTGATTTAGAGCCGGCACTTTTGACAGAGAATTACCAACTATTAGCGTGGGTTTTTCAGTTGGTATTTTGCCATCGGTGGAGTAAAGCAAGCTACCTGACATGTACTTAATGAGTTTAAAATCTGTGCCTTCAATATTTACCATAAATGTTGCCGCATCAAGGGCATTTTCACTTAGCGCGGCATTATATACTGTCGAAAGTAAAGCTTCTTTTATGGATGGTTCGATATCAATGGAAGATTCGGGATAAATCCCATTTACTAAAACTGTCCCTTTTTCATCACCAAAAATAAGCATCTGTTTTATGTAAATTGTCCCATTGGCAGCTTGTGTTACCTTTATGAGCGTTGCCTTTGACTTATTAAAATCAATGGTCTCTTTACTTTGTAGCGTCATTCCTGTTTTTTTTAATGCATCTGCGGTAAAGCCGGCTATGATAGGGTCATACGACGCAGGAATTTCATTTACCATTATTGATGCACCTGTCTCAGCTTGCATAAAGCCGCTAAAAGTAGTCGCAGCTTCAAAACCGTTGGGTGGAATTATACTACACTTTGTGCCGGGAATTTTAAGGTGTTTTTCCTGCTGGCCACTTAGAATTTGTCCTGAAACCAATAATAATAATATACAAAAATGTTTCACTTGCAATACTTTTTTCTATTGATGAAATATGATATAAGAATGTTACTAAAAAATAAATTAATGTATAAAATTATTCAAAACCAATACAAATAATAACAAAATTATTTGAAACTGTACATATTATAATGATTTGTAATGTGAGCCAAGGCTATTTAAGACTAAAGCCAGCTCGAAGGTATTTCCTTATATTGATCCAAAATGCTGTAGCTAAATAAAATATGATCGGAGATCCAAAAGCAACAAAACTTGTATAAATAAAATATAACCTCACTCTGGATTCATTAATACCCCATTTTGCACCAAGGTAGCTGCAAACACCAAAACTATATTTTTCAACAAAAGGCTTTACAATATTTTCAAAAAATTGCATAAAAAAAAAACATTTTTATAATCTTATAACAGTTGTAAATATATATTGTTTATAGCTATGTTGGGAAACTATTCTATGAAAAAAAAAACAAATATTTATATATGTGGTATTGATTTTTGTTTAAAACCCAGAATCCGTATTAGAAATTCCTCAAGCACTTACATTTTTTTAATCAGCGCCTCATGCCGGCGAGGCAAATACTTTTTTACATTGCTAAAAAAGTATTCAAAAAAGCTAGTTCAAAAAAAGGCGAATGCAAGCACCGTTCACTCTCAAATCTACATGCTTTTTCTATCGCAATATATACATATTGCCTAATATTTGTGCTTTTTCTGCGATAGACGCACTTCCGATTTTTCGTTCTCTTTCGCTGTTTTTTGAACGGGAGGAATTGAAATATTCCTCGTTTCACAAAAGCTTGATTTTGCAGCAGACCCTAACTATGCTGTATCAAATCAATTCCTTTAATGATCGAAAATGATACTAAAAAATAAGGTTTATCGGAATACCTGCCCGACAGACAACTTTGGCAGGTGTTTTGATTGGGCTGATTAAAAATGCTTGCACTCAAATGTCTAAATGTTTTTATAAAAATTGGTTTACCATACAGTTAACTACGTGTCAGTATGAATTAGTTAGAAACAGATTTCTTTTAGATCTATAACCTAAAATCTGGGTTAAAACTTAAAAAAGCCCGAAAAAATAGATTATCAGGCATAATAATTTAAATAACATTTGGGGTCAAAGTCAAATGTCTATTTAACTTTTATCTTTTTGGTACCAATAAGATTGAGCAATCCTCTTTTGATTTCTTTTAATTCCACGATATATTTTCCGGGTTCTTTATATGTATACTGGAGGTTTTTTTGGGTGACAATAAGTCGCACGCCATCGCCCATTTCCATAACATATCTGGAAGCTTTTTCATCCTGTAAAAAATCAAAATAAAATACTTTCCCAGCTTCAGTCTTGTCCGGCATTTTGACAAAATCATCAAAATCGCCTGAAGCATTATCTTCTTCCGAAGCAAATAGAATGTTTGAAATCGAAGCGTTTTCCGGATCGGTTTGAGCAGTTGAAAACTGTCCTGAGTGATTGCCTTGAATGTTCTGTCCAAATAAATAAATGGATCCGATAAAACCGGTCAAAACCAATAAGCTCAACAACATTGGTTCAAAATGGGTAGAAAAAATCTGAGAAATGTGCAAGCTACGCTTGGCAAAATGAATAGGTGTGTAATGGTCTACATTCATAAGATCGGATTTGGGTTAACAATAATCGGTTGCTCCCGTCGGCTACTAGTTGCTTTCTAAGGAATTGTAAAGATATATCTTATTATTTAAATAAAAAATATAAAAATCAATTTATATATCATTTACGTCATACATAATATGTTAATAATGAAGTATTAATAATTTTAATTATAAAACTTACTCATAATATGATAGTTATAAAACATACTTTTTTATATAGTAAAAATAAAAATATGTCTATAGAAAGCAAAATTATTACGTTTAGTAAAAAAACAGGCAAAATTGGCCATATCTGTTTCCTGAACAGAATACATAAAAATCTGTTATGATGAGGAAGTTTTAGCAAAAATGTGTTTAGGTAAACTATTAAAGAAAGAGACTGTAAAGAAGTGAAATCGCTGATAAAACAATTGATCCACAAAATGATATTGCCCAGGGACGAAACTACCTTGGCGATCTTTGCTTGAAAGCGAATGGGAAAAATCCTTTTTGTCTGACGGAACAAAAAATATTTGTATACTCACCAAACATACAAAACATCCTGCTACAAAAGGTTTGGTAGTCCTGTCGCACCCCTATTTGTCTGATGCCAAACAATTTTTTTTAAAGCATGGCCATGCCCAAATGTATATTGACAATGGCTATAGTGTTATTATACCGGATTATAACGGCTTTGGAGAAAGCCCATTTTCAGATTTTAATTATACTAATGACCTGAAAATAGTGGGCGACTACATAAAAAACCAATTTCCGCACCTTAGCATATTTGGTCACGGTATATCTTTTGGTGCGGCCCACCTGATTACATTTTGTACTGATACGCATCCATTTGAAAAAATCATAATAGAAAATTGTCTTGATTCCAACCTAAACTATTATAAAAAGCGTAATAAAAACTTATATTACCTAATGAAGTCTTTGATGGTTCTGAATGGAAATATCAATAAAGATCACGACTATGCAAATAGTGCAAAAAAAATTGAAGGCCTAAAATCGATATTGTTTTTGTATAATGTTGACGATACCTTGACCACCATAGATATGGGTCTCAAAATCAGACAAAACTGTGTCGTCCCTTCTACCATGGAGATATTCAAAGGGAAGCATCTGGAAGCATTTGAAGGTAGTCCTGATCGATATACTAAGATAGTTACGTCATTTTTGGCTAAAAGTTAGTGCTTTCAATTGGAATGTAAAACTTAAATCATACAAAGTAACTTTTTTATTGGTTATTTATAAGATATTTTAAATAAATACCTTTACAATTGTATTTCCATAAAATTATCTATTAATTATATATATAATATCAATATATTAATTATATTTGTGGAAACAAAATATTAACAAAATGGAACTCAATTGGATTTTAGTATTATCAACTGGTCTGGTACCGCTTGTCGTAGGCGCACTTTGGTATGGACCACTATTTAATGATGCCTGGATGAAAGAATCCGGGATGACAATGGATAAGATTGCCGGCACAAATATGGCAAAACTGTATGGTACTGCTTTGATTTTTGGTATCTTTCTTGCCGTAGCACTGGCTCCGATCGTTATACACCAGTTTGGTTTATTTTCCCTTTTGCAAGTGCCGGGATTTGATCAGGCTGGAAATGAAGCAAATACGGATTTTACAAATATGCTGGCAAAGTACGGTAGTAACTTCCGCAGTTTTAAACATGGTGCTTTGCATGGCTTTTTAACAAGTGTATTTATGTTTCTCCCTGTCATTGCTACCAATGCATTATTTGAGCGTAAGAGCTGGAAATACATCTTTATAAATGTTGGTTATTGGGCAGTATCCGCAATAATCATGGGAGGTATTATTTGTGCATGGGCATAATTAATAATCTTACTTAAGGTATTACCATTTAGCCATACCTGACATTAAATACTCATCGGTTTTAGAAGCGTTTTTGTCTTCATATCCGGTGAGTATTTTGTTTTACACTAATGTTTATACTATTTCCTATAAGCCTTTTTACGCCTAATTGTGGGTAACACCATTTGCAATTAAATCTTGGATTAGTTCAAGGTGGTAATGATGTGATGTATTGATGTATATACAAAAATTGTTAGGTCATGCTGACATTAAGACTACTTTAATCTATACACATGTGACAAACCATAGCCTGTCAAAAATACAGCGTCCATTAAAATTTCTGATACAAATTTGAAAAAATTCGAAAGTTTAGGGTAGATTTGCCGTGTATAATAACAAGTTTGCTGCAAGTGTAAACTATACACTTTAGCAATTTAAAAGACAAAAAACATAGTGCGGACAATTATTTTGACCATAACATTTATTTTTTCTCTGACCAACATTTTTGGACAGACTGATGAAGCAAAACTTAAAATCTCACAATTGACAGGCGACTTTTATATTTATACAACCTACAATACTTACGAAGGAAGCCAAATACCTGCAAATGGAATGTATTTACTTACAAATAATGGCGTTGTATTGTTTGACACACCTTGGGACACAACACAGTTTCAACCATTGATTGACAGTATAAAATTAAGACACAACAAAAGTGTCACCACTTGTATTGCAACGCATTGGCATAGCGACAGAACTGAAGGACTTGAATATTACAAGCAACAAGGAATTAACACTTACACAACTTTTCTAACAGATGAACTTAGTAAAAAGAACAATAAAAAAAGAGCTCAATTTTTAATGACAAAGGATACGATTTTTAATGTTGGCCAATATTCATTTGAAATTTATTACCCAGGGGAAGGACATACAGCAGACAACATTATAGTTTGGTTTAGCAAAGAAAAAATAATTTATGGTGGTTGTTTAATCAAAGGTGCAGACGCTGAAAATTTGGGCTACTTAGGAGACGGAAATGTTTTGGAATACAAAACAACACTTGAAAAAGTGCAGAAAAAATGTCCTGACCCAAAATTTATAATCGTTTCACATCACGACTGGAATAATATAAATTCATTAAAACATTCCATAAAATTGGCAAAAAAACTGAAAATAAAAAACTCCTGATAATAAATCAATTGATAAAAATGGAAACTTTATTTAAAAAAAACATTGTATTGTTCGGCTTAGTTCTCTCAATAGTTTTTCTATTTATTGCGGGGTATCATTATCCAGGTGGTAGTCCAAAAGATATTAATTCAATCGGTTATAGTTTTAAAGAAAACTACATCAGCAACCTCTTAGAGTTTAAAGCAGTAAATGGTATGGAAAACAAAGCAAGACCATTTGGAGTAATTGGTGTAATTTTATTAGGACTAAGTTCCGGACTTGCTTTTGTAAGACTTTCCAAAAAAGTTGACAGTAATAAATACTTAGTTGTAATAAAAAATGTAGGCATTATACTGATTATTCTGTCATCACTTATATCAATTCCTTCACTTCACGACACGATGGTAACATTGAGTAGTATCGCTACACTTTTATTATTTTTTTATGTTACCGTTCTACTTATTAAATCAAAATTACTGTTACTGAAATTTTCATCCATTTTTTTATTGCTTGTTTCATATGGTGCAGCATATATGTATTTTTTTAGGGCAGGATTAGACTATTTACCAATCGTTCAAAAGACAATTCATATCCTTCAAATAATTTTGATTTTAGGACTTGAATATTTAACAACCCGAAAAGACTTTGAACATATAAAAAACTAATAGTAGACGAAGAACACTAGTCGCTAACAACTAATGGTTTGTCGTGTCCAGCGGACATGCGATGAACGCATTGGTGATATCAAATATATCACCAGTCAAGCGGTTATGTCCTGATCTTTCAGGCATTGTATTGGAAAGTTTAATGGATATAGATCTAATAAATATGAATGACTGTCAAGTCAAATCACCGACAATGGCAACACAAGACGAGACACAGACAGCCAGGGGCAGCCACCCAAGCCAACCCATCTGAAGCGCGCCCTTGGGGGTTTACCCCGGATCCCACTAAAACAACAAAAATAAATAAGCCCCAGCCGGACCTTTGGCGGCAACCACCTTCAAAAATTTAAAAATTTGACCACCAAAGCCCCCGCCGGCGCAACCCGCCCGAAGAAATTTGGCGACCTTTTAGACGCACTAGTCTTTGGCCGAGGCACAAGTGAACCAACACTACTTAGGCAAGACCTAGCCCCCAAGCTCCCCTGGAACACCTGTTTGTCAAGATTTAATACATCCTGAATATCTAATGCCCCCACACGCCTTGCGGCCAACCAGCCCAGATCTTTTTCTCAACCACATCCCGAAATGCTTAGAAAGATTCCAATACCCCCAAATCTCTTAAAACTAAATCCCCTTTTGTACCCGATGTTGAATGTCAGTAGAAAAAGTATTATCTGTCACTCTTTATACGTTCCTAACTTACTGTTTAACCATTGACCACCTTTAAAGCGAAAGCGCAAACGAATTCTGACATGGTCTTCTTTTAATAAGGGTACTTTTTCTGGCCCTTGAAAAACTTCAAACAAAGCGTTACATAATTTACTATTCCATGTACCGCTTCCTGTTGATAACTAGATTAAATTCGCAAAAATAGCGTGGTTATACCCTTGTATTGGAAAAAAATTGCACGACAAAACATATTGAACAACCCCTTCTAAAAAAACAAGGCATCTGGGATAATTTTATGTATCGTTGAAAAGATATAATGGTTCGCTTAAAAGCAAGACTTCAACGCCCCCCCCTGCCTTTGCCATAACAATTGGCAATAAAAGCGGGGACCCGTTGAATTCGTTTCAAGCAATCGAAAATCTTCGAAATCGAAAAATTGATTAGTCTAACATTTTGAGAACCTGTTTTATGTTTATTAATATCTAAAGCAAATATAAACAGGTTCTTTTTATATTAAATAATTATATATATAAATTTTATAAGTTGCATTTCCATTCCCCTGCTTTGTGTCGCTATAATTGTAGTAAAGTTGACATAAAATCTCCTTATAAATTTTATTTATCTTTGCATTGGCAATTATTAAGTCACAGAGCTACCGAAGGTTTAGTTCAACACACATTTGCAATAGACGGGCTTTTCGTAGCTCCCAGACAGTGTGGGGCTTAAAAAAAAGATTTGTATCTTCGGGTGAAAAATTGTGGTGGAAATCCCAACAATTCAATTCTGCAAAACGTTTATGCCAGTCTAAACCCAAATATTAAGAAAATATACACCATTATTATGGTTTGCTTATTTATAATTTAAAAAAAAATGAACATCAAAAATCTATTACTAATAAACCTACTTGGTGTAGGGAAGTAAAGTTGATTTAATAAATTATGTAAACTTTATAAGTCATTAAATAATAAAAATATGAAATATATCCTAGGTATTGTAAATATTGGTTTAATGTTATTGAATATTTCTTTCAATCTCAATGCTCAAAGTACGTTCACAACAATAACCATTGAGTCCACTCCAAATAATACGAAAGACGGAATGATAAGTGATTTTGGGCCAGAAAAAAACATGAATTTTGGCAATCACAAACAAATTATTGCATCAAGGTTAAATAAAAATTCGGTAAATTATGTCCAAAGAAGTTTATTTAAATTTGACTTATCTGATTTGCCTCCAAATTGTAGGATAATGGCCGCTGATCTTTTCCTATATGCTTATGATTCATTAGGTTATGGAAACCATTTACCAACCAATGGAAATGCAAAATTTGACTTTGCCACAATTTTGGAAGATTGGGAAGAGAACACGGTCACGTGGGAAAACCAACCCAAAATAGATACAAATTTGGTGGATAGACAAAATGCGCCTACAACCATTACCCAGAATTACATCAATAATCCCATTACGAGCTTGATCAGAAACATGTATTCTGAACCTTCAAAGTACTTTGGAATTATGATGAAATTAAGAACTGAGATTAACACTAAAAAGAGTAAATTTTTTTTTTCCAGCGATTAGTGAAAATGCTAACCTAAGACCTAAATTAAAGATAACTTATCAAATATTTGATCCTGCTGGATATTATGCATCTGCACGCCCATTAGGTTTCTCAAATGCATGATGCATTTATTTCAAACTTCCCGGAAAAAAATTAGCTTAAATTTTGGAAGTAGTAAGGAAGTACCAATCCAAACGTGGAATAATAACGGCGTAATTGAGTATCAAGGGGACTTTTTAATTTCGATTATATTAAAAAAGTAATTAAGGATAAATATTCAGTGGTTAGTGCGGCTTTAACTTTTTATGGTTCCCAGATATAAAAAATGGCTAGGCACTCATGATCCTATTTCTGGGAATAATGCTCTAATAATTGGACGTATTACCTCAGGTGGGATGAAAATACCGTCTCTTGGAATAATCAACAGAGCAACTTCAAAAAGTAGATGCTGTAGAAATCCCAGGTCCAACAGAAATTGAAATGAGTTATCATTCTATGGACGTAACCCCTCTGGTAAAGGTATGTCTGTTAAATTAGATTCTAGTTTTGGATTTCTAATTCGGCTTAAAGATGAAATGCCAAATAATAGAATCAATCTTCTGTCTAGTGATTCAGATAACTATTCAAAATTCCCAGCGATTTATTTGTATTTAAAGGAAAAAAACTAGTGATGTACACCAGTTGAGATACAGGAACCAATATCAATATTTCCAAATCCATCTCAGGGCAGTTTTAAGATAAGTTGCAATAGCACTATTCCTCAATTAGAAATATTTGATCTAAATGGAAAAAAATTGGGTTTTATCAAGATTTGAAATCTGGAAGTGAAGTATTATTAGATAACCCCAAAAAAGTGGAATATATTTATTGAAGTTTTAAATGACAAGGGTAATTCTTTGACAAGAAAATTAATTATTTCGATTAAACACTTATTGGTTATTAACCTTTTATGGTCACTTAGGTCAACATGTTAATAAAATTCTCATCCAAACACACTTTGGTTTAACTTGGACAAACACTTTTTTCCGTCCTTCCATGCTATTTTTAGTAATGTTTTAAAGTTTTTATATAAACCTCTCAAGTGCTGTCAATACAATTCTCTTAAGGATGTATGCTCTATATAATTATTTTATCTCTTTGTATCCTTAAACTTTTTTGTAGTGTTTCACCTGTTCCCCATTCATCTTGTTATCACACCTTATGCCAATTGTCGCTTTAAATAGTCAGGGTTTAACTCAATAAAATGAGAAAGAACTGTGGTCGATATAGTTTTGGACATCAATTTATCTTCATTCGTTACTTAAATTCCGCCACTTCACTTTTGTTTATTCTCATTGGAATTGTTCCACAAAAAAATATACTCCTCATCTTTTGAATACGGGAATTCCAATATTTTTAAATGTTGTAGGTTTGCAAAAATTACTTTCTTGGCAAAAAAAATTTTTTATATCCTTTGAAATAACCATTTTTATCCATTACTTCAAAAGTTTTTTTTTGGGTCTGCATCTTTAATTATCGTTCTTTCCAATATAAAAACCGAATTTTTTTCAATTGCATATTTTTCATTTTCTAAAACTGAAAAACTTTCGTCATCATGTTGGTCAATCTGACTGACTCTTTTTCCAACCGATTCGTCATAAGAAACCCAAAACCATTGACCACTTTCTTTTTGGTATCCTGTATGACAGGATATTAAAGCCAGACAAATATAAATTCCTACACATATTTTGACTTTCATTTTCTTTTTTTTAATCATGCACAATGGTGATTGTATGAAACATTTCCGCCAAAGGCAAAAACTACCATTCACCATTCAAAACTATAGAAAACTGAGCTGTTTGCCTTCATTTAACCCAACTTTTAACATAAAAGGGGTAATTAATTTTACTTGATGCAGCTGTTAAATTGAAAATGAATATTTAGAACTGATTTGCCCCTAATTATAGGTCTCATTATACATGCCATCTATGTCAAAAAATCTCACTTCTTCCAACTTTAGTAATTTTAACTTTTGACCTTGTTGATCTTTAATTTTATACCTTTATGTCATGAAGTATGACATCATCATCATAGGCGGAGGCGCTGCAGGTTTTTTTGCAGCCATCACTGCGGCATCAAATAACCCATCACTAAAAGTTGCCATCCTCGAACAATCCAAGGAAGTACTAAACAAAGTACGTATTTCGGGAGGCGGCCGATGTAATGCTTGTCATGCTTGTTTTGATCCAAAAATGTTGACATCGTATTATCCGCGAGGACAACGTGAGTTGCTTGGTCCATTCCATACGTTTGGTCCGACACAAACTGTGGAGTGGTTTAAAAATAACGGTGTCACTTTAAAAACTGAGGCGGATGGCCGTATGTTTCCGGACACGGACTCCTCAGAGACGATCATAGATTGTTTTATGTCTTTGACCCATAAATTAGGTATTGACATCATCCGAAATGTCAAAGTAAAACAATATAATTACAGGCCGGAAGAGGATAAAATCTTTGAAATAATCACAGAATCGGAAGCTATTGGAGCAAAAATTTTATGTTGGCGACCGGTAGCAGTCCTTTTGTGTGGAACATACTTAAAGGACACGGATATGAGATAGTCGAACCTGTGCCATCTTTATTTACCTTCAATCTTCCCAAAAATCCCATCTGCAAACTTATGGGTTTGTCTGTACCAAGAGCAAGTGTTAGAATCAAAGATTCTAAAATACAAACAGATGGCCCTGTGCTCATCACACACTGGGGCTTAAGCGGTCCGGCGATACTTAAAGCCTCTGCCTGGGGCGCCACTATCCTGGCCGACAGGAATTATGAAACGCAGATTCTGATCGATTGGCTACCCGATGTTACAGTTGATTCCATTGCAGCCTTAAGAGATGAGATGGCAAAGAAAAAAGTTTATTCCAATGCTATTTTTGAATAAGCGGCAAAACAACTTTTAAGGAAGAATTTGTCACTGCCGGCGGCGTCGCACTCCATCATATTAATTTTAAGACCTTTGAAAGCAAGCTTGAACCCGGCTTGTTTATGGCAGGCGAAGTGCTTAATATTGATGCAGTGACGGGTGGTTTTAACTTTCAGGCAGCATGGACTGGAGGCTACATTGCCGGTGCGGAAATGAGTAATTAGTTCAATTTCTCTTCCCGCTGTTCAACGCTTCGCTTAATTCAATTTGGCATTCGCTTCGCTTGTTCAATTTGGCAATTCGCTTCGCTTGGTTCAATTACTTTTCAATTTGTTCACTGGCGAAGCCATTGCGTCCAAAGGACAATTGAATTTATTGTTGGCGCTGCCATTGGAATTGTTCAATTGGCTTCGCTTTGTTCAATTTGACAATGCGCTTCGCTTGGTTCGATTCAAAAACTATATACAGCAGCAACTAAAAGTGAACTAAGATTGTCTTTACGAAGCAAAGATGTGGCATCTGGTAAAACTAAATTATCAGAATACATATCAATTCTATACTCAGGTATTATTCTTAATTGACCCAAGGTAATATTACCCGAAAGTGTAATGTCAAATACATGGTTTGATGTAGTAGCAGGTTCTGCATCACTGTCCAAAATACCAATTCCATTATCCTTAAAATATTCAGCTCTGATTCCTGCAGAAAAAGATTCTGTCATAGTCAGATTTGTATACAAGGCAATACCTGAAAAGAAATCTGAAGCAGTAGTGGCATTTAGGCCAAGATTCATTGTGTTGGAAACTTTAAATGATGATGTCAGGTCAAACTGTTTATAGTCCTTATTTAACAGTGTATTAAGATAAACAGAACCCTGATCGAAAACATAAGAGAGTTGCCCGCCGAAATAATATGTATTATTTGGGTTAGAATCTGTATAATCTGTTGGATTAAATACACCTGCCATAACACCAAATCCTTTTCCAAGGTCATAATTGCCTTTTAAACCCGTGTGATTGAATGGTCCAAATGAAAACATGTAAGATGTGGAGTAGTGATAGTTCAAAACCGGAGATATCACTTCATAACCCACAAAAGTATTAAACTTGCCCATTGTTAAAGTCAATTTATCAGTGGGTTTGTAAAACGCATAAGCCTGATTTACAATATTTAAAGATCCGGGTGAATTAAATACGGCATCTCTTCCTCTAGGGCCAAAAACCAGATCTGTCACAAAACCTGTTTTACCTTTTTCATATTTGGCTATTAGATTAAACATGCCCATTGCAAATCCTGGTAAATTTGCAAATGAGGTAACAGGTGCCAGGCTGCCACCATTTGTGGCATCATTGGTCGAATTGAGATTATATCTGAAATATGTGTCCGCTGATCCCGTAAGTGTAAAAAATGAATCTATTTTGATCTGACCAAAAACGGGTATAGAAAGACAAAGCAGCATAGGTAAAAGAACGTTTTTCATGTTTCTTTAGATTTTAAAGTGATTAATTAAATGACTAAAAACTAAAGAAGACATGTTATACAGTTGAATGCTGTATCTTTGTGGTTCCAAATTTGTAGACAAAGTCTTCTTGTTGAAAAATTAGCCCTCAGAAACTCCATTTTTTGAGGGTTTTTTTTTATACCGGGTTGTGAAATCCGGACTAATACTCTGAATTAGCTACCTCAAAGACCGAACTGTCTTTTTTGACCAATAAGGTACCCTGTACATAATTTTCACCATGTTGAGATGCATCCAGTCCTGCTTCTTCATCATCTTCTGAGACGCGGATTGGATTAATCCTATTTTATTGCCTTAAAAGATTAACCAGGCCACTGAAAACGCATAAATGCTAACTAGTAACATACCTTTAAGCTGGGTGAAAAAGAATTCCCAATTTCCAAAAAATAAACCATCTACTCCGGCACCATTTACCACCTTACTGGCAAAGATTCCTGTCATCAACATACCAACCATACCTCCAATACCATGACAAGGAAAAACATCCAGTGTGTCGTCTACATTTGAAATAGTGCGTAATGAAACTGCGAGATTTGATACAATAGCTGCAATAAAACCAATAAATGCACTATGGGCAATACCCACAAAACCAGCGCCCGGCGTTATCGCTACCAAGCCAACAACTGCACCGATACAAAAACCCAGAACGGATGGCTTTTTACCCCTTAACACATCGAAAAACATCCATGAAAAGTCCGGCAGTAGCTGCAGCCCGTATTTGTTGTAGCAAAGCGGAAACGGCAAGCGAGTGAGCCCAAGCTGAACCGGCATTAAAGCCAAACCAGCCAAGCCATAATAAACCGGTACCTATCAATGCGCAAGGTACATTTGCAGGATGTGCTTCCTGTCTTTCCATATGAGATTTTCTTCTCTTTAATACCAAGGCACCTGCCAATGCTGCACAGCCGGCAGTAATGTGAACGACGGTGCCTCCCGCAAAATCAAGGACACCCATCTTAAATAAAAAACCCTCAGGATGCCATGCCCAATGACAAACCGGGAAATATATACATAATGCAAACAACACGATAAAAGCACATATGTAGAAAACTTTATTCTTTCTGCCGAGCACCCACAACCAGACTGGCGTAATGATGGCAAACATCAATTGAAACAATGAAAATAAAAGTTAATGGTATGGTAGGTCCACCGGGCCAGAGAGCCCCCAAGGAAACGACACCGCTATAAAATATATGGGACATAGGGTTGCCTATGATACCACCCAAAGAAGTGCCAAAATGACATACCATATCCGACAAAGACCCACAGAACCGTTACTATTCCATGGCCACAAAACTTTTTATCATGGTACTCCAACACATTTTTCTGTTGACCATACCACCATAAAAAATGCCAGGCCTGGTGTCATAAGAAATGCCAAGGCAGTAGCAACCAATACCCAAGTAATGTCACCTGTACTATATACTGTGGTATCCGCATAAGATGCAGTTGTTGGGAAAAAGAGTGCACCTATAGCAAAAAGTGCAAGTGCAAGAAATGGAAGGATTTCTCTGGAACCTATTTTACTCATTGTTGTGAAATTTTGGTTAACAAATATTTGATAAGGCATATTTCCTTACTAATGTTGTTGCAAAAGTATACCAGGGAATTTCCTTTTCGCAGCTTGTTTTAATTCATAATGTGTTTTCAAAACATACATTGCACATCGTATTTTATTGACTATCAAGTATGTAGACAAACAAGCTATGTCATTGGAAAAAGAAATAATTTTAAATAAATAATTATATTTATTTTAGGGTCACCCCCTAAATTTATAGGGTATAAGCTAAAATATATAACAAATATGTATAGTAAACCTATAAATTTTTGGACTTCTCAAAATATATTTATAATTTTATAAAAAATGTAGTGATATTCGATGTTAGCTTTTTTTCCTAGGCACACCGCGAGTTTTTTTCAATCTACACATTAAATGGAAGGAGTGAAGAAGCATGCCCATGATTTGATGACATCAGTTTTATGCCAGGATCAAGGGGCATGCTATTTATTTTCATTGTATAAATATTAACTCTTGCTTCCCATCATACTTTTGATTATGCCTATAATAGCCATAAACACGCCACCGCCGACGCCACCTGCTGCAATATTGCCAATGATGCCCATCAGATCCATACCGGTTTGAGGCGCCATACCAAGCATACCTAATAGTTGTCCACCAAGGCCGCCACCAAGAATACCAAGAATAGAATTCACCATTGTGCCCATTGACGCACTAGGCATTAATTTTCCTGCAAGATTGCCTCCGACGGCGCCACTTAAGAGCTGAATGATTAAAGGTAAGTAATCCATAATACTTTAATTTAGTGAAATAATAAATTGTGTTAAAAAATGCAGACCAAATATAATACTTATTTTAATACAATGTATAAACTATCATATATATTAATATGTATAATGTATTTAAGATAATAATTGATGTTTATTGAAAAATAATATAATTAATTGTTATAACAGGTAAGGTTTTATCTTTGGTATTTGCCTTAATGTAAAAGTATGCGCAACCATCAGGCTGCTATAGGATTTATATTTGTGACTCTTTTGATAGATGTTATTGGTTTTGGTATTATAATCCCTGTATTACCAAAATTGCTGGCAGAAATGAAACATATACCTATCGTGAAGCGAGTAAATATGGTGGTTATCTTTTATTTGCCTTTGCTATAGCTCAATTTATATTTTCTCCTGTCATGGGCAATCTCAGGTGATCAGTATGGCCGACGTCGGTTTGTTATTATCATTGCTTGGGTTCAGCGTCGATTACCTTATTCTTGCTTTTGCCCCTACGTACAGCTGGTTTATTCTGGGCAGAATCATCGCCGGTATCACGGGAGCAAGTTTCACCACTGCTTCTGCATATATAGCTGATATAAGTAACACAGAAACCAGATCCAAAAATTTTGGAATGATCGGGGCAGCGTTTGGCTTGGGGTTTATCATAGGTCCATTTTTAGGAGGCGTATTGGGTCAATATGGGGTCAAAATTCCGTTTTATACCACAGCGGCTTTAAGCTTTTTAAATTTTTTATATGGTTATTTTATTCTTCCTGAGTCACTTGCACTTGAAAACAGGAGAAAGTTTGATATTCGAAGGGCCAATCCATGGGGCTCATTAAAGCAAATAAGCAAATACAAACAATTGCGTTATCTATTACTGGCATATGTGTTTCTATTTTTGGGATCCCATGCTGTGCAGAGTACGTGGAATTATTTTACCATGTACCGATTTGAATGGTCTGAAGCAACTGTTGGATATTCTTTGGCTGTAGTTGGTATCCTTGTAGCTATTGTTCAAGCCGGCCTTGCACAAAAATTTGCATCCCTTTTTGGATTGGAGAAAAGCGTTGTCATAGGCTTTTTTTATACATAGTTGGTATGTTTTTATTTGCCTTTGCCACCCAAAGCTGGATGATGTTTGTGTTTTGCTGCCCTACTGTTTTGGAGGTATCGCTATGCCTAATCTGCAGGCTTATATGGTAGGTAAAGTCGGCGCCGATCAACAAGGTGAACTTCAGGGCGAGTCTGACCAGTCTGATGAGTGTTACCACCATAATCGGTCCTATTATGATGACGAGCATTTTTTTTCATTTCTTTACAACTGATAATGCCCCATTTATTTTTCCAGGGCCGCTTTTTTTCTTGGGGGTATATTTATGGGTATTAGTTTTGTAATCTCGTGGCTGGTGCTAATGAGGAGAAAGGCAACAATTATTATCCATGAAATCCCCATAAGCAGAAAGCATACAAACCTGAATGATTAAATGGATCAGTTTATTACCTGATTTTCGAAGTTAAACAAATCCGCAAATCAAACAAATTCAACAACTTAGCAAAATTTAAACACTTGAAAACAATATTTTTAACCACAATATTTATGCTTCTGGGCACAATAACCTTCTTTGGTCAAAACCAAAAAGTTAAAAACAAAGACCTGAAGAAAGTAGCAAAGATGATGACAGGTACGTTCAGCAGTGCCGCTCAAGCTGCTCAGGATACCAATTACTTTAACATCAAATTACGCATGACACCTATCTGGAAAGACGAGGCTGATGGATATTGGTTTTATGTGGAACAAGCGATTGCCACTGCTGAAGAAAAACCCTATCGCCAAAGAGTATATCATCTATACCTACAGGATAAAGAGACTATTGTCAGCAAGGTATATGAAGTACAAAATCCAAAAGAAATTGTAAATGCCTGGAAAGATGATACGAAACTATCGTCTATTACCCGCGAAAAATTAGTAGATCGTCAGGGCTGCAGCATCTTTCTGCATAAAAATAAAGAAAAAAACTACAGCGGTTCCACACCTGGAAAGGAATGCTTGAGTACTTTACGCGGAGCTAGTTATGCCACATCAGAAGTGACCATTTATAAAGATCGGCTGGAAAGTTGGGATAGAGGATGGGATAAGGAAGACAAACAAGTTTGGGGCGCTGAAAATGGTGGCTATGTTTTTATGAAGGAAAAGTGAAAGCAACTGTGCTATATGTGATGCACACTTGACTTGGGACCATTAAATATGACGCACTAAAGATTTTTAATTTTTTATCACAAAAAACAGCACTTTATATTTGATATGACAAATATAAAGTGCTGTTTTTTTTTGCACAACCGACGTCTTTTATTATTATTCCTCTCCCAATCCTGCCAGATCAAGCATAAAGGCATATTCCATTGCTACTTCTTTGTATCGCTTAAATCTACCTGATGTCACCAAAGTAGCAGGATAAGCCTGAGCTATAACATTATCATAAGGCGAATAAGACTTCATATAATCGTAATACGCCTTTTCTTTAGGATTGCCCAACTCATCAAATTCGCCGGTAGTCAACGGAATACTCTCATCAAGCATAGTGGTAACTACATCAACAAAAGGTACGGCTGCAACAACACTCTCCATAATTTAGGCTTCATATTCATGATTGCACCCATAAGCAAACCCCCGGCACTGCCTCCATTTGCAAATAGTTTATCTTTAGCCGCATATCCTTCTTTTACAAGGAAATCACCACAATCTATAAAGTCAGTAAACGTATTTTTCTTTTTCAGGAATTTACCGTTTTCGTACCATTGCCTGCCCATTTCCTGTCCACCTCTGATGTGCGCAATAGCAAAACCAAAACCCCTGTCCAAAGGCTAAGCCTTACAGATGAAAAATAACGATCAGAGCTGGCTCCATAAGAGCCATAACCATATAATAAAAATGGTCGTGTACCATCTTTTTTGAATCCTTTTTTATATACGATTGACAAAGGCACCATGGTACCGTCGGTTGCTTTTACCATTTGTCTTTCAGAAATATAATCGTCCGGATTAAAGGTACCGATGACCTCTTGTTGTTTTAAAAGTTCGAGCTTTTTGGTTTTTACGTTATAGTCATATGTTGTTGCAGGCGTCGTAAGTGAAGTGTAGTCAATACGAAGCAGATCAGTTTCAAAATCGGGGTTTATACTTGTGCCAACAGTATATGAATCCTCTTTAAAAGCAATGTAGTGTTCATCTTTTCCATCCCATGGTCTGATTTTGAGTTTGGTAATGCCTCCTACCCTTTCGGAAATAACCATATGGTCCTTAAAAATATCCATGTCCTCGATAAAAATATCTTTGTTGTAAGGCATCATATCCGTCCAGCTTTCTTTGGCAGTAGTCGTCTCCGGAGTTGTCATGATTTTAAAGTTTTCAGCTCCATCCTATTGGTCAGCACATACCATTTGCCTCCGTAATCGCTGATACTATACTCGAGTTTGCGTTCTCTTGGATGGAACATTCTGAAAGTGCCTGTAGGGTTATCTGCTTCAAGAATTTGGTACTCATTTGACAGAGTTGCAGATGAACCTATGACAAGAAATTTTTTTTGATTTGGTTTTGTATATATATGTGTTGAATGTTTCATCTTTTTCATGGAAGATCAGCACATCACTTTTGATTGGGGTGCCTAATGTGTGTCTGAAAATTTTATATGATCTGAGTGCGGCATCCTGCTTGGAATAAAAAATAGTTTTGTTATCAT
Source organism: Saprospiraceae bacterium (assembly GCA_016717145.1). Classification (GTDB taxonomy): domain Bacteria; phylum Bacteroidota; class Bacteroidia; order Chitinophagales; family Saprospiraceae; genus OLB9. The sequence goes on along the minus strand of JADKGD010000025.1, from coordinate 48,843 downwards.
TACCCCAGGTAACACCACCCGTCGTATTAGGGATTACATCAGCAAACAAAGCACCTGTCGCCAGATTTTTGAATCTGATGGTATACTGTCTCCTTGACACGGTATCTTCGCTATATGCCAGCAAACTATTGTCGGGGCTAACTGTCCTGCCACCAATGGCAAAGTACTCATGACCAACAGCGAGTTCGTTGACATTAAGCATAATTTCTTCCGGCGCTTCCAGTGTTTCTTTTTTACTGCTATGTATGGGATACTCTTTGCCTTCTTCAAATCTGGTAAGGTAAAAATAACCATTTTCTTTATATGGTACAGACATATCCGTTTGTTTGATACGTCCCTTGATTTCTTCAAAAAGTTTATTTTGGAAACTATCTGTATGAGACATCATTTTTTCGCGGTAAGCGTTTTCGGCATTCAAATAATCCAATACTTTTTTAGTTTGTGCATCAGGTGTCTTTGCATTTTTCTGATCATCTGAAAGTTTCATCCAATAATAATTATCCACTCGGGTATCACCTGGTGTCGTTAAATTTGTTGGTGTTTTTTCGGCTACAGGAGCCACAATATCTGTTTTGGCCATGAGTTTGCTTTCTTTGAATGTCAATGCAGTTTCCGTATTCATTGTATTATTTTTACAAGATAAAGCGGCAAATGTAACACAAACTGCAGTTAAATAAAAATGATTCCTGAGCATGAGACTTGGAGTTTTTATGATTTTTAGAAAATATGACAAATGTATTTTATTAATGTGATTTAATACCTGATTTTCTACAAAAGTTAGAAATAAATAGATATTTTGCACTCATAATGAAATTAAGCACATCATATAAACAAATATTATCTTTATCCGTGCCAATCATGCTGGGTAGTGCTGCCCAAAACATAATTGTGTTAAGTGATAATGTTTTTTTGTACCATTACAGCGATGTTGATTTTGCAGCTGCGGGTTTGGTAGGTGTCTTCTATCTGATTATTGCAAGCATTGGTTATGGCTTTTCGCGAGGTGGCCAGATCATCATTGCCAGACGAAATGGCGAACACGATTACGTAGGTGCCGGAACAGATTTTCAGTCTTTGTTTCTTTTCGAATTTGCTTTGTCATTAATATTGTTTTTCTTTTTACAATATGGGAGCCGAAGTTTTTTTGAATTATTTATAAAAAATCCGGATATACTCGAAAAATGTATGTTATACATCATACCTCGTAGTTGGGGCGTTTTTTTTAGTTATCTTGGGGTTTCCTTAATTGCATTTTATACCGGAATTGCCAATACCAAATTTATAATGTATGATACATTGGTATTGATTGTGGTAAATATTGTACTCAATTACCTGCTTGTTTTCGGTTCCTTTGGCATACCTCCAATGGGCATCGCCGGTGCTGCGCTGGCAAGCACACTTGCTGAAGTTGTCGCCTTTATTGTATTTGTTGGCTATAAGGTATGGGATAAAGATAACAGAAAATTTGGTTTGTTAAGTGTACAGACTACGATTAAGTTCATTTTCAAATATGTTTAGCATTTCATTTCCTATTGTTTTTCAATCTATTCTTGGTATTGGTTCATGGTTTTTTTTTTTAGCTTTATTGAAAATATAGGCAGCAAGAACTCGAAATTTCAAATCTGCTTCGCACAATATACCTCATTCTTTCTATTCCCTGCTGGGGTTATTCGGCAGGTATCAATACATTGGTCAGCAATTTTATTGGCAACAGAAAAAGACAGGCTGTCTTACCGCTCATCCTAAAAACGACAAAACTCAACATGCTGTCAACGATGCTTATTTCCTTACCAATTCTAATGTTTCCGGAGTTTTTTTTGTATCCATTATTTGGAAGGGAGGATATGACACTCATTCTATCAGCAAAACCTTATATGATGATGCTTTTGCCATTTTGATGGTGTTTAGCGTAGGTGGCATTTTTATAAATGGTCTGATTGGCACAGGGCATACTAAAACCGCTCTTTGGATCCAAACGATCTTTACCGTTGTATATATCATATACGGCTTGCTGATGATAAAATACTGGTACTATGGTTTAAACTGGGCATGGGCAGCAGAAATCATTTATTGGGGCGGCATCACGATCATGTCGTTCATGTATTTGAAGACTAAAAAATGGCACTTTCTTAAATTCTGAAAGTCAGTTCACGTTTTCTAATAAGATCCAACATACTCGTTCCAACTTCATAGGAATTGCTCCAATTATTCATGTCACAATTTATTTTCAGCCCTGAGCTTATGCCCTGATATTGCATAATACAAGATAAATATATAAATCGGTACCATAATCCAAAGTGCTTGCTGAAAACCTATATTCTGACCAATGCTTGCGTAAAGAGGCGGAATAATGGCGCCACCTGCTATACCCATGATCAATAATGCAGAAGCAATTTTTGTATACTTGCCCAAATCCTGAAGGACTAATGGCCAGATGGAAGGCCACATCAAAGCATTGGCTAAGCCAAGCAATGTTACAAAAAACAAACTATTGGGTATCATTGGAATGTTTAAATTAAGTACTGAATTCAACCATCCGAATAAGCCGCTAAAAAGGCTTGAATTGTCAACTGCTGCTGTACTTGCACCTATGGCACATAAAATGCCCAATACCGATGACGCTACCAGGGCTTTGGATTGGCTGACATACTTGGGTATCGGGGGAGATGCCCAGGATATAACCCACAATCATAAAGGCCATAGTATATGAAGTGAGTTTAGCCGCGTAATCGAGGTTTAAGTTTTTTCCAAATTGTGTAAGGCTGTCACCTGCCATTACCTCGACACCAACATAAACAAACAGGGTAATCACACCCAACAATAAATGAGGAATTTTTAATGCTGAAGGTATTTGTTTTATAAATTCAAGTAAAGACTCGTTTTCATCTTCATCCACTTCAATTTTATCAGGTAATGAAGAATATTTTACAATAATGCCAAAAACAATAAGCACAATAGCCATAACCAAATATGGTCCGACCAATCGTCCGGCCAACTCATTCAGCAAAGTTTCCTTATCTACAGTCGTCAGACTTTTTAAATTTTCTTCTTTAAACCTTTCCATGCCATGCATGACGAGGGCACTAAGTACCAAAGGACTAATAAAACCGGCCAGCTTATTGCAAATACCCATAATAGAGATTCTTACAGCAGCGCTTTCAGTCGGACCAATAATGGTAATAAAGGGATTTACAGCTGTCTGAAGTAATGCAAGACCAGTACCCAAAACAAACAGGCCAAATAAAAATATGCTAAAAATCCTGGAATATGCGGCCGGAATAAATATCAGCGCTCCGACAGCCATAATTAACAGACCAATAAATAAGCCATTTTTATAACCTGTACGCTTTAATACAAATGAAGAAGGTAATGCCATTACAAAATACGCAATGTAAAACGCCAGAGTCACTAAACTAGCCTGAAAGGGAGAAATTTCACAAGCTGTTTGTAAAAAAGGCATTAAAGCCCCATTTAACCAGGTGACAAATCCAAAAATAAAACAATATGCCTATGATTGTGATTGAAACTAAATAACTGCCTTTGGTATTTGAAGTACTGTCCATCTTGATATAAATATTTCTGTTTGTTTTGACGCTTTAATTTGCATTTTTATAATAATTAACATTCATGATTTTTCCATCATGACAACCAAATATTACAGTCGTAAAACTAAACATTATATTTATATTCCATCCATTTTATTTACTTCTTTTGGGAAATTGCCCTGTGTGCGTTTTTTGTAAAACAAAGCCCGGGACACACCCCAATGTACATACGCAGCAACACAAAAAAAAACCAATATCAATAAAAATAAATCATTCGTTCTCTTTCCTCAGGACTTCCAACGGAGGATTGTTGACAACATCACGACTATTAAGCATACCTACTATGATGGTTGTCAAAACCAAAACAAACATAATGCCGATGATAGGCAACCACGAGATATCGTAATCCAGTTTAAGCTGAAACTTGGTTAAAACATAACTAAATATCAAAGCAATAAATATGCCTGTACCCGCTGACAAAATACCTAAAAATGCATACTCTGTAGCATTTATTTTAATGATCTGCGCCTTGGTGGCGCCAATCGTTCTTAAAAGAATGCTTTCTTTAAGTCTCTGATATTTGCTCAAAGTCAATGAACTTATCAATACTATCAAACCTGTGAGCAAACTAAAAATTGCCATAAACTGTATGATAAAAGCTACTTTTTTTAGAATATCATTTACCGATTGAAGTATCGTAGTCAAATCGATCACGGAGACGTTTGGAAATGCTTTTACTACTGAACTCCTGTATTTTGTCATGGTTGCATTGTCAGGTGTTTTTGTTACCAACACTTGAAATTGAGGCGCAGTTTCGAGCACACCATTAGGAAAAATAATAAAAAATCTGGTAGATAAATTTCTAAATTCGATCTCTCTAAGGCTACCAACAAATGTTACCATACGTGTACCTTGAACATTAAAAACCAATTCATCCCCTAAACCAATTTCCATAGCTTCTGCAAAGGTAGTACCAAGTGACACAAAAATACTGTCATTTCCTCCTGTATACTTACGAAAGTGCCGCTGATCAGTTTTTCATCATCTGCTATAGTATCACGATATGAAACCCTGGCTTCCCGATTGACCGCCCATCTTTTGGATGTCATAGTGGAATCAGCCAACCATTGTGTTTTTGTTTTGCCTTTCCACCCGTCAATTTTCATAGTAACCACAGGCACCTGTTGAATGACTGGTAGTTTATGATCAATTGTCATCTTCTTTAAAGATTCAATCTGATTTGTTTCAATGCCGTACAAGATCATATTTGGTTGTTTCCCGGCATCCATCATAGAAACATTATTGAGCAGGAGACTCTGTAAGATCAATAGCGTTGTTAAAACGGCTGTTCCCATACCTATGGTCACCATGATGGTTTGAGTTTGATTATCAGGTCTGAACAGATTGGATAGTCCTTGTTTGAAAACAAAACCTGCGTTGGTTGGGATCGACTTCCGAAGTGTTTTTATAATTAGAACTGCCAACCCGGCCAAAAATAAATAAGCCCCGACAATTCCTGTAACAAATAATAAAGCAGTTATTATGGAGGATGTCAATATCCATAAAAAAACCATCAGAACTAAAAATATGGCTCCAAAAATAATATATTTTAAATAATCTCTTCGTTCCTCCAAAACATCTACCGAAGCCCTCAAGGTACGTAGCGGGCTGATTCTTCTAATCGCGATCAATGGTATCAGCGAAAAAAGTGTGGTAACAGAGAGCCCAACAATAAAACCTTCCAAAATGGCTCGAGAAGAAAGTTCCGTATTTACTTTGACAGGAAGAAAGTCCTGTAAGATAAGCGGCAATACACTTTGTATCAAAGCACCGATAAAGACGCCACCAATTACGCCTATTACACCAAGAACGGATATTTGTATGAAATACACTAAAAATGCATGCCATGGCTTCATTCCCAAACATCTCAGTAGTGCGATGGAATTTGTCTTGGATTTGACATAAATCAAGACATGATGCGACACCAATACAACCGAGAGCAGCGCAACAATAGCCACTAAATTTAGAAAATAATTCAGGAAACTAAATGCCTGGTTCAAATTTTCCTTTCGATCCTTAATAGATTCTATACGGAGATTATCAGATGTCAGAGGAATTTTGTGATCATCTTTCCACTGCTCTATGTTAAAATCTTCAGGTACCTTATAATAATATGCATAGTTTATCAAACTCCCTGGCTGAACCAAGCCAGTGCTGTCCAAAGATGTCATATTGATATAAATTGCCGGGGCAACTGAAGAAGCTATACCAATACTTCCGATCGACCCTGCCAATTTTCCTTTGATTTCAAACATTACCTTCCCAACTTTAATGGAGTCACCTGGCAGCAACCCATGTTCGAGCATGAGGCTTTCATCAACAAGGGCATTATTGCCGGTTCTGAATGAATTGGCAGCATTTACGGGATCTGTTTTGATCTTGCCATAAAACGGGAAGTTTCCTTGCAATGCTTTAAGGCGTATAAATTGTGTCTCATCGGTTTTAGGAATATAGGACATCGACAATAGTTCCATTTCACGTGCTTTCTCAGCTGGCAAAGAGTCTAATATCTTTAATATCTCCGACTCTGCAGCCCTGTTGCCGGATGCGGCCAAATCAGCACCCAAAAGGTTGCAGACTCACGATCAATTTCCTTTCTAAGGTTATAGTTGAATGAATTTATGGCTACAAGTGCCGCAACGCCCAGCACAATGGAAGACATAAACAAAGCAGCTTAGACCTGTTCTTCCTACTATCTCTGCAAGCGATACTAAATAAAAATGAAATATGAGACATCGGATCAATTTGAAAGATTGGTAGGAAGATATTTTATATCAGAAATGATATGGCCGGACTTAAGCTGAATAATACGACTGGTTTTTGATGCCAGTTCGGGATTGTGGGTGACGATGATTAATGTCGTTCCATAATCCCGGTTTAAGTCAAACATCAATGATTCTACAGTGGCACCGGTATCTCCATCAAGATTTCGGTAGGTTCATCTGCAAACAACAATTTCGGTTTATTTATAAAGCTCTTGCCAGTGCTACGCGCTGTTGTTCTCCTCAGACAATTGGCTTGGATAATGTGTCATTCGGTCCTTAAGTCCCACACGTTCCAACAATAAAGCAGCTTCTTTTTCCGCATCTTTGATACCTTGAAGCTCAAGAGGCAGCATAACATTTTCAAGTGCAGTAAGACTTGGCAGCAACTGGAAATTCTGAAATATAAAGCCAACATACTTGTTTCGCATAACTGCCCGTTCATCTTCTGACAAAGGATTGATCAGGTTGCCAAAAAGCGTTATTTCACCTGAAGTTGGATTGTCCAAAGCTGCACATAAACCCATTAAGGTCGTTTTGCCGCTACCGGATGGCCCTGTTATAGCAACCGTTTCGCCTTCTTCGATGATCATATTTATTCCTTGTAATACGGAAAGTTGTCTATTCCCGCTTGTATATAGCATGTTAAGGTTATCTACTTTTAAGATTGTCGACATATTTCAAATTTTTTATTAAACTCTTTGTGCTTACTTGTGGTTTGATTAAAAGACAACTTTAGATTCATGACAAACCATTACCATTCTTTTATATTAAACATAAAAAGAACTGCATTTATCACGATATGTTTTATGTTTATGAAACGTCTTTTCTTGTAAAAGCCTAAACAAGCTACAACAAAGAAGTTGACAATGTTGAGAATATTGAAGACGAAAAAGGGTGAAAATGCCAACAAAAATGCAAATAAACAAGACAAAAAGTATATTTTATTTTTTGGAAACAGTCTTACAGCTGGTTATGGTCTGGATGAAAATGAGTCTTTTCCGGCCCTTATTCAAAGGCGACTGGATAGTTTAAGTTTGCCTTTTATAGCCATAAATGCAGGCTTAAGCGGAGAAACGACCTCTGGGAGGAAATAATCGAGTTGAATGGGTTTTGAAACAAAGGTCGATATTTTGTCCTTGAATTAGGTGCCAATGATGTACTCCGTGGACTTGATCTTACACAAACAGAAGCCAATCTCAGGTCCATACTCAAAAAGTTAAATCCTCCAATCCCGATGTAAAACTGGTTTTGGCCGGTATGCAGGCACCTCCAAATATGGGTAATGATTATACAAAACGATTTTCTGCCATTTATCCAAAACTGGCAAAAGTTTTAATGCAGCCCTGATTCCGTTTTTACTGGAAAATGTCGCCACGATAAGTAAGCTAAATCTTGCAGATGGAAAACATCCCAATGCTGCAGGTCAATATATTGTCAGGGAGAATGTTTGGAAAGTTTTGAAAGATGTGTTGTAAGGTGTGATACTAATTGTCTTCCGGTCATTTTTATGATGGTGGATTTGGTCTGTCATCAAATTTTTACAAAGAAAGCTTTTTGAATATACCAGCGGTTTAGAGATTACAATTGTTCTTTTCCAATCCATTTCGCCTTCAATGGTGCTTTATATTGTATCATCTTGTCAAATAAAACCTGTATGTCCTGGTCAATAATCAGCATATCTCTGTTGGATTGGCGGAGGAGATTTTTGTTACCATTTTGTCGAGACAAGCAATCAAATCATCATACAGCCCATTCGTGTTTAATATGGCCATTGGTTTTTGATGTAAGCCCAGCTGGCCCCATGTCAATAATTCAAACATTTCGTCAAGGGTACCGAAGCCTCCGGGAAGCACAATCGCTCCATCAGACATAGCATGCATGACCGTTTTTCGTTCGTGCATGGAGTGCACAAAAATGAGTTCAGAAAGACCCTGATGGGCAATCTCTTTGCTTTTCAGAAAGTCAGGTAAGACTCGGTAACTTTACCACCTTTATTTAATGCGCCATCAGCAACAGCACCCATGAGTCCAACATTTGAACCACCATAGACGACACCAATCTGGTGATCAGCAAGAAATTCACCAAGCGCAATAGCATCCTTCAGGAATGCGTCATCATTTCCTGAGGACGAACCACAAAAAACCGAAACAGAGGTTATTTTATTTTGTTGCATGTCAACATTTTATTTTATCTTAATAGTGAAATCATTACATCATCAACTATTGTACTTCCTGCCACATATGATTTTCTTCAATCTTGCCCGGCCTTTGTTGATCATATGAACGATCTGCATAATTGCCTGACATTAACAGAGAAAGTGCTTTACCAGGGCTGGCTTTTGACTTTAGAGGAAGCGAAATTAAGATTAAATTTGAAAACTGCTTACCTTTGGGCTGATAAATCAATATGAATCCATAGTTTTTATAGAATATTAAGTAGATCAAGGTTTTATGCGAATTAAAATTTTTAAATTTGGTGGTGCCTCAGTAAAAGATGCTGAAGGTTTTAAAAATGTTGGAAACATTCTTCAAAAATATAAGGATGAAAAAATTGTTGTTGTGGTATCAGCTATGGGTAAAACTACCAATGCACTTGAAGAAGTTGTAAAAAAGTTTTACGCTCAGAATGGACATACAGAGTCATTGTTACGCCAGATCCAAAGCTAGCCATTTTGATTTGATTGGTCAATTATTGCCCTTATCCGAACAAATTGTCAATGATATAAATGATACATTTGTAGAGATTGAATGGGTACTCGAAGAGGCGCCTCAAGAAGACTATGATTATACCTATGATCAGATTGTTTCCATTGGTGAATTATTTGTCTTCCAAGATTCTGGACCACTATCTCAGACATCTTAACTTAAGTTGTCGCTGGCTTGATGTGCGGGATATTATCATTACGGACAATACTTACCGTGCCGCTCGCGTACAATGGGATTCCACTCAAAAAAATGCAAACCAAAAACTGGAAAATTTGTTTACTGCACATAATCTAATTGTGACCCAGGGCTTTATTGGGTCGACGACAGAAAATTTCACCACAACACTGGGCAGAAGGTTCGGATTATTCAGCAGCTATCTTATCGTATTGTCTGGATGCTGAAAGTATGCATATATGGAAAGATGTGCCAGGTGTTTTAACCGGTGATCCGCGTATCTTTGAAGACGTCGTCAAAATGCCGAGAATTTCTTATAACGAGGCCATTGAAATGACATATTACAGGGCTAAAGTCATTCATCCAAAGACTATAAAACCTTTGCAAAACAAACAAATTCCACTATACGTGAGGCCATTTTTGGATTCGGAAAGTGAAGGAACAGTGATCAGTGATGTTAAAGAAATGAGTTATCCACCAGTTGTGGTTATTGAACACGATCAGGTTCTTTGCACATTTCTACCAATGATTTTTCATTTGTTGCTGAACATCATTTTGAGTATGATTTTTGCCTTACTTGCCAAATACAGACTTAAGGTTAATATGATGCGGAACACGGCCATAAGTTTTTCCGTTTGTGTAAATAATATACCCGAAAGGATCAAAAATTTGAACTTGAACTGGGACTTGAATTTAAAATGATTCAGGACAATGACCTCGAACTTGTCACCATACGCCACTTTAATGAAGACATTCTAAAAGATATGAAAAAAAATAAGCTGATATTATTTGAAGAAAAACTCCAGGATACTGTTCAGATGGTGGTCAGAAACCTACCGAAGATGAAACGAAAAGAACATTAAATATCAAAAGATTTGGCACAACTAAGGAGGAATCACGCGGTTCAGGGCAAAGGTTTCCAAACCACATTCAGGTTGGTGATATTTTTAATTATCGCTGTAATCATTCTTATAGGCACCTTTGCATATTATAAAATGTAGTTACAGATCAGCGGGTTCCGGCTAGAAGGAATCAAGCCCCGAAAAGTAAGAACGTTTCTTCCTTCTCACACGGGAAAGTCATTCAACACAAATATTATGCGCTGTCATATTGAACAATGCGAACAGGCTGAATGGACCGCTTATCGTATGGACAGGACAAAACTTAATGTACCAAATGTAGATAGGAGCGGTCATTTTGAACCCGATTATAGTGTCACAACAAGATCTGCTTTTCATCGGGATTATTCAAATTCAGGTTTTACAAGGGGACATCTGGTGCCTGCCGGAGATATGGCATTTGATACATTAGCCATGAGGGAGAGTTTTTTTATGAGCAATATGTCTCCCCAACTCAGGGCATTCAATAATGGCATATGGAAAGAGCTGGAAGAAAATGTCCGTGACTGGACGTACAAGGATGAAACCTTATACATCATAACCGGTCCAATTCAAAGTAAAGGACAGAAAAAAACGATCGGGCAAAAAATAAAGTATGTGTTCCTGATGCATTTTATAAAGTGCTGCTGGATTTTTCAGGAGAAGAAAAAAAGGGTATTGGTTTTATCATACCCCATAAGGTGTCTGATATCCGGCTGGAGCAATTTATGGTAAGTATCGACAGTGTAGAGGCAGTCAGTGGCATTGATTTTTTTCTTGATATGATCAATGATATCGAAGAAGAAAAACTTGAAAGTCAAATCAACAAAAAAATGGACTGTAAGTGAAGCCCGCTATCAGTTGAGGGTGAATAAATGGAATTATGAGTGATTTGTGCGACGAATGATTTGATTGATCTGAATGATCTCAACAATGAACAATTCGAAAGAGCATAAAATGTCGATTTACTCAAGGCTTGCTATAAACTCTCCTGTCAAATTATCGGGAGAAAAAATTTACGACTTATCAGAAGGTGTACCCAACACTAACATTAATGCCTTTATGTTTGGTTTTTACATCACCATCGCTGTTAAAATCAGCTAAACCTAATATATATCTTGCATCAAAAGACATCTTTGAATTTAGATTAACACCTGCTCCAAGTTGTAAGCCGAAATCAGGATTTATTACCTCACCATCTCCATCACCATATGCCTGTTCTATTTCTTCGCATTTACCATCCATACAAAACTTGGTTTTTACTTTACCAATACCCAAACCCAAATAAGGACCACCCTGAACATAGAAATTTGCGCCATCCATATCACCAAAACCATACTTCACCATTAAAGGCATCTGCAAATAATTAAAATTGATTGTAGCTTCTGAAGTTGCACCTTGAATTTTTACGTCAATTTTACTTCCGTGCTGCATAAAATTTAATTCCGGTTGTATAGTAAGATTTTTGCTAAGCTTATTTTATAAAAACGCCAACTCAAATCCCAATTTGGTTCCTAAATTAAAGTCATCATCAACAGGGTCCCTGGATAAGTTGGATAAATTAATACCTGCCCGAACACCAATCTGACCACTTAAATTTAATGAAAAAAACACAAACAAAATGGCTGGATATAAGTTAATAAATGTCTTCATAAGAATTGAAATTTTGGGTATATTTATAACATCGTCTTCAGGTAAAGTAATAACAAAACAAATATATAATTAATCTTAAATATTTTAATTTATACATAAAAAAAAGGAGCAAAATCGGGTGACTTGCTCCTTTTTTAATATATATCCTTTTGTTCCTACCTTGCAAAAGCAGTAGCACGTTTTTCTCTGATCACAGTCACTTTTACTTGTCCCGGATATTGCATCTCATCCTGAATCTTTTGTGAGATCATAAATGCAAGATCATCGGCAAACTGATCAGATACTTTGTCTGGACTCGACGATGACACGCAATTCTCTTCCAGCTTGTAAGGCATATGCTTTCTGTACGCCTTCATATGACAAAGCCAACTCTTCGAGTTCTCCGATTCTTTTCAGATAACTTTCCAGAATTTCCCTTCTTGCGCCAGGTCTCGCTCCTGATATGGCATCACAAGCCTGAACGATCGGAGAGATGATATTATTCATTTCGATCTCGTCATGGTGGGCTCCTACTGCATTAAGAATAACGGCATGTTCCTTATGCTTTTCGCAAATTTCCATACCCAATAATGCATGTGAAAGTTCAGAATCCTCTTCGGCAACTTTACCGATATCATGGAGCAGACCAGCCCTTTTTGCCATTTTAACCTGCTTGGGATTTAAGCCCAATTCAGCAGCCATAGTCGCACATAAATTTGCAGTTTCGATAGAGTGCTTAAGTAGATTCTGACCATATGATGATCTGAATCGCATCCTACCCACCATTTTAACCAGATACGGTGCTAAGCCGTGAATATCCATATCTATTATCGTTCGCTCCCCTATTTCGACTATTTGTTCGTCCAGTTGTTTTTTAACTTTTGCAACGGTTTCTTCGATTTTGGCAGGGTGTATTCGGCCATCAGCGACAAGCTTCTTAAGAGACAATCTACAAAGTTCTCTCCTTATAGGATCAAAACTTGAAATAATGATGGCTTCAGGGGTATCATCAACAACAATTTCAGCTCCGGTTGCTGCTTCCAATGCTCTGATATTTCTACCTTCACGACCGATGATCTGACCTTTTATATCGTCTGACTCCAGATTGAAAACAGATACTGTATTTTCAATTGTAATCTCAGCACACATCCTTTGTATGGTCTGAATGACAATTTTTTTGGCTTCCTTACCAGCATTTGTATGTGCATTTGCAATGGCTTCTTTTTCTATAGCCATGGCATCTGTGGTTACTTTGGCCCTGACTGCTTCAAGCAATTGGTCCTTTGCCTGACTTTCGCTGAGTTTTGAAATGGTTTCCAGCTCTTTGATAAACTTTTCGCTGGCATTATCCAGTTCGTCCTTCTTTTTGGCAACAATTTTTAATTGAAGATCGAGGTTTTCTCTGATGGTATTAACTTCCATCTCTCTGGATTCAATTTGTTCCATTTCTGTAAGGATGGCATCCTGTTTAAGTTTAAGATCTTTTTCAAGCGATATTGCAGTCATCTCCCTTTCTTTGATCTCAACTTTTTGTTCAGCTTTCCACGTTTCAAATTCCGACTTGAGTTTAGAAAAATTATCTCTGGCTTCAAGAATCTTTTTTTGCTTGATAGATTCATTTGTTTGTTCAGCACGTGCAACTATTTTTTCTGCCTTATTTTCTGCATCGTCAAGTTTTCTTTTTGCATTTATTTCAGCTTCTTTAAGGGATAAATCAGCCTTATTATTTGCTTCTTTCACCTTACTTTTGAAGAGTGTTTGTGTGAGGAAGTAGCTAACTATCCCTCCGATCAGCAAACCTCCTATTAACCCTAGTATTGGATTCATATTGTTCTACGATTTTGAATGATGATAAAATGCCCTTCTAAGAAGGGATACCTATATTAAAAAAATTCGCAGAAAAAAGAAGATTAACGGGTGTACAATGACTTAGTCATTAATTATTTCATGCAGCATATTTTTAATGGATTGTATCTTATCCAATGCTGCGTCCAAACTTATGTTATCAGAAGGTTTTTTTTGATCAAAAGTATATGTAATCAAGGTCATGATTACAGCATCCAGTTTATCCCTACTGGAATATGTCTGTTGATATTCACTCACTTTATCATTCAGCTCCTGTTCCATTTCCAGAACCAGGGCTTCTTCATTAAGTGCTACCTTAAGCGGAAATTTCCTTCCTGCTATGGTGACAGTGATTGATTTCAGATCATTTTCCAACATTATGGTTTTGCTTGTATGATTTGAATACATTGATCTATATCTTCGATAAAACCATCAAGTTGAAGTTTAATCTGTGCATTTTTTTCTTTTTGTTCATTTTTTAATGCTTCAATTTCTTCTGATGATGGTACATCTGACTTTGGTAATATTGAAATAACTCCGTCTACATCTTTTTTTTCTGACGCCTCTTTTATTTTTTTAATTTCTTGTTTATATTTTTCAGTCTCTACTTTTAGGATACTGATTTGATTTGTTAATATTTCGTTTTGACCGGACAACAATTTATACTTCTCTTTAAGTCTTTCGACACTTGTTAATACTTCATCCAGCTTGTGTATCAAAATATTTTCCATCAAAGATAACATTTATTTATAATACGTATTTATTTTCTTATCAAAGCCCCGGTTTTATTTTCTAATTGTTTTATCAATTGGTCCATAATTGGGTCAATATCTTTGTCCGTAAGCGTTTTTTCCATATTTTCGAAAAGAAAAGACACTGCATAAGACTTTTTACCTTCGCCAAGCTGTTGTTCATTCTCGTAAACATCAAATAATGAAATCTGGTTCAAAAGTTTTTTTTCTGTTTGCTTTGCAATCTTTTCAATATCACTAAACTTTACACTTTTATCCACTACGAGGGCAAGATCCCTTCTTACTGAAGGAAATCTACTAATTTCGCTAACATGAATTTTCTCTTTGCCAATATTTTTAAGTAAGGCACTAAAGGATATTTCACCATAGAAGACGACCGTTTTGATACCCATTTTCTGACAAATGGATCGTTTAACTTCTCCTAATTCTGCAATTACTTCCGCTCCTTTATGGAATCGTAATCCATAGCTAAATCTGACATCTGATGTTATTTCTGTTACCTGAAAAGCAGTAATACCTACACGATTCAATACGGCCAAGACCCGATTTTTAATGTCATAAAAGGATTTATCTGATTTATAATCCGTGAGCCATGACTCTTCATTCCTTTTGCCAACATTAAAGATAGTCAGAAATTCATTCTCGAGGTATCCGGTTTCTATTCGGGTATATGCTTTACCGAATTCAAACATGGATAAGTTTGTCTGTTGTCGATTAAGGTTGTACGCTACTGAAAGCAAGCCACTAATTAGCATATCAGGACGCATAATATCCAAATGGATATTTGATGTATTGTTGATGTAAACTAAACTGTCTTTATTTACAAGGTCGCTATCAATATAATGTTTTGACTCTATGAGAGACAAGCCCATTATCTCATTGCTGCCTGTAGAAGACAAATAATCTGAAATGATTTCTTTTGATTTATGTTTATCAGGTTTCTGAGTATAAGAAATGGTACTTTGTATCTTTGCAGGTACAGGAACTCTGTTTAGTCCATAAATTCTGACGATCTCTTCAATCAGATCTACTTCTCTGGTTACATCGGCCTTATTGGTGGGAATCTTTACTAAAACACTTTCTTCGTCAAAAGCAGTAACTTCCATTTCCAAAGCCTGTAAGATGGTGTTAACATCATCTTCCGCCATTTGCATGCCAATAAGATTATTGACATGACTATAAAACAACCTAACTTCTATTGGAAATACGGGATTTGTATACACATCGATCATTTGGTGATTAAGTTCACCGCCCGCATATTGACGAATCAGAGATGCTGCTCTTTTTAGTGCATATTCTGTTATATTAGGATCAGAACCTTTTTCATAAATTTTTGCGGCATCAGTTCTTAAGTTATGTCTTGTGCTTGCTTTTCTAATGCTCGTTGGACTAAAACATGCAGATTCAAGAAATATATTTTTTGTTTCAGCCGTCACCCCACTACCAAGCCCGCCATATACTCCTGCCATACACAGGCCCTTTAAATTTCCATCACAAATCATAAGGTCAGATGCTGAAAGTTTCCTCACCACGCCATCAAGCGTCACAAATTCACTTCCTTCCGGCAAAGTGGAAACAATAATTTTTTTACCATCAATCTTATCTGCATCAAAGGCATGTAATGGTTGACCCAATTCATTTAAGACAAAATTAGTAATATCAACAATATTATTGATGGGCTTAACACCAATGGCAGACAACAAATTTTTAATCCAGTCAGGAGATTCCTTTACTTCTACATTTGTGATGGTAATTCCCGTATACCTTTGACATAAATCATGGCTGACTATTTCGACTTCTATTTGTCTGTCAACCCTTTGTGTTACAAAACCGGAGATATCAGGATCGATAAGTTCGTCGGTGTATTGCTCATTGACACGCAAATAAGCCAATAAATCCCTAGCTACGCCAAGTTGAGAAGTCGCATCAGACCTGTTTGGTGTCAGACCGATATCATAAACGTAATCATTATCCAAATTATAGTAAGCAGCAGCCTGCAATCCAACCTCCACATTATCGGGAAGTACGATGATTCCGGAGTGGTCATGACCGAGTCCTAATTCATCTTCAGCACATATCATTCCAAAAGAATCTTCTCCCCTTATTTTTCCTTTTTTTATCGTCCAGGGCTCACCTTCAAAAGGATATATTGTAGTCCCTATAGTGGCAACCATAACTTTTTGACCTTTTGTTACATTTGGTGCACCACAAACAATCGGCAAGAGCTCTCCAGTACCGATATCAACACTGGTGAGAGATAATTTATCGGCGTCAGGGTGTTTTTCACAAGCCACGACTTCTCCTACAACAACTCCTTTCAACCCACCCTTTATTGATTCAACTTTTTCAATTCCTTCCACTTCCAATCCTATAATAGTAAGCATTTCAGCTATCTTTTCAGGAGTGTAAGCTATTTTCAGATATTTTTTAAGCCATTTATGCGACAGTTTCATACTTCCCTTATGTCATTTTATACTTAAAACGATGATTATTAATTTGGTGCAAATTTAATAAAATTCGGGTAACCAAAGAATTATGTATTGGATTTTTAACATTGATCTTTTACAATCAGGAATATTTGGCACAGAGTGCTTATCATAGTATACGTATACTAATATGAAACTGCTACACTATAAAATCTTTATATTCAAGTACATATAAATGAACTTTCATCTGTATTTCATAATAAATTGACATCTTCAAAAAACAAATACTAATAAACGAATGAATATTTTTACTTTTGTCATTGATCATATCCAAATCATTGTTGTGTTGAGACTATTATGTTTCGGTTTTATTTTTTTGGTTGTACTAAATAATAAAAGTTTTAGCCAACACACGCCTCCTGTCAACTATTACAGGGTTTCAGACTACAAAGCACATCAACAAAACTGGGATATAGCTCAATCATCAGACAGGACCATACATTTTGCAAACACCAGTGGTTTGCTAAGCTTTAATGGCAATCAGTGGAATCTTGACAGGCTTAACAATAAAATAATCAGATCAACGGCTGTTGTCGGCGATCGAATTTATACAGGTGCTTATGGTGAATTTGGGTATTGGGTCAAAAACCAATGTTCAGATTTAACATATCATTCCTTAAGTAAAAAATTTAAAGATGATGCCATTATTAAAGAAGAAATCTGGCACATTATAACGTTTAATGGTAAAATTTATTTTCAGTCATTTTCGCTGTTACTAGTATATGATGGAATAACAGTTCATAAAATTCCTTTGCCTGGAAGCATCATGTTTTTGCATAATGTTGGCGAAAGATTGATTTTTCAAGCTTTAGATTACGGGCTGTACGAACTAAAAACTGATCATTCCATTCAACCACTACCCGGATCGGGTTTTTTTAAGGGTAAAACTGTAACAGGCATACTCCCATATAATAAAGATGGCCTTATGGTTACGACCAATTCAAATGGCATTTACCTTATACAAAAAGGTAATATTACAGAATGGAACCCATCTTTAAAAAATTATTTTTCCGAAATTCAAATCAATAAAGCGCTTTTGAGCAAAAAAGGAGATCTGTTTTTTGGATCCATACGCGACGGCGTTTTAATATTTAAATCAGACGGGTCTTTACTCTATCATATTAATACATCAAACGGACTTCAGAACAATACCATACTCTCCATATTTGAAGATATGGATAAAAATGTCTGGCTTGGACTTGATAAAGGAATTGGAAAAATAAATATGAATGATGACATGCTTGTTTACTT
The DNA here is from genome assembly GCA_016717145.1 of Saprospiraceae bacterium. Classification (GTDB taxonomy): domain Bacteria; phylum Bacteroidota; class Bacteroidia; order Chitinophagales; family Saprospiraceae; genus OLB9. The sequence goes on along the minus strand of JADKGD010000025.1, from coordinate 30,750 downwards.
TGATCATAAAGGAAATTTAGGTACTGTATACTCCTCAGCTATTTTGGATTCGATTTTATATCTTGGCACAAATCAGGGTGTTTATTATTACAATCAAAAAAACAATAAAAACCCTGAAAATCATATGGATTTTAGACTTGTTAAGGGCTCACAAGGGCAAGTCTGGCAATTAAAAACACTTAACTCAAGCCTGCTTTGTGGCCATAATGAAGGCAGCTTTATCATCAAGGGAGCCGTGGCAAATAAAATCTCATCTGTGACAGGCGGTTGGCATTCTGAATTTATTTCTCCTCAAAAACCAAAAGCCATACTTCAAGGTACGTATACAGGGCTAATAGTTTTGATCCATGATGGCGAATGGAAATTTTCTCATAGGGTAGAAGGATATAATGATCCTGTCAAAAAATTTGTTATCGACAAAGACACAAATATATGGGTTGTCGGGCCGAATACAGGATTGTTAAAATTGCGGGCAGATAAAGACTTTAAAAAAATAATAAATATAAAAGCATATGCGAAAAATGAAGGTTTGTCAGAAGACTTCAGTCCTGAATTGCACATTTATAATCATAAAATTATTATAAACTCATCCGGTCAACAGTATTTTTTATGATCATCAGAATGATGTATTCACTATCGATCAAAATTTAAATACCTCAAAATTACCGTTTTTATTCAGAGCTATTGATGAGACTAATTTTTATAAAGTGTATACTGATAGTTTTGGCATATATGAAAAAACCGGGCAGCATGTACGCACTATTCGATATGCATTAAATAAAGATTATCACAATATTTCACGCTTTGGTGATCAGATCATTTATTGCCTTGATGAGGGTTATGCATTTGGTAAAAAAATTATACCCAAAGCAACCGAAGCATATAAAATACCTATTGAGCTTGATAAAATAATATTTAAACAATCGGGAAATTGTTTTGGATTAACAAATATTAAGTCCATCGAAATTCCTCATGCCGATAATAGTTTTGTCATTTATTTTCATCAACCAACATTTGACAATAATAATATTTTTACCTATAGTTTAGATAAAAATGCGGACAAATGGCAGGAAGTTAAAGACCCTTCTTTTATTGAGATTTCCAACCTTAAATCAGGTCAATATACACTAATGATCAAATCAAATAAGGGGCATACCACTTTAAATCCTTTGCAATTTACAGTATTAAAACCCTGGTACAATAGTTTAAAGGCGTTGATCTTTTACTTTTTGGCAGCTATTTGTTCCATATTATTTGCTAAAAAATATTTTAATAAAAAACTTTATGAAGAAAAAGTAAAACTCGAACTGGAAAATCAACGGTTGTTGCGCGAACATAAAATAGAAATTGAAAATGACAGACTAATCGAGGACAATTTGTCCAAAAGTAAAGAATTGGCCAATACCACCATGCACCTCATCCAAAAAAACGAGTTGCTTAACGAAATTAAAAACGAGCTAATAGATGTGCGTAAAACCGGAGATCATACTTTGACGACAAAAGATTTTCAAAATCTAATGAAAATTATCAATGAAAATATGACTATAAAAGAAGATAAAAATCTTTTTGAATCAAATTTTAACCAGGTACATGATGTATTTCTTAAAAAAATAAAAGCAGCATTTCCGGAATTAACTGCGGCTGATATGAGACTTGCAGCTTATTTAAAAATGAATCTTTCATCAAAAGAAATAGCACCACTTTTTAATATCTCGCTCAGAGGGCTGGAGAATAAAAGGTATCGACTACGAAAAAAGCTGGGACTGCCTTTTGATGCCAATCTTACTGAATTCTTTTTGACTTATGGTTAGGGTCTTTTTAAGACTTCATAATGGATTGCATGTTATAATTCATCATCATCAAATCATTCATCGTTATGCGTATAATATATTGCACTACTTTAAGGAAAATTATGAAGACGAGTTAAACATACTTTTAGAATTTGTTTGGATGGATTATTTCCTTATTTACCCCGCCCCTGAAGGGACAGCCCCTGATAGGAGGTTTTCCTGGGGCGTCCTTATAAGGAATGAGCCCGCATGCCCTGGAGTCTGGCTATAATTATTTGTGTAATATTATATTCATACTTCATCGTTCTTTGTTCATTTTTCTTCTTTCAAAATGACTACCTTTGGTCCTTATTTGTTTATAAAAAAATATGACTTTCAGAGATCTTAACCTTAGCAACCCTTTATGGAATGCACTGGATGATGCCGGCTATACCAAGCCAACGACCATTCAGGCAAAGGCATTTTCAGTGATCATGTCAGGTCGGGATGTACAGGGCATTGCCCAGACGGGTACCGGCAAAACCATTGCTTATCTCCTGCCATTGCTCAAAATGTGGACCTTCAGCAAGTTGAGGCATCCACAGATTCTCATTATTGTTCCTACACGCGAACTGGTAGTTCAGGTTGTCGGACAGGGGGAGGAATTGACAAAATATACCAGTGCAGTTGTTAAGGGTGTATATGGAGGTACCAACTTAAATACACAGGCAGCAGAAATTGCAGAGGGACTTGATATACTTGTCGGCACGCCAGGCAGATTGCTTGATCTTGGGTATCATGGTGCTTTAAATCTTAAAATTATAAAAAAATTGGTCATAGATGAAGTGGACGAAATGCTTAATCTGGGATTTCGGTCTCAACTGAAACACATCATGGAATTATTGCCTGAGAAAAGACAGAATCTGATGTTTTCAGCGACTATTACAGAAGATGTGGAAATGCTCATCAGTGAATATTTCAACAGTCCTGAAAAAATAGAAGCAGCGCCATCCGGTTCGCCATTGACAAATATTAATCAGGTATTATACAGAGTACCCAACTTCAATACAAAAATCAATCTCCTGGAATTGCTGCTGGCTAAAAGAGCGGACATGACAAAAATCCTTATTTTTGTGTCTACAAAAGCATTGGCTGATGAATTATATACAAATATTTCTGAAAAATATCCGGACAAAACAGGCGTAATACATTCCAATAAGGATCAGAATTTCAGATTTAACGCTGTAAACAAGTTTCAGGATGGCAGCTTCAGAATGCTCATCGCAACAGATATTATTGCACGTGGACTCGATATTGAAGATGTTTCACATGTTATTAATTTTGACCTTCCCGACGAACCCCAAAACTATGTACATCGTATCGGGCGGACAGGACGGGCTGATAAAAAAGGAGAATCTATTTCACTCGTATCCGATCTGGAACTCGACTATCTCGATGACATCCAGGACTTAATGAAATTTATTGTTCCCATTACAGAACTTCCTGATGATCTGGTGATCTCGACGGAATTAACGGATGCTGAAATCCCCAAAATTCAAATGAAAAACATCCTGGGTAAATTACCTAAGGTAAAGGATGACAGCAGCGCTTTTCAGGAAAAGAAGGCAAAAAATAAAAAGGTCAACATCAAGGTAAGGCATACGGACAAAATGATGGCTAAGTACGGCAAAAAAAAGACCAGAGGTCAAAAGAAAAAATAAAAAAAAAGGTCAAGATCTTTTTCGTGTGCCACCCGTGGTTCCAATTTCATGGTTCAAAGTTCGCTTAACACAATTCGTCATTCGTCTACCTCTATAACAAAATAGCCAACACCACGGTCAAGCCAGCAATGGCCCAGGGAAAAACCCTGACAAATACTTCAGCTGGTGTGGGCTTATTTTTTTGGTTTGTATTTTCAGCGTACCTGAAATTTCTGAGACCCACATTGTAATCAGGTTCAATAAGCCTTAATTTTCTGTTTTCTCTGATGGTACTAAAATGATTTTCTCTTTCACATCGATTGTTTTTTACACTATTTGTCATGATTAAACTTTATGTTTTTCTATTTTAATAAACTTATGTTGATTGAACAACACCAAATTGACGAAAAATAAGTTATTTTAGTTTCATAGTTTCAAAAGATACAGACCAATGCGTGTATTACATCGACTTATCCAAGATCATTGCGGAGGAAAATTTTAATTATTTTATAGCCAAAATGCTATTTTTGACTTGAGGGTGGCTTAAACCCGAATTATTTCCTGAGAATTGATTTATCACTGATCATCATACAATTGCCTTTTATTTTCAGGCTTGCTCCATTGGGAAATACCTTTTCAAATACATTGGTATAATAGTCATCAGCTGCCTTCTTATCACTTTTATTATATGCAAGATGGTTAAAGATAATAAATCCATTTGGTGCAAGATTGTCCTGGGCATCATATAAAAAATCAATATCCAGAAACACATCCGGTATCCTATCATCCACAAAAATATCAATACAAATCATATCGTATCTTGAACTGGCCTGCATAATAAAATTATCAGCGTTTGCCTGAATCAGTTGAATATCAGCCTTCAATTCATCCAAAACATATTTTGAAGCCAGATAAATAATGGCTTCGTCAATTTCAATGCCGGTATAAGAATATAATTTGCCGAATTTTTTTTCGAGCATATATGGTATACTACCCAGGCCAAAACCGAGGAGAAGTACATTTTGAATGACCGTACGATCAAGGTCGATCTGATCGAAAGTCCCACTAAAATTTCCATATTTGTCGCCATAACTATAGATTGCATTGGCAGTACACAGCTGATACTGCCCATTTTTTAACAGGACATGAAGCGCTTCATTATAGTCAGATGAAATAGTTTCGATATGCATCTCTGTAATATAGCTTAATAAAGATTTAAAACGTGATTGTTTCATGTAATCCTTTGTTTAATATCATCCAAAGCTTTTAAAATAACAGAAACTCCCAAACTAATTTCATCTTCACTAATAACAAGCGGTGGCGCTATCCTGAAAGAAGCACTGTTAAATAAAAAATAATCTATCAATACCCCATTGGCTATAACCTGATCTATCAATGGCGTCAGGTATTTTGTTTCACAAAGTTCTACGCCTATCATAAGCCCGGATGATCTCACTTCTTTGATTAATGGGTGAATCAACAATTTATGAAATAAAGCTTCTTTTGCGGATACGCTACAAATGTGATCTTCCCTTAATAATACCTTTAACGTGGCTAATGCTGCTGCAACACATACCGGATGACCGCCGAATGTGGTGATGTGGCCGAGCATAGGATTTCTGGCCAATGTCATCATGACTTCCTTTTTTGCTACCAGGCCACCTATAGGCATGCCACCACCCATGGCCTTGGCTATCAATAGGATATCAGGTATTACGTCATACTTTTGATGGGCAAAAATATATCCTGTACGGCCAAATCCCGTCTGAATCTCATCTAATATCATTAGTGTCCCTGTCTCATTACATCGTTTTCTGACTTTTTAAGGTAGTCATCTTTGGGTGAGATGATGCCACCTTCGGCCTGTACAGGTTCGAGGATGATACAGGCAGTTCGCTCTGTAATTCTGCTTAGTTGGGTTTCATCATTGAAAGATATATGGCGCACGTCAGGTATGCCGGGTAAAAAATTTCTGGTGTAAGATGTATCGCTCCTAAGACTCTCTGCGCCAAGTGTGCTGCCGTGATATGCCCCCGCGCAAGATATTATTTCAGTTCTTCCGGTATATTTTCTGGCCAGTTTTATTGCCGCTTCTACGGCTTCAGTGCCACAATTGACAAAATAAGTGGCATCCAATCCGTTATTTAATACTTTAGCCAACAAGGTTGCATATTCCACTTGTGGTGCTTGAATGTGTTCACCATATACCATGGTATGAAGGTAAGCAGAGGATTGTTGGTGAATGGCCGCCACCACTTCCGGATGACAATGACCCAAAGAACTGACTGAAATGCCCGAATTAAAGTCAAGGTATTTTTTGCCGTCTGTGCTATAAATATACATACCTGAAGCATGGCTAACTTCAAGCCCCATAGGCACATCACTGGTTTGTGCTACGTGATCTAGAAATAATGTTCTGATGGACAATACAAATGTGTTTAGAGATGTTATAATAATCCATTTCTAATAATAGAGAACAAAGATAAATATTAGTTTTCGTTAAAGAATTAAGACGCTATAAAAACCATGATCTTTTATCAAATCACTTTTGAAAGATGAGACGCCAGGCAGCCAAACGCTATACACGGAATAAAAAATATATTGTTATTTTATAAATATATAATAACTATAATATATGTTATCATTTGACATTAAAAGTACATTAAATTAATTATTTCGTAATATTAAGTTAAATGACATACTTTGTTTTTGCTTGTTGTTTTGATTTTTGTAAATTCGCCTTAAATTTAATCATATGAAGATATCCACGCATATAAATTTTTGTATTTTATTGGGTTTATTTGGTATATATTCATGTTACAGAAAACCCATTTATACTGTTTCAACAGAAAATAATAAGGAATATGAAGTCTCGTACTTATTTGAGCATGAAGGCTGTAAAGTGTACAGATTTTTTGATGGTCAAAATCCGGTATATTTTACAAACTGCGATGGCAATGTCACGTACAAATCAGACAGTTTGAGAACCATTCAAAATACAACTTCAAGAAAAACCCGAAAAAAATAATTTCAAATATTATAGATTAATAATATATGTACATTTGGTTTTATAGTGTGCTCGTAATAGCGCTTACAACATGTCAACCCGAACAACAACATACAGGTCATCAGACTTTTAATACCGTAATTGATACTGCATCTGTCATTACGGGTGCAGAGAGAGTCGCTGTATACCAACCCATGCTGAAAGGCAAACGAGTGGCTTTGGTAGTCAATCAAACCAGCATGGTTAAAGATATACATCTCGTAGATTCATTGCTTAAACTAGGTATTGATATTAAAGTTGTTTTTGCGCCTGAACATGGTTTCAGGGGCAAGGCTGATGCAGGAGAAAAGGTAAGTGATTTCAGAGATTCAGGCACCGGACTCCCGATTATATCGCTATATGGAAAAAAGAAAAAACCAAGTGCGGAAGAACTTGCTGATATTGATATAGTAGTCTTCGACATTCAGGATGTCGGTGTTCGGTTTTATACTTATATATCAACGTTGCATTACATCATGGAGGCATGTGCTGAAGGAAACAAGCCATTGATCGTCCTGGATCGTCCTAATCCAAATGGATATTATGTGGACGGACCTGTGCTCGATACAGCATTTACCTCCTTTATTGGTATGCATGCTGTACCCGTGGTGTACGGAATGACTATAGGCGAATATGCCAAAATGATCAATGGAGAAGGCTGGTTACCATCAAAGGCCAAATGTAATTTGACTGTCATCGAAAACAAAAACTATAACCACAATACCTATTATGAATTACCGGTAAAACCCAGTCCCAATCTTCCAAATATTCGCTCAGTTTTGTTATACCCTTCCATTTGTTTTTTGAAGGAACAACATTGAGTCTCGGACGGGGCACAAACAAGCAGTTTCAAGTGATCGGACATCCAAAACTTACATCAGATTTTTCCTTTATTCCCGAGCCAAATGAAGGTGCGAAAGATCCACCTTTAAGCGGTCAAAAATGTTATGGGTCAGATCTTAGTAAAGTAACCACAGGCAGCATCATTCACACAAAAAAACTGAACATTTCTTACCTTATTGACTATTACCAAAAAATGTCATCAATCAAAGAAAAATTTTTCCTGGATAACAATTTTATCGATAAACTTGCTGGCTCTGACAAACTCAGGAAACAGATATTGTCCGGCCTGAAAGAAGATGAGATCAGAAAAACATGGCAAGCCGGTCTGGATAAATTTGCAGTAATAAGATCCAAGTATCTGATTTACAGATAATCACAACACATGAAGTCACATCCTTTTATTATTATAAGTTGCCTTATGATCCTGGTAAAACCTATTAAAAGCCAATCCGATACGCTCATATATATCGGTGACCCAATGTGTTCATGGTGCTATGGATTTACACCTGAACTGGATGCTATCAAGGCAGCTTTTCCGCAATCAAGCTTTGAAATGGTCATGGGCGGGCTAAGGCCGGACGGTACAGAAACGATGGGTGACTTGAAGGAATTCTTATGGAATCATTGGATCGAAGTCCAGCAGGCATCGGGTCAGAAATTTAATTTCAGTATTCTGAATAAGCATGATATTATGTACAATACAGAACCGGCCTGCAGGGCCATCATTGTGGCAGATAAATTAAAACCCGGGATTAAATACAGCTATTTTCAGGCCGTTCAAAAATCGTTTTACCTGGAAAATAATCATCCGGGTGACATAGATGTGTACACCAAAATAGCTGCTAATCTTGGTCTTGATGCTGATGCATTTTATGCCCTATTTCAAAACCCGCAATCAAAAATGGATGCTTATTCAGATTTTGATCTGGCAGCTTCGATGGGTGTTAAAGGATTTCCCGCACTTATTGCCAAAATTGATGGCAAATTGTATCTGGTGACCAATGGGTATCAAAAAGCTGACAAAATCATAAAATTGCTGAAAGCTAAGGGAATGGAATAATACACACGGAACGATGAACAATCGAACAATCCGAACAATCGAATAATCAGATCAATGAGAAAGAATGATATAACGATTTGCTCAAGGGTTGCTACGCACTCCTAGGTCAAATCGTCGCAACTGAACTATGAACAATGATCATGATCATCCAATTATTGAGAGCGCATGATATAACGATTTGCTCAAGACTTGCTGCGCACTCCCCGATCAAATCGTAGCAACCAATTGTAACGTTATCGACCTAATCGGCAAATTTCTATTTACTCAGTACTAAAATCCAGATAATATACATCTGACAAGTTTCTTAAGATGTTTGGTACAGAAAATCCATTGGATTGTGGAATCACTTCTTTGAGATCAAAAAGAATACAAGACTTAGGTAACGGCGAAAAGATAAGGGTAAACACAAATTCTGTATGAGCGGGTACCAAAGTCCAGGAAGGGAAGCCACTGATTTTTTCAAAATAAAGCAGATCACATCTGTGGTCCGAATGCTGATCGTACAAATAAGTAGTGGGCCAAATCCGAATATACATGTCTGAAACACCTGTTTTGCAATAACCGTGAACAATGACTTGTCCTTCAGTTGATGTATAGTTTTCCAGTGATTTTAAGGTGTCTGCCGAAATTATTGTTTTTGGTTTTTCGATGATAGCCGGGGTCATGTTGCAGTACTTTAATATTAAAATAAGCGTCAAAAACACAAAAAGTGAACAATAATAGGCTTTTTATTTAAAATTATGGATGTTTTTGATAAAATAATTAATAATAATCGGGTCTGAAAAAAATATTATCCTTACTTTTGTGCTCATTTTTAATTAACTAAATTTTTAACACATGATTGCAATCGTAACAATAGCTGGTCAGCAATTCAAAGTGACAGAAGGTCAAAACCTTTTTGTCCACCAGTTAGAAGCCGAATCAGGTGCCACCGTTAGTTTTGACCAGGTCTTAATGGTCGATAACAATGGTAGTATCCAAGTAGGTACGCCGGTATTGAGCAATGCCAAAGTAACAGCCACTGTCATCGGCAACCAAAAAGGTGACAAAGTTGTCGTTTTCAAAAGAAGCGACGTAAAGGGTATCAAAAGAAAAACGGTCACAGACAGAGTTTTACTAAAATTAAAATCGAATCGATCACTGCGTAATGTTATGCAGGTATTATCTAACCTAAATTAAAAGAATAGAAAAATGGCTCATAAAAAAGGTGTCGGTAGTTCGGATAACGGACGTGATAGTCATAGTGGAAGCGACTTGGCGTAAAACTCTTCGGAGGACAGTTTGCAAAAGCTGGAAAGGTATATTGGTCAGGCAAAGAGAGCGATTTCATCGGGTGATAGTGTTTATCTTGGCAAAGACTTTACCATACATGCAAATGTAGCTGGTACTGTGGCCTTCAAAAAGGTAAAGATGACAGATGCTGGGTAAGTATTATACTTAAAATAGAAGAAGTAAAAGAAACAATAGCCGTAATGCCTAAGAGCAAAACCAGCTCCGGTTGCAGCTCCAAAAGCTGCACCAGTGGCTGAGTCAAAGGCTGCACCTGCAAAACCTGCCAAAGCGGCTAAAGCAGATGACCTTAAAAAAATTGAAGGTATAGGCCCTAAAATAGCGGAATTATTGCATGCCGCAGGCATTATTACTTTTGCTGATTTGGCGGCTTCAAGTTTAGATAAAGTTCAGGCTGTGCTTACAGAAGCAGGACCTAGATTTTCTGCCCACAACCCAGGCACATGGTCTGCTCAGGCAGATATGGCTGCCAAAGGTGAGTGGGACAAACTTAAAGAGTGGCAAGATCAGATGGATGGCGGTAAAGTAGCTGCTCCATCATCTGAAGAGGAATAAAGTATACTTAATTATCAATGGAATCAAAATCGATGTTTCAGATTATGGTGTTCAAATGATTAAATTAGCAAACAAAAAAAAGGAATCATAATTTTGGTTCCTTTTTTTATAATGTCAATAACTCAGTTAAAATAACGATAAATAATAATTCGTTTAATAATTCGTTTAATAATTCGTTTAATAATTTGGCTCTGGCTTAATTAATGATTATCCATAGGATCTTTATTCCAACACGTGAACCTCTGCTGCCTGAACTACGCTTTTATCATTACTTCCCTGATGGCTGATCATAACAACTACTTTCATGTTTTTTGGATTCCATAAACCTTCCGGAGTTGTCGGTAGAGTATATGCATAGTTACGGTTGATAATATCACCTTTTTTCAGATCTGTACCGAATGCATCTCCATCAAATTTTGTAATCATGTCACGGAGGACGTGATTGTGGGTATAATTCAGGTCTATATTAGCTCCGTTTGTTTGCGCATCGATGATTTTTGATTCGATCAGATAGATGCTGATATTATAATTTCCACTCAAATTTACTAAGGGAATGGCAGCCATGTCAAGTTCCAATACCCTGCTGGCTTCATTATAATCTGATTTTAATATGATGTTGAGTTGGTGATCTTTTACCAATTCTTTTTCTACCTCTGCTTGCCACAAATCGGGATTGCTATTTGCATAAGGTTCGGTTACATCAGAGGTAGGTACTCTATTAACTGATGCTGCAGGTTTACCATACCAAGGTTTAAACCAATTTTCCAGGTCTTTTGCTTTGGGATTTCTAAAATCGTATTTGCTTTTGCCTATAATGGGATCAAAGAAGAAACTCACCATGTACGGCAACCCAAGGTACGCGACCGGGTATTTATTTAAAATATTTTGCAACAGCCGCACTACCCTTAGAGCAATTTGTGCAATGTGCTCCGGAAAGTTCTTCTATAAGCACAACCTGTCCGACTCGGAATGGGCGGATCAGAAATTTTTAATTGCACTTCAGTACAAGATGAAATTACGAAAACGATGCATAGTAGGGTTGTAAAAAAATATAACTTATTCATGTTACAAATATTTATCATGATCATTTAAAATGTTGTATTCATACTAAATCGAATCCACTGAAAGCCGGCTCCAGACAGCATATTCCTACGTACATACGATACCTTCCACTTGCTTAACATATCTGAGGTTGTAACGTTGTGTGTCCTTAAGAAAAACTACCCCAAATGTCGGATAAAATATCTTTTCTATCAAACCTTTGGAATTAACTTTCTTTGGTATGATGTTATACATACCGGAGGCTTCAAAAATCCATTTAGGCGCAATGCTATATTCCGTCAAACCAAAAACCCAGCTTCCAAAGTCCTGCTTGGTAGACATATATTGAAATTCAGTACGTAAGGCCCTTGATGGCGCAGACTTGTAAAAGAAGTCAACGTACGGTACGACAGTTTTTACCAGAAGGCACCTCGGCTTTCATTTCATATACTTCCTGATTATATGTTACTAATTGCAGCCCTGTAGTAAGTTGCCATTTTCTTTTATGTTTGTATATTATTTCTGTGTACAGTTCTTTAAATAATCGAACACCTTCCAAAGTAGCAATATCAGAATAATTTACCCCGAAGCTGAGCGACTTGTTAAACTTATACTTTATGTCAAGACCATAAGCCATTTCAGAAATATCCTGGGCTGCCGGACTATACCGCGCTGTAAGTCTATAAGTATTCTGCCGATTTAGGGGCACCAGATAATTGACAAGTCCACGTAGTAATCGTAGATTTGGGTCGACCTAAATTAAAGTTTTGGGTACGTTTTGCTTCAGCTGTTATACCAAGTTTGCCCTTGGCAGAAAAGGCTTCCGTACAGAACAGAACCTGATTTTTGTTCGAGTTTACCCAATGAACTTCCAATTATTTCTTTTTTCTGAGCAAATGGGTTGTAATAAATATCTTCAGATTTTAGCGCGGCTTCGGTATATAAGGATAAACTTTTATATGAAAGTGTATTGTAAACCGTGCCTGAATACGCATTATGGTTTGGAAAAAATCTATCTTCCGGAAGATAGGTACGCAATGAATTTACGACGCCTTCCATATTTTCGTCAGATATCGTCCTCCCAACAAAACCAAAACCAGGTGCCAGTGTCAGCGGATGTTCTTCTCAAAACTGGCAAATCCTTCTAACCGAAGCCCTTTTAAATTCCCGGTAAAGACTTGAAGGCGTTTTTGTTTGCCAACAAAACCCATAATATTCCAAGATTTGCCTAAATCATATTTAACGCTTGCACCATACAAGGCATTATCAATAAATAATGGTCTGGTTTCAAAAGCCCTGAAAATCAAACCCGCCCTATCTGATCCTATAAATATCCTACGCTGATTTCAAGATGATTAAGTTTTTTGTAGCGTACCATCGTCCTATACCTACGCCACTAAATGAAACAGTAGGATTTCGCAAATTTGAATTATTAAACATATCAAATCTTGCCCCTATAGTTTAGCCCATCTTTGTTATAATTCAGATTTAACCAGGATTCGCCCCCAAAAAACTGTCTGTCATATTGTGGTGTGTTTATAGCATTAATACTTGAATCACGAAGGAAAACATTTGCATTGGTATCAAATGAACCTGCAAAAACACCTTTGTCCTGCGTCTCTTGAGCAATTGAATTCTGACTGTGTGTAAAAAGAGGACAGTAAATAGAAAGGATAGTCGCATCAAAAAAAAAAATTCAAGTTATAAAAATAAAAATACAACACAAGGTAAAAAATAACCAAAAGTGATCGATAAAATTAGTAAAATTCATCTTTCAGACGTTTTTAGTCATTTTGGTTAAAGTATAGTTAAGTTTTTGACAAAATATTCATATCATTGTTACTTTACAATATCTTAGTCGCCTAAATAATAAAATATCAAAATGAAAGTTTTAAAATCATTGTCTTTAGTGCTGGTAATGGCGCTGTTTTTTGGATTTACCGACACCAATAATCCATTCCCATCAATCAATATTAAAACAATAGACGGCAAGACGGTCAATACAAACGAATATACCTCAAAGGGTAAAATAACGGTAGTTAGTTTTTGGGCTACCTGGTGTACACCATATAAAGGAGTTGGATGCTATCAATGAGTTTAATTGCTGATTGGGTAGAAAAATATGATATTCAACTGCTTGCTATCACCATCGACGATGCCAGAAGGTTTGACAAAAGTTCCTGCAACCATTCAGAGTAAAGGATGGGAATTTACTGTATTGGCAGACAGTAAACAGGAATTACAACAAGCACTTAATTTCGAACGATACCACAGACATTTTTGTTGGATCAAAAGGTGGATATCGTTTATGCCCACAACGGATATAGTCGGAGACGAGCTAAAACTTGAAGAAAAAAATTGCCGCACTTAAAAATAACGGTCTTCTTTTTATACATTTATCATCGTTCAATATGATAAATTTTAATCAAAAAAAAAGGTAGTAAATTCATCATTTTCTACCTTTTTTATCTATACCAACAATAATTAAGATAAAAACTACATCTTAACGATGGATTTATATATATATAGTTTTCCCATTTTGCAAGACCATAAACCTGTAAGCCACTACTCCAGGCCCGAGATATTTACTTTGTCAGTTTTCGTGGTGATATAGCCGTTTCTTGCTATTTTCCCATTGGTATCTATTAATGTCAGGTTACGGGTACAGATGCATTGTCATTCATTTTATGAAGAAAGGTCAGTAGCCGGATTAGGATAGATGCTGATGGATTCAGGATTCTATCTGAAGAGGGAAGACAAAAATATATCTTCATTGATTACAGTGCTTTTTGCGGCAAGCCATAAGTCAGGATCAAATTCTACAGTCTCTACTTTAAAGTCAGGATAGACCGGAAATATTTGATCAGGACTATCATTATCAAGTCTTACCAGCAATTCTTTTCCTTCACCTTTTAGTTTGGCAGGCAGAGGCATTTCAAAAAACAGAACGGATGGGTGGGAAGAAATCTGGTTAAGTTTTATCAGTGTTCTGTCCGATTCCTGATCCCAGGAAACAGTATATGTAGGGTAGCCCTGTCCAAAATACCAATCTTTGAAATATTCATCCAGATCTTGTCTGATGTACTCTCAAGGTGACTCTGCAACTGACTGGTGACCGCATAACCATATTTCCGATCGTTTAAGTATGACCTCAACGCTTTGAAAAAGAGGTCATCTCCAGAGTTTCCACCTTAACATGTAAGTAGATAAGATCCTTTGCTGTAGCTTAATCTGCCACTAAAGATTCTATTTACAGAGCTGGGGTCATCCACCCTCACAGAACCTCCGGCATTAGATGTGATGGAGTTTATTTTGCCTGATTTCCAGTTTTCCATGCATTTGGACCCCTAAATCGCTCTTGGGTAAGCCCTTCCAGATAGGTTGCAAATCCTTCATTCAACCAGATATCTTCCCATGCCCCACAGGTTACCATATCACCAAACCACTGGTGAGCCAATTCATGAAGCCAGCAAGCCCCAGCCAAATTGATCCACAAAACTCATCGTCTGATGTTCCATACCGCCACCCCATCCAAACTGCATGGCCATATTTTTCTTTTTAAATGGATAGTCCACAAACAAACTATCATAAAATTGTAACACGCTAACATTATCTTTTGTACAGACTTTGGCGTCGTTTAAATTTTTCAGGAGTGAACGTAATTTACCATGGGCATCACTTTACCATCACTCAGCAATACATCATCAGTATATACCAGCATAATTTGTCACCGCGGTGGCAATAAGATATGACGCAATAGCATATCTGTGTCTCCAGTGATAAGATTTTTTCTGATTCCCCAAGTTCACTTCATTTATAAGGCTTCCATTACTTGCTGCCCTATCTCTCATCTGTAATTACCGTCACATCAATACTATCAATTTTATCTTCGAGCCATTTTACAAGGCCACCAATCCTGAGCGCAAATGGTTCAGAAAGTGTCCACAGTATTGGTTCCCCACTATGATTGTCCTGAATAAATGACCCAAATCCTCCTAGAAGGAGGTGAACCATGATAAGAAATTGACAAACTATCCAGACTTCCTTTATTTATTACTGAAGGTAATTGTATATTTAGCTGATAGACCCCAGGTTGAGAAAACGCCAGTTTTTGTCCATGCCACATAATACTGTCAATAATTAAGAGATTAGACAAATCAAAATTAATTTCTTTGAAATCGTTTCCAATACTTTAAAATATGGTGTTGCGGTGCCCTTGATCGCATAGATTGCGGGATCGATTTCCCATTCAAACCTATAGTACTTCAGGTCATAATTGGCTGTAAGCAGATTTGAACGCAACATAGGATTAAATAAATGCCGGTGCGCGTTTGTTTCTTTACAGACAATGTCCTCAAAGGCTTCATCTGTTTGTCCCACCACAGTCAGACCTGACATAAAAAATCCCAAAAATACTGACCAGGATAAAAAGTCATGACCAGTTGTTTCATAAACATTTAATTGTGACACAAATATAGAAATTTGACCATATATATTTGTTGTTAAAATAATATAAATAAATAAGACCATACAATATGTCTCTATAGCGACATAAATACCAATAGTAATATAAATTAAATCACAAGCGTCCAAAATAAAATATAGTTACATAGCTAAGTTTACGTATGTTTGGATTGCAAAAACAAAGAGTTTTGTCTGAGTTATGCCTAAGTCTTTTATTGCTATTTTTAGGTAAGGTAGACCAAAACATTGTGCATAAAGTAGTTAAACCTCATGCTATAATTATCAAAACCAAACCAACTTAAATCAATGACCTTTACTTATTAAGAGCGCTTCGATCTATTTTGACCTTTTCCTAAACCTATTGGTCAAACGCCTTCATTTCCTAAGCGAATTTTAAGTTAAGAGGATTTTCAATGCTTTTGGATTATCTTTGCGAAGGTCAGCGATGCTGTAGTAATTGGGATGGAGGTTGCCGGTAGGCCATTGGAGTTCTGTATTACGTCCGTACTTTTTTTCAAGATTTCGGCAGGTCAGCAGTCCGTTGAAATAGCCAAAAAGGTAGATTTTAAGAAATAGTTTGGGGTAGTATGCCGGACGTCCCTTCAGCTATTGGCGCGCTGACGATAAATCCCAATTTATAAAGCTCGATATGCTCTACAAATGCTTCAACAAACCGTACAGGATTATCAGAAGTAATACGATCTTCGGTACTGATAGACTGAAGCCGAGTCCAATCCTAACCTTTTATCAAAAATATATTTTTTTTGTAAATATAAGATTTATTCAGATATTATCTTTACTTTTATTACCTCAAATGAAGACTAGTTAGCGTTTTTTCACATTCTGACGTTAATCAGAACCTTATGACGACACACCACAGACTAAGCAGTAGAACAGTAAAGTGATTTATTAACGAACTCGACTGGATTTTTTCCCACGCATAAAAAAAAATTGAAGTTTTTCCTACCGCACCGACCAAACATTACTGATACATCTTTATAAAATCTTTATATCTTAATTATTACTTTTGAAAATAAAACGGGACAATAAATTGAACTTATTATATACAAGAAAATTCAGCCTTCAAAATCAATATCAAATAAGTATTTCTTTGGTTCTGTTGACCTCTGTAGCTTGTTATTTTAGCTCACAATTTATTGGCTATAAAACTGTTGCTTTACTACTATTGGTAACTGTTTCAATTGTGGCAATGCTGTTTGACATTTTGCCTGTTTTAAGTGCTGCGGTTTTGAGTGCTTTAATTTGGAACTTCTTTTTTATACCCCCTATATTAACTTTTCACATTGAAAGTACCGAAGACTTATTGATGTTTCTTATGTACTTCTTTATTGCATTGGTTAATGCAGTATTAACATTAAAAATTCGCAAAGAAGAAACGAAAGCAAGAGACAAAGAAGAAAAGAAAACACCATAAAATTGTATAATACTTTATTAAATTCACTTTCACACGAATTGCGAACACCCATTTCAACTATTATTGGGGCAATTGACACATTGAAGGAAAACAAAGATAAAGATTTCTACGAAGCAACCAAAACGAACTACTAAATCAAATTGATATTGCAAGTGTAAGACTGAACAGACAAGTTGAAAATTTGCTCAATATGAGCAGACTTGAAACTGGAATGATAAAACTAAATTTAGACTGGTGTGATACAAATGAGCTGATAAATTCTGTAATTCAAAAACTTCCACTTTCATACAAGCAAACCATTATTTTTGAGCCAAATGAAAATTTGCCATTGTTCACATTTGACAGAGGCTTGATAGAGCAAGTGGTGCAAAATCTCCTTCATAACGCTATAAATTATACACCTGAAAATACAATTATTAAAATTGTTGCTTCGCAGCGATCAGGCAATTGTGTCATTAGTGTTTCAGATAATGGAAATGGAATACCTGAAACTGAATTAAAATTTATATTTGATAAGTTTTACAGATTACCACAAACCAAACCTGGTGGAAGTGGTTTAGGTCTATCAATAGTAAAGGGATTTATTGAAGCACATAACGGCAGTGTAAAAGCAGAAAATAATTCAAGTGGAGGCGTAGCATTTGTAGTTGAATTTCATGCCGAAGCATCCTACCTAAATAATTTGAAAAATGAGTAAGGCTGAAATTTTAATTATAGACGATGAACCACAAATAAGAAAGTTGCTTGAGATAACCTTGGAAAGTAATGATTACAAAGTGTGGCAGGCAGAAACTGGAAAAGCTGGAATTATATTAGCGGCTAATCATCCACCAGAATTAATATTATTAGACATTGGTTTGCCCGATAAAAACGGACACGATGTTTTAAAGGAGTTAAGAACTTGGTACAACAAATCCATTATTATTCTGTCAGTTCAAAACAACGAAGCTGATATTGTTTCAGCATTAGACAATGGCGCAACCGACTATTTAACGAAACCATTTAGAAGTGCCGAATTATTGGCACGTATTCGTTCTGCTATTCGCAGAAACCAATCTGCCAATACGGACAACAAAATTATTTGTGGTGACCTTGAAATAGATATAGCTGCAAGAGTTGTAACGAAAAGTAATGAAGTTTTGAAACTGACTGCAACCGAGTTTAATTTATTGGTGCTACTTGCAAAAAACGAAGGACGAGTTTTAACGCACCAATTTATTTTAAAAGAGATTTGGGGTGTTGGCTCACAAACGGAAACTCAATATTTGCGAGTTTTGTTGGTACACTTCGTAAAAAAATTGAAACTAACCCCAATCAACCACAACATATTTTACAGAAAGCGGAGTTGGTTATCGTTTTGTATAGACATGTCTTTATATTTTCTTTATAAAAACCAATCGAACTTTTATTATTTACCAATAGCATTCGCACCACCTTTGTACCATTAAAATTTGTGATATGGACAAAGTTAAAACTAGTGTAAATGGAAAGGTAACAGCCGCTTCACTTTTAGTGGCCCTTGGAATAATTTATGGAGACATTGGAACAAGTCCATTTTATGTTTTAAAAGCTGTCATAGGAAATAGAGAAATAACTGAACAACTTAGTTTATGGTGGAGTTTCTTGTATTTTTTTGGACACTCGTATTTCAAACTACAATCAAATATATTTGGCTAACACTCAAGGCAGATAACCAAGGTGAAGGGGGCGTTTTTTCATTGTATTCATTAGTAAAACGCTATGGTAAAAACTAGTAATTCCTACTATTCTTGGGCTACAACATTACTTGCTGATGGCATTATTACCCCACCTATTTCAGTTGCTTCTGCCATTGAAGGATTAAATATGGTAAAGGTTTAGAAAATATTATTGTTCAGGAAATACATTAACCATTGGAATAGTAATAGCTATTTTTCTATTTTATTTTTCTTTCAACGTTTTGGAACAGATAACATTAGGAAAGCATTTGGACCTATAATGACCATTTGGTTTTCTATGCTTTTAATTGTTGGTATTGGAAACATTTCTTTCACCTTGAAATTTTAAAAGCACTTAATCCACTACTATGCCATTGATTTATTGATAAATTATCCACAAGGTTTTTGGTTATTGGAGCTGTATTTCTTTGCACAACCGGTGCAGAAGCATTGTATTCTGATTTAGGGCATTGTGGTATTAAAAATATTCGCATTACTTGGAGTTTTGTAAAAGTAAGTTTGGTTGCTTGTTATTTTGGTCAAGCTTCTTGGTTAATGCACCAAGGCGAAAATTTTTAAATGGAAGAAATCCATTTTTGAAATAGTGCCACATTGGTTTTTAATTCCAAGTATAATAATAGCAACTTTAGCAACTATTATTGCTTCTCAGGCATTAATAAGTGGCAGTTTCACTTTAATTAATGAAGCAATCAACCTTAACTTTTGGCCAAGGGTTTCAGTAAAGCAACCCACCGAAGCCAAAGGACAAATATATATTCCAAGTGTAAATACAATACTTTGGTTTGGTTGTGTTTTAATGATTTTATACTTCAAAGAAAGTGGACATATGGAAGCCGCTTATGGCTTCTCCATAACAATTACAATGCTGATGACAACGTTATTGATGTGCTATTTTTTACTATACCGTTTACATTGGAATAAAATATATGTTGTAGCATTCGCAATTGTTTTTGGCACCATTGAATTATCTTTTTTCATTGCTAATGTGGCCAAGATTAAAGAAAGATGGATGTTTCTGTTTTTTGAACTTTTTATATTTATGACAATGTATGTCTGGTACTATGCTCGAAAAATAAACAACAGATATACCAAATTTGAACAATTGGGAAAACACAGCAATCAATTAAAAGAACTAAGCGAAGATGATGCTATCCCTAAATTCGCTACGCATCTTATCTATTTGACAAAAGCAGATAAGCGACACGAGATAGAAGAAAAAATTATTAAGTCTATATTTTCTAAAAACCCCAAAAGCAGATGTTTATTGGTTTCTGCATCTTAATAGAACAAATGAACCTTATACATTGTCTTATGACGTTACCGAGTTATTAGACGACGAAGTCATCAAAGTAAACATTAATGTAGGGTTTCGTATCCAACCTAAAACCGAGTTATATTTTAAGAGGATCGTAAAAGAATTAGTTGAAAACAAAGAACTCAATTTGCATATCAGACCTGATGGCTCTACAAAATATAATTCAGAACCCGATTTTAAATTTGTTGTCATAGAAAAATTTCTTTCTGTAGAAAATGAATTTACATTAAGAGATGGCTTTTACTCAACGCATATTTTAAATTAAAACAACTTGGCTTAAGTGATGAAAAGCTTTTGGCTTGATAAAAGTGATGTGGTGATAGAAGATATTCCATTTTATATCAACCTATAAATAATATTGAATTAACTCGAAACATATATAACAAAATGAAAAATTATCATAGGATTCAACTTGCACAAACATTAAGCCACAAGAAAAACAAGAAATTATTAATCAAGTAAAAAAGAACTATCTGACAGTTTAAGCCATAAAACCATAGTATTAACTGACAGTTTTGACAATGAAACCCAAAAATAAATAAACAAAAGGCGAACCCTTTGAAGGCATTGATATGACTTGGCAAAACGGTAGCGATAGAAGAACCAATAATATTTGGAAAGACCTAAAATATTTTACTCCAAGTATTTTGCTAGATGTAAATTATACCTACTCATTTAATAACCCAAATGATAATACCGTTGTAGGTTCAACAGCTTTAGCAAGAAATAATGAAGTGCAACTTTCTGCTTTGCATTTTGGAGGCGACTTTTATTATAAAGGAGCAAGAGCAAGAATAATGACACAATTGGGAACACGTTCACAAGTAGTTCCTCGTAATGATTTTAGCCCATATAGAGGGCAATATCAATTAGCAAATGTTTATCGCTATTTAAGTGAAGCCTATGCAGGTTATCACATTAATAAATGGTATGGTATCAACATTGACGCAGGACTTTTTATGTCTTACATTGGCTTAAACTCATTTTATCAAGCCGAAAATTGGGAGTATCAAGCATCCTTTACATCAGACAATACACCTTGGTTTTTTAATGGTGTCCGTATTCAAATTCATCCAACTAAACATTTAAAAATTGAACCTTGGATTATAAATGGTTGGCAGAGTTATGGGAAATTTAATAGTATGCCAGGCATTGGTGGAAACATTACCTGGACACCTAACACCAATTTAAAATTATTGACCAATAACTATTATGGAACAGATGCAGCAGGTATTCCAGACCGAAAAAGATTTCATTCAGACAATAGCTTATTAGTTAGGTATTACAATAAACCAAAGTCAAACGGAATTACAAAAATGGCTTTTTCATTAACAGGAGATTTAGGCTTTGAAAAAGGCGGAGGTGTAAATGGTTTTAAAGATGGCGACAGCATACAAGGTCCTGCTCAATACTTTGCAAGTGCTATGTTTTATAATAGAATTTGGTTTGCCAAAAACAAATGTGCTTGGACAATTGGAGGCGGAATAATGACCAATCCCGGACGCTATTTAGTGCTTTATCCAACAGGACAAGCAAGTCCTTTACCTAATCCAAACAATCCGACACAAACAGAAGGTGCATTTCCATTTACTGCAAATGCAGGCGACAAGTTTTCAGGTTGGGACTGTTCTACAAACTTTGACTATATGCCTAATCAAAGTATCACATTCAGACTTGAATTTGTTTACAGAAACTCAAGTGCTCCATACTTTGCAGGGCGAGGTGGTGTAACTTCGCAGACAGGTTACTCAACAACTGCCCTAAACCCTAATTGGCGACCAGATTTAGTAAAATCGGAAAGCAGACTTATTTTAGCAATGTTGTTTAGACTATAAAGCCAACACACAAAAGCACACACATTTGCAAGCCGCACAAGCCAACACACAAGCCAAAGCTTGCAAAAGAGTGTGCTTTTTTCCAACCCAAATAAAACTTCAATTTTTTCTTCCCTCCAAAAAAAACAAAAATTTAAGACACAACTTTTATAGACAACAGGACAACAGAGAGAAGGGCATCCGCTAACACGGGTTTGGCAAAAGTGGCGGTTTCGTACTTCGTATGACAGTTTTTACTAAATTTGAAGCTTCGTGCTTCGTATGAAGTTTTGTGGTTAAAATCGCCACCTTCGCCAAGCCCGAAAACGTTAGCGGTAAATCATAATATAATTTGACTATAAAAGGTCATTAAGTACTTTAGGTAGTAGCATGAAAAAAGACTCTTAAGCCCGTGTGACTCTAACACAGGAAGCTGCAATTTCACCTGCAGTTCAGCGCCCTTTGCACCCCGGTAAGGTGTAATCGTTTTTATTTGGTTTTTATTCCATTAATTTTTATTCCCAGGAAATATGTTTTTCAAAATTATATCTTACGTCTAAAAAAATGATTTCAAAATAAAAATTTAGCACGTATAGCAGGGCTATTGTATTTTATAGTTATTGTTACAGGTTTATTTTCAGAAGTGGTTGTAAGGCAAGCCTTCAACGTTCCGGAAACGCTTTAGCAACAACACACAATATACAATCGTCAGAAATGCTTTTCCGTTGGGGTTTTGTGTCCGACCTTATCAATTTTGTTTGCGGCCTGCCTTGTGTTTTAATTATTTATTTTTTATTCAAACGTGTAAATAAATTTTTACTTCAACTTGCTTTACTATTTGTTATCATTCAAACTGCAATTATTGCTGTAAACCTTTAAACCAGATTTCACCTTTACTCATACTGAGTAACAACGCTTACCTGAATACATTTCAACCCAATCAACTTGCTACACTTGCGCAATTATCGCTAAACGTACAGGTTCAGGGATATGCAATAGGATTGGTGTTTTTTGGTTTTACTGTTTATTGGTTGTTATGTAATTTCAAAATCAAAATTAGTTCCAAAATTTCTTGGGATACTTTATATCATTTCAGGTTTAGGTTATCTTATAAACAGTTTCACAATGTTACTATCAGAAGGGTTTTTAAATCCTATATTTACATACGTAGCTATTCCAATATTTATAGGGGAATTATCATTTTGCCTGTGGCTATTAATAAAAGGAGTTGACAGTTTAGAAATGTTTAATCCCAATGACTGAAAAAAACTGCCACCAACATCGTATGGCAATAGTAATTTCACCTGGCAGGTTAGCGACCCTTTGCGCCCCTGTAAGGTGTAATACAAAGCACTACTCAACTATCAAAAACCACAAAACATTTTATCATACAGCCTCACATAAAAAGTGTTAGATAATTAGCCCCACCGCATAACTCGGTTCTAATGAGTGAATCCAAACTGACCAGTTCAATATGCATGCGATCTTGCTCTGTTATATGATCCATTGCTCTTTTTTTTTTTTCAAAATTAATTGCCTGCTCTGCTTCTGTTAGTTATTTTTATCACTTAATTTAAGCAGCTTTTGTGATAACTGTTTTTTCACAGGCTGGCGTTGGTGGCAATACTATTGAACAACCTCCAAAATTTCAAAAAAGACTATGAAAACAATTTTCTTAATGAAAGTAATAAAGTCCGAAGTATTTGGTGGTTCAATCTTCTTTTTCTTCTTGTACTATTTTTATTTCCGGCAATTTTAATAGCTCAAAAAAAGTCTGTTGATGTCTCGATACCAATACAAGCTATACTTATTATAATTGTAACATTTATTTGTCAGTTATTAAGAAAGGAATCAATAACTGTAATAACCGGCAAATTTTAATTTTAAATGGCTAAGACAATTTTTTATAGGACTATCAATAGGTGCAGCTTTAATGATTATCCCTGCTTTAATCCTGACAGTTTTAGGTTTTTCACATTGGCAAATAATTGATATTTCATTTTCAACCATCATTTCGGGACTTACTGTTTTTATTGGTGTTGCCATTACTGAAGAATTATTATTTCGTGGATTTCTTTTTCAAAGACTCATAGAAAGTTTTGGGAATTGGCCTGCTCAATTAATTATTGCCGGTCTATTTCTTTTGACACATATTAACAACCCTGGCATGATTGGGATGACAAAATTTATGGCATCTTTAAATATTTTTATCGCTTCTATAATGTTTGGTGTTGCATTCATAAAAACAAATAGTCTGGCTATGTCTTTAGGATTGCATTTTATGGCTAATTTTATGCAAGGGACAATACTCGGTTTTGGTGTAAGTGGTGAGAATGAACAGAGCCTGTTCAAATCCATATCAGAGAAATGCCCAACTTGGCTTAACGGAGGAGAGTTTGGTTTGGAAGCAAGTCTTTTGGGACTAATAACTGTAATTATAATAACAATTTATCTTTATCGTTGCAAAACTTTAGATTGACAATTCTCAAGAAGTACTGCCACCAATCGGGTAGACGGCTGGGCCAGTTTTCACTGACGAGGTGCGCCTCTCACATCACTAATTTAACCTGACTGGTCAGCGCCACTTTGCGCAAGTGTAAGGTAAAACACAAAGCACTGCTCCAACTATAAAAACAACCATAAAACATCTTAACATATAACCTCACATAAAAAGCGTTAAAAAAATTACCCGCACCGCGTTACCAGGTTCAGTAAGTGAATCCAAACTGACCATTTCCATCTGCATGCAATCTTGCTCTGTAATGTGATCCATTGCACTTTTTTTTATTCAAATTTAATTGCCTGCTCTGCATCTGTTAGTTATTTTTATCACTTAATTTATACAGCTTTTGTGGATAACTGGTTTTTTCACAGGCTGACGTTAGCTGCAACATTAATAAACAGCACAACCGACTCTGCAAACTTCAAACTACATGACAAGAAATATACTTTTACTCCTCTCTTTGACACTAACATTTTTGAGTGCAAGCGGACAAGACAATGAAACATATTTAAAAGCTAACGCAATTCGTTTTGACAACCCGGAAAAGTTAAGTGATAACGTTTACACTTTGCTTTCACCATTTCAAATTGTAATGGTTGGAGAGATGCACGGCACAAACGAATCAGCACCGCTGGTTAGTGGTTTTGACAAATCTTTTCACCATCAAAGGCGATAGCGTTCAAGTAGATGCAGAAATCCCTACCGAGTTTATGAGTAAGATTTGCAGTTGCACACCGACAGTGTATTTATCAAAGCGACTTTTCATAGTAACCCCTATTTAGACGGAAGAGAATCTTGGCTTGGGCAAACCTTATTGCAATGCTGAATAAAATCCAAAAGTAAAAGTATTTTTCTTTGACACTAAAAGAGATAAAGATGTTGTTCCTTTCAGAGATAGTTTAATGGCAATGAACATCAAGACACAATTCAACAAACATCCTACTTGGAAAATGATAACACTTAGCGGCAACTATCACAACCGAATTTCTTGATGCAAACTACAATGACTTCCGTTTTCAAAGAAATATCTCTGCAAAAGTTTGTTCGCTCAACATGGAATACAAGAAGGAACTTGTATGGCAAGTTTTCAGGAGTTTTTTAAAGCAAGCACTGGAAGTTATCCGTCAGTTTTAATTCAACCGAAGATTACGACAGATATTTACTTTTGTATTCACCAAAATCAAATCACGACTACAACGGAATTTATTACACGAAATTTATCACCGCAGCTAAAATGGTATCCACAAAACAAGATGGAAAACAGAAAGAACATTGGGAAAAAGTTTACGCAACTAAACAACCTCACGAAGTAAGTTGGACACAGGAGTTACCAAAAACATCTTTGGACTTTGTGCATAGTTTCAATCTTCCAAAGACCGCTGGTATCATTGACATTGGCGGAGGCGGCAGCAAATTGGTTGCAACAGAAATTAAAAAATAAAAGAACAATTATTTCCACCGGGTTGAATGGGATGCCGCTAAATTTATGTCTTAATAAAACTATACGCTAATCGGGTAAATGGACAAGTATCAAAGAAACGTTTGAAACCTGGGATAAAGTAGCCTCATTGTACCAGGATAAGTTTATGGACTTGCCCATTTATAATGAGAGCTATGATATTATTTGCAAACAACTCACCAAACGCCAATCTCATGTTCTGGAAATAGGTTGCGGCCAGGAAATATTTCCAGTTATCTTTAAAGCAGCGCCCTGATCTTAATATAAAGGGGAATTGACATTGCCCTAATATGGTTGAGCTGGCAAAAAAGAATAACCCTGGTGCGGATTTTAGGTAATGGATTGCAGGAACATCAATGAACTTAATACTGCATTTGATTGCATCATAGGCGGCTTTTGTTTACCCTATTTGTCGGAAACAGATAGTGAAAAATTAATTTGCGACTGCAATCATCTGTTAAACCGTGGAGGCATTATTTACCTGAGTTTTCGTGGAAGGTTTGCCGGAGAGTTCGGATTATCAACACACGAGCAGTGGCGACAGGACTTATTTTTATTTTCATACACTGAATTATCTAACAAGCCTGTTAAAAAGCAATGGTTTGAGACATTAATTGTACTTAAAGTTCCTTACCAGAGATCAGGCACAGAAACAGAGGTGCACAGTATATTGATTGCAGCTAAGAACTCTCTTCTTATAGTCTAGTAAGGCAACGTAATAATAAACTCCGTAAACTCTCCTTCTTTTGCTTTCTACTTTATGGTGCCACCATGCGCTGCAATATCATGGCTCAGGCTCAAACTAAGCCCGGTTCCATCACCAGTTGGTTTGGTACTGAAAAATGGTTGAAATATCTTTTCTTTAATGGAAACGGGAATACCAGAACCATTGTCTTTTATACTGATAGTTACATGCCCATTTCCATGTGAGGTAGTTAGCGTTACAGCCGGGTCAAATACTCTGGGTTGGTTAGATTTATTAAGTGTTGTGCTTTTTTGCTTAACAGCATAAAATGCATTGTTAAAAATATTAAGCAATACTCTGGAAACATCCTGTGCAACGACATTTATTTGCGGAAGGCTTTCATCTACGTTTTTGTTTATGTGGCAGCTAAAATCAGGTGTAGTAGCTAATAAAACCGTGGTAAGCCAGGTTAAAATACTCTTTGCACAAAGAGTTAACGTTAACCAATTGCTTTTGACCGCTTGCACTACGGCTGTGCTCCAGCATATTTTTTACAATACTGTCGGCACGTTTGCCATGCTGGTTTATACGTTGCAAATTCTGACGTATGTCATTAAGTATTTCTTCGCGTTCTTCAAGTGTTTCACTGTCCTTCATTTCATCCATCAGACTGTTAGGAAAGCTCAGAGAAGTTATTGACGAAATTCAGCGGGTTTTGTATTTCATGAGCTATACCGGCTGTAAGCTGACCAAGTGAAGCCAGCTTTTCACTTTGTATTAATTGCTGCTGCGATTTTTTAAGGTTTTCCATCGCCACTTCCAACTCCTTGTTTTTAGTTTCCAATTCTGCAGTGCGTATTTCTACCAGCCGTTTCAGTTCATCTTCGCGGTTCTTGAATTCGCTTATTAAAACCTTGTTCTGGTTGCGCAGGCGGTTGTTCAATACAGAAATTATATCCAGCGTCATTGCTGGAAAATGATCCAGCACTTCATAAAAATCAGAGCGTGTAATGGTTCCTATCAATGAGGGGGGTTTCTGTGGTAACAGACATGGAGCGTGGCTCGCTGTCCAATAAAGATAATTCGCCAAAAACTGACCTTCGCCTAATTCCGCTACTTTGTATTCACCATCATGTACTTTTAACTTGCCCGAAAATATAAGGTACATGGTGCTGCCCTCGTCACCCTTTTTGTATAATGGTAGTCCCTTCAGCCACTGCTGAAAGCGGTTTTTTTCTGAAAGGTCGTTCAGAATACTATGACTGGCATGATTAAACAAAGAAACCTTGCTGATAAACTCAATAAGGGTTGCCTTGTCAGGAAGCTGTTGCATGGATGGCATTTTTTTACAGGGGAGTAAATATATTAAATATATATTTGTGCGGAGACACCACCTATGGATTATCATCAAACGCAATTGTTTGCAGAAGGCCTTTAAAAACGAGGCTCTCTCCCCTGAGCTCTATTACCATAGCTTTGAGCATACGTTTGATGTTGAATGCAGCCCTTGAATTGGCTCACGATGAACACGTGACAGGCGATGATCTTATGTTGTTAAAAACGGCAGCACTGCTACATGATTGCGGATTTGTAAATGCTTACCATAACCACGAAGAGGAAGGCGTTAAAATTGCACAGAGCATACTACCTACTTTTGGATATAGTGCCGGGCAGATCGAAACAATTTGTGCCATGATATTGAAAACAAAATTTCATGCCAGGCCTGAAACACTTCTCGGAAAAAATACTTTTGCGATGCAGACCTCGATTATTTAGGCAGGGATGATTATAATACCATTTCAGCCAAATTGTACGGAATGGAAGGCATTAGGCAAAATGCAAAACAACCATGAATGGCACATTGCACAAATTAACTTTTTGGAAGAGCATGTGTATTATACTACTGCTGCCCGCAACAAAAGGAATGCTAAAAAAGCACAGCTATTGGAAAAACTAAAGGGTATGGCAGCGTTGTAGCCTGTTCTGCTATAACATCGCTTTCAGTTATCATCCCTGCCCAGTATTAATTCCAATCTTTTTTTACCAAACCTTAATTGGCCAACAATAGAAAGTGGATTTTATTTGTTTATAAAATCTTTAAAAACAAAAAATAAATTTTAGCTGTAAAATAATTTCGTTGGCTAAAAAACAATCTCATTACTGTTTTTACTTCTGCCATTTTGGGTAGCATCACAAAAATAATTGTCAGGTAATTCCTGCACCCACATCATATATTCAAAAGGAAGGAACATTCAATTTCCATAGAAAAATTGCTATTGTAGAAGGGCCCTTCTGGCTTACAGGTGATGCAGCTGCTAAATTCTTATTGCGGATACTTTAAAGATTTTCTGGGTCTTCAATTAGCTGTTATTAATGCTTACCGTGATGGCACTTTTGAAAACGGTATCAACCTGAAAAAAGTAAAGGAAGCCGCCTTGGGCGATGAAGGGTATCGTTGGAAGTAAAAAACCCAATGCAGTTATTATTAAGGCTAATTCAGACACCGGCTTTTTTATGCTTTGCAAACGTTTGTTCAATTAATGCCTGCTCAAAATTTTTTGTCGATAATGCCAAATCCATGATACCCATACCGTGTTGTGAAATAATGGATGTACCGCGTTTTAAGTACCGCGGTATGCATTTAGATGTTAGTCGTCATTTTTTCCTGTATCGTTCATTAAAAATTATATTGAGCTTTATCCATGCATAAAATGAATACATTTCACTGGCACTTGACCGATGACCAGGGATGGCGAATAGAAATAAAAATATCCTAAACTGACAGAGGTAGGATCACGCAGGAAAGAAAGCATGGCCGGTTTTTATGATAATCATGCTTTTGACGGAAAACCGTATGAAGGTTTTTATACCCAGGAACAGATTAAGGAAGTTGTTGTCTTTGCTGCAAGGCTCATAACGTAACTGTAATTCCTGAAATAGAAATGCCGATATGCATTGGGCCGCATTAACAGCCTACCCTGAGTACTCCTGCACAGGAGGTCATTTGAAGTAGCTACGCAATGGGGTTTTTGATGATGTTTTTTGCCCTACAGATCAAACCTTTCATTTTAGAAGATGTGTTAACAGAAGTTGCCGCGCTATTTCCTCCCGGTACATACACATTGGTGGTGACGAATGCCCGAAAACAAGATGGAAACTGTGCCCTAAATGCCAGCAACGAATGAAGGATGAGGGCCTGGTAGATGAGCATGAATTGCAGAGTTACTTCATTAAACGCATTGAAAAAATTTTGAACGAAAAAGGAAAGAAGATCATTGGCTGGGATGAAATATTAGAAGGAGGACTTGCACCATCGGCAACGGTGATGAGCTGGCGCGGCTACGGAAGGAGGCATTGCGGCAGCTCGAATGGGGCATGACGTGATCATGACGCCCGGCTCATATTGTTATTTTGATCATTACCAAAGCGAACCTGCAACAGAACCTCTTGCCATTGGTGGATATACCACATTGCAAAAGGTATATGACTATGAACCTGTGCCATCCGATTCACTAACACCTGAACAACAAAAATTTATTTTAGGAGCTCAAGGCAATGTGTGGACAGAATATATTTATAGTAGTAAGCAGGTGGAGTATATGGCCTATCCTCGTGCCATTGCCTTGGCAGAAGTGTTATGGAGCAAAAAAGAAAACCGTAACTACTGATTTCTTAGAACGGCTACTAAATCATTTGGGACGCTGGATAAAATGGGTGTAAATTATGCCAAAAGTATTTATGATGTTACCGCTTCCAACAACGATGGATACTGTTGCAAATAAATAACCGTTTTGTTTAACAAAACATACCGAATAGCGAAATACATTATACGGATGGAAGTGAGCCTACTAAAAATCATTGATTTACACCGCTCCAGTTGTTGTTACAGCCACTACTGAATTAAAGGCCATACTTATTAGCGGAAACAATAAAGGAAAAACACTTTCAATAAAATACATAATAAACAAAGCAACAGCATTGCCTTATAAATTAACAACTCCATGGAAAACTTATGGCGGTGGAACTGTACGGATTAACCGATGGCATTACCGG
>JADKGD010000024.1 GCA_016717145.1 Saprospiraceae bacterium | reverse complement strand
AATAGTCTGTGGAAGTAAAAAATACAATTTATTGTTTAGATCTCTGGTTAGCCTGTTGCCTGGAATCAAAAAATTTGGTCGGTATGGTGTAAAAGATTTTCCTTATCCGAAGAAAGATAAAATGAATCATAGGTGCGATTTGAAGACTTCCATCGTTCATGTATAAAAATTCATATGGTGCATAAAAAGCCAACAGGCCTTAATTCTCCCTTTGTCAAATATACTGTTTTGTTGATCTGATTCAAAATATAAAAGTCATTTTCGAATACCTGAATTCTGGAAACATTGGTTGCCCCAAAATTTAATGAAGCTTTTTTATTAGATTGTTGTCCGGGCCTCCAAGATAAATATTGCTATTATCATGAGAAATGATTTTTTCACCCGGTAAATCCAAAGTAGCACCAGGGTTAGTATTGTCGACAATTCTCCACTTATTGGTTGTGATGCTATAAAAATAAAATTTTTCATATGAACTGAAAGCCAAAACCTTTTATTTGCATTTACTGAAAGCCGGCTTCCGGATAACTCAAAGTTTTCCTTAGCCCACCAATACCTGAAATGTCTGTCCAAAATCTGTGCTGATGTGAAGTTTATTGCCAAAAAGTCCATAAATATTACCATTCCTGATTTAACCCACATGCAAGGCTTATTATAACTGTTATTGGCCATGGGTTGGTTGTTAATCAAAACAATCAAATCTTGGCTGATAAGTGATAATGTCTTGTTAATTTGATTGATTATTAAAAATTGTCCGTTTTCTATCGGAAAACCCATTAGGTAATCTCCAAAAGTATTCTTAACGGTCTTTAGAACCTGAGCTTTCTTATTGAGCAAAAAGATACTGTCTCTTGCTAATAGCACCGGATTTCCCTGGGAAGTCATAAATGCATCGGAAAATGATTTATTTGATTTGTAACCAAGGTATATTTTGCCAAGATTTTTGTCAATGATATATACATCTGTAGAAGCATTGTGGTAATATAAAGTATCTTTTGATCCTGAATCCATAAAATTAGAATTGTCAAGATATTGATTCTGAAGTGGCCTAAAATTTTGCCAGACTTGGCCTTCGCTATCTGATAAGCTGATGCTCAAATCAATCTGAGATTGTGTTACAAATGTTCCACTATTTAATACACCTAGAAAATTCATATTGGATGCGGCATTTATCCTTGGTTCCGCCGCCCATTTATAGGTATTTTGGCCGGATACTGTATAACAAATGGCAATAAAAATGGGAAAAATGATACTCCTTATTGACATAATCTGTGTTTATAAAATCAAAGATATACAATTTTTAAAAGTTTACAAGAGCATCATTTAATGAGAAGCTTAATTTCCCTTAAGTTGAATGGTGTAAATTTGTGGCTTTGTCCTTTCTTAAGCTCTAATTCTCTCTTCAGAATTACGTATTTTATTTTTATTCCACAACTTTCTGGTATATCTGTTATTATAGTTGGATAATCTGCAATATCTTGTCAGGTTATTGTATGATCAAATTGTCGATTATCTCATAATCAACTGAATATCATACTTTTATATAGTCGTATTTATAAATGGTTAATTTTATACATGGAAAACGTATTGCAGTCTCCGATCAATATTTCCGGTGAAGAAGAAAACAAAGCTGAACTCAGAAAATTTATTCATATCAAAGGGGCAAGATCGAATAATCTAAAGGATATCGAACTTTTTATTCCAAAATAAAATTAGTAGTTGTTACAGGTGTTTCAGGTTCAGGAAAATCATCTCTTATCATTGATACACTTTATGCTGAAGGTCAGCGTAGATATGTAGAAAGTCTGTCTTCATATGCAAGACAATTTCTGGACCGGATGAAAAAACCTGAAGTAGATTATATCAAAGGGATTTGTCCGGCTATAGCGATAGAACAAAAGTAAGTTCAAGTAATGCACGCTCCACAGTAGGTTCTCTGACAGAAGTTTATGATTATTTAAGATTATTATATGCCCGTATAGGTAAAACCATTTCTCCAGTATCCGGTGAAATAGTAAAAAAGCATGAGGTTAGCGATGTAGTGAATTATATTTTCGCTCTGGATATGGACTCAAAAGTTCAGTTGCTGACCCCACTGCAAAAAAGACATGATAGAACTATCGGTCAGGAACTTGATCTTTTATTACAAAAAGGATATAGCAGAGTGGTATACAATAATAATATCATTTCGATAGAAGAACTCCTTGAGCAAAATGATGTCAATAAAAATGAATCCGTTATTTCTACATCTTTAGATATAAAAGTTCTTATAGATCGTTTTGTGGTCAATGATGATGAAGACAATAAAAAAAGGGTTGCAGACTCAGTTTTAATTGCTTTTTCAGAATCAGAGGGTGAATGTATTATCTCAGTTATTGATGGGAAAGAAAAGTATTTCAATAATCGTTTTGAATTGGATGGTATCATTTTTCTCGAACCAACTCATCAGCTTTTCAATTACAATAACCCATATGGCGCTTGCCCTAAATGTGAAGGCTATGGTAAAATGCTCGGTATAGACCCTGATAAAGTCATCCCTGATGACAGCCTATCTGTATATCAGGAAGCTGTGGCCTGCTGGAGAGGTGAAAAAGGGAAATTGTGGTTGAACCAACTGATACAAAATGCTGATCAGTTTAACTTCCCGATACATAAACCCTTCAAAGACCTGTCCAATGAACAAAAAGAAATACTTTGGTCCGGCAATACATATTTTGATGGAATAGATGCTTTCTTTCAGGAATTGGAAGATGGCGCTTATAAAATTCAGAATAGGGTTATGTTGTCCAGATATAGGGGCAAAACTGTTTGTAATGTTTGTAAAGGTGGCCGTCTTAGGAAAGAAGCCACATACGTAAAAGTCAACGGTCAGGACATCACTAAACTTATAAATATCCCTATAGAAGAATTACTCATTTTCATAGAGGCATTGGAATTAAGTGCTCACGATCAGAAGATAGCAGAAAGAATCCTGACTGAAGTTAAAAACAGATTGCGCACTATGATTGAGATTGGATTGGGTTATCTGTCGCTTGATCGGCTTGGAAGTACCCTAAGTGGAGGAGAAACTCAGCGTATAAATCTTACACGCACACTTGGAAGTAATCTAACCAATTCTCTTTATATCCTTGATGAACCTTCCGTGGGATTACACCCAAAGGATACGGAAAAGTTAGTCAGTGTCTTAAAAAGGCTCAGAAACCTTAGAAATACGGTCGTTGTTATTGAACACGAAGAGGCAGTGATCCGCAATGCAGATTATATCGTAGATATAGGTCCGGAAGCTGGAGTACATGGTGGTGCATTGGTATACGCTGGGGCATACGAGCAGTTTAGTAAAGGCATAAACGGCAGTCTTACATCTGAATATATAGCAGGAACTAAGAGTATAAAATATCCGGCTCAAAAAAGAAAAATCCAGCAAAAAATTATTCTTACCGGTGCAAGTCAACACAATCTGAAGAACATAGATGTCACTATTCCTTTGCAAGCCATGACAGCTGTGACAGGTGTATCAGGATCAGGAAAACAAGTCTTGTAAAACATATACTTTATCCTGCATTAAAATTACTCATCAATGATCCTGTAGCAATGGCTCCGGGAGACATAAAAATATCAGTGGAGATGTAAGAAATATAAAAATGGTTGAAATGGTGAGTCAAAGTCCAATTGGTAAATCATCCAGGTCAAATCCAGTCACCTATGTAAAAGCATATGATGATATAAGAAAATTATTTTCGGACCAACAACTTTCAAAAATAAAGGGTTTTGAACCCAAACATTTTTCATTCAATGTGGAAGGAGGAAGATGTGAAACTTGTAAGGGCGAGGGTTATCTTACTGTAGAAATGCAGTTTTTGGCAGATGTGACATTACTATGTGAAGAGTGTGGGGGTCAAAGATTTAAGAAAGAAGTGCTCGAAGTGACTTTCAAAGATAAAAGTATCTATGATGTTTTAGATATGACGATAGAAGAATCTCTTACTTTTTTAAAGATAAAAAAAAATATTCTTGCCAGACTTCAACCATTAAGTGATGTAGGATTGGGGTATATAAAACTTGGGCAATCGAGCAGCACACTTTCTGGTGGAGAAGCACAACGTGTTAAACTGGCAAGTTTTCTTACCAAAGAGTTTTTATCAAAAAATATATTTTTCATTTTTGATGAACCTACTACGGGACTGCATTTTCATGATATCAATAAGCTGATGGATGCTTTTAATGCACTGGTAGAAAATGGTCATACGGTGCTGATTGTGGAGCACAATATGGAAGTTATTAGAGCAGCCGACTGGGTGATAGATCTCGACCTGGCGGTGGAAAAGATGGTGGAAATTTGGTATTTGGAAGGTAGGCCGGAAGAATTGAAGAATATATCTTCATCTTATACGGGTCAATATATCTAAAATGTTTCACGTGAAACAATGATATATAAAAATTATTCAACATTTTTTTTAATAAACTAAATAATATTCTCCTAGATTAGATATTTGTAATAGAATAAAACATACATATTTGCTTATTCAAAACAATACTAATAAAATTTTAAAATTAACATTATAAACAATATTATTGGATTAGGTAAGTATTTATTGGCCATACCTATAGGTTTATTTGGCTTAATGCATTTTATGACTGCCGACAAGATGGTTGGGATGGCTCCAGGAGGATCAATAACGGTATACATTATTGGTACTGCACTAATTGCTGCTGCTGTAAGTAATATCATTGGAAAGTATGATAAATTAGCAGCAGTTCTTCTTGGAATTATGGTTTTGCTATTTATTATACCTCACGCACAAATGCTAAGTACTGACGAATCACAAATATCAAATATCCTAAAAAACATATCTATAGCAGGTGGTGCATTTTTATATGCAAGTATGGCAAAAGATAGTACATATGTAAAATAAATTATTATCTTTGCTCCGATAAATAAATTAGCAAAAAGGTCGGTGAGCAATCACCGGCCTTTTTTTGTTTATTATGTTTCACGTGAAACATTTGGGTTTCTAATTGAAATGATTAATTATACATTTAAAACATAAATTATTACAAATGTTTCTAAATAAAAAAACTTCATTTTTGACGACTTTTTGAACAAACAATCCAATTAATCTATTTATTTTTTCAAAATCATTTACACCAAGCTTAAAATTTTATTTTAGTATGCAGAACATAAAATCCTTATCCTTACAATCTTATTTCCGGTTTTTGCAATTGGTCAAAACAATACTGATCAATCTCCTTTTAAACAAATGTACGACTTATTACCAACAGCAAATAATTACAGGACTGCTACAGGAGCACCGGGCCATGAATATTACCAATGTAGAGCAGACTATAAAATAAATGTAGAACTTGATGACAAAAATCAAAAGATTTATGGGGAAGAAACAATAACCTTTTACAACACCTCTCCCGATGTATTAACTTATCTATGGATACAACTGGACCAAAACCAAAGAAGTGCAGATTCAGATAGCCACAAAATAAATCCAGAATCTATCTCTGAGAAAGAAGAATTATCTTCAATGGATAACGAAAAATTATCCTTTGATGGAGGCTTTAAACTGGATTACGTTAAAGATTTAAGTGGCAAAGATTTGAAATACATCATCAACAAAACAATGATGAGAATAGATTTACCGCTACCGCTTAAAAGAGGAGAGAAATATTCTTTCAAAATCAAGTATTGGTATAATATCAATGATAGAATGAAACTTGGAGGAAGATCTGGATACGAGTACTTTAGCGAAGACGATAATTATCTTTATACAATAGCACAATTTTTCCCTCGAATGTGCGCTTACAATGATATAGAAGGTTGGCAAAACAATCAATTTTTAGGTTCAGGCGAGTTTACTTTAATTTTTGGCAACTATCTTGTCAATATAACTGTACCATCAGATCACCTGGTAGCAGCTACCGGTACACTCCAAAATATAGATAAGGTTTTGACTAAAACTCAAATGGATAAATATACCCAAGCTCAAAAAGAGTTTGTCCATCCTGTCATCATTGCCACACAGGAAGAAGCTATAGAAAGAGAAAAGCAAAAATCACAAACTACTAAAACCTGGTCATTCAAAGCAGATAACGTCCGAGATTTTGCATTTGCTTCATCAAGAAAATTCATATGGGACGCCATGAATGTTAAAATAGGAAATAACTATGCCATGGCCATGTCTATGTATCCTAAAGAAGGTAACCCATTGTGGGAAAAATATTCAACTAAAACAGTAGCGCACACCTTAAAGACTTTTTCTAAATGTACTGTGGATTACTCTTATCCAGTAGCCTGGTCTATCAATGCAGACAGAATAGGAATGGAATATCCAATGATATGTTTTAATTTTGGACGCTGCGAAAAAGATGGTACCTACTCAGAAAGAACAAAGCATGGAATGATAAGTGTGATTATACATGAAGTAGGACACAACTTTTTTCCAATGATTATAAACTCAGATGAAAGACAGTGGGCTTGGATGGATGAAGGTTTAACCACATTTGTACAATATCTCGCAGAACAGGAATTCGAACGAAACTACCCATCGGGTCGCGGAGAAGCTCAAAAGATAGTCAGTTATATGGGAAGTGATAAATCCGTTATGTCACCTATTATGGTAAATCCTGAGTCTGCATATCAACTTGGTAACAATGCATATGCAAAACCTGCCACAGCTTTAAATATACTTAGGGAAACAGTGATGGGAAGAGAATTATTTGATGCTGCTTTTAAAGAATATGCAAACAGATGGGCTTTTAAACAACCCTATCCTGCAGATTTTTTCCGTACTATGGAAGATGCATCAGGCATGGATCTTGACTGGTTCTGGAGAGGTTGGTTTTATACTACTGATCACGTAGATCTATCCATTTCAGATGTCAAAATGAAAAAAGTAACCCCTAAAGACCCTTTGAAAAAGCAGGAACTGGATGAAACTGAAAGAGCGACGGCAAGAAAAAATATAAGCTCAATCAGGAACGAAACTCAAATAAGTAAAACCTATAATGAAATAGATACTACATTAAATGATTTTTTACACTCAATGGGATAAATATGCTTTGGATGAAAATCAAATAAAGGAATATGAAAAATCCATTGCTGGCTTGACAGATAAAGAAGTAGAAGCAATGAATTACAAAAACTTATTATGAGATAGAATTTGAAAAATTAGGCGGATTGGTTATGCCAGTGATTTATGAACTACAATACGAAGACGGAACATCAGAAGTAATCAGAATTCCGGCCGAAATCTGGAGAAAAGGAGAAAAAAAGATAACTAAAGTTCACGCAAGTGACAAAAAAATCACCAGGATAGTCCTTGATCCATTTTTGGAAACCGCAGATATAGACACAGAAAATAATTATTTTCCAAAAGAAGAACAGTTTAGTAAATTTGAAATATTTAAGAGAAGTACTCAAAGGTCACAGAAAAACCCAATGCAGAAAGACAGGAGTGCTATTATAAAGCCATAATTTAACCGACAGTTTTTGCAGGGTTTTTATTTTGCAGAAAACTTCCGTTTTCTACTCGATCCAGGAAGTCTTCCAGTGAAGTATTAAATAGTTCCGGTCTCTCCATCATTGGGGCGTGACCACATTTATCTACTTTTACCAGTTCAGAGTTAGGTATAAGTTCGTTGAATTTTTCCCCTACCCACAATGGAGTGACTGCATCCTGCATTCCCCAAACCAACAATGTAGGCACCAATATTTTGTGCAAGCTATCTTCAAGATTATGTCTGACTGCAGATTTGGCAATTGCAACAACACACATCGCTCTCTTCAGATCATTGACGGTTTCATATACGCTATCTACAAGTTCCTTTGTAGCTACAGCCGGATCATAGAAAACGCTTTCCGCTTTTTGTCTCATATATTCATAGTTACCTCTTTTTGGAAATGTAGTTCCCATGGCACTCTCAAATAATCCGCTACTACCAGTTAAAATCATACTTTCTACGCGTTCAGAATGTTTTAATGTGTATAACTGACCTATATGACCACCCAAAGAATTGCCTAATACATGTACTTTTCTATAATTTTTATGATCAATAAAATCTTCAACGTATTCAACAAGCTTCATTACAGAAAGGCTCCTTAACGAAATTTCAAATAGAGGCAAAATAGGTACTACCACATTATGGGTTTTAGAAAAATGAAGTATAATACCATCAAAATTACTTAAAGCTCCCAACAGCCCATGCAATAGAATAATAGGAGTACCTTCACCGCCAGTCTCAATATATTTAAATTTACCCTCTTCCTTTATCTGATTTTCAGACATTACAAAAATTTATTGATCAGTTAATTAAATTTTGAGGCAATATAAGGGCAATTTTAATTATTTTTTAATCCTGATAATAAAAATTGTAAAAACAAGGATGGTAAGCAATACCAACGCACCTGCCTGATGAAGTACGCCCCAAAATACTGGAATGGATCCTTTGCTACTAATTACTGTAATTATACCAATAACTACCTGCAATAATAACATTATGGAAACTAAATAACCAACTTTCTTAAGTCCAATAATATTATACATATTGCCAAATTTAACTAATCTATAACTTAGCACGTTTCCTAAAATAAAAAGTAAATATGCCGTATTTCGGTGCAGAAAATGGATCAGGGCAGGCATAAATGGAGTTTTGTCGTAATTATTAAAATTTTCTACATTCCACTGTGATGAATCAAAAATTAATTTTGGAAAATAAACACCATTCATATCAGGCCAGGTAGGAAAAACTACCGCAGCTTTCATTCCTGACATCACTCCACCTAAAAATATCTGCACCAAAAGCAATACAAAAACCAGTGAAAGCATAGGCATTAAGTTATTCTTTGGTAAATCTGAAAATCCTGAACCAACCTCTTTAGCATATAAAAAGTCCATAATAAAGCAGCATATACACTAAACGCAATAATAAGGTGTAGAGACAACTTATAAGCGTTTACCCATGGACGTTCGACTAAACCGCTCGCCACCATGATCCACCCAAAAGTTGCAGCCAATAAAGCAAAAATATTACCACACCTAATTTTTTTAACATAGCTTTATCTAAATGACCTTTAATTAAAAAAAAAGAATGGAATTAAAAAAACAAATCCCATGATCCTTGCCCAAAACCTATGTATATATTCCCAAAAGTATATGAATTTAAAATCATCCAAATTCATGCCTTCATTTATCTCGATATATTGTGGAGTACTTTTATACAATTCAAACTGATGGTTCCAGTCTGAATCCGAAAGAGGAGGCAGTGTACCACTTATTACTTCCCACTTTGTAATAGACAATCCTGATTCAGTAAGTCTGGTTATACCACCCACAATAACCTGAACGAATACCATGACCAAACCAATAAACAACCAAATTTTAACCTTATTTGAATATTTCATGCCGCAAAATTAATGAGAAATAACAACTTAAAAACATTTTTGATTTTTACCAAGTTGTTATTTGTATTAATAATATATTTTTTACTTAAAATACTTTAACATTATCATTACTTATGTGGATATGTTAATAAAGCTGTTACACATCTTTTGTCTATATCTTTTAAACAAATTATTCACATCAATATAAATGATAAATATAAGATGTTCAATATTTTAACATATCAACAAATAGATACTAATTATTTATCCACAGTCAAAAGTAAATAAAACATCCGGTGTAAAACTATATAATTAAGCGACTATAACTTTTTTAAAATGTATATATGTATTTAATATTTAATTCATAAACATCATTTCTATACATAAATAATTACTTTTACATTAATTTAGACAAAATGTATGTTAATAAAAGTTGACATAAATTACCTATTTATCAGTACAATAAATATGTTTTAATAAATATATGTTTATAACGTTAATATGAGAGTTGTGTTACAAAGGGTATTAACCGCCAGTGTTGTTATAAATGGTATTATTTACTCGTCTATTAATAGCGGAATACTAATATTAGTAGGTATCGAATCTTGTGATACTGACGAGGATATAGAATGGTTGGTCAATAAAATAGTAAGTCTACGAATATT
The DNA here is from genome assembly GCA_016717145.1 of Saprospiraceae bacterium. Taxonomy (GTDB): domain Bacteria; phylum Bacteroidota; class Bacteroidia; order Chitinophagales; family Saprospiraceae; genus OLB9. The sequence continues at coordinate 9,727 of JADKGD010000024.1, read as the reverse complement.
TAATGATGATGAAGGTAAAATGAATCTATCTGCGAAGGATGTTGGAGGTCAATATCTTGTAATTAGCCAGTTTACACTTCATGCAAGTACTAAAAGGGAAACAGACCATCCTATATTAGAGCGGCAAGGCCTGAATATGCAATTTTAAAATATGAAAAATTTGTAGAGCGACTCAAAGAAGTGAGTAATACGAATGTAAAAACAGGCATATTTGCAGCTGATATGAAAGTAAATCTTATTAATGATGGACCGGTCACTATTGTAATTGATTCAAAACAAAAAGAATAATGGAAATAAAAACATACCAGCAGACCGTAGATGAGTGGATTAAAACAATAGGAGTAAGATATTTTTCAGAGCTTACCAATATGGCCATATTAACTGAAGAGGGTAGGAGAGGTTGCCAGATTGATATCGCGGATATATGGTGATCAATCATTTAAAAATCCAATTTCTCTAGCGCAACAAAAAGAAAAACTGGCTGATGAACTGGCAGATGTCATATGGGTAGTTACCTGTTTAGCAAATCAAACGGATATTGATCTTGAAAATGCGATATTAAAAAATATGGATAAAAAGACTAATAGAGATAGTCAGCGACATATTAATAATAATAAACTTCTCTAGGCATATCTTTTATAAGAATACAGGAGTTTTTAATAAAGAGTAATGCATAATTCAACTTTTGTAAAAATTATTGGTAATAAATGATAATATTTAATATAAGATACTTTATCTTTAACTTTAATTTTATTTTAAATATTCATTTTAGTCTAGAATAATTAATTTTTTATTTTATTTATATCTAGTATATTTAATAAATATATTTTAGTATTTCAAAATATTCTGTTGAGTATATAAATTGGGATATCGGAATTATTGATAATGATGTATCCCGACAAAATTTTCTGATGGATCTCGTGATTTTTTTTATTTTAACGGTCATAATTGGTGGTATAATTATACCATTTACACCATTAAATTGGAAAGGATTTATTGCTCTAATGGCTGTTGCTATAATTTCATGTATAAGCAGTTACCTTTCCATAAAGGCATTACAAGGCGAAAATGTAGAATATTACTTTCCAGGATCTTTGGTTTCAGGAGTAATACCGTTGAGACTGGATGCTTTATCAGCCTGGTTTATCTTAATTATAAATTTCTCCTTTATCACCGGATTAATGTACGGAATTCAATATATGAAGACGTACATTAACCAAAAGTCAAACATTTCCATTCATTTTGTATCCTATTTAATTGTACATGCTGCCTTGATAAGTATCTGTGTATTACAGAATGGGGTGGCGTTTCTGATCGCCTGGGAAATTATGGCCTTAGGATCATTTTTTTTTGGTAATATTTGAACATGAGAAGGAAGATACTATTCAAGCTGGTATTAACTTTTAATTCAATCCCATGTCTGTGTTATATTATTGACAATGGCTTTTATATTTCTGGGAATCAAGACAAATTCCTTTGACTTTAAAGATTTTACCATATATGCCGCATCTGCTCCGGTACAGGTAACAATTGGATTGTTTATATGTTTTTTTATAGGATTCTCTATTAAAGCAGGATTTTTTCCATTTCATACATGGTTGCCTTACGCTCACCCAGCTGCCCCATCGCATGTTTCAGGCGTGATGTCAGGTGTGATAATTAAGATAGGTATTTATGGAATATTACGTATGATATTGGTTATAAAAACGGATTATGTAGTCATAGGATATAGCATTTTGTTTATATACGTAATATATGGCGTCTATGGGTTCATGCTTGCTATTTTACAGCACAACTTAAAGAAACTTCTGGCTTATCACAGTATAGAAAATATAGGGATCATTGGTATTGGCATAGGTATAGGTTGTATAGGTATTGGGACTGGAAAAGATATTTTAATTATTTTGGGCTTTGCAGGGGCTTTATTACATACTTTAAATCATTCATTGTTTAAATCTCTTTTGTTTTATGGAGCAGGCAATGTATATCAGGCAACGCACACAATGAATATTGAGCAACTGGGCGGACTGACTAAACGAATGCCACATACTTCTCTTTTATTTTTGATATCTGCACTTGCTATTTGTGGTCTGCCTCCATTTAATGGATTTATTTCTGAATTTCTCATTTATAGCGGAATGTTCGCAGGGTTACAACAATTGGACTTATTTCTATTAACGGCTTTAGTTTTTTCAATGTTTGCTCTAGTGTTGATCGGAGGCCTTGCATTGATGTGTTTTACTAAGGCCTATGGAGCTGTCTTTTTAGGTACACCAAGAATTGCCGAGAAACACATACCTGAAGAAGCAGGGTGGGGAAAACTTTTACCCATGTATTCAATATTGATTCTTATGGTTTCAATAGGCATTTTTCCAAACTTATTTATGGAAATTGTTGCTGTTCCTGTCGGACTTTTTTCAGTTTCCACTACTTTAACAACTTCTATTGTTCCACTTTATGAAACTTTAATTCACATAAGTTATGGTGCTTTAATATTTCTGGTTTTGGTGGCAATTCTTTACTTTATCAGGACGCTTATACTTTCTAAAAATGAGTTCATTACTGGGCCCACCTGGGGTTGTGGCTATATAGCACCAACTATAAAAATGCAATATACCGCCAGCTCATTTATAAGAGCTTATAGAAAACTGGCAGAGCCAATATTGAGTATACATAAAAAGAAAAAAGAAATTAGTGGAATTTTTCCTACCGGTGGCAGGCAGGAGACACACCCCTATGATCAGGCCGAAGAATTGATGATTGATTATCCGATAGGACAATTTAAACACTTTCTCAATAAATTTGCTTTTTTGCAAAATGGTAATCCTAAGTTTTACATATTATATGGAGTTACATTTATCTTATTGGTGTTAGCATTTCCATCCATATTAAATATTATTATTTCGATTTTAAATTTTTTAAATCAGTAATGATATGTTAAGTTTGATATTAATATTTCTTGCAAGTTTGTTTTTTACGGGTGTTATCAACCGAACTAAAAGTATTGCTTCAGGAAGGAAAGGTCCCGGCATTTTTCAGGGCTTAAAAGATATTATCAGATTATGTAAAAAAGGATCTGTATTCAGTGGTACTACATCTTTTATATTTCAAATTGCCCCTGTCATTTATCTGGCATCTGTAATAATGGCAATATTAGTGGTGCCATTTGGAGAACTAAAGGGCATGATTTCTTTTGATGGGGATTTTGTTTTTTTTGTATATATGTTAGCGTTAGGAAAATTTTTCAATATTATTTCGGCATTAGATACAGGTAGTAGTTTTCAAGGTATGGGAGCCAGTAGAGAAGCACTATTCTCCATGTTTGCTGAACCTGCTTTTTTTATTCTTATTGGATCTTTTTCACTTCTTACAGGACATACATCTTTTCATGATATATTTATTTCCTTACATTTTAGTTCATCCATTTCATATATACTAGGGATATTGGCCACTTTTGTTTTGATCATGATAGCTATGATCGAAAACAGCAGGATGCCTATTGATGACCCTAAAACACACCTTGAGTTGACTATGATTCATGAGGTTATGATTCTTGATAATAGTGGAATTGATTTGGCCATAATTTTTGTACACAACAGGTCTAAAATTTGCTATGTATGGTGCCTTAATTGTAAATTTTTTTATAGGTACATTCCCATACTATATTTCAATTCCTATTTTTTTTGGGGTACAAATAATATTCGCAGTTATTGCAGGTTTACTTGAGTCTTTTACGGCCAGATTTAGAATGAGCCACAATTCACAATATATATTCGTCCTATCATCTTTTTCTTTGCTTATTTTTTTTGGTGTCCTTTTAATAATGGGAAGGTTTAATTAATAAAAAATTTTTCTCTAATGTCTAATGTGTTACTGATATTATTTACGATTTCACTTTTGCAGCTTGCTATTGCTGAGCGATTATCCACATATACCAAAATCATTGCTTTTCAGGGGGTTATTTTATTTGGAGTAGCTTTTATAGAACTAATCAATATAAGCCCTTTAAATCTTACTTTTATATTGCTTGAGACCATTATATTCAAATCTATCGCAGTACCCATGTTTTTAAACTATGTAATTAAGAGAAATAAAATCAGTCGGGACTCAGAGCCTTTTCTATCTAATTTTATTTCATTATTTGTCATTACGATGATTATTATTGGGACTTTTATTTTATCAAATAGTATAGACGATACCAGCATTCACAAGATATTTTTTTGTAGTGTCACTTTCTACACTTTTTACCGGATTGTATGTTATCGTTACCCGTAGAAAAATAATCACACATGTACTTGGATATCTGATTATAGAAAATGGGGTATTCATTTTATCCCTGGCCGTAGGAAACGAGATGCCACTTTTAGTAAATTTGGGTATTCTGCTGGATATCTTTGCAAGCGTTTTATTATTGGGGATTTTTGTAAACAAGATCGGAGATGAAATGAAAGATATGGATGTCGGGTTATTAACAAGTTTAAAGGATTAGTCATGAACAAAAGAATGTAAATGATAGAAGCATATTTAATGGTTTGTGGTGTATTGACTGGTTTATTGTTTTTAAACAGAAACAATATTATCAATTATATTCTCCTGTTTTTTTTTCTGTTAATTCAATGGGCTTTAACGGTTTACGCTTATCAAAACATCAATCTTACTGAGCTAAATTATTTTAAAATTGATGCATTGGGTTTTCTTCTTCTTACAACTCTCAGTATTATCAGTATTCCTGTCTTATATCACAGTTACAGATTTGTTGTAACTCAGAAAAATTCACCCAGACATATTTCTATATATTTTTCAGCGATGGTAATGTTGCTTTCTTGTATCAGCGCTGCTTATTTGTCCAATCATATTGCAGTAACATGGATTTTTGTTGAGTTAACTACCTTGAGTGCTTCGGTACTGATACACCACAGACGTAATAGCCGTTCACTGGAAGGAACATGGAAATATGTTTTTGTTTGCGCTATAAGTATTACATTGGTATTTATTGGCATACTTTTTTTGAGCTTTGCCTTAAAACAGGCAGGGTCTGTGGACCTATCCTATGACTCATTATTATCAAAAGCAAAAATACTGAACCCTTTCTGGTTAAAATTGGCTTTCCTGTTTATATTTACTGGCTTTACAGCAAAGTTGGGATTATTTCCAATGTACACTGCCGGAATTGATGCAAAAGATAAAGCCCCTTCACCAGCTGGTGCAGTTTTCTCGAGTGTATTGATGAATATGGGCTTTATTGGCATTTTCAGAATGTATATTATCATGGCCAATTCTTCACTACATAGCTGGACAAATGGCGTCATATTTGTAGCTGCATTTCTTTCCATATTTGTAGCTGCAGTATATATGGTTAAGGTGACCAATATAAAAAGAATGTTAGCTTATTCAGGTGTTGAACATATGGGGTTGGTTATGTTGGGAGTAGCTGCAGGAGGTGTTGGATATTACGCAGCTATACTGCATGTTATTTTGCATGCTTTTGTTAAATCGAGTATATTTTTTCAAATCGGGCAAGTATATAGGACATACCAGAGTAAAAGTATTTTCGATGTCGGAAATTATTTTAAGTATAATCTTACCGGAGCGATGGTAATGATATTGTGTTTTTTTAGCACTACTGCAATGCCACCTTTCGGTTTATTTGTCAGTGAATTCATGATTTTCAGATCATTACTCGAAATGCATCACGTCGCTCTTTTAATTGCAGTACTTCTTCTTTTGACAATGATTATCTGGGCATTAGGTAAAAGCATTTTTAAACTGGTATTTTTGCCATTACCTGAGTTTGACGAAAAAAATATTGAAATAATAAGTCCTGTTGAATCTTTGTCACAATTTGTACTTTTGGCATTAGCGCTCTATATTGGACTAAATCCACCGGTTCAATTTACATTATTGATTCAGGAAGCCATCATAAATCTACCTCATTAACATGAATTATATAAGATTAAAAAATAATGAGAACGTGCCATTTTCTACTATCCCGATATTAGAATATCCCTATTTATGGAGACTGTGGTACACTTTCTGATGAAAAATCCTAATAGCCATTGTGTTAACTATTTTGGAATGCATGATGGTGGCAGAATCAGGCTTATTTGTTGTATAGCAGATGACAATGAGCATGTGATTAAGGTTGCTTCTTCATTGTTAAAAAACGATGATGTGTTGCCATCATTTACAAAACATAACTTAGCCTTTGAAAAATTTGAAAGAGAAATACATGAAAACTTTGGAGTAAAATATACCGATCACCCTTGGCTAAAACCTGTGAGATATGCTTTTGACAGACATGATCAAAAGAAAGGTATAGGAAACTATCCCTTTTTTGAGATTAAAAGTGAAGAGTTGCACGAAGTAGGCGTTGGGCCTATCCACGCAGGGGTAATTGAACCCGGACATTTTCGTTTTTTATGCAATGGAGAGCAGATTTTACATTTGGAAATACAATTGGGTTTTCAGCATCGGGGCATTGAACAACTATTTTTGGAAAAGAAAAAACTTCTTCAGCGCACCACTTTAGCAGAATCTATAGCCGGAGATACTGTGGCAGGTCATACCACAGCATTTGTGAATTTGTGGGAAAATCTGTGCAATTTCAACGCCCCAAGACACTTACAGTTTGTCCGAACCATTGCTATCGAATTAGAAAGGATTGCTATCCACACCGGAGATTTAAGTGCGTTGTGCACAGATGTTGCTTATCAGTTGGGCAGTGCTGTCTTCGGAAGGCTCCGGACACCGATTATCAATTACTTTCAGTTATGGTGTGGCAACCGGCTAGCCAAAGGGCTGATCAGAGCCGGCAAAAATAACTTTCCTTTTAGTGAAGATTTAGCGTTGCAACTGAATAAATTGCTGAATGATTATGAAAAAGATTTTGATGAAATATATGAAAAAATTTCAAATTTATCAAGTGTTTTGTCGAGATTTGAAAAAACCGGAGTTGTTACCACAGAGCAAGCAGCAAGTGTAGGTTTAGTAGGTATGGCAGCTCAGGCAAGTGGAATCAGTGTTGATATCCGAGCATCACACCCTCATGATTTGTACCCTGAGTTAAATCATGAAATCATCACCAAACAACATGGCGATGTGTATTCCAGGGTTCAAATCCGAAGAGAATCAATAAAACAATCAATCAGATATATCAGAGAATTGATAAATAATATTCCTGAGCCGGAACTTTTAAATGATAATCTTAAGAACCCAATACCCAATAGTTTTGGTATATCATTGGTGGAAGGATGGCGAGGTGAAATTTGCCATTGTGCTATTACAGATTATGAAGGCGAATTAATATTGTATAAGATCAAAGACCCATCGTTTCATAACTGGTTAGCATTAGCCTTGTCTGTTAGAAACAATGAAATTTCTGATTTTCCGGTGTGCAACAAAAGTTTTAATTTATCCTACTGCGGCCATGATTTATAAAATTTGATAAAATGATTCTAGATAACTTCAAAATACTGTATCATCAGGGCAAACAATATATACCTGATGTCACAAAAGCTCAGGTTCCAGGAATATTCAGAGGAAGGCCAGTTATTGAAATATTAGAAGTCAATGAGCAGGAAATTGCAGATATCTGTCCAACAGAGGCCATTCTGACTAATCCTTTAAGTATAGATTTAGGTAAATGTACTTTTTGCGGTGAATGTGCTTTTGCTTATCCTGATACAATAAAATTTACGACTGATTATAAAATATCAACTAATGAATATCAAAGATTGATCATTAAAGCAGGAGATGACCATCATATCACTTTGAATGCTGAAATTATAAGAAAAGAAATTTCTTCTTTTTTTGGCGGTTCACTAAAATTACGTCAGGTATCAGCAGCAGGAGACAATAGTTGTGAATGGGAATTAAATGCCTGTGGTAATGTAAATTTTGACATGGGTAGATTTGGGATAGAATTTGTGGCTTCACCGAGGCACGCTGATGGTATAGTCATCACTGGACCTGTATCAGAAAATATGGCAGAACCGTTACAAATTTGTTATGACGCAGTGCCAAAACCCAGTATTATTATTCTTGCGGGTACAGATGCGATCAGTGGTGGTATTTTTAATGGAAGTAAAGCATTAAACAGAAATTTTCTGGATAAATATTTTATAGATCTTTATGTACCCGGTAATCCTGTACACCCGCTTACTTTTATCAATGGAATACTGGACCTGATCAGGAAAAGAAAATAAAGTATTGATAACTGATAGCTAAAAAAGTAGGAGAGATCAAAATATTAAAAAGTTATTGCTTTAATAAAATAAAACTCAGCTATACTTTAATAAATGAAATAGCTGAGTTTTATTAAATGTTTAAGAAAATATAGGTGCTGTTATTTTTAAGAGGCTTTTTTTGAAAAGTCAAAATTTATTTGATAGCTAGTTGAAAATAATATAAATCTCCAATTTCATTAGTTGAAAACATTTCATTTTAATAGAAAAAGGTGACTAATTTCCTTCCTAATTCAATCAGTTTGATTTAAGTACCCATAAATTTTTAGCCTTCCATTTAAAAAGTGCTGTATAAAATAAAACTCAGCTAAATGTAGCTGATTTTATTAAATAAAAACCCAATCTGTTTTGGTCAAAAATATTCTCGTTGACATTTTTCCCAAATCCTATCATCAATTCATTATAAGCAGCCATGTAAGCTGTTTTATTGTCTATAGAACTACGGAATAAAGGACATTGGATCCTTACCATATCTTAATCTATTGGCAAAGTGACTATATCTTCCTTAGTAAGATTAGCATTAGAATATTTACCAATCCATCGTTGCTCCAACATAAATCGATGGGACAATTCCACTCTGGAAATTTTATCAGTAATTACTATTGCTTGAAACATTCTGTTTTCTGTAAATTGTTTTCCAAAGCTGTTGATAGGGTAATTGCCATAAGGAAAATTTTCGATCAACCCATACCCGAGCCTTACCTGTACTTTAGGATGTATCTGATAATTAATGCTGCGACGCCATAACCCGATTTGCCATTTATTAAACAGATCTGTTCGTCTCCAATGATATTCTGTTATAAAACTTATCCTTGATGAAAGCTTAAAAGTGCCGTTAACACTGAACCAACCAATGGTATTATTATCGCTTAGTCTCGTGTTTTGTGCTTGAATATTAATCGAAAAAATAATAATTAAGTATACTACAAACAAAAATATTCTATTCATTTTACAATGTATAAATTTTTAAAAAATGATTGATTTAAATTAGGATGATCTTTGCGCAATGGCATGGTATCTTTGGATATGGGCGTCCCAAAAATATTCTGGCATACATTCTGATCAATGCTATTCCTGAAATTACAAATCCCAGGGCTAGAAAAAATGCTAGAAACACTTGATCATATCCAATGTGTGAAAACAAAATATCTTCACCCACAAAAGTAGATGTTATTGGAAAGCCAGCCAAACCTAGGCAAGATATTAAAAACCAGGCAGCCAATCTAGGATGTTCATATACATGTCCCTGAAATCTGTTCAAATCCATTTCTGGTTCCATTTTTTTCATCTTAGTTAAAATGATATAACCTAAGGTAGCAGAAATAAAAACACCCGCAAGATAAAATGATATTTCGTGAAGACTGAGCGCATCATTAAAAGAAATGGCCAGAACTACCCAAGAAAAGTGGTTCATTATTATCAATGTCCAGACAACAAAAACGTTACGTCTACCGGTATAAGCCCTAAAGACCAATAATAATCCA
>JADKGD010000023.1 GCA_016717145.1 Saprospiraceae bacterium | reverse complement strand
GGTGGAAGTTTATCTTCAAATCGCACGGTACCCAACAGCTATTGTTATCACAAATGTCTCTGACCTGATAAGTCAATAACTTGCCAAGGTAATTTTTACATCTGCAAGGTTTATCACAACGTTGCCATTTTTATGATCACTTCATAAAATCTTCACTCACGATGTACCATTGAGGAAGATATCTACAAAATTGGTCGCTTCACAATTAGCATCAAGGCTAAAGTTTATATGACCTACACATGTCATTGGTATGGTCTCGTGTACATGCAGGGTGACTACATCACTGAAGATAGGACAACCGAAGCCATTGGCATTTAGTGCTGTGACAATACATCTGTATCTTTCATTATTGTCCCCTGCGGTGACATTTATGATCGGCAAGGTGGAAGAAGTAGCTCCCGGTATATTGACCCAGGTACCATTGATCTGCTGTTGCCACTGGTAAGCCAGTGTCGATGGTGCAGCCACTGTTGCTGTCAGACTCAAATGATCCGCGGCACCGATACAAAGTCCTATGTCTCTTGGTTGTTTGGTTATCGCAGGTACAGGAAGACACCTACCACCAGAGAAAACTGCCTGAATACAACCAGGGTCATTAGGTCCGAATGCTTTGGCAAACCTCCGTTGACGTGTTACACCAGCGGTGTAATTACCCTGTTGTTGGTGTGGATTAAATATCGTAGCCGGTACACCATTTACGGTAAAGCCATCGCTGGATATGATGTGCATCACCAGGATTGCCCGTAAGTGGTAAGCTGGTGCGACATATTTCCAACGGAAGGGTTGTTGATCATGGCATCAGGATAACACAGGTATTCCCGATGGTAAATGTTGTTCCCCTGCTGGTTACTTACGGACAGGGTATACCCCATCCAATCTATGACGACCATTTTAAGTGAAGGTTGTTTCCTGAGGTGTTAACCACCGTACCTACAGTTAAAACCGGGAGCAGCCGTGACGGGGTGCAGGGCTTCCAGGGGTATATAAAACCACTAACTGCACCTACTCCAAACCTGTCCTGCAGGTGCATTAACGACTATGGCTTCACCAAATTGTCCATTTGTATTTGTGGTCGCATTATTGAGGCAGACACATGGGTCTGTCATGGAACATGGCTAATTAAATATGGTAATGATGACATTGCCACGGTCATAGGAGTTGAACATCCCGTGGCTACGGTTGTAGCTATTACGGTATAAGTTTCCGCCAGCGATTGTACCGGGAAAGCCATCTCCACTACGGTGCCCGGAACTGGTGCCCAGTATTTGCACCATTTAATTGCAATTGATAATTTACTCGATTTGTGCGCCACCAAGCCTACGTCAAGCCATTGTCTGTACTGCATCTTGCTCCACCTCCTGTTGCAAAATAATAAAGGTAATGGATTTTACGGTAGTAATTTATTGCAACTGCTTGTACAATCCATTTTGCATCTGTTACAAAGTTACTGTCAGGTTCCTGCCGTCCTTTTTCGTAATACATAGTGATGTTGCCTGTGCCCAGTTGTATGCCGATAATCCGAGGAGGCCACCATTGTGCTGAACTCGGAGCAGATTGAGGTCGCCTGATATGAACAACTTCGGGGGCATTAATAATAAGCGATTTATTACAAGCTGATTGTGCAGCCATTCGCATCATGCAAGTTACTGTAAGGTTCCTGCTGTGCTTAATACAATACGTTGTGATGTTGCCTGTGCTCCAGTTGGCTTGATAATCCTGCAGGGGCACACCATTGTGTTGAACTGCCTGCGCAGACGGAGCCGCCGCCAGTGATTCAAACAACTTGGCAGCGTAAACGATTTATTGCAAATGATTTTCGCATTGCAACTGCCTGGGTTCCTGCAGCCATTCGCATGCCCGTAACGCCTTGCTCAGTTGTACTATAATCAGGGCCGTTCCTGAACCGCCAGTGCGGACGGAGCTGCTACGGTGATTAAGCAATAGGGCATTTACTGTAACAGCCTGCAGCCATGCTCCAGTTGTGGGTCTGCTGTGCCCTAGACGTTGCAGTGTTGCGCCTGTGCTCCGTTATGCTGAAAATCCTGCAGGGCACACCTTGAACTGAACCGCCTGAGCGGACGGAGCCGCCACCGGTAGATTAAACAACTTGGTGGCGTACATCCAGCCGCGTACAAGCCGGCGTACTGGTTCCTCCGGTAAGTTGAACACAAGTGCTATTCGTAACACCTGGTAATACTATAATTGATCGGTCCAACAGGTTGACCCGCATTTACCGTAAAGGTGGCTGCATTAGTTCCGTTGTTCGTTATGACACCGGCTGCTGTATCGCCCGTAATGTGACTACATCACACGAAAAAATACCTGTAACTATAACAGAACAACCACCAGTAAAAATATTTGGAGTCCGTACCGCCGGATACACCGTCAGGGTGTACGTTCCGATAGCTGTCCAGATATCATCCGCTAAGTTATTGGGTGTACCATTATCACATCGCATATACGCGGTTACTGCCTGAGTAACAGCAGCACAACCCGCAGGAATCGTACCTGTGATGTTGGTGGCTCCTGTGGCAGGATTGGTGCTTGAAGGAACAGAGGTGGAGTATTCTATCGTATTCATAACTCCGGTACCACCCGCGCCGGCTACAGCAGCCACGCGGTTGGACTGCCAGGTAGTAAAAGTGGATGTACCGCCACCACTGCATACAGCGCCAGCTTCATTTAAGAGTGCCGGGGCGGTAGGACAGACTATTGCCGGGGGCTGTGCACATGCCACTGACACATAAGCACCTAAACCGGTGAAGTCATCAGTAGCAAAGCCGTCCCATTCGGTGGCCGGAACAAAAGCATCTGTGCCATTATTGTCTCCTGTCCCTATGGATGTTTTTCTTTGCAAAGTATTGTCCATAGTTGATGTTAATCCTGAGCCCCATTCAGTACCGGGATCAAAACCGATTTGGCCAATTACATCCAATGTAGTGGAAGTAGCATTCCTGAATAATTCTACGGCATCGTCACCATTAAAATTTAAAGAAGACGAAGTTTGATTGGCAATTGCTAATATACCAGGTGCAGCAAGATTATTAGAAATAACAAAGACACCACAAGGAGCTATGGTGCCGGTTAAATTTATGGTTGATCCTGCAGAAGCACTTCCATTAAAATATATCTTAATTTGGTAGTTACCTGTTAATGTAACTGTCGCATTTGTAGGGTTGTATATCTCAATAACTTTATTATTGCTAGTTCCTTCTACGTATTCTGAGAAGTAGAGTTCAGTACATGGAGTTGGGACAATAGAAAAATTGACATTTGACACATCATAAAAGATATTATCTGAACATCTAATCCAAATTCTTGCTGTTGTCGTAGCAATATTTGGAATGGTCGCACTTTGGCTACCATCATTAGGCGTTGCTGCTAACAAAGTAGTAAAAGTCATTCCGCCATTTGTGGTCAACAAGATGTCAACATTTGCACAGTTCACAGGGGCTGCAGTAGTTCCAGCCACATTCCATGTAATGGTCTGCATGGAATTACCCATTAAGGTTACAGCTGTGTTAGGTGAAGTAACCAAAAACGGCCCTGCTGCAGCTACAGTAGTCACCACATTGGAAGCCTCACCCGTACATCCTGCAGTGGCCACATTATCCTCATTAGTCACTCCGAAATTCATTGTCCTTCCGATCGAGGGCAAAACTTCCCAGGTAGGCGTTATATTATTTAATACGTCGGTAAGATTTGGAAAATATCTTGTTGGAGATGATACAGATTTAATGATCTAAATACAGGACCTGAAATATTTGTCGATGCAGGAGGCATTGTCTGAGTTGGTGAAACCCAAGTATTTGTTTGTTCCCAGCAATATGTGAGGGTGCCGTTGGCATCGGTAGCACTTGCTGTTAATAAAAAAGGTGTGGATATAGGAATCGAGTAATTACTAACCGCACTTACTGATGGTGAAGAATTGGTCACAGTTACTTCGGCATCGCAGGTATTTCCAACGACAAAAGGCCGCATCTCAAATAAACTCGCTGTACTAAAATAAGCATCGCTGTTATTCTGTACTGATGGAACGCAAACACCGGCATATCCCATAATAGTGGAAGCACTGCCCGGTTCGACAGCAGTACCATTATTTCTATTGCAAGCATCATTATATTGTGTATGGTTACCATTAAACTGATGTCCAATTTCATGTGCTACATAATCAATGTCAAAAGGGTCACCCACCGGAGCCGCGCTTCCAGTCACTCCCCTTGCTTTATTCCCACCTGCACAGACTACACCAAGGCCAGCTAATCCTCCGGAATTGGTACCAAAAACGTGACCAATGTCGTAATTTGCATTACCAATTACTGCATCTGTATTTATTTGATTTTCATTAATCATAGCATTAGGGTTTCCATTAGAAAATGGGTCGGTTCCTGCATTAGTATATACGATTAAATTATTATTTGCAATAATAATCATTCTGACTGCAAATCTTTCCAAAAACACATTCACCCTATTCATAGTGGTCACTATAGCTGCTTGTGCCAAGGCTACTGTCCCACCGTGAAACGTTGTGTATTCGCCTGTAGCGGAGACTGCAAGTCTGTATTCATGTCTTATACCACAATCACCCACTCTGAGTCCTTCATTTGTATTTGGCCTGAAGTTGCCTCCACCGTTAAAACTGCAAGTGATTCTATCAGTTTCATTTTTGATAAAATCATTTTTATAATATGATATATAATATTCTATTGAATTATTTTGATAGGGATCAATAAAAACTGTTCCTTGCGATGAAAAAATCATTGCGTGAAATCCTTTGGGTGTAATATCAAACCTAATTGTTGAAGCTGGGTCATCCATTCCCTGACCTATATAAGTTTTAATATCAGGATAAACATCCGCCAGGCTTTTATGCATAATTGGAGAGTATGCAAACAAAAATTTCTGCATACTGCCGTCCGGCATTGGCAATTCTAAAATGGGTGAACCTGTCTTAGTTCCAAAATCTTCTTCACTTGGCGCAGTAGCCAATAGTGTTTTTATGGCATCCACCTGTAATTTTAATGTTCTATAGGCTGTTGGTATAATTTGACGTATTCCATTGGTCGGAATTAATGTCTCATCTACATCATTCCACAGTCCACCAGTTTGTGCAGGTAAAAGCAGTATATTAAAAGAAAATATTAGGGTCAAGAAGATGTTTACATTGATTTTCTTCAAAATCAATAGGGGGAATAAATTTCTCATTCTTCAGGTTAATTTTAGGTTCTACAATATTTAAAACCCAGAATCCGAATTAGAAATTTATTCCGACAATATCTGACTTTATATTTGTTTCTGTACTCATTTTTCCGTCCTCAATGTAGCAAAGGCTACATTTCCGGGTGAAAAACTCCGTGCATCACAACTATTTTGTCCGATATTCTCTCATTACAAAGTCCAACTCGGAATCTGGGTTAAAGAGATTTCTCATGTCTCTTTAAACCCCAAAGGTAATGATTATACTTTTGACAGAAAAACATTTAATAAATTATTTATAATATATAATTTAATATTTTGTATTTAAAACAAAATCAATACATTATATTCAATTTATTTAATTTTTATGATAAATTTCATTTTTGTTATTTAACAAAATGGATGATATTGCAGTTAATTTAGAGATGTAGTTCTATAAAGCAATCAATATTTTATAGCTCATTTATGACCAATAACCAAAATTAACTTGGTTTCAAAAATGATGTTTTCGTATTAAATTTGCAATGATTTCTTAGATTACTTCTTTTAAAAAGATCACAATCACTTAGGTGGTGCAAAAAGTTTATAGCTATCCACTGCGTATCCGCCCCATATGCCAAGGCCGCCTTCAATATTTGTAGCGATACGTGTATAGGAGGAAAATGGACCACCACTATTTGCACTAAAATCTCTTGTCTGCCAAAAAGTATAATGCGCTTTGTCCAATGTTACCCACTTGACTGTAACACTGTCTCCTCTTGTAAACAAACCGAATGTTTCAGGATCGAAATCACCACCTCTGCGCTCAGCTTTTTGCATTGGAAATTCAAACTCTTTACCATCAAAAATCGCATCATCTATCACCGAATTAAAAGGCGGAATTAAGGCAGATTTGCCTTCTGAAGTGAAATAGCGGTAGTAATTATCGGTATTAGCAGGATCATTGATTCTGACAAACAATCTGGCTAGGCTGTCACTTGGATTCCCCGGTGGATCGTCCCATCTGAAACCAAATAGTGGTACATATTCAGGTACTGTTGTTGAAGCAGTAAGTTTTTTACCATCAACATTTACCTCAAGTGTATATGTCCTCCCATATTCTTTTTTGATTTGTCCTAACAGATCAGCATATACACAAATATCAACAGCAGAACTATCCACATTTAATCCCAGAATTTCATACACTTGTTTTTTAAATTCCTCGGGAACATCCTTTAAACAAAGTTCATTCAAGTTTACATCTTTTTCGCCATCATTTACCGTCACAATTGCATTTTTTACAAAAAGTTCTGTAAACTTATCTTTTTCTATCGTAGAAATAAATGGAATACTTTTAGTTAAAATCACAAACGTTGGATTACTTTTGGGCCTACTTCAATATAACCTCGACCACAATTTCCTGTTGAGATTCAGAAGTCGAGGGAATATAAACTTCCTCACAGGAAAAAAGAAAAAGGGAAAAAAATAAAGTCGCAACGATTGGGAAAAAAACACTTTTAATTTGTTTCATTTTTGGTTCCATTTAAAATTGTATGTAATGCTGGGTATAATTGGGAAAATCGTGATTTTTGATCCGGTGATGGTATTGGTGCCTGTTTGAAAATCTGTTTTAGTATCAAAATTTACAAAAAATGGATTTTTGCGATTGTATACATTATACACAGAAAATGTCCAACTTCCTGAATATTTTTTTGTCGAATTAGGATGAGGTGTATATGTGGCTGATAAATCCAATCGATGGTAAGCATCCAAACTCGCGCTGTTCCTTGGTCCATAAAACAAATTGACACTTTGTTCGACAAAAAAGAAACCTCTGACCGGTGTAAATAATCGACCTGAACCATACACAAAAATGGCTCCAAAATCCCATTTTTTTCGAGGTTTATAATTTACAACAATTGATAAATCATGCGTTCTGTTATATACAGTCGGATACCAACGCCCTTTTTCAATTTCTGGAAATGATCGTTCAGTTCGTGACAATGTATAACCGATCCAGCCATTTAACTTGCCTTTAGCCTTCTTTAAGAAAAACTCGGCTCCGTATGCCCTACCCTTGCCAAAAACAAATGCATCTTCAACCTCTTTGGAAATATCATTTACATAATTATCAGCGTAATCAATCTGATTTTTTAAGTTTTTATAATACAATTCTACAGACGTCTCATATGTATCTTCCTTAAGATTTTTAAAAAAACCAAGCGCATATTGTATACCTCTTTGAGGTTTAACTACTTCTGTACTTGGAACCCAAACATCGGCGGGCAAGGTACTTGATGAATTGCTTACAAGGTGTAAATATTGTGTAGTAACTGAGATACCGGATTTGATACTGAAATTATGAGATGCTTTATAATTAATATTCAATCTGGGTTCGATACCTGTGTATGTCTTGGCATTTCTAAATGTACCAAATTCCTCTCCGGTAATTTTGGAGGTATAAGGCCCCACTTGCTGAAATAAGCTCAGCCTCAACCCTGAATTCAATGACCATTTTTCATTAAATTTCATATCATCAAGAAAATAAACCGCTGTTTCATTGGCGTATTTAGGTCTGAAAGTAGTATTAAAATCTACCTCTCCGTTTGAGGCGCTGGCTGTATTTGGTGTCAAAGTATGATATGTGTAATTAATTCCGTATTTTAATGTATGTTTTGTATTCGTATAGTTTTCAAAATCAATTTTCAGATTCCAGTCCTTTACGCCAGAAAATACCTTAAATACAAAATCAGCCTGACCACCATTAAATTGAAACTTATAATCATTATAAATGGCAGAAACATTCATAAACATTTTTCACTAAAAGATGATTCCACCTTAAAGTGGCAGTTTTATTTCCATAGGGCAAATCAAATTTAAAATCTCTGCCTGGTTGGCGAAATTTCAATACATCATTGCCAAAATAGCCACTAAAAAACAACCTGTTTCGATCAGAAAAGGTATAATTTATCTTAGTGTTCAAGTCATAAAAATAATAATTTGTTCCTTCAAAATTACTTCCTTTTAACGCTGGTTGAGCCAGATCCAAAATATAGGTGCGACGTCCTGAAACGATAAAAGAGCTTTTGTTTTTGACTATAGGCCCTTGTACAGTCAATCTGGAAGAAATAAGCCCTACGCCACCTTCTACTGAATATGATTTTGTATTTCCTTCCTTCATCTGAATATCAAGCACTGAAGATAATCTTCCGCCAAAATTTGCAGGCATTCCTCCTTTGATTAAAGTAGTGTTTTTTATCGCGTCTGAATTAAAAACAGAAAAGAATCCTAACAGGTGACCGGAGTTATAAACAACAGCTTCATCAAGCAATACAAGGTTTTGATCAGGCCCACCACCGCGCACGTAAAATCCAGATGTTCCTTCACCTGAAGACCTTACTCCGGGAAGTAATTGAATTGTTTTAAGTATATCAACTTCACCAAAAATGGCGGGTAATTTTTTTATGTTTTCAACAGGTATTTCTATAGTGCCCATTTGGGTTCCTTCGACATTTTTTCTTTTTTCTTCTTTTTCTCCGGAGATAATTACTTCATCTATTAAAATTCCTTCATTCATTTCAACATTAAAATTTATATTCTTATTCAATTCAACGTCAAAAATCTGATCTTCATATCCTAAATAAGAATAAGATATTTTGTATAAACCTTCTGGCAATGAAAGTGAATAGAATCCATAGGTATTTGTTGCAGTACCCTGACTGGTGTTATTCACAACAGTAATGTTTGCACCAATTAATGTTTCTCCGGAATTTATATCTTTTACATACCCATTTAGTGTGTAAGATGTTTGAGAAAAACCGAAAAAACATAAGAAGTTTAAAAAAATAAAATGACTATTCGCACTATGTCTATATTTCATTTGTTAATAAAAGCAGGCTTTTACAGCACTGTTAAAATAGAAAAAAATTAACTGATTTGAAGGTAAACAATAATCTAAGTTTAAAAGATAAAAAAAACATTAAATTATAATCCAACAAACAAAATTCGTTTTAATGAGTAATAACATCAAAAATCAAAATTAGATTATGAAAATTTTATTTTTATAGATAAAATGACGACTTATGTAGATTAAACCAACTAAAATGAGATTATATTCAATTTAAATAATTTCTTTTTATAAAAATTAATCATAGTCAAGATGATTTTATTTGATTTATTGGGATTATTAAATATTTAATATTCTGCAGAAACCATTCTATCTTTCCCTTGTAAATCCTGTAAAATACAAATATTGGTTAATCCGAAAGATTTAAAAACGTTCATAACTTTTTGTCCATAATTTTCATGAATTTCAACAAGAACTATGGTGCCTTTTGATTGATTTTTTACGGTAAATTCTGCAATTGCGTTGTAAAATTCCATTTCATCAGATGTCACAAATAGCGCGATATGAGGTTCGTAGTCGAGGACATTTTTATCCATGTAGGGTTTTTCGTCTTTAGAAATATAAGGTGGATTGGAGATGATGACTTCTACGGATGGTAAAGTAGCCCAAGTATCTTTATTCAAAAAATCAAGCTGCATGAAGTCCACTTTTACGCCATGTAATTTACTGTTAGATATGGCAACTTGCAAGGCTTCCACACTTAAATCCAAACCAAAAGCTTTAACATCACTGTTCTTTTTACTGATGGTAATGGGAATGATACCTGATCCGGTTCCAATGTCAAGTATAGATGTCTTTTTTTTTGTTTCCATTGTCTTTAAGGCCAGATGAACCAATTCTTCCGTCTCCGGACGAGGAATCAGAACTGAAGGATTTACTTTAAATTTTAAACCATAAAAATCCGCCATGCCTCCCAGATATTGCCACGGCTCGAAGTTCATCAACCTTGGAAGGGCATCGTTGAGGAGCATGACCTGATCAGGTTTCAAAAGGTCCTCGGACCAAAAGGATTGGTCAAAAAGGTCTTCTATCAGATACCTTGCAATCGTCGATCCTTCTCTTGAACCATAGATTGTTTCAAGTTTTTCAGACAGTATTTGGTATGCATCACGAACTGTCATAACCATAAGTAATTAGAAAAAATAAAAGAAGCAACCAAAAGAAAAGTATATAAAAAGTACAGCTTTACATCCAGGTATTGATGAATCGAAACATTGTTTACTATTTTATTATAAATAATAAGTACCAACTTTTGTATAAAATATGCAACTACAGTGGCCATAGCCAAACCATATACACCCCAAATATGTACCCACCAATAACTAAGTATAATGTTAATCAGAATTTCGGCAATGCCTGTCAATATAATAATACCATGTTGATGTAAGGCCAGATTATAGGTCTGTGGCAACAAAACCCTACTTGTTAAAATTAATAAATAAACATTAAAAATATATGCAGACTCTTTAAATTCATGTGAATATATTATGGGAAAAATAAACTGACTTGAAAGCATTAAAAAAATTGCAAAGGGAAATACCCAATGCATCAGTTTTGTGATTCTGATTTTTATTTCTTCGGTATATAAACCTTGTTTGATCAAAACCGGAATCATTGCAATTGATAATGAACTAAAAAGCAATGTTGAAAAAGGCATTTCTCTGGCACCATACCGAAAAACAGGAAAAAAATTTTCCGTAAAGTAATGGGTTACAAAAAGTCCGTCTATCATGTCCATTAGACTGCCTAACAAGACATTAAATATTAAGGGTAATGAAAATAATATAAAACCATAACCCAATTTTTTATCAATAATAAAAATGTCTTTCCCCAAAACAAATATACATAAATATATCAATCTGCAAATAGACCAACAAACTAAAACAAGTAAAAAAGCATATAAATCAGGCCACTGATATGCTACCAATATTACAGAAATCAACAGTATACATTGGCTCCAATGTGTGTAATGAATTATTTTTAAAGCTTGTTGACGCAAAAAGAATATGTTTTCAATCATTACCAATGGAACTGATAGGATAAGATAAAAAGCAGAAAGGTTTAAGTAAGGTATATCATTATATTTGGTAAAGACATGAATTATTCCTTCCGAAAAGAACAACAACCCCAAACCAAAGAAGCTACTAATTAAGAATAATATCCAAAAAACTGTAGTTAACAATATCGTCTTCTCAGATTCAGGTGTACCGGGATAAAATGAAATGACCGCATTTTTTATTCCTGCTGACCAAAAAAAACTCAAAGAGGTTACAATAAATAATATCAGTTCGTAATAACCTAAGTCTTTGATAGAAAGGGCGCTTTTGACCATGACCACTCCTATAAGTAGACTTACTATAAATCTAAAAGCAAGGAAATATTGGTATGCAAAAACCACATCCCCTAATTTTTTTTTATATTGATATATTATTTCCTGATACAAAAAAATGATTTTAAGGCTGCAATATAGCCAAATCAGAGAAATAAAGAATTGTTGGTTTACAATGATTTATGCGTTAAATAAATAAAATAAAACAGTTCACGTCGATTTGAAAATAAATTATATTTTTACGATATAATTCATGAACAAAAATAAAAGGAGATGAAAATTCAAAAAAATCAGGTTGTTTCCATACATTACATTTTGACTGAGGACACATCAGATGGTGAAATTCTTGAAGAAACGTATAGTGGAGAGCCAATTACATTTATTTTTGGAATTGGAATGATGCTTCCATCATTTGAAGAGTTTTTGGAAAACAAAATTGCCAAAGAAAAATTCGAATTCACGTTAGAACCTGAAGACGCATATGGGCTTTATGAAGAAGAATCGGTAGTTGAGATCCCAATGCGGAGTTTTGAAGATGAATCGGGTAATGTAGATCTTTCCAAATTGGTGCCAGGTAGTCCGCTTAATATGAATGATCATAATGGCAGAGTTTACCATGGCGTGGTAGAAGAGGTTAAAGAAGCTTCTGTTGTTGTTGATTTTAACCACCCGATGTCCGGGCGGGTTCTCCACTTTAAAGGTGAAATAATTGAAGTAAGGCCAGCTACAGAATCAGAATTAGATCATGGACATGTACATCAAGGGGGTCTTGATCATTGATTGTGTTATCATTTAAAAAGTATAAAAAATGGTTTTTCAGCAACGGAATTGACAAATATTTTTATTTGTTGACAAATTTTTATTGTATACTATCAAATTAATAAATGAAAGACATCAAAACATATTCAGGCATTATTGTGAATATTGAATCCCGACTTTTTTTCAAAGGAACAGTAACTGTCTCTAATGGCATTATAGTATCCATATTGCCATCAGAAAATGTACCTGATCAATATATTTTACCTGGTTTTATTGATGCGCACATCCATATTGAAAGTTCGATGTTAACACCGGTCACATTTGCTGAAATGGCTGTAAAGCATGGTACAATTGCAACTATTTCTGACCCTCATGAGATTGCAAATGTTTGTGGCTTGGAAGGTGTACAGTTTATGATAGAGAATGCGAGAGACGCACCTATTAAAGTTTTTTTTGGTGCGCCTTCGTGTGTTCCTGCCACCAATTTTGAGCATGCCGGTGCCTGTTTAGATAGCATGGCCGTTGACAATTTATTGGCCTCTGACGATATCTATTACTTATCAGAAATGATGAATTACCCCGGAGTCCTTAATAGCGATAATGAAGTACTTACTAAAATCGCCTCTGCAATAAAGTATAATAAGCCGATCGATGGACACGCCCCGGGATTAAGAGGTCAATTGGCACAAAAGTACATAAGTCATGGTATATCAACAGATCATGAATGCACCACACTGGATGAAGCAAAAGATAAACTATCATTTGGTATGAAGATTATCATTAGGGAGGGATCTGCCGCCAAAAATTTTGAGTCTTTACATCCGATTATTGCATCTCATCCTGAAATGGTAATGTTTTGCAGTGATGATAAACATCCTGATGATTTACTTATTGGCCATATCAGCTTATTGGTAAAAAGAGCGCTGGCATATGGTTATGACTTATTTGATGTATTAAAGATTGCCTGCATTAATCCTGTTGATCATTATAAAATTCCTGTTGGAAAACTAAAAACAGGTGACCCCGCAGATTTTATTATTGTCAATAACCTCTCAGATTTTGACACCTTACAAACCATAATTAATGGCGTCGATGTAAATGGTATTGAAGTAAAACAAGACATATCAAATCCAATTAATACATTCAATATAAATGAAATAACAGTGGAATCTTTGCAATTATATGCAAATGATCGTCAAGCTTTTCCTGTTATTGTAGCGATAGATGGTTCTTTAGTAACAGAAAAGGACTTTGTTTCTTTACCTGTTGTTAATGGTATGGTACAAACAAATCCGAAAAAAGATATTTTAAAGATTTGTGTAATCAACAGATATTTTGAAGCTCAGCCATCCATTGGTTTTATAAAAAATTTTGGCTTACTTAATTGTGCCATAGCATCTACTGTTGCGCATGATTCACATAATATTATATGTATTGGCGATGAGGATGAACTCATGATAAATGCCATAAATCTGCTTATAAAGAGCAAAGGAGGATTGTCTGCAGTTACAAAAAAAGAATCGAAAAACTTACCACTCCCGATAGCCGGACTGATGAGCGACAAAAGTTGTGAAGAAGTAGGAAAAACTTATCAGGAGTTAACAAATTTTGTAAAAGTCAATGGGTGTTCTTTACATGCCCCATTTATGACGCTTTCCTTTATGGCATTGTTGGTTATCCCAAAAATAAAAATCAGTGATATGGGAATGTTCGATGCTGAGACATTCAATTTTTATTAATTTGTTTATTTTGGAATGGGAGATAATAATTTAATGTGAGTTCGATGAATAGTTAGTATTATTTTGTCATGATTTTTGCATTTTTTAAGCAAAAATCTCGCCAAAACATGTGTTCTTGACTCTTTTTACCACGGGTTTTCACCCGTGGTAACTAATATATAACCCTTTCAGGGTTATATTACTTCATAATACTATCAAATTAAATTATAAATAATAGATATTCTCTAAATTTTGCATCGAACTCACGTTAATTTAAAAATCTACCCTCCATCTTACATTGATTCTTCTACCTGTCAGATTATTTGGCAAAGCGTATTCCTGGTTCGCAAGGGTTTTAATCCAGTTAACTGAGGCCTGATTTGATATTTGAAGAAGATTGAAAGCCTCTACGCTGATCCAACTGTTTTGTGCAAATCGCAAAGGGTGGTTTGGTTTCCGATTAACCCACTCTTTTTTCCAAAGTTGAAAAGAAAAACCGATATCCACTCTATGGTATGGCTTTAATCGGAAAAAATTTCTAAATTCTACATTATTAAGTCTCGGCCCATATGGCAGACCAGTACCGACAGAAAGGTTAATATTAACTTTTACGTTTTCATTTTTTGGTAAATAATCCTGGAAAAACATATTTAATGTCATTAATTGATCTGTAGGTCTAGGTACCGTACTGACAGTAACCGGAACACGCGCAGAATCAATCACCTGATACCTTTTATGGTCTACTCCATTAATACTTTCCCGTGCAGTAAGAAATGACAGATTAATCCATGACTCAGCACCCGGGACAAACTCACCGTTAATTCTAAAATCCCATCCCATAATATATCCTGTAGAATTATTTTCACCGGCATATCTTATTCTGACATTATCAAGCTCGTAAGATACCATATCTGATAGTTTTTTATAATAAATCTCAGATATGATTCTAAATGGCCTGTTGCTAATTTTTTCCCAGGTAAAATCATAAGACAGCCCGGCAACAAGGTGTAAAGATTTTTGAGATTGTAACTTTGTGTTTACACTTCCATCGGGTCTCCTCATTTCTCTGTACAATGGCAACTGATTGTATATACCACCTGACAATTTAAAGGATATATCTTTGTCCCATGCCAATGGCTTATATAAAATCTGAACCCGGGGACTGGCAAAAAATTCTCCACTCAAAGATCTGTAAGAAAGCCTCGTCCCAAATGATATTTTGACTTCATTCAATTTACTTTTTATGGTAAATGCATCTTGCACAAATCCCTGCATTCTATTATTCTGAATTAGATTATTGGACTTCAATACTTTTGAAAGCGGTATTTCTGAACCTGTATAAGGTAGAGAATATCCAGCCGAATCTATTCTTTCCCATTCGTTCAATATATCATCAAACTGTTCAGTCTGAAATTTTGCACCCCACTGAATAAAGTGATTTCTCTCCTGACCACTTTCTGTTTTTTCCAGTTGCCATTCTATTCCACCCTTGTATTCTACATTTGAAATAGTATTAAAAAGGTAGTTTCTTGCGTTGATATGTTGGGTTCCTGTTCCTAGTACAGCAATTTCTTGTCCTGTATTTTCACCTAATGCGGTTTCTATTTGAGAAAGTCTATAATATCCAAGGATGTCAAATTTTTCTTCCTCAATAGCTCTGTATGAAGAAGCCAACAATTTCATATACATTGGATTTTTTTTTCGATCAGGGACGTAGGTGAAAGAAAGCCCTGTCATTCCATACGTAAAATTGTCTCTTTCCTGTCCTTCAAAAAGTGTATTTAATTCCAATTGAAAATCAATAGTTCCTTTTTTACTTTTACCTGAAGATGGTTTAAAATTGTAATTACTTGCATTGTAATTAGATATAAATCCGACTTGAAATACTTTTGAAATCTCATAACTTAAGAATGCCTGAACATCTAAAAAAGTTGGTACATATTCACCCTTTATGTCAGAACTTCCCAGAAGATAAGCATTAGATTTGAATCTTGCGCCAAGCAGATATCGAAACTTATTATATGCATTTGGCCCTAATCTCTTACTTCCTTCGATGTGTGTCGAAGCACCAAGAAGACTCCCTACTACACTGGCCCGCATTTCTTCAGGTCTTTTATAGCGTATATCCAGTACAGAGGACAATTTATCCCCATATTTGCTTTCAAATCCCCCTGAAGAAAACTCAAGGTCTCTGATCATGTCTATATTGGGAAAACTAAGCCCTTCTTGTTGTCCACTTCTGATAAGTTGTGGTCTGAAAATTTCAAAATCATTGACATAAATCAAATTTTCGTCATAATTTCCTCCTCTGACATTGTATTGTGAAGTAAGTTCGCCACCTGAGCCGGAACTGACACCTAGTGCAATATGAGGAAGAATGCTTTCAAAATTACCTGAAGCAGTAGGTAGTAATTTAAGTTCTGTAACTTCTTCTCTAACCATACCTACATCTTCAATTTTTGCAGCACGCACCACAATTTCGAGATCTGAAGATTTAGGAATCATTTTTACATTTATATTTCTTTTATGACCCTTTTTCATACCTTCTACCTGAACGGATAAATCTGAATAACCCAATCTGGAAAATTTTAAAATAGCTTTTTGATTCTCAATCACTTCGATTCTATATTGACCATTGAGATCTGATTCAACGGCTCCAGCTGATCCTTCAACATATACAGTTACAAAATCAATACCTGAATTATTGTCAATATCTCTAATTACACCAAAAACAACCTGCCCGTTTAAGTCATATATTAAAGCAGTCCAAAGAAATAAAAAGAACAATCTTAATGTCATAAACTAAAAAATATAACAACGAAACGATAGATTTAAAAAACTTAGTATAGTCTTTGATGAAGAACCTAGACAAATAGTCCTTTGATACCTAAATTTTTAAGCGAATAGATGGCTAGAGTCGGGTTTTCTGTTTTAAATACACTATTCCCAGCCACTAAAATGTCTGCACCTGCCTGCAAAATTGCTTCAGCATTTTGAAGCCCAACACCACCATCAACCTCAATTAATGTATTTGTATTTCTTGTAATTATCATATCTTTCAGACTTTTGATCTTATGTAAGGTTTGGTATATGAATTTCTGTCCACCGAAACCAGGATTGACACTCATCAGAATTACAATATCCAGATCTTCAATTATGTCCTCAAGTAGTGTCACTGGTGTATGCGGGTTTAAGGCTACTCCTGCTTTTGCCCCTGTTGCTTTGATTTGTTGAATGGTTCTATGCAAGTGTGGGCAAGCTTCAAAATGGACGCTAATATTGTCAGCTCCCGCTTGTCTGAATGTTTCAATATATCTTTCAGGGCCTTCAATCATCAAATGGACATCAAGTGGTTTACTGCAATGGTGTTTTATTACTTTAATAATATCCGGTCCAAAAGAAATATTAGGCACAAAGTTACCATCCATTACATCCACATGCAGCCAATCTGCACCAGATTCATTAATCATTTTAAGGTCAGATTGCAGATTGCCAAAATCAGCAGAAAGCACAGATGGAGCTACTAAGTGTTTCATAAAGGTACATTGTGTTTAAACTAAGGTCAAAACTATCATTTTTAAATGAATTCAGATGGTAGAAATTAATAATATCATTAAAATCTCTTTCTTTTAAGCCAGGTTTCTCTAAATAAACAAAATGATATATTGTTCTTCAGCCATATAAAAAAAAAACATCAACTAATTAGGAAACTAGTTGATGCGTTAAACCATATAAAAAATATTTATCTTAACAAGTTAGTTATTCTGAATGGAAATTTAGTTTTGCCAAAATTAAATTAACGTGAGTTCGATGTGATTTTGTCATGATTTTTGCATAATATAGCAAAAATCCCGCCAAAATTATGTGTATTTGCATTTGTAACCCTGTCAGGGTTTTATGGTAAAAATCTAACACTGACTTTAACATAAAGCCTTATAAATGATTGTTTTATTCGCCGAACTCACGTTAAATTAATATCATTTAATCTTGAGATCTGCAGGAACTTCCGGTGCAATCGATTTACAAATATCTTTACCATTTTCATCCTGAATATAAAGTTCCACTCTTCTATTAAAATGTCTTCCTGAATCATCATCGGTATTTATTGCAATTGGGTCGGTCTCGCTGGATGCCGTTATGGAAAGTCTATTTACATCAATACCAGCACCTATCAGTATATCTTTAGCAGCATTTGCCCTATTTTCAGATAATCTTTGATTATACTCATCAGAACCTCTTGCATCGGTAAATGCTTTTAAAATTCCTTTGTATGTTGGATTCTCTTTTAAAATTCCAGCCATTTCAAGCAATTCCGTGTTGGCGCTACTGTTGATAACATATTTATTAAAATCAAATAAGATCCAGTTCAAATCGCAACTTGGTATTGCAGGAGGAGTTTTAGCGACCGCTGTATCAGCGATTGTCGTTGTTTGTATCATTGTATCCTGAACAGGTGCAACAACAGATACTGAAGAAGTATTCCCGCATGATTTGTACCAAAATATTAATGGAATTAAAAGCAATAAAGGCAGTAGCCACCACCAATTAAACCCTGAATTATCAGCAACTGCAGGTGCAGAAACAACAGTTTTTTCTTCTTTGGCTACAACATTTGGCACAACAGCAGAAACAATTGGTGTTACAATAGTCGCAGCTGCGATTGCAGCTATAGGAGCTTCAACTTTAGGTCCTAAAAGTGCCCAAAGAGCAGCCTCAGATTCTTTTGGGCAAGATCTGCCTATTTCCTGATTATTTCCTGCTTTAAGAATTAAAAAATATGCGCCATGGTGCTCTTCGACTTTAAATCGTTCCCTTATATCCCGGTTTTTCTTTACCGATTCCATACCCTTATCCCTCGCGCTTGCCGTAGGATATCCTTCGCTTCGCAATATTATTTCCCCATCCTGAGTAACCCATGAAAAGTAATATTTGTGCGTATGATCATGTTGAAATTTTATAAATCCATCTTTATCAATATTAGATTTATCAACATTTTCCTGGTATTCCCTGCATATTAAGTAATCGTCTGAAATTTGATCAGTTGAAGTTATTATTGCTGAATTAACTTTTGATCTTTGGCTAGGAAGATATGCTAATGCCTCCGCCTCAGTAGAAAATGGACAAGTTCTGGCTATTTCCTGATGATTGCCTGCTTTTAAAACTAAAAAAGTAAGCACCATGATGGGTTTCAAGACTAAATCTTTCTTCAATATCCCTATTTTTAATGACCGATTGTATGCCATTATCCCGAGCCGCCGTAGTAGGATATCCTTCGCTTCTCATTATTATTTTATTACCATCAATCCAGGCAAAATAATGTTTTCCGGTTTTTTCATGCTGAAAAGAAATAAAATCTTTATGGTCTGAAGAAATAGAAGCAATTTTTTCTTCATACTCTCTACAAATCATATAGTCATCGCTTACTTTTTGAGATTCATCATCATTATCAGGAGCGAAAGCCACATTATCCTGAGGAATAGTACCAGCTTCTATAGATGCCAATCTTAAAAACTCAGCTGCAAATTTAGCTCTTTCAGTCGGTAGATATGACAAAGCTTCTTCTTCAGTATCTTCAGGACATGAGCGGGCAATCTCCTGATTATTTCCTGCTTTTAGTGACAACACCCATCTTCCATCCGGAAGCTTTCTGGTAACATATTGTTCCTTAATATTCAGATTTTTTAAAACAGAGGCAACGCCATTTTCTCTTCCGGATTCAGTGGCATATCCTTCACTACGAAGGGCTACTATTCCATGATCTATTAAGGAAAAATAGAATTTATCCTTTTCATTAAAACGGTGAATACCATTTTCATCCACTTCTATGCCCAGATATTCAGAACAAGGTAAATAGTCATCATCCCAATGTGTGGTTTGGCTCATAAATAATCATTTTTAAATATTAAAAAATATAATGTAAGCAAAGATAAATTTATATTATGAACATATAATATTGATTTGGTAAATATTTTAAACTTAATTTCAATATTAATATTGAAGTTCACTTAATTTTTTTTTATAGCATTACAAAATTCCAAATAATAATAAAAGTGCCAATATTGCCAACAAAAAGGAGACAATGATCTGAACTGTTTTTATAGTAACTTTCTTTATGAGTTTACTACCAAGATAAGCACCTGCAAATGCTGAAATGACCGAAGCTAAAAGTAAAGTTTTGTGATCGTTTATCGTGATACCTTTAAAATACGTTAAATAAATGCTTAACCGGGTAATATCTATCATACAAGCAATAAAAATACCCGTTGCAATAAATCCTTCTTTTGTTAGGTTGAACTTTAATAAAAACATACTTCTGAGCGCCCCCTGAAAACCTGCCAACCCACCAAAAAAACCACTTACAGCACCACCCATAAAAATTTTATCATTTGAAAATGTTAACTTACTTAATTTAGGATGTACTTCGATAAATAAAAAAATAAGCATTAACATAGCCATCATAATTTTAATTATGGATATGGTAAACACATGATCAAATAATTCATATTGATACACTAGGATGTCAAGCGCAACGAACGACAACAGCCTTGATCCCATCCATGCAAAGATAATCGCTGTGCTTGAGAATTTAAGCGCAATCAACCAATTGATGTTTTCGAAAGTCAATAATAATTAAAAATATTATTCAAAAAATGTACAATACCCGTGAGTGTTACAGCAATCTCTATAGGGAAGAATAAAATAAAAACTGGCGTCAGTATTGTTCCCAATCCAAATCCTGAAAAAAATGTAAGCAATGATCCTGAAAAAGCGGCTATACAAATGACAACTACATCCATATTACTATTTAATAAATATGTTATTTTAAGTATGAATCAAATGTATTATATTAAATCCACCATTAAATTTATTATGTCCAATTTATCCTTCCAAAACGAATGGTGAGGTCACTCACATTCATTATAAACAGCAATGTTGTGTTAATATATTGGGTTTTGAATCTTGCCCTGCTGAAAGCAAACGATGTTTGAAGCTATGCCTTCTAAGAGTTTTGTCCTTGCATGTGTACTTGCCCAGGCAATATGTGGCGTTACCAAACATTTTTGATGATTTACCAGTGGATTTGAATAATGTGGCGGTTCACTTATCATTACATCCAATGCTGCACCGGCAATTAAATTATGATCCAAGGCGTAAAAAAGATCATTTTCTTTGATTAATCCACCTCTACTGGTATTGATTATGATAGCATTTTGTTTCATCATTTTTAAAGTATCTTTATTTACTATTCCTGCGGTTTCATCATTTAAAGGAGCATGTAGAGATAAAATGTCGGATTGTGCAAATAATTCATTATCCGATACAAAAGTTATATAATCTTTTTGAGGTTTGGACGTATTCCTATTTGTAGCAATGACCTGCATACCCAAAATATTTGCTACCTCACATACACGACTTCCAATGGCGCCGTATCCATAAACACCAAGACACGATCCTGCCACTTCTGTTATAGAATGATCATAAAAACAAAAGTCGGGACTCTGTGACCAACGACCTTTTTTAACTTCTGAATCATAGTATGACAGCTTATTTAATATAGTAAAAATAGCTGCAAAAACATGTTGTGTAACCGAATTTGTACTATATCCTACTACATTGCTCACAGGAATATTTTGGTTCTTTACAGCATTAATATCTATATTATTAAATCCAGTTGCAGCAACTACTATGTATTTAACATTGGGCATATATTTAAGCGCTTCATCATTTATAACAAACTTATTGACAATGACAATTTCTGCATTTTGAACTCTCGCAGGCAATTCATCCAAACTTGTTCTATGATAAGCTTTAAAATGACCTAAAGCCTCAAGAGCCTCAAATGAGATGTCTCCGGGGTTATTCGTAAATGCATCTAAAAAAACAATTTCCATTTTTTATTCGTTTAGCGACCAATTATAATTTCCATACCCGATCAAAGTTCCTTTCTCAGGCTTAATGCTGCTATATGTAGAAATAAACATAAAAACATTATCGAAATCAGATTTATACCATTCAAAAATAGGTGAAATCTGAATCCTGTCTTTCAGTATTATATTTTCAGAACTATTGATAAATTCCCTTGTTTTGTCTTCCATCATTGTGTACAAGTTATCTTTAGTAAAAGCTATATTAGTCAATGGTGGACAAGATTTAGCAGCACAATTTAAAACAAAATGAACGCGAGCATCCTTATACTTTTTTCTGAGTATGTTGTTTTCAAGGTCATTAAGTGATATTATTTTATTTTCTATCATGATAAATTTTATATCCCATGGTTGACCTTTATTGATATCCTTAATGCTTTTGACAGGATAATGTTTCACAATGAGTTGTAGTGTTGCAGCATTATAAACATTTATCCAAAAAGACAATTGATCTTCATATGACAGATACTCAATATTTTCGATAGAAGCAAGTTCAAATAAATATTTGTCAATCATTGATGAAACTAATTTTAAACCCTTATAATTGACTTTACCCGAAATTGAAACATACTTCTGCAATATGGCATTAAATATACTATGATCAGGACTTTTAGGATTAAACAGTGGCGGGTTTTTGGAGATCGTTTCTTCTTTTACAATATTTGAACTTGTTTTGATATCTGGCAATACTTCCGCAGGACTTTTAGTGCTTTTTTTAATGTCACTTTCACCATGTTTGTCTATATCCTTTTTTATAGGATCAGGATTTTTTTTAAAAATTTTTGGAGCTGCTTTAGTCTTAGCATGCATCAAATATTCTTTAGTCACTGTATTCTTTATGGTGTCTTTTTTTACAGTTTCTGTATGTTGAATGAAGGTATCTGTTACCATTATTGTTGTGCTTTTATGCTCAGATAAAGATGATTTGCATCCCGATCCTATGCATAAAATGATAATCAGATATTGCATTTTTTTTTGTAACATATTTGGAATATTGCAGACAAATATATCACTTTTGTAAGATTATTGAACATCAATTCAAATGATTCCAATTATTGGCTACATAGTCCTATCTTTGAGCCGGAGATCAAATTTGAACCATATTAAAATAATAGAATAAATATGAAATATACAGTTGCAGACAGATTTTTAAGTTATGTACAAATAGATACCCAGTCTGATCCCGCCAGTCAAACATTTCCGTCATCAGCAAAACAAAAGGATCTCACAGCATTTATTGCCAATGAATTAAAAGAGATGGGTGTGACTTTTACGACAAATGATGCAGGATATATCTATGCGTCAATTCCTTCAAACATAGAACAAGTTGTACCTAAAATCTTTTTTTGTGCTCATTTGGACACAGCATCAGATTGCAGTGGTACAAATGTCAAACCTATACTTCATTCAAATTATCAGGGACAAGATATCATATTACCTGATGACAAAACCCAGGTCATATCCAGCAAACAATATCCGCAATTAATTAATAAAATTGGTCATGACATTATTACTGCCAGCGGTCTTACCTTATTAGGAAGTGATGATAAGTCAGGTGTAGCCGTAATAATGGATGCGATATACCAGTTGGTAAATGACCCATCAATAAAACATGGAGATATTAAAGCACTGCTGACCACTGACGAAGAAATAGGTAAGGGTGTCGCAAAAGTTGATTTGGACTTACTGGATTCAGACTTTGGATATACTATGGATTCAGGAGATATAGGATGTTTTGAAGATGAAAATTTTTCGGCTGATTCTTTAAAACTGCACATAAATGGGGTAAGTGCACATCCGGGTTATGCCAAAGGTTCTATGGAAAATGCCATAAAAATAATTGGAGAAATTATCTCAAAATTACCGAAATTGACTTTATCTCCTGAAACCACTGATAAAAAAGAAGGATTTATTCATCCAAATAAAATTTTAGGCGGATTAGAATCAGCAAGCCTCGATTTTATACTTCGGGATTTTAATACGGCAAATCTTCATGAATATGCTGGCTTAATAGAACGTATCACGAAGGAAGTATTACTGTCCTATCCATTTTCTACTTATTCAATTGAAGTTAAACCTCAATACAGAAACATGAAAGAGGTATTAAATAAGTTCCCGCATGTAAGCGAAATAGCCATAAAAGCGATGCAGAATGTGGGAATTGTTCCGATAATTGGAAGTATTAGGGGCGGAACCGACGGCGCCATTCTGTCCCATATGGGACTTCCATGTCCTAATATTTTTGCAGGAGAACAGGCCATACACTCAAAACATGAATGGGTATCGGTACAGGATATGCAAAAAGGCGTTGACACTGTATTAGAAATATGTAAATTGGTTGCCGGTACGACTTAATTGTTACTTGTAACATGACTTATTAACATGATATATATTCCACTATTTCCTTTATCATTGGTCGTTTTTCCCGGAGAAGAACTCAGGCTGCATATTTTTGAACCGAGGTATAAACAACTCATTCATGATTGTGTCAATAATAATTCAACTTTTGGCATTCCACCTTACTTTGAAGGTAAGGATTTGGTATATGGAACAGAACTAAAAATTACAAAGATTGTAAAAAAATACGATGATGGAAAAATGGATATCAAAGCTCTAGGGATCGGATGGTTTGAGATTGTCGAATTTTATAAAATTATGCATGGTAAATTATATCCGGGAGGTCAAATATCAAGAATGCCTTGGGACGATACTATGGATTTAGTTGATGCTCTTAAACTGAGAAGTCTTATTGAGGAATTGTACAGCATCATGAAAATAAATAACATTAAAATCGAAGAAATTCCAACTTTCAGATCTTTTCAGTTGGCACACAAGTTGGGTTTAAATATAGAGCAAGAATTAAAATTATTGGCAATTAGTGCAGAAAAGGATAGACAATTATTTTTAATCAATCATCTCGAAAATCTTATTCCTATAGTTCTTGAAGCTGAAAAATTGAGAAAACGAGCGGAGTTAAATGGACATTTTCAGAATATCAAGCCCCCAAATTTTTAAATAATGTATGATGTGGTTAATCAACTTACGGTGTTTTGGACCTTAATTCATTAGGAACAAAGTCTAAGCTTAAAGAAAAAATGTGGGATACCAATACTCCGCTTACACTGCCTATATTAGCCAAAGCATAATCAATTTTAAGTCTTCCAAGTTTGAGTCCAAGTCCTACATTAGGTTGGATTTCAAACACACGTTCGCTTGTTTTGGCAGGGTTAATAACCGACTGAATATTTCCAAGACCTCCTCTTAAAAACACTTTATTTAAATAACCAAGTTCAAAACCAAAACTTGGATCAACATTAAAATTTTTACCCGAAAGTACACCTGCTTTGGTCCGATTTGATGAAATAGTCAGATCTAATTCAGCAAGATAGGATACTTTGCCCCGTGTACCATGATAAGCTCCGCCAATGATGACTCTTGGCAAAGTAACCTCAGAACTACTTACAGGGATATCATTTCCCGTGGTTTGAAAAACTCTTTTCTCTTCTTCAGTCAAACTGAATGTCCATGCATTAAAAGTTGTGGTTATATCTCTGGCAGATATTCCCCAATTAATATGGTCTCCTTTATATTTTAGACTTAAATCAGTACCAAAACCCCATGATTTGCCAAAACTACCTATGGATCGATGAATGATTTTAATATTTCCACCTACAGATAACTTTTCAGATGCTCCAAGTGTCCTTGCATATGAAAATATACCGGCATAATCTGATGCTGAAAAATTGGTTACCCTATTATAATCTACAGTACCATCAGGGCCAATCAGATTTAATGTATTGGGTATATTGTCCACACCTAATCTTATAAATGAAAAAGCAACTACTGTTTTGTTTTTTGAATTAAGCTTTTTTGCTATTGAAATATAATCATAATTTGCAACATCGCCAAACCACTTTGCATGCATCACATTTAATTGAAGGGGGCTTTCGATTTCCGTCAATCCTGCTGTATTCCAGTATGCAGAAGTCCCGTCACTTACATTTGCAACAACTGAACCAAACATACCATGAGCCCTTGCTCCAACACCTATATTCAAAAATTCATTCACAAATTTCTGAGCCTCGGATCCTAAAATAAATGTACAAAGCAAAATAGAAGTTAAAAATATTTTTTTCATTAAATACTAGTTTATTATATATTATTTATATACCTTATATGTAAATAATTAAATAGGTTGGCCACTTAATATTATCGGGATAAAACGGCGAATTAAAAATTATATTTTATCTTTAACCTCTAAATATTAAATTAATGCAAAATAACAGTTTCTTGAACACATTATCTAAGATATCGTTTTTTTTTACATTAATTATACTGATCCAGTGCAAGCAAGCAAGCAATAATGCCAGTTTATATAATATTACAAAATCAATTGAAGCTGACAGCGCTATGGTCGTTACCGCCCATCCGGTTGCTACGGAAATCGGAATAAACATATTACACCAGGGAGGGAATGCGGCAGATGCGGCAATTGCTGTACAGTTTGCTCTTGCAGTATGTTATCCGGGTGCAGGAAATATTGGTGGTGGAGGTTTTATGGTTTACAGAGGTTCAAGTGGAGAAATAAACACCCTTGACTTTAGAGAAAAAGCTCCTTCAAAAGCTACTACTGATATGTATCTCGATAGTATAGGTAACCCTATTAGTCATAAAAGTATCTATGGGCATCTCGCTGCTGGCGTTCCCGGATCCGTAGATGGAATGGTTGAAATATTTAAGAAATACAGTAAATTAAAAGACTGGAAAAAACTTATCCAACCTTCCATAGATTTGGCAAAAAATGGATTTAGGATTACTGAAAGAGAAGCAAAAAACTTAAATGAAGAACAACAAAATTTCAACAAATATAATCTGAATAAAACCGCTTTTCAGAAAGATCTTTGGATTGCAGGAGATTTGTTGGTTCAAAAAGAATTGGCTTCAACATTAGAAAAAATAAGGGATGAAGGTCGGGATGGATTTTATGCTGGCATTGTGGCCGAACAAATAGCAAATGAAATGAAAGCCGGCGGAGGTCTTATCTCCATAGAGGATCTTAAAAATTATACATCTATCTGGAGAAAACCCTTAACTTCAAAATATAGAGAATATAGAATCATAACCATGCCTCCTCCTTCAAGCGGAGGGATTGCTTTGATTCAATTGCTTAAAATGGTGGAACCGTATGATCTAATGGCTTTAAAATTTCACTCTGCGGCCTCTGTACACCTTTTGGTTGAAGCTGAAAGAAGAGTTTATGCAGACAGATCAAAACATTTAGGTGATGCAGATTTTTATCCAGTTCCAATAAACCGATTACTGGATAGTACTTATATCGTACATAGAATGTCTGATTTTAATCCCAGACTGGCAACAAAAAGTGAGCAATGTTTACCTGGCGAAATACACAGTGAAGAAACGACCCATTTTTCAATTATTGATGCAGAAGGAAATGCTGTCTCTATCACAACAACACTGAATGGAGGTTATGGTGCATTCACCGTGGTGAAAGATGCCGGTTTTATTCTAAACAATGAAATGGATGATTTTTCTATTAAAGCCGGAACCCCGAATATGTATGGTCTTATAGGTGCGGTAGCAAATAAGATTGAACCTAATAAAAGGATGCTTAGCTCAATGACACCAACTATAATCGAAAAAAACGGGAATCTTCTAATGGTAGTTGGTACACCTGGTGGCTCAACTATAATTACTTCAGTATTCCAGACGATTGTTAATGTATTGGATTACAATCAAACAATTAATGAGGCAGTACAGGCGCCAAGATTTCATCATCAGTGGTTACCGGATATTGTCCAAATTGAAAAAGATGCTATTGACCTTAAAGAACGGAAGATACTGGAGAGTATTGGGCATAATTTTAAAGAGCGCGGACCTATTGGTCGGGTGGAGGCAATTTATATTACTGACAAAGGAAAATTATCAGGAGCCGCAGACCATCGCGGAGACGACGATGCAAAAGGATATTGATTATGTATACAAACACATTTACGTGTTTTCTATTTATTAAATAAAAAAAATTGATTTTGAAACAGGTTTTTGGCATATTAACGGCTTTGATTGCTGCATTGTTAATCATATTTATGGCCCAAATGATCAGAGAAGGATTATATCCTCAACCCGAAGGATTAGACTATAGTGACAGGATTGCTGCCATTAAGTGGATGGCTTCTTTACCTACCAAAGCATTTATTATAATTGCTATAAGCCATGGTCTTGCATCATTTGCTGCGGGATTGATTAGTAGTTTGACCGTTGATGTTAATAGAATGGCTATTGGAATGGTTACGGCTAGTGTTATTTTTATTCCGGTTATGGTATATTTATTTACCTATTCCTTCCCGGTTTGGTTTGTTATAACAGATACCATTGTGACTGTGTTACTTGGTTTTATAGGTGTGATTACAGGCAGTGCCAGATATGTTAATTAATTTAAAATAATAGTATAGCGTTGGCTAATTGTCGTGCGTTCTGGTTTTTACATTTTTATCGGGAATGATTTCTTCCTCCTTGAATGAAATTTCAGGGAAACTTGCCATAACAGGTTGTCCCGCATTGACCCAGCAAGTGTATATACATGAACCTACTGCATGAATCGAAGATCTCATTTGTTCTTCAACCATAGACCCTAATGCTTTTGTGTAAGCATCAGCATATTCCGGACATTGAATTCTGATGGTCTTATTTAGTCGTTCGTCATAACAATATTGTCTGTCAGAATCAAATTCTTTACTCAACCTCTTTTCAACGCTCAAAACACTATCAAGATGTCCGTGAGCTTTAATAATTATATTCCAAAAAAAGTCTTTTGGATTTTCAATATACTCCGCCTTACCTACAAAAAAATCATATTCCCGTTCAGCAAATAATTCAGGAATTCTTGACTCCCAAAAAGCATGAATACCTACTTGATCGGTCATTTGTCCATTATAATTAGTAGTCGTATGCAAGGGTACATGAGCGTCACTGATATAATGTCCAAATTCGGCTGATTGCCTTAACACCATGTTATAATCTTTATTTTCAAAAGCTCTGGTAAGTTTATACATCATGTTTTCAAGGTGGTAAGGTACAATGCCATGCTCTGAAAAATGATCTTCAATAAGTACATCTATCCTATTACTATGAAAATAAGAAGTGTTGAACAATTCATCAAGGTCATAACCACTTAACCGCCATTCGTCTTCATAGTACATTGGTTTAATAATCTTTTTCCAATATTTCACAAATAATGGATATGAGATGCTCAATCTGACACCTCCTAAAACTGATGTTGACAGCACAATACTATCGGTGGTGATCACTTTGTCAAAAAATAAAGTATCTCCATTAGAAATAAATTTGACTTTACAATGTTTAATTATAGCTTCTTCAAAGTCTCTTGGCACATTGGGAAAGGGTATCTTGTCCCAGTGGTCAATATCAATATAATGTCGGGGTGCTTCGTGTTTTGTTGCGTATCTTCTTTTGTCAGGATCAATAGCATGCTCCGTCATATACTCAATATTATTCTTAAAGAAACCCATCATTTCTGTTGGAAGTGTGAACACAGCCATTCTATTAATTAATCTATGTCCATAAAAACCCCAAGCATCGGGTTTCACCCAGGAAATGCAGGAAAAGAAAATAATAAGAAAAAAAATAACTACTCGCACAATATAAAAATAAATTTAATGACAAGATATTGCGTTTTTTTATCTAAAATTCCATTTTTTTAATTTATCTGTAAAAATCTTCATAACCAAGAAATATTCCGCCAAAAACCCTGCTTTGTACTGTATAGAAATCTTTTTCTTCCGTCCAGACAAATAGTCTGTTTAAAGACTTAATATCTTTAGGCGTTCTTGAGTTCAATTTTCCTTCCACAATGTCTTCATATCCGAAAAAACTATTTTTACTAACAAAGCCATCTTTAGTTTTTATTTTAACAACACAGTATGGGACTTTGGTTATTATGGAGTCACGGTTCGGAAAATCATTTATAAGTTCTTCTGCGCCAAGATGCTCAAACTGTGCAATATATTGCCTCAGAATTCGTTCGTTTAGTTTTTTATTGTCATTGTCTGTTATTTTGGAAAGTTTAGTGACAGTTGGAATAGGGCTTTTCATTTCAATAAGAAAAGATGAAACCTCGTTTTTTGGATATTGAACTTCAATATATTCAATTTTATCCAAAGGTAATCGGTATAAATATTTATCTCTGTAATTTCCTAACGGTTGTTCGAATCTTGATCTAAGGCCACCCATTAAGCCAGGTAAATGCATTACGTAAGGTTGACTCGCGCCTTCCATAATCATATGTGTGCCCTCACCTTTCTGTGTATCAGTCCCTACAAAAAATGTTTTAAAAGGGTTATTTTCATCTTTGTTTTCAAAAAGTGATACTTTAATCCCATCAGATGTAATACTTTCCCCAATACTTTTATTTGCAGCTTTGGAAGGAATATATAACATTTTCATTCCGGTTAGACATTTTTCAACATTAATAAACACGGCATCATTTACATTATATTTTCCATTAAGTAACCATGAGGATTTACCTGTTCTTGTAAAAACCATAGGACTTAGCTTAGCATGTTTTATAACAATTTTATCGACGATATCCATCGACTCAACAGTAAAATTTCTATCCGGCGATTTTGTTCCCTTCTTTGTATCCTGACTATTTTGAAACAAAACATATGCTCCCAAAGACAAAAGAATAAGGATTATTAATAATGTTCCTACTTGTTTCATAAATTATGTTGAATAAAAGAAATGCTACAAAGAAGTATATCTTCTTTTTCTAAAAAATTGATACACAAAGCCAAAAATAGTTAAAAAAATAACAGGCAATACAACATTGATAAATTGCCACTTGGATTTCTCATCTTTTGTCTTCACGGAGTCTAATAAACGAAGCTTAACTTCCTTTGATCTGGATTCAAGCACATTTTTTTCGTTCAGCATGTATTCCACAGCATTAAGGATGAAGTCTTTATTTCCTTTATAATACTTCCTTTCCCACTTATTATAACCAATATCTTCTGTCTGTCCTGTAGTGGGATTTAACAGGTTTTTAGCAAAGTCCGAATCAGAAATGACCATTTGTTTTGTCGGTTTGCTATGATCAAGGAATGAGACTCCGATTTGTTTTAGTGTCCCTTCAAATTCGGGAGTCAACCTGTTTTTAAAAAATGACTCAAACTCACCTTCAAGCAGTATCGCCAGATTCCGGTTTCCATTGTTAAATTTGGAAGGATCCGGTGCAGCTTTGAGAATTTCAAAGGTGAGCCGAACCGGAGATAATTGCGACCTGGAATATTTTGAACTTTTAATTAATATAGTCTTTTTAATTTGTGTGGCTGTTTTAACAGTATCGATGGTACTTGGGAAAAACATATTGACACGATCTATATTTTTAACTATCGGATGTGATGCATTGGCAGCAGCAGAAATGTGATAATACCACGGAAAAAGTTTAGTCTGTACTTTGTCCCCGGACATGCCAACTACCTGAGGAATGTAACTGCATTCAAGATCCATGATCAGGTCCGGCAAAATTCTTACACCATATTTAAACAATAAATCATCGATACCTGTATCTACTTCTGTCGGGATGTAAAATTTATTTTTGCTTATGCTGTCCAAGGAAACCGGAAATTTATCGATCAGCCAGATTATTTTTCCACCTGCCATAACGTATTGATCCAGTTTAAATTGATTTTGTAAATTCATTGGAGTTTTTATGCCGGCCACGATTACCAAATCCATTGTACTATCCAGTTTCATCAAGCTATCCAGATTTACCCTTCCGACACTATGTAATTTTCTGATTTCACTTTCTAACCTGAATATCTGATTTTCATCCAACTCTCCGTTACCAGTTGTAAATAGCACATTCTGGGGTCTATCGGCTTGAAGTTTCTGAAAAGCATTTGCAAATTTGTATTCAAGCAAAGCGACCGATTTATTTAAGATAATATCTTCATCATCACCTGGCTGCTGCTCTTCCAGTAAGTTAACTACATACTTTCTCTTTTTATAGTTAACCACAGCAAAAGGGAAAACAGCTTTTTGGACAACTTGTGTGCCGTCAGAATAACTTAAAGAAACAGGAACAATCTTATCTTCAGAAAGTACTTTTCTTGTTTGTTCAATTTCCTTTAATGTACCTGCAGAAGGATCCTCAAAATCGAAGATGATATTTGGGTTTACATCCCGAAGCTTATCCATCATATCTCTGACGGATGATTGCAGTCTTTTAAAACCTGCAGGAAACTCTCCATC
Source organism: Saprospiraceae bacterium (assembly GCA_016717145.1). Classification (GTDB taxonomy): domain Bacteria; phylum Bacteroidota; class Bacteroidia; order Chitinophagales; family Saprospiraceae; genus OLB9. Next base: position 27,416 of record JADKGD010000023.1, on the reverse strand, counting down.
AAGAAGAATTTTTATATTTATATTGTCGTCGACTTTTGAAACAATATCTATTGTACTCTGGGAAAGTGTAAACCTACGATCGTCTGTTAAATCAAACTCAAGGAATAAAAATGAAGCAATAATATTAATGACTATAACAATAGCCATGACGATCAGTAACTGTGCATATTTGCTTAATGATTTCATAAGTGGACAATGAAGGTTTTATTTGCGTTTTTCAAGGACAATTGTCGTGGTATACAAAAATATAAAAATCATTGATAAAAAATATACTATATCCCGCGTATCTACCAATCCTTTACTGATACTGGAATAATGATAACTGATACCTAGTTTTTGAATCAGCAAATCAAAATTTGTAGCAAAAACAGGCATTCTGGCTATATATAGAAAAGCCCAATGAAAGAAAAAACATAAAAATGCACCTAATATGAATGAAATAATTTGATTGTTGGTCAATGTTGAGGCTAGCATCCCAATAGCAATAAAAGTGCCTGACAATAAAAAAAGACCAATATACGAACCGATGATTGCACCTGAATCCAAATTTCCGATTGGCGAACCAAGTTGATAAACAGAATAATAATATATAAGCGTAGGTAATAAAGCAAAGACCACCAATGTGACATTTGCAAGGTATTTACCCATTATTATTTGATAAGTAGTTATTGGTTTGGTAAACAAGAACTCAATCGTCCCTTTGGACCTCTCCTCAGCAAAACTTCTCATTGTTACAGCCGGTATTAAAAATAAAAATACTAGCGGAGCAATAGAAAAAAGCTGATCCATTGTAGCAAAATTATAGTCAAGGACACTTGTATCTGAGAAAACCCACATAAATAAGCCAATGGATACCAGAAAAACTCCGATGACAAGATATCCAATCAGTGAACTAAAAAACGAATGAATCTCCTTCCAGAAAATACTAAGCATTTGTATTGGTTTTGGTCAATTTTCTGAAAATATCTTCCACATTGGCCTTTTCTCTATGCATTTCAAGTATGGTTAGTTTGTTTGCAACGGCAATATTAAATATATCTGCCCTTACATCTGCTAAACCTTTTGTGGTTATTACCATCTGTCCACGGTCATGGGAAATATCAGTTAAGCCATTAAGTTGGGCAAAGATAAGCTCTGAAATGTTATTTTCTAAAAATTCAATTCTTATAATCTGGTTGCCCTCCAATCTGTTTTGAAGTTTTTCAATAGTTTCGTCTGCTACCATATGTCCATCATTTATGATAACTACCCTATCACAAAGCGCTTGTACTTCCTGCATAATGTGGGAAGAAAAAATTACAGTTTTCTCTTTTCCAAGTTCTTTAATAAGCTTTCTGATATCCATCAATTGATTCATATCAAGGCCCGAAGTGGGTTCATCCAGAATCAATACTTTAGGGTCATGAATGATGGCTTGTGCAAGTCCTACACGCTGACGATAACCCTTAGATAGTGTACCAATTATTTTATTTTGTTCTTTTCCAAGACCAGTCATATCAATTACCTCAGCTATTCGTGCGGATTTATGTTGCAACTTGTAAATACTTGCTACAAATTGAAGGAATTCTTTTACATACATTTCCTCATACAAAGGATTATGCTCCGGCAGGTAACCAATTTGTTTCCTGACCATTAATGGAGATTTGTTGACATCATAACCTTCAATTGTAGCTGTTCCTTCTGAAGGTTGCAGATAACAACAAATCATTTTCATAGTAGTCGTTTTACCTGCTCCATTTGGTCCAAGAAAACCTAATATTTGGCCGGGATGAGCTTCGAAAGATAAATTATCAACTGCCTTCTGAGCACCGAAATACTTCGTTAAACCGTTTACTAAAACTGACATGGTTAAGAAATTTTATATTAATCAGGTAAATCTAAAATACGAATCGATGAAAAAGCCCACAAAAGTAAAATTAATAGTATAAAAACAACAATTCCAGCTAACAGATTTTACATAATTGATATGCAGGAGACTAAACTGTATGATATTTGGGACCACAAAAATTTGTCATTTCTCACCACTATACTTCATCATAACATCTTCAACGTGTTGTACTATCTGAGTATACAGAGGATCACGTTTTGTTTCCCTATTTCGAATGAGAGGTAAATCCACATGGATTTGTTCTATAAATTTTGAAGGTGCATATTTCATAATATATATATCATCCCCCAGATAAACAGCTTCTGCTATGTCATGTGTGACAAATATGATGGTGGAGTGAAATTTGGCCCAAAGTTCTAAAAGTAATTCCTGCATCTGAATTCGCGTTTTGACATCTAGTGCTCCAAAGGGCTCATCCATCAGTAAGATGTCCGGATTGGCCAAAAGACTTCTTGCAATAGCTACACGCTGAAGCTGGCCTCCGGAAAGTGTAGGATACATGGCATATTTTTTTTCGTGACCTTCTAATCCTACCAGTTTGATCAATTCCATGGCTCTTTCATTTCTCTCTTTGCTTTTGATGCCTTGGTATCTAAGTGCAAGTCCAACATTATCCAAAACAGTCATCCATGGCAATGAAGAATATTGTTGAAAAACCATGCTCACATGTGTTTTATCATCTACAGGTTTATTATTGATAAGAACGGTACCTTTTGTTGGATTTTGAAGACCTGCAATATATCGGAGTATGGTAGACTTACCACAACCTGACATACCAAGTATCACAACAAATTGTCCCTGGGCTGGTTTGTCTTCAATAATAAAATCAAGGTCTTTAATAATCCAATTCTGACCATTATCATATGATTGACTAATGCCTCGTAATTCAATGATATTATTCAGCGCCGCCTTATCTTCGAATTGGAAGTTACTCATGCCTTTTTTATGAATTTTTTATAAATGGAATTCCCCTGATATATAAGCATTAAAACAAACACAAAGTGAATGGTCCATAAGGCATCACCAAACAAATATGTTAAGGGTTTGATGTTTCCAATAAAAGGTTGTATTTCATTTACCATTAATATGATGTAAACGCCTATAAAAATCCATGTGGAAATTATAATAACAAAATCAAAAACCGCATCAAAAAGTGAAATAGCCTTGAGATCTCCTCCTTGATTGAAACCATCCTTTGCCTGATATTTATAAGGAAAAAACTTCCTGTCTAAATACCCAAAAATTTTATCCTGAAATATGCCAAATACCATAATTATAATAAGACAAGCAACTGTAATATCTACTCTCCCTAATCGTTGTCCGGCTCTGAATATTAAGGAACCAATTCCACCCTGATCAGCTGATGTTTCAGCCACGATGATATAAGTCCATGAAATAGCAGTCAAAATTCTAATATCATCAGACAGTCTGGATACCACTGAAGGTAAATAGACCGTCCAAATGGTTTGCCAATAACTTGCACCTAATGTCTTTACTGTTTTCAAATAGACATCATCAACTTCGTCGATGCGCTGAATGACAATAGGAAGCAGATAAATGAAAATACCAAAAGCCAGGAAATTTATCTTTTGTTCGACAAAAATCCCAAACCAAATAATAAACAATCCAGTCAAAGCAGTTAAAGGTAAAAATCTTATTGCATCTACCATTTTTTGAAACATACCTCTGAACAGTGGCACCAAACCTATTAAAAAACCAACAGGAATGGCATATAAAATTGCTTTAATGTAACCACCTAGATTTAGTCCTATAGACTTGCAAAGGTTCATCACCAATTGGTTGTCTCTACAAATCGCCAAAGGCATTCAAAACACGCATCGGATGTGGGAACACTGATCTGGGTAACACAGGATTTTCACCTGCTGTAAGTAAGGCCCAAAATATAAGTAGAAACAATGCTCCAATTATACCAAGAACAATCTTTTGTTTTCCATCAATATCCCCCCTAAGTTTAAATAGCCATGAAGACATTTACATCTTATTTTGGTTACAAAACAATAAAAAACATTTCAAAATTTTATCAACCTCCTATCAACTGAAACTCAGTTCTTCTATTTTTCGCTTTACATTCTTCTGAGCTATTTGTTTCACAACCCGGCACCGGATTATCTGGGCCATTGCCTACTATTACAAATCGGTTTGAGTCCATGCCATATGCAGATCTTAAATAATCTGCTACTGATTTTGCACGTTTTTCTGACAAAGATTTATTGGCTGTTTTGCTACCAACATTGTCAGTATTGCCTTCTATTCTTACTTTAATGTTTGCAAAAGACTTAGCCACATCTTTAAATTGTAAATCTATGATGGTTTTTGAATTTTCATCCAACAAAAATTTTCCAGAGGCAAAAGTTATACTTATCGGTTTGGAGGCAATGGCAGGCGCTTTCATTTCAGCTTTTGTCGTTGGCGAAAAAACCTTTGACTTTTCACCTTCAAATCCACTTCCTGATAAATTAGACTGCGCAGCTGTAATAGCCCCAGTGTAAATAACTGATCTCCAAGATGGTGCATCATTAGGTGAATCGCCTGTTTCTACAAACTTCTTTGCCATTTTTTCATAGAGATCCTGACCTCTTTGGCCCTTATAAGCAGAATTCAGCCCGAAAAAGTTAACATTATCTCCTTGTCCTGTCCAATATACGGTGCTCATCATGCCTAAACCATCATCTGCAGTCAAGCCATTAAGTTCTCCAAGATACTTTGAGGCTTTAGCATGATTTGATGTACTGGAGTTTAATTCAGCGACGCCTTTCATCCAACCTTCATAGAAGCCATGAATCATATTTTTCTTTTCATCAATAGTTTTTTGAGTAGCAAACATAATGTCCGCTATAATATGTGATTGTTGAATAGTCGTCAATAATACTTTTGAGCCAGGAACATCTCCCGTTGCTTTGATGTCATCCGGACTCCAAACTAAAGCTGCGTCTATGTCCCCGCTTCTAAATAATTCAGCAGCTTTTAGATTATCAGTAGTTTTAACGACAGTCACGTCGCTATATTTCAAACCAGCTGCTTCAAGGGTACTATTTAATAATGTCTGAGCAGGTGAAGGTACCGCAACAGCTATCCTTTTCCCTTTCAGATCATTGGCGGTGTTGATACCTCTTTTTACGATTACGGCATCGCCTCCCCTTGACCAGTCAACCTGCATAAAAGCCTTTGGTTGATAGTCGTTAATCTCTTTAGGCGCGGTATATAATGGGAATGCATCTGCTGTTTGTACCAACACATCGTACTCTCCTGCCATCCAGGCATTCATGGCTTTCAAAAGATCATTTTCGACAATAAATTCCACCTTAAATCCATAATCCTTATAAAAACGACTATTCGTATTTGGACTTCCTCCTTCGTTAAAATAAAGTCCCGGTGCGTAGCCTCCCCATGTTACCAGCTGAACACGAAGAGTATTGGGGTCGCGTTTGCCTGCTGTGATATTATTAGTACCCTTTGAAGCACCATCTTCACCCGATGTTGAGACAGATTCTGCCTGTTTTTTGAGATCCTGTCCAAGTTTTGTTGTATTGAGCAAATACCTGCCACCAAAAAATAATCCGGCCAAGATGACCAATGTTATTACTAATTTTGAAAATCCCGTAAGTCTTGTTGCCATTTTGATTTAAGTTTGATTAATTATTCAAATAAGTTATCATATTGATTTGTCCTTCCTACTTTTTCAGGATGTTTGAGCGGTGCATTTAGATCCAGATATTCATTTTCGTCATTGGACTTGAGAATAAGGGATTCCTTTTCACCTCCAAGTAAAAGAGACACACTTTCATTTTCCCACTTTTCCAACATTTTAAGTCCCTCTTCTTCAAAAACACCATTTTGCAGATCGATTGACTGCATAAAGCCTTGAGAAACATCCATAAACCGCTCCATTTCACCCACCTTCTGGCTTACATCGTCAGCAATAGTTTCCAAGGCTGCATCAAACATCGCTTTTCTGTCAGGATCACCTTTGATGACACTCATCGCAGATTTCATAGCTGAATTACTGGCCATAATCGCCTTTCTCTCCTGATCTTTAACCATAACCTGGTCCTGAACATCTTCTACAAGGATTTCAGAGTTTTCATACATTTTTGATAATACCCGATAAAGTACTTCCATCTTTCTGTATAAATCTTCAAGTTTCATGTTAGACTCCTGAAGTCTACCCGCCTTCCTGCTTTTAAGCAACATTTGTGCTTGCTTATTAACTTCCGCAGCCTGACTGGCCATATTCAGATTAGTGTCTATTTCCTTTTTATTGTTAAGAATTATCTCCTGTAGTTTGTGCATTTGGCCCCTTAGTTGTGCAATCTGTCTGTTCATTTTAGTAAGATTGGATTTCAGATCTTCAACATAAGATTTAAGTATGCCTATCGGATCAATTTGAACAAAAAGTCCTGTAATCCATCGCATAGCGCTTTTGTACATATATCCAAATAATGCTCTTGACTTACTGTCTAATGCCAAAAACACTATAGTACCTAAAACCATTAGACTGACAAAAGCACCGGTTGTAGTCATGATAAATGCCAGTAATGCACCGATACTTGTTAAGGTAACATAAGCACCACCAAATAAAATTGCAGCTAAAAATAATGCTCCTGTTACACCTTCAGGTCTCGACCAAAAAGACTTTGTTTTATTTGTTTCCATCAAATATTTTAATTAAAACCCTCAAATATAATCATTCAATTGATTGTAAAACCAGAAAACTCTGAATTTTGTAATTTAGCAAACAGCATATTAACAACTTTATAGATTTTGGTTTATTTTTTCAACATCTGCACTGACTTGCCCATATACTAAATTGTAAGAAGAAACAAATTGTTGATTCGTCATATCTATTTTCACAATAGCTTCATTTATTTCTCCTTTAAAAGTCTCCAACTGTTTTTTCGCAGATTCAATTTCCTGAGAAAACTTTTCTATCATTTGTTGTTTTTCTGTTATAGATTTTTCAAAACTTTGAATTTGATCCGCCCTACCCTGAATCTGTTTGGCTTTTTGATTTTCTAAAGCCTCCTTAAATTTTTGGTCTTCAGACGATAATACCTGCAAATAATGTTTGGCACTTTGTACAAGTTTTTCCTTTGTTAAGCCCATTGTTTTTGCCATTTCAAAAGCTGATTTATAACGCATTCCTTCGTCAGGAATAACGTTTTCAATAGATTTTATCGAATTTTTATATTCAAGATAATCAAAGCCATCCTGATTGTTGCTTTCTATGGCCTTAAGAAGTAATTCAGTGAATTTAGGATCAGGACTTCCTGACCCAACCGGCCGGTTTTGGTAGGTCCCTTGATTTAAAGTATTATTCTCTCCTTTGGATTCAACACTTGCTTCATTATTAACCTGAGCCCCTTCAGCGGCAGGATCCTCATGAATAAACAAAGATTTTATTTTTTTAAACATGTCTGAATTTTGTATCATCTTCTAAATCAATTTAAATTTAAACCAGTTCCATATTTTCGAAAATATTCGATATACATTTAATTATACAGGACAAAAGTATAAAAAAGATTGATTCTTTAGATTTATTTAGCCAGATATAATAACCTCTTCCCGCCATGAAGTTTACTTATGCTGCAATTTGCATTCAATTTATTATTTTAAACATAATATGTGCAATAACAAAATACTTTTTGCTACTTTTAAGCTTTTAAAATCAATATTTAATTCATCAGTTAGGATAAAAAAAACGATTAATTTTCAAACTGTTTTAATTTAATATTGCCTGTTAAACTAATCTCAGTATAAAGTTTTCGAATCTAAAAAGGAAGTAAATGTCGGTTTTTGACTTAATTTATATCATTAATTACAAATGAATCAATATTATCTGCACTTAGGTTCAAATCGAGGAGATCGAAAAAGTTTTTTGATGTTGGCAATTCAACAAATTGAAGAAAAAATTGGGGCAATACACAAGCAATCATCTATTTACGAAACGGAACCCTGGGGGATGAAAGAACAGGATAGTTTTCTAAATATGGCAATAGAAGTATCATCAAAACTGAATCCTGAAGAAGTAATTGAGACCATTAATGCTATTCAAGCGGCTCTTGGAGTTGATTTCAAAACCAAATGGGGCCCAAGAAATATTGATATCGATATTATTTATGTAAATTCAGATATCATAGCAACAGAAAAAATCACCATACCCCATCCAAGAATGTATGAACGCAATTTTGTACTTGTTCCTATGATTGAAATTGCAGGAGAATATGAAGATCCTGTAAAAAAAATAACTGTTGATGAATTGTATGACCTTTGTAAAGATACAAGTGAAGTGTATATATACGATGAAACAGATGAATAATGAATAAGGAAAAAAAATCGTTTCCGACCAATCAATAATCATATGTCGTTGATCAAATCTAAATTGTGTGTGTAATTTTTTAACGCCATCATATATTTTTCATTTTAATATCATATTTTTGTCCAAATAAAAAGTAACTCTATCACTGTACAGTTTCCATATAATTATATTTGTATTGAAGGCAATATCGGCGCCGGTAAGACCACATTTTGTAATCTTATTAAAGAAGAATATAATTGCCGCCTGATTCTGGAAGAATTTGACGACAATCCGTTTCTTCCATTATTCTATAAGGAGCCTGATAGGTTTGCATTCACTGTCGAATTATTTTTTATGACAGAGAGGCATAAACAATTACAGCGACATTTATTAAATCAGGATTTATTCCGGGAGTTTACAGTATCGGATTATGCATTCGTTAAAACCTTGCTTTTTGCACGTAAAAATCTCCCTGAAGATGAATTCAGATTATTTCAAAAAATGTTCACTGTATTAAATCAATCCTTTCCAAAGCCGGATATACTTGTATATTTTCATAGAAACGTAGATATTTTGTTAAAAAATATAGGCGGGAGAGGACGTGAATATGAAAAAGATATAACACCTGAATATCTGACACAAATACAACAGTCATATTTCGAATATTTCAGAAACATCCTATCCTATCCTATCCTGATAATAGATTTAAATACCATAGACTTCAAATCAAATAAAGAACACTATGAACACGTTAAATACCTTATCTCAAAAAACTATCAACCAGGCGTGCATCGGATAAGTCTGGTGGTTTAAACCTTTGCAGGTGTCTTTCCTTTGTTTAATGACAATTTAGTATAAAATGGCCTAAATGAAGGATTATACAAAGAAGGTATCATGACTTCGACATTAAATAATTTGTCATAATATTCTTTTGCCATCCTACCGGATTCGAAAGCAGGGCTTACATCTTTCATACTGTTTTTCATGATTTCAGCCCATTTTTTTGTATTATTATAATAAATTGGTATGATTTCTTTTTCAAGTACGTCCAACATTCTGTCACATTCAATAATATTCTGTTCTGATTCAGGTAGTTTCCTATCTGCAGGTTTTATAATAAAACTATTATGCCCATGTATTGAAAATTCAGGTACCCAACCATCCGGAATAGAGAAATTAATGGAGCCATTCATTGCGGCAGTCATCCCGCTGGTTCCTGAGGCCTCTCTGTAAAGCTTTGGGTTATTAAGCCAAATATCGGAGCCTTTTTTAAGTGCTGCAGACAATTCTAATTCATATCCCGTCAAAACCGCACAATTGGGCGATTTTAATGTTTTTAAAAATAAATCATTGAAAGTGTCTATCGCACCATAGTCTTCAGGATATGGTTTACCAGCCCATATGATTTGTATGGGATTGTCTGTATTACTGATTAATGATTGAAAACGTGCCACATCGGCCGTAATAAGATCTGCCCTTTTGTACCCGGCATATCTTCTTGCCCAAACCAAAGTGATTACATTTTCGTCAAATAACTTTCCAGTCTGGTCTGCAACTATCTTGAATAATGCCTTTTTCAACTCTTTCTTACGGGTCAGCAATGCTCTATCATCATTTTTTTCGAATGCGCCCTCCAGCTTTTCATCTTTCCAATAATTTTTATTTTGAGAATTTGTGACAGATATTATTTTACAAATTCCATCATATCCTGCCCACATGTCACGAGATACAACTCCATGCATTTTTGATACCCCATTGGCTATTTTTGCAAATCTGAGCGCACATAAGGTATAATTTAGTCTGTGGCCATCAATTTGAAGCATTTTTCTAACTTCTGCGTCAGGTATCCCATTAAAAAAAGACATTTGGCTCAACAAATCAAAATCATGCTCTTCATTACCAGCTACTTCAGGAGTATGGGTTGTAAAAACCATTCTCTTCCTAACTTCATCAACTGATTTGTATTTGGAATATAGATAAAAACTCAAAGGCAGAGCGTGACCTTCATTCATGTGAAAAATCTCAATGCCCATATTTAAAATATCCATCAACTTAGATCCACCGATGCCCAAAACGATTGATTGTGCAATCCTGGTTGACTCATTGGAATCATAAAGTCTATTAGTGATTGTTCGGGACAATGCATCATTTTGTTCAATGTCAGTAGATAAAAGGAATATTGGCGCTGACTTGAAAACCTCGGGTTTTAGCAAAAATGCTTTGACATAAACAGTTGCGCCATGAACTTCCACCGGGAAAATAATATTGGTATCCGTCAGAAATGAATTATATTTCTGGACATAATCAGATTTCATCGACCCGTTAAGACTTCTGACCTGGTCATAATAACCATATTTCCACAACATACCGACACCTACTAAATTTTGTTTTAACTCATAAGCACTGCGCATGTGTGAACCTGCTAAAAATCCTAAGCCCCCACTATAAATTTTTAGCGATTGATCAATAGCAAATTCCATTGAAAAATATGCAACAGCTTTGGAAAATTCTTTTGCAGGTTGATAGTTAAATATATCTGATTTTGTTAGCATGCTCTAAAATGTTGTTGAACTTATGACAAAAAAAAACGCAAATTTATATGATATGTCTTAATGACACTAATTATGTTGAAAAAATGACTTCCAAACTTAAAAAAATTTTATAAGTCTTATATTTAATGCATAATAAATTATTTTACAGTATTTTATATATAAATATATAATAACAAATTATTACTAAATTTTTATTACATATTTCTAAATGCTAAATAAAATGATGATAATGAATAAATTCATGAGTTTTACATCATTCTATTAATATTAATGTCTTTATTTCATGGACAATATAATATTCCTGACTATTTTCGCATTTTATTTTATAATACTATCATTAAATACCCTATCAAATGATTATTGGAGTTCCAAAAGAAATTAAAACAAACGAAAATCGGGTAGCACTTACCCCTGCAGGCACACTGGAATTTGTTAAAAAAGGACACATCGTTTATATACAATCTACGGCTGGTGAAGGTTCTGGTTTTCCAGATGCCGAGTACATCCTTGCCGGAGCCAAAATATTACCGACTATTGAACAAATATACAGTATTGCCGAAATGATTATTAAGGTGAAAGAACCGATTGAAAAAGAATACGGTTTAATAAAGCCCAATCAACTTTTATTTACTTATTTTCATTTTGCATCGTATGAACCTCTTACCAATGCAATGATTAAGAGCAATGCAGTTTGTTTAGCCTATGAAACGGTTGAATCTTCAGACAGATCACTTCCTTTGTTAATTCCAATGTCAGAAGTAGCTGGAAGAATGGCAATACAGCAAGGGGCCAAATATCTTGAAAAACCTCAGCAAGGCAGAGGCGTTTTATTAGGTGGTGTTCCTGGTGTTCCTCCTGCAAAAGTTTTAATACTTGGCGGCGGGGTTGTGGGCACTCAAGCCGCAAAAATGGCTGCGGGTTTGGGTGCAATTGTAACCATTCTTGATGTAAGTCTCAAAAGATTAAGATACCTTTCTGATGTCATGCCTGCAAATGTTATTACCATGTATTCAAATGAATATACGATCAGAAGACTTATCGTAAACCATGATTTGATCGTGGGAGCTGTACTTATTCCAGGAGCTAAAGCACCAAACTTAATAACCCGTGAAATGCTCAAAGAAATGAGGCCGGGTACCGTGATTGTAGATGTTGCTGTTGATCAGGGCGGATGCATTGAAACTTGTAGGCCTACGACCCACGATAACCCTACTTTTATTATTGATGAAGTAGTCCATTATTGTGTAGCAAATATGCCGGGAGCCGTGCCATATACATCTACAATAGCACTTACAAATGCAACATTACCTTATGCCCTGCAATTAGCAGACAAAGGATGGAAAAAAGCATGTATTGATAATCATGAACTGAAACTTGGATTAAATGTCGTCAATGGTTTAGTTGTGTATAAAGGTGTCGCAGAGGCATTTGGACTTACTTATACTGACGTTGATACCGTTTTATAAAAAAGTCTCAAAAAAAACAAAAATGCAGATTGTCTTTTGGTTATCTGCATTTTTACATTTTATATAATTTCCATTTGAAAATAAATACGTATGAATAATCTCCTAAAATTTCTTTTACCAACGTTATTATTGGCAAGTACATTGAACGTTTCTGGCCAGCAATTCAAAATTTTAAAAGTTGCAGATGGTTTCAATAAACCGATTGACATCACTTACACCGGAGAAATCAATGATACAAGGCTGTTTATTACAGAAAAAGACGGTAAAATAAAAATACTGAAAAAAGAAGGAAATGTACTCCCTACGCCTTTCCTTGATATTGATGGTAAAGTAAATTCAATTGCTAACGAAAGAGGACTATTGGGATTAAGTTTTGATCCTAACTATAGCACAAATGGCTATTTCTATGTTAATTACTCAAATAATAATGGCAATACAACTATTTCCAGATTTAAACGAAGTGTTTTAAACCCTGATCTGGCAGATCCAACATCGGAAAAAATATTACTGGTAGTCAATCAACCCTATAATAACCACAATGGAGGTTGTCTTAAATTTGGCCCCGATGGTTATTTATATATTGGTTTGGGAGATGGCGGCGCCGGAGGTGATCCCGGCAACAAAGCGCAAAATGCAAAGGAACTTCTTGGTAAAATGTTAAGAATTGATGTACGAACAGAAACTGAAAAATATTTGATCCCAAATGACAATCCTTATATAAATCGTACTGATACATTACCCGAAATTTGGTCAATGGGTCTTCGGAATCCATGGAGATATAGTTTTGATAAGTTGACAGGAGATTTATGGATTGGAGATGTCGGTCAGGATAAATGGGAAGAAATCGATATGGAACCTAAAGGGTTATCCGGACTCAATTATGGATGGAGGTGCTGGGAAGGATTTCAAAAATTCAATTCAAATGGATGTAATGCTGACAGCCTTTATCAAAAACCTGTTTTTGTTTATGAACATAAATCAGATATTGGCTGCTCAATTACAGGCGGTTTTGTTTACAGGGGTTTAAATAATCCAAGTCTTTACGGAAAATATCTATACGCTGATTACTGTACCGGAATATTTTGGTCACTAAGTCAAAACGACAATCAACAGTGGGTGAATGTAAAATTGGCCGACCTCAGAGATGAAGATTTTGTTTCGTTTGGGGAAGACAAAGACGGAGAATTATATGTTGCCGGTGCTGCATCCGGCATCATATACAAATTATCAGATTCTGTCAGTGCTACAAATGAAATTAATGGCCCTGATATTGAAATTAATATCTCCGAAAATCCAACTAGTCAAATATTAAGCTGGAATCTAAGGTATTATTATATTGGAAAAATCACATGGTTTATTATGGATAGTCAAGGTAAAACTATTAAATCTTTTGTTACTGACAAGTCATCAGAAAAAGAATCCTACACCATTTCTCTGGATGATCTTGGCCCGGGCACCTACCTTTTGACATCTGACAAAACTGAAATTCCGGTAAAAAAAATAATTAAAACAAATTAATTTTAATAAAACGGTAACAAATATTACTACTGTATTGACTATAAATGTAGTGGATACATGCTGGTTTATATTGACTAAATATTCTATTTAAATTATTGAATTTAGATTTAGTTATCCTTGATTGGTATCAGTATTTAATATTGGTAGAGATATCATATTGTTTCGGTTTTAGTTTTTTTAGTTAATAATATTGTGTAAGCAATATGGCCAGACAAAAGTGCCTGGCCATATTTATTTAACCACAATCAGGCATTAGAAAATCTATACCGGCTTAAGACACCAGCGAAATAAATTTCTTCAATTTATTTTCTTCTTTCACTTTAGCCTACCTATGTTTCTAAAAAGGAAATTCAATTATTCGTTTTTTTTTTTCAAGCTTTATGGCAAAGATTTATCGCATTAATCAGACTAAAACAATAATTCGAATATTAATTTTACCAGATGCGTTATAGGTCTTGTCAGCACACCAACTTTTTATTCAGTATTTGTAGACGTTTTTACAAAATTATCTACCTTTACAGGCAAATTTTTATTTAATCAAATTTAAAATTCAAATGAGAAAAAGAATATTTATTGTTTTGCCCTTTTTGATGATCAACTTACTTAATCTTCATGGACAGAAAAAAGCCAGTCCTTATGATTTTGGTAAAATGTGGACATTTGAAAATCCACCCAAAGATTGGCTTAAGTCAACATACAATATGGATGTAAAAGATGATTGGTTTGATTTTGTGCGAAAATCATCTTTAAGATTTGCTACGTGGTGTAGTTCATCATTTATTTCTGAACATGGTCTTTTTATGACCAATCACCATTGTTCTCGTGACGTGGTAGGCGCTTTGCAAAAAGATGGAGAAAACTTCGATAAACAAGGATTTTATGCTGCGACACTCGCTGATGAGCGAAAAGCTGACGGCCTCTTCGTAGAACAAATGATTATGGCAGAAGACATTACAGCTCAGGTTAAGGAAAAAACTAAAGCTGCAAAAGATGATACTGAGGAACAAAGTTTAAGAAAAGCAGCCCTTGAAACTATTGAAAAAACGTATGCTGAAAAAGAAGGTTGGAAAGGATTGAGACTGCAATTGGTTACATTTTATAGTGGCGGTAAATTTTCTATTTATGGTTACAAAAGATATGAAGATATACGACTGGTTTGGATACCAGAAGTAGATCTGGGATTTTTTGGTGGTGATCCGGATAATTTTACATACCCGAGATACAACCTTGATGTTACATTCTGGAGAGCTTATGATGAAAATGGTGTTCCATTAAATACAACTTCAAATTACCTTAAATTCAATAAAAATGGTGCAGCAGAAGGTGATCCTGTGTTTGTTGTGGGCAACCCTGGCCGAACCGAAAGATATAGAACAGTTTCTCAACTTACCTATGACCGTGATTATAGATATTCATATCAATATAAATTTCTGAAAAACAGAAATGATATGATGATGAAAAAGTACAAAATGATTATTCAGGACCCATCTAAAGAATTTGAAGCACAGGAATTATTAAATGAAATTGCCGGAGTGGCAAATTCCATGAAGGCATTTGGCGGCATTGTTAAAGGTTTAAAAGATCCCGATCTATTCAACAGGAAAGTAGATATGGAAAATTACATAAAATCAAAATCAAATGGTGCAACATATTGGGACGAGCTTGCCAAACATTATGAAGTATTGAATCCAAATGGTTGGGTCATGACACATTTGTCCCCTAACCCTTTAAGAGGGAATATATATGTGCTTATGCATGAACTGGTTTCTTATAAAGATATGGTTAAATCCTCAGCACCTCAGGACAAGAAAGATAAGCTCAAAAGTTCCATCATGGATAAATTAAAAACAATTAATGATGCAGAACAGAAAGAATTGTTTACAATGTGGTTAAATGAGGTTAAAGAAGATATTTATCCAGGTGATATGACCTTACAGAAAGTTTTAGGCAAAAAAAATATTTCTGATTATGTCAATTACCTTTTAAAAGAGACAAAATTTACAGAAGAAACAAAGGTAAGTAAATTTTTTGAAAAGGAAGAAAAAATGGAAAAAGATGATGATGTACTTTTGGAAGCAGCTGATATTTTTGTAGCCCGTTTTAAGGAAGGTTCTAAATTATTCCAAACCTCATCACCTGCCCGACAAGCCCTGGAGGCTAAAATTGCAAATCAGGCATTTAAAGTATATGGTGATAAATTGCCGCCTGATGCTACTTTTACTTTAAGGATTTCAGACGGTACCATAAAAGGTTATGAATATAATGGCACAATAGCTCCTACAATAACTACTTTTTACGGAATGTACGATCGGTACTATTCTTTCAAAAAATTATTCCCTTGGACACTACCTCAAAGATGGTTAAATCCTCCAATGGAACTATTACAGGCACCATTTAACACTGTTTCTACAAATGATATCATTGGCGGAAACAGTGGCAGCCCTTTGATCAATAAGGACAGAGAAGCAGTTGGTCTTATATTTGACGGAAATATTGAATCACTACCGGGAAATTTTATTTTTGACGAGGAGGTAAACAGAACGGTTTCAGTACACGCCGGCGGTATTTTTGCAGCCTTAAAATACATTTACAAAGCAGACAGAATAGTTGCGGAAATAGACTAAATAACAAAAATTATATAAGCTTTTCCCCACACAATTAATTGTGAACAGTGGCGGTTACTGTAATGGTAATCGCCATTTTATTTTATTGCCGTTGTCAGGTTATCAGCTAATTTAATTACCAATAAGTTTTGAGATTGAGCATGTATTTGTTGTGTGTCATTAATATCAAAATATGAATTTCCATTAAAAAACTTTTCCATATCGATTACAATATCCACGTTAGTTATACCATTTTCTGCTATAGTTATTGTTTTTGGAATATTGATTGTTCTGTACGCACTATCTGATCCTAAATGTAATGCGAATCCTACTTGTTCACCATTAATGACCACATTGCCTTCAGGTCTGAAAAAAATATAACTTTTCCAACCGGACCAATATTCTGCGGTACTGCTCAAAATATCACTTGATTTATAGTCTTTTGGCTGCTTGGCGTTCATCTCTTTTGGCACTCCGATACCAAAATCAAGTGACGTATATGTTCTCGGCAAAACACCCTTAATCACATATTCAAACCCATTCGGAGCTATATTTGGCCCGGTGTGCGCATTTGTAAGATCAAGATAATCGAGCACTTTAAGATTAACATCTCCATCTTTGGATCTAATAGTAATATTGGAGATAAAAAAAGACAATCTGGTAAATTGTAAAAGTTCACCGGAAGTAGGATATGTATAATTTTTAAACATCTCTAAAGGCATATTGCCATATTTCAGAGAAAAACGCAAGTTTAAATCTCCGGTTTTTTCTTCTTTTTTGCAAGAAATCAAAACCATCGAAACCAAAACTATCCAAAAAAATCCTTTATTAAAATTCATGAAGAAGCGTATTATGTTAACTTAAACAAATTTTTAAATTAATGTTATTAGAATTTTGAAAAAATAATATATAAAACACCATAATTGTATCTTATAAGACAAATAGGCTTTATGCTGCATTATTCTTCATCCAAAAACGGATAAGAAAAATTTGTTGGCGGCACAAAATTTTCTTTTATGGTACGTGCAGAAACCCATCTGAAAAGATTTAATATGGAACCTGCCTTATCATTTGTACCGGACCCACGTGCCCCACCAAAAGGTTGCTGGCCAACCACTGCTCCGGTTGGTTTATCATTGATATAAAAATTTCCTGCAGCATTCCGCAGTTTATCTATGGCAACATCTAAAGCATACCTGTCTTTTGAAAAAATTGCACCTGTTAGCGCATATGGGCTCGTTTTGTCCACAATTTCAAGTGTTTCAACATATTTATGATCATCATAAACATAGATTGTAAGTACTGGACCAAATAACTCATCACACATTGTGACATAAAACGGGTCTTTAACTACAATAACCGTAGGTTCAATAAAGTAACCTTTTGATTTGTCATACCCTCCACCGGCAATTATTTCGACATTTGTATCTTTTTTTGCATTAGCAATATAAGATGTTATTTTATCAAAAGCTTTTTCATCGATTACGGCATTAATGAAATTAGAAAAATTTTCAGGACTCCCCATTTTAAAATCTCCCAAATCAGCTTTTACATATTTTTTAACTTCAGTCCAAATGGAAGCTGCAATATATGCTCTTGAAGCTGCAGAACATTTCTGGCCCTGATATTCAAAAGCACCGCGGGACAAAGCTACTGCAACTTGTTTTGCATCTGCAGAACCATGTGCAACAACAAAATCCTTTCCACCCGTCTCTCCTACCAGTCTTGGATACGTTTTATATTTCCCTATGTTTTCTCCAATAGTTTTCCATATTCGCTGAAAAACTCCCGTACTTCCTGTAAAATGAATGCCTGCAAAATCAGAATGATTAAATATTACTTCGCCTGCTGTAGGGCCATCTACAAATACCAAATTAATGACACCTGGAGGGAGACCTGCTTCTTCATAGATTTCCATGATAATAGATGCAGAGTATATTTGTGTTTCAGCAGGCTTCCATACTACAGTATTGCCTAACATGGCAGGAGCCGCACATAAATTACCTGCGATAGATGTAAAGTTAAAAGGAGTCAATGCAAACACGAATCCTTCAAGCGGTCTGTATTCCAGTCGATTCCATATACCCCGGACACTTTCAGGCTGTTGAGCATACATTTCAGTCATATATTGCACATTAAATCTAAAAAAGTCCACAAGCTCACAAACTGCATCAATTTCTGCCTGATAAATATTTTTTGATTGCCCAAGCATCGTAGCTGCATTCATCTTAGCCCTATATGGACCTGCCAAGAGATCAGCTGCCTTTAAGAAAATGGCTGCTCGGTCTTGCCATGGCATAATTTCCCATTGCTTTTTGGCTTCAAGTGCAGCCGCTATAGCGTCCTCTACATGGTCTTTATTTCCTTGAGAATATGTACCCAAGGTAAAACTTAATTCATGTGGTGGATGAATAGATTTCCTTTTGTCTGTGAATACTTTTTTACCTCCTATGTACATTGGTATGTCACCCGGAGACTGCTTCATTTCTGCAATAGCCGATTTGACCTGCTTTTTCTCAGGAGAGCCGGCTGCATAGTTAAGCACTGCTTCATTTATGGCTTTGGGAACTTTAAAAAATGCATTTGACATCGTGATAATTAGTTAATTTGATAATGGATGTGGAAAAAGGTCTGCTGCTATAATCGACGGAACAAAAGGGCTAACGTCTCCTTTGCCTTTGATTATTTCACGGACTATTGTTGAGCTAATGTGTGAAAATTCCGGTTGGCTGATTAAGAAGATGGTTTCTAAATCCTTTCCTATAATGGTATTTAATTGAGAAATTGTTTTTTCATAATCAAAATCGGAGGCATTGCGCAAACCTCTAATGAGATACCTTGCATTTTGTTCCTCGCAATATTTAGCAGTAAGGCCTTCAAAAAATCCTATATCGACATTATCCATATCTTTGAATACTTCTCTAAGCCACATAAGCCGCTTATCAAGCGAATAAAGCGTACTTTTCTGATTGTTTACACCTACAGCAACAATAATTCTATCAAACAAAGGTTGTGCACGTTTTACGATATTCACGTGACCAAGCGTAATCGGGTCAAATGATCCAGGGAAAACAGCAATCTTCATTAAGTGATTATTTTATATTTCGAGACAAAGAAACGACAATTATTGCAATGAAATAACATCACTTTAAAAAATTAGGGTTTGTTTCTGATTGATAGTAGCAAAAATTGATTTATATTAAAAATAGTTTCCTTTATTACCGTTTTGAATTCACCACCAGGATTGGTTATCCAAATCAATGCCAGATAAAGTATGGTCGTTAAGACACATTTAATAATCATACTTAATATTGTCATATAAAGTACAGGTATGAAAGACATCATAACAAATACAAAACAACCTATTAGAATAACCTTCAATTGTTGCCCAATTTTTAATGTAAAGCCAAATTTAAAATGGACATAAAGATGTTTTATAATATTGTAAAAAAGTATGGAAATGCATGTCGCTATTGCAGCGCCCGCGATCCCAAAAGCTTTAAGCAAAATATAATTTAAAGAAATATTTATTACGGCAAGCATAATTAAAAAATACATATGTACTTTGTAATTTTTGGAATATGAAATGATAATTGAATTTACACCAGTTGTAAGATCCACTAGTTTTGCCAGTCCCAAGAATGTAAATACCAAAAGAGCTACATGCAAATCTATTTTACTTCCCGGCATCAACATAATAATTTCAGGCCATATGAAATAAATAATTAAAAAAAGATATACCCCAATGATGGCACCATAAATGGATGACTTTTGATAAATGTCTTTAATATTATTGTGATCATTCTCCACCCAGTTTTTTGCAATAACCGGGCCTGCAATTTGATTTATTGCCTTTGAAGGTATGTCCATAATATTTGAAATAACTAAAATTAATGCATAAAGGCCAGCAGCTGTGGTACTTATCATAGATCCAATCATAAGTACATCCAACTTAAAAGTCAATGAAGCACCCAACGAATTCAGACTCGAGAATGCCATAAATGAGAATATGCCTTTATAACCTGCTTTATCTACTTTTTTAATATTTGGTTTCCATTCATGTTCTGAAAGACCAAGTAAATATTTAAATAATATTAAAGCTATAAAAAGAAAATATATAATGACAATCAAATTAAACCTGCTTTTATCAATGAATTGAAAATAGTAAAGCAACACTATTACCGGTAAAAAAACTTTTAGTAAAATATTATTGATGATGTCGGGTATCACTATACGATACAGACTCACAGCATGATAGGTAAAAATGCTGATATATAAAAAGATAATACCTAAAATCAGAATGACATATTTGTTTTTTTCTATGACTTCAAAATTATCAAAAATGTTATTCAAATATGGATAAGCAAGGTAATAACTAATAAAAATAAAACCAGACGCTATCAATGCAGAAAAAGATGCCAATACTAAAGTAAATGAAAGAAAGTTTTTTGCTATGTTCCATTCTTTAAAAATAGGATAAAATTTTATAATGGCTCCATGAATACCTAATCCAAGGATAGGCACCAATAAACTTGCGTTGCTATGCAAGATTTGAAAATAACCATATAAGTCTTTATTAAGTGGATATATAAAAATCACACTCATAAAGCCGATAAATGTGCCGACAAAATTTATTAAAGTAAACTTAAGGCTTTGACGCTGTATAACTCCCAATAAAAATTAATTTATAAATCCTACTCTTTTTTTATTTGAAACACACAAAAGTAAGTTTATCTTGTATCGTTTCTCAGATTTAAGGTGAATTTCTATCAACTCTACTCATAATAAAGTGATAATTGCTGATAAAATAATTAAAAATTTATCATTTCTGTAACATTTAATATAAACCCTCCGTCATCCTATTGTACATGAGCGATAACAAAATGAATGCCCTCGATTTACCATTTAAAGACAAGTTATATAGATTTGCTTTAAATATTGTGGGAAATACTTTTGATGCTGAAGACATCATGCAGGAACTCATGATTAAGATCTGGAACAGAATGGATCAATTTAAAGAAATTGACAATAAAGAGGCTTGGTGTATGACTGTCACCCGAAATATGGCGATAGACAAAACAAGAAATAAAAAATTAGCCACTTTGGATATATCCGAATACCAACAATTGAGAGATTCAGATGTCACCCAAGACCGAAAAATGGAAGATGATGAACGGTTCGGGAGCATAATGAAATTGGTTAATCAGCTGCCTGAAAAACAGCGGGAAATTATACATTTAAGAGATGTCGAGGGTTACACATATCAGGAAATTGCAGAAATGACTGAAACAACGCTCGATTTTGTTAAAGTAAGCTTACACAGGGCCAGAAAAACCTTAAAGGAGCAATTATTAAAAAGAAATTTTAAAAAATATGAATCATAATATAGATGAATTATTAGACAGATATTGGGATGGAGAATCATCTGTAGATGAGGAGAATGCTTTAAAAGCATACTTCGCTTCTGATCATGTCCTAAAAGAACATTTACCTTACAGTGATTTATTTCGCTATTTTGAAGATCAATCAAAAATTAAATATTCAAATGACATAAAAGCACCTCATATAGAGGACGATAAACATAATATTGTAAACATTTCATTTCGAAAATATGTCTATGCCATTGCCGCTGTATTTATTTTAGGTCTTTGTTCCATTTTTGTAATGAAAAATATTTCAGCTAACCAAAAACAGGATAATATTTCTTTAGTTCAGGAGATTGAAGACCCTGAGGAGGCACTTCGCGTAACAAAACAGGCACTGGCCTTAGTTTCCAGAAAATTTAACAAAAGCAAACATACTGTAAAAGAAAATCTGGCTGAACTCGAAAAAGCCAGTATATTTAAATAATTCTAATATTTTTAAACCATAAAATTTTTATACCCATGAAAAGTGTTTTTTCATTAGCGATAGCTTTGTTCTTAAGTTTTTCAGCATACACACAGGTAGATGCCATAGAGCGTTTTTTTAAGGATTATCAGGAAGACGAAAACTTCACAGTCGTGTATGTCAGCCCTAAAATGTTTCAAATGGTCAGTAAGGCTACTGACGGAGGTAATGATGCCGAATTGGCCTCCATCGTAAAAGACCTTAAAGGTCTCAGGATATTAACTTCCAAAATAAACCCTGACAAAGTTTATAAAGAAGCAAATAAAAGACTTAACATCAAAGAATATGAGGAGTTGGTTACTGTCAGAGATAAAGAGTCAAACGTGAGATTTGTAACAAAAGAAGCCAATGGACTGATTTCAGAATTGTTGTTGCTGGTCGGAGGAAAAGATGAATTTGTAATGATGAGTTTTGTAGGAAATATAGACCTTAGTAAAATTGCAAAACTCGCTAAAAAATTGGATATCGATGGTGCCGAACACCTGGATAAAATCAATAAAAAGTAAGTCTTCAATAGTAATTGATATCGGAAAGAGGCGCTTAAAAAGGTGTTTTTTTCCGATATTTTCCAGATTAAAAGCAATATTGTATGAAGAAGTTGTACCTCATTATATTCATTTGCACTTGCTTGCAATTTGAATCCGAAGCTCAGGCCTCCGTCAATGAAATGGTTGGGCAAATAAAAAAAACTGAACATTATAAGGGAATTTCGTTGCCGGGTTGGATAATCAGATTAACCTTAAAGATTGCCTCAAAGAGCGATGCTGATTTTGAAAATAATGGATTAGCTCAAATTGCAAACCATATACAATCAATGAGGGTAGCTACAACACACCTTGATTTAACAAAATTTAATACCACTGAAATTATTAATAATTTTATGGTCAATGTTAAAGACAAGGACGGTTTTGAAGAGTATATAAGTGCCAGATCAGAAGACCTTAATCTTAAGATAATGATTAGAGAAAAAAAAGATGTTATTAAAAATATCTTAATCATGAATGCAGACGGCGGAGATATAGCTGTTGTTCATCTAAAAACCGATATGGACATTAATGATCTGAAAAACATTTCATTTAATGAAATTAAAAAAGATGCCCGCAACATTAAAATTGATGCAGAATAATAACCAGTTTCAAAACACATTTTTAAAAAACACAACAAAATGACAAGTAAAATATTTAGCGCCTTAGTTTATATGCTATTTACCATAGGAATTAGTGCTCAAAGTAATATCGATCAGGTATTAAGAAAATATAAAAATGATGAAGGGGTCATGAATATGAATTTTACAGGCGATGTACTTAAAGTCCTGAAGAGTTCTGATTCCAAGCTTAAGAGCACCGTGGATATTGTAGATGTCCTGGTTTTTAAAATGAAAGACGACATTAACCAGACTGATAAACAAAAAATAGAAACATTTCTAGCGAAAGAAAAATATGATCTGCTTATAAATATCAGAAACAAGGATCAGAAAGTAAAGCTTTATGCCATAGATTCGGGTCAATATCTAAATAAAATTTATGCCCACGTTAATTCACCTGATATGAATGCATATTTTATAATGTCCGGCAAAATAATTTTTGAAGAACTTGCAAAACTTGGTATGGATTTTAATGGCGAAAACCCAATGAAAATATTAGAAAATTAATAAAATATAAGCCCTGAAAGTAAATCCTTAACCCAAGATTTAAGAATTGAAAAGCTTCATTTTTTTTTATTTTTATTTTTTTTTCAGATAGTTCTTTAACTGTCATATGATATAAATGTTGATTTTGGCTGAATGATTAAATAAAATCATTCAGCCATTTTTAATTTGCAATTCAACTATCCTATTCATCCTTAAAAAGGGGCTATATTTAAATATAATTTATGAAATTGTAATATATTTTACATAAATTTAAATTCTATAATTAGCTATAAATTTGATATAATATTTTAATAATATTTTTATTTTTTGCTTATTTAAATTTTTGTTCTAAAAATATTTATTATTCAAAATTATAAATATATTATAAAATAATACTATGTGTTAACAAATTATTAAGTTTACTTTGTTATCCGAATGTTTAGCCATAACTTTACAGGATCATTATATAATTTCCCTTTATATGATGATATTTGCCCGGACATGCGGCTCCCTTCTTACGAATAAATAATATGGCAATCCTTTTGAAGGTGCTTTGTTGTATCGTATTATTTAAAAAAAAATATTAATAATTATACTAAATGAGAAAGTTTTTACTTTTTATTACATGTAATGTTTTATGCGCTAACTTTGTAGTCAATGCAAGATCTGCATTTGAAACTACATCGACCGGAATTGTTCATGCGACCATTTGTTATATGTCAATGGATAATAAATATCAGCTGACTAAAGATATTTCTTTAGTCATACCTAATTTTAATGGCACGGATCCATGTGCACCAACACCTACCGTTCTTGTTGATGCTGTTGCCGATCTCACAGGTACTACTGTAGGATCGATTGATGAAGGTATTGTACCCGCACCTCCTGGGATCATTGGCGCATTTGGCGATGTATGGTATGACTACACTGTGCCAGTAGGAAACAATCGGGTCTTAATAGATTTCAACTTGAATCCAAATGCTGTGGTGACCATGTACACTAACTGTGCAGGTGCCAATGAAACTATTTTATTTAATAATATTGTACCAACAGAAAAATGTGTTGCAGTCACTGCAGGTACAACTTATAAAATTAGGGTATCAAATATTAATGCCGATAAAGGTCCGTTTGAAATTACTTTGACTGCTTCTAATCTTACCCTTGCTACAATAGCAGTTGCTGAAACTAGTGGTAACTTAAATAATGATGGCATCATTTGTGTCGGAGACGATGCTGATTTAACTGCAAGTCCTGCTGGTGTTGGATTTACTTATAACTGGTCAGTATTTCCTGTCCAGACAACACAATCCATTAATGTAATTCCATTAAGTACTACCACGTATACAGTGACTGTAACTGACCCAATAGGTTGTTCTTCCACTGCCACGCAAATAATTACTGTTAACCCGCTTCCTGCCACTACATTAACCTTAACTGAAAACAGTGGTAATGCACCTGCAAATAATGGTAATGTATGTGTAGGCGATGCTTTTACAATAACAATTACCCCAGGATTTACAACTTATGACTGGGAGCTTGATGGCTTTCCTCTTGCAACAGTAGGAAACATATTGAATGTACCTTCAGCAGTTCTCGCGGATGACGGCTTATATTCAGTTACAATAACAGATATCAATGGCTGCACAAGTATTGAGACACAAACAATCAACATTTCTCCTTTACCTATAGCAAATAATACCACATTGATTGCTTGTAATAATGGTTCCGGCCAAGGTTCCTTCACACTTCCCCATGCTGAACTTTCCCCTGACATATTTGCGCCTTACAACCCTTCAGTCAATTCAAATACGGTAGCTGATGTAGATAATGGTTTCGGTGGTTTGACAGTTACTTATCATGCCACATTGGCAAATGCAATATCAGGAACAGGCGCTTTAACTCCTGTTTTTCTTTCCCGAGTACAACGATTTATGCAAGGGTGTTAAATCCAGTTACCGGTTGTTATGATGTCGCTGATATTACATTAGATGTCAATGCTTCCCTACAGGAATTGCCATACAAAATGTAAATAATGGTAATCCACAGTAGATTTTGACGTATGCGCAGGCAGTGAAATTGAATTATCAGTAAATAACGGAACAGCTGTTTTACCGGTTACATACAGTTGGACAATAGATGGTGTGCCAAATCCCGGTACGTTCCCGATTCCTACTGCTGTAGTTGCAACCCATGATGGTGTTTGGCAGGTAACAGTGACGGATGCTAATGGATGTACTGCCACCGATAATATTACCATAACCGTAGATCCCAGTCCATTAAATACCTGTGCAAACGCAACCACACTTATTGACAATGCAGCTCCAATAAACGGAACAACGGCTTGTGCCTCTGCATTCAGCACTGGATTTTGTGGTTTAAATACCACAACGTCACATACAGTTTTTTATAGATATACCGTACCTGCGGTTAATACAACCAATACAAATATTGTTTTCACCGTTGCTCCAAATAATTTAACAACTGGTATACCTGCAACTGATCTTAATATCGGCTTGTTTACAAGCTGTGCGGGTGCGCCATATACTACAACAACAGTTGGGGACTTATGCAACCCTACAGCTGGCTTGGTGACCATTACATGTGTAGCACCTGGGACTATGCTCCTGATAGCCATCGGTTCAAGCGATACCAATGATGGTGATTTCAGTATAACTATTGATGAAACAAATGCCGGCATACCCGTCAATGATTTGTGTACTTCACCAACTCCTGTAACTTTTACTGCTGATTGTGACCTTACAGCAGTAACTGGAAATACATTAAATGCTTGTCCGGAGTCATTTGTAGGTTCTGGTTGTGCACTCAATAATTTTCCAACCATCTGGTATCAAGCAGTGCTTCCCGCCGGAGGAGTAGGTTTCGGTTTTGAAAACTTAACCGGAAACCCTAATATAAATGTCTTCAACAACAACTGTGCAAGTTTAACTCAGTTTGGGGCTTGTATTACAGCACCTTCAACTTTAACTCCTTTGACACCCGGTACATATTTGATTGCCGTACGAAATACTGATCCAGGAGCGGTGTTTACATTTGACATTAAAACAATCATTCCACCAGCAAATGATTTATGTCCCAATGGAATTACACTTTCTGACAATGTGCAAATAAATGGAACAACCTCATGTGCCACACCATTTAGTACGGCTTATTGTAGTCTAAACACGACAAGCTCTCATACTGTTTTTTATAGATATACTGTGCCAGCTGGAAATACCACAAATACAAATCTTGATTTTACTATTTTAACTAATACAGCGACCAGGAACTCGCCGCATCTGATCTTAATATAGGCTTATTTACTAACTGTGGTGGTACAGTTTATAATGCTTCAGTAGCTTCCGGTGATCCTTGCGACCCTACAACAGCAGTAGTGAGGGTAGAATGTGTAGCACCAGGTACTGTTTTGACAATTGCTATTGGGTCAAACAATAATGCTGAGGGTGATTTTAGTATCCGAGTGGATGAAACAAATGTTGGTATACCTGCTAACGATCTGTGTACCTCACCAACTCCTATTACTTTTAGTGCTGATT
>JADKGD010000022.1 GCA_016717145.1 Saprospiraceae bacterium | reverse complement strand
TTTTAAATAAAATAATTCATGATATCAGGACCTAAACCACGATGTCGAAGTCGGTGGCTTTAATCCCATACATCAAGAATTTTAAGAAAGCTTTGTGTATACATCGTTTATCATAATTTGTTATGATCTGGATCATTTGAAATAATTATAATGTAAAATAACTTTGTCGTAGGAGGTTGTGATTTTTATAAGATGTATAAAATATCCTTATGAGAATTGTTTATTGCGCGTTATATTTTTTTGATTTTTTTAGGATTTCACATCAGTTTTATCCTCTCGGCACAAAAAAAATCTGAGTATAGTCGCAGGATTAAGTTTTCCGGAATTAATTCATGTTGGTGCGCGATACCAATTTTGTCAATCACAAATTGGTGCAAATATTGGTTACGGCGGACACGGTATTTACGCAATTTCGGGCGATTATCTATACCATTTTGGAAGAATGTCAGATTTATCTTTAAAAAAAGTTTGGTATTGGAGATTGGGATTCACCTGTTTTCGTCGGTTTTTTTCATCAATTTTCATTAATTGTTGACTGTCAGTTAATTACTAAAAATATTGATTGATTTTGGGTGTCCCAGGTGTCCCAGGATGTATATTTGCGGATGTTTATAAGAAAGAAACCCAACAAGAGTGGCTTAATTAGCGTGCAAGTGATTAGCAAAACTAGTGGGAAATACAAAGTAATTAAGACGATTGGCAGCAGTTCAGATCCTGATGTTATAAATAATTTAGTGTCTCAAGGACATTCATGGATAAATTTGAAGACGGGTTCTCAGGAGTTAGATTTTACGGACTATAATCGACAAGTTTTTGGGATTTTAGATAATATCACTGAACTAAATAGTGTTGGTGTAGGCCTTATTTTAGGTAAAATATTTGATGAAATAGGCTTTAATAAGATAAGTGATGAGATGTTCAAACACTTAGTACTAGCTCGACTAGCAAACCCCACTAGTAAGCTCAAAACAACTGATTACTTGTATAAATATCACTCAATTGATGTAGATGTACAAGTAATATATAGGTACCTTGATAAGCTTCATAAAAAGCAAATGAAGGTAGTTCAAAAGATTAGTTATGAACACACCCTCAAGATCCTGGATAATACGATATCTATAGTCTTTTATGACGTTACCACGATGTACTTTGAGATAGAACAAGAAGATGATCTGAGGAAGATTGGATTTTCAAAAGATGGTAAAGCCACAACCCACAGGTAGTTTTAGGGCTACTAGTGGCTAAAAATGGTTATCCATTGGCATATGATATCTTTGAAGGCAATAAATTTGAAGGTCACACGATGATACCAATAATTACAGCATTCAAAGAAAAATATAAGATTGACCATTTTCTAGTCGTGGCGGATGCAGGATTATTATCAAAAGAAAATATTAATGAACTTGAGCAAAAAGGATTTAAATATATCTTAGGTGCGCGTCTAAAAAATGAATCAGCACAGAGTAAAGAGAAAATACTGAAATTAGATCTCAAAAATGGCCAAACAGCCATCATTACAGATGAATTGAAAGAACGGAGAACCATCATAAGCTATTCTAATTCCAGAGCCAAGAAAGATGCCTTTAATCGAACACGAGGCGTAGATAAGCAAAAAGCAGATTAAAACGGGAAAGCTTACAAAACAACACATTAACAATAGAGGGTATAATAAATTTTTAGAAATAAAAATACGATAGAAGTCGAAATAAGTAATGAAAAGATAAAAGAAGATGAAAAATGGGATGGACTCAAAAGGATATGTAACCAACTCTACCTCGATGTCGATACCATAATAGAAAACTATGGCTACTTATGGCAAATAGAAAAAGCCTTTAGGATTGCAAAGACAGATTTAAGGGTTAGGCCTATATATCATAGAGTACAAAAGCGGATAGAAGCCCATATATGTATTGTCTTTGCAGCCTATAAGGTTTACAAAGAACTGGAGCGACAATTAAAAATATTGGAATCCCCATTGAGCCCAGAAAAAGTAATTGAAATAGCAAAGACAATAAACTCAATAACATTGATACATCCTACCACTAGGGAGGTAATAACAAAAGTGCTTCTGCTAAAGAATGAGCAAAAAGATTTAATGAAATTGTTCAATTTATAACTTGGGTGTCCCAGCGACGAAAACAGGAAAAGTTTGGTATGGCAGATTGGGATTCAGTTATATAAAAGAAAAAAATGAATATGAAATTTTTAAGACTCAGGTGCTTAGCACTAGAATCGGGAAAGAATTTAATATGTCAAAACGTATAGGCATTGGTATTGATGCTGGACTGATGTTTATACTATATGAAGGAAAAACTGTACTAAAGCCAAGACCAAATACAGGATGGAATTTTCACTTTGACTTAGGTATTCTTGAGTATGTGTTGCCTTCAGTAGGGTTGTACTTGTTCTACAGACTCTGATTCCTAAAATGGATTGCTCAAATTTTTTTGATGATTAAGGTCATATTTATTTGTAAGTATAATGAATTTTAATCAAATAACTTTGCAACAACTTAGTGAGTAGTTTGCCCTTTGTTGAAACTCGGTAATCATGACTGAAAAAAATGTTAAATATAAAAAGGAAGCACAAGACGATGTCTTTTTCGCTGAGTTGAAAAATGATGTAAAAAATTATTTTATAAGTCATAAAATTGAAAATGCCGGTGGGGGCTTAGTTTTGTTTAAAACATTTTTTTTTATTTTCATTTTCTTAGGTAGTTACGGGCTTGTAATATCAAACTGGTTTACACCTTTTTTTACATTAATTTGGGGGATAATTTGTGGTTTATCTTCTGTATTTATCGTTTTTAATATCTCGCATGATGCTTCACATGATTGTTTATTTAAAAGTAAAAAAATAAATCGGTTATTAACACACACCTTTGAATTGGTAGGGGCAAATGCTTATACATGGCATTTAGCTCATAATCAGATACACCATACTTATCCGAATGTTGTTGGTAAAGATTTGGATATTTATCAGTCTGCTCCATTTATAAGGGTTGCACCTTCAGATCCGTATTTTTTTTACCATAAATACCAACACATTTATGCAACTTTTATTTATATGGCGCATAGTATTTATTTAGTTTTTATGAAGGATTTTCAAATCATAAGTCTTATACCTAAATCCGAATTTTCATTACCTAAATACAAACACCCGACTTCAGCTTATGCGGTATTATTTTTATCGAAACTTTTCTATATCTTATATTCTCTGGTAATTCCGATGATGGTGCTGGATATTATATGGTGGAAAATATTACTTAGCTATATATTAATTCATATAATAATGAGTGTATTACTTGGAGCTGTATTAATTCCGGTACATATGCTTGATTTAAACGAATTTCCGAAACCCAATCATAATAAAATAATTAATCATAGTTGGATAAGGCACGTTTTTCAAACGACCATTGATTATTCTTCTGACAGCAAGATTGCTAATTTCTTTTTTGGCGGCTTAAATACACATTTGGCGCATCATATATTTCCTAATATTTGCCATGTTCATCTGATCAGAGTTACTGAAATTATTAAAAAAGCCGCAAGCCATGTGGGCATTCCTTATCATCAATTAACAATGTATGAAGCTATAAAGGCACATTTTCGTCTTTTAAAAAAAATGTCCATACCATCATTTAAATAATATTCACATGAATAAAGTTATTGGAGATAAAACTTTTATAAGTTTAAGAGATAAATATTTTAATCTGAGAAATAAGAATGTTTATGGGGAGTTATCTTTTAGGGAGAGAATTAATGCTGCAAGAGATGTAAAGCAAATAGCTATGCAAAACGACTATTTTTTATATCGTAGAGAGCAGGATTCCTTTAGTATTTCAGATGTTAATAATAAAAATGGTAGTCCTTCTTGCAAAGTAAATTTAGCGAGCAACGACTATCTGGATTTTACACATCACCCTCAAATTATAAAAGTCGGAGTTCAGTATATAGAGAAATTAGGTGTAGGCTCAGGGAGCGTACCCATGTTGTCTGGAACATATAAAATCCATAATGAATTGGAAGCGAATCTGGCTGCATTTACTGGATATGATTCTTCACTGGTTTTTAATTCCGGTTATACTGCAAATTACGGATTGCTGACATCGCTATTAACTTTTAAAGATGTTGCTATACTGGATACGCGCGTGCATGCCAGTATAATTGATGGCTGTGTTAATACAAATTGTATTTATTTTAGCCATAATGATTGCCACTCTTTACAAATTGCCATTCAGAAAGCAAAAGTGTATAGGAATAAGCTAATTATTGTTGATGGAGTATATTCTATGGGCGGCGAAATTGCGCCTCTCTGCGAAATAATTGAAATAGGAAAAAATAATAATGCAATGATAATGGTTGATGAGTCCCATTCAATTGGAGTCATGGGAGAAAATGGAAAAGGCACTCAATCTTATCTTAAAATTATTGAAAAAGTTGATATTTCTACCGGTTCCCTGGGAAAAGCATTGGGTGGAATAGGAGGGTATGTTACCGGGCCGTCAGGTCTGATTAACTTATTGGAGTTGACTTGCAGATCCTATATCTACTCCACTTCTATCCCTCCGGCAAATGCAGCGACAATAAACAAAGCATTGGATCTGCTTGAAAGTGGAGATGAAAATATTTCTAAATTATGGTCTAATATCCATTTTTTTAAAGAGAGTTTAAAATCTATGGGTCATAATACAGGCAATTCAAATTCAGCCATTATTCCAATACTAATATCAGACGATGAAAAACTCATGGGTCTAACTCAGAAGTTATACAAAAAAGGTATTTTGGTAAATGCAATATTTTACCCTGTGGTACCAAAAAGACAATCACTTATACGTATATCAATGTCTGCTGGAATTGAAAAAACGAAGTTGGAATATGTTCTTAATCAAATTGAATCAGATAGTAAAACATTGGGTCTTATTAAATCAGCGCCAAAAAAAATGAAGGCTCTTTAATTTGTATGAAGACAACGTATCATTATGAACTGATAGAAGGGGCCAATAAATTTAAGTTCCATATTTTAATAAAGTAGTAAAAAAACTTGTTCGTAAAAATCAATTTACTTAATGTTTGATTACCTGCAGTAGTTAGTCTGCTGAAAAAGTCATCTGTTATTTTTGGATATTTTTTTTTGGAGACATTCGTTCAAAAAACAGCAATAGAGAATGAAGCAGCAAAATTGCGTCTATTGCCAAATTCCTACAAAATCTATGAAAAAAGTAGAAATGGCAATAGAAAAAGCATTTTGCAGCGAGAATGAACGGTGCTCCGCAATTGCCTTTTTTTGAACTAGATTTTTTTTGGTTACTTTTTTTTAGCAATGAAAAAAAAGTAACTGCTGCCCGCACAGGGCAAAAGATTAGCTAATGTGCACGGATTTTTAAATATATCGAGAAAATCTCGTGCACCTTATTCTTTCGATTTTTATATATAAAATTGTAACTCAATAATTTATGATACCCTAGTTACCATCTAATGAATCTTGCATATTATTGTAAATCATAGCTTTATTAAAAGATTGAATCATATTTTTCAAAATTGAATCCCTTTTAAGCGCTGGATTACCCGTATTTTGTGTTTTTAAGTTAAAGAAAAGTTCGGGATCGTTTTCCCAATTATAAAATCCTGTGCATTTAGTTCCATTAAACTGATAGCAGTACGTACTATCAATCAATTGGTAAATTCCTGACCTGTAATTGACAGAAAAATTATAACATTCTTTGTCAAACAGATTTTTACCAAATGAAAAAAAAGGTTTTGGATAATGTATTAATTTCAACGCGGAAGGCATTATATCAATCTGATTGGCAATTATTTCTTTTTTACCTATTAAATCTGAATCATTTTTATAAAATACTATGGGGATTTTAAAGTCATCAAGCGGTAGGTTTTTGATGTTTTGTACATGAGGGCCTGCATGATCAGCTGTTATTATGAATAGCGTATTATTAAACCATGGGGACTTCTTTGCTTTTTTAAAAAATTCTGCCAAAGCGTAATCCAAATATTTTAAACACGATATAATAGGGTGCCCTTCTTGTTTAAATCTTGATTTTAAATGCTCAGGTATTTGATATGGATGGTGGGTATTAATAGTAAAAACTGAGGAAATAAATGGTTGCGGCATATCATTTAACTTATTAACCATAAATTGTAGAAACGGGGCATCCCAAATTCCCCATTTTCCATCATAATCTAAATTATTTTCATATTCATTTTTTCCGTAGTATGCATCAAAGCCAGCATTTTTGCAATATGTATCAAATCCCATTGTACCATTGTTTCCTCCATGGAAAAAAGAAGAACTATAGCCAACCTTTTTTAAGAGATTTGCAAAAGAATTAATATTATTTTCTGAATAAGCAGAAAATATAAATGGTGCATCCTGCCAGGATGGGATCGATGAAAGAACTGCAGGAATACCCTGGATCGACTCTTTGCCATTAGCAAAACCATTTGTAAATACTAAGCTTTTGGAAAATAAAGAGTCAATAAATGGGGTATATGAATGACCACTAAAATAGCCGATATAATTATTCGATAAACTCTCCACAATTATAATAATAATATTGGTTTTAGGTTTAACGTCGATTTGATCAGGGGTATGATAAAAATTGTAATATGGATTGCAAGGATTTTCAGGAAGATATTGAAAATCTTTTAACAGACCTGAATGAATAGTATTAAACACAGAAAACGGAGTATTTATTAATGCCGGTACGTTTTGAGCTGAAGTCATTTCTGTAGCATCAATGATATCGATGGATGTTGACTGAAACCCACCCCTTATGGCAATACAGGAAATAAAGATCCAAATTATAAAACTAAAAACAGGGTAGCTGGTGCTTCTTGCTTCTATATCCTCTTTTTTAGAAAATATACTATCATTATAACACTTTAAAAGTAAATACATCATTAAAAAATAAATGAGCAATAGATACCAGTATTCAATAAAATATGCCGGGATAAGTCGAAATAGATCAACCCCTTTGGTTCCGTGAATAAATCTGAAGAAGTCAAAATGAAGTCTTTTTTGGGTAAAAGGAAAGTATGCAATGTCAATTATATTTAAATATATTGATGCACCATTAGTGAGAATAAATAATTTTTTAATAAAACCCTGAACTTGTATTTTATGTGTTTTAACAGAGGGCCAACATAATATTATAATAAATAAAAAATTTGATAAAAATATGGATGAAAAATCAAACCAAATTCCATTTATTAATAAAGGAAATATTGAAACTGGTTGATTAAAACTAAAATATGATATATTGAATAAAATAAATAACAATCTACAAATAGAAGATAACAAAAGTAAAGTAATAATGAGTTGGACAAGTTCAGTATGTCTATTTTTATTCACTAAAAAATTAGCTTTATTTTTGCAAATAGTAAAGATAGTATGTTAGATCATTAATATAAAATAATTATTTGAAAAACAGCCATTTATTGCTGCCAATTATACTGCCCAAATGTTTGATACATCCCGATGATTTCTTCCATATCGGTATTTTTTCACATAATTGGTATATAATGTCGAAATAATTATTTACAAGTCAGAATTTTTTGTGCACTTAATTTTTTTAATATCATGATAATTTATAATATTGCAACAGTTATTGGTGACTAGAAAGTAACTGGTGGTAATTGTGAAAAAGAAATATATTGCCTTATTTTATATAGTCTTATTTTTGTCTCTATTTGCTTGTAAATCTCAAGATAAAATTTCAAAAATAGGTCTCGAAATGTATTACAAAGAGCATCAAAAAACGTTGGATCCGATTGAAGGATTGTATAATGTTTTTTATGATGTGCTTGAAAACAAAGACAAATTTACTTTTCCGTCGGAATCCATTTTACTCGCTTCTGACAGCGCTGTATGGGAAATTAGAAAATCAGGGAGAGACACTTTCAAAATTATTGAAGTTATTCCACATAAAAAGAGCACATATTTTCCTGATTTTACAGGTTACTTTATACATAAAAAACAAGAATTACCCATTGATTATATTGGGGAAAATATACTGTTTTTGCATCCTTTTATACGTGAGAATAATTTTTTTGAGTACGATTTTAGTATTGATTTTTACAAAATGAAGTTATCTTTTAATTGCATTGCCGAACTGTCTTACCCAAAAGTTTCACACAAAGGTAAATTGCTTGAAGCTTCATTCGTATCACGATCATCAGATAGAAATTATTTTCTCCATAATAGCAACCCGACACATGTAAGATGGATATTTCTGCTCATAAGAATAGACTAATTTTTTTAAAAAAAAGGATGACGCTACCTGCATCCGGATTATTATAACTTCAAATATTTGTACGTTCAGTTTTACCATGATATATTTACATGCACAATAACGGTCTGTCAATCTCACTTATGCAGCAATATCTTAATGAAATATACGAGGAAATAAAACAAACACATCTAACAGGTAAAGTAGCATCGTACATACCTGAATTACAGCATGTTGATCCCAGTAAATTTGGTATGTTTATTACAGATGTGCAGGGCAACCAATGGCACATAGGTGATCACTTGGACTTATTTTCCATTCAGAGCATATCCAAAGCTATGACTGCAGCATTGGTGTTTTCTATAATGGATGAAGCGTTGTGGCTTCGGGTAGGAAAAGAACCTTCGGGTTCATCGTTTAATTCACTGGTGCAGTTGGAATATGAAAAAGGCGTTCCTCGCAATCCCTTGATCAATGCAGGAGCAATCGTAATGGCTGATTTATTGATAGATCTGTTGAATGACCCGGTACCAGATTATTTAAACTTTGTTCGTAAACTCGCTAATGATGGCAGCATAGAATTTGATCTTAACGTTTTTGAATCTGAAAAAAAAACAGGGTTCAGGAATATAGCCTTAGCCAATTTTATGAAGAGCTTTGGCAATATTCACAATGACGTAGATGACGTGCTGGATCTGTATTTTAAGACTTGCTCTATAAGAATGTCCTGCAAACAATTGGCCGATGCTTTCCTGCTTTTTACAAACCATGGTTTTCATAAAAATACAGGAGAACAAATATTGACAGTCAGTCAAACGAAAAGGCTCAACGCACTTATGCAGACGTGTGGTTTTTATGACGAAGCTGGCGACTTTACCTACAAAGTAGGATTGCCGGGCAAAAGTGGGGTAGGCGGAGGCATTGTGGCTATCTTACCTAACAAATATAGTGTGGCAGTGTGGAGTCCTGTACTCAATGCCAAAGGAAATTCTGAAGCAGGTATGAAAGCACTGGAGTTATTGACCACCTTATCGGGCCATTCCATTTTTTAAACGCTACATTATGACACAATTAGATAAGATAGATATAAATTTTGACCACAATCAGGTCTTTCTGTTGAATATTTGTTTAGGCATCCTGATGTTTGGGGTCGCATTGGATTTAAAATTGTCTGATTTTACCTATGTCTTTAAAAAGCCAAAATCAGTATTTGCCGGTTTATTTTCTCAGTGGATCTTATTGCCGGTTTTGACCATTTTGTTGGTTTATATAATAAAACCGGAGTACAGCCTGGCTATGGGTATGATTCTGATTGCAGCTTGTCCTGGTGGTAATGTGTCCAATTATGCTGTGCATATATCAGGTGCCAATACACCTCTTTCGGTAGTGCTGACTATGATTTCTACCATCTTATGTGCGTTCACAACACCGCTTATTTTTGCCGGTTTAAGATATTTGACCCCAATGGCAGATGGAGAATTTATTGATTTCAACATCAGTTTTGGCAGTATGATATTGACAATAGGGCAACTTATCTTTATTCCTTTGGCTGTTGGATTTGCCATGATGTATTATTTTCCGGTCTTTACCAATAAGATCAAAGGCTTTGTCAGAAAGCTTAGCATGGGTATTTTTATTGGCTTTGTTTTGGCAGCCGTAGCGGGAAATCTTGAAAACCTTAGAAATTATTTAGGTATCGTATTTTTTATCGTCTTGCTGCATAATGGGCTCGCATTGGCGATTGGATTTTATTGGTCCAGGATCTTTATGAAACTACCCGATAAAGATGCTGTGGCCATTTCTATAGAAACAGGTATCCAGAATTCGGGTCTTGCGCTGATCCTTATTTTCAATTTTTTTGATGGTCAGGGTGGTATGGCTTTGATTGCAGCTTGGTGGAGTATCTGGCATTTGTTATCATCTTTGGCGATGGCGCTCTATTGGAAGCGAAAAAATGTTTCTTTGATTTCCAGTTAAAAAATATTATAAATGTTTAAAATACAGTTTATTATGAATTTGTAAATATGTAATGTGTGTATGTTTAGCTCGATTTTCTGCATATTGGCTGATTTATTGAATAATTTTTAATTTCAACTATCATATTTATACATTAATTGAATGGTGTATACCAAAATGATTATATTACTGAATATTATCTAAATATTGTGACATTTTATTAGTTATATTGTATAGTTATTGCCAAATGACCATATATTTGTGTCATCAAAAGTGATAATCATTACATATGCAGCGATTGGTAGCTGATTTCATTCAGCCCATTCAAGTATTAAGATGAATCATACATAACATTGTGAGGTGTTGAAATTGGCAGACATGCCCTCCTGTCTCGGGGGTGGGGATCATGCGATAAACGAAAAGCATATTTGGATTGGCTTAATTCAATCCTAATATACTCTAGCTAAGTACTCCATGGAGGTTCGAATCCTTCTCTCACAGCTTTTTTTCTTTTGTTTGATTATGGATATGGAGGAAGGAAAATTTAATTCTTCCCACATAAAAAAATAAAAAGTGTATTACATTGTGAGGTGTTGAAATTGGCAGACATACCCTCCTGTCTCGGGGGTGGGGATTACGCAATAAACGAAAGGTATGGATTGACCACAAATCTTGTTTTCAAGTTTGCCTTTTGGCTAAGTGCCCTGTGGAGGTTCGAATCCTTCTCTCACAGCCTGATTTGTGTTAAGTAGAATAAAAACAGCATTGGAATATTTCTTTTGCTGTTTTTTTTTGTGCATAAGTCTTAATGTTGTAATTTTATTCGACTTATTCACCAATGCCGGTTGCCGATGCAAAAATTCAGAAATATATTTGTTGCTGCTTCAAGTCAGCATGTAGGTAAAACAACTTCCACACTGGGTTTGGTGTCCACTTTTATGAAAAAAGGCCTAAAAGTCGGCTACTGCAAACCGGTAGGTCAGAAATTTTTGGACATTCAAAACCTTCGTGTTGATAAGGATACTATTTTGTTTGCAGATTTGATCAATTTTGAGATCATACCGGAACTGCACAGCCCGGTTATCCTTGGTCCCGGAGCTACTGAAATGTATTTGGATGCGCCGGGTACATTTGATTTGGAAGGCATATTATTTAATGCCCAAAAAGAGCTGTCAAGAGCCAACGAATTGGTTATATATGAAGGAACTGGCCATCCGGGTGTTGGCAGCGTAGCCGGCATGTCAAATGCAAGGGTAGCAAAATTGTTGGGTGCAGGAGTAGTTATGGTCGTCGAAGGTGGTGTTGGTTCCACGATTGATATGCTTAATATGACAACCTCACTGTTCAGAGAAGAGAAGGTACCTATTATTGGCATCATAGTCAATAAAGTCATTCCTGAAAAAATGGATAAAGTCAGGCATTATGTAGGTAAATATCTCGATATGAAAGGTTTGCCATTGCTTGGACTTATGCCGTATGAAAAGACACTTGCATATCCTTTAATTCGTACGGTAGCTGAGGCTGTCAAAGGTGTTGTCACGTACAATGCAGATTATGTAGACAATAAAGTAGAAAGCATCATAGCAGGATCGCTTATCGATTTGAAAGAACTAAAAAGCTCTCAGGACTTGCTGCTTGTTGTAGCAACAAGATCCATTAATGAAGCGATCAGAAAAATTGAAATGATGGCGCTACACAACCACATATCCAATTGCCCGTTATCAGGTATTGTCGCTACGGGAGAAGGTCAAATGGATAAACACACTTTAAAATATATTGAAAAAAACAATTTGCCGTTGATCCGTACGGAACTGGATACTTATGGTTCCTTTTTAAGCATTAGCAAAATTGAAGTAAAAATAAACAGAAGTACACCCTGGAAAATAAAAATGGCCATTGACCTTATCGAAAATAATGTTAATCTTGACTTTATTCTCGATTCAAGCAAATTGTAATAGTCTGAAAGAAATAGAAGGATAAAAAATAATTGCAAAATAATCGGTCATTTTTTAATTTATTGCTTAGGATTTCTTATCATTGCGATAGCAATTTGATTTTTAAAATATTAAATGTTTGGTATGAAGGCAGTGAATAATGTAGTACAAAAAACAATTTGTCTAATTCTTGGCGGAGGCGCAGGAACGAGATTGTATCCATTAACTAAAGACAGATCAAAACCGGCAGTTCCGATTGGCGGCAAATACAGACTTATAGATATTCCGATTTCAAATTGCCTTAACTCCGGACTCTACAGGATTTTTGTTTTGACTCAATACAATTCGGCCTCGCTCAACAAACACATAAAAAACTCATTTCATTTTGATAATTTTTCAAATGGATTTGTTGACATCCTGGCAGCTGAACAAACCAGCAATAATATGGACTGGTTTCAGGGCACTGCAGACGCCGTCAGACAATCCGTAAGAAATTTTGCTTATTATGATTTTGATTATATCCTGATCCTGTCCGGCGATCAACTTTATCAGATGGATATTGAAGAGATGCTAAATGACCACGTTGAGCAGGGAGCTGATGTTACAATAGCCACGATTCCTGTTATAGCCAGTGATGCAACTTCCTTTGGTATCATGAAGGTCAATGCTGAAGGCAAAATTGATAGTTTTGTTGAAAAACCTTCTTTGAAAGAATTGGACAAATGGTCATCTGAAGTGCCTGAAAACCTAAAAGCAAAAGGCAAAATTTATCTCGCATCAATGGGTATTTATGTATTCAGCAGACCTGCACTCAGAGTATTATTAAACGAAAATCCTAAAGCGGTCGATTTTGGTAAGGAGTTGATTCCTGACTCCATTTCCCGTGGAATGAATGTAGTAAGTTATGCCTACGAGGGATACTGGACAGATATTGGTGATATCAAATCATTTTTTGAAGCAAACATAGCTATGGCTGACGACATACCGGAGTTTAATATGTTTGACAATGAGAATAAAATCTACACCCGACCAAGATTACTGCCTCCGGCAAAATTTTCAGGAGTGACATTTACAAAGGCTATTGTGGCTGAAGGATCGATTGTCCACGCCAAGTTGGTGGAAAATTCCCTGCTGGGTATCAGATCAAGAATAGGATTTGGAACCATAATCAAAAATACTTATATCATGGGCAATGACTATTTCGAGTCATTGGAAGATATGTCTATTCCGGGTACTATACCCATGGGAATCGGAAAAGATTGTTACATAGAGAATGCCATAATTGACAAGCACGTAAGAATAGGCAATAATGTACTTATCAGGGGAAATGATAAGCTTCATGACGAAGAAAACGAACATTTTGTCATCAAAAAAGGTATTGTGGTGATCAATAAAGATGCTGTTATACCTGACGGAACAATTATTGGGTATAAATAATTTATTATTGCCTTTTTCACTTGCTGGGCACCCCCCAACCAGCATGGGTAGCTCATCTTTAACAAAAAGGCAAAATATCAAAATTATCTTATTCATCATTTCTTTTATATCTTATAGTTTTTCTCTTAGATTGAGGACTCATAAGATATTGTTAAGTATTATAAATTTCCTTAAATTTTCCATCATAGCCTTTTTCCATTGCTTCCAATTTCTTGAGCAGTTCATCATAGTTTATAGCTAATTTTCTCAATGCTACAAATGTTCTCATAATTGCAATATTCATTTCTACTGCTTTAGAACTTTTTAAAACACTTGACAACATTGCCACTCCTGTTTCAGTAAATGCATAAGGATTAGCACCGCCAAAATAACTTTTAGATGGTATCACATTTTGTGATACCACTTCATCTATCTCATCATCGTTGAGTTCAAACATAAAATCGTCTGGAAACCTTTCTATATTTCTTTTTACAGCCTGTTTTAGGACTCTTGTTTCAACACCATACAATTCAGCAAGATGTATATCTAATATCACTCTTTCATCTCTCATCACAATAATACTTCTCAGAAAGCAAAAACTTGCTGTCGCTCTCAGGCTAGGCCTAAGCTGTGGCTACTTCAAATTGATGACAAATTTCCAATTTGAATTCATATAACTAAATCCATTAAATATCTTCTGCACCTATCTCCAATAAACTTTCTAATCCACTATATACGCCGAACGGAGTATGATTGAACACTGTAACATGGATAGCGAATGGTTTTGATTGAAATTTATTCATAGCTTTGCGAAAATTTAGCAAAGATGTTTGACTGGTTTAAAACATTATTTTCACCTACTTTGGCACCTGACATAAGCCAATCGATGATTGCCATTCTTTTGACAATTGGGGTGGGTGTTTTCGTGGGTAGAATGAAAGTAGGCAGCGTGTCTCTTGGGGTTTCTGCAGTGATGTTCATAGGTTTGCTATTTGGACATTTGGGCTATACAGTCAATGCGGACATAAGCAGTTTTATCAGGGACTTTGGATTAATATTATTTGTATATGGTATTGGCATCCAGGTAGGTCCGTCCTTTTTTTCTTCATTTAGGAAAGAAGGGCTCAGATTTAATATCCTCGGTGTATCAACCGTCTTCATTGGAGGTTTAATTACATATATAATATATGTTGTTGCCCAGCCCGGTATTGAAAATGTTGTTGGTCTTATGTCAGGAGCCGTTACTAATACACCCGGACTTGGGGCTGCAAAGTCAACCTTAATCGACATTCAATCTCAGTTTCCGGATAGAAAATTTGGTGACCCGGCCATCGCATACGCTATTACATATCCATTGGGTGTATTGGGTGTCATATCTATGATAATATTAACTAAGATGTTGTTTAAGATAGATTTGGCCAAAGAGCTCCATCTTATCAACGAAGAAAAAAGTAAAGATGAGGAAAAATTATTTCGTAGAAAATGTAGGGTGATTCACCCTGAAGTTGTTGGTAAAAGCATTTACCACGTCTTAAAAGAGCATGATCTTACAGATATTATTATCTCCAGAATCAAACATAGCGGCTCTACCGAAGTATATTCTCCTACTTTAGATTCGAGACTTGCTGAAAAAGATGTATTGATGGTTGTCGGAAAATTACAGAGCGTAGAAAAATTTATTTCCGTGGTAGGTAAAGAATCCACTGATCTTGAGATAGAAGCTGACAGGGACATCATTACCAAAACCATTTTTGCCACACGAAAATCAGCCACGCATAAAAAATTATCCGAATTGGATCTCTACAATAAGTTTGGGTTAAAGGTAACCAGAGTATACAGGTCGGGCATGGAATTACTTGCCAGTCCTTCACTGGAGCTTTTTTATGGAGACAGACTAAGGGTCGTTGGTAATAAAGAAGATATAGAAGAGGTGGAAAAAATTATAGGTAATTCTGAAAAAAGACTTTTGGAGCCGGATTTTTTATCCCTTTTTGGTGGGCTTCTTATTGGTATAATTATAGGTTCTATTCCTATTATTATCCCATCATTGCCGATTCCGATCAAATTGGGCTTTGCAGCGGGTCCTTTGATTGCAGCATTACTAATCAGCAGGTACGGTGGTATTGGTGTGATTCACTCTTATATAAACAGTGGTGCCATTTATTTTATGAAGGATT
Source organism: Saprospiraceae bacterium (assembly GCA_016717145.1). Taxonomy (GTDB): domain Bacteria; phylum Bacteroidota; class Bacteroidia; order Chitinophagales; family Saprospiraceae; genus OLB9. The sequence goes on along the minus strand of JADKGD010000022.1, from coordinate 138,777 downwards.
TAGGCATTTGTCTTTTTTTTGCTTCAGTCGGCTTGAAAGCAGGAGCACATTTTTATAGTAATTTTTTGGAACATAATGGATGGTTATGGTTATTTTACGGAGCATTGATCACTTTTATACCATTAATCATAATGGTGCTGATTGCGAGATTTTTGTTAAATATAAATTTTTATCAAATGGCAGGTTTGATGAGTGGTATTTATACTGATCCGGCTGCCCTCGCATTCAGTAATGCATATCTGGACTCTGATATACCCACTCAGTCCTATGCCACCGTTTATCCTCTGGTGACTATATTAAGAATATTTATGGCCCAGATTCTAATACTGTTATGTATCTGATGCCCTGACATAAGCGATACAATTCATAAACCATTAGCTATGTCATTCAAAGCTATTATTGTTGTTTATTCAATAATAAATTAAACCCGGATAAAAGCTTATAAAATTAAAATACATTATAAATTACTATAATATTAATTATATAGAATTATTCATTATGATATATTCAAATAATGTTTATTTATATGTATTAACTACTATTTTACAAGTTTTCATATATTTACTTGAATGTTATATTATTTATATATAATATTGTGTAATATTTAATACCAACCTATTTCTGGATAATTTTTCTGGCATCCAGCTATTTTACCTGAATTTACCTCTTTTATAATCAAATATTATGCAATGTGTAATTGATTTGATTATAATATTTAACAGATTAAAAAAATTATATATATATTTTGATATTTATTTGGTAAAAAGTGGGAAAATGTGGGAATCGATTCTATCTTTGTTTCATCAACCAACAGAACAGTGTGAAACAATATAAATTCACCGGAGAATATGAGTGTAAACTTGATGCCAAAGGAAGGCTAAAATTGCCCACAGCAATTGTAAAGCTTATCGGAGGCGGCGAAAATCTTAAGTTTACTATCAACCGTGGATTTGAAAAGCACTTGATGTTGTATCCCAATGACGTTTGGGAAATGAAGACGAACGAGATTAATCAACTCAATATTTACAGTACACAGCAAAGACAGGCGATCAGATATTTTTATCGTGGTGCCACAGAGCTCGAGATGGATGCTTCTGAAAGGATTAACCTTCCGGGAAGTCTGATGGAATACGCAGGTATCGACAAGGATGTCGTATTATTTGCTTATCAGAACCAAATCGAAATCTGGGCTAAAGATAAATATGATCAGATGTTGGGTGAGGAGCCGGATGATTTTGCCTCCATTGCAGAAGATATATTCAAAAGTATCAAGTCAGCTGGTGAGTCGCAATCACTTTTGTAATGAGTGAATATCACGTATCTGTTTTATTGAAAGAGAGTATTGAGTTATTGAATGTTCAAGCCGATGGTAAATATGTGGATGTGACATTTGGAGCAGGAGGACATTCAGGAGCAATATTAAATATGCTAAGTGTCAAAGGACACTTGTATGCTTTTGATCAGGATGATGATGCCATCGACAATGCATTAAAAGATGAACGATTTACCTTGATACAGGCTAATTTTAAACACATCAAAAGATTTTTAAGATTAGAAGGTGTGCGGCAGGTAGATGGAATTTTGGCTGATTTGGGTGTCTCATCACACCAGTTGGATTTTCCTGAAAGAGGTTTTTCATATCGTTTTGATGCCCCTTTGGACATGCGCATGAATGTTAAGGCTTCGTTGACTGCAGCAAAAGTATTGCAGAGTTATGATGAGGCGCAATTGATAGAAGTATTGAGTAGTTATGGTGAAGTTAGAAATTCCAGGAGTTTGGCAAAAGCAATAATAAATGCCAGAAAATTTTCGGAAATAAAATCAACCTTCGATTTAAACAGAATACTTGATCAGAATATTATGGGTCTCCGGATGAAGTACTATTCCCAGGTTTATCAGGCACTTCGAATGGAAGTAAATGACGAAATAGGCGCGCTTAAAGCACTGTTGGCTGATGGAATGGAATTATTGAAGGAAGGAGGAAGGTTTGTCGTGATCACTTTTCACAGCATCGAAGACAGGGTAGTGAAAAATTTTTTCAAAGCCGGGAATTTTGAAGGTGAAGTTGAAAAAGATGCATTTGGCAATATGACTCGTCCTTTTACATTGGTCAATAAAAAAGTTATCATGGCTGATGCTAAGGAACAAAAGTTAAATGTCAGATCGAGGAGTGCAAAATTGAGGGCAGCATCAAAAATGTAAGATTTATCATGTTATAAAAACATGCGGAATTATAAGATTGGAAAGTTAAAATTTAGTAAAGATAAAATTCATAATTCATTAATATGGCTAGTTTCCAGGATAAGAAAGCTACACTTTTTAGACTGAAATGGGTCGAATGGATTTTTGTCAATTTGCCGTTTGTATGCTACCTGGCGTTGCTCGGTGTGATTTATATCTCAAATGCACATGCTAATGAAAAAGCTGTGCGAAAGATAGAGTCACTTAAGCAGGAAGTGAAAGATACGAGGTGGAGATGTATGAACCTGAAGCAGGAAGTCATGCATGGTAGCATACAATCGCAAATTGAAAAGAAAGTGGAAGGTTCAGGCTTATTGCCAAATACCGAACCACCTTTTAAAATTGTAGCTGACAAAAGCAGTAAATGATTTTATAAAAAATGGATAAGAAGAAGGAGTTACTTTGGCGGGCGTATTTGGTGATGTTTTTCTTTGTGGTGGCCACTGTAGTTATCCTGTTTAAGATATTTAAAATAAGTTTTGTCGAAAGAGAAAAATGGAGACAAAAAGGTGAAGTAAACGTGCAGTGGCGCGTAGTTGATGCAGACAGAGGAAATATTTACGCCGAAGATGGCTATTTTTTGTCCACATCGTTGCAGTTCTTTGAGGTTAGGATGGATATGAGCATTATCAGACAGTCTGATTTTAACAATGGAGTTGATTCTTTGGCTTTATTCCTTAGTACGTTTGATCCGAATTTTATAAGGCAAAAAACAAAGGCAGAATGGAAAAAAGAATTGACCTCAGCTAGAAAGCGGGGTAACAAATATTTTTTTATTGGCAAAGCACTTGATATTGAAGCTTTTAACAAGCTGAAGAAAGCACCTATCTTACGATTAGGCAAAATCAGAGGCGGCATGGTTAGTTCAAGATATGGTAAACGATTGAAGCCATATAAAGAATTGGCCAGCAGGACAATTGGTGTAGATAGAGAAAATGCTGACAGGATAGGTCTGGAAGGGTATTTTGATAAGTTTCTGAAAGGTGATACCGATCAGCGTCTTATGAAGCGGCTTTCTCCTGCAGAAGATATATGGGTTCCGGTTTATGACCCTTCTGAAAATGAAATCAAGCGTGGTGATGATATTTATACGACTATAAATATAGATATGCAGGACATAGTGCATCACGAATTGTTGGAAACAGTACAGAAATTTCATGCAGAAGGCGGTGTTGCAATCCTTATGGAGACTGGAACTGGTGCCATAAAGGCTATGTCAAATCTTACAAAAGGCGAAGACAGTACTTATTTCGAAATGTATAATCAAGCAGCAGGACGGCTAAGCGAACCTGGTACAACATTAAAATTGGCCACTATTTTGGCTTTGCTTGAAGACGGTGTTAAAAACCCTGATACTTTGGTTTATCTTAATTACGGGCAAAAGAATTTTTCCGACAGGACGATGCATGATTCAGAAAAGCATGGCCGTCAATATGCAACCATGGCGGAAGCTTTTGAAATTTCATCAAATGTTGGAATGGCTACACTTGCGAATGATGTGTATAATTCAAGAGAAGGTAGAAAGCAATGGGTGAAAAGGCTGAGGCAATTTGGTCTTAATGAACCTACAGGTATCGACATCACAGGTGAAGCAATACCGGAAATTAAAGATCCGGTAAAAGATAAAGCTAAGTGGTATGGTACAACCATACCTTGGATGGCGCACGGTTATGAACTGATGATGACGCCTTTACAGATTTTGAATTTTTATAACGCTGTAGCCAACAATGGTAAAATGATGAAGCCTTATCTGGTGAGCGAAATAAAAAAAGGTGATGAAATGAAAAAGAAATTTGAACCGACAGTTTTGAAGGCTCAAATTGCAAAACCCGAAAATATTGTAAAGGCAAAAAAAATGTTGGAAGGCGTGATACTTAAGGGCACTGGCAAAAGCCTGCAATCTGAGTTTGTTAGCATGGCCGGCAAAACAGGAACAGCCAAAACAAATTATGCAAATGTCGGTGAACACGGAAGATACAATGCATCGTTTTGCGGATATTTTCCTGCAGAACATCCGATGTACACCATGATAGTAGTCGTTTATGACCCGCGTGGAGGCGTCTACTATGGCGGTTATGTGGCTGGACCGGTATTTAAAAAAGTGGCGGAGAAAGTGTATGCTTTGAAAACTAAGCAAGTTAAGACCCTGAATGATTCAATGGCCACAGCTTCAGCTTTGCCGGGATCTGCCAACGGATATACCTCAGATTTTAATTCGATATTTGAATATCTTGATATGAAGTCTGATAAAAACGGAAATGCAGACTGGTCAAAAGTAATTCCATCAAGTTCTGTAATGAGTTTGAATGAGAAAAAAATAAAAAACACAATTATACCTGACGTAGTGGGTATGGGCGCAAGAGATGCCATGTTTGTTTTGGAAAATATGGGTTTAAAGGTACAATTGGAAGGTGTGGGAAAGGTGTTCAGGCAGTCAATTCCTGCAGGAGCGAGCAATCATAAACAGCGAATAATTATCTATTTGAATTAATAGATAAAAGGGTATGAAAGCAAAAAAGTTATTTGACATATTGCCGTTTGGGTTTACAGCAGAGATCAAAGGCTCTAATGATGTACCGGTAGCAGGTATTGAATTGGATTCCAGAAAAGTAGGCAACGAATATCTGTATGCCGCATTGAAGGGTACTCTGGTAGATGGTCACGATTTTATATCTTCAGCCATCTCTAAAGGCGCTTCTATCATTCTTTGTGAATCGTGCCCTGAATACAAAACGGGCATCACTTACATTGTAACCGATGATGTGCGCGGATATTTGGGAGAATTGGTTCATAATTATTTTGGTCATGCATCAGAATCAATTAAACTGATAGGCATAACCGGAACAAATGGAAAAACAACAGTTGGTACTTTGCTTTTTCAGTTGTTTAGTGCACTTGGAAATAAATGTGGTCTGATTTCTACAGTTGAGAATAGGATAGGGGATGAAGTAATACCATCAACACATACCACACCTGATGTTGTCAATCTGCATAGATTGGTTGCCAGAATGAGAGATGAAGCTTGCAGTTATGTTTTTATGGAAGTGAGTTCACATGCGGTTGATCAACAGCGCATTGCCGGTTTAAAATTTGAGGGTGCCATATTTACGAATATTACCCATGATCACCTGGATTACCACTTGACCATGAAAAATTATATAGAGGCAAAGAAAAAGTTCTTTGATCAATTGTCTGTAGACGCTTTCGCATTGATAAATGCTGATGATAAGAATGGTTCAGTCATGGTACAAAATACCAAAGCACATAAATTAACTTATGGTCTACGGTCAATGGCCGATTTCAAAGGTAGAATTCTGGAAAGCTCCGTTGAAGGTTTGCATATAAAAATTAACGATCAGGAAGCATTTTTTAGAATGATCGGAGAATTTAACGCATACAACCTTTTAGCTGTTTATGGTGCTGCAGTCGAATTAGGTCAACAAAAGGAAGAGATATTATCCATTCTAAGTAATTTAAAAGGTGCAGAAGGAAGATTTGATCAGATCATGGATAAAAAAACAGGAAAATGTGCCATTGTGGATTATGCACATACTCCTGATGCGCTTGAAAATGTTCTAAAAACAATAAAAAAGGTAAAGAAACCTGCATCTGGAATCATTACAGTCGTAGGATGTGGTGGGGACAGAGACAAAACAAAAAGACCTCTTATGGCAAAAGTTGCCTGTTCGTGGTCGGATAAAGTGGTGCTGACAAGTGATAATCCCAGATCTGAAGATCCTGAAACCATACTAAATGAAATGGAAGCAGGATTGGATCTTGAAGATAAAAAGAAGATGATCAGGATATCAGACAGATTAATTGCCATTAAGACGGCAGTTATGATGTCATCAAACGGCGATATTATACTCGTGGCAGGCAAAGGTCACGAAAATTACCAGGACATTAAAGGAGAAAAGTTTCCTTTTGACGATAAAAAAATATTGACATCATTACTTGCTTGATAATCAAGTTAATAAGATTTCAATAATAAAGATTTAGGTTCTATTATCATTCTCAGGTTGGTTTAACAGTTGCAGTGGGATCCTTTTGGAAAAAGTTTCGAATTGCTCACTGCGCTGTTAATTTTTTAGCTTGACATGTTTGATATAGACAAAATGTACATACCAAAACATAAGTAACAAACAAAAACGAACAGTCAAATTATATATAGCAAATGTTGTACCACTTTTTTGAATATATTGATAAATATTATAATCTGCCAGGTGCAGGTCTATTTCAATATATCACTTTCAGGGCGGCATTTGGAATTATTTTATCATTGCTTATCTCGTTGGTGTTCGGTGGTAAAATCATAAGTTCTTTGAAAAGGTTGCAGGTAGGTGAAACAGTCAGAGAGTTGGGTCTTGATGGCCAGAAAGCCAAAGAAGGAACACCAACTATGGGCGGTATCATCATCATTATGGCTATTTTGATACCTTGTATTTTATTGGCAAAGTTAAATAATGTGTACATCCTGCTGATGATTTTTACCACAGTTTGGATGGGATTAATTGGCGGCGCTGATGATTATATAAAGGTATTCCTTAAAAATAAAGACGGACTAAGTGGCAAAATGAAAATTTTTGGTCAAATCATGTTAGGTCTTATAGTCGGCATAACAATGCTTATCTCAGATGATGTCGTGATCAGAATGCCATTGGAACAAGCCAATGCACACGGGTATAAGATTGTTAAAGAATATTCTACGGTGTTGCCACGAGTAAATGATATTTCGAGGATGACAGAGATGTCTTATGTAAAGACCACTTTAACCAATGTCCCATTTTTCAAAAGCAATAATTTTGATTATAAAATATTGGTGTCATTTCTAGGTGATAACAGTTCACTATGGTGGTCAATCGCCTTTGTAATTATTGTGATTTTTATTGTCACAGCAGTCTCCAATGCCGCTAATCTTACCGATGGTATTGATGGGCTGGCAGCAGGTACTTCGGCCATTATTGGTACTACCCTGGGTATTTTTGCATACATCTCTGGAAACACCATCATCGCAGATTATCTGAATGTTTTTTATCTTCCTAACTCTGCTGAATTGGTGGTTTTTTCATCTTGTTTTATTGGTGCGTGTATAGGTTTTCTTTGGCATAACTCATTTCCGGCAAAGGTGTTTATGGGAGATACCGGAAGTTTGACGATTGGTGGAATCATAGCCGTTTTGGCTATCTTACTGCGAAAGGAGTTACTAATACCTATTTTATGCGGCATTTTTGTTGCAGAAAATTTATCCGTTGTTCTTCAGGTATCATATTTTAAATATACTAAAAATAAATATGGAGAAGGACGCAGAATATTTAAAATGTCTCCGTTGCATCACCACTTTCAAAAGTTGGGTATGCATGAGTCGAAGATCGTTACCAGGTTTTGGATTATAGGCATCTTGCTTGCTATTGTCACTGTTATCACCTTAAAAATTAGATAAGATGAAAAGTGTAGCAATTTTAGGAGCAGGAGAAAGTGGCGTAGGGGCAGCTTTATTGGCAAAAAAACATGGTCTTGACGTGTACATAAGCGATAGTGGATCTATAGCTGAACATTATAAAAAAGAATTAATTGAGTTGCATATCCCCTTTGGAGAAGGGGGACATGATTTTGAAAAGGTTTTGGTAACTGAGGTGGTTGTTAAAAGTCCCGGTGTTCCGGAACATGCGCCTGTCCTTCGCATGTTAAAAGAGAAAGGACGGAAAGTAATTTCCGAGATTGAGTTTGGTCACTTATTTTTTTCCGGACTGACCATAGCTGTAACAGGCTCAAATGGGAAGACTACAACATCGGGACTTTTATACCACATTTTGAAAAACGCTGGGTTAAATGTTGCATTGGGCGGTAATTACGGCAAAAGTTATGCACGAATACTTGCTGAAGACAAGCCGGATATCATGGTACTGGAGATTTCCAGCTTTCAGTTGGATGATATCGACACTTTCAAACCTAATATAGCGCTTTTACTCAATATCACACCTGATCATCTTGACAGATATGATTATAAAATGGAAAATTATGTGCATTCAAAATTCCGTATTGCCATGAATCAAACGGCCTCTGATCACTTTATTTTTAATGGTGATGATCCGGAAATAATGGCAGTAATGAAAGGGTTTGTCGGCATTCAACATCAAATCAGTATTACCCGGGATGATTATATCAATGGAATTGCGTCAAAGGAAGGAAGTAATAATTTTAAAATAAATATAAAGGGTACGCACAACCTTTTTAATGCAAGATGTGCTGTTGAAGCGTGCAGGATCGTCGGACTAACAGAAAGTGACATTGCTTCAGGTCTTAAATCAGTTGTCAATTTTCCTCACAGACTGGAATCTTGCGGTGAGATCAATGGCGTTGAGTTTATCAATGACAGCAAAGCGACTAATGTTAATTCGGTTTTTTATGCACTTGAAGCTATGACTAAACCGGTCATTTGGATAGCTGGTGGAACCGATAAAGGCAATGATTATAGTGAGTTGTATCCATTGATGGAAAATAGAGTGAAAGCGTTGATTTGTTTGGGCATTGATAATGAAAAATTAAAGCAATCATTCAGAAACCGAATTCCGATTATCGTTGAAACAACAAAGGTCTCAGATGCAGTAAAAACAGGATTAGAGTTGGCAACATCCGGAGACGTAGTGCTTTTATCCCCGGCATGTGCGAGTTTTGATCTTTTTAAAAATTATATGGACCGTGGAGAACAGTTTAAAAAGGAAGTATCGAATGCTAAAAGTGTAATTCAGCATTCTACACAATAAATTTATGTGGTAAATGAAAGTAACCGACGCATATCATGATTTAAAGGGTGACCGTTCAGTCTGGCTGATAGTGGCTTTGTTGAGTCTGTTTTCGCTTCTGATTGTGTATAGCACATCAGGTAGTGAAGCGTACAAATACAATGCGACACATGGTACAGAATATTACCTGGTCAGACAATTGATGTTTATAGTAACCGGTATGATGCTGGTGTATACAGCTTATAAATTGCACTATATTCAGTATGCAAAACTGGCGCCAATCCTTATGGTTATTGCAGTTCCTTTATTGGTGTATACGGCGCTTTTTGGATCTAAAATTAATGATGCCTCAAGATGGATAAAGATCCCGATTTTGGAATTATCTTTTCAAACATCTGACTTTGCCAAGATTGCTTTAATCATTTTTGTGGCTAGAGCGCTGGCAACTAAACAGGATTATATTAAAGATTTCAGAGGGGCTTTTATACCCATTATTGCACCGGTAATTCTGATATGCGGCCTGATCGCACCTTCAAATTTATCAACAGCAGCGTTGCTTTTTGTGACTTGTTTTATGATGATGTTCATTGGAAGGATCTCCATGAAGTATGTTTTTTTACTTATGCTTTTAGGCGTTTTGTTTTTTGGCCTTTTGTTTATGGTTGGAAAATATTATCCCGACTATTTTAGGGTGGAGACATGGATGAATCGGATAAATGACTTTCTATATTCAGATGGTCAGTTTCAGGTAGTTCAATCCAAAATTGCCATAGCCGAGGGTGGGCTTTTTGGAGTAGGGCCAGGTAATAGTATTCAAAGGAATCTTTTACCCTTTGCTTATGCAGATTTTATATATGCCATCATCTGTGAGGAATATGGATTTTTGGGTGGCATGGTCATCTTGTTGATTTACTTATGGTTGCTGGTCAGGACAATTAGCCTTGTTACAAGGTGCCCTAAAACTTTTGGTGCCATGCTGGCTATGGGATTGACGCTCAATATTGTGATCACTGCTTTTGCAAATATAGCAGTATCAGTGCAACTGGTTCCTGCAACAGGCTTAACATTGCCGATGATCAGCATGGGTGGAACATCTTTTTTATTTACCTGTATTTCCTTTGGCATCATATTGAGTGTGAGTCGATTTGTGGAACAGGCATTTGAAGAGAAGAAACAACTTGAAAAAATGGAAGCAAGTGGCGAAGGTAATCATTAGTGGAGGTGGCACTGGCGGACATGTGTTTCCGGCCATTGCAATAGCGGATGCAATAAAAGTTTTGGCCCCGGAAACTGAGATTTTGTTTGTAGGTGCTGAGGGAAAATTAGAAATGGAAAAAGTCCCGAAAGCGGGATATAAGATAGAGGGTTTAAATATAAGTGGTTTTCAAAGAACATTTTCATTGCGAAATCTTGCTTTCCCCTTCAAATTAGCCATGAGTTTGGCTAAAGCTGTAATACTTGTTCGGAGGTTCAAACCTGATGTAGCAGTAGGCGTGGGAGGATATGCAAGCGGTCCGGTTTTGAAAATAGCAAATGTGTTTGGCATACCAACAGTTTTGCAGGAACAAAATTCTTTTGCGGGTGTGACCAATCGGATATTGGCATCAAAAGCCGCTTTAGTTTGTGTAGCATACGATGGTATGGACAAGTTTTTTCCCAGAGGTAAAATTAAATTTACAGGAAATCCGGTACGTAAAGACATTCTGGATAAAAAAATCAGCAGCGATATAGCTAAAAAAACACTGGGGTTAGATCAAAGTAAGAAAACTGTTTTAATTTTTGGTGGTAGTTTAGGGGCCAGATCGATTAATGAAGCCGTTCTGGCCAATGCTGATAATTTGAAATCATTGGAAAATATCAACATTATCTGGCAAGTGGGTAGGATGTATTATGAATCATACAAAACATGCAGTTTGGCCAGTCAGCAAAACATCATGATTTTGCCTTTTATTGAAGATATGGATATGGTCTATGCGGCAGCGGATATTGTAGTGTGCAGGGCAGGAGCGCTTACCATCTCGGAGTTATCGGTTTTAGGTAAAGCGGCTATTTTGATTCCGTCACCAAATGTAGCAGAAGATCATCAGACTGTAAATGCCATGTCATTGGTTAATAAAGACGCAGCTGTCCTGATAAAAGATATCGATGCGAAAGACAAGTTTTATAATACAATGCTTGATTTGATACATGACGATAAAAGAATAAATGCGCTGGAGAGTAATATTAAATACTTCGCCAGACCGGATGCGGCAAAAGAGATTGCATCTGAGATATTAAAACTTTGTAACGCAACCTCATTATGATGGATGATACAAAACATATATATTTTGTAGGCATCGGAGGTATAGGCATGAGCGCAATAGCTAGATATTTTGTGGCCCGGGGCCAAAGGGTATCGGGTTATGATAAAACAAAAACCCTGTTGACCGAAAAGTTGGAACAGGAAGGAATGTACATTCATTATGAAGATGAAGTTTCTTTGATTCCTAAGGACATTGATACGGTGATATTTACACCTGCAATCCCTGAAGATCACAAAGGAATGAAACATTTGAGGGATCATGGTTTTGCCATGATGAAACGTTCTGAGGCACTTGGATTGATAAGTAATGATATGCGTTCAATTGCCATTGCTGGCACTCATGGTAAAACGACGACGAGTTCGATGACAGCGCACGTGTTGAAGGTAGGTGGCATAGATGTTTCAGCATTTTTAGGTGGCATTGCAGCTGATTATAAAAGCAATTTTTTGATTGGTAAGAGTGATGTGGTTGTATTGGAAGCAGACGAATATGATAGATCATTTTTGAGATTGTCTCCTTTTTTTGCAGCCATTCTTTCCATGGATCCTGATCATTTGGACATTTATGGAGATAAAGATCAGATGATAGAAGGATATAAAGCGTTTGCAGCAAAGATCAGGGACAACGGTGTCTTGATCATTAAAACAGGATTGCTTGGGAAGTTTAAGCTTAATGAATTGTTTAGTTTGTCTGGCAGGAACGTAAAGGTATTTGAATTTGGTGTCGATGAAGGTGATATTCGGTTATCGAATATTGGCATAGAGGCTGGTAAATTTGTGTTTGATTATAGTGGCTTGGGTGTAAAATATAATAAAGTTGCACTTAATCTGCCTGGTCGGCACAATGTGGAAAATGCTTGCGTGGCATTAACAATGGGAATATTGTGTGGTGTTGAAGAAGATAAAATCAGATTCGCTTTATCTGAGTTCAAAGGAATTCAGCGAAGATTTGAGAAAATAGTGGAAACAAATGAGGTGGTTTTTATTGACGATTATGCCCATCATCCAAGCGAACTTAGCGCTGCCATTGATGCTGCTAGAACGTTGTATGCCGCTAAAAAGTTGACTGGTATATTTCAACCGCATTTGTACTCCAGGACGCGTGATTTTGCTGATGGCTTTGCGGTTGAACTGGACAAGCTGGATGAGGTTTTTTTGATGGATATCTATCCTGCAAGAGAATTGCCAATGCAAGGTGTAACATCTCAAATGATATTTGAACGGATGAAAAACAAACACAAAACATTGGTTACTAAAGAGACACTGATGTCGTCTCTGGAAGGAAAAAGTTTTGAAGTGCTTTTGACATTGGGTGCAGGTGATATTGACACATTTGTACCTCTGATAAAAGAGATGTTGATAAATAAAAATTATTAAGCAAATTGCTTAGAGAAAGTGAACATAATAAATAAGTTCTTTGATGAGCGGTAAAACATTGAATATAAAAAGAGTGAGGGACACCATTATTTGGTTTTCTCTGATAGCAGGAATAGCTGCCTTGCTCTTCTTTTCGATTAACCGTAAAACAAACGCCGGAGTAAAGACTTTGGTAGTAAAAATTGAAGGTATTGAAGGTGATGAGCGTTTGATTACCGACAAAGAAGTTGCTCAGATATTGACCTTGGCTGCTGGCAAATCTTTGACAAAAGCAAACATTAAGTCGCTGAATATCAGAAAATTAGAGGCAAAGCTTAATAAAGATAAACGCATTGAGCGAGCCGATATTTATTTTGATAGCAAAGATAGATTGAATGTCAGAATCATTCAAAAGAAACCGGTGGTCAGAATAATAGAAGAAGCAGGTGCAGGTTATTATCTTGATGAAAATGGAAAGCAGGTACCTGTTACTTCGGGAAGTGTTGTGAGGGTTCCTATAGTTACAGGACTCAAGGAGGAATTTGATCCTGCGTTTTTGACTAGTAAAAAACCATCCAAATTAAAAGACATATTCACGATTATGCAATATGTTAAAAAGGATGCATTTCTGTCATCATTGATTGAACAGGTAAATGTTGAGCAGGATAGTATCGGGGACATTGTTTTGATACCTAAAATCGGAAGAGAAAAATTAATTTTTGGAAGTGCTCTGGGAATGGAAGAAAAATTTGATAATCTTAAAATATTTTATAGAGAAGGTTTGCCGCGATTGGGGTGGAGCAGATATAAATCGCTGAATCTCAAATACTCAAACCAGATCGCCGGCACACTGTCAAACCCAAACACTGCCAAAATAAAAATGCCTGTACTTAAAGATTCGCTACAGGCAACATTAGTAACAGACATTAATAAAAAGGAAAGTATTCATCATTAAATAATTTGCAGTATGAATGAGCATTTGAAATTAAAAAACACAGCAGTAGCCCTGGACATAGGAACGACCAAAGTATGTGCTATTGCAGGCCAGCTAAATGAGTATGGCAAGCTGGAAATAGTAGGTATGGGCGTAGTCCGTTCTGAAGGGGTATCACGTGGTGTGGTTTCCAATATTGATAAAACGGTAAAGGCTATCAGGGAAGCTGTTGACATTGCAGAGCGCAATGCGCAATGTAAATTCAAGATTGTCCATGTCGGTATTGCCGGGCAACACATTAAAAGTTTGCATCATCACGGACTGCTTGTCAGACATGATTCGAATACTGAGATAAATCAGGACGATATCGACAAGTTAATCAAGGATATGTATAAACTTGTACTGCCTCCTGGAGATAAAATACTTCATGTCGTCCCACAGGAGTATACCGTTGACGATGAGCAGGATATCTTTGACCCAATTGGCATGTCAGGAGTGCGACTGGAAGCAAATTTCCATATCATTACAGGTCAGATTTCAGCGAGTCGCAATATTTTGAGGTGTGTTGAAAAAGCAGGTCTTGAGGTAGCAGATGTAACGCTTGAACCTATTGCATCAGCAGCCTCGGTATTGAATGATCAGGAAAAAGAAGCTGGCGTAGCGCTTGTGGACATTGGCGGTGGTACAACAGATATTACTATTTTTAAAGATGGCATCATTCGCCATACTTGTGTAATACCTTTTGGTGGCAATGTCATTACTAAGGACATCCGAGAAGGCTGTACGGTGATGAATGAGCAGGCCGAAAAACTTAAAGTTAAATTTGGTTCAGCGATGGCTGATGAAATTGTTGACAATAGAATCATAACAATACCAGGTTTTAAAGGTCGTGAGCATAAAGAAATTTCTGAAAAAAATCTTGCCAGAATCATACAGGCAAGAGTAGAAGAGATATTTGATTATGTGCTTTGGGAAATCAGAAGATCTGGCTTCGAAACCAAACTAATCGCAGGCATGGTCCTGACAGGCGGAGGTTCTTTGCTTAAGCATATAGATTTACTTGCAGAATATCATACCGGACTTCATACCAGGGTAGGTCATCCGGTGGAGCATTTGGCACACGGGTATACCAAGGAATTATCAAGTCCCATATTTTCAACTGCAGTAGGTTTACTTAAGCATACGATTGATAATTTTGGGGATAAGACACAGTACATAGAAGAATTTAAACGTATTACCGAAGAACCTAGGTTTTATGACAGCAACACACAACAAGGGAATAAATCTCAGGGAAAAGTGATGGAAAATGATCAAAATGAAGGAGATGATGACGATATGGAAACCTCTGAGACACCGAAGAAAAAGGGTATTTTTAATAAAATCTTTTCTTTGACAAAAGATTTTTTTGAAACGGTTCCAGATTCCGAATTTTAATATTTATTAGTTAATTATCAGAAATTTAGAGATATGAAGTTCGATATACCAACAAACGAAAAATCCATTATAAAAGTAGTAGGCGTAGGCGGTGGTGGCAGTAACGCTGTAGGTCATATGTTCCGTCAAGGTATAATGGGCGTAGATTTTGCAATCTGCAATACCGACGCACAAGCCATGGAAAGTAATCCGGTGCCAACAAAGATTGCGCTTGGTCCAAATCTTACAGAAGGACGTGGCGCAGGAAGCATACCCGAAGTAGGCAAACAATCATGTATTGAGTCCATTGAGGATATCAGAAAATGGTTGTCTGATGGCACTAAAATGCTTTTCATCACAGCCGGCATGGGCGGTGGCACCGGAACTGGTGCTGCTCCGATTATTGCAAAAGTAGCAAAAGAAATGGAAATTCTGACAGTAGCGATAGTTACGCTTCCTTTCAAATTTGAAGGTTTAAGACGTCAGCGACAGGCACATGAAGGCCTTGAACAGTTAAAGAAAAGTGTAGATTCTATCCTTGTGATATCCAATGATAAAATGAAACAAATACATGGCAATCTTGCACTTTCAGCTGCCTTTGGTCAGGCAGACGACATTCTCTCTATCGGTGCCAAAGGCATTGCAGAGATCATAACAGTCCCTGGCTATATAAATGTTGATTTTGAAGACGTCAATACTGTCATGAGAAATAGTGGGGTAGCCATAATGGGTTGCGCTATGGCTGATGGCGAAGATAGGGCGAGAAAAGCCATAAATTCAGCGCTTAATTCTCCGTTGTTAGAGGATAATGACATACGTGGGGCGCAACATATTCTGCTTAATATTACTTCAGGTACCAAAGAGGTAACTATGGATGAAATAGGTGAAATTACAGAACATGTACAGGAAGAAGCCGGATATGGCACGGACTTGATATGGGGTAATTGTAAGGATGAGTCACTCGGAGACAAGATATGTATTACTTTGATAGCCACAGGATTTAAGGAAGGTAATACTAAACGTAGAGAAACTGAGCCTGAAAAAGTAAAAGTCTCTTTGGAAAGTGAAAAATATCATCAGATAGTTGAGGACGATTTTGCCACGTTTGATTTTGATGAGGCATTTGCAGATAATGTAGTAGATTTTGATCAGGACGATGTCAAAAAAACCATCAGTATGCTTGGTGTAAAAAGCGAAGAATCTTCAATGGGCAGAAATGGTAGATTGTCTGATGAAATGAAAAAGAAAAGCGAAGCAGACGCTGCAAGAAGAGAATATCTTAGAAAAACAAACAGTAAGCCGCTTGACAATCCAAAAATTGTTTCAGACATGGAAAATGTGCCTGCTTATGCACGAAGAAATGTAATGCTTGATGATACAGACAAATCAACCTCCAAGCAAGTCTCTGCATATACGGTTAATATGGATGATGACAGCACTGTATTTGTATCCAATAATTCATATTTATATGATAATGTTGATTAAGTAATAAAAAATAGGTGTGGGAAACGTTAAAAGTTTCCCACTTTTTTAAAAAAAAACATGTCATTTTTTAGTTTTAGATAAAGACCCTTTAAATATTCAACAACCTGAATTAGATAGAATCCGAAAAGCTAAGTTTACTTGAAATGGTCAGACTTGTCGCTCGAATTGATCATTGTGATTGATATAAATCTTGAACTTTGTTCGAAGTACGGCATAACATATTTGGATTTTCGTCTTTATTTATAAACTTTTTAATGAGATTGGTTTATTAATTACAGGTCCATGGCTCCCCGCCTGGACCTATTTTTTTTAATTCGAATGATTTATACCTGTTCCATATACAAATGTCCTAATGGAATGGGCGATACCCATTCTGTTTGAAATATTGACCTTTCAGGGCTAGATATAAATTAAAAACAGGCCTGAAAGGCCGATATTACATTGGGATGGGCGTAGCCCTTCACAGACATGAATGTGTATCACATTCCATATGGAAATGCTCTAATGTAATGGGCGATGCCCATTCCGTTTGAAATATTGCCCTCTCAGGGCAAGAAATGAAAAAAATATAGGCCTGAAAGGTCGATATTACATTGTGATGGGCATAGCCCTTCACAGATTGAGATGGGGGCATCGCCCTTCACAGAAATGAGTCATGACTCCACAGCTATGAATGGGCATTCCTCCCCTTCGTACCCCATCTATTCCCAAACATATTTCTCATCAAATTCTATTTTGTGCTGTACTAAAATCCCTCGGAATTCATCTTGAAACGTTTTTTTCTCATGATGAATTTTCTGCCTTTCTATATATCGGATTACATTCGTAACACCGCTTTGACTTACCGAAAATACGCCATAGCCATCTTGCCAATAAAAATCAGCCAACCGAGCATCTAAGGTTTTAATCCATTTGGAAGAGTTTTTCTTAACTTCTTCTACTAGTTTAGACATAGCCAATGGACGATAAAGCTTACACAATAAATGTACATGATCCATATAACCACCTACACATATGGTATGACATTTCAAATTATTCATTGTTGACCCCAAATATCCAAATATAGCTTTTTCATATTCTGGAAGTATCAATGGTTGTCTGTATTTAGTGCTAAAAACGATATGGATATTGACATTTGAAATAGATTGTGGCATGTGTAATTTTTTATCCCAAAGATAGTTTACCTTAATGTATTTATACTAAAGAAATATTCAATATTATATCTAAATCGATTTGTTTTATATTCATTCCCTAAGAAATATCAATTTTCGTAATGGCATTGTCTTTTTCGTTACAAATAATGTCCTATCATGTCAATCACTCAGGGTAGCCTTTCTTTTTTACCTTAGAAATAGATTGTAGTAATAATCTTTCTCATATATCGAAAACATGACAAGTTTTTCTGCTGATCATACATGACCATATTGTGATCAAGCAATACGTTACAGGCACGGGTTAAAGCTAACCGGAGTCGGTGGTATTTTCCATTTATTTCTATTAATTGAAAAGGAATTATGCCGTTCCAATATTTTAAGTCAGGTAAAAGGTATTATCTTGCATCTGATTAGCACTTCCATTATGAATCTGATAGAGTGGGATATAGCCGCATTTGAATTTATCAATGACAGCATGAGCAACATCTTTATGGATTGGTTGCTGCCTGTATGGAGATCGGCATATTTTTGGTTACCGTTATATGTATTTATGATTGGTTTCATATTTATAAATTTCGGAAAAAGAGGATATTGGTTTGTTCTGTTTGTTCTGCTGTCGGCATCGTCTTCAGACTTGATAAGCAGTAGGGTGATCAAAAAACTATTAAAAGATTAAGGCCTTGTAATACCGAATATGTTCAGACAATTGAAAGGGTGCCTTGTGGTTGAGGTTACAGTTTTACCTCAAATCACGCAGCCAATCATTTTGCCGTTGCCACCTTTATCATAATGACATTAGGGCAGATGTTTGCGCAGATTCGACCCTGGCTTTGGTTTTGGGCAACCAGTATAGCATTTGCCCAGATTTATGTAGGTCTGCATTTTCCTTTAGATGTGATTTGTGGTGCCATGCTTGGTTTTATCTTAGGTCGATTCTGGTCATTGTTATACAATCATTATTACGGTCATTTGTTATTTCCAATAAAGACAATTTATGAACATTGAAATTATAAAAAACATACTGGAACACGTAACTGATCCGGAGATTCCGGTTATTTCCATTTCGGAGCTTGGTATACTCAGAGATGTGATTTATGATATAAAAAATGAAAAAATTATTGTACAAATCACACCCACGTACACTGGCTGTCCGGCTATGGATATGATCACTGTGAATATCAAATCTGCCCTTCAGGAACATGGATATAACAACGTAGAAGTCATTTCATTGCTTGAACCTACATGGACGACGGATTGGATTACCGATGAGGGTCGTAAAAAATTAATGGAATATGGCATAACGCCTCCTGTTGAAAAAACTTCTGATCATTCTTTTATCACAGGAATCAGACCAAAAGTGCAATGCCCGATTTGTAATTCATATCATACTGAGATGATCAGTAGGTTTGGATCAACGCCTTGTAAATCGTTATATAAATGCCTTGACTGTCTCGAACCGTTTGATTATTTTAAATGCCATTAAAAATATCATTAAATTACCAAATCATAGCATAATTATGTCACATATTTCACTAAGCATCGAAAACAATGTAGCTATAATAACTTTTCAACGGGCAGAAAAATTCAACAGCTTCATCCGATCGATGGCGTTGGATTTTCATTCCGCTCTTGATGCTGCAGAAGCTGATACTTCTGTCAGATGTATAGTAATTACGGGAAGTGGAAAAGCTTTCTGTGCAGGACAGGACTTACAGGAAGCAACCGACCCTAACGGACCCACATTATCCAAAATAGTTGGCGAACATTACAATCCTGTTATCCTGCGTATTAGAAATATGCCAAAGCCTGTTATTGCGGCTGTTAATGGGGTGGCTGCCGGAGCAGGGGCAAATATCGCACTTGCCTGTGATATCGTTTTAGCCTGCAATTCGGCTTCTTTTATACAGGCATTTAGTAAAATAGGATTGATTCCTGATAGCGGTGGAACATATACATTACCCAGATTAATAGGTTTACAAAGGGCTTCTGCTTTGATGATGTTGGGTGACAAAATTTCGGCCACAGAAGCTCAATTAATGGGTATGGTTTACAAAGTATATGAGGATAATGTGTTTATGACAGAAGTAATGACTTTGGCCACCAAAATGGCCACAATGCCTACTTACGGCTTAGCACTTACCAAACAGGCATTAAACAAAAGTTTTGAAAATACGTTGGTACAGCAACTGGTTTTGGAAGATACATTACAAACTTTGGCCGGCAATAGTGACGATTACAAGGAAGGTACTTCAGCTTTTTTAGAAAAAAGAACGCCTTTATTTAAAGGGAGTTAGAAGATAAATTATTAATTTATTAAGGTGGTAATCAATTAATGTACAGGTAAAAATCAACAATAGTGCTTGATGATTAAGCATCATTTTTTATAAAAAGGGTTTTTACCTTTTGCCGTTTCTTTTTTATGGGAGGGTTTATTTTTACCTATATTTGATTTGGGTCTTGATGCAGGTATGTAACCACTGTCGATAGAAGGTTTATTATCATCAAATGGATTTTCTTTATGGGTATCTTTAGCTTTTTTCACTGGAAAAGTTGGATCATAAACCCGTTTTACCTTTGGTTTTTGCAATGGAGAATTAACCGTTACATCTTTTTTAGGACGTCCAAATACTCTTTTATCAACCGGTTTAACTTTGTCAAAACTTTCTGATTTAGTTGGATAAACTGATTTTTTTTTGGTAGGATCAAACTCTTTTTTCTTAAAATCTATGGGCTTTGAACTTGTTTTGAAGCTTGGTTCAGATTTGCCGCCAAACTCCTTTTTTGGTTTATCGTACTCCTTTTTACGTCCATATCCATCATCAGCTCTAAAGGTTTTGTTTTTGTCCTTGTACGTAGATTTTGGCTTCGAATATTCCCTCTTTTCACTAGGCTTGTCGGCCGTTAAATCAGTAGATTTGGGTTTAAAGCTTGTGTTTACAACAGATTTTGTTGATTCTTTTTTGGCAAATTTATTTTCCTTAAATTTTGTTTTTTCTGTTGATTTACCATAGGTGTTTTTAGTCTTTCGATTATTTATAGTTGGATCTATTTTAAGTAGCTTATAGATTTCTTCTCCTTTCAACTCAATAAATTTACCTGGCTCCAATTTGCCAAGTTTGAGATCTTCGATCTGTACACGTACCAATCTGAGCACAGGAAATCCTACGGCAGCAAACATCTTGCGTACTTGGCGGTTTTTTCCTTCTTTGAGTTCGATCAACGCCCATGAAGTCGGGATATTTTGCCTCACCCTGATTGGTGGGTTTCTTTCAGGAAGCAACGGAGCTTTCTGGAGTTTTTTTACAATACATGGTTTTGACGTGTAATCTCCGGTTTCTATTTTTATGTCTACACCTTTGCTTATTTTAGTAATGGCCTGATCAGTGAGATCATGTTCTACCTGGACAAAATAACTTCGTTTATGTAACTGGGATGGCGAAAGCAGTAATGCATTTAATGCCGTATCGTTGGTTAAAATCAACAGACCTTCGGAGTCTTTATCGAGTCTTCCAAGTGGATATACATCACGACCTACTTTCAGAAAATTAGAAAGAGTAATATGATCTGGTTGTTCCTTTGTAAATTGATTTAGTACATTGTATGGCTTGTAAAAAACGAAATATTTTAGTTCGGGTTTAACTTTTGTTTCCATGTTTTACTTGTGAATTTATTTGATTTTTTTATCAACCTGCACTAATCGTTTTTCAGCATTGATAGATCTTAATTTTTCAACATTAGACGTTAAATCTGAAATGCATGATATCACCATCTTCTACTACATATTCTTTGCCTTCCACACCCATTTTGCCAGCTTCTTTTACAGCATTTTCTGACCCGTATTTTATAAAATCATTATACTTAATGACCTCAGCTCTGATGAAACCTTTTTCGAAATCAGTATGAATTACACCTGCTGCCTGTGGTGCTTTCCAACCTTTTTTAATCGTCCATGCGCGTACTTCTTTTACTCCCGCGGTAAAGTAGGTATATAAACTAAGTAATTTGTACGCTGATCTAATTATCTTATTTACACCTGGTTCTTCGAGACCCATCGCTTCAATAAACTCCATTCTTTCATCTTTACTTTCCAATTCGGCAATTTCTGCTTCGATTCCTGCACAGATGAACAATATTTCAGCGTTTTCACCTTTGACCGACTCAATAAATCTGGACGTTAAGTCATTGCCATTAATGACGGAGGCTTCATCTACATTACAAACATACAGCACTGGCTTGCTGGTCAATAAATAAAAATCCTTGTATAATTCCTGAAAAGCTTCATCTACTTCAAAGCTTCTTGCGGGCTTTTCACTTTCAAGATGTTTAAGTAATTTTTCAGCCCATTCGGCATTTATACCATCGTCTTTGCTTCCTGATTTAGCTGTTTTTTTGAGCTTGTCAATTCTTTTTTCCAGGGTTTCCATATCTTTGAATATCAACTCAAGGTCAATAATCTCCTTGTCCCTTACCGGATCTACACTACCATCTACATGCAATATATTATCATCTATAAAACACCGCACCACGTGGATTATGGCATCCACTTCGCGAATATTGGCTAGAAATTGATTGCCAAGGCCTTCACCTTTACTTGCTCCTTTTATCAATCCGGCAATGTCAAGAATCTCAACACTTGTAGGCAATACTCTTTGAGGCGATACCAGTTCTTCCAACTTGTCCAATCTTTCATCAGGTACAACGATCATGCCCAGATTTGGTTCCTTAGTGGCAAAAGGATAATTTGCTGCAAGCGCTTTTGCAGAAGTTAAGGCATTAAATAAGGTCGATTTACCAACATTTGGAAGACCGACGATTCCACATTGAAGAGCCATAAATACTAAGATTAACGATTTGATTTTTTAATTTCGGCGCAAAGGTAGTCAGAAAATCCTACATTTTCTTAGGTATCAGTTTATTATTACTGTCTTTTATAATTAATTTCTGCCATTTAAGTCAAACGATTCCTGTTAAGGCAAATATTTTGGCATTAAAAAAAAATTGCATTTTCTACCTAGTCTAAATGAACGGCGCCGCTTCATGTAGTCATCAACATGGAAAAAATATGCCACTGAAAAACTATTAAATATATACCAATCGTTGTCCTTTGGATTTCCTCTGGCATTTCCACCCAATTCCTTAAATGGCAATCCACCGGGACGTTTGTCGCCCTGATAGGATAATTCTGCTGCAATATTGCCTTTTACTTGCTTTAATTTTTCAATATCCGGATAATTTGCTGAAACATCATCAAGATAATCGGTAAAAGTAATTCTTGGACTTACTTCAAAGGAAAAATATAAATCATCTTTTACAAAATACTTTAATCCAAGACCGAAAGGTATACTGAATTGATTAAGTGAATATGGTTTATTTTTATTTCCTTCCAAGCCCTGACCTTCTGTACTTAAAGGTTGCAGGTCATACCAGGTACCATTCAATTGTGCCTGTGGATTGAATTTAAAGTATGCAATACCAATGTTAATAAAAGGTTTTAATCTGGTCTTTTTAAAGAACCTGAATACATCAAGCATTTCAAATTCATTTATGATCGCAATTTCACTAATATAAGTCTTGAAATGTAGATTTCTTTCTTTTCGCCATATATCGTGTGATTCTTTATCATTTGCACCAAGTGATCCGTGACTATACCTGACTTTAATGGAATAATAATCACTAAAATGATAACCAACATGAATGCTGTTGAGAAACTTATTGCCCTGTAAACTGAATTTGCTGCTATAGTGACTGATATCACCCTGATAAGAAGATCCCCCTAAGCTACCACCAAATTCTATATATTGTGACTTAGCGGAAAAGTAGTATATCGTACAAAATAACATCAAAATAAATCTAAACATGGCTGATTATTTTATTGTTTCTTTTTTTAATTCTTCATCTTGTTTTTCGATAAAATTTTGTGCTGGCATACTACCAAACTTATATTTAAAGGACAGGGCGAAAAGAGTATACCAATCATTATTTTTTAAGTTTCCTCTTGGTGTACCTGTAGGCACACGAACATTGTCCGTGCCAAAATATTCCCCCGTCCTGTTAGACAGATTGGCTCCCAATTGATTTCCTGCAGCTACCATTTCATCATAATTGACGTAGGTGCCACTGACATCATCAAGGTAATCTGTATATGTCCTTCTTGGAGTTACTTCCATACCTAATAATAGATGCCTGGAAAGGTCAAATTCTAAAATGATTCCTATGGGTCTGGATATTCCGTACAGACTATATTTTTCTTTTCCACTGCCAACTAATGTTTGTCCTTCTGTACCTATGGCTTGCAGGTTTACCCATTGGCCATTGTAAAAGGTCCTCGGATTAAAATGAATTAAATTTAATCCTATGGTTAAAAAAATCCGGAGCTTATATTTATTAAGAGACTTCCATAGTTTATTGATTTTAAGATCAGAATAGACACCATATTCACAAAGAGAAGTTGAAAACCTGAGATTTCGTGATCTTCTGTTTGCATCATTAGAAAATGCGTCATCTCCTGAGAGTCTGCCCAACATAAATCTGCCATGAAAACTAACCCAGTCCTTTAAGTCTTTACCAATGGAAATTCCAAAGGTCATATTTCCGGGTCCAAAACTAAAATCAAAGGGTCTTGGTGACAAATCTCCCTGGTAATACATGGCCCCCAAATAAAATTTTGCACTAAAATCCTGAGCTACTAAATTATTTAAAAAAACAAAATAGAAAACTACAAAATAACATATTATGGAAGTAGGGACACGTTTTACCATTATCATCAGAAGTTGCAATACGTTTGTCCACAAAATTAAACGTCTTTCTGAATAATTGAAAAATTAATAGTTTTTTTATAAGGTAAACCGTACCAAAAGTAAAATGATTTACATTTTCAAAAAAGGTATTAATATTTACATGTCAAGAATGCCGGCGGGCAATTCCATATGGATGACAGCATTATTATCATCAATCTTTTTTATAAGCTGATCAACTAAAGGAATATAGACAGTTTTACCCCTATAATCGACGCTTGCCATAATTTGCTGAGGAAATTGTTCTATATTTGTTATAATACCAATTTTGACATCAGTATCAAACACAGAATAACCTATAAGGCTTTCTTTTTCTAACTTATTTGCGTATACTTGAGACGTGACAGTGTTTTTTTTCAAAAATATATCTTTCTGATTGAATGATAATGCAGCTTCAGGACCTTCAACATCTTCAAATTTTATCAACAAATGATTTGTTTCACGAATCGATTCCATAAAATAGGGAATATATGAGCCATCTTCTTTTATAAAAACATGCTCCATTTTCAACAAATCATCAAGAAACTCCTCAGCCAAATCAGCTTTAATTTCTCCATGTGTGCCCATAGGTTTGAGAAGGGTACCGATTTTAACATAACTTTCAGACATACTTCTTTGGATTAGTTAACTTCTATCAATGTCAGAATGTGAATAAATCCTTTTTGTGCTTTTTCTTCCCATGGGTCGTTGGGTCTGGTACCGTCTGAATCCAATATGATCAGCTCCCTCTTTAATAATCCAATTCCTTTACCATAATATTCTGTGGCTTTTCTTCTATCAATGATGGATGTTTGGTCCACCAGATTGATATGAATTGCAGGTATATTTTGACCGTTAAAGTTGTAAATTTCATCGATTTCTTCCATGCGATGTTTCCAATTTTTATATGGTTCTATGGTTTCGCCAACAACGTCTATTTTTTGGTCAACATCCAAAAATATATTACCGTTCCACCTCAATCCTTTTTTAACCGGAAATACCAGTTTTACAAATTTAAGATTTTCTTCAGTTCTAATAGCACGCGTTTTGTCAATAGATGTAGTCCAGGTATTTAACCTTGACCAATTATCGGTTGATTTTCTTTTAAATGATCTTAAAACTTTATAAACAGTATTGCCTTCATCGTCCTTAAATGACTCACCTATCTCTTCGCGTATGAACGATCTGAATGTATCTATTTTGGTCCCGCTATTATCATAAATGATGCTATCTGATGAATAAATCCAGGACTTACCTTTATTTACCGGAAAAAAGTCGTACCCAAATGTGCTTTCATCCAGGACGGTAGTTTCAGTGGAACAAGCAGCAAAAAATAAAAAAAATATACTAAGAATTTTTAAATCAATGCCTTTCATATATAATTTTATATTAATGTGTTATTTGTTAGTATTGATCTTAATAACGTCATATTTGTATAAATATTATTTGTATAAATTTATTTATAAACTACTTCGTTCTATTATGCCGCCACCGATAACATCATCACCTTCATAAAATACAGCAGATTGTCCGGGAGCGATGCCTCGTACATTGGCATAAAATTCAACATTTATTTTGTCTCCACTAGGTTGCAAGGCAGCCATAACACCCTTGTCATTATATCTCACTTGTGTAATAGCTTCCATTCCCGGATATATTTCCGGATACTTCATCATATTTATCTGACCTACCGTCATGCCATTTCTTATTAGATCATCCACTTCTCCAAGCACCACAGTATTGGATTCAGGCAGAATTTCTGTGACAAACATGGGCGTTTTAAATCCACCTCCAAGTCCTTTTCGCTGGCCTATTGTATAAAACGGATATCCTTCATGATGACCTAATAATTCACCTTTTGCATTAAGAAAAATACCATTTTTTACGCTTTCTTCCAGGCCGGGTACCCTTCTTTTCAGGAAGCTTCTGTAATCATTGTCTGGAACGAAACAGATCTCATAGCTTTCAGGTTTTTTAGACAGTTCTTCATATCCAAAATCTTTGGCCATTTGTCTTATTTCCGGTTTGCTGAATTGACCCAGAGGAAAATTACTTCGTTCCAGACAGGGCTGTGTCAGTCCCCATAAGACGTACGACTGATCTTTACGGTCATCTTTCCCTTTGGAAATAAATCGACGTCCATTTTCTGCTTTGATAATAGCATAATGTCCGGTTGCTATACTCTCGCAATCCATTGCATCAGCGCGTTTGAGCAATGCACTCCACTTAATGTGGGTATTGCACAATACACATGGATTGGGTGTGCGCCCTGCAATGTACTCTTCTACAAAATTATCAATCACATAGTCTCCAAATTCCTCACGGATATCCACAATAAAATGGTGAAAACCCATATTTACCGCTACTTGGCGGGCATCATTTATGGAGTCGAGCGAACAACATCCGGTTTCTTTTTTCGAACCACCGGCACTAGCGTAATCCCAGGTTTTCATAGTAATGCCCACCACTTCATACCCCTCTTCATGGAGCATCATTGCTGCAACAGTACTGTCGATGCCACCACTCATAGCTACAAGTATCCGTCCTTTTTTACTCATTTAATTCAACCTTATAAAATTAATCAACAAAGATAAGCGAAATTGCGGAAAGTCCGAATATCGGGGCGGAGAAACGATATCAATTGGCAAATATATTTCCTCGTCGATAGGACAGTATTTCAATTTGTTATTTGTAAAAAATAAAAAAAAAAAAATATAATAAAAATTTTATATAAAAATATAAAATAAAAAAATCTCAAAAAAAAAAAAAAAAAAAAAAAGAAAAAAAATTAAAAAAAAAAAGAAAAAAAAAAAATAATAAAATTTTAAAATTTACTAAGTTGATTTATTTATCTGACCCTAAATACTTTTTAAATAGGCATTAACATTAATATCCGGTTTTCAATATTTCGTACATCAGCTTTTACAAAGCTTTGACCTGTTATCAATTCATACAGCTGTATATAGCGATCTGATATTTCCCATACAAAATTCATCAGGCATGTCAGGCATTTGTTGACCTTCAAGGCCTTGGAAACCATGAGCGATCAACCATTCGCGCACAAACTCCTTGGAGAGTTGTGTTTGTGGCAATCCTGCATTTTGTCGACTTTTATATCCATCAGCGTAAAAATATCTCGAACTATCAGGTGTATGTATCTCATCGATGAGAATTATTTTTCCATCTATTATGCCAAACTCATATTTGGTATCTACCAGGATCAAACCTCTTGCAAGGGCCATTTCTGTGCCTTTGGCAAATAAGGTTTGGGTGTATGCAGCTAGTTGGTCCCACACCTCCTTGGATACGATGCCTTGGGACTGGATATCTGCTATGCTGATATCTGCATCATGACCTTCAGATGCTTTAGTAGTCGGTGTGATGATGGGAGACGGAAACGCATCATTTTCTTTTAGTCCTTCGGGCATGACTTCCCCACATATGAGTCTGCGGCCTGCTTTATATTCCCGCCATGCATGTCCTGCCAGATAACCACGTATGACCATTTCGATTTTCACAGCATTTGCTTTTATGCCTATGGACACATTCGGATCCGGTGTGGCGATAAGCCAATTTGGTACTATATCTTGTGTAGCTAACAAAAAGTGTTGGGCTATTTGATTGAGTACCTGACCTTTATAAGGTATTGATTTTGGTAGGATGTGATCAAAAGCAGAAATCCTGTCAGAAGCCACCATCAGCAACTGATCTCCAAGATCATAGACATCTCTGACTTTACCATGATAAATATTTTTTACACCCGGAAATTCAAATGAAGTATTTCTTAAGGTACAACTCCTTATATCGTCAGGTAAAGCCATGTAGAAAAAGAATAATATTAAATATTGGTAACGGAGTTTCTGTCAAAAAGCACATCTTTCAGTTCTTTGAGCGCTTTATACTCATGAGGAAGTACTTTTTTAAAAGCTTCTTTGACGGCAAAATAAGCACCTTTTTCACTACCGGGAAGATTTTCTTTAACAATGGCTTTTACCAGTCTGACATCGTGTTTGAGCATACCTCTGATGGAGGGTATATCGTGCCAATCACCTTCTATGGCCAATGTTCGGATGCTACGTCCGTTTTCGTCTTCCATTGTATCAAGGTCGATAATGTTTTTACCCTGTCCTTTTTGGCGGAAAGATTCAGACATTCCTTCAGGTATATGCCAGATACCCCCATCCTGATCCATGTCATTTTTGATCAAAAATATCTCTAATCCTTTTTCGTGAAAACGATAGATAATTACCCGGGCTAAATCTAATACGCTCATAGATACAATACTTTTTCAGGTCAAAAATAACTATATTAATTTAATATTTAATACTTAATGTCGTATAACTGTAAAAAAAAGGAAATGTTGTCTGATTTACTATATTTGTCAATTTCAAAATAGTCGTTTTGGGTCAGGTTGAAGTGAATCCTGAAGTACTTGTATGTAGTTTATTGCTGTGATTCTTCAACCAGATTGATCAAGGTAAGACATAAAAATAATGTTCGCTCATCATTTTTCATTGGTCTTAGAAGACTAAAGGCACGAGGCGTTGAAACAGACGAAAATTTTGGGTTGATGATATATCCGAACGCATTTCCATTTATAGTCACTGCATGATTAGGTAAATCATCATTTCCTGCGACACTTGCCATGACCTGATTTTTGGGATTGATAAGCTTGCCGTCAGATGTCAGAATACCTACTTCCTGATTGTCAAAATACACATAGGTTTTTCCGTCTTTGGTTAGATAAATAAATTCTTCGTCAGAAGTGGAGATAAGTATAAGTTTTTGGTTGGAGGCATAAGTTTTAATACCGTAAGCAATAAGTGACTCAAAATAGATTGTTTCAAAAATGCCTGTATTCATTTTGACAAAACCTTTCTTTTTAGACATCCTGGACTGTTTAAGCGACAACAACTCCATTTCTTCATTTGAAAATGGAATAAGAAGTGACTTATGGCCTGATATGGCGTCGCTTAACGCAGGAATATCTCTGACCATTTGATTTTTGGACAACGATATTTTAAATAAAAACTGGAGCATTTCACGCATCATAGGCAACAAGGCAGGGTAGGATGTTGGGTATTAATTACAACGTAAACCTAACTCAAAAATGATTTTAAAGAATTTTTACTCAAGGATTTTCTCATCCTGCGAATGGCTCTTTCTTTCACCTGCCTTACGCGTTCTCTGGTCAATCCATAAAGATCACCGATTTCTTCGAGCGTCAATGGTTTATTTCCATCCAAACCATAATATGATGATACGACCTGTATTTCTCTGGGCGACAATATTTCAAGACCTTCTACTACTTCCTTTCTGACAGATTCTTCCATCAGTTTTAAGTCAGGACTGTCTTCATCTCCAAGGGTAAGCATGTCAACCATTGACAACGAGCCCTCGTCGTCACTTAATGGAGCATCTACAGAAATATGTCTATTTCCGCCACGTAGCATATTTGCAATATCTTTTGGATTGACGCCAAGGATTTCAGCCAACTCTTCGTGGGTTGGTTCGCGTTCATTTTTTTGCACAAAAGTGACATATGCTTCATTTACTTTGTTATAAGCTGTCATTTTGTTGAGTGGAAGTCGTACCATTCTTGAGTACTCTACAATGGCTTGTAAGATCGATTGTCGGATCCACCAAACAGCATATGAAATAAATTTAAAGCCCTTACTTTCATCAAATCTTTTGGCAGCTTTCATTAAACCAACATTCCCTTCATTGATCAGATCAGATAAGGAAAGTCCCTGATTTTGGTATTGTTTGGCCACGGAGACAACAAAACGCAAATTAGCTTTGGTCAGTTTTTCCAACGCTAACTCGTCTCCTTCCTTAATTTTTTTGGCTAATGTGGACTCTTCCTCAAGTGTTAGTAAATCTATACGACTTATGTCAACCAAATACTTGTCTAATGCCAGACTTTCTCGGGATGTAATATTATTTGAGATTTTTAATTGACGCATATCGTTAAGGTCTTAAAACAATTCAAGAGCAATACAAATATATTAACGATATCAGTTTATAAAACCACCTTATTAATGTTTCTATTGACTTCTTATTAACAAAAAGATTACCCTACACTGTAGGACAAATTAATCTTATAAAAAGTTCAATCTTTTGACAAAAAGAATTAAACATTCATCATACTTGTCATTTAATTAAGAATCATACTTATTATGTACCTTTTTATATGTCGTCGAGCATAGGATTTGATATTTATTAGTAAATCAATTTAATTTTTTAAGACCTTTTAAGTAATTTTGTGCTGCCCGAAATATTTTACATTCATATTTAAATATTTGCTAATATATGTTTTTATATCCAATCAGTTTGAAGAATTTTGTGATACTATTTTTATTTATTGCAGGAACGACAAAAATATTTGGTCAACCATGGATGGAAAATACTAAAGATGACAGCGGACAATTAAATTTTTTTAAAGCCCAATCAAATTTTGACACATACTGGAAAGACAGAACCATAGAAAAAGGACAAGGATACAAACCATTTAAACGATGGGAAGATTATTGGATAAACAGGGTAGATAAAAATGGACATTTCCCTGCTGCAGGAGAAATGGACATAGAATGGAAAAAATATGAAAGGAACCACAAAAGCAATCAAAACAGACAGCCTGCCAATTGGACCAGTATGGGTCCGACTGTTACAACGGGCGGATATGGTGGTATAGGAAGAATAAATGGTATTGCTTTCCACCCTTCAAATACCAATATTATATGGGCAGGGTCACCTGGTGGTGGGCTTTGGAAATCAACGGATGGCGGAAACACTTGGTCAACAATGAGTGATGCCTTTGTTAATTTAGGCGTTTCAAGTATTGCCATTCATCCATCCACACCGGATATTATGTATATTGCTACAGGTGATGGCGATGCTTCGGACACATACTCGAACGGTGTACTTAAATCTATAGATGGAGGTCTATCCTGGACCACAACAGGGCTCAACTGGGCAGGGTCTTACAATAAAGTGATCCGAAAAATAATGTTTGATCCTGATGATAATAATGCACTTTTAATTGTATCAAATGACGGCATATATCGTACCATCAACTCTGGAGTTAACTGGACTCAGGAACAAAGTGGCAATTTTTATGATATCGAAGCTAATCCTAGTGCAGGTACAAATATTTTTTATGCATCTACACAAACTCAGGTATGGAAGTCTTCAAATAACGGTGATACCTGGTCTGCTGTATATACTGTCACCTCAAGCAATCGAATATCTTTGGCTGTAACTCAAGCAAATTCAGGCGTATTATATGTGCTTTCATCCAACTCTTCCAATAGTGGGTATAATGGATTGTTTAAATCCATTGATAGCGGTGTCGCCTTTACCACACAATCGACTACACCTGTACAGACAGTCCATGCGGATAAACATACCCTGGAATGGCAAGGCGGGACACTTTGGAGTGGAAATGATGGAGGTGTCTACAAAACAGCGGATAATGGTCTCACATGGGTGGATAAGAGCAATGGTTTAATAATCAGTCAGATGTATCGATTGGGTGTTTCTCAGACCGACTCAAAGGTTATCACAGGACTCCAGGATAATGGAACCAAATTGAAAAACACTTCTGACGTTTGGTCAGACGTTTTAGGTGGTGATGGTATGGAGTGTCTGATAAATCCCGTTAATTCAAATATAATGTATGGTGAATCCCAAAATGGGGGATTAAGCCGATCTACAAATGGTGGCTCAAATTGGACAGGCATAAGACCGCAAACAGGTAATGGGAGTTGGATAACCCCGTTTGTATTGGATCCAACTACACCTTCAATAATATATGCAGCATATCAGGATTTGTATAAGTCTACCAATCAAGGCACAAATTGGGCAATCATTGGCCCCACGGCAGCTATAGGAACAAGTTCAAAAACAATTTTGAAAGTTGCTCCATCAAATTCAAATTATATATATGTTGGTACATCCTCAGCTATTTCAAAAACAACTGACGGAGGACTGACCTGGACATACATTAACTTACCGGGATCAGGTATCTCTATGCTTGCCATACATCCGACCGATCCCAACACCATTTGGATTACCAGACAGAATCGCACTGCAGGGGCCAAAGTTTACAAGTCATTCAATGGAGGTATCACCTGGAGTAATATCAGCGGCACCCTTCCAAACCTTCCGGCAAATTGTATAGTGCATAATAATGATTTGGCTGAAAGTCTTTACATTGGTATGGACGTAGGGATTTACTACATAAATAACAATTTGTCCGATTGGGTTTTGTTTAAAGATGGGCTTCCTAATGTAGAGGTTTTTGAATTGGACATTAATTATCTTGAAGATAAAATTTATGCCGCAACTTATGGACGTGGATTATGGAAATCTGACCTTTTTATTCCCGTCAGTACCTGTGATGCCGCTTTTAATCTTGATGCCGTTGTTTCGTATCAGAGTATTTCGTTTTTTTGGCAAGCACCACCAACCATTCCCTCATCCGGCTATCAATGGGCAGTTACAACAAGTTCAACGCCACCTTCTTCAGGAACAGTCACTACCAATTTGAATGCCAATGTAACAGGCTTGACCAATAACACCACTTATTATATTCATGTAAGGTCAAATTGTAATTCTGGGTTTTCAATTTGGAAAACAATCAAAGTCAAGACGCCTCTGAGCTGTGGAGATACTTTTGTGGATAGTGGGGGAACAAACACAAACTATTTGGACAATGAAGATATCACTACTACTATTTGTCCCAATGTTTCACCCGGCAATAATGTAAGCATCACTTTTACGGCATTTAATACTGAAAGCCTATATGATGCAGTGTATATATACAATGGCAATTCATTATTGGATCCTCTTTTTTCAAGCGGCAATCCGGCTACATCAAGTGGGTTTCCGGCAGGTGGATATTATGGTACCACAATACCAGGGACTTTTACATCAACCCATGCTTCCGGCTGTCTTACTTTTAGGTTTTTAAGTGATGGTTCTGTTACCAGAAGTGGATGGAATACCAATGTATCCATATGTATAACACAATGTACAAATGTGGTAACCAACACCAATGACAGTGGTTTTGGTTCTCTGAGGAAAGCTTGTGAATGTGCAGAAGACAATACTACCATATTGTTTAGTAATAATATTAATGGTCAATATATTAACCTTACTTCCGGACAAATTGACATAACTAAAAATCTTACATTGTCACCACAACCCACACAAAGTATAAAAATAAAAGCCTTCACAAATGGACCTGTTTTTTCAATTTCTGATCCTGCTTCTTTGTCATTAGAAAACCTTGAATTATATTCAGGAACAAACACAAATAACCGTTGTATCTTTAACGGTGGGAATCTGACATTAAAAAATGTTATCATCCACGATACAAATACCGCTGGTGGTCTTGGCACTACTATAACAAACAAAGGTAATATTACTATCCTTGAAAATGTAAGTATAAAACAGGATTGAATCCAATAGCTTGAAGAATGGATTAGCTTTTATATTTTGTAATGGACTAGCTGATAAAAACAGAAGTCATGCTCAGAGAACCGGCAACCAGTTTGTCATTAAAAAGTGATGTAGTTTCACCCTTTCTTTTTTAAGCCCAATACATATATTAGGGGGAGATAGTGATCGGGAGTAGGTATAGCAAGTTGAATAGATTTTTTTGTTTATCATACTGAATCAGGGAGTTGAAATCACCTTCAAAGATCCATTGATTTATATCCGAATGTGCTTCAATTGCCCAATCAAATCCATAATTATCTTTTGCAAAATTTGCAAAATCAGCAAGTCCAAGATTGTGTATGATGTTTCCTGACCCAATAATAAGGACACCTTTTTCTCTCAAAGACTGCAATCGTCCCGCTAATTCAAAATGATACGAAGCTTCTTTTGTATAGTCAATACTCAATTGTATAATCGGAATATCTGCCTTTGGGTATAAGTGTTTGATCACGCTCCATGTGCCATGATCAAGTCCCCAGTCCTGATCAAGCCCAACTGGTATTGGCTGAAGTATTTTGGCGGTCTGGTTTGCCAGTGCAGGACTCCCGTGCGCAGGATATTGGACATCAAATAATGCCTGAGGAAAACCGCCAAAATCATGAATGGTGGGCGGCATTTCCATAGCTGTTACTTTTGTGCCTCGAGTAAACCAATGTGCTGAAATACAAATAATCGCTGTTGGTTTTGGTAGTTTTTTTGAAATATTTCTGAATCCTGTTACAAATTCATTTTCTTCGATGGCATTCATCGGGCTGCCATGCCCTAAAAAAAGGATAGGCATTTTTTCAGTTGAAGGTAGTCTTTCTGTATATTGTTTAAATTGTGACAAACTTCCCATGGAAACTGCTAATGTTGATACGCCAAGTGCTTTTATAAAATCTTTACGTCGCATTTAGAAAAAAATTTATACAAACTATAAACAAAGATAAGTATATAAAAATTGTTGCAACAAACATCACATAAAAACTTTACTTCTGACTTCTTCTATCTCACTTATAGTCTTTGGCAATGATCGCCCAAGTAGGGCACTTCCTGTCTTCGTAATTACAAAATCCTCTTCGACACGTATGCCACTAAAATCTCTGTATTGGTCAAGTTTTTCATAATCAATAAAGTCTTTAAACTTGCCTTCACTTCTCCACATATCAATCAATGTGGGTATAAAATATATGCCTGGCTCCACAGTAAGTACAAAGCCGGTTTCCAGAGTGCGGCCAAGTCTCAATGACTTCATACCAAACTGAGTACTTTTAACCATCTTATCAGAATATCCTACATATTGTTCTCCAAGGTCTTCCATATCATGTACATCAAGCCCGAGCATATGGCCCAGTCCGCATTGGAAAAACATGGCATGTGCACCTTCATGAACCGCTTCGGCAGGATTTCCTTTTGTGATACCTATGTCTTTTAACCCTGAAAATATATTTTCGCATGCCTTAAGGTATATTTCTTTATAAGTAATGCCGGGTTTTAAATTACCGACAGCAGCTTCGTGGGTGTTCAACACGATCTCATAGATATCTTTCTGTTTTTGTGTAAATGTACGGCCTACAGGAAAAGTACATGTCATATCTCCGGCATAGTGCATATTGGTTTCTGCTCCTGCATCACATAATATCATCTGGCCTTCCTTAATGGTATTGCCATGAAAATGGTTGTGCAAAGTCTCTCCATTTACGGTAAGTATCGTCGCAAAAGAAAGATCACCTCCGCCTTTAAGCGCTTCCTGATGTACTACCGAAACAAGCTCATATTCTTTCATGCCCGGTAGGGCAAAATTCATTGCTGCTTCATGCATATTTGCTGTAATATTTGCAGCCCTATGGATTTCATCTATTTCACAGGCTTCTTTGATGGCCCTTTGCCTGACAATTGATTTTATTAATGAAATAGACGAATGGTCGGCAAGCTTATTTATAGGAATATGTAACCATTCGGATAGTCTTATCATATTATCATATCGATATGGAGGCAGAAAATGAATGGGTCTGTTTGAAGCAATGGCGGATGACAGAATGATTTCTATTTTACCATATGCCGAAGTTTTGTACACACCAATTGTATGGGCCATTTCAGACAGTGTAGGTAATGGACCGGTCCACACGATATCGTCAATGGTCAGGTCGGTTCCAAATATTCTTTCACTGCCGCTATCGATATCAATGATGGCTGCGAGTCCAGCTACATCTAGTCCAAAATAATATAAAAAAGTACTGTCTTGTCTGAATCGATAAGTGTTATCCCGAAAATTTATAGGAGATTCGTGGTTACCCATTAACAAGATAAGACCGGATCCAAAGGTTGATTTTAGAACTTGTCTCCTTTGAATATATGTGTGGCTGTCAAAGGTTTTGAAATGCATGGCAATATTATCAGATTAATGTACTAAGGTAGCACATTTTTGTGAATGCAACAATGAATGCTGATAAATTGAAACAAAAAAAACCGGTTGGTTTTATAAACCAACCGGTAATGTATACTAAAAAACAACTTCTAATTAAAATCAAATCTCAGACCAAACGATATATTATGTTGATCAACAGTATTATTGGTAAACATGGTATTGAGGTCGTATTTGGTATAGAAACTGATATCTCTATATCCAACATACGCGCTCAGACCATAAATAAAATTATTGTTATTATAATTTCCTTTAGTGGTTTGTTCTGTACTCAAACCATCGACTTTGTAACAAAGCACTTGTTTTGTTTTGAGATTTATGCCTGCAAAACCCCCGATGCCTAGTCTAAAACCTTTTTGGGACCTTATGATAACTTTTTCATCATGTACTCTTTTTTTGGAAAAATCAAACTCCAGATGAACCGGAACAACCATGTTTATCATTCTGAAATATGGTTCGTCCTGTAAAGTAAACGGATGTTCAGTAAGTACGGTCTGATTTCCGTTCTTAACATAATACTGATTGTTTTGAGGTCTCAGATTGTTGTAAGTAAATGATAAGCCATATTTACATTGTAAAAGTGGTGAATTTTTGGCCAATCTGGTCTTCCAGGTTAATCCCCATTCATAAAACCTTGACGTACTTCCTTTGATGCCATTGTTTTCTAGGGATGAGAGTTTACCGTCTTCCAACATATTATTTAGTCCTATGGCAAATACGAATTGAGTAGTTGTACGTGACTCACTTTTTTTATGTTTATTTTTTCTTGAAGACCATTTTAAGTCCAAATCATCCCAATCAATATCATCCAGCTTTATTTTTCTTTTATCGTGTCTTTGTTCATTGTCGGCATTTTGTTTGTCGTGTGAGTCACCTTCTTCATAGTTTTCATCATATTCAGCCGCCTCAGGTGCTTCAGGCGCCTCTGGCACTTCAGCTGCTTCAGGCGCCTCGGCTGGTTCAGGTGTTTCCATTTGTCTGGATTGGACTTTTTCTTTGACTATGTCTCTCAATTGATTTTCGAGTGGTGCGATTCTTGTTTCAATTCTAGCGGCGCATTTTTCAGACGCACTTTTCTTTTGTTTGTCTGCTTCTACAGAGGTGATTTCCTTTTTTTCCAGTTTTTCATTTATGGATTCTACTTCAGTACTCAGGATTTCCGTTTCTTCTTCTGTTACTTTTTCTATTTCATGGCTTATTGATTCAACTTTTCTTTCAAATGTGGACTGTGCCTTGACAGGAATTACATAAACGAAAAGGATAAAAATGTACATTAATCTATTCATTTTGATTGGTTTAAATATTAATTAAAAAATTATTTATAGCTTTGCTTAGTGTATTCAATAATACCCTTGCGATGTCATGTTTATTATTTGTTATTTTTGATTCCTGTTTGCCACTGCTGTAAACACTGGTGTCGATTTATCTTGAATGGTACGCCAGACCTTAGACATGAATGTTTGAGCAGCCAGGTCTTCTGCTTTTACTAATAATGTTTTAGGCGTAATGCCATATTTCATTTTGATTTCTTTATGAAAATCCACGGCCTTCTTCTCTGCGATTTTAGCCTCTGCCAAACTCAACAAAAAATTTGGATTAATGTCAATTTTTTGTTTATTATTTTGAGGGTCAATAGTTAAAAAATCAGATGAAACAGCATTGGATTGATCACCTTCATCTATTTTTGTGTTTTGTTGGCGATCATCCATTACTAAAACCATATCTTCTTTAATTTCTTTTGTTTTCAAAGTAAAAGTGTTAAGTTTTTGGGGCCCAATATCTTTTTTGCCCAGTCGTTCCTTCTCCTTATGTTGTTTGGTATAATTAGCTAACACAACACTTTCATGATTAATTTGCGCGATTTTTTCTTTTGGTGTAGTAGTATTTACAGCCATATTTTGTGACTGATTAATTTGGACCTTCTCCTGGTTATTGTCAAAAAGATAATAACTCAGAATTCCAACAAGCACGACACAAGCCGCTGCCATATATATGGTAATTGATCGTGGTTTGCGGGGCTCTTCTGCAAAAGATAACATACCATCTATTCTGTCCCAGGAAGATTGTGACGGATGAATTTGTCTTTGCTCAAAAAACGTTTTAATCTTTTTATCTATATCTTGATTATCCATGATTTATTTTATGATCATTTTTCAGCATTTGCTGTAACAATTTTCGGGCATATGCCATTTGTGATTTGGAAGTTCCTTCCGTGATGTTAAGTAAGCTTGCAATCTCCATATGTTTATACCCTTCCACTGCAAAAAGATTAAAAACCATCTTGCAGCCATAAGGTAACTTATCGATCATTTGCTGGATATCTTCTGTATGTACAGCTCCGTCAGCAGATGAATGCTCTGAAGTTATGTCACATTCTTCAACATATCGTACCTTTTTATTCGCTCTGATAAATGAAATACATTCATTAATAGCTATCCGGCGGATCCAGGCTTCAAAATTACCCCTGTTTTCATACTTTGACAGATGTACAAATATTTTCATAAAACTGGTCACCATTACATCCTCCGCTAATTGAACATCGACAATATATTGACGGCAGGTACTAAGTAATTTTGGTGCATATCTTGTATACAATACTTTTTGAGCCTGCCTGTCTTGCATAATGACAAGATCGATAAGTTTGTACAATTCGCAATTAATATCAACTACTTTCAAAATGTTGTTGCTTTTCGTTTTCAGGTTAATGACGATGGAAAACGAAAAAGGTTGTAAAAACCAAAAAAATAAAATTAAAATATTTTTGAACCAGCTTTCAATTAAGCAAAAAGTCTTCGAAAAAATAGAAAGATCATTGACAATTGGATATTTGACATTGCGTGTAATATTAAATATAATTATAATGTGTAAACTATTGATAAAATATTAACCAAAAATTTAAGGGTATGCACCCAAATTTATAAAAATTATCGTAAAATATATACAATCAATATAAAACATATGTAATTTTGTCGTAATATATTATAAATTTTAATTATTAACTATTTTCTAAAGTCTTACAAAGATGAAAACAAACAAAAACAAATTAACCATCCTGACACTGGTCCTGACGTTAACGAGCTTCTTTTTAATGCTGGATTTTGCTCAAACAAAAAAGCTATGTGGACATGGACATTGAATTGTCCTCCAAATCAGTACGTGAGTTGTACAGACGAGTTGTGGAACCTGTCCATTTATGGTAATGCCACTTATACCTATGGCAATTATACTTATTCGGCGGGAACGCCAACTGTTCAGTATTTTCTGAATAGTTGTAATACCGGATATATAACAAGGACCTGGATGGTCGAAGACAATTACTGGGTATGGAGAAGTTGCACTCAGACCATTTATGTATCTTCAACCGGTACTGGTGGCCCGAATATAGTTTGGCCTGAGGACATCGAGTTTGAAGGTTGTAATCCGGACACCAATCCATATCACCTTGCACCACCTTACAATTACCCGACCTGGAATGACAGTGAATGTGCTATGTTAGGTAAATCATACAGTGATATGGTATTTACAGTTAATAGCCAATGTAAAAAAATCATGCGTACGTGGAAAGTACTTGACTGGTGCAATTATACCCCGACAAGTGGTTATGGAATTTATACCAAAGTACAGTATCTGATTATTGTCAGCAAAGTACCGCCGGAATTGGTTTGTGCACCCGAGATTACTGGAAATTCTTTTAATTGTAAAGATGCAAATGTTATTGCAACACCTTTGATGATTGATCCAAGCGTTTGTGGTGGCATTTTTGAAATTACAAACAACTCTCCTTATGCGACTTCAAAAGGTAACAACATTTCGGGTACCTATCCTATAGGTACAACCAAAGTTACTTATACCGTAAAATATGGTTGTAACAAATTGAAGAGTTGTGTGACAAATGTTGTAGTTAAAAATGCTAATAAACCCACACCATATTGTATAGGAAGTTTGATTACCGCGCTTATGGGTGTAGATACTGATAATGATGGCAAAGTAGATAATGGTATGGTGCAACTTTGGGCAAAAGATTTTGATAAGGGTAGTAAATCACTTTGTGGTTATGGTCCGTTAAAGTTTTCTTTTACTAAAGATGTAACAAAGACGAGCAGAACATTTACTTGTGATGATATTGGTACAAATAATGTTGAAATGTGGGTAACTGATATCAAGGGAGCGCAATCGTATTGTATTGTCAAAGTCACCATTCAGAATAATGGAGCCAATATTCCTGACTGTCATCCCAAACCTGTTGTGCCTGTTATACCAGTGTACAGCTTAAAAGGAAATGTTTCGACAGCTGCTGACTTTGGTTTAAAAAATTCGGTGATCACCTTAAAATATAAAAACCCTATGGT
The DNA here is from genome assembly GCA_016717145.1 of Saprospiraceae bacterium. Taxonomy (GTDB): domain Bacteria; phylum Bacteroidota; class Bacteroidia; order Chitinophagales; family Saprospiraceae; genus OLB9. The sequence goes on along the minus strand of JADKGD010000022.1, from coordinate 98,119 downwards.
GACCTATACATCAAAATTTGATACTACTGAAACATTAAAACTGGACTCTTTTATCAATGCTTCCGGTTATAAATTATACAGATACATTACAGTTCTTACGATAAAAGAAAAGAAGGATTCAACTGTCGTGTTTGTACAAAAAACAGCAAAAACAGACAATACTGGGTCTTATCTGTTTGATAGTATAGCCATTCATGATAAGCCGATATTGGTATCAGCTGAATACAACGATGAAGTGAAAAAAGGAATAGATGGCAAAGATGTTGAATTATTGACAAAGTTTCTATTGGGTGAGGTAACATTTACAAGCTACTATCAATATCTGGCATCAGACATAGATGAAAATGGCATCATAGACATTCGGGATCAAAACATCCTGATGGAATTTGTGACGGGAGCAAGACAGGTATTGCCAGGAATGCACCAGTGGTATCTGTTAAATAAAAAAGCAACATTCGCAAAACCTGATGATGTTCTTAAGGGCAATCTTCCTTATGAAGTGGTGCTGGATTCTATTTCAAAGGTACAAGCGGCAGTGGACTTTGTCGGTATTAAAAAAGGAAATATTTCAATTGACCCGGGTTCAGGTGTTCAAGCTGGAGTCACAAACCGGGTGAAATTTGAAAATACTGAACATATTAAGGTTTATCCAAATCCGTTTGGTCCTGCGCTTAACTTTGATGTCAATGCAGCAAATGACGAAATGATTTCGATTAAGTTATTCAATAGTAATGGCCAACAAATCAATCAATACAATAGACAGGTGACAAAAGGTGTCAATAATATAACATTGGATATATCTCATGACATCTATGGATTGATGCTATATCAGATCATCATGAACAATACACAATATTCAGGAATGCTTTCCAGAATCAGATAAGAATCATAGAATTCCCCTTCTAAGCCTCAGAGTACACATTACTTTGAGGCTTTTTTATTTTGACTCAATACTTTTTGGATTCACAGAATTCATAGATCTAATTTTTCTCCATATCAATTTATATCAATGAATCAAATAAACATATTATAAATAAAATTATATAACTAAATATCCACATAATCTTATATTAATATTATTAGTAATTTCTTTATCAAAATTTATAAAATTATAAGTTATATATTATTAGTAATTATAATATATTTTTATATGGAAGCTACATGATATATTTATGAACGCATTATACTAATATTGAATATAAATTTTTCAAATATTTTGATTACATTTGTATTTTTAAACATATATTCGTGAAGTTTAAAATTGCATTTATTTTTTGTTATCCACAAAAAAAATCACTTATCCACAAAATACCAACAAGTGATTAATTATTTGGCATAATTCTGATTTGAAAAGATGTTTTACTTTTGTCATTAATATTTTTTGTAATAAGTTATTTTCAGTTTATTGATGTCCGATTTCCCTAATACACTAAGAGCCATAAGTGGCAAACTAAGCGCTTCCAAGCAGGATGCAGACCTTATTTACGGTAGAGTTCAGCCTCAGGCCATTCCATTGGAAGAAGCTGTGCTTGGTGCCATTATGATAGATAAAGACGGTTTTCCTTCCATTATTGAAATATTGAGAAAAGAAAGTTTTTATGTTGATAAAAATCAACTAATCTTCTCGATCATGTCGGATCTGTTTGGCAAATCTCAACCTATAGATCTATTGACGGTGCACGAGTCATTAAAAAAGGCAGCAAAACTGGAAGAAATAGGTGGCATTAACTATTTAATGGAATTGACCAATAAAGTAGGTTCTGCTGCAAATATTGAGTTTCATGCCCGTATAATAGCCCAAAAATTTATTCAGCGAGAATTGATCAGGGTGTCAACGTCTATCATTCATGATGCATTTGAAGATAGTAAAGATGTACTCGAGCTTCTTGATGAAGCAGAACGTGGCTTGTATGACATTACAGACCAAAACTTAAATACCGGTTACGAATCATTGGGTTCATTGGCAGTAAAAGCCATGAAGGAAATTGAGCTGGTTAGCCTGAAAGGTTCTGATATGACTGGCGTTACAACCGGATTTTCTGAATTGGATAAAATCACCAATGGATGGCAACCCTCAGATCTTATCATTATAGCAGCTAGACCTGGTATGGGTAAGACTGCCTTCACCTTATCATTGGCCAAAAATGCTGCACAGGCAGGCAAGGGCATTGCTTTTTTTTCTTTGGAGATGGCAAATGTCCAGTTGGTACAGAGATTGATATCTATGGAAGCAGAGATAAATTCCAGTAAGCTCAGAAATGGGCAAATCGAAGAATTTGAATTTAGAAAACTTCATGCTTCGGTAGATAAATTATCCCAAATGCCCATATTTATCGATGATACTCCGGGCATTAATATTTTTGAATTAAGGGCTAAATGTCGTCGTCTCAAACAAAATCACAATATCAGCATGATCGTAATTGACTACCTTCAGTTGATGGCTGGTGCACCTAATGATAAGCGGGGTAATCGCGAACAGGAAATATCTTCTATATCAAGGGCTTTGAAAGGTCTGGCTAAAGAGCTTCACGTGCCTGTCATAGCGCTTTCGCAGCTTTCGCGAGCTGTTGAAAGCAGGGGAGGAGAGAAGCGACCGCAACTCTCGGATTTGAGAGAATCAGGAGCCATTGAGCAGGATGCTGATATCGTTTCGTTTATATATCGACCAGGGTATTATGGTGTTGGTGAGGGAGATATGGATACTCCAAATGATCTGACCGAAATCATCATTGCAAAGCACCGAAATGGTAGTCTTGGAACAGTCAATCTAAGATTTGTACCCCACTTTGTTAAGTTTGAAGATCCTGGAGAGGGAGGTTTTAGTAATGACTTGAATGATGTGTTTAATGTCAACCCATTTGGCGCAGGTGGCATAATAACTAGACCTTCAAAGATGAATGAAAACCCTTCTGAACCACAAATTCAGGGTAGTGATGATCTGGACATACCATTCTAATTATTTTATTTTATACGTATTAATTTGGAACCGGAAGAAGAGATATTAAGACTAAATAAATTTATTGCGCATTGCGGCATCTGCAATCGCAGGAAAGCAGCAGATCTAATCAAAAAAGGCGAAATATCCGTCAATGAGGTCGTGGAGAGAAATCCTTTTTACGAACTTCAGAATTCAGATAAGGTGTATTATAAGGGCAAACTTGTGGAAATTGAAGAAGTTAAGGTATACCTCTTGTTTAATAAACCCAAAAACATGGTAATCAGCCACCCTGGTGAGGCAAACAAACCTGATGTTATGACGCTCATTCGCAAAAAAACTGATATTAAAGTCGAGCTTCTGGATATGCCTCAGGAAACAACTGCCGGCCTCGTCATTCTGACCAATGATAATCAAGTGCTGGATAAATATCACCATCCTGACCACAGGATAAAAAAAATGTATCATGTCTTGCTTGATAAAGAAATATCTGATGAAGATTTATTTCAGATCAGAGAAGGCATTCGTAGTACAAGTGGAAAGTATAACATTACAGGTATTGATCGAATCGAAGATTTGGGTGAACAAGCCTTAGGTGTAGAAATACATATAGGAAATGACAGCACGTTGTATCAGCTATTTGAAAAACTTGGATACGTCGTTACAAAAATGGACAGAACATACTACGCAGGCCTCACTAAAAAAGACCTTAAACGCGGCTGGAGCAGATTTTTGACAGAAAAAGAAGTAATTTTTTTGAAGCATTTTGGATGATTATAGATCATCTTTCTTTTTAAAAATAAAACAAATATACTGCCTAATACAGCCAACAGCGTATGTTGGTTTCAAATTTTATTATAGAAGAAAATATACTACTTGCTTATTAAATGTCAGCTTGACACATTATTTTTTTATTAATTTCTTTTTACATGCTGAAAAAGTTATAGTTTTATCCAAAATTTTACCATATGTTGAATATAGGAAAATACATCATTATAATTATATTATGTAGTTTGTATTTTTTATCATGTAAATCACCAAGCGAAAATAAAGATATGGAGCAAAAAGAAATAACACCTTTTGGTTTACCTGAATGGGCTAAGAGTGCCAATATTTATGAAGTTAATATGCGGCAATACACACCGGAAGGCACATTTAATGCGTTCAAAACCCATCTGCCTAGGTTGAAAGGTATGGGTGTTGATATATTGTGGTTTATGCCCATATTCCCTATTAGTGAGACCAAAAAGAAAGGAAGTCTGGGGAGTTATTATGCAGTATCAGACTTTAGACATACGAACCCAAAATTTGGGACTATGGATGACTTTAAGTCAGTAATCAGCGAAGCACATAAACTTGGTATGAAAGTTATCTTAGATTGGGTGCCCAATCATACAGGCTGGAATCACGTGTGGATAAAAAACCACCCTGACTATTATACAAAAGACTCATTGGGTAATATCATAGATCCACTCAATGAACATGGTGAATCTATGGGCTGGGCTGATGTGGCTGATCTTAACTATGATAATAAAGCTATGAGGCAGGAAATGACCCAAGATATGTTATACTGGATAAATGAACATGGTATTGACGGCTTCAGGTATGATATGGCGATGCTGGTACCTTTGGATTTTTGGAAAGAAACTATGCCTGCGTTACGCGCAGCAAGACCTGATTTGTTTTTCCTTGCAGAGTCTGAAGTGCATGACCATGTCAATCAGGATTGTTTTCACAGCATCTATGCCTGGTCACTTCATCATACACTCAATGATATAGCAAAAGGTAAAAAACATGCCTCAACTATTGATGCCTGGATGACTCACGACAAACCCAAAGCATCCAAAGGTTCTTACCTGATGTTCACTTCAAATCATGACGAAAACTCCTGGTCGGGTTCTGAAATAGAACGTATGGGTGAAGCACACAAGGCATTTGCGGTACTGGTTAATACTATTGATGGCATTTCGTTGACTTACAGCGGACAAGAGGAACCAATGCCAAAACGTCTGGAGTTTTTTGAAAAAGATGACATTGGATTTAAAGATTATGCCTATGCAGATTTTTATAAGGTGCTCAATACATTAAAACATGAAAACCCGGCACTTTGGAATGGTGATTATGGTGGACCAATGTTAAGGATTTTAAACGATGACAATATTTATGCTTTTACCAGAGAAAAGGACGGTCATAAAATCACTGTCATTCTAAATCTTAGTAAACAAAAACAAGTAAAAAAATCAGACATTGTCATCGAGGGAACAGACATATTCAGTGGTAAACATATAAAATATATGCCTGGAAACGACATAAGTTTAGGGCCTTGGGAATTTTTAGTCATAAAATAGTATCATTAAATAAATAAACAATTATAAATGAATAAGCCTATTCTGTCGACTGCGGCTATCTGGAATATGAGTGTCGGTTTTCTCGGTATTCAAGCGGGATTTGCCTTGCAAAATGCCAACGCCAGTCGCATCCTGCAAACATTGGGAGCCGACACACATCAGCTTGGTTGGTTTTGGTTGGTGGCACCCATCACTGGTATGCTTGTTCAGCCTTTGATCGGACACTACAGTGATAAGACATGGACAAAATTGGGAAGACGGAAACCATATTTTTTAGTTGGTGCCATAATGGCTTCCTTAGGCCTTATGTTTATGCCGAATGCAGCATTGTTTACCGCGTTTTTGCCTGCATTATGGGTAGGAGCAGGTATGCTGATGATTATGGATGCATCGTTTAATGTAGCCATGGAGCCATTCAGGGCTTTGGTAGCTGATAAACTATCTACCGATCAACGCACAGCTGGTTTTGCTATTCAAACCGTATTGATCGGTCTTGGCGCTGTTGCCGGATCCTGGTTGCCGACAGTGCTTAGTGATTGGTTTGGTGTTTCCAAACAAGCTTTAGATGGTGGTGTACCGGACAATGTAATTTATGCGTTTTTTGTTGGTGCTTTGTTGCTATTAGGTGCTATAATATGGACGATTGTTACAACAAGTGAATATTCGCCCGACGAGCTGGCCGGTTTTGATGACAATGTAATTGAAGATACCAGCCAGCTGCCATCAAATGTTATCACAACAATCATAAAAGATTTTGGAAATATGCCTGAAACCATGAAGCAACTTGGCTTGGTTCAATTTTGTTCATGGTTTGCATTATTCGGAATGTGGGTGTATAGTACACCGGCAATAGCCGAACATCTTTATGGACTGGCTGCAAATGATACCACTTCTCCAAACTATCAGGTGGCTGGCAATAAAGTTGGTTTTGTTTTTGGTATTTACAATTTAGTTTCCGCTGCGTATGCTTTTTTATTACCATTTATTGCCAGAAAAATTGGGAGAAAATATACCCATTCCATATCTCTTTTTGCAGGAGGACTTGGTCTGATTTCAATATACTTTATGAGTAATCCGGATTATCTTGTCTATGCCATGATAGGTGTTGGTATGGCGTGGGCCAGCATTCTGGCAATGCCTTACGCCATGCTGGCTGGTGCTATTCCCGCACACAAAATGGGTATTTACATGGGTATCTTCAACTTTTTTATTACGATTCCTCAGATTACAAATGGTTTGCTCGGTGGACCACTACTCAAGTTTGCATATGGGAATCATGCTATTTTTGCTATTGTAACGTCAGGGGCCTTTATGATTTTAGGTGCAGTTGCATCCATATTTATTAAAGACAAAGATGATATATATTTAATTAAAAAGAGTTAAATATTTACTTCCATACGGTCTTTGTTTTCCAAGAAATTATATATGCCTGTATTTTTTGAAAAACCAAATTTTTAATAGGTCAGCTGTTAGAATATATAACATCACGATTGACAACATGGACAAAAGTTGAGTGACCGATAATGGTATCAAACCAATTTTATCCGCATATGGAAGATAGGGTAGCACGATGGTTAATATCAAAGCCACAACACTCATAATAAATAAATATTTTGCAGGTCGGCTTTTAAAAAAGTTTTTATGTGTCCTGATTATAAATAGTATACATAGTTCTGAAAGTACTGACTCAACAAACCAGGCTGTTTGAAAAGCAGATTCAGGCGCTTTTAAAACGTATAACAAAACGATAAAAGTAATGACATCAAAAAATGAACTGTGAATGCCGAAAATGACCATATATTTATTGATGACTTTTAAATTCCACTTGCCCGGCTTTTCCAATTGTTCTGTATCAACATTATCTGAAGCAATCATCATATATGGGAAGTCGGAAATAAAATTAGTCAGTAAGATCTGCTTTGGAAGCATTGGTAAAAATGGGAGGATTAATGAAGCAAATGCGACACTGAACATATTTCCGAAGGTAGATCCCGTACTGATATAAATATATTTTAGGGTATTGGCAAATGTTTTTCTGCCTTCCATAATGCCATCTAAAATGACGGAAAGATCTTTTTCCATCAATACAAAATCAGCTGCTTCTTTAGCGATATCAACCGCATTTTCAACAGAAATGCCTATGTCCGCAGCATTAATGGCTGACACATCATTTATTCCGTCACCCATATAAGCGACAGTATAAGACTTCCTTAATGCTTGTATGATGCGTTCCTTTTGTTGGGGTTCCACTTCAGCAAAAATATGTGTGCTTTTTACGCGTTGTTTTAGCGCTTCGGGGCTGATCTGCAGTAGTTCTTTACCCGTCATAATCACTGGTTGTTCTATACCGACATTTTTGGCAATAGCTTGAGCTACATTTTTATTATCACCTGTTATAATTTTCAGACTGACATGTAGTTTTTTGAGATTTTCAATCGTTGCTTTTATTCCTTTTTTTACGGGATCCATTAAAAGCACAAAGCCGGCAAATATCATATCTACTTCATCTTCTTTTGAAATGGTATTTTCTGTGGTAGATTTATAGCAGATACCTATGACCCTAAAACCATTTTGGCCATAAGTCTCGTATCTTTTTGCAATGTCTGCTGAGTGTTCCGAATATGGTTCAATTTTGCCATCGGATCGTCTAACTGAGGTGCATATTTCAGTTATTTGTTCAAATGCACCTTTACAAATAATTAGTTTTTCCGTTTCTGTTTTTACGCCGATGGTAAGTCGTTTTCTGATAAAATCAAATGGGATTTCTCCAGTTTTTACTAGATTTTTTTCTGATTCTAAAGGTATTTTTTTTAATGCTTCATCGATAGGGTTGGAATATCCTGTTTCCAAAGTTGCATTCCAAGATACAAGTTTGGTGGCAAACTCGCTTGAAAGCCCTGTAAAATCTACAATACCATCAACAATTATATTTCCTTCTGTTAAAGTACCTGTTTTGTCTGTACACAAAAGATTTACTTCTCCAAGGTTTTGAATAGAGGAAAGTTTTTTTACAATTACTTTTTTTTCCAGCAATCTTTTAGCTCCTGCACTCATTGCAATAGTAGTAATAGCCGGCAATAATTCAGGCGCCATACCCACGGCCAATGCCAACGCAAAAAGGGTCGAATCAATAATGCTTTTGTGGTTAAGCAAATTAACAACTAAAATAAAAAAAGACAAAACAAGCGTAATTTTCATCAGAAAATAACCAAAATCATTTATACCTTTTTCGAAAGTTGACTCTACATTGCTGGCAGAACTTTGTACAATATTACCAAATATGGTATTATTTCCTGTATTTATAACCAAAGCCCTTGCTTTTCCACTTACTATATTAGTTCCTTCCCAAAGGCAATTTTTTCGTTTGCTAAGCTCTGTATCGGCTTGAATTGTACCTAAGTCTTTCCTGACCGGAAATGACTCTCCTGTGAGGCTGGCCTCATTAACGTGAAGCTCATTAGACGTAATCAGCATACAATCAGCAGCAATTATATCACCTGCATTAAAAATGACAACATCACCCGGGACCATAGATTTAGCCGGGATTTCTACATATGTCCCGTCCCTTAGGACTGTACTTTTTATAGAGATCAGCGATTGTAGTTTTGTTATGACATTGCCAGCTTTCATTTCCTGAAGAAAACTAACAATACCCGCGGATAGCACTATAAACATTATAATAATCACTTCAGAAATGTCGCCCAGAAATGCGGATAATATCACAGCTCCAATCAGCAAAAGCATCAAAGGGTTTAAAAACTGTGTAAAAAAAAGCTTAATGTGTTTTATAAATTTTGACCTTCCTGCAGATTCTTGACCAGTTGTCTTTTGGTAGTTGACAGCAGAGAGCTCTGAAATACCTTTTTCAGATGAATGCAGCTTTTCAAACCAATAATCAATATCAAACTGCCAAAAAGCTTTTGTATCTTGACTATTCATACTAATTTTTTATTAATTACAAACCTAATAAAAACTGCATCGTATCCACACCATCTGAAAATGTATCTATTGCCGGACATTGTGCTTGTCCAAAAGCAATGGTTTCAATATTTTCAAGGTCTGTATTGGTCACTACACATTGAATTTCATTAGAGTGCGTTTTGATCCAACTGGAAAGATTTTTAATGGAATCATAATACTGGTAATGCAAACTTGCAATCCTTGAAATCACTTGCTCTGATTCTTTTAAAATCAACATATCATTGTGTAGAAATGTTTCTTTGTTCAAGAGCAACAAAGCAAGGTTATAATCATAATTGTTTTTGTACTTATTATGGTGTATGATTTCTTTATAAGCGTCAAAGACTGTAAAAAGCCTGGTCACATCATAACCCTCAGGCAAAAATACTTTGGAAACATTTCTGCAGCCCAGACCAAAATACTCAAAAACATCTTTGCCTAATGCCAATAATTCTTTTTCTGATTCTTGTCCATTAAGCACTGCTACGCTATTTCTGTTTCTTCTGATGATGTGGGGCACATGTCTGAAATATGTTTCAAAATGGATGGCTGAACTATTGCTGCCAGTCGCTATCACCGCATCATAATCCGTTAGTCTGTCTACTTCAGCAAAGTAATATGACGCTTCGGGATTAATTTCAATTAATTTTTTAATCAGGAATTGTAAAAGGGTTTTGTCTTTGTCCGAATATTTAATCAGACTGATATGGCCTGTAAGATAACAGCACAAAAGATCATGAAATCCGACGAGAGGAATATTGCCTGCCAATACGAGACCTACTTTTTTAGATGGGATCAGGTCATCAAGTTTATATCGGTTAATTAATAACTCAAGTGCTTTTTTTGTAAGAAACTGGTCCCTGATCGCTGTAAGTGATAGATCGATGTTTTTTTGTGTAAACCATTGATTTTCTGATTGTGCTTTTTCTTTTATTGCTGACAATTCTTCATTGTTCAGAAACTTTAAGTATTCTCCTAAGGTGGTAAGACTTTCTGATCTTTGTACAACTGTCATTAACAAGTCTGTTTTAAATAATATAGGGTAATAAATTGCATTAATTTTAGGTTTAAGAAGTAACTTCCTTGTCCAAATTCATTTGTTCAGCAATCGTAATCTCTTCTTCCATAACTTCTTTTCTGGAAGCAACATAGCCACGCCACTTATCAAGAACGGATTGAAAATCGTCAGGTAACTTTGTTTCAAAGTACATGGCTTTTTCTGTCGTAGGATGTATAAAACCTAAACTTCTTGCGTGCAGCGCCTGGCGGGGCATAATATGGAAACAATTTTCTACAAACTGTTTATACTTTGAATAAACGGTACCTTTCAAAATTCTGTCTCCACCATAACGATCGTCATTAAATAAAGTATGCCCTATATGTTTCATATGTGTGCGTATCTGGTGGGTACGTCCTGTTTCCAGTTTACATTTTACCAGGGTGACATAATACAAACGCTCAATAACTTCGTAATGTGTTATTGCAATTTTGCCCTGGTCCCCATCAGGAAAAACGCTTTGCACTATTCTGTCTTTTTCATGCCGCCCGATGTTTGCATCAATGGTACCTTTATTTTCTTTTACATCTCCCCAAACCAGGGCGATATATTCCCTGTCAATACTATGATCAAAAAACTGTTTAGCCAGATGGGTCATAGAATAATCGTTTTTAGCGATCAACAGCAGGCCTGAGGTATCCTTGTCAATCCTATGTACCAGGCCGGGCCTGTCTTCTTTATTGCCTGGAAGCAATGGTAGGTTTTTTTGCTGGAAATAATACAACAAACCATTTACTAAAGTTCCTGATGAATTCCCGACGCCGGGATGTACCACAAGCCCCGGAGGTTTCTGAATAACCATGACGTCGTTATCTTCGTATATAATATCAAGAGGTATATTTTCAGGCTGCAGACCTTCAATTCCATCAGGATCTGAAGGCAAGATCAAGGTGATCTCATCTTTAGGTCTGACTTTGTAATTTGATTTTATAAGAAGATCGTTTACGAGGATACATCCTATTTTTATTGCATTTTGGACCCTGTTTCTCGACACTTTCATTAGACGATCCATCAAAAATTTATCTATTCTGATAGGTGATTGATTTCCATCTACAATAATGCGTTGATGTTCGTAGAGTTCATCAGAAGCTTCCAGATCTGAATGTTTTATTGCTGCCATAATTTATTAGTCATTTGAATTAAATGATGGCCAGAAGGTTACGCCCAAATCCCATCTTAAGATGTCTGTTGTACTGTTTTTTAAGTTAAATTGATCAATGGAGCTAAACTCTATTTGATTGTTTTTATCTTTGGCATAGTATGCTGTACTGAGACCTGGCAGGTAATTGGCCTTGAAATTGATATAAACATTTTCTTTAACCCTGTAATTTAATCCTGCTGAAATGCCATAGGTAAGCGAAAAATTACTCTCTTCAAACATAAAATCTGATGATTCAGTGTCGCTGGCAAGTGTTTTAGTTGTACCCGTATATAACCATTTGTACCCAAGTTGTGCTTCAAGATAAGGTTCCAGTCTGCCAAGTGAAATGTCAGGATAAAATCTGAATTTACCGTTTAAACCCATTAAATTGCTTGTAGTTGAATAATTAAAATCTACAAGTGCAAAATCCAGAAATTCCTCCAATGTAGCACTGCTATTGCCCAATTGTGTATAATAAAAACTCAGACCCCAGAAAAGTGGTTTTTCAGCCTTGATTTGTCTTAAATAAGCAATTTCTATGCCTGGCTTTGTTGACGGGATATTCTTTTTAAAAGCACCTATAGGCTTTATGGCACATAAATTTATTTCAAAAAAATTTATCATTGATTGACCATATATCATACCCCGAAACTGAAGAAATAAACATATTGAGAGGCTTATAATTTTTAGTGTTTTCATTGCTCAAATATTTCTCTAATCCGTTGCAAAGGTAATCATTGTTTGTGCATGAAGGATACATGGTACCGAATAAAAGGCAATACATTAACAATATATAGTGCATCAACACATTTTACAAACCCGTTTTTCATAATTTAGTAATGGCAATTCAATTTTTTTAGTCGTTCATTTGAAAACAAATAATGGTGTTTTACTAAAACATGTCGAAAGATTTATTTATTTATTTCTAAACTTATGTCTCTGTATTATTTTAATAAATATATTTTTTGATTTAAGTATGGCATACGTGTTATTAGATTTTATTTCTAATAAGCATCTTTTTTTTGGTTTTATCCCCTTACCTTTGCAGCTTCAATACAAATACCATATATATGACTGAAAAAAAACTCCGATTCGACTCGATTTGTGTCAAAGAAGGTAGCGATAACCGTAGTACAAAACCGCATCAATTACCTATTTATGCTACTTCGTCTTTTGAGTTTGAGACAATGGAAGAAGGTATTGACATATTTACTGGTAAAAAATCAGGACATGTCTATGGACGTTATGGCAATCCGACAATCGACACCGTAGCCCAAAAATTAGCTGACCTTGAAGCATTCGGCACGGGACTTGAAGCATATGGCTTCCTGACAAGTAGCGGCATGTCTGCAATATCTACGGTGTTTTTGTCCCTCCTCAAAAGTGGTGATACGATACTTACCCAAAGTGATCTTTACGGCGGTACAACTGAATTGTTGCTTAAAGTCATTGGGAATTCAGGTATTAAAACAATTTTTATGGATCTGACACGTCATGATGAAGTTGAAGCCATGCTCTCAAATAATAGAACCATAAAAATGTTGTATTTTGAAACACCGGCCAACCCTACCATGCGCTGTATTGATATCAAAATCATGGCAAGAATAGCCAAAAAATATGGTGCAGTAACATGTGTAGATAATACTTTCTGCACACCTGTTATTCAACAACCTTTAAGCCTTGGTATTGATTTTGTGATTCATTCTACAACAAAATATCTGAATGGACACGGAAATTCAATAGCCGGTGTTATTGTGGGTCATCGGGCTGAATTAAAAAAGCAGATATGGTCTACATTAAAGTTATTAGGTACAACATGCAATCCCTGGGACGCATGGTTGATCAACAATGGTTTGAAGACTTTGGCTATCAGAATGGATAGACATAGTCACAACGCCATGATAGTAGCGCAATATCTTGATAAACATCCACGTGTACTTAAAGTAAATTACAACGGGCTGCCTGGTCATGAGTTCCATCAAATTGCTTCTGCCCAAATGAAATCTTTTGGTGGAATGTTAAGTTTTGAGATTGACGGCTCATTAAATGAGGTATTACAAATGTTAAATAAATTGCGATTTTGTACACTCGCACCTACGCTTGGTGATGTGGATACTTTAGTTTTACATCCGGCTACCAGCAGTCATTTAAATGTTGATAAAGCACAAAGAGAAGCAAATGGAATTTCAGACGGTTTGGTTAGGTTGTCTGTAGGCATCGAAAATGTAGATGACATTATTGATGATCTGTGTCAGGCATTATTATAGCTAATATTCAATGAAAATAGAAAATAAAAAAACAGCATTACTTTTTGGAAGTACAGGTCTTGTGGGTTCTGAACTTATGCACATATTGCTGGATTCTCCTAATTATTCGCGGCTGCGTATTTTTGTTCGGAAAACTATTCCGCTGAGTCATCCTAAACTTGAGCAGGTTATAATCGATTTTGATAATTCGGAAACCATTGAAGATAGCATAAAGGGGGATGAAATATTCATTTGTCTTGGAACCACCATGGCTAAGGCAGGAAGTAAAGATGCTTTTTACAAAGTGGATTATACATATTGTTATAATGTTGCCAAACTTGCTTCAAATAATGGCGTAAAGAGAATATTATTAATTTCCTCCATGGGTGCGAATGTTGATTCAATGATTTATTATTCAAAAGTCAAAGGCGAAATAGAAAGGGACATATGTAACTTATCTTTTGAATCTGTGGATATCATCAGACCATCATTACTGTTGGGAAATAGAAGTGAGCGTAGACCAGGGGAAAAATTATTTTCTATAATAAGTAGAAGTTTGGGTTTTATGTATGCTGGTCCATTTAAAAAGTACGCACCTATAGAAGCGAAAACTGTGGCTAAAGCTATGGTGCAAATTGCTGCTTCTAGAAAGAATGGCGTTCATATCTTTGAATCAGCAGCGTTACAGGAGCTAGGAAATGTAAACAATTAAAAATTTATAAAGTGAGTAAACCCATTATAAAAAAGTCAGTTATTGAAATTGAAATTGGCCTTAATGAAGAAAAACACCCTGAGACCATACACTGGAAGTCTACTGATAATACCAATGGTCAGGGTTTTACTGAATGCAAAGGCATGATGCTTTCTTTATTTGACAAAGACTACAAAGACACATTAAAGATTGATCTATGGACATCTGAGATGCAAGTAGTAGAAATGGATCGTTTTATGTTTCAGACATTGCGGGCATTGGCAGATACCTATTTTAAAGCAACCAACAACCAACAGCTTTCCAATGATATGCAGCTTTTTGTCGATTATTTTGGAAAACAAACGGGTATTATTGAATCGGAACCGGAATAATCATATTATATTACAATGCCTAAGGTTATGTGGTTACAATGTATATTAAATAAAAATATAATAATCTTTACATATTATTTTTTATTTCAATATATTTATATACTTTTGTGTCAAGACAAGTCATAACAACTAACCCATTCAAATGTGCAACATAGTTACTGAACGATTTATTATTTGCATTGAAAAACTAAAAGAGAAAAACGAAATCAAATCAGCAAGGCAATTTGCGTTGGCTGTAGATTATCATCCCCAAAATCTTAATGATATTCTGAAAGGGAAACGTGATGTAACCATCGATCTTATTAAAAACGCTTGTGAAATTTTCAGAATAAATCCACTTTATATTTTTACTGGCAATGGGTCTATGTTTATAGACGAAGACATCGAGCAGAATTCTTCTTCCAAGCCCATAGTGAAAAGCCTTGAAAAAATTGTGTATGTTCCTACAGCCGCGCATGCAGGATATACTGACCAGTATAATGACCCTGTTTTTATGGAAGATTTAGTTAGTTTTTCATTACCGGATTATAAATTTCAACACGGAACTTACAGATGTTTTGATATTGTTGGTGACAGCATGGAGCCATCGCTATTTGCCGGAGACAAAGTGGTTTGTTCCCTGGTTGACAATAATAATTTTTATAGTTCTGTCAGGAATAATTTGGTTTATGTGCTTGTTTTGGAAGGATCATTGGTTGTAAAAAGAGTGGTGAATAAAGTAAGAGAGGATAAAACAATGCTTTTGTGTTCAGATAATAACTATTATCAGCCATATACCGTTCAAATAGACGAAATAAAAGAAATCTGGCATGTTGAAGTCAAAATATCTCCTTACCTGCCATCACCAAACAACATTAGAAATGCTTTCCACGAAGAAATGGAAAACATGAAACAAACCGTTAACCTTCAAAGTACTGCCATACAGACATTAAATCAGACCGTTGAGAAACTTCTCAAGCAAAACAGATCATTGGTATAGTATTGATGAGTTTATTTTTTATCAGCGAAAATTATTTTCTTTATATAGAAAAACCTGTTGGGCATTTGACCACCAGGTTTTTTTTATCTACATTGTAAGCCAAAAGAAATCCACTATTTGATGAGATCATATTTATAATTGACGATTTTTAAAATTCTTTGGCCAGTTTTAGGATTTATATTCTTCAAATATATATCAACATCAACAGGCTCTGTCTCTTCTTTTTTGCCACTATCGAAAGTAACATGAATGACACCTTTTTGACCAACTTTGATTGGCGTTTTAGGATAATCTAAGGTTGTACAGTCACAGCCTGAAGCAATATCTATTTCAATAGTTTCTGTCCCGGTATTTGTAAATACAAAATCGAATTTTTTTATTTCACCTTTTTTAACTTTGCCAATATCTAAATGTTCGTTTTCAAATGTCATTTGTACTGGCGGTTTGATCGTCTGGGCTGGTTTTACAGAAGATTTTGTTTGAGCTGAGAGATTCATACTGCTTGAAAACACTACCAGAAAAACTAAAGAATTAAATAACTTCATATGGATTGTTTTGAATGAATAAAAAATATACTGCAAAGGTGATTTTTTTTTGTGTAAAATACTCTTATAACTATGTTAAAAGAAATTAAATAAAATGATAATGTTTAATATTTGTTTTTAACGGCCCTTGTCATTTCCCTCTTGCCGGGTGGCCCTTTTAGAACTTCGATGCTGAAGCCACATGCTTTTAAATGGCGTTTAAAAGCACCCTGAGCACAGTAACTTACCAATATTCCTCCGTCTGAAAGTAAATTAAACATTTTTTGAAGCAAAGGAACATCCCATAGCTTAGGTTGGATGGTGGGTGAGAAAGCATCAAAAAATATTACATCATATGAATGGTTTGTATTAAAATTTTCAATTTCAGCATGAATCTTTTTAAACTTAAATGTGGGAGACACCATTAACTCACTATCCCAGTTATGGTCATGTAGTTGATAAAATACATCACGATGCCCTAAAATATCAGGATAATTCAATTTATGATAAATTTTTCTTTCTAAAGGATACGCCTCAATAGTATGATATGTTGTATTGATCTTGTGTTTTTGCCCCCAAATATATGCTAACAATGCATTAAGACCCGTACCGAAGCCCATTTCGAAAACATTGATTGACTTATAAGAAGGAAGTAAATAATTTAAACCGGCTTCTATAAAAACAATATTACTTTCCTGAATGGCTCCATTGAGAGAATGATAGTTTTCATTGAATATTTTAGAAGTAACAGTGTGAGAACCATCTAAGGACAATCTGATGATATCGTCATCCGGCATGATATGCCAAGGTTTCAGTTAATTCATTTATCGAAATATCAAAGTGGGAAGCATCATAGATACAGACTCCTTTTCTAATAAGTAAAACCTGAGGGATTCATGATACACATTAAATTTTTCTGAAATGTCACTCGAAATCTGTCTGAAAGATTTTAAATCCAGATAAAAAGGAAGGATTTCTCCATCCAAATTCCATTCATCTTCAAGTCTCATTTTTGCCATTTGGCTAATAGAGCAAGTTGTACTATGTTTGAAGATTAGTACATCCTGTTTATAAGATGATGTAATAGCCAGATCCAGTTTTGAAGATGTATCTAATATTTCCCAGGCAATCATCAAAAATTATTTGATGATAGGGCAAATAATTTTAACAGCTGTTTTTAACTCGTATGGGCAGCCATAGCCTCTGTTACATGACGAAAAAGCGATTACCATCATTAATAGTGCAGACGCTAGGAATATTTTTTTTGATTGCTTAATGCTCATCTGAATGTTTATTTTCGAATTTTAACGAAATATGTCACAAAAATATTATATAATTACGAAACCAAGACACAAATACTTTATTTTTATCACGGCTTTTGCGAAAATTTAACAATTAATTTTTGATTTTGATCAATCAGCCTACCTTTATGCCTCAAAATTAAAGACAGTTGGACAAATCGAGAATACATTTTATATCGATAGGAGGAGCGGCAATGCACAATATAGCACTGGATCTTCATGCTCAGGGGCACCATATTTCCGGATCGGATGATGAAATATATGAACCTTCTTTATCCAGGTTAAAAAATAAAGGACTGGCTCCTGATTTGTTTGGATGGTTTGAAGCTAATATCACGGATGATATTGATATGGTCATACTTGGCATGCATGCTAAAGCAGATAATCCCGAACTTCTTAAAGCGCAAAAATTAGGAATTAAAATTTATTCCTATCCGGCATTTATTTATGAACACGCTAAAAATAAGCAACGCGTGGTAATAGCCGGAAGCCATGGGAAAACGACAACGACTGCAATGATTCTTCATGTTTTAAAGAAATTAAATTTTGACTTTGATTTTTTAGTAGGTGCACAAATCGAAGGCTTTGACAGAATGGTTAAATTGACTTCGGCCCCATTAATTATTATTGAAGGAGATGAATATCTCAGTAGCCCGATTGACAGAGTCCCTAAAATTCACCATTACAAGCCCCACATATCGGTCATAACAGGTATAGCTTGGGATCATATCAACGTATTTCCAACATTTGAAAATTATAAGAAACAATTTGCCATTTATCTGGACACAATGGAAAAATATGGAAAACTTATATATAATAAAAACGACAAAGAGCTGACAGACATCGTGCGCTTGAGCGACGCTGATTTAGAATTATATCCTTATGGGGCATTGCAAAAATCAGGTACTAGTAGTATCATACATAAAGATATAAATTATCCTATATCCATCATTGGAAACCATAATCTGCAAAACCTTAACGCTGCAAGGCTTGTTTGTGCGTCTTTAAAAATAGATTTGACGGACTTTTTTGATGCGATAAAAGATTTTGGAGGCGCCAGTAAACGTTTGCAAAAATTGTCAGAAAATGACAAAAGAGTGGTCTTCCTTGATTTTGCTCATGCTCCAAGTAAGGTAATGGCTACGACCACGTCTGTTAAAGAATGGTTTGGAAGCCAAAAACTACTTGCTGTGCTGGAATTGCACACTTTTTCCAGTCTCAATAAAGATTTTATACCTCAATATAGGGATTCATTGCTTGGTGCTGATACAGCAGTGGTTTTTTACAATGAACATACCTTAAAAATGAAAAACATGCCACCATTAGATGAAAGGTTTTTGCAGCAAGCCTTCAATCACCCTAATTTGAAGATTTTTACAGATGAAGCTCTGTTAAATAATTATTTGGCTATGGATGATTTTGCCGATTTCAATGTATTGTTAATGACTTCAGGCAATTTTAATAAAATGGCAATGGATTTTTTTTAATTTCGGTTTTATGTTCGACAAAAAGATTAAAAATTCCAGGGGTCATATATTATTTATCCATTTCTTTAATAAGATATAGATATGATGGAAAATGATCACTGTAACCAGACTGGTAAGTACTTCCTGAAAAAGTGCGGAAAGGGTATCCTTTATATTGACCTGATGCCTGAACCAAAAATTGTTTATTAAATATATTTGCCTTAAAAAAGCGATATCCCTGATTCTTTTTGTCAACAACCCCTTTAGAAATTACAATCTGATCAAAAAGACTCCAGGCATCTCTATAGGCGTTGGATCCTTGTCCTCTCCTGTAAAAATCTTCAAAAGGATTGAACAGACCCGTTTTACGAACATCCTTAACATTGTCTACCGTTCTTAAAAATGATTTTAAACTTTCATCAGTAGGATCATCATTCAAGTCACCCATTATAAAAATTTTACTTTCTTTATTTACTGAAAAAAGAGAATCAACTACCATTCTGCATAATTTTGCACCATTATTTCTGAACGGTGCAGTTCTGGCTTCTCCACCTGTTCGGGAAGGCCAGTGATTGACCAAAATGTGAACCGTATCATCTTCCATAAGTCCTTTGACATACAAAACATCACGCGTAAACTTTCTTTCGCCGTCTTCAATATTTATCAACGGAATGGCTTTACTTACAATTGGCTTAAAGTGCAAAGGATTATATAATAATCCAACGTCTACACCTCGCCAATCCGGTGAATCATAATGGATAATCTGATAATTTCTATCTTTCAGCTTAGGTTGAATGACAAGGTCTTCAAGAACTTTTCTGTTTTCAATTTCCGCTACACCTATAAAAGATAAACCGGCTTTGACATCGTCAATTCCAATCTGAGAAAGGACATAAGCCATATTTCCGAGTTTTTCGCTGTATCTTTCTTCTGTCCATGCCCTTGCTCCACTAGGCAAAAACTCTTCATCATTAATAAGTGTATCATCTAAGGTATCAAATAGGTTTTCAAGATTATAGAAGCCTACACTTACAATCTTATATTGCTTTTTCTCTTTCTGAGATTGTGCAGTGAGCAGACTTAAATTACATGTCAGTAATAAAAGAAAAACTAAGGAAAATTTGGTCATTTAATTAAAATTAGTGCACAAAGATATGCGTAAATATATGCATTTTATAGTGATAAAGAAAATATTAATATATGGTTAATACACTCCATTTGTTTATACACTACCTTTGCGTTATATTTAACAATCAACCAACCAGATGATAAGACGGATCAAAACTTGTTTTGTGTGCATATTTGTAATGTTTAATTGTATTTTAACATTCAGTCAAAATATCACGGGCAAAATAGTAGACAAAAATTCCAATCAGGAGCAGGCTGCACTTCAAATGTATCTTAAAAATACTGACCACCTTTTTTTCACAAATGCTTCAGGTGTTTTTAATATTCCCAACATTAAAAAGGGAAAATACACTTTGATTGCCAATCCAAATCAAAATGAAATAGAAGTATTGACATTTGATTATAACGGCAAAGACCTCGATTTAGGTAGATTGGAAGTTTTTATACCTGCATCAGCCATATCGGGAACTGAAATTTCAACGATTGATGTTTCTGATCTTGCCGGTATAGAAAACGAAGACGATAATGTGTCCAGTGCACTTGGTGCCAGCCGCGATCCGTTTGCAACTGCAGCAGCATTTAATTTGGGAAATGGCAGATTTCGACCGAGGGGATATTTTAATGAAGATTCTGAAATGTTGTTGAATGGTATGCCTATGAACGACCAGGATGATGGTCGGGTGCTTTGGACTGCATGGAGTGGTTTGAATGATGTATTCAGAAACCAAACCCAGATATTAAATTTGAATTCTAATGATTATACTTTTGGAGGCATCGGAGGTGCCACCTTTGTAGATCTCAGAGCAAGCAACCAGAGAGAAGGACTTAAGGCAGTATATTCGCTGTCAAACAGGTCTTATCAGCATAGATTTATGTTGACAAAATCAACAGGCTTATTAAAAAGTGGGTGGGCATTTAGTGGAGCTGCTTCATATAGATTTGGAAATCAGGGATATGTGGCAGGTACCCATTTTCAGGGCATTAGTTATTTTGCTTCTGTTGATAAAAAATAAACGATAGACATTCATTAAATGTAGTTATTTTCGGAACACCTCAAAGAAGAGGCAGATCTACAGGAAGTTTTCAGGAAATGTATGATCTTGCCGGGTCTAATTTTTATAATCCAAATTGGGGATACCAAAATGGAGCGGTCAGAAATTCGCGCGAATACAGAATCAACCAGCCGGTAACCATGCTTCGCCACGACTGGAAAATATCTGACAAAACTCATGTATTTTCAACATTTGGATTCCAATTTGGCAAGTATTCATCCACCAGGCTTGACTGGTATGATGCAGCTGATCCAAGGCCCGATTATTACCGTAAGTTGCCTAGTTATGCAACGGACGATATTTCTGCAGGCTTAGTTGCTGATTATCTGAAAAGTGATGAAAATCACAGACAAGTCAATTGGGCTTCAATGTACGCTGCAAACGCTATTAGAGATTATACTTTTCAAAATGTTGACGGCATAGCGGGTAATACAGTTAGAGGTAAATTGGCAGCATATATTGTTGAAGAAGAACATTATGATAATCAGAAATTTAGCTTCAACTCTGTAATTAACTCCAATATTACTGAAAATCTTAATATTACCGGCGGGTTAACTTATTTAAAAGAAAAGGTTCATTATTACAGGCAGGTAGATGATTTACTTGGAGCAGATTTTTATATTGACTACAATAGATTCGCCCTAAGATTTTTTCCTGACAATCCTGAAGTGCAGGAAAATGATCTTAACAGACCTACCAGATTATTAAAAAAAGGCGATATTTTTGGACATAATTATAATATTAATACAGAAAGGGCTTCTGCGTGGACACAAGCGATTTACAAAACAAGCAATATAGATTATTTTGGAGCAGTCTCTATCACAAATCAATCTTTTTATCGAGAAGGATTTACTAAGACCGGCCTATTTCCTGATAACTCCTTTGGAAAATCAACAGTACAGAATTTTTTAAATTATGCTGTAAAAGGTGGCATCACCTATAAAATTAATGGACGTAACTATATAGTTGCCAATGCATCTTACAGAACAAGGGCGCCTTTTGCCAACGAAAGTTATGTATCCCCACGTACAAAGGACCAGATTGTTAAAAACCTGACAAGTGAAAAAATCACTTCAGGTGAACTTTCTTATTTAGCAAGGTATACCAAGTTGAAAGGTAGAGTGACAGCTTTTTATACTGACTTTAAAGATAAAATAAATAGTGATGTGTATTACCATGAAGATTATCAGACGTTTGTAAACTATATTCAAACAGGTATTGACAGAAGGCATTTAGGAGTAGAAGTAGGTTTGGAATACAAAATAACATCCAAAATATCACTTACGGCAGCTGGATCTTTAGGGCAATATATACATACTTCGAGACCATTGGCGACCATTTCGAGAGATAATAGTGCGACTGATCTGGTTCAGGATCGTGTCGTATATATTAATAATTATTACGTTGCCGGAATGCCACAACAGGCAGGAACACTTGGTTTGAATTATTCAGGATATAAATGGTTTTTTAATGTGAATGTCAATTATTTTGCAAAAAATTACCTGCAGTTTAACCCCGATAGAAGAACTGCTGAAGCAATAGGTAAAATTAATCCAACCGAACAAAAAGATCTTTATCAATCAATCATTGCAGAAGAGAAACTACCGGATGCTATGACTGTAGACATTTTTTGTGGTAAAACCATAAAATTGGGAGGAGAGTCATTTTCACTAAACCTTAATATTGGAAATATATTAAACAATACCAACTTTAGAACCGGTGGCTTCGAGCAATTAAGATTTGATAATGTGGGTAAGGATGTTAATAAATTTCCACCCCGGTACTTCTATGCATTTGGCACCAATTTTACTTTAAACATTAGTTACATATTCAAATAAATATAATATTAAAACAGTATACAATGATTTCAATTATTAAAAAGTTCACTTTTCTTGTTCTGATTTCTGTTTCAATTTTCGCATTAGATGGGTGTATTAAAGGAGAGTTTGATGCGCCACCTTCAGGAGGGGTAGATCCGAATATAAGTGCTGATCAGATTGTATCGCTGACAGAAGTCATGACAAAATATGTTGCAGGAAAATTCACACTGTTGGGTCTCGATAAATATATGAAGGCGGTGGTTGTGGCAGACGATAGATCAGGAAATTTTTATAAAACATTAATCCTGGAAGACGAAAATAGCGATCTAGGAATTGCTATACTCATCGACATGAATGAAATTCATTCTTTATACCCAGTTGGTAGTCGTGTTTTTGTAAAATTAAAAGACCTGACAATATCTGATTATAACGGTGCACCCCAATTGGGATTAGGTGTTGACAATACAGGAACTTCCCCATCTTTAGGTAGAATTCCAACAGCCTTAGTACCCGATATCCTGATAATCGGGAAATCAGGTCTACCTGTGGTGCCGCGTGTAAAAAAGATCACAGAACTTGGACCAAATGATATTAATACCTTAATAAAATTGGAGTCGGTCCAGTTTAAGACCGTAGGAACAACTTATGCAGACAATAATCCAGCAAGTCCACAAACAAAAAATCGTGATCTAGTCGATTGTGCAAATAATCTTATTTTGGTCAGAAATAGTGGATTTGCAGATTTTGCCGGAGAGCCGCTTCCTGAAAAAAATGGTAGCCTAACTGCAGTGTACAGCGTGTTCAAATCTGACAAACAGTTGTTTATAAGAACTCTTGCTGATGTTGTTTTTGACAAAGACAGATGCGGTGGAGGCGGAACAACCGGTTCAAGAATTTCTATCAAATCGGTAAGAGATGCATTTGCAAATGGAGCAACTGTGGCTCCTGACGGTTTTGTGCAAGGCGTAGTAATTTCAGATGCCTCAAATTTACCTTCGCAAAACATGGTCGTTCAGGATGGTGAATACGGTATAACACTTAGGTTCAGTTCGACAATTTCAGTACCTGTAAATACAGAGGTTAAGGTAAATGTGGGTGGTATAAAATTGGAAGAATTTAAAACATTATTGCAGGTAAATGGTATCGATAACACTAGTGTTACTGTTGTTGGTCCCACGAGTATAGTTCCTAAAGAACTTACAGTAGCCCAACTGGACATCAATAAATATGAGTCTACTCTGGTAAAAATTAAGAATGCTGAATTATCAGGTGGAACAAAATATTCGGATAAGATAGTAGTTACCGATGCCACGGGCCAGGTGCAGCTATATACAGCAACAGCAGCAACATTTTCTTCTCAGCCTATTAAAAATGGGGTAGTAGACGTTACAGCTATTCTTTCAGAATTTACAACTGGCAATCAATTGTTGATAAGGTCACTCAATGATATATCAGGGGGAAGCCCTTGTGATCCGACTGTAGCTACGTCAGATTGTGATGGTGATGGCGTATTAAACGGACAGGATTGTGCGCCTTCCAATGTTGCGATATTTCCAGGAGCTCCATGTGATGATGGCAATGCAGCAACCGTAAACGATGTATATAATGCCACTTGCCAATGTGCAGGTAGCGCACCCGGCAATGGTTTTGAAGAATCATTTACTTCTCAGATGAATAATGTTGACATTGCGATTGCCGGTTGGGAAAATGTTGCCGTAAAGGGTACCAGAAAATGGCAAGGAAAATTATTTAGTGGAAATACCTATGCCCAATCTACAGCCTTCAATGATACCAATGCTGAAATGGAAGATTGGTTGATAACACCTGAGGTAATCACAAATAATTCACCAACCCTTACATTTGAAAGTGCTAAAGCCTTTTGGGTGCACGAAGGTTTGAGTGTTTGGGTTACCACAAATTATACTGGAAATCCTGCCACAACAAGTTGGGTTAAAATACCGGCAAAAGTTGCACTTAATAGTGATCCTGACAATACATTTATACCTTCAGGTAATATTGATTTGAAAACTTATGGCAGTAGCGTTAGAATCGGATTTAAATATGAAGGAAATAAAGCAACCAATACGTCAACTTACAGACTGGATAATATCAAGGTAAAATAAGCCGGAATACTGTTTAGGTCTTAAAAAGGTGATAAGTCATAATACTGTACTTATCACCTTTTTTATTTTATGAATAAATTATTACCTACTACTTAACAATTTCACTATATCCGCTTGATCATTCTTAATTTATGGGTGTATTTATGTAGTTCTTTGTTGTATATTCCGAAATGATCAACCTTATCTATGCGCACACAACCATACGCGTGAATGACCTTATTGGCACCTATAATGATGCCGGCGTGTGAAATATTACCATCTTCATTTTGACAAAATACAATATCACCAACCTGCGTGTATTCGACAAAGTCAACAATCTGACCTTGTGCAAATAGCTCCTGTGAAGTGCGCGGTAGATTATACCCAAAAAATCTGTACACTTGCTGTATAAAAGCAGCAGCATCAATACCAAATGGACTTTTGCCTCCGCTTAGTTCCGGGCTGTAAAGATATCGTTTAGCAATTTTTACTAATAAATCAGGGGAGTATTCTAAACCTGACATCGGTGCAGCCTGACCATTATAAATATATTTGCCATCCGGCATATTACAGGATATACCATCATATTTTGGTAATACAGCACCTAAAACTAAATACTTGGAAATTTCTTCATTGAATATCGGGTGACATATTTCTAAGGCATAAGAATGGTCATTATTATATTTTTCAAAGTGAGCTTCATCTATCAATTGTATTTGATGCGTTTGGACCCAGCCAGTTACCTGATCAGCGGATATTTTGATCTTAAACCAGTGTTTATTTTTTTTTTCGACGATAAGACAGGTCTCACCAAAAAGCATTTGTGTTACCATAATGTCATTTAATTCCGGCTTTGACCTGATTGGTATTAAATTTAAATGACAAATGGCGTGAAACAAATGTCTGGTATCTATTTTTTTCTTCTTTGCCACCCTGATTATTTACATGGCTGCGAAAATACTTATTTATATGTTCTGTGCGTTATATGAGGAATTATTTATTTTATGTTTATACATATTATAGCATTTATAGATGATGTTTTGAGCGTCTTTACTGACAAACTCATAAATAATTATTAGTTTTGCAATTCAATGAAAACATCATGTTGATTAAATTGATTCAAGGATTTATAAATATGTATATACCTAATATGATTTTACAGCAATGGCAGCATTCGATAAAAATGTGTATTGCCCTTTTATGTTTATTTACCTCATGGACAGCTCAAGGTCAGGATGCTCATTTTTCTCAGTTTTATGCATCTCCGCTGACACTCAATCCTGCAGCAGCAGGTATGTATACAGGGACATTTAGAATATCAACAATTTACAGAGACCAATGGCGATCAGCACTTGACAATCCATTAAGAACCTTTGCAACAAGTGGTGAAGTGAAATTTAATTTAAATTATAGCCAAAAGAGCCTTCCGGATGTTGTTGCAGTAGGCATCACTTTTTTTTCGGACCGCGTATCGACGTTTGATCTGAATACGAATCAAATTCTGCTTACTGCGGCATTTCACAAAGCACTTGATAAAAAAACCAAGCAATACATAGGCATTGGTTTTCAAGGCGGAATTCTACAGAAAACCGTAAACTACGAAGACATCACTTTTCAGGATCAGTTTAATTCGATAGATGGATATACACTCGGAACAGGAGAGATTTTGCCACCAAATAACAATGCTTTTTCTGATTTTAATCTAGGTTTGTACTATACCATTTCACCTTCTAAAAATATTAATTTTCATCTTGGAGCAGGGTATTTCCATGCCAACAAACCAAATGTTTCATTATACAATACTCCTGACATTATTGATCCTAATTTATTTAGAGCAGATACATTGCACGCTAAATGGAGCGTACACACTGGTTTATCTTTTAAGACTACGGCTCGGATGACCGTTCAGCCAAGGGTAAATGCCCTGATTCAGGGACCACATTCAGAAGTCAATTTAGGCACTACTTTCAGATATAAATTATCAAAAACGGCAGGAAAATATTTGCTTATGGGACCATATCTGCGAGGTGTAAAAAACTATAATAATTTCGGTTTGGAATCTGTCATTGGTATGGTAGGGTTGGAGATGAACAACTTTATTATTGGGTTCCGTTACGATCAAAACCTAAAAAGCCTGGTCAACGACAGGAAATCTCTCTCCTCTTTTGAGCTTTCGCTGATTTATATTGGAGAGCATCATAATGAAGACAATTTCTGTCCACAATTTTAGTTAATTATATCTTTTGTTTATAAGGGTTGTAATTTATCCATTACAATCTATATATAGAAACTGATGCATTGTGCATAAAAACCAAAATCATTCCTTAATATAATTTCTCTTCAACAAAGAATATATTACTGTATCCAGAAATCTACCATCCCAAAATTCATTTTCAAGTATATGGGCTTCTTTTACAAAGCCATTTTTTTGTAAAACCCGTTCTGATGCAATATTTGATGGGTCGATAACTGCTTCCAGGGAGTGAAACCCAATGTCATGGAAGGCATAATTCAATATAGGCTTAATTGCTTCAGTTATGTAACCCATATTATGATATTCAGGCAGCAATATATATCCTAGCTCGCCTCTGGCATTGGTTGGTTTTATGCGATAGATGCCTATGATGCCTATCATTTTAGGATCATCTTTTAATGTCATCACCCAATTTATACCTTCTTTTTTTTCAATGGTTTCCTGGATTGTTTTAATTACGTACATGGCATCATCCAGATTTTTTGTCAGGGGTCTGGGAATGTACTTCATAACTTCCGGGTTACTGCGCATATTGAATACTTCATGTACATCAGAATCTTCAAATGCTCTAAAATTTAATCTACCATATTGAAGTACCGGGAAGGGGGAAAATTCAAGTTGTATCACAAAATATGTTAAAACCTTTATAAACCAATGTATATCACTACATCTGTAAGTTTTATGCCTTAACTAACCACCAACATATTAAGGATTCTGCCCATTGTTTATTTCAACTCTGGATACCTTCAAAATGTTCGGCATTACTTTAGCTCCACTCAATCTAAATGCACATTTTCGACGATTTCAAGGCCGTATCCTATGAGACCAATTCTCTTTTTCTCATGATTGGTAATCAATTTTATCTTTGAAATGCCCAATTCTCTCAGAATTTGAGCTCCGGTGCCAAAGTCTCTTTGTTCGTCAGAGATGGTTGGATTATTACGAGGGTTAATATCAAGAGATTTTAGTTTATCTAAGATAGATTCTGTTTTTTCGCCATGACGCATAAAAAGCAAAACTCCTTTTTTGGATTTTGCTATCAATTGTAGCGATTTAGCCAATTGCTCTGCGTACCCATCGAATAGAATACCAAGTATATCACCTGTTTCTGTATTGGAATGAACCCGCACTAAGGTAGGGTGGTCTATATCTACACTGCCCATTATAAAAGCGAGATGAATGTCTCCACTCGTAATCTGCCTGAATGCTTTAACTTTAAATATCCCATAAGGAGATTCTACTTCAGTTTCCATTTCCAAAGTCACAAGTCGTTCGGTCTGCATTCTATGTGCAACGAGGTCTTTGATAGAAATGATTTTTATCCCTAAGGTGTGACCTATCTGTAGCAATTCAGGCAATCTTGCCATGGAACCATCTTCATTGAGGATTTCAACCAGAACGCCGGCAGGATAACAACCTGCAAGTCTGGCTAAATCTACAGCAGCTTCAGTATGTCCGGTCCTCCTCAAAACACCACCTTGTTTTGCTATTAGGGGAAATATGTGACCCGGCCTGGCAAAGTCAGATGATTTTATATTTGGGTTGACAAGGGCTTTAATTCCTGTTGCTCTGTCGTAAGCTGAAATTCCAGTGCTACACCCGAAACCAACCAGATCAATAGAGACTGTAAATGCGGTATTATGAAGGGCAGTATTTGATTTTACCATCAATTCCAAATCCAGTTCTTTTGCACGTTTTTCTTCAATAGGTGTACAAATTAATCCTCGACCATATTTTGCCATAAAATTGACCAACTCCGGAGTAATTTTTTCAGCGGCACAGATGAAATCTCCTTCGTTTTCCCTATCTTCATCATCGACGACAATAACGATTTTACCATCTCTGATGTCTTCAATGGCTTCCGCAATCGTATGCAATCTTATATCTGGTTCATTAATCACTTCTGCGAGCATGTGGTATAATTTAATTTTGTACAAAAATAGAACTTAAATTGTTACTGTTTTGTTTCCAATCAAAGTTTTGTTTAACAAATATTTTAGCGTTATTACTTATTTTTTGATATAATATAGGGTCGTTAAGCAAGATATCTATTTTTTCGGCAAACTGAGTTGCGGTATCTGCAATCAAAATATCCGAATCAGGCAAGCCGCCTATGGCATTATTAACAGTACTTGTAGTAACACAAGGCAGTCCCATCGCCATGGCTTCCAGAATTTTATTTTGTTGGCCTGTTCCTGACCAAAGCGGGGCGCAAAATATGTTTGCCTTGCCATACGCTTCCCTTATATCCTGCATCCAGCCGGATACGGAAACCCGATCAGAAACCAACTTTCGAATTCTTGGACCCGGACTTGTGCCGGCAAGCAGAAAAGAAACATTTTGAGGACAAAGAGGTAGGATCATATTAATCAAATATTCTGCTGCTTCAATATTAGGAAGGTATGCCATATTGCCTACAAAAGCTATGTCAAATTCTTTTTTCACGCTGCTATTTTCGAAAAAAGAAGGGTCAATACCATTGGTAATCACATGGATGTCTTTGGTATGTGTAAAAGTAAATTGATCTTTGTCCTGTTGAGAAATAATGGTAAGGTGGTCAAATGATTTTGCAATAGATTCTTCATATCTGATCATTCGAGCGGCTTCAATATTATACATATATTTGGATATACCGCTGGCGAGATTTGCACGTTTTATCATGCCAACTCCGAAAGAATCCATATAATCCAAAGTTTTTGGGTAAGGCAGATCTTTGCAGTATTCAGCCATTCTTGTCAATTGGCAAAAACAATGATCGGGTTGAATATTGTTTGCAATCCGGTGTATAATTTGTTTAATATTTTTACTATAAAACCATGCTATCTGAAAAGGCAGGCCTGAAAAAGCAGCAATGATTAATGATCTAAATCTTTCGATGTAATTAATTCTGATCACATAAACTTCCTTAACGAGTTCCCTGATTTTTTCAAGATCAGATTTTATAGGGTCCTCATCAATTATACTGACTAGAATTATATCATGATTTTTTGCTAGTGCTTTAATTTGATAATATGCACGAAGTTTATCCCCTTTTTCAAGTGGATAAGGAAATCGGGATGTCATATAAAGGATTTTCAAAATAATAATTTTATACCTAAACAGTATGCTGGCTTTTCAGTTTTGATATTGTAAAGAAAATGCCGGTGTATTGCCCAAATTTCCATTTAAAGCATAAGCTGTTGCAATTTTATATGAATTTCTGATGCTTAACATAGCACCAAAACAAAATGTTTTTGTACTTGGATTGACGCCAAGTCTGACTTGAAGATCCTTTACAGCCTGATATGAAACGCCAATTTTATATTCTATTTTGCGATAAATAAGTTTATCCATTTCTGCCAATAAAAAAACCTTGGGTGAAGGAGTGTATTTTAACCCCATTCTAAACCTGGTGCCAAGATCATTGCCTTCGGAAATGGTGATATTGCCCGGGCTGAAAACATGGGTTGCTACGGTAAATTCCTTGTTAATCATGAGTAGCATACCTATTTCAAATGTAAAAATGTTTTTACTTCCAAACTGACTTACATTAAGCCGCAACATATCAAATTGGCCACCTATTGAAATGAGTTTGCTCAACTTACGGGCATAAGCCAGTCCAAATTTTTGTTCATTATATTCTGTAATTCCAAAATTGGATGCCATCACGCCGATAGTACCGAATTTAAAGGATTTAGCACCTGAAAAACAAATTGTAGACAAATCCTGCAAATTGAAACGACGTTCGGCACTTAGGTCAAAAGCCATATTTTTGACCCCTGTCAGTCCCGCCTGATTTAAATAAATTGACTCAATACCTTCAAGTGTTATACCTGCTCTACCATAACCTAAAAAATTTGCCCCACCCAAAGTCGTAAACCCTGATTGGGATACAATAAACGAAACAGGCAATAAAAACAGGAGTAACATTTTAATTTTTAAAGACATATGCTTTAGCGCAGTATTATTTTTTATATTTGGGTCTAAAAGTACAATAATCTACTGCTATATAAAGTAATTGTTCATAAGAATTTACAAAATTAATGGAACAAAAAACAAATATCCCAATTCCAAATACTTGCTATTCTTGTCGTCAGGCGAAAAACAGTGATGCAACTATTATCAGGCAAATAATCTTTGATACCTTGGAATCCTATGGCTTATCATTGGATCCTGCCGATACGGATAAAGATTTGTATGACATTGAATCGTATTATCCCAACAATACTTTCTGGGTTATTGTGGAACAAGACGGCACTATCAAAGGTAGTTTTGCTTTGTTTCATTGGAATAATGATAAAGCTGAAATTCGAAAAATGTACTTTCATTCATCCATTCGTGGCTTAGGTATAGGATCTTGGGTGATGAAATATTTAGTGGAAAAAGCAATAGCAATGGGCTATCATATGTTGAAATTGGAAACAGCATCAGTCTTAAAAGAAGCCATAAGCTTGTACAAAAAATACCATTTTATACATACGGATGGAATCATTCATTCACACAGATGTGATGTAGTCATGATTAGACATCTTCATAAAGATGCGTAAGGATAATATGAGTATTAATAATTATTAAATATGATCCTTCCGATTTTTATCCTGCTCATTGCGTAAATAAATCAATTTAACAAAACCAATAATAGAACAAAAAAGCTACCTTTGTCTCCCGAAATGGAAGAAGGAAAAATCATTATATCATCTGAAAGATTTCAACTCACCATTCTGAGACTCTGTCATCAGATACTGGAGAATCACGCTCATATCGAAGAGTTGTGTATTATAGGTATTCAGGAACGTGGTGTCTTACTTGCGGATCGCATCAGACAAAATCTACAATTTATGATCGGCAGTCAACCATTTGATTATGGCATGCTTGATATTACCTTTTACAGAGATGACTTCAGAAGACGCGAAATACCAATTAAGGCATCATCTACGCACATCGATTTTCTTATTGAAAATAAAAATGTCATCCTTGTTGACGACGTATTGTATACAGGTAGGACTGTACATGCCGCTATGTCTGCCATTCAGGATTTTGGCCGGCCCCTAAAAATAGAAATGCTATGTATGGTTGACAGACGCTTCAACAGACATTTTCCAATCAAAGCAGATTATTTTGGTGTCGCTGTCGACGCACTTGATGAAGCATATGTGAAAGTCAACTGGAAGGAAAAGGATGGTGAAGATGAAGTTCGCTTATATTCAGGAAGAATCAATAATATTTAGAACCAACAAATCATATGTTCCAGTCACAACTCAGTACAAAACATCTGCTAGGCATCAAATACATTACCAAAGAAGACATTGAACTGATTTTTAAGACTGCTACTGATTTTAAAGATGTCATAAATCGCCCAATTAAAAAAGTGCCTTCATTGCGTGATGTCACCATAGCAAATGTTTTTTTTGAAAACTCTACAAGAACAAGGATTTCCTTTGAACTGGCTGAGCGAAGATTATCAGCTGATGTTGTCAATTTTTCTGCTTCATCATCATCAGTCAGTAAAGGAGAGACCCTTCTGGATACAGTCAATAACATACTGGCTATGAAAGTTGATATGGTCGTCATGAGACATCCAGCTCCTGGCGCACATCATTTTCTTGCCAAACATATTGACGCCAATATCATTAACGCCGGGGACGGCACCCACGAACATCCTACTCAAGCACTTTTGGATGCTTTTTCTATTCAGGAAAAACTGGGGTCAATTTATGGTAAAAATATTGTTATTGCCGGTGATATTCTACACAGCAGGGTGGCACTTAGCAACATCTTTTGTCTCAAAAAACTGGGTGCTAATGTTATGGTTTGCGGGCCTTCTACATTGATACCAAGACATATAGAAAGCCTTGGTGTTACGGTTAGTCATGATATCAAAAAAGCCCTTGAATGGTGTGATGTAGCTAATGTCTTAAGAATACAACTTGAAAGACAGGATATAAGATATATTCCATCGCTCCGGGAATATGCTCAATACTTTGGCATCAACAAACAACTATTGGATACCATCGAAAAAGATATAGTCATCATGCACCCTGGTCCAATAAACAGAGGTGTTGAGATGACCAGCGATGTGGCAGATTCAAAACAATCCATTATTTTGCAACAGGTCGAGAATGGGGTAGCCATAAGAATGGCCGTGCTTTATCTGCTTGCCGGAAAAAGAAATTAAGTTATATTTTAATATTTGGTTTGAATGATATTTTGTTAAAAAAATATTAATCAAACCTCAAATAGAACGACCTAATCTATATATTTTGTTTATTTGTCATTTGTTTGATTATTGGTCAGTTTCATCATGTCCTTAAATTGTGAATAATGCGTGAAAAATTTTATCGTTTGGTATCTCTTATATTGTGTTTCTTAAATGCAGGTCTCATTTTCGGTCAGGCACTTACAGTGAATATTGATATAAAAAACTATGCCAATGACACCTTGATAGTAGGAAATTACTTTGGTGAAAAACAAATTGTAAAGGATACGCTTTTTGCGAAAGGTAAGGGCAAATTTGTATGGACAGAAACTGAAAAGCCCGAGCAAGGTGTTTATCTTTTACTATTAAAACCTGAAAATACATTTGTTCAGTTTTTGGTCAATCCAAATGAAGCCAAATATTCTATGGAGTTTGATGCCAAAGATATTATGGAGGTAAAATTTAAGGGTAGTGATGAGAATAAATTATTTTATGATTATTTAGCATTTTTGAAAGACAAAAGAGTCCTGGCAGACACACTCAGAGCAAAGATGGACCGTGCTAAAGCTAAAAATGAAAAAGATAAACCATCAGAAGAACTGCTTGACAAACTTGACAAAGATGTGAAAAAATATCAAAAAGAGATATTGACAAAATATCCGGATAAAATCACTTCGCTATTAATTAAGTCGAATCAGGAAGTAGATGTTCCTGAGTATGAAGGCCCTGAAAAAGAGGTCCAGATGAAAAGATATCTCTACTACAAGAATCATTATTTTGATCATATTGATATACCTCATCCTGCATTAATACGAACTCCATTTATACACCAAAAAGTGGATTATTATATAAATAAACTTTCCAATCAACAACCTGATTCAATTATAAAGGCGGTTGATCAGGTATTAAGCATTTTGGAACCAAATGCCGAAGCCTACAGGTATTATCTGGCTGATTTATTAAATAAATACGCCCAGATGAAAATGGTAGGTTACGATGCCATTTATGTGCATATGGTCGATAATTATTATCGTAAGGGTAAAGCTGCCTGGGTTAATGAGGAGAACTTGAAAAAAATGGGTGAAAATGCTGATGAGCTCCGGCCCATTCTTATAGGCAAAAAAATACCTGACATCATTACCTATAAAGAAGACAATACACCGGTGAGACTCTATGATATACAGTCGCCATATACTGTTGTTATATTTTGGGCTCCTGATTGCGGCCATTGTAAAAAAATCATGCCTAATGTCGTTGAATTTTATAAAAAGAATAAAGATAAAGGAGTCAAAATGTTGGGTATTTGTACCAAAGGCGGCGATAAAACTGAAACTTGTTGGCCGGCTGTTAAGGAAAAAGGAATGGAAGACTTTATCAATACTGCAGATGAATATAGTCGCTATAATCAAAAAATCAGGATTAAGTCCACGCCTAAAATCTTTATCCTTGATGCCAATAAAGAAATTATTATAAAAGATATTCCAGGTGAGGAATTGGACAGGATATTTAACGAAGTTTTGGAATTTGAAGAGAAAAAGAGGGTAGAGAAGCAGTAGAGGACGGTTCAATTAGTTCAAAATAGTTTACTAAGTTCACTGCAGTTTTTAACAGGAAAATACGGCGTATTAAATTTGATTTAGTTCAATTTGGCCATCAGTAATAAATACTATTAGTTCAATAGGCAATTATTCAAGCCTCCAAAAATTTTAAGCGGGGCCTTCACTGGTTCGAAAAATCTTTGATTATTTAACTTCTGAACGCACAAAAGTAAATGACTATTTTAATCTCGGGAATAGTTAATAATCTGCATGGGTAGTTTTATGCACAACGCTTTATGACCCAACCACTGTCATATATTAAATTTTACATTCCGAATATAATCTGCAATATATCAGTATTTACAATGACAAATGTCATATTGGATACATTAAAAATTCAAGAACTTTACTGAAAATAATTTTAGCATGACTAAAAAATTAATTATTAAAACTGTTATTTTAGGTTTTTTATCGTGGTTGATTCCGTTTGTTGTTTCATTTCTTTTTTTTAAGCCAGGAGGTGAAATTTTGGTGCCTTATGCGACCTTTAAATCGATAATTATGGTTGTTGGGGTCATAAGTGGTTGTTACCTTCTATTTAAATTTTTCAGCTACATTGAAAGTGATTATGTAAGGAATGGGCTTATAGTTGGCGTAACTTGGTTTGTTATTAACATATTACTTGATGTTATAATACTTATCCCGATGATGAAAACATCTTTTGCGGATTATTTTATGTCTATTGGATTAAGTTATTTTGCCATTCCTGCCATAAGTATTGCTTTTGGATATTTACTCAAATCGAAAATTAAACAGCCTTGAAAATTAATAAAGATTGGCATATAATACATAAAATGCCAAAAAATCCAACTCTTGAACAAAGAATTAAGTGGCATTTGGAACATTCAAAAAATTGTACGTGCCGACCTATTCCCGAGAAATTATTGAAGGAGTTGGAAAAAGCTAAAGCGCAGCCTCATTAATTTTGTCCAAAGTATTAATTTTATTCCAAAATGCAGGTATTGGAATAATAAGCAGGATTGGACAAATCCAATTACAGAAGCAAGTATAATTTTGTCATTAAATTAAAAATTGTATGAGTTTCAGGATTAGCAATATCATTTTCATAGTTATTGGGTTGAATATTTTTCCGGTATATTTGTCAGCCCAAAATAATCAATCATGTGGACAGGCTTTAGTTACTGAAAATTGGTTTAAACAAAGACCTGAATTGAAAGCAGATTATGAAGCTAACTTAAAAAAAATAGCCGAAGCCAGAACTAAAATTAGGTCAAAAAAAAATATTCATACCAGAAGTAATATTTTGTATCAAATTCCTGTCGTATTTCACATACTTCATTTAGGGGGGGCTGAAAATATAAGTGATGAACAAATAAATGATCAGGTGCGAATTCTGAATCGTGATTATCAAAAACAAAATGCAGATACATCCAAAGTTGTTCCGCAATTTAAAAATAACATCGGAGATGTGGGTTTTGAATTTAGGCTTGCCAATATTGATCCGGATGGCAATTGCACCAATGGAATAGTAAGACATTATACGTACAAAACAAATTGGGATGCTTACAATCTGAAAGACTTTACTTTTTCATGGCCAACAAACAAATATCTCAATATTTATGTCGTCAAAAAAATAAATATTGCACCTGCATATACGTTCTTACCTGGTACCCCTATTCCCGATTATGCTGATGCCATTGTTTGTGAATCTAATCTTGTAGGAAGTATAGGTACTGCTTCTATTGCAAATTCAAGGGTTTTGACACACGAAGTAGGACATTGGTTTGGATTGCCACATATTTGGGGGGTCAGCAATGCTCCGGGGGTAGAGTGCGGAGATGATTTTGTTGATGATACACCAATTACAAAAGGATTCACCTCTTGCAGTGTTAACAACGCAAAAATTTGTGATCCGGCCATTCACGAAAATGTACAAAATTATATGGACTATACACCTTGTAAAATTATGTTTACAATTGGTCAAGCCGAGTACATGCATGAGACCATTTTGCTGGGTATTAATGGTCGTGACTTTTTAATAAGTGAAAATAATCTCCTTGCAAGTGGGATTTCTGGCAATGAGCCATGTAAAACATACGCAGATTTTTACATAACACACTCATCCGTTTGTACAGGCGGGTCTGTCAGCTTTTTTAATCAAAGTAATCCAGGAAGCAATGATGCCATATACATATGGGATGTTAATGGTGGAATTCCGGTTATATCAAATGACTCGATGATAGAAGTAATATTTCCCGAGGCTGGTACTTTTGAAGTAAAGCTTATCGTTTCCGGTTCTAATGGAAGAGATAGTGTTTTTAAGACTATTGAGGTTTTTGATGGCGCAAATGGTAAAAAGCCTTCACATCTTTATAGTTTTGAAGCATCCTCTTTTCCTTCGGACATACGGATTGTAAATCAGGATTCCGATGATATATTTTGGGAAATTAATGCTGAGCTTGGGGCTAATAATACAATAGGATGTATATATTTGAACAATGTAAATACATCCGAAACGGCAGGTAACAAAGATTATTTCGAAACCCAATTTTTTGATTTAAGTGAAGTCAATAAACCCCAATTTTCATTTTTTTATGCATATGCTAAAAAGTATGAGAATCAAGCGGATTCATTCAAAGTTGAATATACGTTTAATTGTGGTGAGTCATGGAAAAGTCTGCCTGGCATACCCATACCCAGCATTATGGCAAATTTTACCGGAGGTACCAATGAAACACCATTTATTCCTGAAACTCCTGATAAATGGAGAAAACTATCGCTAATTTCTTCAATTCAAGCCATTTTAAAAAACAAGCCAAGCGTCAAATTCAGGTTCTATTTTAAGAGTGACCCAAATGTGATGGGTTCCAATAATTTGTACATTGATGAAATAAATATCTCAGGAGAAGCTGTATCATCATTGGAAAAAGTAGATGAATCCGAAATTATTATTTATCCAAATCCATCAATAACAGACATAAATATTGAGATAAAATCAATAGATGCTATACAGTACAAATTAAAACTACAGAATGTTACTGGTACGTATTCAAGAACGCTGGATGCAATATCTACAGACGGACAATCCATCAGATATATCATAAACCATGATAATTCTTTAACTCCGGGTCTATATTATTTACACATCAAAAAAGAAGGTTTCGCCGATTTAGTTAAAAAGATTGTCATATTATAAATAATGGCACGAACGCAAGCAAGCTAAATTTTATATCATCCGGACACAAAGTATAACCAGCCTTCTTGTCAGTGCATAAATGCATACAACCACTGACCAAATTCAATGCCCGACTTGATTAACTGAATAACCATGCCTGCAGCAATGATGGTAAACATAGCTGGAAAATATTTAGAATTGCAAAAATTATTTTTGTCCATGTTAAAATTTATTTAATTTAAACAAAGGTATAGCCAACAGAACAGAATTTTTTGTCCATTCCTGCTAATTTAATTTTAAACCGGACTCAAATAATAGCATATCATTTGAGAAGGTAATAATTACTTTCTTTTAAAAACTTTACATTAAAACTAAAAAAAACCTGACAATTAAAAACAAACACTTATATTTATCATTATTAAACAGTGCGTTTACATTGTAAATCTTGTAAACTGTACAATTAGTAATTAAAAAAAATAGCAACATGAAATCGACATAAAAAATAATCATGGTTTATTTTATACAAACCACAATGATTATTTTTTGTCAAAGATTCCATCTGGCCTTTAAAAAAAAATAAAAATAAACAAATGAAATTTAGTCCTGATCAAAATGCAATCGCCGCGTTGTTGGATGAGTATAAAAAAGCAGTTTATGAATTACAAAATACCATTAGAGATGTCAGTACATGGGAGTTAATACAAATTGTGGATGCGGTAACAAAAAATGATGAATGCAGGTCCATACAAACCGTACTCACCCATGTTGTAAGTGCAGGTTATTCTTATTGTGTTTACATTTTAAATCTAAAAGATCCTGCCATTAAAAGACCTGCAAAGAAGCTTCTTTCTTCAGCCAGTGAATACAGAAACGAGTTGGATAATGTATTGGCATTTACCTACCACACTTTCATAAACCTTAAAGACAGTGATATAGAAGAATACGATGATGATAAAAAAATATTTACTTCCTGGGGCCAGAAATATGATATCGAACAAATCATGGAACATGCCATTGTACATATTTTAAGACACAGAAGACAAATCGAAAGATTTAAGACATTGGTGTGATACAAAATTATTTAGTAAATTGTGATGCAATTTGCTTCTGTTTTACAAAGATGAAGGATATATTTTTTGATTTGATGGCATATACTTTACATTTCGAATAATCAGGTATAATTACGCTTTTTTCATCAATTATAGCTACTGTATCTTTACGTTTTATACAACATCATTAGAAATTAATAGATCCTCAGGAGATCTTCCACCATCTTTTATTAATTTATATAATTTATTTTGATTTGGCTGTTACGTTTAGCTTATTCCAGGCTTTTAAGTTGTTCATATTTTGACCATTTATATTAGTTAAGTTCGGCACTCATTGCTCCAAAAATAATTTTTATGTAAAAAAAATTTCAAAATAGGGTCACAATTGTTGCTTCAATGTTGACTATACATTACTACACGCTAAAAATACTTTAACACACTCTTGTCAGGATTAATGTAAGCTGGAATGTTCTGCAGACGATGGCTTATTTTTATCTTTTCATTTATGCTTCACAGGCTTGATGAGGGTGGAAACTTATGTCCTATACTCATTTTATAAGTATATTCTGACATTCATATTACAACAACTCTTCCTTTAATTAGGAAATCATTAGTACCTAATTTGTGGGCACAGTTTAGATTTTGACATGTTTCGCATAGCACAGAAACGGTCTGCAGGTCTTTAAGTATGATTGAAAATTTTGAAACACATGATATCACTAACACAACCAGTATATATAAAACCAAAGCATTAAATGATGCTTTAAAACTGGTTATGCAAATGTTGTCAGGTTTGTAATTGGCATTTGCTTAAGTAATATATGATATTTATGGTATGTATTTTTAACTTATTAAATTATATAAAATGGCAAAAATGAATTTTAAGAGTATTCAAAAAACTCTTGATGACAAAAAAGCTTTATGGCAAACAAATGAAGCAATCTTTAAACATCTGGACGAACTAAAAATAGAAAGCTTTTCCCTTGGAGCAGAGCCACCTGCCGGATATGCAGAGCCAAAAATTTTAGCTCATGGAGTAAATGCCCCTATTGCAGCATTCGCTCCTGCAGTAGATTGGCGAAATCGATTTGGCGGAAATCATATCAGTCCGCCTAAGCAACAAGGGGGTTGTGGTTCTTGTGTTTCATTCTGTACCGTATCAGTTACTGAAGCTATGATCTCTATTGAAAAAGGGCAACAATTAGATTTGTCTGAAGCAGATCAACATTTTTGTTCTTCACATGGAGCGAATTGTGGAGGATGGTGGCATACTACTGCATTTGATCAAATTAAATTAAGAGGAGTGAGCAGTGAAGCTAGTTTTCCTTACGCAACAGCTTTCCCGAGTGGCAATATTTGGTCTGGGCCACCTAATTGTGTTGCCAATCCAAATCGTAATGCCACTGCTGTGAAAATTACAAATGTTCACGTTATCAACAACATGGTTGATGCAAAAATTATCTTACTAATACTGGACCACTGGCAGCTATACTTGAGGTATATGAAGATTTTGACTCTTATTCTTCAGGAATTTATATGCACTTAACAGGAAATTACAGAGGCCTGCATTGTGTTACAATTATTGGTTATGACGAAGCTGGTGGATATTGGATTTGTAAAAATTCATGGGGAACCACATGGGGAGATGGAGGTTTTTAAGATTAAATATGGGCAGTGCAAAATCGATACTTATGAAAAAGTAGGCGCAACCGGAGTTAAGCTTCCTTCAGCCATATTGGTTAATAAATCAATTTTGTTCGATAATTCCTTGCAGGCTCCAAGTATCTGTAGACATAATGGAAAATTATTTATCTCGTGGGCTGGAACCGGCAATAATAGAATCAATATAATGAGTTCTTCCAATGGTATAAATTTCACAAATAAGGTTACTTTGGCAGAAACTTGTTTTGGCTCGCCATGTATAAAATCCCATAATGGAAAATTGTATCTTGCGTGGACTGGTACAGATGCAGCTCATCGATTGAATATTTTATCTTCCCTGAATGGTATTGCATTTTCAAATAAGAGCACTTTTGGGGATACCAGCATTGATGGACCTTCATTAGAATCGTATAATGGGAATTTATTTATCTCATGGACAGGAACAGATGCAGCACATCGATTGAATGTAGCACAAATTATTTAAATTTTAATTTACCGGGGGAAGAGCCTTCCCCCGGTAAATTAAAATTATCATTTCTTAGATTAAAAAGATGAATAATAATGAAAAACATACTTATTTTTATACTCACATTATGTACTATTCATTGTACTCCTTCCCCACATAATGCTTATCAAAATATTAAAACCCATAAGACAATGAAAAAAAAATTAAAAATTGGTGAGAGCTTTGAAATCAATCTTGAAGAAAGAGGTACTTCAGGTCTAAGTCTTCTTTACAAAGTGGAACCGGATAATTTGATTTCAATTTCAACGATTCAAAAGAATGATGAAACTCCAAAAAATGCAGGAGATTCAATGTTAAAACATTTCAAAATTACCGCCATCAATAAAGGAATAGCAAAGGTTCGATTTTATGAAACACAACGATGGGATAAAAACTTTCCTGAAATTTTAAAAGTTGACTATGAAATCACTATTCAATAAACTATGGATGCTATATCAGGTATAGTTAGCAAACCCTAATTAGTCATTTCTAATATTAAAAAGTGCCATTCCGCTATTAAAGATCGAACTTAAGTACAATTTATGGTTCTTAGATATTCCAGTCCTTTTTTACCTTGTAAGCCACCTGTGTGCAAATACAATATGCTACTTCCGGGCTTAAAATAATCTTTATTGATGAGGTCTGTCATACCAAGGAATGCTTTACCATTGTACACATGATCCATGGGGATAAACAAATCTTGCTCAAGCAGGTCGATATCCTTAAGTAATAATTCGGTCCATTTGGCATAGCCACCGAAATGGTAATCATTGGATAGGAATAGCTTATTTGAGTTTTTATTTTTTGCCAGATGATTAATTTCGCCTTCTAGATGGCCCGTTTTTAATACGGATATTGCAATGATTGACGTATGAAACATATTTGACCCAAGCAGTCCTGCTGTAGTTGTTCCTGTTCCAACCGGCAAAACAATATAGTCTGGCATCGCCGGAAGTTGAAGTTTTAGCTCATCCCATATTTCTGCCACACCTTGCATGGCAAGTTCATTGGCTCCCCCTTCGGGTATTACCAGGGCATCAGAATAGGCTGCAAGGATGTTTTTGACTTCGGTTGACAATACTTTTTCTCTGTATGATGACCTTGATAGTGGAAAAAGTGTCATACCTCTGTCTTTACAAAATTGTATAGTAGGGTTATTAAAATCGATTTCACCACGTACGATGCCTACACTTTTAACGTTTAGCAAGGCACAGGCTCCTGCAGTAGCGTATAAATGATTTGAAAATGCGCCTCCAAATGTGACGATAGTTGAAATATCATTTGACATGGCATAATTCAGGTTATATTTTAGTTTACGCCATTTATTGCCTGATAACCAGGGATGGATCATATCATCCCTTTTTACCATAAGTTTGATATTTTTTTGGTCGATAAGGGCAGAAGATATATGTTCTATTGGACTTGGCAGTTGCAAATCCTTAATATGAAATGACGTCATTAGGATCTGAATTTATTGATATTTGACCCGGATAAGGACTGACATGCCTTCGCCATTTCTTGAATCAATGACGATGGTTCCATGCAGATAATTGATTCTTGATTTAATATTTTCAAGCCCCATACCTTTTCTTTTAAGATTGTTTTGGTCAAAACCGATACCATCATCTTCATATTGAATGACGAGTTCTGTGTCTTCGGTATTTATCTGGATAAGAATTTCGGTCGCTTTGGCATGTTTGAGGGAGTTGGCAATTAATTCCTGAATGATTCTGTACACCGAAAGAGAAATCATTTTGTCTATCTTCTCAGGCATCTCATAATACTGAAAATCAATATCCGGATATGAATCTCCTTCCAATCTGTTGATCAAATCTTTAATGGCAGGGATCAGACCCAGATTATCAAGCGAGCCTGGTTGTAAGTTTCTTGAGATGGTTCTGACTTCATCAACGGCAAGATCAAGCAGTTTATGGGCCTGTTTGTATTCTTTAAGATTTACTAAGTCTTCTTTTTTGGATCTTACCTGATCAAATTGCAGTTTTATCGTGCTCAGAAGACCTCCCAGGCTGTCATGCAGGTCTTTGGCAATACGTTCACGCTCTATTTCCTGACCTTCGATTACAGACCTTAAACTGCTCATTTTAATATTGTCTTCAAGTTCCCTAATCTGTTGCTGATTGATCTCTTCTTTTTGTTCTGTAATGATTTTTGTAGTGCTTATCCTTTGGTCATAAAACTTGATGATAAAATAAATAGAAGCCAAAACGAGCAGCAGACCGCCTGCCAGGATATACAGTGTACGACGTTGTGCTTTGTTTCTTTCATCAGCTGACAATTTATCTATTTTTAAAACCTCAATACTAGCTTGTTTATCGATAGACCCATATTTTAATGCCAGATTGGTAAATGACGCAAATCTGCTTTTATTCAGAATGCTATCATTCAGCTTGGTGTACTTCATCAGGTATTTATACCCGGTGTTAAATTCACTTTTTTTTGCGTAAACGTCTGCAAGTTCTTTATAGATTAGTTTACGCTCCTCACTGTTTGGTTGAAAAGGCAGGATCGACTCACTTTTGTGGAGATATTTTATCGCTTTGGGGTAATCTTTTTTTAACTTATTTATATAACCAATATGGAATAAACTTTTTGCTACCATTTCTCTATCTCCTTTGAACGTGCTGATTTTAAAAACCTGGTATGCTGTTGCAATGGCACTATCAAGTTCTGAATTGAGTTCAAAAGACTGGATTTTGTCAATCAGGATATTAGTAAGTAGGATAGTGTCATTTAATTGTTGGTTGAGATAAATGGCTTTTTCCAGATATTCAATAGATTTTTCATTGTCGCCTCGTGCTTTATAGGCTTTGTTTATCTCAAAATAAATGTCAGCAAGCTTGCTTATCTCATTTTTATTGCTGTAAATACTGACAAGGTTTTGTAAGATGTTGATCGATTCATCAAAAAAACCTGTCTGATAATATCTTCGGGC
This sequence comes from Saprospiraceae bacterium, assembly GCA_016717145.1. GTDB lineage: Bacteria > Bacteroidota > Bacteroidia > Chitinophagales > Saprospiraceae > OLB9. The sequence continues at coordinate 53,645 of JADKGD010000022.1, read as the reverse complement.
TATGGCTTGATTTGTTTCGTGGACGCCCGTACTATCTCCAGTAACTTTATAATATTCGAGGGCATTTCTATAGTATTTGAATGAAGTTTTAAAATCTGACAGGACATCTCCTTCATAATCAGCGAGTTTGACATAGACGGAAGCCAAAGTCTTTTGGTCTTTATTTATTCTGGCTTGCTCGAGGATTTTATTGAGTTCCTGATAAGTATATGTACTATCAGCATTATATTGACCAGCTAATACATTGGTAAACAAAAAGTAAATAAATATATTTTTTAGAATATGCAAGCGGATGAATTTAAACAAATGGAAGGCCAAAAATACACAATTATTACCTTTAACCCAGATTACGCACAAGGAATTTACTGCAACAAAATTATACTTCATATCTATTTTAGTACTCATTTTTCTGTCCTCACCGTAGTTTCTACTACGATTGCGGGTGAAAATTTTTGTGCTTCATAGCTATATTGTATAATTCCGTTTCGTAACAAAGCCTAATGCGTAATCTGGGGTTAAGCGAATGAAGAAGACTACAAAATAAAAAACCATATGTCCTAAAATGAGAAAAGAAAAAGCGCTCAACTTTTTGAGTGCTTTTTCTTTTAATGCAACAGTCAAATCCCAATGAGTATTTACATCTTTATATGATCAGAAATAAATCTGAAATAAGTATCTGAATTTTAATTGACCAATATTCGAGTTGGGTTGGTATTTGGACTAACTTTTATAAGGAACACAAATTAAATTACTAGTGACAATTACTAAAATCCGGATCTCATCAGATGTTTATTATTGTCTTTGTTTATTGATACTGATTAAAACAAATCTATATCAGAATCAATAAATTTTACGTTAAATGTCCAGTTACACCAGCCCAACTCTCCTATTGCTCATTCCGTAAACCTAAAAAGAGAAAATTTATCAGCGACCCATTCTTTAATGCATCCCTTTTATTTTAAAAGGAGTATATCAGACGACCTTTATGTCCAAAAAACATACTCCCAACCAAGACTCCAATTTAAACCTCAACGATACAATCCTGCTTGTCAGGCTGAGGGGAATAAATGAAGTTAAGATTTTGGGTATCAGACTTTTTGACCGGAAAAGTTGTCAACCTTTGTCCCATGAGGCTGGTACAAACCAGCATCACTGCGATTAAAGTTCTGAAATCCAAAATCTCTGTCTTCATTTGTATTTCTTTTATGATTGATTAAATATTTTGTTCATCTGTATGTATCAACTTTTGACATTACAAAGGTGCGGTGATTGTGAATTTCAAACATCATTGTAAACACCGATTTTTATTTTTGGGGGTATACCCGAGGTTTTATAGAGAAAATCACTGTAACTTTGTATTCGAAAAATATTAGTAATCAAACCATTCAATATTACACTTATGATAAATATATTAGTCGCCGATGATCACACTATGTTTGTGGATGGTATTGAGTCCATCTTAAAGGCTGAGGCGGATATGTTTGTAGTAGGTAGAAGTTATGATGGCCCCTCTGTTATCGAATTTGTCAAGACCAATAAAGTGGATATTGTTTTGCTTGATGTGAATCTGCCGGGTATGAGTGGTATAGAAGTCTGTAAAGAGCTGCACGCACATCACAGTAGCATCAAAGTACTTGCCATCTCTATGTTTAATGAAGAAAGTATCGTTTCTGAGATCTTAAATCATGGCGCAAAAGGTTACATCCTAAAAAATACGGGTAGAGAAGAATTGCTCATAGCCATCCGAACTGTAGCAAAAGGGGAGTCTTATTTTTCCAAAGACGTGACGGAGACCATTATGAAAGGTCTGATGAATCAACGTAAGTCATCGTCCAAAAGCAGTGTTTTTTTTCCTAAATTATCCAGAAGGGAAAAAGAAGTACTAAAACTTATCGCACAGGAATTTACTACACAAGAAATAGCGGATAGCCTATATATCAGCCTTAAAACCGTAGAATCCCACAGAAGCAGCCTGCTATCCAAACTCAATGCCAGAAACAGCGTAGGTTTGGTCAGAATCGCCATAGAAAATAATTTGTTGGAGTAGGTTAAAGAGGTTGTAAAAACTCGACTTAAAAAAATCGTGTCTGTACCACCTTGATGAGAAAAAGAAACCTAAAAGACTTTATATTATTTCGTCAAACATCTCTTCTTCCGCCTCAAACATAGACATCAATGATGCCGATCGTATAGCTGCCATGTCGGCAAAGCATTCATTAAGTTTTTTTATCATTGCTGGTGAACAAAATTTTTGTACATCTTCCATATTATTGATGGCACTTCCATCCCTGAATTTGTAGGTCTGTTCTAGCAAGTTGGTTTCAAATTTGACAGAGATACGTTCATTCATCTTAAAAACCGTAATTTTAATATTGTCGATATCAAACTCTCCGATGATTCTCATTTTTTGTGGTATTTTTTAATGATGCTTTCTGTAAAAACACAATAGATTTTATACAGTTCAGGATGATCTTCCAGTTGATTTAAATGTTTTTCTATTGTGGTGATATCATTTCGCCTGGCAGGACCGGTCTGGATTTCTTCGGTTGGATATTGACTGATTTTAAGGGCTGTTTCTTTGATCAAAGGGAAAAAGTTTGAAAAATCGATGTCATTGGAAGTGCAGTATTCAGCGGTAAGCGTATATAGAAAATTGGTAAAATTATTTAGCATGACAGCTGCCAGATGCATAGTTTGTTTTTTATCATCCGTCACTTCAAGAAAACTGTCACTTATCATATCCGCCAAAATGACCAACACTGAAGCTGTTTCCTCATCAGATGCATTAAACATAATAGGAATTTCATTTGACACGATCTGCGCTTCTTTTGTCAAGGTCTGCAATGGCCAGAATGAACCATAGTGAAGTGCATATGGTGCCAGAATCGTAGATGGCCTTGCACCGGATGTGTGTACCAGCATCTGATATTTATTCAACGAAAAGGGAAGTGTGTCAAGCACGCTTTCGATGGCATCATCACTGAGACAAACAAAATAAAGGTCAGCATGTGGACTAAAATCACTAATATCCGTTATAAATTTGATCTCTCCAAAAGCTTCAAATGCCGGCGCGTCATTACCATTTCGGCCACATACTTCAAGAATCTCCATGCCTGCAAGGGTGAAACTTTCAGCCAGATGCCAGGCTACATTGCCCGAACCTATGATAGAAATGGTTTTGATCATTTTAATGTTTTGAAGCAAATCTACTCCATGAAGCTATAAATAAGCCTGTCATCATCAATATGCCGCCTATCCAGAACAAATTAATACCAGGGAAGACTGATGCCATCAGTATCACATAGTCAGTCCTCGGTACATCTTTTGCAACAGAAATACTCAAATCTGAAGTTATCCGTTTGTCCCTCGCAATTTTGAATGAAAATTCTTCTTTTACAGGGTCAATATTGCTAAACCTGATATGCAATCCGGTCACGCCTGAGTAATGTTTGACGCTCATAGGTTGATTGTTTCTAATGACATATAATGGCTCTGCTGTTTCCATAATACCATCACGGGAGACCGACATTTGAGCGGCAATGGCTATGTCGCCTTTTTCTTTTTTATAATTTCGGTTAACTGGCTCTTTATCGAAACCCGTCAAGGCTATTTTAAATCCATCGACGTCGATGACAGATCCCGCTTTGAGTACATAATCAGTATAGACCAATTGATCTTCAGGGGTAAAAAAATTGTCAAGTAATTTTTCGTCCAGTTTTATACGCAAGCCCAGGTCTTCTACTGACACTGGGTAATTATACATCAAGGCACCGTCAAGACCTACCGCAGCTTCTACCGTGTATGTAGTATCATTTTTCAGGTCTGTAAGCTGTAAAATCAATCCTATTCCTGAATCGTGCGGGTTTTTTATATAATCTTTATTTTGGGGAGAAAACGAAAAATTTTCTGCCCTGATGACAACATCCCCTATTTTAATCGTATCTTTTAATGCTATAGCATAGGTGACAAATTTTAAAGAGTCTTCTAATTTTTTAGCATTTTCAGCACTTTCAAGTGACGGTGGTAAGCCTACTACGCATGAAAAAATGTCTTTGTGAAGGAAGTGTTTTGTGTCAGGATTGTACGCTGCAACCTTGCTAAAGTCATTGGAATAAACAGAATTTGGATGTAAGGTCACTTCAGATAATACTTTGAGACTGTCATTCACCTGTTTGAAATTTATGGCGTATTGTCTTTCCCTTCCCACCAGGGTGTCAGATTCATACGTTATAAAATATCCTTGTGAAAATAAAGGCTTCCCTTTGATCAACTGCACATACTTGCCGAGATCTTCTTCCGTGAATAAACCCTTAAACACAAAGGGATTTGTGGATATGAAGGTTTGATTCAAGCCACTGGCCAAAGTGCCGATCACCATCAAACCAAAGCCCAAATGTGCAATGGCTGAATAAGCAAGTTTGATATTGCCCTTCAAAACAGAGGCCATATAAATTATATTGGAAATGACAGCAAAAAATCCCGCAAAACACAATGTTACATATTGCCACGCATACAGGTGAATCCAAAACGTACTTAGGTAAGTCAATAGGAGCGCAATAAAAGCAGAAATACCCATTTTAGTGGCAAAATCTTTCTTTTTCATCTGCCAATTTGTACCATGGTACCTTAAGAAAAGAGATACAGATGACAAGACCGAAAGAAAAACAGCTATCCACAATTGATATTTATTGTAATGAGGTATTGGATCTTTAATAACTTTACCTATATAACCGGCATCAAAATAGGTCATCAATTTGTTAAATACCGGAAGTGAGGTAGAAGCCGTAATCAACACAGCACTAAAAAGAAGGATCAGCGAACCAATAAACATCCAGAATTCTCTGGAATATAGGGCTTCTTCTTTTTCAGGATTAGGAATTTTTTTGTATTGGTACGTTAGGAGTCCCAGACCACAAATCATAAAAAATGCTACCAAAAATACCAATTGCCATTCAAGCCCCATTTCTGTGAATGCATGTGCAGAAGTGTCTCCAAGAATACCACTCCTTGTCAAAAAAGTGGAATATAATATCATTACAAATGACATCAGATACAAAAAGTAAACTGATCTTGTAGCATAACCTGTATTTTTTGCTACCATATGCACATGAACGCCTGCTACCATTATTATCCAGGGAACCAAAGATGCGTTTTCCACGGGATCCCATGCCCAATATCCACCAAACGACAGGGCCACATAAGCCCATAGGCTGCCCATGAAAATGCCCGTTCCTAAGATGCCGGCAGAAAATAAACTCCACCCGAAAGCAGGTTTTAACCATTCTTTATGATCATTTTTCCAAAGGCCTGCAAACGCAAAAGCAAAGGGTACAATCGTTGATGCAAATCCCAAAAACAATGTCGGCGGATGTATGGTCATCCAATAATTTTGAAGCAAGGGATTCAATCCACGGCCTTTTATCAGACTAAGGTAGTCTGCATTTGCAAAAATCGGCGCGTCAGTGATTTGTCTGATCAGAACAGTAGGATTACTACCGATCTTAATTGTTTCGTCACCAATATTGATGTGAATGCCTAACAACATACTCATCAAAATGGCTTCGGCCATAGCAATCGTAAATAAAACCGGCGCTTCAAGTTTGCCTGAAGTTCGTATGAGAATACTGCCTAAGATGACATGCCAGAACATCCAGAGCATAAAACTGCCTTCCTGACCTTCCCAGAATGCGGATAGAATATATTTTAGGGGCAATTCCTCGGAAACATGATCAAACACATATGAATACTCATACATATGGTTGTACATAGCATAAAATATGAGGCTTATCAGACCAATGACACTCAAGCCATGTACTAAAAAAGCATACCTTCCCATCAAAGACCAGGTATCACTTAGATTTTTGCCTTCATTTTTTGTAGCTAAAAAATATGAAACACCTGAAAGCAATGCAGAGACGAAAGCAAGAATAATAAAAAAATGACCTGCCTGACCCACCCAGAGATGTTCACCTATATACTTCAATTCATTCATAATGTCTTGTTGATTTATTCGCCTTTGACGGCAATTTCTTCGTCTTTATATTTGGAAGGACATTTCATCAGAATTTCGCTGGCTTCAAAAACATCGTTTTTCATTTCACCGGTCACTACAATCTGTTCCGACATCTCAAAATCCTGTGGTTTGGGTTTATTGAGGACAACTTTTTTTTCCTGACCATCGTTGTCTTTCATAAAAAAGCTAAATGAATTAGGTTTGTTTTGAGGATCGTAGTCCATAGCTTTATCCTTCGACAGAATGCCTACTATTTTAACCCTTTCACCGGATTCAGCCACTTTGAAGCTTGCATAAGTACTGACATCTTTTGACATTGAAAAAAAAACACCAATTCCTATAGCGATGAGTACAAAAGCAATGATTATATTCCTGTTCATTTCTTGTTTGATTTCATTAATTATGTGGCAAAATTACATATAATTTAATACAATAATTAAATAGAGGCAAATGTTTAACAGTGTGCAGCTTTATTCAATGAAAATTAATTAAAAAAATGTAACTGCGGTTAGAATAAATGTGTATTTTTGAAGAATTAAATTTTTTATTAAAAATTACTGCATTAATCGGTAATAATGGAAAGTATAGAAAACATTGGAAAAGAAGAAAATGCGGGCTTAGTGGTTGAGGACCAAGCGAAAGTTTATCTGAAAGAAACTGCTAAATGGTCTAATTTTTTAGCCATTGTAGGACTTGTTATGTCTGGTTTGTTTATGTTGATGGGAATTGGGGTTATGATCTTTATGGGATCAATAGCCGGCGCTTCAGAGGATCCGAACTTAAAAATATTTAGTGGTGGATTTGGCATAATGTATGGCTTGATATATATTTTAATCGCTGCGTTTTATGTATACCCTTGCTTAAAATTATACGGTTTTGCCAAAAAAACAAAAGCAAGCATTAATTTAAATGATTCGTTTCAATTGACTGAAGCACTTTCGCAATTAAATGCTATGTTTAAGTTTATGGGCATTCTAACGATCATTGTGTTGGCTTTATATTTGCTAATTATATTAGTGGCAATGGGAGTTGGTTTGTCGTCTATATTTTGACGTTTTTTGATGTTTTTTGATGTTGAAAAACGGATAAAAGAATTTTCAATCTTCAAATATATCGTCCAGTTTACCTGTTTTTTTAAGTTTTATAAAACATCTTGAGGCTGCTATTACATCAGCTCTTGCATTATTGGCAGGTCCGTAAGTTTGTCCAAAACATGTGCCATGTAATTCAGGTAATGTCGGGTATTTATAACCTCCGCTTTTTGAAGGAATTTTGCAATAATAAGTGCCTTCTTCCATCAGACAATACCTTTTTTTTGAAAACATATTAATACTTTTTTTTGAGCGGACATATTCTGCACCAAGGATGTTTTCGTTGTAATTCAGATTGTGCGCAAAAATATATGTTGCTTTTTCGACACTTGATGAAAATCTATCTAAAATTACCTCAAGAGCGGCATCTTTTTTGGCAATATCAGCATCGTCAATGTGTGCTTTTTCTTTGGACTTTTCGTCGATGACATATCCTATTGGGCTGGGAATACAGTCATAATCTTCAATAAGTTTATAGTCCTCTCCAAGTAATATCCAACTAATATGCAGTAATCTTGGCCATGCGTTTGTATCAGTAAAAGTGGCTTTATAATTTGTATAAGATGCCAATGCAGAGCAATCAAATATTAAATACATTATACATAATGATTATTGGTTAATAGTAATTTACAAATATTTTCAGCCATACCTGCAGAAGTGCTCTGAGAAAGTGTAATCTTTTTTAAATTTTCTCCGGCTTTATCGCATGTTATGGCGTTTGAATGAAAAAATCCATTTGGGTCTTTATGACAATAGATAGCGATCATATTTACATCCTCCCCGCTGAATGAAAGTAGTACTTTTCGTTCCACATTTGTAATTTCTGAAGTTTCTTTGTTGTGAATGATTTTAAGCAATCTGCGTAGGTCAAGATTTTCTTTATGGGTCACAAAAGCCAGAACACCCTGGCCAGCCTCAGGTATCACTTCCTTTGGATGGATATTGATCAATTTCCATTCTTCTGATTGGTTGAAATATAATGGAACTAAATATTTAGGAAGAACAATGCCATTAAATTTACGTCCCAAAAGCGCCTGTACATTTTGACTATGATCATTTGAATGGATAATAATCTGAATATCCTGCGTTATTTTTTGTATCTGTACTTTCTGAATAAGTGAATGAACAGCGATAGAGCTTCCCGATTTTAATTTCAGATCAAATGCAGGATCAAAATGGTCTTCTCTGACTATTATACATGATTCAGCAAAAATTCTTTCAGAAAGAGCCCCTATGACACACCTGTCATCTATATGTTTTACATTTATATTGGTAAGTGGGATGATTGCAAGGTCAACATTTCCTGCATCTATTTCATTATATACATCGGATTCAGAATCATCAACAACAAGATTTACATAAATAATGTCAGTTGCTATATGATTTTTTTTTAGGATTGACTCAAAAATACTGACCATCCACTTATCACCAATGCTGGGGCCAACACCAATTTTTATCACATTCTGCACAAGTAAACTTTGTTTTATTTAGGTAAATTAAAGTAAAGATTTTAACATCCAAACTTATATAATAGCCGCAAATATATAGATAAATATATGTTATTTGTCTGAATTTGGGAATTTGTCGCATATTTCTGAATATCTAAACCAAGTTTTATATTAACTTTGCGTCATGCAAAAATCAGCAAGTCAAATAGCAATGCTATTGGAAGGTAAAGTTTTCGGGAATCCTGATGTAATAATATCCGGACCAAGTAAAATTGAAGAAGGAAAACCCGGAACAATCAGCTTTCTTGGCAATCCAAAATACGCCCATTATATTTACGATACATTAGCTTCTGCTGTTCTTGTTTCTAAAGATTTTGTCCCTGAACGTCCCCTAAAAGCTACACTGATTTCTGTCGAAAACGTTTATGCTTCCTTAGCTATCCTTATGGAACATTTTAGTCCTAAGATAGCCAATGAAAAAATAATTTCTTCAACTTCAATCATTGACCCGACTGTTCATATTGGCGATGAAGTGAGCATTGATGATTATGTAATAATAAAAGCAAATGTACGTATCGGTAGTCGGAGCAAAATATTTGCTCAGGTATATATTGGCAATAATGTTCATATTGGTGACAATGTACTCATTTATCCGGGTGTCAAGATTTATCGTGACTGTGTAATAGGAAATAATTGTGTAATACATGCCAATGCTGTCATTGGAAGCGATGGATTTGGATTTGGTAAAGATGATAGTGGTGGCTATAAGAAGATAGCACAGCTGGGTAATGTTGTTATTGAAGATGATGTAGAAATCGGCAGTAATACAGTGATAGACAGAGCTTCCATAGGATCGACGATGATAAAAAAAGGTGTAAAATTGGACAATCTCATTCAGGTTGGACATAATGTAACCATAGGTGAAAATACAGTAATTGCAGCCCAGACAGGTATTGCCGGTTCAACTAAAATTGGTCCTAATTGTCTCATTGGCGGTCAGGTTGGTTTCAAAGGTCATATAGACATAGCAGAAGGAACAATGATTCAGGCTCAGTCCGGCATAGGTTCAAACATCAAGCATGAAAATACTAAATGGTATGGTTCTCCAGCCATAGATTTTAATAATTATCTTAAGTCTTATGCTTATTTCAGAAAATTTCCTGAAATTGTGCAGCAAATGAGAAAACAGGAGATTGAACTCGATAGATTGAAGCAGGAAATAAAAAATTTTGCTGACAAAACGAAAAAAGAAATTAGATGAGATATAAGAATATTATAACCAAATCAGTTGACATTAAGGGTGTAGGATTGCATACTGGTAAATTTATAAATATATCTATCAGTGGTGGCGATGAAGGTAGCGGGATTAAGTTTATTCGAACCGATATTGAACCCAACGTTACTATAATGGCTGATGTTTCTCTGGTTACTTCAACAAACAGAGGAACTACACTTCAATCAGGAAATGTTAGTATTTCTACAGTTGAACACCTTCTTTCTTCGTTAAGTGGTTTGCAAATAGAGGATGCAGTTATAAATATTGATGGGCCTGAAGTGCCTATTCTTGATGGTAGCGCAAGCGGCTTTGTAAATATGTTGTTGCGCTCCGATTTGAAAGAAGTTGAGTCTACTAAGGAAGTTTTTGTTGTAACTGAACCATTTGTTTATCTCGATCCTGATACAGGCTCAGAATATGCAGTATACCCTTCTGACGAATTTGAACTCAATACGATTTTGAAATTTACTGATGAAAGTCTGGGCGAGATGGTTGCCAGCATGAAGGGTAAAACAGAATTTGTAGATAAAATTTCAACGTGTCGTACCTTTGTTTTTCTTTCTGAAATTGAGCCATTATTTGATCTTGGTTTGATCAAAGGTGGGGATATTGATAATGCTATTGTGATTATTGACAAAAAACTTGGAGAGGAGGAGATTAGTCATCTTAGGAAAAAACTAAATAAACCGGATGTGGAAGTAGGGGATAACGGCATCCTTAGTAATCTTAAGCTGCACTTCAATAATGAACCTGCCCGGCACAAATTACTTGACCTGATTGGAGATCTTTCACTTTTAGGAAAGGATATTCAGGCAAAAATAGTAGCAACCAAACCCGGTCATACTTCAAATGTCGCATTGGCAAAAATATTAAAAACAAAATACGTTGAACATAGACGTTCACTTGGCAAACCGCATTATGATCCCAATGTGACACCTGTCATGAATCTTGAACAAATTAAAGGCTATTTGCCGCACAGATACCCTTTTTTAATGGTAGATAAGGTAATTGAGATTTCTCCTACGCATATTGTCGGCGTAAAAAACGTGACTTCCAATGAAGGGTTTTTTCAGGGGCATTTTCCCGGGAATCCTATTTTTCCTGGTGTATTGCAGATGGAAGCACTGGCTCAGACTGGCGGCATTCTGGCGCTTACGACGGTTGAAGATCAGGGGCATTGGGATACCTATTTTCTTAAGATGGATAATGTCAAGTTTAAAGCAAAAGTATTGCCAGGTGATACACTGATATTAAAAATGGAATTGATGTCTCCTATCAGAAGAGGCATCATACAAATGATGGGAACAGCATATGTGGGAAATAAATTAGTGTCTGAAGGTGAACTTACGGCACAGATCGTAAAACGTCAAAATGATTAGTAAATTAAGCTATGTACATGAAAGTGCCAATTTGGGACCTAATGTTAAAATTGAACCATTCGCATATGTAGGCGAAAATGTCGTCATCGGAGAAGGTACGTGGGTTGGCCCGCATGCAACGATATTGGAAGGCGCCATTATCGGAAAAAATTGTAAAATATTTCCTGGCGCTGTGGTCGGTGCCATACCACAAGATTTAAAGTATAGGGGAGAGAAATCGTCTTTAGTATTGGAAGATAATGTTACTGTCAGAGAATGCTGCACTCTAAACAGAGGCACAGAAGCAAGTATGACAACCCACATAGGGCAGGGTACACTATTAATGGCTTATGTACACGTAGCACATGATTGTTTTATAGGTGCAAATTGTATTTTGGCCAATAATGTAAACCTGGCAGGACATATCGAAATCGGCAATCAGGTCATCATCGGGGGTATGTCAGCAGTCCATCAATTTGTTAAAATAGGTGATCATGTGATGATCGGAGGAGGATCTCTGGTAAGAAAAGATGTGCCGCCCTTTGTAAAAGCTGCAAGAGAACCACTTTCATATGTTGGTGTAAATTCTGTAGGGTTGCGCAGAAGAGGTTTTTCAACAGAAAAAATCAATCACATTCAGGACATATACAGAATTTTGTTTGTCAAAGGAAATAATGTAAAAAAGTCGCTGGAAACCATTGATGCTACCATCAAGGAATCTGCTGAAAAAGAAATTATTATGAATTTTTTATTGCAGGCTGACAGAGGATTGATGAAAGGATTCAGATAGCCATGACACATATTTTGGTAAATAATGTATCCAAAAGATATGGTTATCAATGGATTATTAAAGACTTTAACCATAGTTTTTATCACAACAATATTTATGGTATTTCTGGCAGTAATGGCAGTGGAAAGTCAACGCTGATAAAGATGCTTTCCGGCTATTTAAGCCCAACAACAGGAGACATTAAGTATGTTGAAAAAGATACAACAACACCTATTTACAGTGTTTTTAATAAGATTTCATTGGCTGCTCCTTATACCGATTTGATCAATGAGTTTACACTTGAAGAAGCTTTTGTTTTTCATCGTAAATTTAAAAAAATGAGTGCTGATCTGGATTTTAAAACCTTTGAATCATTGATTCAGTTGGCAGGCCAGTCAAAAAAAACATTACAACATTTTTCTTCAGGAATGAAACAAAAGGTCCAGTTGGCATTAGCTTTACTGAGTGAGACACCTATCCTGCTACTGGATGAACCTACTTCGTTTCTGGACCAAGCCGCCAGGAAATGGTTTTCAGAGATATTGCAAAATAATATTAAGGACCGAATCGTAATCATTGCCTCAAATGACAGATATGATCTGGATTTTTGTAGGCAAATAGTTTCTCTGTAACAAAAGTAGTCATGTCCCAACATCGCAGTTTCAGACCCAAAATGTCATGATATTTGTAACTGTGATCCCATTTGCAATGCATCAGCAGTACAAAAGGTGTTACCCATTAAATCACCACTGATGAGGAACTCCATGCCTTTAGAAATTGATTGCATTACTTTACCTCTCAAATGTTGGGTTAACCCAACATTTACATAATAAATGGACATCACCTAGGTAATTTGACATAGTAGCACAAATCAGTTCACCACTGATGAGCCATTACTTTCGTTTAGAGACTGCTTGCATTTACTTTGCCTCTCAAATGTTGGGTTAACCCAACATTTACATAATAAATGGACATCACCTAGGTAATTTGACATAGTAGCACAAATCATTTCACCACTGATGAGCCATTACTTTCGTTTAGAGACTGCTTGCATTTACTTTGCCTCTCAAATGTTGGGTTAACCCAACATTTACATAATAAATGGACATCACCTAGGTAATTTGACATAGTAGCACAAATCAGTTCACCACTGATGAGCCATTACTTTCGTTTAGAGACTGCTTGCATTTACTTTGCCTCTCAAATGATGGGTTAACCTAACATTTACATAATAACTGGACATCACCTAGGTAATTTGACATGGTAGCACAAATCATTTCACCACTGATGAGCCATTACTTTCGTTTAGAGACTGCTTGCATTTACTTTGCCTCTCAAATGATGGGTTAACCCAACATTTACATAATAACCGGACACCACCAAGGTAAGTTGACATAGTAGAACAAATCATTTCACCACTGATGAGGAACTCCTTTCGTTTAGAGACTGCTTGCATTTACTTTGCCTCTCAAATGATGGGTTAACCCAACATTTACATAATAAATGGACATCACCTACGTAATTTGACATAGTAGCACAAATCAGGTCACCACTGATGAGCCATTACTTTCGTTTAGAGACTGATTGCATTTCTTTACTTATTACATTCAAATTTTGTAAATGGTTCCAGGGGGTAATGCGCACTGCCTTTTGATTTACTAAATAAGCCACTGCTAAAAGAATAACTCAAAATACGAGCATCAAACATGTCATATTCACATAATTTTTTGCTATCTTTATAATATTGTGGATTTACTGTATCAGAATATTTATAAAAAGTAATAAAATAAGCATAAATTGTATCATATTCAGGTAATAAATTACTACAGACAAAGCTATCTATTTTTGATTCATTTTCTTTTGTATTCCGCCAATTTTTTATGAGATAATGCTGAGTTACATATCTACCACCTACATATCTACCACCGTGCTCAGTTATTTTATCAACATTTGCAATTTCAAACGATTCAATAATCATTGGTTCATTTGAGCATGAAAGTAAAATTAGAAATAAAAGTAAGCTCCAATAAATATTAAATCTTCTCATTTAGCAATACCTTTAATGACATAAACCATTTTAGTTTTTGTGTGAAATGGAATTTGATTATGTACCCATTGCAATCTCCACCATGCTGCGAAACCTAGTTTATCCTGTGTCATTATTGAGGATACTAGGTTCGGATGTAATGATACATGATAGATGATGTTAATATTGAAAGAAAATGCACCTTATTAGCTTGGAGTGTGGTGGTTTGATACTAAAAAAACCAGTATTACTCCAAACTATTTCTGAAATCCAGTATTTTTTTCTTTATGTCTTTAAGATTTTTTAATAATTCGGATTGACTTTTTGATGTTTGTTTTTGAATGCTTAATTCTTTTTTAGCGCCTTCAATTGTAAATCCTTTTTCTTTAAGCAAATGATAGATGGTTTTGATGTGGTCAATGTCTTTTAGGGTATACTTGCGGTCGCCCCGGCTGTTTTTGGATGGACTCAGCGTTTTAAATTCTGACTCCCAATACCTGATTAAGGATGGCGCTACACCAAATAATTCAGACACTTCCCCGATTGAATAGTATAATTTTGTTAATCCCTGTAGATTCATTAGATATTTAAATAAATTGTAATATACAATTATAAAGCAAAAAAGTCAATAGAATTGTCCTTAAACAATATAAATTTATTTTAATTATATATATAATAATGTATTTCAGATTAAAAAACATACTAATATATTATAATATTAATACAATTTGGTGATTTTTTAATTTTGAAGCAGGATATTTTCCATTTTATTTTGAAGTATCTTTGGATCAGTTTTGCCACCGGATTTTTGCATCACCTGTCCCATAAAGAAGCCAATAAGGCCTTTTTTGCCTTTCCGGTACTCCGCCACTTTGCCTGGGTTACTTTCGATGACTTCAGCAATTAACTCATCAAGAAAACTTTGATCATCGCTTTGTATTAGTCCTTTTGACATAGCAAGTATTGTTATGTCCTGTGTAGTGTCAGTCGTCCAGGGCAAAAATAAATGTTGATAAGCGGCTGATTTTGATACCTTCCCCGAACTGATCAGTTCGATAAAGTGCAATATTTCTGTATCCCTGGCAAAATTATGGAGCCTTATATTTTCTTTACGTACATGGGGCAAAATTTTAAGAATCAGCAAGTCACATAAATCTTTTGAATCACTTAATTTTTCTGATAAATGTATAAAAAAAGCGAATGTTTCTTTTGCTTCCGTCAGGACTTCAGCGTCAGAATGAGATAAATGATATGTTTCACGCAGCAATAAATAGGCATCAATCGGCAGCGTCTGATGTTGCGAGCTGAATTCTTCCAGAAAAGTCTCGGAAAAAAATAAAGGCGGCAGGTCGGGTTCAGGAAAATATCTATAGTCGTTTTCAGATTCTTTTTTGCGCATCAATTTTGTTACGCCTTTTTCCGGATCGTATAAAAGTGTTGATCTGTGAATAATGCCACCTTGCTCAATGATGTCTATTTGTCTTTTTGCTTCATACTCAATAGCATTTTTTGCATAGCGACGCGAATTCATATTTTTAATTTCACATCTTTCTCCAAGTTCCGGGCTTCCTGTCTTGCGTACTGATACATTACAATCACATCTGAATGAGCCTTCTTCCATATTTCCATCGGAGATGTCCAGATATTGAACTACTTTTTGCAATTCGGCAAGAAAATCACTGACTTCCTGACCTGACCTGAAATCTGGCTGTGTGACTATTTCCAATAAAGGAACACCGGCCCTGTTAATATCAACCAACGAATATCGCCCATCCTGATCATGCGTGGACTTACCTGCGTCTTCCTCCATGTGAATATGGTGCAATGTAATGGTCCTGACTTCTCCTTCAGACATATATCTTACTTTACCTTGCCGACAGAATGGTTCCTTATCCTGAGTGATCTGATAGCCTTTTGGAAGATCTGGGTAGAAATAATTTTTCCGGTCAAAAAAGTTATGCTGATTAATGTCACATCCCAATGCCATGCCAAGTTTGACTGCTTTTTCGATATGGGACTTATTCATTCTGGGCAGTGTGCCCGGATGAGCAAGTGAAACAAAACTAATATTCGTATTGACGGCTTCATCAAAACTATTTTGATCCTTGCAGAAAGCCTTACTTTGGGTATTTAGTTGAACATGAATTTCTAATCCAATGACTGTTTCGTACATATATGATTTATGGTTTAATAAATAAGTAAACTAATAATACTTATAAATACTAAAAATATGGCTATCAAAAACATATATGCCATTCCTAGAATACAAAATTTAACAAAGGTTTTAAAAATGCCTTGTTGGTAGTAAAAATACATAGAGAATATTAATATTAGTATAGGAAATATAAACAAATATCCAAGTACCCCTTCTTGAAAACCATTTTGGAGTTTTACAGAAACAAATATAAAAATAGAATTGATCAAAAAACATAAAGAGTGGATATTCATCAGAAATACAAGGTGCTCTACAAAATGTTTTTTGAGTTGGAAATAAACCAATTTCATAAAACCTGCCAGTACAATAATAACCAGAAGTATGCCCCAGGCAAAATTCCCTATCAGATATTTGGATGTTCCTGCCTGATCCTTGATGACTCTTATGTATTGTTGAACCAATAATTTGTCACTGAATTTTGTAATATTATATTTTACATAGACCGAATCAAGTGGAATTTCAAGAATATCTTTTTTGGTAAATCGGTATTTAAGCCCTAAAAGCTGAAATGTCAACAGCGTATCATTTTCAGCAATAACTGTTTTGTCAAAAATAGCATGTTCCAGACTGTCGGCAAAAACGCAGGCATTGTTGTCAAGTGTTAGCTTATTTTTTACATCGAGATATTTTCCGAAAATTTTAGAACGTTCGTAGTCAGTTAGTAATTTGTTTGATTGTGTTTTATCATTGTCAATATTAATGATGGATAGAATAACCCCAAAATGAAATAATAATGTAATCAGGAACAACCTCATCGGGTTGAGAAAAGACCTGCGCTGCCCCTGAACATAAAACTTTGTAAGTTTCCACGGAAGCCAGATATACTTTAGGGTATTGAATAACGTATTGTCAAAATTGAAAACTGAATTCCAAAAATTGCTAAACAATTCTCTGACCGATAATAAATGAGCATCAGTCTTTTGACCACATGATACACAAAATACATCATTTTCGGAAAGTGACTTATTGCAATTAGGACAATGATCCGGGTGTTTTCCCCTTTCCATAATTTATCAATTGTTAGTTACAAAGGTACATATTAATCCTGACAGACATAATGACCAGGGCTAATTATCCTTTTTTCTCTACCGAAAAGCTTCCATTACATATCAATATTTACCTGATACCTAAATAATGGTACATCTCGTATTACATTTTGGTATAATGTTTGCAATATATTAATACGAATATTTATTATGATAGATATATGTTTGTTATGATCAATAAGTTATTAAAAATCAATTACTTACAAATATTAAATTAACACATTAATAATTCATATAATGTTTATTGTACACACATTTCAATCTTGTTCAATCCTAAAACAAAAAAAAATGAAAAATCTTTTTACCATTTGGAGCATGTTTTTTGCGCTGGTATTTCTTCCTGAAATTCAGATACAAGCAATGAACAGGTCTGTTGAAAATACGGTCCGTTCTTCAAACGAAAGTTATGTTATTCATCCTGACAGGAAAAGCGGTGACTTATTCCCTTGGATTAATTCCGGTAAAAGTATGGTATCTTTAATGATGCCTTGCCCTGGTGCCAACCTTGATTACTATCTTAATCCGGGAGAATGTGGTATACTTGTACCTACTTTTGGATTTGCATACCCGGATATTCCAGTTTCCAATTTAAGTTATAGCCTAAATGCAGATCCTGACAATATTGTGGGTACAACATACTGCAATGTTGGACAAACTAAATATTCCAGGTCATTTAATCATATGGAACCAACAGATCTCGACATAATTAGTGCGAGAATAGGGGTTTACCAATCTTTAAACAATCCACTGATAACCTTAAACTTTTATACAACCGGAGCTGATTTGTTAGGAACGTATACAACCACAATACCTAATCTAAATACTACAGTCCATACAGTTGCAATCCCTTCTGGAACAATCAAAATTCCTGCAGCGTCTATATTTATTATGGAAGTAGTTGTTAATGCACCTTATATCAGTATATTTAAAATCGGAAGGAATAATGCAGGTCATATTTTAGGAGGTTTGGATGCGACAATTTCATCATTATGTACTCATCCTAACTTGATTGTTGAAGGTCCAATAGGTACACCACTCACAAATTCTATTGTTTTTGGTGTGACAGGCACTCCTGATGATTATAAGTTTGTAAATACAAATCCTCAAACGAGTTCTCTTCAAGAAGGAGATTTTTTTCCTATAGATGAACATTTTATGTCTTATGTAGTGACAGATGCAAGTGGTGCCTCTTCTGCTTGCCCATTTAATGTCAACGTATACGAGTTCGAGCCACCAACAAATGTTTTGGCTTGTAATGATTTGGTACAGGTATCTTTAGGTGAGGACTGTGAGACTATAGTGACACCGGATATGTTATTGCAAGGCAATCAGTATGGATGTTTCGGTAATTATACGGTTCAGATCATCGCAAATAATGGTGTGAATTTGGGAAATGTAGTTGGCTATGCACAGATTGGCCAGACGCTTCAAACACAGATTTTTGGCCCTGATGGCAATAGCTGTTGGGGTAAAATCCATGTGCAGGATAAGTTTGGCCCGGAATTGGAATGCAACGATATTTATGCTACCTGTTCAACAAATTTAAAGCCTGGCTCTCCACTTTCTGTCAGAGTACCTGTATCGGCAAGAATAACAGATGGCGACATTTCTTCCGCATCTAATGTAATTAAATCATTTACGATTCCTGTTTCAAATTTGGAAGGCACGACCATTACGGATCTGAATGTATTTCTGGATATAAGTCATGATAATTTATCTGACCTGGCTGCTAATATTACATCTCCTGATGGTGTTACCGTTCCGCTGATGATATTACAAAATTCAACATGTGACAATCCAAATTTAATGGTGACATTAGATGACGAAGCTGCAGATGATCATGCAACAATGGTAGGTACTTGTGACGCTACTGATCCTGCACTGACCGGTATCTTCGCTCCCTTTAATCCATTATCAGCCTTCATTGGCAAACCTTTGAATGGAGATTGGGTTGTGACGATATTCGACCTTCAGTCAGGAAATGGTGGTAAAGTAAATCATATTGACCTGATATTCTCTCAGGTAGGAGGAATTATTCCATTCCCTACGTCAAATGATGTGACCTTTACATATATTTCCGGTAATAATTATCTTGTTTATGGAATTGACAATTGTAGCACCGCTACGTTAGGTTACACTGACGAGATTGTCGAAGAAGATTGTTCAAGCATTTACTCTAAAATCATAAAAAGATGTTGGAGTGGAAAAGATGCATTAAATAACCCTGCAAACGAGTGTTGTCAATTTATATATGTATTTAGAAATGGTCTGTCAACTTTACAATTTCCTCCTAATTATGATGGTTTGAACGGTAATCCAGGGCCTTTGTCATGTTTTAAATACGGTGACACCATTCCGCCTACAAGCGTGACAGGTGTACCATATGGTGACTTGTGTTATAATGTGCAGATAGCCACACCTACTGACATTCGTATCGATATTTGTAAAAAATCATATAAACTCATACGTACCCACAAAGTGATTGAATGGTGTAGTGGTCAGGTTATTGTCCACAACCAGGTTATTAAAGTCATGGATCTTGATGGTCCGGAATTGACTTGCCCTGATGATATCACAATTTCGACAGATGATTACAATTGTTCAGCAACTTATAAAGTGCCTAGACCAAAGATTGGTGATGAATGTTCTGACATATTATTATATGATCTTTCATACAATCCACACAATACATTTGATAATGATTATCTTACAACTAATGTAAATCAATTGACTTCAACCATTTCAGGCTTGCCTTTGGGTGATAGCTGGATAAAATGGACGGTCACTGATGAATGTGGTAATCCTTCGGAATGTAGATTTAAAGTCACCGTGGTAGATAAAGTACTGCCGAATGCAGTTTGTGATCAGTTTACTGTAGCTTCTATTACAGGAAATCAGTTAGCCATCGTTGATGCATCTACTTTTGATGATGGAAGTGTGGACAATTGTGGTATACTAAGATTTGAAGCTCGAAAAATGGTTGATATTTGTTTTACTGATAATGCTGTATTCAGACCGACAGTACGATTTTGTTGTGCTGAAGTCAATACTTCTGTAATGGTAGAATTTAGGGTAACTGACCTTTCAGGAAATTCAAATATCTGTATGGTGGAAGTTAGGGTTCAGGATAAACTGCCACCGTATATTACTAAATGTCCGGCTGATATTACATTAGATTGTCAGGCTGATTACAAGGACTTAAAAGTCACAGGTGAACCCGTTGCCATAGATAATTGTGAAGTTGTAAGTGTAAAATCACAGGATGTCATCAAAGTAAACCAGTGTGGTGTCGGTACCGTCACAAGAACCTGGACAGCAGAAGACAAACAAGGATTCAAAAACTCGTGTGTACAAGTCATTACATTGATAAACGATGACCCATTCTATTATAATATTTATGACGAAAGTGATCCTAAAAATGATATCAAATGGCCTGCTAATTATACAACAAAAAAATGTCATTCCAATCTGGATCCTTCATTTTTGCCGGCAGGCTTTGATAGGCCTACATATAATGATGACAATTGTAGTTTGGTAGCAGCTCATTACAAAGATCAGGTTTTTAAGTTTGTAGATGGAGCATGTGAAAAAATATTGAGAACATGGACTGTGATCGATTGGTGTACCTATAATGATGCAAATCCTGTCTATGGTCAGGGATGGTATGAAAAGCTTCAAATCATCAAATTACAAAATGACATTGCACCTATCTTCGAGTTTGCGTGCACTGATAGGGCATTTGCAACGTACGGAAATTGTGAAGGGCCGGTTGATTTTACCATGACGGCAGTAGATGATTGTCCTGAAAATAATACTAATTTAAATTGGAAATATGAATTGGATATTGACAACAATGGATCAATAGATACGACAGTATTGTCAGCTCGATTCTTTAGGGTAATGAAAAACGGAAAACATAAAATCAGATGGACCGTAGAAGATAAGTGTGGCAATAGAGCATTTTGTACACATTTTATTGATGTACTTGAAAGTAAAAAACCAACGCCATACTGTCTTTCATCGATCACCACAGCAGTGATGAATTCAAATGGTACCATATCCATTTGGGCTAAAGATTACGATCTGGGAGCATTTGACAATTGTACTAAAAAAGAAGACCTTTGGTTTACATTTTATGGTGCTACCCCGGTAGACTCCTTGATTAATAAAGAGCACTACTTCATTGGTGATGGTATATTGGCTGTTAAGGCACAATATAATGCAGGAATAGCACAATGGTGGGATCCTATTAAGAAGACCTCAGGTATCCTATTTGATTGCGTAGATATTCCAAATGGTGCTTCACAGCAAGTATCGGTCGAAATTTCGGTTACAGATTTGGCGGGAAATCAAGATTATTGTACCGTAGTATTGGTGCTTCAGGATAATTCTAATATCTGTCCAAATAATAACTTGAATCTTGTTGTTATAAACGGCCGGGCAGCCACTACTCAAAGCATTGGGTTAAAATCTGCTGAAGTAAAATTGACAAGCAATTCACCTGAACAAAATAAGACCATTAAAACTGATGCGACAGGTGCTTATGCCTTTAATGACTTACCTAAGAGCAATAATTATACGGTTGGAATGTATGATAATAGTAATCTGTTAAATGGTGTTTCGACCCTGGATCTTGTGTTGATACAAAGACATATTCTTGGACTTGATCCTTTTAATGACGCTACTAAAGTAATAGCTGGTGATGTGGATAATAATGCCAAAGTAACAGCTGCCGATCTTACAACGTTGAGGAAAAATATTCTTGGCATCACAACAGAATTCCCTAATGGACAGAGTTCATGGAGATTTGTTACAGCAAACCACATTTTTGTCGATCCTGCGAGTCCTTTCCCATATACTGAAAAGTATGTATTTAATCAGTTGACGGATAATAAGGTAAATCAAAATTTCATTGGAATTAAAATAGGTGATGTGAATAAATCAGCAACATTCAATGTCAATGGGTCATCTACCGAAAGTAGAAGTTCAAAAACGCTGGCTCTTGAATTAAATGAAATTCAGGCTTCTCAGGGACAAGATGTGCAGATTCCAGTATTGGCTAAGGAATTTGATGCCATATTGGGTTATCAGTTTACATTAGAATTTGACGCTTCATTAATTGATATTACTGATGTCGTGGCAAACGAATTATTGGTTACCGATGCAAATTTTGGAATGCATAAATTATCAGAAGGTATTATTACTACTAGTTGGAATAATGATGACCCAATAAGTATACAGTCAGGAAAAACAATGTTTACCATAAAAGGTAAAGCAAAACAAGACCTGAAGGGCAGAGAATTAATAAAATTGACATCAGTGATAACTCCGGCAATGGCTTTTGATAAGGATCAACAAATGATGAACGTAAGTTTGACAAACAGAAGTCAGGCTGCATCCACTTTTGAATTGATGCAAAACAAACCAAATCCATTCCATGATAAAACTAACATTACTTTCAGACTTCCTGATGCAGGAAAAGCAATGCTTAAAATATTTGATATGACGGGTAAAGTTATAAAAGTAGTTATAGGAGAATATGCGAAGGGTGATAATGTCATCGAAATTGACAAGTCAGAGCTTGGGACTTCAGGTGTTCTGATGTATCAAATAGAATCCGGAAAATTTACAGCAACTAAAAAAATGATCATAATAGAATAGCGTCATTATTTAGGAAAAATATTAAGATTGATGTGTATTAGGGCCACTGCAAAATAATTTTTGCAGTGGCTTTTTTTCATAATTGTTAAATAATTATCTTATTTTGCATAAAAATACTTTATGAGTTTAAGACATAACACACAAATTCATCCAAATACCATAAGACAGGTATTTTTTATATGTTTGCTTGTTTTTTTGGGGTATTTAATTGTATCTCAATTATATTTTATGCTCGGTGCCTTTTTGGGTGCTATTACTTTGTATGTCATTTTGATGCATCCTATGAAATATCTTGTTGTGGTGAAAAACTGGAAGCCTTGGTTAGCCTCACTGACTTTAATGATGTTATCTTTAATTATTATGGTAATCCCGATAGGTTATCTGACTTCTGTAGCCATTGAGCGTATTATGCCGGTTATAAATAATCCGGAAATATTAAAGGATGTCGTCAGTCAGGTCAATCTATACTTATTAACTAATTATAATATTGATATCCTCAAATCAGATAATGTAGAAAAGATTAGTGGTCAAATCCTGCCATTTGCACAGAAAACGCTTGGGGGAACTATGTCTGCGGTTGGCAATATTTTTTTAATGTATCTGGTCTTGTATTTTTTACTTGTACAGGCTCGGGATGTAGAGCAATGGCTCAAAAACAATGTACCTTTTAAAACAGCAAATGTTAAAAAAATTCTATCTGAAGTGAAGAATTTAGTATACAGTAATGCTTTGGGAATACCGATTGTAGCCATAATACAAGGGATAGCCGGTTGTATTGGTTATTGGATTTTTGGTGTAGAAGAATTTTTATTAATGGGCATCCTTACAGCAATCAGTTCCGTCATTCCTATTATTGGAACTTTGGCTGTATACCTGCCTTTGGCGGTTTATCAATTTGCTGTTATAAGCCCTTGGCAAGGTATAGGGGTTGCATTGTGGGGTCTGATTATTATAGGCTCTATAGATAATGTGGCGAGATTTTTAGTACAGAAAAAACTGGCAGATGTACACCCTTTAATTACTTTACTTGGCGTTTTTATGGGGATAAATCTTTTTGGGTTTCTTGGTGTGATTTTTGGCCCTTTGTTATTGTCTATCTTTATATTGCTGGTAAGAATTTATATCGATGAATTTGGAAAGGTTGATGCCAATCATCCGGACTATACAGCTTAATTTTTTACAAAAAAAAAGCGGCACATCATAAGACATGCCGCTTTTTTTATCATTCCTGTCGTATTTATTTACAAGAATCCTTTAGTGCTTTTAGTTCTTCTTTACTATTGACAGTTACCAAAGTACCATCTTCCATTTGAACTGTAATTGGAAATACTAATTCAGGTCTTACCTTAGAATCAGGATTATTTTTTCTCCATTCTCTGATAGCTTCATTCAAAGCTTTTCGGTCATCTTTGCTGTTTAGAGTGATAATGGTTCCATCAGGCAATTTAACACCGAAAGGGAATGTAGGCTTGAAGCAAAGCTTAGGTCTGTCATTATGACCATTTGGTCCATGTGTTCCAAAAAAATCTTTGGCACAAGCTATTCTAAGTTCTTTTTGTTGCTCTACAGTTTCCACTGTAATAACCTCACCATTTTCATTGATCAACTGATAAGGAAAAGCAAGGGATGGTCTGGTTCTTACTTTTCCATTGTTTTTTCTCCAATCTTTAACAGCCGCCTTAAGCGCTTCATAAGAATCTACATCGACGGTTGTACCATCTGAAAAGCCAAGTGTAACAGGAAACACTAATTCGTAACAACCAAATCGTCCCAAATTTGCAGCTTCCTGAGTTCTGAATACAGTCTCTTCTGCATAAGTATCAGCCGTAGCATCGTCGACAGTGTCACTTTTTGAACATGAAACAACAAACAATCCTGTCATCAGGATAAATAGCCATTGAAATTTAATAAGATTCGTTTTCATACTGATTAAAATTTAAAATTTGAATAAAATGTTTTACGATTATATAAGTCAGATATCAATTGTTTGTACTCTATAAATTTAAATTATTTTTTAAAATAAAATCAATTTATTGAAAACCAATAAATTAGTAATTAAAAATAAAAAAATATTTCACAATGAACATATTATGTTACATGGCTTCTTTTTATATGGTACTGGCAAAATTATTGTTTTATGTGTTTTCTTTCGAATAAAACAAGCAAAAAATATAAAACATAAAAGCTTTACTAATTAATATCCTAAGTTTTTCAGCCGACAAAGTATTTTCTGCAGCATTGAAAATAATCCATTCATCTATTCATATCTTGTTTTGGTAGATTAGTTCAGCAAATTGGTATGTTGGCCTGCAACTTTGGGAAAGCTTTTTGCGTCATTGAGGTGTAATATTTATTTAATTCATTTTATTTTAAAACCTTAAATATAAAAAATATGAGAAGTGTAAAAAGTTTGTTAACAGTAGTTTGTATTGCATTAATGTCAAATTTCAGTTTTGCTGGTGATGTCACCGGTGTTAAAAAGTCTGAAAGTGATCAGATTAAATCTTATCTAAATAAAATAACTTATAATCAATACATCAATGCAGGGACAAAACTGAATATTAGTTTCTTTATTAATTCCCGACATGAAATTATAGTGGTATCAACGAGCAATACTGACCTTGATGGGGTAGTGAAGAGTACTTTAAATTATGAAAAGATTGAAGTAAAAGATCTTGAATATAATAAATTATACACCATCCCTGTAGATGTTAAGATAGTTTATTAGTAGTTAATTGTTTCGAAGCCGAAGATTTGTTAGTCTTCGGCTTTTTTTCTTGGCTATTGTGAAGCAAAACTTGTAAAATACAAAATTTATTTTTATTTTTCTTTGTAATCTAAAACAATTCTAAAATTAATTCGTTTAAAAATTTAGAAAATGCGGGGAATATTATTTCCTTTGCACCCAATTTATTAATTAAATACAAATAAAATTTTAAAATAGTTTACAATGGCAGATTACAAGATGGATAAAATAGACCTGAAAATAGTCAAAATGCTTCAGGAAAATAGCAAAATAACCAATCTTGATTTATCAAAGAGGATTGGATTATCACCGGCACCTACTTTAGAACGTGTTAAAAAACTTGAACAATCAGGAATTATTCAAAGTTATCACGCAAAAGTTGATTCATCAGCCATAGGCCTTAATGTCAAAACTTTTGTGTTGGTGTCATTAGCATGGCAAAAGCCAAATGCGTTGGACAATTTTATTGCAAAAGTTAAGAATGTACCTGAAATAACAGAATGTTATATTATTACAGGAGATGCTGACTTCCTGTTAAAAATAGTTTGTAAGGACATACCTTCTTATGAAAAATTATTGTTTAAGACATTATCACAGATCGAAGAGATAGAGCGATTGAAGACATTGATGACTTTATCGAAAGTTAAAAAAGAGAAAGTACTTCCATTTGATTACGATAATGTTGAAGAATAAATTATACATTCTTGTTTAAAAAATTAAACCGTCACCTGATTATAGAAGGGATGACGGTTTTTTTATAAATTGTCGGTTATTTATGAAATTTGATAGTTTGCTTTGGAAATTTTACAAAAATGATGCAGAGGCTTGCCATTATATTTTTGGTACCATGCATTTAGGCTCTGAGGCGGCATATACGTATGCAGAAAAAGCAAAGATATATATCCGAAAATCAAGCCTGTATGCTGCAGAAATGGACCTTAATGAATCTGTTTCTAAAGACTTGACGCCTTATTTTAAGCTTCAAAATGGGGCATTGTTTTCTGAATTATTTAAACCAAAAAGATATGATAAAATTCTAAGGGTTGTTAAAAAAGAATTTGGGATCGATCTAACTTTGTTTGACGAATTTACACCGTTTTTTATAACCAACATGTTGGCAGAGTCAGCGATTCATAGAAAACATGAAGAAGCATTAGATCATTTTCTCTGGTATTTTGCTATGGAAGATGGTAAAGATTTGAGAGGTGTGGAAACATTTGAAGATCAGGTGCATATATTAAAGCAGATCCCGTTGGATTATCAATTGAAGGCTTTCAAAGATGTTGTTGGTAATTTGTCAGCATTTAATAAAAAATTGAAGCATCTCAATGAAATGTATGAAAGGGCAGATTTAAAAAATTTGTATCGCAGCTCCAAAAAGAGTATGGGTTCACTCAGGAAACTAATGATTTATGATAGAAACGTGCATATGACTACCAGAATCATAAGTTTGAGTGAAGAAAAACCAGCTTTTTTTGCCCTTGGTGCTGCACATCTCCCGGGAGACAAAGGTATTTTGGCCATACTACAAAAAAAAGGCTACATGGTTAAAGCCATAAACTAAGGCTGAGATAAAGGCAGCATTAATTGCCTAATTTTACATTAAATCCTTTGCTTGCAGCATCCTTTGAAGAAATCAGGCTGGCATAATAAATACCGGGTATCTTAGCTTCCCAAAATATATTTAATATCTTATCACCCAAAACAGGAGGGGTAACTTTGTCATTTAAAACACATTTACCAGCAGAATCAAAAACCAAAAATGTCAAAACACTTTCATCCGGACTATTATATTCCAACTTTAAAGTAGAACCCACTAGCTGGACATTATTAATCTGTAATGCGCCTATTGGAGAAGGTAGAGAAAGACAATTATCAAACATAGCCTGTATTTCTTTCACGGCTTTAAAAACATTCAGCCTGCCTTCAGAAACTGATTTGCCTTCCAGACTTACTTTTTTATCCACGCTTTTTATGAGCACATTTTTTACCACGAGTGCTGCTTCTGTGGGGTCATTTTTTACAAGGTTATAAAACGACTCACAATCTAATGAATATAGAATAGCTGCAGCACCCGCAATCATAGGTGTTGACAAAGAAGTACCCGATTCAGTTTTGTATAGTCCCTTGGATGTTACTTCAGTAGTAAGTATTTTTTCACCGGGAGCAGAAATGTCAACATTTATGGCGCCATATCCAGTTACAGCATCCTTTACGTCTGCTTTATTTGTGCTGTTTACAACCATTAAATAAGGGCTTGAACATGTTGACGGCATATCACCTACGATATCAATATTATCATCTTCATTGGTAGCAGCTGAGATATTCAGGATACCTTCGCTTCCCAATTTATCATATACAGCGCACCAAACGGGAAAGTTTACTGCAAACTCTTTCGATATGCCTCCTGAGTAACTTGATACCAGAATATTTGATCCCTTAGTTCCTCCCGATAAATTAAATTGTTTTCTTTCAGCCAGCATATATTCATAGCCTTCAACTACATCACTTACCAGATTACCCGTTGTGACAGGCAATAGTCTTATTTTCCAATTGATGCCAGAAATACCCTTGCCATTATTGCCGGACGCACCCAGTACGCCAAGGATGTAAGTTCCATGACTTTTCTCATCGTGAATTCCTTTGTTGGTTCGGGTATTCCATCCGCTTACATCATCCACATAACCGTTGCCATCATTGTCCTTGTTGTCTCCGGGGAGCTCGTCAGGGTTGGTATATATGTTTTCAATTAAATCTTCATGATTTAGATCATAACCATCATCTATGATACCAATAACCACTTCTCTTCCGGTAAAATCAGTTCCACCGGTGGTGACATCCCACGCCTCAAAAGCTTTAATAATATTTAGATAGTACTGTTCATTTAGTTTTGTGTCATTTGGTTTGTTTCTATTGGCTACTTTTCTATTGTATTCAAAAGCTATAATGTCTCTGATATTTTTACATTCATTAAAAATATATACACAATCCTCTCCAGTAATTAAATATGTTTTTGTAAAAGTTCCAAGTTTTCTCCATGATAAATCTGAGGATCTTTTTGATTTTAAGTGTTTAATAACGTCATTAAAATTGTTACCTTCATATTGTACGATTACACCTTCACATGGTACGGATTGTGTATACGTCCTGATTGGGTTTAAGTAAATATTATAAAAAACTAATAGATTTAATCCAAAAATCAAGTAGCGCGAAGATAAAGGATTAAAATTAATACATGTTTTCATAACTAAATTTTGACAGTTTTATCGATAAGTTTGTATCTATAACTTATTAAAATACAAATATATTACAAATTATTGTTTACAATGTTTATTATTGACGACTTTGTCTTATTTGTATTTTGCCTAAGATGTAATTAAGGATTTATACATGTCAATCAATCAATAAGCTTTTAATGCTTTTATGAAGGGATTTTAAATAAATATCCGCTTTTAGCAAGCGTGAACCATACCATGAAAACATTTCACCATCAACCAACAAAATTTTTGATTCAGGAAGCACATCCTTTATTTCCGCAATATGTTTTTCTTTAAATGGAAATGGCTCCGAAGAGAGCATAATTACAGAAGGCTGTAACAATCTAAGGTCTTCAAATGTGACAACCGGGTATCTTTTCGTATTTGAAAATATATTTTCGAAGCCGTATGTTTCCATCATTGTATGTATAAAGGTGTCATTTCCAATTGTCATCCAAGGAAGCCGCCATATTAAATAACAGGTTTTTATTGGAAGGACTTGTGTTTGGTTACAAATGGATTCAAGTTTACCTAAAAGAGCCTCTACCGAAGATTGAGGAAAGAGCTTATGCACATCTGCCAGAAATGAAATGGTATCATTTATATTCGAAATGTCGGAGATGTAAACAGGCGCCACTTTTTTTAAGACAAGTATGTCTTCCAGACGATTTTCTTCTTTGTTTGCAATAATCAGGTCCGGTTTTATTTCCCGAATCGACTTTATTTTTGGGTTTTTGGTGCCACCAATAATATGTACTGAATTTTTCAAACCAGGAGGATGAATACAGAATTTTGTCACTCCTAAAATAAAATCTCCCAATCCAATATCATATAATGTTTCTGTTAAAGAAGGCACAAGTGAAATTATGCGTGTTGGTTGTTTAGTAAATGTTAAGGTTACACCTGTTTGGTCTTTTATAGAAATCACTTATCAGGAGTTTTATGAATTCCTTTAAAGATTTTTTCACCAGCTTCAATATGGAGCGCGACATGGTTCGGTCTTGGCGGAATGGGGCAATTATAGCCATCACTATATGCGCACCAAGGATTGTACGCTGTATTGAAATCAATTTCTAACGAATCGTTTTTAATATTTGTATCCATTAAATTGATGTATCTGCCTCCCCCATAAGTGGTGTCACCATTTGTTAAATCTTTAAATGGAAGAAACAAATGATTTTTATACAATGGATTGATAGGTTGGTGGATGTTTTTGTACAATTCAAGATGTATGGATGTCCCCTTGCGATTACAATCCAATGTGCTGTGTTGCATATATGTACGTGTTACGCCACTATATGTCGGCATATCAAATGGTCTTGGGTCAGTTGTTTTTGTACACCTGCATTTTAGTTTCCATGAAGCATCAGCTTTAAAAAAATGAATATTGACAAGGTCATCCTGATTTAATGGTGATCTGGGATTGTCAAGAAAACCACTTTTGTATGATAATTGAAATTCGTTAATTTCCTTTTGATATAAAGCCGATTCTTTTGATGTTTTACAGGAAACCACAATCATAAAAAGTAAAAGATGTATTACTGCCTTCAAGTTTAGTTTTTATTATTTATAAATAAGAGTCTATCCCTGATCACATTTAATCTGTTAATGTGCATAATGTTTTGTAGCGTAAAATCAGCTATTTCTACCCATTCAATATCTTTTTGGGTATTAAAAGTTTTAATTTTTGGGCCATCGGCTGCTATAAGAATACCATTTGGCAGGTAATCAAAATCTTCTGTATTTTGAGGCATCTGGCATACAGTGGAAAAGGCTTTATCTTTTATGTCATAATTTTTTAACATCCATAAGTCAGGTTTTATCTTGTGTACTATTGATATGTGACCTTTGGGGCTCAATTTTATGCATCGACCTATATTTTCTGCAATGATTTCAGTTTTACCGGTACTAATATTTGCTATAGCAAAAGTGTTTGGGGTTCCTACCAGAAATAGGGCAACACTGTCCCTCGAAATCCATGTATGGTAGCCTATATTTTTTATATTGGGTAGTGCCCTTTTTCCTGGATTTGATCTGTCTTTAGGGTAAATCCAAAGACTTTGTGTCAATCCGTCAGTTTCGATACGTACAACTGAAAAATATCCTTCTATTGGTGTGGGGCATGGAGAGAATTCACTTAATTTTTCAGTATCTGTGACCCTTGTTAACTCTTCTTTAAGCAGATCGATCGAATATATATCTGTCCATTGGCTTGTATCAATAGCTGAAGCCATGTAAACCTCGTTATAACCAAAAAACCTTGCCTGATTATTATAACCATGTCTATTAAAATGATTGAGAAACTTTACTGAAAGTATCTGCGGCTTAATGTTAATATTTTTAAGTTCTGCAAGGTATACATCGGTTTTTGGCAATTGGCTATACGCTATCTGAGCCAACATCATGTAAATCAATCCAATATAAAAACATTTCTTTTTTATCTTAAACATACGGATGTTGCATTTAATGCAAAAATATATATTTAAAACGAACTTAAAGTATAAAGCTTTTAAGATTGTAATTCATTTTGCCAAATATTGGGACCTTTAATCCTTATTGGCTGATGTAAATATTCTATCCCAATTGATTCCGTTTCTGATGCTGCCTTCCTTTGTTGAGAACCAAATGAACAATGGCTTCCCAACTATATGGTCGAATGGAACATAACCCCAGGCTCGTGAATCTTCGGAATTGTGTCGGTTGTCTCCCATAGCCCAATAGTAGTCCTGTTTAAAGGTATAACTGTCGACTTTTGTACCATTAATGAAAATGTCCTGACCTTTAACCTCTAATGTATTCTGTTCATAAACTTCAATTACCCTTCGATATAAAAGCAAATTTGTTAAGTTCAATTTTGTCGTCGCTCCTTTGGCAGGAATCCAGATTGGACCATAATTATCTACAGACCAATTTTTGCCAATAATGGTATCAAAAGGAAATAATTTAGTCGGTTCAGCTTCATGGGGGTAATGCTGAATAAGTACACCCGGGTCAAGAGATTTTAATTTTTCAACCTGTTCATTATCCAAAAACAGAATGCCATTTCCATTGTTAAACAAAGCTTGTTTTCCATACGCATTATCGCCTTCATCAATGCCCCACTGATCAAGTTTTTTGCTATTTATACTTACATTTTGAGGAAGCTGGATTTGATATAAAAACTGGAGATGTTTTGGATTTTTAACTGCTTTGCCATTGAGGAAAATCTGTCTGTCTTTGACTTGTAAACTATCTCCGGGCCCGCCAACACATCTTTTGATATAATGATCTTTTTTGTCCAGGGGTCTAACAACATAGTCTTTATTTTTTACTTTTATTACCAATTCCCTGTCATTAGACAATGTTTCAGGTTGCCTCGCGACCTGAGAAACTGTCCATGATCTTTCACTTGTTATGTACACACTGTCGCCGACGGGCCAGTTAAAAACTATTGGCTCACCAGTATCTATTTTTTCAATGGCCGGCAGTCTATGATATCCCAGGCTAGGTTTTTTCAAATAAGACTCTTTGCCAAGAATAGGAATCTGATTGTGAAGAAGTGGAATCATGGCAATGGTCATTGGAGTTCTGATACCGTAATGGGCCTTAGATACAAATAAGAAGTCACCTACATTGAGCGATCCTTCCATAGATGGGGTTGGTATTACATACGCTTCAATCAAAAACATCCTGATAAATGCTGCTGCAAATACAGCAAATACAATAGACTCTACCCACTCTCTTGGAACAGATTTTTTATAGGGATTTTTTTCTTCGAGTTGTTTTAATTTATATGAATCGCCTGCTGCTTTTGCTTCTTCTATACTTTTTGCATAATTTGCCTCTGATAATAAAGTTGGCCCAATATATTTATCTGTCTTAGACAGGGCTATTTTAGTAAATATCGCAGGCGCATAAATCACAGCAGCAGCGCTATGTTTAAAGGCATACTTGCCAAAAGAACGCACAAGGTCCACTGCCATCGCCGTGAAAGTAAATATATTTACTATTGGAAAAAGTAACCACAAGGCAGAGATTGGTTTTTTACCAATAATTTTACACCATTCTATAAAATTTACACCGGGTATCAGCCCTTTCGATGCAGCTACCCCTGCTTTTGGGAATAACAAATATAAACTTATGCTTAAAAATATGTACGAAACAATAAGAAAAATCAATATACTCACTTTAACTTTTTTTTTAATTCATGACAAAGATAAGACTTATCTTAATTATCCATCAAATTGACCCATAAGATTTAGAAATCTGATTTAAGAACATCGACCAATATACCTATTATGATGTTTAAATTGAAGTTTATAAAGTTGTATTAATCCAAAACAATAATATCCAGCGCACACTGAATTAATTTATCCACTGTTTTGTGGCTGTTTTTACTAAATTCTCCTGCAGATCTGTTTGCGATAATGGCATTAAGGGATATTGCCTGATGCCCCATTAAATTGGCTAAGCCATAAATGGCTGAAGTTTCCATTTCAAAATTTGTTGTTTTCAGTTCGCCCAAATTAATTTTTTGAAGATCATCCAGAAATTCGGATGAGTTAATTTTTAATCTTAACATTCTCCCTTGTGGTGCGTAAAATCCAGGTGACGTGACCGTAATTCCGGGTATACATAAATCTTTAAATCTATTCAATAATAGTAAGCTGCCACTTGATGCATATGGCTTAACCATTGGAAGTGATGGTTTTAACAATTCCTCTGCTTGTAATCTTATATTTGTTTCAGATTCACTTTCTTTTCTTTTGTAATAATGTAATAAATTGTCCAATCCAATAGCAAAGGCCGACATAACAAAACTATCTACCGGTACCTCCGTCCTCATCGAACCTGAAGTGCCTATCCTGTAAATCTCAAGCGGAATATGTTCTTCTTTTATTTCGCGGGATTGCAGGTCAATATTCATTAATGCATCCAGTTCGTTTAAAACGATATCAATATTGTCTGTTCCAATGCCTGTAGATATCACGGAAATACGCACATCTTTATAATATCCGGTGGTAGTTTTGAATTCGCGTTTTTGGGTAGTAAACTCAATCGTGTCAAAATATTTACTGACTTCTGATACCCTGTCCTGATCACCGACAGTTATTATTTTACGGGCTATCTGGCCAGGTCTTAGGTTTAGATGGTAAACACTGCCATCCGGATTTAATATAAGTTCAGAAGCTTTTATCATTTGATTGTTAACTTTTTTTCTTTAGAAATTCAGTTCTCAATACAATGGCAGTGCCATCGATCCTACAGTCAACTTCTTCGAAATTTTCAGTAAGACGAATGCCCTTGACCAGAGTTCCCCTTTTTATGGTTTTTGCCATTCCACGTACTTTTAAATCTTTGGTAGTCAGTACTGCATCACCATCTGTAAGTATGTTGCCATTACTATCCTTTACTTCCATTTTTATTATTTTTAAACTATTAGCTGCGCAAAAATACAAAAAAGTTGTTAAAGTTGCCCCCATGGGATGTTTGTCTAAAGTTGAAACCTATTAAGCCAGCTTAAAATGTCGGATTAAATTTATCCAAAATGCCAATATGACACAATGACATATCTTTCAGGTAAAAATGTCTTGAAGCTTTGTGGAAAATAGTGCATAAATGTCAGGAAATAACTATTGGCACATTTAGTGATGTATACATGGCAATTGTAAAAATTATTTTTTAACACATAAAATTAAACCAATTATTAATATGAAACCAATCAATGATAGAGTGGTAGTAAAGCCGGCACCTGCGGAGGAAAAAACGATGGGCGGCATCATCATTCCTGATACAGCAAAGGAAAAGCCTCAAAGAGGTGTTGTGATTGCAGTAGGTCCGGGAAAAGAAGATATCAAGATGACGGTTAAAGTCGGCGATACTGTTTTGTATGGCAAATATGCAGGACAAGAGATTCAACATGATGGGCAAGATTATCTGATTATGAGAGAAGACGATATATTGGTCATTCTTTAAAGGATTATTCCAAAGTATTATTTTTTAACAAGTAAAATTAATTTCTAAAAATATGGCTAAAATAGTTAGCTTTGATTCAGAAGCAAGGACAAAATTAAAATCAGGTATTGACCAATTGGCCAATGCCGTAAAAGTTACATTGGGACCTAAAGGTAGAAATGTGGTGATTCAAAAAAGCTTTGGTGCACCTATTATTACAAAAGATGGCGTGACTGTAGCTAAAGAAATAGAACTGGAAGACGGCATCGAAAATATGGGCGCTCAAATGGTAAAAGAAGTGGCTTCAAAGACCGCTGACGCTGCAGGAGATGGTACCACTACAGCTACAGTTTTAGCTCAGGCTATGGTAAATGCCGGTATGAAGCATGTAACAGCAGGTGCTAACCCTATGGACTTAAAGAGAGGGATTGACAAAGCGGTAACTGCAGTTATTGCTGACTTAAAAGCCCAAAGTGAGGTTGTAGGTTCAGATTTTAGCAAGATCAAGCAAGTAGCATCAATATCAGCAAATAATGATGATGAAATCGGATCATTGATTGCTGATGCAATGAAAAGAGTGACTAAAGATGGTGTCATTACAGTGGAAGAAGCCAAAGGAACAGATACATATGTTGACGAAGTGATCGGTATGCAGTTTGACAGAGGTTACTTGTCTCCTTACTTTATTACCAATACTGAGAATATGACAACAGAGTATGAAAATGCTTTGATACTTATTCACGACAAAAAGATTTCAAACGTTCAGGAAATCGTTCCTATTCTTGAAAAAGCTGTACAGACGGGTAGACCACTTTTGATTATTGCCGAAGACGTCGATAGTCAGGCACTTGGAACGCTTGTAGTTAACAGACTTAGGGCTGGCCTTAAAATCGTTGCCGTAAAGGCACCGGGCTTTGGAGACAGGAGAAAAGCTATGCTTGAAGATATAGCAGTGCTTACAGGTGGCGTGGTCATTTCTGAAGAAAAAGGTTATAAACTTGAGAATGCTACCCTTGAGGAACTTGGGCAAGCAGAAAAAATAACTGTTGATAAAGACAATACAACCATTGTAAATGGTAAGGGTCTGCAAGCTGATATAACATCAAGGATTGGACAGATTAAGGCTCAGATTGAAACAACAACTTCTGATTATGACAAAGAAAAACTTCAGGAGAGATTGGCCAAATTGGCTGGTGGTGTAGCTGTACTATATGTAGGAGCAGCTACTGAAGTTGAAATGAAAGAGAAAAAAGACAGAGTTGATGATGCTTTACATGCTACAAGAGCAGCTGTAGAGGAAGGAATCGTAGCCGGTGGAGGTGTCGCTTTGGTTAGGTCAATAAATAGTTTATTGAATCTTAAAGGCGTAAACGAAGATGAAAATCTTGGAATCCTTATAGTGAAAAAAGCACTTGAAGCGCCACTTAGAATTATTGCTGAAAATGCCGGCGTTGACGGTTCAGTAGTATTTCAGGAAGTATCTAAATCTAAAGGTGCGATGGGTTATAACGCGCGAACTGATGTGTATGAAGATCTTAAAAAAGCCGGAGTAATAGATCCTACTAAAGTAACAAGGGTAGCATTAGAAAATGCAGGTTCCATTGCTAGTATGGTATTGACAACAGAGTGTGTTATATCTGATAAAAAAGACGATAATGGCGGCGGTCACGGTCACCCTCCTATGGGCGGTGGCGGCATGGGCGGCATGATGTAAACTAAAATGCTTCCTAAAAGCAACTTTTTAAGCCTTGCAGTGCATTCTGCAAGGCTTTTTTTATATCCATGCGACTTATGTTGTCACAACAGTTAAAATTTCACTCAGCTTTGTTAAAACTAAATGTATTTACATCAATTATTGATATCTTTTTTCTGAGGATTTGGTTTTCCAAACTGAAACTATATGAATAAATTTTAAAATGCTTATCATTGTATTAAATTGAAGGTATCAATATGGACATTAAATATCTGACAGCATCAGATGATTATGATTTACGACAAATTCTTACATTACAGCAGTCAAATTTAAGGCTTACAAAGTCCCCTGAAATTGAAGCGGAACAGGGATTTGTGACAGTAAAACATGAGTATTCTTTGTTAAAAGATATGAATGACGAAGCTCCTCATATTTTAGCCAAAGATGGGGATAAAGTAGTGGGTTATGCTTTGGGCATGACCAGAAAATTTAAGGATAAGGTTGCTGTTCTCCGACCTATGTTTGAATTATTGGATGGCTTATTGTTTGATGGAAAACGCTTGGGTGATCTTGATTACATCGTTATGGGGCAAATATGTATTGATGAAGCATATCGTGGCAAAGGAATATTTAGGGGTTTGTACGATTTGTACTTTCAGATATACAAACCCATTTTTGGATTTGTAGTTACCGAAGTTGCAGCACGAAATACCCGATCATTAAAGGCTCATTTAAATGTCGGTTTTAA
The DNA here is from genome assembly GCA_016717145.1 of Saprospiraceae bacterium. Taxonomy (GTDB): domain Bacteria; phylum Bacteroidota; class Bacteroidia; order Chitinophagales; family Saprospiraceae; genus OLB9. The sequence goes on along the minus strand of JADKGD010000022.1, from coordinate 16,364 downwards.
AGAGATTTACAGGTATGACGAAACAGGATTTGAAGAATGGATTGTCATAATATATTAATTTGTTTTTGTTAAAATGTATCCAAATATAAATAAAATGTGTTTCAGAAAAATCACGTGTTTTTTAAGCTTAAATATGATGCTATATGTCAATATTTATGCTCAAACTGACCAAGCGCTTAAAACTAAAGCCCAAATTTTAGCCCAAAAATTTATTATTGTAGATGGACATGTTGATTTGCCTTACAGACTAAGGGTCAAAAATTTCAGATTGGAAAAAGAGTATTTAGGTATTCCATATCAAACAAATGAAGGTGATTTTGATTTTGTGCGAGCAAAAAAAGGAGGCTTGGATGCGCCATTTATGTCCATTTTCATACCATCAAGCTATCAGGTTTCTGGGGGAGCCAAAGAATTGGCTGATAGCCTCATAAATATAATCGTGTACATTACTAAAAAACAGAATAAATATTTTGTTTTGGCCAAGTCACCAAAAGATGTGATAAAGGCGCATAAAAAGGGTAAAATTGCTTTACCTATGGGAATGGAAAATGGTGCACCTGTTGAGCATGATCTTAGTTTGATCCCTTATTTTAAGAAAAGGGGAATATCTTATATTACGCTGACACATGGTAAAGACAATAAGATTTGTGATTCTTCTTATGATACCACACATACCTGGCAAGGCCTGAGCCCATATGGATATAAAGTATTGGACAAAATGCAGCAGTCTGGAATTATGGTAGATATATCACATGTATCTGATAGTGCATTTTATCAGACACTGAGGTATGTCAAAGTACCTGTCATTGCTTCACACTCATCATGTAGAAAGTTTACACCTGGATTTCAAAGAAACATGAGTGATGAAATGATCATTAAAATGAAGCAAAACGGGGGAATAATTATGGTTAATTTCGGGTCCAGTTTTTTGGATGGCAAAATAGATCCTTATAATGATAGTCTAAGAATGGAGCTCAAAAACCTGCTAAAAGAAAAAGGTGTTGAAGCCGGATCAGATGAAGGTATTAGAATTAAAGAAACTTTTGTAAAACAATATCCTATTATCTATTCTGATGTTGAAAAAGTTGCTGATCATGTAGACCACATTGTGACATTGGCGGGTGTAGATCACGTTGGTTTCGGTTCAGATTTTGATGGAGTAGGGGATTCATTGCCCACAGGACTTAAAGACGTATCTGATTATCCGAATTTGCTATTTGTCCTACTTAAAAGAGGATATTCTGAATCAGATATTCAAAAATGTGTTCCGCAACCTGTTTCGGGTTTGGAATAAGGTGTTAACAAATGCCCAAAATTAATAGCTTCTTTGACTTAGTTATTTTAATCTGCTATATTAAAATGTAATGCTCCTTTTTTAGGAATTTTAAAACCTGCCAGTAAATAATGTATTGGCATTTCTTTGTCCATAATCAAATTTAAGGAAGCTTAAAGTAGAAGATTTTACGCCTATAAAAAAGCTGTAAACACCATTGGCAGGTGCCCATGTGAAATTCATTTGCCAGCAATGAAGATCTCTTGCAAAACTAAAATACGGATATACAAACGACTTGTTTTTAAAATCATATGCTATATTGCCAATATTCATGCTCCAGTTTTTTGTAAGCGGTATATTGCCGGATACATTAATGGAATGACTGCTTACAAAAAAAGTATCACTTCCATTTTTACGCAAGATTTCAAAATTTAAAGCATGTGAAATATTGAAGTTTTCAAACCAGTCAGCCAAAGAATTTTCCTTAACTTCTTTATCGACTTTACCATCTAAATCCGTCTCCGGTTCTTTTGTAAGGTCAACAGCTTTATTGTCCTTTTCGTTTGAGTTATTTTGGGAAGGGGCAGGGTCTTGCAGATCCGTTTTTTCTTTTCCGGCAATCATATCAAATATTTTTCGGAAACTTACGCCCGTTGAAAACTGTCCCGAAAAATTTCTGAACTCAGGCAATATTTTGCCCTGGCTCCATACGGTTTTTTTTGTTATTTTATCCAGATTGTCATATTGGTATGGACTAAAAACAGATCTGAAATTAAAGTTGGTCAAGCCTTTAAGTACAGTCGTATTACCGGAAATACTTATTTGACTCCATTTGAAAGAATCAGCCGCAAAGTTATACTGACCATTCACACTGATGTTATCAAAGAGTCTGACGATCTTTTCTGTCGTGTCTTTTTAGACCAGTATTTAGCTTCCAGAATATTGGTAATACCATAACTTATAGCCATTTGTTCTTCTGAACCCTGGAGTGAACCAAATGGTCCATTTTGCAGAATATTATAGACCTGTTTTTTATTAAATCTGTTGCGTCCGTCCGTATCAACTTCTGCCAGATATCTTTCCTTATTTTCAGGTTTGTAAAAGAAACTGATGCTTGGTTTCATAACGTGTCTGATGCCTCTGATAAATCCTTTACTAAATTTTTTTGTGCCGAATATTTGTGTATTTAATGAAATTCCTGTTGTTAAATTTCTGAATGCCGTAAAAGAAGACTCAAAACTTTCAACAGGTTTTTTATAGCCCAAAGTATCCACTTTCTGTGCGTCTAATATGACACTATCTTTATTAAAAGTAAGTTTATACTTTTTGATAAACCAATATTCTTCATAATTAACACTAGGCGAAATATTAAAGTATTTTAATACTCTAAAATTTGTGCTCAAGGTTGCCTTATTAGCCATTCCTGTTTGCAGGTTATTAAGTGTTTGTTGTGTAAAAAGTGTAGTGTCTGTCGTTTGTACAAAATTTCTAAACTCTGAATTGAATCCAAGCGCAATATTATCGGTCCAACGTTCCTTAGTGCTGTTTTTTTGTTTAAAAGGGTTTATAGTATTCATACGTAAGGTCATATTGGGCAAGGTGATGTCCATTTTTCTGGTCTGCGTATTCTGACTATGTCTGAATTCTGCATTAAACTGGAAAGGTGTTCCCGGCATATCATGCGCAAAACTAAAATTGGAGGAATATGTATTTTGTAAAGCCGCCTGAGATGTATTATAGACCCTTTGATCATATCTGTTGGATTGGATATTTACTGAACCACCAAGTCTTCTGTATGGATGTGCTTTTGAATCCTGTACATGGGTTATATTGATATTAAATGATTTTTGAGATAGTTTGGTACCTTCTTTATCATTATCTCTAATATTATTGCTGAAGCCTATTGAGACACGACCATTATAACCATACTTTTTTTTGTATGATGTATTGACACGTATCCCATAAGAACCTCTGGTATAAATGTCTCCGGTCACCCGCAAATCTACATAATCATTGATCGGATAGTAATACCCAATCTCTCTGAAGCCAAGGCCCAACTGATCATTATATTCATAACTTGATGGTAAAATCAAGCCTGAAGTTTTGCCGGAAGCCAAAGGAAAAAATCCAAATGGCAGGAATAGCGGTGTAGGTATTCTGGCAAGTTCGACCTGGGCTACACTTAATACAGCTAGTTTGTTAGGTACAAATTTAAGTTTATTGGCCCTAATGCCAAAATGTGGCGGATTATGTGTGCAGGTAGTGATAATCGCGTTTTTATTGTAGATTTCGTCATCAGACTTTACACCCAACGAATCCGTTTTTCCGGAGATGTATTTTGTTTTTGTGCCTACCAAATTAAATTCACCCTGTTTTGTTATAGCTTCTTTGACAAGCCCTTTTTTAGACTTAAAATTGTATTTTATTTCTTTGTACGTAAATTCATTTTCACCATCGGTAAACGTTGGTTTCACAGTGACTTTGTATGACGAGTCTATTTTTTCAAATCCCTCAATGATATTATTTTTAAAGTCAATTACCATATATGCCGCTGTAAGCTTTATTTTTTCAAATTCGACCGTAGCTCCGCCATAAAGGTGGATTCTGTTATTAATTAAATCGGTCCAGGAAGAATCAATTGCATTATAAATTACTTCTGATTCAAGAGAGTCTTTTGACAATATATACCTTGGTACTGTAGTTTTTATGGTGTCATTTATGGCATTTAGTGAATCATAAAATGATTTATTGGCATAATATTTTGCCAGGGAAGAAGAATCCGTTTTTATACCCAAGCTATCCTGCACTATGTCAATATCAGTCGTTTTATTGACTTTTAAAGTGTCAATAGACGGTTTTGTTTGCCCTTTAGTTATTGTGACAAAACATATGATAAATAAAAATACTATGTAAATCTTTATTTTTAAACCCATTAAGTATTATATATTAGAATTAATCATTATATTTGTACTTTAAAATCACAAAAATACGCCAATGGTCTTAGATTTTGTTCAAAAGAATACGACAATCTTGCGAATCGTCCTCATTATAACGATGATTCTTTATTATGTGTCTACAACGTTGAATGCAGCAGAAGTTAAAGTTTTACTAAAAGACAGATATATCTGCTCGTTTGTGCATCCTGAACATGATGATCTAAAAATGCTGCATGTGAATATTAATCAAATACCTGATGGACAAAAAAAAGTGAAAAAGATTGTGATTGATGCAGGTCATGGAGGACATGATAGTGGATGTGTTGGTAAAAATTCTATGGAAAAAGATCTGACTTTAAAAATAGCAGTAATGCTTGGTGCCTTAATTCAACAAAAATATCCTGATGTAGAAGTTTTACAAACCAGAACTACAGATGTATTCATTCCATTATTTCGAAGGATTCAATATGCCAATGAGCAGAATGCAGATTTGTTTATTTCCATTCATTGCAATTTTATTAGTAATACAAAAACCCGGGGATCAGAGACTTTTGTAATGGGCTTGCACAGGGCTGAGGACAATCTGGAAGTGGCAAAACGAGAAAATGCGTCTATGTTATTAGAGCAAAATTATGAACAGAATTATGAAGGGTATGATCCAAATTCACCTGAAGGACACATCATGATGAGTATGTTTCAGAATGCTTATCTGGACAAAAGTATTGAGTTTGCTGCTGATATTGAAGCACAGTTTAGTGCCTTGAATATTAGTAAAAGCAGGGGAGTTAAGCAGGCAGGTTTTGCCGTTTTGCGCCGTGCTTCTATGCCTGCGGTACTTGTTGAAGCGGGATTTCTGAGCAACGAACTCGAAGAAGCATATCTAATTTCTGATGAAGGACAATCAGCCGTTTCAAATGCACTCCTCCGTTCGTTTGAAAGTTTTTATACCAACAATTTTGACAGACAAAACCAACAAATCGCAAATACAAAAAAGAAAGCTGATAATGAAAAATCTTCACATCAGGAATTTGTATCAGCATCAACATTAAATGATAATATAGATAAAAAGGTCATTGAAAATGTACCTGACAAATCAAAATCATCGGACAAAGTCAATCTAAAAAGGCAAGTAAAAGCACATGATGTTTCTGAAAAACCTTTTTATAAAATTCAGATTGCGGCTATAAAAGATGAAACAAGAGACATGGATTCATCAGAGTTAAGAAAAATTGGCATATTATCGGTCGTAAAATCAAATGAAGTACACAAATACATGGTTGGTAACTTTAAGACCAGAGAAGAAGCTACAATAGCTAAAGAAAAATTGAAAAAGATCGGTTACACAGGCGCTTTTTTAGTTCCGGTATTGGAATAAAATAAGATTCTATAAACATTATTGATTGAGGCATCGTTTTAGTTAATGTAGTGCGATATGTATGTATTATTTAAATGCATCCTTGGACTATTTGTCAATTATTTATTACGATTTAATTTCTTTTGCTATAAAATCGTAGTTTTGCAACATATTTATAAAAAAGCATGTCAAGAGAGATTAAAATTGGTATTCTGACTTTTTTAGTTTTAGTTACCATGATTTGGGGATACACATTTTTGAAAGGAAGGAATTTATTAACTACTTCAAATGAACTTTATACAACTTACAGTGATGTGACTGATCTGAACGTTTCATCTCCTGTTCTGGTAAATGGTTATAAAATTGGAACGGTTACAAAAATAAGTCTCAACAAAGCGGATGTCAAAAAAATGGATGTTTATTATCTTATAGACAGCGATTACAAAATACCCAAAAATGCAGTTGCCATCATGAAAAGTCTTGGTTTTGTAGATGGTAAAGGTATTTTTCTGGAATTTGATAAAGAGTGTTCAGGTGCAGATTGTGCACTTGACGGTGATGAGATCAAGGGAAATTCTCTTGGTTTGTTAGGTTCAATGATTGGGACAAATGAAATGACTGAATACAGTTCAGAATTAACAAAGTCAGTTAAAGCAATCATTGCGGATATTGGAAAAGAAGGACAAACAGGCAGCATCAACAACACGGTCAGAGAGATGGAAGTTATTTCAAAAAACCTCTCTGATTTAACTGCTTCAACAAATTTGCTGATCAATAAATCATCGGCAAACCTTCAAAAAACAATTGAAAATATGGCTTCCATTTCCGGAAATATAGCCCACAATAATAAAAAGATAGAGGGCTTACTGGTAAACCTTGATAAAATTACTGCTGATATCTCCAAGGCTGACATTGGAACTACCATGACTAAAACAAATGATGTTTTGGATGCTTCAAAATCTGCCATTACAGAATTAAAAACTACGCTGATTACTACAAACAATACTATGAAAGATCTGAGCGATGTTCTTTCCAAGGTGCAAAAAGGTGATGGCACGCTGGCAAAATTGATGAACGATAAAAAGCTATATGATAATTTGGAGGCATCAACAAAAAATTTAAATCTGCTTATGCAGGATCTGAGGTTAAATCCAAAGCGCTATGCCCATTTTTCCGTTTTTGGAAAAAAACAAAAAGAATACATATTGCCCGAGCAGGACCCTGCGGGGAAAGCAGTAGTTTTTGTGTGCTTGCATGAATTTGTGAAGCCTGCGGTAATACTTAACCAGTGTGTTGGATTTTTACATTAGTGGATTTTTGACCCAAGATGATTTTAATGTATAAAAATTTATCATACGACATTCTTAAAATAACGCACAAAATCATATTTTTGTCAATTATTGATTTTTAGTGCCTATTTAAATACTATTTTGAGCAAACCGACCATTACTTCTACAGACGATATGAGCAAGGTAACTCCGCTCATGGCTCAGTATTTTAAATTGAAAGCCAAACATCCTGATGCTATTTTATTGTATAGAGTAGGTGATTTTTATGAGACATTTGCTGATGATGCCATCAAAACTGCTGACATTTTGGGTATTGTGCTTACTAAAAGAAATAATGGAGGTGATGACATAGAGCTTGCCGGATTTCCCTATCATTCGCTTGATGTGTATCTGCCTAAATTAGTCAGGGCCGGTTACAGAGTGGCCATATGTGAACAACTTGAAAAACCAAGTAAAGATAAGAAGATAGTCCACAGAGGTGTAACCGACGTCGTAACACCCGGCGTGACAATCGATGATACCATTCTGGACCGAAAGTCAAACAATTATCTGGCAGCCATACATTTTACCACCAAAAATGAATTGGGCGTTGCATTTTTAGACATCTCCACTGGAGAATTTTTAGTAAGCGAAGGTAATGCGGCCACGATAGAAAAGTTAATTGATGGTTTTGGTCCGTCAGAGATCATCTACTCCAAGTCTTTTTCCAAAGACTATAGCCGTACATTTGGAGATCGGTATTACTTCTATGGTATCGAAGAATGGGTTTTTACCTATGATTACTCCCGGGAGAAACTCCTGGATAAATTTGGAGTTACAAATCTCAAGGGTTTTGGTATTGAAGAGTTGCCTTTAGCGCAGGTTGCAGGTGGCGCCATTCTTCATTATCTGGCATCTACGCAGAATGATAAATTAAACCATATAGCCGGCATAACTAGAATTCAATCGGAAAATTATGTTTGGCTGGATCGATTTACCGTGCGCAATCTGGAGTTGATCAGAAGCGCGCATGAATCTGGGAGTTCTCTGTCACAGGTAATGGATAAAACAGTATCTCCTATGGGTGCCAGGTTACTCAAAAACTGGATTTTACTTCCGTTGCTTTCCATCGAAAAAATCCAGACGAGGCTTGATATGGTATCTTATTTTGTTGATAAATATTTTGACCTTGAATCTTTATCTTTACTTATCAGGCAAATAGGTGATATAGAACGGATTGCTTCCAAGCTCGCTATGGAAAAAATATCACCCAGAGAATTATTACAACTTAAAAAGTCATTGGAATTACTGCCCGATATTATTTTGATATTAAAACTAAGCGGTAATGACGCTTTGGGTATTTTGGCGGATAAACTTTTACTTTGTCAAAAATTAAAAGAAGAAATTGCCAAAACGTTGGCCGAAGATCCGCCATCGATGGTAAGCAAAGGAAATGTCATTAAAAAAGGATGTAATGAAACATTGGATGACCTTCGAAATGTTATTTCCAATAGTAAAGAATTATTACTGGACATTCAAAATTCAGAAGCTGAAAGAACCGGCATAACCAGTTTGAAAATTGGTTTTAACAATGTATTTGGTTATTATCTTGAAGTCACCAATAAATATAAGGACCATGACCGCATCCCTGATACCTGGATCAGAAAGCAGACACTTTCCAATGCCGAACGGTACATCTCCGAAGATCTCAAAATCCTTGAATCAAAAATACTTACGGCGGAAGAAAAAATAGCAGAACTTGAAGAAAAGTTGTATCATGACCTGGTGTTATTAGCAGCTGAATATGTTGATTCCATCCAACAAAATGCGAGAAATATTGGTGTCCTGGATTGTATCCTTTCATTTGCCAATACAGCTATAAAATATAATTATTGCAGACCGGAAGTAGATGATAGTTTAGAGATAAATATCGTTGAAGCAAGACATCCTGTAATTGAACGTCAATTGGCTCTTGGTCAGTCTTATGTACCTAATGATATTTGTCTCGATAATGCCGACACCCAAATTATGATGATAACCGGCCCGAATATGTCAGGAAAATCGGCCGTATTGAGACAGACAGCCCTGATTGTACTCATGGCACAAATGGGGTCTTATGTACCCGCTAAAAGCGCAAAAATAGGTCTGGTAGATAAAATTTTCACTAGGGTAGGAGCAAGTGACAATATATCCAGTGGTGAGTCCACTTTCATGCTTGAAATGAATGAAACTGCCAGCATCATGAACAATATATCTAAACGAAGTCTGATTCTCCTGGATGAGATAGGCAGAGGAACGTCTACTTATGATGGGATTTCAATTGCATGGTCATTGGCTGAGTTTTTACACAACGGTAAGCTGGGTCCAAAAACATTATTTGCTACGCATTATCATGAACTTAACGAACTGGCTGAAAAATACCCAAGGATTAAAAATTATAATGTCGCTACTCGAGAAGTAGGCAATAAAGTTATCTTTCTTCGTAAATTGATGGAAGGTGGGTGCGAACACAGTTTTGGCATTCATGTGGCAGCAATGGCAGGTATGCCTCGTGATATTATCAATCGGGCAATGGAAATTTTGCAGGAATTGGAGCAAAAATCTATTGAAGGATTGCCTGATGAGGGCAGAAAAAAAGGCACTGATTTGAGAAACAATGCGAGACAAATCATACCAAATAACTTTCAGATGAGTTTGTTTGAAACAATAGACCCTCTTGCAGGTCAATTGAAAGAAAGTATTAAGCATTTGGATCTGAATACTATGACACCGATAGAATGTATGCTAAAGCTTCATGAATTAAGGAAGTTGATCGAAAATGGTGAGGGGTAAAATATCAATACAAAAGTTTTTTAATTTTGAAACTTTATTCTTATTTTAAGTCTTAAAAGTGAGTATATTACGTTAATAAAATAAATATCGGCCATGAACAAATGTAAATTAGTTATTTTTAGTTTGGTTCTGATCATAATAGGATCTTGCGCGCGAAACCCTGTTACAGGCAAACGTGAACTTACTTTAATGTCTGAAAGTCAGGAATTGGCACTAGGTAAGGAATCAGATCCACAGATAGTAGCACAATACGGCTTGTATGACAACCCTACGATGCAGGCATTTATCAATGAAAAAGGAAAACAAATGGGTGCCATTTCACATAGACCCAATATTCCCTATGAATTTAAGATTCTTGACTCACCTGTAGTAAATGCTTTCGCAGTACCAGGTGGTTATGTTTATTTTACACGTGGCATTATGGGGCATTTTAACAATGAAGCTGAATTTGCAGGTGTGCTTGGGCATGAAATTGGACATATAGCAGCAAAACATTCAGCCAGGCAATATCGCGATCAAATTTTAACGCAGATAATTTTTATAGGTGGTTTAATAGTTTCTAAGGATTTTCAAAAGTTTGCTGATGTAGCGCAACAAGGCATTGGGCTTATGTTTCTAAAATTTAGCAGAGACCATGAGACAGAATCTGATAAACTGGGTGTCGCTTACAGCACTAAGATTGGTTATAATTGATCCAAAGCAGGGTTTCGTGGAAAATAGTATATTTTACCATCCTGAGTTGAAATTTCAATTTCCGGTACCGGAAAAATGGAAGCTATTGAACTCTCCCGCACAAGTCCAGATGGCACCTGAAAATGGAAAAGCCATGATAATTTTTGAACTGTCGCAGGAAACAAGTCTGAATGCTGCAAAAGACAAGGTAATAACGGAAAATAATTTAACCGTTTTGGAAGCCACAAATTTAAGTGTAAATGGCCTGCCTGCTATAGCCCTATTATCAGAAGTTCTTCCAGCCACAGATGCAAATGGACAACAACAACAGAGTCAATCACCGCCACTTAGGGTGCTGACTTATTTGATTGAGTATAATAAGATGATCTATAAATTTCACGGATTGAGCACCAAAACAGACTTTAATACTTATTTTTCGAATTTTCAGAATACCATGAAAAATTTTAAAGTATTAACTGATCAGGCTAAGATAAATAAGAAGCCGGCTTTAATTAAGATTGTCGAAACAAAAAAAACAGCAAGCTTACAACAATTGCTGCAGGAAAATAATATGCCATCCGCCAAACACAAAGAGCTCGCAATTCTTAACGGATTGGAACTCAATGCAATGGTGGAAAGTGGCACGATGTTTAAAATTTTGCCGGAGATTTTTAATATTTTTTTAATATTTTAGTTTTAAAAAACTTGCACAAGTGACATATAAGTGTTTATCTTTGCGTCGCTTTTAATAAAAGTCATCAAAAGCAGTACGCGAAAGTAGCTCAGCTGGTAGAGCACGACCTTGCCAAGGTCGGGGTCGCGAGTTCGAATCTCGTTTTTCGCTCCATTTTTTAAAGTCAATGCCCGGGTGGTGGAACTGGTAGACACGCAGGACTTAAAATCCTGTGACCTCACGGTCGTGCCGGTTCGATTCCGGCTCCGGGTACAGCTTTAAACATTATATAAACCGCTATTAATCAGTGCATTAATTGGCGGTTTTTTTATGCTCAGTGACGAAATAGAGCGGGTTGATATTTCAACATACAGGTCTCACTAGTAAGTTTCACACTTTTTTATGTAGTACTTTTTCAATTTATTCGACCTTTTTAAATCAATGTTTTATTCCAACAAAAGTACTTTCATTAGAAGATTTTTTCTTAATTTTTTTCATTATCTTTGTAAAAACACGATCGTGTCACTACAAGACAATATGAATTCAAACGGGGCGCCAATTATTACCCCGGCAAAGCCAAAGGTCATCACCTGTTTGTATACACGTTTTCAGAGGTGCGGCTTATCTGGGATTTTTTAAATCAAAAAACAAATCGCAACCAAAATGTTTGGTGCTCTGTCCAGAAAAAGAACTAAATGAAATGTTGTTTTTTTTCAAAATTTATGCGGGTTAAAAATACTCGCCAAAGCTACAAAAGAGAAAAGTTATGTGCCAAATATCAAATGCTTTCCAGCTGTGGCAAGGCGGCCACAGTTCAGAGCTAAAATAGTTTGCGACTATTTCTTTTGCGCTCTTCACGTTGATATTCTTTTAATAAGTACTTCCTGGTCACTAAATATCATCCAGGAGAAGTCATAGATATAATGGACGGTTTTGTTTTGGGAATTGATGTGGTAGTGTGTGATGTAAGTCCAGTTAAATTTTTTAGCATCAAGTATCTTTTTATCCAGGTTGTTTTGCTTGCCTTCTTTGCCCATTAGTTCGAGGAGGATGGATCGGTTGCGGTGGAGGATTTTGTCGATGCGTTCAGAAGCTGTGTGTGTGACTTTATTGCGTTTGATATGGTATTGCGCTTTGCAGGTAGCTGAGCAGAAAATTTTATCGGCCCTTCCTTTAAAGGGTTGCTTGCACAACCTACAGTGTCTTTGGGAGGTGTTATGGATGTGTAGTAAAGATGATTTGTCCATAAAGGCTTGTATTTTTTAAGTTGTGCCCATTAAGAAAAGAAGTAAATAAGGGTAAAATACGGTAATATACGTATATTACCGTAACATACGTTTATAAACGTATAATACTGTAAATAAGTTTGTTATAATTAATATAATTCACTTTATTTGCAATTAAAATGTATATCATGCTCCATGTTTTTCCTTTGCATTATCATGATCAGCCAAAAATTGGTTTCGTTTTTTCATTTAGAAATGACATAGCCGAATTGATAATAAGTGCTGATTTTATCCAGTTCACAAAATCTCACGGTTGTTATTTTATTGACTATGATGTGACAACTTATGGACGCTTGAAGCAACTCGGTATTCCCATCACTGTATATAAAGATAAAGTACATGTACCTTCTGAACTATTAGTACACAATAATATCCTTGTGTCATCAACAGCACCTGATATTACAGCTACTCCGGATCGTATCCCATCAAGAAATGAACAAACATGTCATCATAGCGTAAATATAACCTACAATCAACAAAAATTATGGATATGGATGCCCTATCGGGAAACGGATATATCAATGGTCCGCGCCTTGTCCGGGGCTTATTGGAATAAACATCAAAAACTCTGGTGTGTAAGGGGAAGTATAGAAAATCTTGTCAAACTTCAGCTTCACTTCGTTTTTTGGGACGAGACGACATATGCACGGATTTATGAGCTTATTTTGATCCATTGTGAACCTAAAATAGTAGAAATCTACCATTCCCCTGAGTACAAGGAAATGATTTGTGTTAAACTAAAAGGTCATGGTATAGATGTTCATTTTATAAGAGATATTGCCAATGCCAGATTTGAACCTGAATTTAAAAGATGGCTTCTTCCTTTCAAAAATGATGTAATCAGTGCCATCCAAAGCCATTATGCTACAAGTGGTACCAAAGTAATTAACAGGTTGTGGCAGAAGCAGCTGCAATACCATAAAAAGGACTTTAGCAATCAAGAAAAACAGAGCTATCTCCTGGCCAAACATCCTGGTGAGTATCATGATCTGTTGAGGCAATATACTGACGCAATGATCCGACGCAATAATAGTTGGAGTACAATATATACTTATGTTCCTGAGATTATAAAATTTGCTCAATACCTAGGTTTACAAAGTCTTCCAATAGCAGATGAACATTCAATAAATCAATATCTTAGCCATATATCAGGCAAAAAGATGGCACCCAGCACTATACATACTGCTATTAATGCCATCAAATATTATTATCAGAAAGTCATATTCCGCCAAGATCTTAAAATAGAATATATCTCAAGGCCTAAAAAAGGATTTCATCTCCCGACCATCCTTAGCACCATTGAAGTCAATCATATTTTACAAAATGTCTCCAATGTCAAACACATTGCAATGCTTTTTATCTTGTATGGATGTGGCGTACGCCTCAATGAACTATTGTCATTGAAAGTAGATGATGTATGGTGGGACAGAAACCAAGTAGTCATTCGAAATGGTAAAGGGAATAAAGATAGAGTGGTCATGCTTAGTCAAACACTAAAACAATTGCTCCGTAAATATTTTGATGCCCATATGCCACAACAATGGCTTTTTGAAGGGCAGGATAGAAAAACTCAATATTCAGAACGAAGTGTTCAGAAAGTAGTCAGCCAAGCGGTAAAAAAAGCCGGGATAACCAAAAGGGTAGGTCCGCATACCTTAAGACATTGTTTCGCCACACATCTTTTGGATTCGGGTGTACAACTACCGTATATTCAAAACCTGTTAGGCCATAAAGACGTCAAGACTACAATGATCTATACACATGTCACTACACAAAGTTTAACAAATGTGATCAGCCCTTTGGATGGGCTAAAGTTATCTGTTTCACAGCCCTGAAAGCAGGGTCATACTTTTAGTTATAATACATGAAAAGGACAGACAGTACCATGTCGATTGTACTTTTCACATCCTTTCAAGCCCCAAGATGGTAAACGTGGCATAGGACATACGGCAATGAAGCCGGCCAACATATTATACAAAAAGTAAAAGCAGGAATGGTCATAAATATTTATCGTTTTTTGAAGATATCAAATCGTATATTTGAATGACATTGTTATGCCAAAAATGACATAAGTGTATAAAAAAAGAGTACATTTGTATCTTTAATATATATTTGGTGCGCAGATAAGATAGTTAGCATCGATTATATAGGAAAAGTCCTTCGAAAATCTAAGATTTGTGATGAAAACACAATAAGCAGACATTCAAAGGCAAAGGATAAAGATAAATAAAATAGCAAAGTTCAAAATGAAAAAGATACTTAGTCCATATTGGACACACAGTGGGAACTGCTGGTCAGCCAAAAAAATATTTAAAAATGATTAATTTAAAATTTATTAGCACATTAGTTATTATTGTTTTTGTGGCAAACGCTTGTTCAAAAGAAGATAACAATTTATCTGAAATTTCTATTATTGGAAAGTGGAATATTTCTAAACAGATTGATATCGAGATTACCCCACAAAGTAATGATACATCAGAAACACTTTTTACTTCAGGTAGTTATTGGGACATTAAAGATGATGGGAAAATCTATGCACATTTTTCAAACCAAAATCTTCCTTTTCAAGACATTATTGCTCCATATAGTTTTACTGATAACAAGTTAATTTTTATAGAAAATAATGATACAACTATATATGATGTATTGGAACTTTCCAAAAGCAAATTTACTTTATATTTTTTAGATACACTTGATAATGCACCGGGTGAAAAATATGAACAATGGATTGAATTTAATAAATAATCAAAAAAATATATACAATGAAATATCTAGTTATTACTTTAAAGATAATACTATTTTGTTCTACAATTCAAGGACAACCACTGTTTAGATTAAAGACATCACAGGGCTTCGACACAAATGCTAATGGCTTTAATCTTAGTAGCGAACGATATGTAATCTGTCACTCTGATTCAAACGGTGTAAAAATAATACCACTATTTGATGATAATTTTAATTCATATTTATGGGAATTCGGTGACGGTACTACTAGTACACTTTACAATCCTCAAAAACATCATTATCAAAACACAGGTGATTACAATATCAAATTAACAGTCACTAAAAATACTCCATTCACAATAATGAGTAATTTATCATTAGTCCAAACCAATAATTCTTGGGAACCACAATGTGGTGGTGTTGAACCTGAACCAGATTTTTATTATGAATATTATGATGAAACTGGTCAAATGATTTATCAAACGCCAAAATTTGGTAACACTCCTGTACCTATCAACCAAACAATTTCTGGTGTGTTAACAAAAAGATCTTTCAGAATAGAAGTTTATGAGGAGGACAAATTTACTCTTACTTGTTTTGATGCAAGTGACGAGTTTATGGGAAAAGTTCATTTTCCTGTAAATTTTAATTCTGGAGTTTATGAGGATTCTGGAAATAGTTTGAAATTTTCGGTAACAGTTTCATCTACGAACACAACTTCGTTTATACTACCTGTTCGTGTATATGCTGCTGGAAACCCTAAACCAATAATTACAAACATAAATAACTGTTTGATTAGCGACGTTTCAGGAAATTGGATAAACGAAAACTTTGACATTATTGCATACAATACTGACACTCTTTGTCCACTCCTTTCAGGTTCATATCGGGTAACAAATGGAACAGCAAACTGCACTAGAGTATCAGACCCTTATCATTTTATTACTACGGAAGTTGTCGAAATTGAAAATGACTTTAATTTATCAGTTTATCCTAATCCTACCCAAGGAAATGTAAAAGTTCGATTTTTGCAGCCTATGGATAATATTAAAGTTATTATATTTAATGAACTTGGCCAATATATTCAGGAGGCTTCGGCTCAAAATGAAAGTGAAATAGATATCGATTTGGTTAATTTGACAAGTGGAATTTATTTCGGAAGAGTTATACTTTCAGAGAAGCAACACAACTTCAAAATCATTCTAAAATGAAATTTGAATGATACTTGGTCAGCTTATAGAGTCCTAATCCGTAATAGTGTTGCAAAATAGTTGGAATGATTAACCTATAACAAATCAATCAACCAGATGCTAACAAGCGATTTAACGTACAGCCGCCCAGTAGGG
>JADKGD010000021.1 GCA_016717145.1 Saprospiraceae bacterium | reverse complement strand
TTGCCATATGCTAATTATTAATAAATTAGAAAAACATGTAGTCTTTTAGATAATAATATAAATTTGTGTCGTGGATAGCATATTTATGTGCTATTTTAGGACGACATCAATATGAAGACAATAGACTTTCGTGACAACATAAATTGCATTAGAGAAACTGCTCCCGGACGGTATCGTATAATACTGGACTTTGCCACGACTAATATTTTACCCTTTCTAATAAGCGACACCTACAATTACATTTGGGTACATAACCATATGACTGGAATGGGTTTTGACTGGGAGGAATTTAAGTTGCCAATCAGAGACAATTCAGTAAACATCAGAACATTAGCAAGGTCATTGACGTTTGACTTTATTTTAACTACGGACGAATTTAAAAAAATAATGGCAGACTGGAACGGAGGAATTGAACTAATTCAAATGAATAACATTCCACCCTATTATCTAGACCTGAATAAAGTAAAAGGGAATAAACGATATGAAATATTAGAAAAAGAGTGCGATTTCTTGTTTGAGGTTGACATTCCGTCAGCAACAGACTATGGGACATTAATCAGCCCGAATAGGGAATTTCTGCAATCTCTTTTAGATAATTCAGAAATAGATTGGGATGACTTACCATAGAAAAACATCAAATAACAGCACCTACAAGAAATTGGCTGTTCAGCGGATAAATGAATATTTGTTCTTCGTATCAAGTGTTGTGCTGGCAGACAGCTTTGTACTCCGAAATGGTCAACTTTTTAAACCCCGCCAAACGTGTTAAAGCAATTTTACAAAACCATGCAACGACAAAGAAATAGTGGTTTCATTAAAAACAATAAGCATACATGAAGAGATTTATCAAATATGCAATCACAACTTTTGTTTTGACAATTGTTTGGATTGTACTTGTGCTAAACGGACTATTAAATGGTTGGTGGCACAACCCAATTACTACAAGCAAAGACTCAGAATCATTTATTACTGCTGTCAAAGAGATTACCAAAAAGAATTTGTAGGAAACTTCGCCATGGCAATTATGAGGGATGGCCAAGTTGATAAAGAGATTTTTTTTTCTCACAACAAACCAGTTGACAGGAACACTATTTTTCAAGTTTCATCTCTTTCAAAATTCGTTTCTGCTGTAGGAATAATGAAATTGGTTGAACTGAAAACAATTGACTTAGACACTCCTGTAAGCCACTATGTAAAAAGATGGCAATTGCCTCAAAGTGAATTTGATAATGAGCAGGTGAGCGTTCGAAGATTGCTAAGTCACACTGCTGGTTTAACTGATGGACTTGGTTATAACGGTTTTGAAAACCGGGATTCTGTCCAAACTCTTGAGGCTTCACTTACTAAGGCAAAAGATGCGGATGGTGGAATCAGTGGTGAAGTACGTGTAGGAATAGAGCCAGGCTCCGCTTGGAAATACTCTGGCGGAGGTTTTACGCTTTTACAATTGATAGCGGAAGAAACAAGCGGACAGTCCTTTAACGAATTTATGACTTCCAATTTATTCACTCCACTGAATATGACCAGTAGCACTTACATTTTAAACGATTCATTAAATAACAGATTATGTGAGTTCTACAACACTGATAAAACAACCGCTCCACATTACTACTACACTTCATTAGCAGCAACTTCATTATATTCTTCATTAGCTGATTTAGAAACATTTTTTCAAATCTTTGTTAAAGGAAAGAACGGCGAACCAATTGGCAGGGGACAATTAAAGCCAGAAACATTGCAGTTAATGAGAGAAGGACATTGGGATATGATGGGGGAAGAGATTTATGGTTTAGGTAGTATGCTCTACATTGATATAGAAGATAATGAGGACATTTTTGGACATGATGGAAAAAGCACCCCTCCAATAAATACTGCAATAAGAATTAATCCGGTTACAGGTGATGGAATAATAGTTTTGGAAACAGGTAATCCAGATTTGGCTACAAGAATCGCAAGTGATTGGGTGTATTTAAAAACCGGAAAAGTAGATACTTTGCTTTTTAGTATGCTGTTAGGAAAGACAATAACAATTGCTTTAGTCGGCATACTTTTAATTATAATTTTTCTTATTGGAGTAGCCCAATGGCGTAAGAAAAGAAAAACTCCTGCTAATAACTAAGCGTTCGTCGTGTCCAGCTGACATGCGATAAACGCATTGTTAAACCTGCCCACCTCGGCGCCGGCCCTTCCTTCCTATGAAGCACTGTCGTACTTCATCTGCCCAAGGCAAAATAAATCCTATGCATGGCTTATCAATACCTCCCCAATCATGATATTCCCTTCCTATTAAGCCCCAAGAAGGTACACGTGGCATAGGACAGTTAGTCACAAGCATAAAAACAACCCGATTGTAACAAAGTGGAAACCAAATCGTCATACAATCAAACGTTATCAACCATAACAAATGACTTTAAAAATAAATACTCTTTCAAAAACCTATCCTAATGGTGTAAAAGCTCTGGACAACCTTAATTTGGAGATAAACCAAGGTATGTTTGGTTTGCTTGGACCGAATGGTGCAGGTAAATCTACACTAATGCGGACTCTGGCAACTTTACAAAATCCAGATGAGGGTTCAGTTTTTTTTGAAGATATAGATATTTTGAAAAATCCAATGGATTTAAGAAAGGTCTTAGGATACTTACCACAAGAGTTTGGGGTATATCCCAAAATGTCTGCAGTAGACTTGTTGGATTATTTAGCAACGCTTAAAGGCATTTCTTCAAGGAAAGAACGAAATGATTTAATAAAGCAAATATTGGAGATTACAAATCTTTATGAAGTTCGAAAAAAAAATGTTGATGGCTATTCGGGCGGTATGAAACAACGATTTGGCATTGCTCAATTGTTGCTCAACAACCCAAAATTAATAATTGTGGATGAACCAACTGCTGGTTTAGACCCCGCAGAACGAAACCGCTTTTTAAATGTACTACGAGAAATAGCCAGTTCAAATATTATCATTTTTTCAACTCATATTGTTGATGATATTAAAGATTTGTGCAATGATATGGCTATTATGAACGGGGGCAAAATATTGAAGAAAATAAAACCATCAGAAGCAACTAAAGAAATAAAAGATAAAATTTGGACAAGTAATATTAACAGAGAAAAGCTTGAGAATATGGAGCAAACATTTTTAGTACTTTCTTCCAAATACAACCAAGATAATTCTATCAATATTCGTGTTTATGCCAATGAACAACCGACATCAAATTTTGTAACAGCACCACCAAATTTAGAGGATGTTTATTTTATTGCTTTAAAAGATAACATCAAAAACTGAATCAAATGTATTTCACCATCCTCAGATTTGAACTAAAATACTGGCTAAAGAATTGGTCATTTTATGCCTATTTATCAACTTTATTTTTGATGGCATTACTTACGATGGCAGGTGCCTCGGGGGCATTTGGTGAAGGTTCTGCTTCTGCCGAAAATATTGCTAATTCACCAATGAGCATCTATGGCTTTACAAACTTTTTTAATAAAATCCTTTTGTTTTTGTTGCCCGCCATTATAGGCAATACTATTTATAAAGATTTTAAAAACAACTTTAACAGCATATTATATACTTATCCATTTTCTAAAACCAACTATCTGTTTGCAAAGTTTATCAGTGCATTTTTGATTATTTCTATCATTGCTTTTTCAGTAGAAATGGGTTTGATACTCGGGACAAAATTACCAACTGTTAATCCTGCACAACTTCTTCCTTTTGATGCAGCTCCTTATCTGCAAACGTATTTTATTTATTTAATTCCCAACTTACTGCTATTTGGTGTTATTGTTTTTATGGTCGTTTTGTTTACCAGAAATATTTATACTGGTTTTCTTTCAGTTATTATGTTTTGGCTGCTTAAAGAAATTGCCCTAAGATTGGCAGTTGCAAATACTGATGGCTTAGGAGGGTTACTAATAGACCCTTTTGGCGAAAGTGCAGTGCAATATTTTACAAAATACTGGACAATAGCAGAAAATAATACATTTGCTTTGCCATCGCAGTCTATAATATTTTTAAATAGATTAGTATGGTGTTTTATAGCCATCTTGATTTTTATTGCAACTTATCGCTGGTTCTCGTTTAGTCAAAATCCATTGTCATTTGGTTTGAAAAATAAGAAAGGCGAAAGCCAAACCAAAGACAATTTTGGAAGTATCATCAAAATAAATTTAGTAAAACCAACATTTAATTTTTCATTCTTTCAGCAAATTAAAACATCGTGGAAATTATCCCAAACAGATTTTATTTTTATTACAAGAAGTGGCGGTTTTATAAGCATTGTAATTGTAGGTATAATATTTATTGCTGCAATACTATTGCAAATAAACCCTCAAATTGATGTTAAAACACTACCTGTAACTTGGGTGATTCTAGGCTTTCCTGTTTTCTTTTTTTCTTTTCTTATTCAAGTCCTCACATTTCTATACGCGGGAATTTTAGTTCATCGGGCAAATCATTCTCGTATTTCTGATTTAATTTCCGTAACCGCTATTCCTAATTGGGTATTGTTATTTTCCAAGTTTTTAGCATTGGTTAAAATGCAAATATTGCTTCTTTCTTTGATTGTATTTACGGGTATTGCAGTTCAAATAAATAGTGGTTATTACAATTTTGAAATTAGACATTATCTGGTTGACTTATATGCTATTCATTTGATTGGATTTATAATTTGGGCTTTAGCTTCTTTATTTATTCAAACCATCTTTAGAAATACCTACCTGGGATTGTTCCTGTTGATTTTAGGTACATTAGGTATTTCACAGTTACCTTCATTAGGAATAGAAGATTTTGTATTCAGATTTAATGATACCCCAAATTCAGATTTTTTTCTTAAATATTCTGATATGAGTGGCTATGGTCATTCTCTATTTCCCTATATTTTATATAAATTTTATTGGCTCGTTTTTGGGGTGCTTTTATTTTTTATATCGCTATTGCTTTGGGAAAGAGAAATCACTAATTCAGTCGTTGAAAGATTTAAAATCGCAAAAAACCGTTTTAATGGCAAGTTGGCATTAACGTCCATTGTCTTGATAGTGGGGTTCTTCTGTTTTGGTTATTATCTTTTTCAGGAAGAAAATAAACCTGAGAATAAATTATTGTCGCCCCGAAATGAGGTTGAATTAATAAAACAATTTCAAATTAAATATGGCAAATATGAAACAATAAAACAACCAAGGATTACATCTCTGAATGTGAAATTGGACATTTTCTCAGAGACGAATTCGTTCACCGCAAATGGGAAATATACACTAATCAACAAAACCTCACAAATCATAGATACCCTATTAATAAAAACGGGTTATGATGAAATAACAGCGCTTTTTTTTAATACTAAAGCTGATTTAATTAGTGAGGACAAGCTTTTTAAGTTTTTCATTTATAAACTTGATGAAGGGATAGCACCCAACGATAGTATTACATTAAGTTTTATAATTAAAAATGTAGATAATTCACTTTTGGTACAAAATTCCAACATCTTAAAAGATGGAACTTATCTCAAAAGCGACATTTTTCCCCGATTAGGATATTTTGCCCAAACTGAGAAAAAAATACCAAGCGACAGTGCGACTTTTGAAAATCATTACCAAAGTATTGATGCCGACTTTATAAACTTTGAAGCAATTATTAGCACATCGCCCAAACAAATTTCCATTACTTCGGGGGATTTGATTAATGAATGGATAAAAGACGGCAGAAGATACTTTCATTATAAAACCAGCAACCCTATTAAATTCGTTTTTGGATTTAATTCAGGCGAATATGCAGTATTGAAAGAAAACTATAAAGGTGTCGACCTGAGCGTTTATTATCATCCTAAACACATTTATAATATTCATCAAATGATGGAGGGATTAAAAGCTTCATTAGATTATAACACCTATTTTTTTGGGCCTTACCAACACAAACAGGCTCAAATTATTGAATTTTCAAGGGCAGAAGGTACCTATGCAACTACCGCTGGGAACTGTATTCAAATTTCAGAGATCAGGTTTATAAACGATATAAGCAATATAAAAGAAGGTGGTATTGACCTTTCCTTTTATGTAGCAGCACACGAACTTTCACATCAATGGTGGGGAAATCAAGTTAATCCTGCCGATGCCTTGGGTGCAATTATGATAACTGAAAGTGTGGCAGAGTATATTACTGCCAAAATTTATGAAAAGAAATATGGTAAAAAAAGTGCGATAAAGTTTTTGAATATACAGCGAATACGTTACTTATCTGGAAGAGCCGAAGAGACAGAAAAAGAAGCACCACTGTATTTGGTAAATCCTGAGCAGTCATATATTGCTTATGGAAAAGGTGCGATTGCCCTCTATACTTTAAGTGAATTTATAGGGGAAGAAATACTAAACAATGCATTAAAGGAATATTTGGATAAAGTTAAATATCAAACAGCTTCCTATACAACATCTTTAGAAATGCTTGAATATTTAGAAAAGGCAACTCCAGACAGTTTGCAATATTTAATAAGAGATATGTTTAAGACGAGCAATTCAGAAAAAACAATACAACACTTTGACAATATAATTAATCAAAACAATGCCAGCCAGGAATAACTAAGCGTTCGTCGTGTCCAGCGGACATGCTATGAACGCATTGATAAACCTACCCATCCCGGCGGCCCTTTCTTTGTTTGAAGCATTGTCTCTCTAAAATTGCGTCGTGGAATCACCTCCAAGGCGCAATTTTTTTAGGTGAAGCCAACTTATGCCGCCGCGTCAGGATCACGAGTACCCTGCCCTACCTCCTCAAACAATGCATCCATCTTCAAATTAATGTTTATCAAGCCGAGGCAGTGTTGATTGGGCTGCATTCCATAGCACTGAGCATTACCCATGACAATTGTTTGCGATCGCCTGTTCGGCAAGGATTGTGAAGGTATGCCCGTGCATGCAAACACACCCTGAGTGTTTCAGCATTTTTTCATTTGAAATAATGGGAAATATTTCATTTATTCATTTGAAAAATTGTAAATTTGCAACTTATGATAATGGTAAGGTTAAATCAATTTACGACCAAAGTTTCGGACGAACTAACTTGGTTACCATTTCGTAGTAACTTCACACTTACCCATCCAATTTGCCGATACTCAAACGAACGCAAGGTTTTAAAATTTTCCCCACCGCACATTTTAAAAAATATTTTTAGCCTACCGCAATTGGCATATTGGGGTTATGCCCCCAAGCTGACACAAGGCAAACCCTAAAAGAGCCAATTAAACATCATACCAGATGATTTTCGTCATATTTTATCGCATTCTCAAAAATAAACTTGCAGATGTGAATATAATTGATTTAACTTTGTGAGTGAATATTCACTAACATTATAAATACAATCAAAATGAACGGTAAAAACAACATAGCAATTGGGTTCCTGACAATGGGGCTATTTATGGCATATGGCTTTCTACTTATTTATCTCCGTGACTTTGCTCCGGGTAAAGAAGAATGGGTAAACTCATACAGTGTAGGGAAACATTTTGAAAGCAGGCTGGCTCACGTTCATGGAAACCTGTTTGCCTTTCTAAACATCCTGATTGGTTATCTGCTTCTTCATTTCAGAGACAAACTCCAGAACGTTAAAGTTATTTCTTATTTAGCACTAACAGGCTTATTAATGCCTTTAGGAATATTAACAGAAGTGTATTTTGGTTTGCCTCCTGCATTAGTTTTAATTGGAGCAATTGCTATGACAGTTTCAGTGATTTGGTTAGGACTTGCTTTTTTAAAATGAAAAATATAAACATATAATGACAACAACCATTTCTGATAGACAACTTGAAATTATCGAAGCGGCAGGAAAAATACTTACTGTTTCGGGAGTAAGTGGCTTAACAATTAAAAACCTTGCTAAGGAAATGAAGTTTTCTGAAAGTGCCATTTACAGACACTTTAAAAGCAAGGAAGAAATAATTATTACCTTACTTGAATATCTTGTTAACAGCATGGACGAAAGGTTATCAAAAGCAATTTCCAGTGATCAAAATCCCGAAGAAAAATTCACTGCACTTTTTCAAAATCAATTTTCATTTTTCAATAAAAACCCTCATTTCGTAGTGGCAGTATTTTCTGATGGACTTTTGGAAGAAAGTCAACTCATAAACAACACTATATTGGAATTAATGGGTATAAAATGAAACACTTAATGCCAATAATATTAGAAGGGCAACAAAAGAAAGCATTTACAAATGCAATAACAGCTGATGAATTAATGCATATCGTGATAGGAACTTTTCGATTACAGATGTTCAAATGGAGAGTTGCCAACTTTAAATTTGATTTAAGTAGAAATGGAGAATATATGATTCAATCGCTTTTAACTTTAATCAAAAATAAATAGAAGATGAACAAAATTAAATTTATAGTAATACTATTCCTAGCTTTTGCTTCATCAAGCAATGCACAAACAGCGCCATTTCAAATTGCTATTGAGCCGATGAATATAAGTGATTTAGGCGGTTTACAGGCTTATGCTTGGGGACAACATAATGGTAAATGGTTAATTATTGGGGGGACGCTTAGATGGTTTGCACCGCAGACAACCTTTTGCAGCATTTGATGCGGCTGGACATAATAATCAATTGATAGTGGTTGACCCAGTGACTCAACAAAAGTGGTCGGCTCCATTATCATCTCTACCTACTAGTTTGAAAGAGCAATTAAGTTCTACCAATATGGAATTTTATCAGGAAGGTGATTATCTATATTTGATTGGTGGATATGGCTACAGCAATACTTCTGACGACCATATTACTTACCCAAATCTTAGTGCTGTTAGAGTTCCTGATGTAATAAATGCAGTAATAAACAGAACATCATTTATATCAAAATTTCGGCAAATAACGGATACTATGTTTGCGGTAACTGGCGGATATCTCAATAAAATCAATACCACATATTATCTTACTGGCGGGCAAAAATTTATGGGAAGATACAACCCAATGGGACCCGACCATGGGCCAGGGTTTATTCAAATCTATACTAACGCTATAAGGAAATTTACAATCTCCGATAATGGTGTAACACTTTCTGTTAATCATCTGCCAGAAATTATTGATGCTACAAATCTGCACAGGAGAGATTACAATGTTGTGCCTCAAATATTACCAACAGGGCAAGAAGGATTAACAGCATTTTCAGGCGTATTTCAGGTAGGCGTTGATTTGCCATTTTTAAATTGCGTAAACATAGACAGCACAGGACACACTTTTAACAATGCTTTTTCTCAATATTACAATCATTACCATTGTGCTCATATTCCATTGTATAGTGCTTCTAATAATGAAATGCACACATTATTTTTTGGTGGTATTGCTCAATATTATGACAGTTTAGGAATACTAGTTCAAGATAACAATGTTCCTTTTGTTAAAACTATTGCTAGAGTTACAAGAGATGCAAGTGGCACCATGGCAGAATATAAATTGCCTATTGAAATGCCATCTCTTTTGGGTGCTGGTTCTGAATTTATTTCGGTTGAAGAATTACCGCAATTTAATAACGGAGTATTTAAGTTGGATGATTTTACAGATGACTCTACTTTGGTTGGTTATATCTATGGAGGTATAAGCAGTACCGCAGCCAACATCTTTTTTACAAATACTGGTTTGCAAAGTAGTGCAAGTAGTCAAATATTTAAGGTATTTGTAATAAAAAATTCAAAGGTTAAAATTCACGAATTGAACACTCAAAGTATTGGAACTCTGCAAATGCAAGTGTTTCCAAATCCTAATGAGGGTGAATTTCTTGTGAAATTTAATCTTAGGAATAATGGTGAAGTAAAACTAACTATTAATGATGCCAGTGGAAAATTAATTGAAAATACGCTCCTTAAAAACTTACAAGCTGGAGAAAATACTTACTCTAAAAGAATTAAAAACCTTAACAATGGTGGAATTTATTACATCACCATTGAAACCACTTATGAAAAAGCAACTCAAAAAATAATTGTGGAACCATAAAATTATGAAAAAAATAATTCCCTATTCATTAGCAACGATTTTAGCTGGATTTGGCTTGCTTACTTTATTCCTAAGCACATCTGTAATATTCGATTTATTTAGTATCCGAGCCAAAGAAGGCAATTATGTTTTGTTTGTAGTTTGGTCTAATTTCATCAGTAGCATTCTATACTTGTTTGCTGCTTATGGGTTTATTAAAAGCAAAAAATGGACTGTTGCACTCCTAGGAATTTCAACACTCATACTGATAGCAGCTTTTATCGGTCTAAAAATTCACATCAGTTCAGGTGGCATTTATGAAACAAAAACCATTGGTGCAATGATTTTTAGAATTTCCGTGACCCTTGTATTTGCAATCATTGCCTATTTCACAATAACAAAAAAAAAAATATGAAAACGTTAAAATTTTTAATTCCTGTTCTCAGTTTGTTCCTTTTTAGTTGTGGTAACACTTCTACCGAAAAATCAAAAGAACAAACGGAAACTCTTGCTCACGAAGAACATCAACACAATGAAGAAAGTGAAAGCATAGAACTAAACAATGGCGAAAAATGGAAAGTTGATGCCAATATGATAACTCATATTCACAATATGGAAAATGATATTATTTCTTTCTCTAATGTTGAACAAAAAGACTATACATCATTAGCCGAAAAATTGCAATCCAATATCGATTTACTTACTTCCAATTGCACAATGAAAGGCAAAGCACACGATGAACTGCACAAGTGGCTATTGCCCTACATTGATATGGTAAAGGCACTTTCAGAAGCTAAAGACGAAACCGAAGCAGAAAAGCAATTTCAAAAAATAGAAAATTCATTCTTAACATTTAATCAATACTTCCAATGAACATAAAAGATTTACACACACAAGAAAAACCAGTTTCAGCAACTTCTCTTTTTAAAAGTGAACTGGGCAATGCAACTGCCATACAAATTTTGCAAGGCGGAAAATTAAAAGAACATATCACCAAAACACCAGCACTTTTGATTTGTATGGAAGGGGAAGTGATTTTTGAAAATGAAAATGGTATAAAAGAAACACTAATTCCGGGTGATTATGTAAACATTGAACCAATGGTAAAACATTGGGTTGAAGGAACAATTGAAAGCCAATTAATACTTATCAAGTAAAAAAAAATGACCAATGAAGTTAGTAACCATTCACAAACACACGTTGTTTCTGCTTTTCTTTTTAATAGGAGTTTATACAGATCAAGCCAAGTCTGGACAAAAGTGTATTGATAAGGCACAGGTTTAGAATAAAAACCTGCAAATTAGTAGAGTAGTTTATTGGTGGCCAAATAAAATAACTTTGTCTATCTAAAGAAATCAGCCACTGTGCAAATGCTTCCGTAAAGAAAACTTTTTCAAATCCATTTTCATGATTATATTTGCCTTAGATAAGTAGACTTCCGTGTACACACGTATGATTAGACATTTAAGAACGGATATAAGAATTACAATTATTTTAATATTATTAATTGTACCTAAATGTATGTTTAGTCAATATAAAACTATGTTAAATGATAAAAGCGAATGGCATCATTATTTCTGGTTTGAAGCTAGTTGCAATCATCATTTAATAGTTGAAGGAGATACAATTATTAATAATATCAATTATAAAAAAATTATAAACTACGGCGATATTTGCAATTATCCATATTATACTTTTGCCAGAGAAGATACAATTAAGAAACAAGTTTTTTATTATTACTCTGACACAACTGAGATAATGATATACGATTTTTCATTAACAGTTGGTGACACTATAAAAAGTGTTTTCCAATACTATCAATTTAATATGGTGATTGACAGTATTATCACAAAACTTCCAGAATATTCTCCTTGTTCTTTACCTCCGGAAATTTATATTGAAACACCTAAAATATTTTATCTATCACATATCAATTGTCCAGATTGTAAACAAGTAATTTGGGTAGAAGGGATTGGAAATATTTCAAATCCATTTTATTGTTACATACCATGGACTGCTGGTGGTCTTGGAGATGCTCTAATTTGTCATTTTGATGAAAAAGGATTTCAAGATTATCATTATGTCTACTGCGAAGAACCTGAACCATGCAAAGGACCCATAGTGGCAACAGAAGAATTAGAAAATGAAATACAACTACAATTCTACCCAAATCCTATTCATGAAACAACATTTTTAGAAATAATTGATATTAAAAAAAACATAATAAGCATTGACCTTTACAATTCTGCAGGTATGCTAATGATTAAGAAAAATGAAATATTTAGCCAGAACATAAATTTATCGGAATTTAATCCAGGTTTGATCTATGTTGTTTTAAGAACTAAAAAGGGAGAAGTGATTATCAGGAAGTTGATCAAAATATAAATACAACACACAAAAAAACACCACAAAAATTTATTACAATTTACATTCAATAACAATATGGCGAACCAAAACTTCCCAAAAAATCCCGAAATCAAATTAATGAACTTAAATTTGGACTTAAATACAATACATAACATAAAGTGATCACAAAGCCCCATAGAAGTGCTACCCTTTTATCAGGTATCGGCCTGGTTCAATATGAAATCGAAGATTTGCCGAAACAAAAAATAAAGGTTAATCGGCAAAAGTTGATGAAGCCAATTGCACTCATATCATTTCTTTTGATGGTGTCTGGTCTGAATGGGCAAATCGTAACAATACCTGATACTTTTTTTAAACAGAGGTTAATAACCTTGAGCATAGATACAAACAACGATGGTGAAATAAGTTATGATGAAGCAGCCATCATTGACTCACTATCCATTGATAAAGATAGCATCGCTGATCTTACCGGTATTGAAGCATTTATAAATGTCCAATTCCTTGACTGCAGAAGTAACCTGCTCGACACCCTTTACCTGACCAATAATTTGTTATTACTGGACCTGAACTGCATGCAGAATGCTTTAACCAGTCTTGACATTTCCGCCAATGTTCTTCTAAAGAACTTAAACATTCCGGGAAATCAACTTACTACAGTTAATTTCTCAAACAATAATCTCCTGGAGAATTTGAATTGTTCTGATAACCCACTATCTTTGATTGACCTCTCTAATTTGCTTCTTTTGAAAAGATTAGAAATTAATGGGAGTAACCTGAGTGCGTTAAATCTGGCTAATAATCATGAGCTGGAATTTCTAAACTGTGGTGGAAATTATTTTCAGGCCATTGATTTATCTACCCTTTCCAATTTGTCCTTTCTGGATTGCTCCAGTGGTGAATTGACTACGCTTGATGTCAGTCATAATCCAAAATTGCAGTTTCTGGATTGCAAGTGGAATGAATTGCAAACGTTTCTTTTATCCAACAATGATTCATTAAAAGAGATCAACTGTTCTTATAACAAATTAACCTACTTAAATGTAACGAATGCGCCTAACCTGAATCGGTTGACCTGTGTACTAAATGACATAAACAGCCTGACTGTAACCAATATGCTGAAGTTAACTGACCTTAATTGTGATTTCAATAGACTGACAACACTGGATGTTTCAGGTGATACAGCACTATTTCACCTTAATTGTAACGATAACCTGATAACAAGTATAAAATTTGATAACAACGTTTCGCTACAGTTTTTATATTGCTGTCAAAACCATTTGAAAACATTAAACTTAAATGAAGCACCTTACCTTAAACATTTAGAATGTTATTACAACTCTTTTCAAACGCTGACAGTTGTACATCCAATTTTAGAAGATCTCTTTTGTTCGTGGAATTTCTCATTGTCCCATATCGATATTTCTCAATCTACCAACATATCCAACCTGCAAATGAATGGTATGTCACAACACATCAAAGTTTGTGTGTGGACATTACCTTTTCCTCCAACAGATCCTTTCGTAATAACAGGTGAGCTGGGAAGCCCTGATATTCACTATGAGTTGTGTCCGGTAGGATTAGAAAACCTATATCAAAACATGGAAGTTGAAGTATTTCCAAATCCATTTAATGATTTTGTAAATCTTACTGTTGGCGGATGGAGTAACAACAATTTTGAGAGTTCCATTATTGATAACCTGGGAAGAAAGATATTGGACCTAAATGAGACTTTTCCGGAAGGCAGTATCCGACTTGAGACAAGTACGCTATCACCAGGATTGTATATTCTTGAAATCCGGAACGGGAAAAATAGCATGTATCGTCGTATAATAAAGGAATAGTTTTTGTAAAACCAAATTGGGTAAACTTTAGCATGTCATTTTATTCTATTTTGGACGCATATGAAATTGTTTATGTTTTTTCTTAAAAATGTTGATTTGTAATACATAAATCGTCATTAAATTAGCCACAATAAATTTGTTCTGAGAAATTTGAGATTATTGAAATTTTTTACTATAGTTAACATAAAATACAACCACAACAATTTTAAAATCCAATATTAAGACTATATTTGTAATCAAATGAAATTAGTCCATTCATGTTAAAATGGCATTTATCTTTTGTCCTACATAAACAATTTTTATAAAAATATGGCCTATAAAGAACATTCTGCCCAACGTATCAGAGAAATACTTTATCGCTTAAATGTAGTATTTTCTGAAAAAAAAAATGTTTAGTGGCATTTGTTTTATGGTAGATGACAAGATGTGTTGTGGCACACACTAGATAAAAAATCAGGTGAAGAATTTGTATTCTGCAGAATAGGTGAAGAAGCCTATTATTCAGCAGTCGAACGAAATGATTGTATTCCAATGGAATTTACCGGAAAAGCTATGGTAGGTTTTGTTTTGTCACGGAAGTTGGATTCGAAAACGACAAATCCTTGTCCAAATGGTTACAACTCTGTCTGAATTTTAACCCTTTGGCTAAAAAAGTAAAAAAATAATACATGCTATTCAAGATTAACTAAGCCCAAAGATTTGAAGGGTAAATGCCATTTGAAATCAGTTCTGATATTTTTTCCATGACAAAAGGTTTATCTTCCTGATAAGTTACGCCAAACCAATCTGATTCTGTTTCAATAACTTTTACATTTAAAATATCATTTTTTATCAGGTCATCAATAACTGAAGGTATATAAAACTCGGATGTCAATTTTTCGCCCTCATCCTTTAGAAAATTAATAAATAGTTTTTGGCAATGATCAAAATAAGAGGCAAAAAGCCCCACATATTCATAGATACCAATGTATTTTTCGCTTAAGGTTTGAAAGCCATTTTCAGTTGGAAAACGAATACAACCATCTTCATCTCTCTTTATCTTAATACATTCTACAACTTTTCTTAAATTGCCTTCACTGTCTTTGGAACAAACGCCTCTGTTTACGGTGCCATGTTCAGAAAGTGTATTTCGCAGGAAATAGGCAAAAACTGAATAATCAGACATTCCATCTTTACTGGAAGATAAAAATCTGCAAGTTGTTTGTATGAGGCTACTCCATAATAATCATCTGCGTTTATAACCCCAAAAGGTTCATTTATAACATGTTTGGCAACCCATATAGCATGGGCAGTGCCCCAAGGTTTTTGTCGTTCCTCGTTAAATGTGCTTCCTCCAGGCACAATATCCAATTCCTGTGCTACAAATTCCATTTCAATCCTGCCTGCTAACCTATTTCTGAAGTATTGTTCAAACTCATCCTTAAATGATTGTCTGACGATAAAGACGATTTTTCCAAATCCTGCATTGATGGCATCGTAAATTGAATATTCAATAATAGTTTCTCCATTGGGTCCAAAAGAATCCATTTGTTTCAATTTCCCGTATCTGCTTCCCATTCCTGCTGCGAGGATCAATAATGTAGGCTTCATTATTAAGAGTCTGTTTTTAGTTTTTAGATAATTTTTGTATTAAACGATAGCAAAGTTAGTTTTTTAAACAAAATTCACCTTCTATAGAGATGAAAAATCAGATAAATATTTTCGTTTTGTGGCTAAAGTTGGAAATAGTGCCCCTTACCTGCATTTAATTTTATTATATGCGATGTTAAAGATTGTTAACAATGCTCTAATAGTGTATTTTCTAATACATATACTACTGATTGTCATTAATTTAGATATTTTTTACTAAATTTGATAAAAAAAATAAACGTAAAAAAACTAACACTATATTTTGATCAGATATACCTTTGCATCATTATTCAAATCTAAAAATTAAAAAGAATGAAGAAGTTGTTATTATTTGCTCTACCGTTATTTTTATTTTCATGTAAGTCTGGTGTTGATGCTCACAAAGCTGCAATCGAAGAATTAGGAACTAACTGGGATGCTGCAACTGCAGCTGTAACTGGATTTTCAGAAGGTCTTACCAAAGATGTGACAGGTTACACTGAAGCAGCTGCTGCAATGACATTATCTGAAGATGCTGTTAAAGCTCTTAAACCTGATATGGCTGCTAAGTATGCTGAAGCAACTGCTGCTTACAAAGCTGCAACTGTTGATGCTTATGCACCAATCCAAACTGAATTAAATGATTTCGTTACTATGTGGACTGAAAAGGCTGCTGGTGTAACTGCACTTAAAGATGGTCTTGCTGCTGGTAAAATCGAAGGAGATGTTGCTGCACAAATAGCTGAACTTTCTGGTCTTGTTACTCAAGGAACTGAGAAAGTAACTGCATGGACTGCAAAGCAAGCTGAAGTTAAAACTGCTGCTGACTCAGCACTTGGTATGCTTAAATCAGCTTACGAAATGGTAGCTAAGAAATAATCAATTATTGATTACATAAAAAAGGTCCTTCTTGGTTTTCCAGGAAGGACTTTTTTTATATTATAAAGTATGAATTCTACATTTATTCTGCGCTTAAGAATAGAAATCTTCCAAAAAGAACCTCATATCTGATACCTAGATTAAGTTTTGATTTAAGATATTTTACAATTATATATTAAATGCCTTAAGATATTGATCAATAAAAAAGCTTTTGGATCTTGATTTATATTGCATAATGTACCTGGGATGCTCTAATGGAATGACGCGCTCAAAAAAACTATATGTCTTATTCAACTTGTTTAGATGGGCATAATTCTTACCAGTCCCCAAACAATAACAAATGTCATGCATTCCACATAATGCTATTTGTTTCCTGATGCTGTTTACAATAAAATCTTCCATAGCCATTTGTAAATCTATAGCGTCATAATAATTATAATTTACTACTTTATGATTGTTATTGGTCTTTACAAATCCTAAAGGACAAACTGACGAAATAAAAAATTTGCCATAAAACAATTCAGTTCCTCCATATGCTTTTATCATCTCATAAATAAAAACCGATGATGGTTCATGCGTTACGAAACCTGAAAATAAAATACCACAATCGGCATTGAGTCGTTTTGTATCGGTGAAAGGAATCCTGTTGATCCTGCCCCAAGTCTGCGGATTAATACCCAGAATTAACCGACGAGGATTATTATCATTATAGTACTTATGGTAAAATATGGCATAAAACTTTTATTTCTTCACTTTCATAATATGGATTCATTAACTATATCTGCAGGTAGTTTACCCGCAAATTTAAGGTCACTATAAAAGTCAAGAATTTTATCTGATATGAGTTTCATGTCTAAACAATATCTGGGACAAGAAAGATTAGTTAGGTAAGATAGGATTATGTGATATTCACCATTTTTCAATCTCAAGTTCTAAGATCAAATTCATTGTGAATATAAAAGTGATATAAAATTATTAAAACTCAAAACAACCAATATCAGGGACTGGCTTTCTAGTTTTACCAAGGATGTCTTTAAGAACATTAGACAAAAATTTACCTTTACCCAAAACGACAGACATAGTATCCAACTGATAATTATCTTTGCTTACAGATAAAAATAGTTTGTCATTAGATTTTATATTGATACAATTATCTCAATGATCAAAAAATCTGGTGTGTTTTTAGGATCGACCAGATCGTTTACCCGAAAGGCACAGTTGTTAAATAAATAATTAAAATCATTATCATTTTCGTTAGCTTGGCTTATGCCAACCTCATCAAAACCTGACCCTGAAAAAATGCAGTTATTGAAAGTAGCATTTAATTTATTTAGTTTAAGGCACCCATTCAGACTACAACAAAGGATATCTTCACAATAAAAATCCGTAAGTATGACTGCTTCATCCTGACCTTCACTTAGCTTCCTACAGTACAATAGTTAAACAAATAATTGCCCCATAAGTTAGCTGCATACCATATGAACCATTATTAAAAAGCAAACAATTTTCTCCATGTATACTGGCATGTCTTCCTATTATACCCGCTACCTGTGTTACTTATCTGACACCCGAACAATTTTACATCAGCAAGCGAATCAGCCCTCAAACCGATGATTGAATTTTTAATAGTAGTGTGTTCCAATACATTGTTTTTAGATTCCTGCCAGAATAATAAGCCTACCCATTGAGATTTTACATCTTTGTATTCTTCCTCAAGTCTGTCACCTTGAAATATTACCGGTTTATCCACGTTACCAAGGCTTTTCAATTTGCCATTTTTCAAGAATACCAATAAGCCATCATTATAAATAGAATTCTCATTTCTCACTACCCCACCATGTACGTAAATCCTGGCACCTGCCGAAGCACTAGTGTACAGCTATCTACATACAAAATACCATAAATGACCTAAGGCTTAGGATCGTCCCATATTACTTCTGCAAAATTTGCTTTTAGGATCGAGCTTGTACCACCGCTTCTATTGGACGGTATGTAATTTGCATTTTGCCCCCAAGCTTCCAGATAAGCTATTGCTATATTACCGTTTACAGACACCTCAATTTGATCTTCAATGATAAAAGGAGATACATTTAGTGGCAGATTAGGATCAATGGTAACTTCAACAAAGATATAGATACTGTCTTTTGCATTTATTTCCAAATCTTCAATTATTGGCCCTTTTATCCCATCTGCATTGATTCTGAAAAAAGAATTGTTCTGATTTTTTAAGGTAACATTGATTAGAATTGGTTCTGACTTAGGGTTAAAAATCTTGATAAATCTTGTGGATGACCCTAATGATGTAAAAAACTGTATCAAACCGCAAAGTATCGTTAGAAAATGTAAGTTGAACATCATTTCCTTCATAGTAACCATCCCTCTGACAAGAAATTACAACAAAAATTAATATAACAAAGGTAAAAGAACATATTCGTCCTAACATTAAATGATATTTTCTATTAACAATAAACCTAAAACGAAGCAACAAAAGAATTATTCCATATATACTAAAATTTTTATTTGATGATATACACCAATAGTCATTCTATAATGTTATCACGGGACAAAAGTACTATATTTACCCCATTAATAAAATGATGACATATTGAAGCCAGTTATTGATATAATCATTCCAGTATTTAATGAGGAAGATTCCATTCAAAAAGTAATATCTGAAATTCCGAAAGACTTAGTGCGGAATATCATAGTTTGTAATAATGGAAGTTCTGACAATACTGGTCAGGTTGCAGAAAAAAATGGAGCTATTGTAGTTTTTGAGCCTATCAAAGGATATGGCAATGCTTGTTTGAAAGGAATGGACTATGTCAGTCACCTTGATAAAAAACCGGATATTATTGTATTTTTAGATGGGGATTACTCTGATTACCCGGAAGACATGACTGAATTGGTTGACAAAATTATCCTCGACAATAATGATATGGTAATTGGATCAAGGGCATTGGGAACTTTGGAGGCAGGCGCAATGATGCCCCAACAAATATTTGGAAACTGGTTGGCAACATTACTGATTAAATGTATATACAACTACAATTTTACAGATTTGGGACCGTTCAGGGCAATAAAGTATATAAAATTGATGGAAATGCAAATGAGTGACAAAACTTTTGGCTGGACAGTAGAAATGCAAGTCAAGGCGGCTAAAATGCATATGCAGACAGCAGAAATAACGGTTAGATATCGAAAACGTATTGGTAAATCCAAAGTATCCGGAACCATCAAAGGTACTATTCTGGCAGGCCATAAAATTTTATGGACAATATTTAAACTGATATAAATATGTTGGAAATAGTGGGTTATGGTTTTTTAACAATTTATATTGTTGCTTTGACTTATGTCACTTTATTTTGTCTTATGCAGTTGCATTTATTGTTTAGATATTTAAATACAAAAACTAGTCCTCGAGTCATACATAAGCGAAATATAGATTCTGAAAAATACTTCAGTTGTCACCATACAATTACCTGTATATAACGAAAAATATGTAATTGAAAGATTGATTGACAATATAATAAAATTGGACTACCCGAAAGATAGAATGGAAATTCATATACTCGATGATTCAACAGACGAGACAAAAACGATCGTACAGAAAAAAGTAAGTTATTATAAAAAATCCGGTTACAATATTGACTACTTTAACCGGCATGAAAGAACAGGGTTTAAAGCCGGAGCACTTAAAGATGGTATGAAAATGGCTAAAGGAGAGTTTATAGCAATTTTTGATGCAGATTTTCTGCCCAGACCCAATTTTCTAAGATTGACACTTCCATCATTTGATGATCCAAAGATAGGTGTAGTCCAGACCAGATGGGAGCACATCAATCAAAGCTACTCTTTACTTACTGAACTGCAGGCGTTTCAGTTAAATGTACATTTTACAGTTGAACAAAAAGGACGTTATCAGGCAGGCTATATGCTTCAGTTTAACGGAACTGCAGGTATATGGCGTTCCTCTTGCATTATTGATGCAGGAGGCTGGGAAGCTGACACGTTAACCGAAGATCTGGACCTTAGTTACAGGGCACAAATGAAAGGTTGGCATATCAAATATCTGGAGCATGTTACGGCACCGGCAGAATTGCCTGCTGAAATCAACGGTCTTAAATCCCAACAATTCAGATGGATGAAAGGTGGAGCCGAGACTGCCAAAAAAATGTTACCTCGTGTATGGGATTCGAAAATCAGCTTGTAGAAAGGTTCAGGCAACTGTGCATTTATTGTCCAGCTCTATTTTCGTTTTTGTATTTATACTTGGTATCTTCAGTGTTCCATTACTCTTTTTCTTAACCCATTGGAATCGATACATACAAGTTTTCACTTTTTTTTAATATCCTTATTATCAATAATACTTGTTTATTATGTCGCAAACGTAGGAGTGGCCTGGCCGCGTGAAAATAAGATCAAAGGTATTTAAGTTTACCTTCTTGTTTCCTGTCTTTCTTGCTTTATCTATGGGCCTGGCTTTTCACAACTCTTTGGCTGTATTTCAAGGCTTTATAGGAAAAAAATCATCATTTGTCCGAACGCCAAAATTTGGCATAAAAAAACGTTCGAATTCGATCATTAAAACAGTTTATATCACCAAAAAACTGGACTGGGTTTCTATTTGTGAAGGCTTATTAAGCATTTATTTTTTTACAGCAATTTATCTTGGCTGGCTGTATAATATGCCTCAATTTTTTGCCATGCATCTGTTGTTAGCTATGGGATATCTTATATTGTTTGTTTATGCGCTTCAAAGTAAATATTCAAAGTGAAAAAATGAAGTTTTCGAAACAACCTTACTTTCTTTTACCAATATATGTAATTACAGTTTTATGGATGTCAATATCATTTGGACAAAAGGACTTTGTAGGTCTTTTTCCTTGTTATTCTCTAGTATTTGGGGCATATTTACTTATAATATTTAAGACAAAAATAAGCTTAAAATATCAAATATTACTTGGCATCCTTGTAAGGATTAGTTTAATCCCGGTTTTTCCAAATTTATCAGTTGACATTTACCGATTTTTTTGGGATGGCAGCCTAACTGTAAATGGCATAAATCCCTACGGCATTTTACCAAGTGAAATAGTAGGTCAAAATATTCCAGGATTAACCAATGAAATATTCCTTAAACTCAATTCTAAGGAGTATTTCACCATATATCCGCCACTAAGTCAGTTGTATTATTCTATCAGTGCACTAACCGAAAATCTTTGCACACAGCTGTGGCAATGAAATCACTTTTTTCTCTTACGGAGATTATAGGTTATGGTATATGGTTAAATTATTGACATTGCTAAAAATAGAACAACGATGGTCGATGCTTTATTTTATCAATCCGCTTGTAATACTGGAAGGGCGGGTAACTTACACTTTGAAGTGGTAATGATTGCCGTTTAAACATTTTCAATTTATTATATTTTTTACAAAAAAAATAATTCATGGGCATTATTTATGGCTGGGTATTGGTATTAAGCTATTGCCATTAATGATTTTACCTATTTTTGGTATAGGTTAAAGGAAAAGAATGGGTTATATTTTTTAGCGTTCTTGGTACATCACTGATCATCATTTTTATACCCGTTGCGGGCGGAGTGCAGATATCATCCTTCCTTAATAGTGTGGATTTATACTTCGAAAATTTGAATTTAATGCAAGCTTATATTACACGCTGAGGTATATAGGCGCACAGATCAGTGGTACAATCTGATTAAATATATGGCCCATTACTGGCTTTGATCACCATATTATTCAATATTTATAAGTCTAGAAAAACATACTTTTTATCTTCATGATTTTTTACAATACAGTCTGACAGTATGGACCATTTTACCTCTTTGCGACTACAATTCATCCATGGTACATCACCACCTAATCTTTTTTACAGTGTTTGATAACAGAAAATATGCCATAGCATGGTCATATTTAATTTTAATGACATACATAAATTACAGTTATAAAGGATATTATGAAAATCTTTGGGTAGTATTTTGTTGAATATATGGTTTTTATAATTTTTAATATTTGACATAAAAACATGTAAACGCCTTACTTTAAAGGATAATTTTTTTAAATTTACTTTATTAAAACAAATATGAAATTAAACATATGTGAAGATTTATTAACTTAAATACCTATTGTCAACTAAATAGGACCCTTCTTTTACGTGAAACGCAGCCGCCGATCTTAATGAAAATTATAATTATAATCTGCCAAAAATGCCATATGACCACTTCAATGTGCCAAAATGACAATATATTTCTATTGGTATAGTTTTGAGATAGTCATTAATAATATATTTAATATCTTTGCACACGCGTTATAATAGCATCTGTGTTTAAGTATACCCTGATAAAAAATAAATTCAATGTTCAATTTTATAAAAAATATATTTGGCTCTAAATATGATCGCGATGTTAAAGGATATTCAGAGGTCGTAGTAGGATTAATCAATATTATGATGAATATCAATCACTTCCAAATGATCAATTACGAAATAAAACCCTGAATTCAGAGAAAGAATTAAAGAAAGTTTAAAAGATATTGATAGTGATATTCAAGCGCTGAATGAGAAAGCGGAATGCTGAGCCTGATTTCATACAAAAGGAAGTTTTCTATAATGGAAATTGACGCTATTAAAAAAGAAAGGAATAAGTATCTGGAAGATGCACTAAAATTAATTTACCGGAAGCATTTGCTGTTGTAAAAGAAACATCAAGAAGATTTAAAGATAATACGGAGCTTCAGGTTACCGCCACAGATCATGACAGGCTTCTGTCGGTAACAAAGAATATGTCAGTATACAGGTGAAAAGGCTATTTGGAAAAATAGCTGGAAAGCTGCAGGCGGCGATGTAACCTGGAATTATGCTTCATTACGATGTCCAACTCGCAGGAGGCATCGTACTCCATGAAGGTAAGATAGCTGAGATGGCTACCGGCGAAGGTAAACTCTTGTAGCTACCCCCTGCCTACTTAAATGGATTATCCGGAGAAGGCGTACATGTTATTACAGTAAATGATTATTTAGCAAAAGAGATGGAATGGATAGGACCTATATTCCAATTCCTATTGCTGACAATCGATTGTATAGATAAATACAAACCTCATTCTCGGAAAGGATTGTTGCATATAGATGTGACATTACCTATGGTACAAATAATGAATTTGGTTTGGATTATCTTAGAGACAATATGATACGTGATGTTGATGAATTAGTGCAACGAAACATCATTATGCTATTGTAGATGAGGTTGATTCCGTATTGATAGATGATGCCAGAACACCACTTCATTTGGGTCCTGTTCCACTAGGGTCTTGACGAACAGGAATATATTGAATTAAACCCAAAAAATAGAAAGGTTATTTAATGAACAACGAAACTAGCTACAGACTTTTTAACGGAAGCTAAAAAATATATAAAGGAAGGTAATACAGGCGTGAATGAAGGTGAAGGTGGATTGTCACTTTTCAGAGCCTACAGGGCTTTACCAAAGTATCGTCCACTTATAAAATACTTAAGTGAAGATGG
Source organism: Saprospiraceae bacterium (assembly GCA_016717145.1). GTDB lineage: Bacteria > Bacteroidota > Bacteroidia > Chitinophagales > Saprospiraceae > OLB9. The sequence continues at coordinate 1,320 of JADKGD010000021.1, read as the reverse complement.
CATAAAAGTGATCCTCCAGAAAACAGAGAATTACTATATGCAGGAGCAGAGTAAAAACATGAATCAAGCTGATATTCCTTTGTTTTTTAATATTGATGAAAAAAACAGATCTGTCGAACTCACTGAAAAGGGAGTTGAATATTTGTCAAAAGGGGAAAACGATCCTAATTTGTTTGTACTGCCTGACATAACAAAGGAAATTCAGGAATTAACCAGCAGAGAAACAAAAGAAGTCATAAAACTTACAGATGAAAAGGAGACACTTATCCAGGAATATTCTGTTAAATCAAGAAGGTTACATGCCACAAGTCAGCTTTTAAAAGCATATACCCTATTTGATAAGATCAGGAATACGTAGTCATTGATGAACAAAGTAAAAATCGTCGATGAGCAGACTGGACGTATGATGGAGGGAAGAGATATTCGTTACATCAGGCGCTGGAAGCAAAGTTAGTTATGTCGGGGAGATTATGCCACGCCGTAATCCTTCAGAATTACTTTCAGAACGTATCATAAACTATGAATGACAGGTACCGCTGAAACAGTAACTAGTGAATTGTGTAAATTCACAATTAGATGCTTGTAATGATTCCAACAAACAGACCAATCGTAAGAGGAAGACAGAGATGACTTGCTTATCAAACCGCCAGAGAAAAATTCTAATGCAGTTATTGATGATATAGGCAAATTGACTGCCATTGGACCAATTGTGCTTGTTGGTACTACGTCTGTGTAATTCCCTGACTTATTGAGCAGGATGCTTAATTTAAGAGGAATTAAACATAATGTACTGAATGCAAAACAACATCAAAGAGAAGCTGAAATAGTGGCAGAAGCAGGTCATGCAGGAAATGTTACTATTGCAACTAATATGGCGGGAAGGGGCACAGATATAAAGATTAATGACCTTGTAAAAAAGGCGGGCGGATTGGCTATTGTTGCTACAGAACGCCATGATTCTAGAAGGGTTGACAGACAGCTAAGAGGCCGGGCAGGAAGACAGGGAGACCTCGGATCGTCTCAGTTTTATGTTTCAATGGAAGATAATTTAATGCGTCTTTCTAATCAGAATTGCAGGCATTATGGATAAAATGGTCATAAAGACGGTGGAAGTCATCCAACACAAAGGGTTTCTCAAACCAATAGAAAGGGCAAAAAAAGTAGAAGAAAATAATTTTGTGCCTGAAAGCGCGATTATTGGACTACGATGATGGATGAACATTCAGCGAGAAGCGATTTATAAAAAACGAAATAACGCTTTGCATGGTGATAGATTAACCGTTGATCTCTCGCTAATAGCGTTTGAAGGTTCTGTGGAAA